>NZ_JAMBOR010000099.1 GCF_023715845.1 Fictibacillus phosphorivorans
ATTAAGTATTCTTTTGCTTTGTGAGATCGCAGATCTCTCACGAGCTGCCTATTATAAGTGGCTGAACCGTACACCTTCTACACAAGAGCTTCAGAATAACGAGATTATAAAAGAGCTGAAAGCTCTCTATGAGAAAGTTAAGGGAATCTACGGCTATCGTCGAATGACAATGAATATAAACCGAACCCTTAAACAGAACTTTAATCACAAACGTATTTATAG
>NZ_JAMBOR010000100.1 GCF_023715845.1 Fictibacillus phosphorivorans
AGCATCGCGTGCGCGGAAACTTTTTTGAGCCCTCTGAGCTTCGTCCATCGCATACCATGCTTTTCTTTTGCATCAGCGAAAACCCGTTCAATCGTTTCTTTGCGCTGTGCATATATTTTTTTATTTTCCTCCGTATGACGAAGGTGATCGGCTTCCTCCAAGTAATCTTCCCAGATGTGCCGGTGAATCATCTTGATGTGCTGTTTACTCTGCGTACA
>NZ_JAMBOR010000010.1 GCF_023715845.1 Fictibacillus phosphorivorans
CAATACATAAAGTATTATAATGAAGAGCGAATTCAAGAAAAATTAGGCTACCACACTCCAATCGAATTTGGAAGTATGGCAGCCTAACAGGTGTTTTATTATTGTCTCAATTGACTAAGTCAGTCTACAATCCCGGCTTTTTTATTTCATTTAAAATTTGTTTACATCACTTTGTTTTTTCTCATAGGAACTGGAATCCGTTCCTGTCATTGTTCGGGGTTTGACTACAGCAGTTGTATTCGTAGAAGATTGCGTGCTGTATCCGTCTTTTTCAGCTTCCACTTTTGCTTCGTCGATCGCTGATTTCGTCTCTTTCTTAGCATCTTTAATCGTATTTTTAGCTTCTTGCAATTTTTGACGGGCAGAAACTGACATGCTGCTCGATTTGTCCTTCATGTTATCAACAGCATCTTTTGCGTCCATCGTTCCAAGCTTAGCTTTTAACATGGTTTCATCTTTCTTTTGCATGGTACGTTCTTTTAGCTTTATCGACGTATCACGTAAATCGTTTCTGAACTCATTCCCTTTTTTGGGGGCATATAATAGTGCTGCTGCAGCACCTACTAAACCTCCTACTACTAAACCTGTTCTGAATCTAGAACTAGACCCTTTTTGGTGATTATTCGTTTTTTCGCGTGTTTGGAAATCAGAATGGGTAAACACCGGCTCTGCTGTTGTCGTATGTTGATTGTAGTTATTTTCGTTATGCATAATCAATTCCTCCTTTTTTGCTTGTATAAAAAACGTACCCGGTTGGATAGGAAAATAAACAAAAACACCCTGGACCGGTAGTTCGGTTCAAGGTGTTTGTCCAAAAAGAGGCATAGAAAAAGCCGGGATCTACCCGGCCGGTTTCTATTTATTTCATTAACTCTTAAGTTCAGGAAGCATCCGAATTTCCTCATTCATGGATGATTTGCAGATGGGGCATTGAGGTTCTTTTTGCAAAGAAAAGTCAGCGCGCATCCAGCATGAGCAGCCTTCGCTCGAGCAAGCCCACACCTTCGTTTCCACGTCTGGAATCGGCTCAGCAGGTTGTTTTGAAAAAAAAGCCATAGATATCCCCCTTTTCTGTTCTACTTATAGTATACGCCTAAAAGAGGAAAAATATGTATCATTTTGATTACATATTGAAAATAACTTCATTTTTAGCTGAAATCTCTTTTGCCCAACGAGCGTGGATCATTTTGATTTCATGGGGTGAATGGATGGTGATATCTGATTTTAAGAACCATAAATAGTCTGCTATTTTGTTGATATGATTCAATAGAACACGACCCTTGAGCATGATTGTGCCATCATCAACTTTCACGATGAACTGTTTTAAAAAAGGATGTGAGACGCAGTAATCCGTTTTATGAGGTGCAATCTCAGCTACGAGTTCCAAATAAGAACGCGGCGTTATTTTCGCAGCCCAGTTATGTATGGTGATAGCAGTAAAGTCTTTAGTATCCATCGGTTCATAATTGATTACAGCTTGGTGGATATCCGATAGATTAAATACATGAAAGTCGTTGAGGGAATAGCAATAAGCCGGGCAGAACCACTCTCTATCCTCATTGTATATTCCAATAGGCTGAATATTAGAGTATATGTTAGACCCTTCGACATGATAAAGAACGGTTACAATCTTTTGTTTCATTGCCGCTTCGAGCATTACTGGCGCATGCAAACTTTCTTTAGGAAGGGGGAAATGGACAGCTAGGCGTTTTTGAACGTGTCTCCATTTTTCCTTCGCATCTGCTGGCAAGTAATGAAGAAGTTTTGTAGAGGCAGACCTGCTTTGAACTTGATAAGGAAAACTTTCAGCTTCATAGGCGTGAAGGGCAAAAAGTATGGAAGAGGCTTCCATTTCTGTGAAACCAATTGGTGGAAGGATCCTGTCGTCTTCAATCCGATATCCGCCATGTGGACCAAATTCTGAAACGATCGGCAATCCCATCTCCATGAGTCTTAATAGATCACGCTGTATCGTACGGGTAGATACTTGAAATTCTACCGCTAATTCTTTTAACGTAAAGTGCTTTTTAGTATTAATAGATAGTAATAGTCTTTCTAATCTTTTTATCTTTGCCATATTTGACCCCTATTTGTGTATTCAAACTTTTGTACGACTCACTGTTTTTTATATCGTACAAAATTAGGGATATGTTAGGTTTTTTACAGAATATAGTAAAAATAAAAATAACACGCTATCTTTTTATGATAGCGTGTTGCTTATATAGTATGTAAAATAGTAAAACTAAACTGTGAATAGTAGTAAGGGCAGTTGATTGATAATTAGTTCTTGACGATTGAGGAAAGATGCTCGACACATTCAACCATATCTGCCAGCTGTTTTTCTGTAAGCTGGGACATGTACTTTAATAGAACGCCATTTCTCTTTTCTTGAATCATTCCAAAAGCTTCTAAACCAGCTTGATTGAGATGAACATAAACGATTCGGCGATCTAACTCTGAACGATACCGGTCGACTAATCCTCGTTTAACAAGTCGGTCGATAATGACGGTAGTTGCACTTGCACGAACCTTCATAGCATCAGCAATTTCAGAAACCGTCCATTTTTCACGTGTAGAAAGTGTCTTTAAAATTTGAAATTGAGTAGAGGTGATCTCTTCCTCTTCCCAGATCTCAGGTTTTAAAACGTCCATGATTTCTGCTAATGCCTGATCTATCCGTTCGACATCCAATAATATATTTCTACTTTCTGCCACTTTCACAGTACTGCCTCCTTAGCTTACATCATTCCTATTTTAATATAAATTTCCGATAAGTTCCATTAAAATGTAGTATAAAGTATCTAGTTCCCAATGTGTATCACTAAGGTAGTATTTAAACTATTGAAATATAGAATAATTTTGCCATAAAAATATATTATGGTCTGAAAAGAGGATTTCTTTTCTTAATATCTAATAGAAGAAAGAGAGAAAAAAGGGGGAAAACAGATGGCGCGTATTGCTTGGATTACAGACAGTACAAGCTGCATTACACAAGAAGAAGCAAAGCAGCTTGGCATACATATTGTCCCTGTTTCGGTCATTATGGGCGAAGAAGTATATAAGGATGGTGTGGATATCACACCAGCTGAATTCTATGAAAGAATGGAAATGATGCCGGACCTTCCGAAAACAAGCCAGCCAACCGTCGGTGAGTTTTCTGATTTTTATGAAGTGCTAAAACTTGACTATGACTGTGGAATCGCCGTACATATTTCAGAAAAATTCAGCGGAACGATTAATGGGTCAAGGATAGGTGCAGAGATGGCAGATTTTCCTATACATATTGTGGATTCAAAAATCACTTCTGAAGCGATGAAGCAGCTCATTTTAAAAGGGAAGAGATTAGAAGATGAAGGACTTGATCCGGAAGTGATCGCTGAACGATTAAGAGGATCTGCAGCCAACGTTAAGGGATATGTATGTATTGGCAATCTAGAGCAGCTGAGACGCGGAGGCAGATTATCGGGTGCAAGTTTCCTCGTTGGGAACCTTCTGCAGATCAAGCCTATTCTGACTTTTGAGGACGGATCTTTAGTGCCTTTTGAAAAAATACGGACGTTAAAAAAAGCGCAGTCGCGTGTTCTTGAACTTTTTGAAGAAGCGGCATCTCAAAAATCTGTAAACGGAGTGAGTGTCGTTTATAGCGGGTCTTCTGAAAAAGCAGAAGATTGGCTGCATCTGTTAAAAGAAAAATATCCAGACCTTACGATTAATCTTGGTCAGCTCAGCCCAGCGATCGGCGTGCATGTCGGAGCAGGTACACTTGGAATCCTTTGGTTTGAAGAATAAGTTTCATCTTAAAAAAGTGTAAAAAGTAACAGGGGACAGACCCGGGTCTGTCCCCTGTTTTTTGATTATGATTTTTTGCGAACTGCTGCGATGATCAGCATGAGCCACATAAATAGCAATGGAAGCAAATATTCCAATTCCTGAAACAATTCCAACGAATAAAACTCTTTTAAAATGGTGCGGAGATTTGTCAGGATAATAAGACCGCCCGCAAGTACGCCTAATAATGCAGGTTTTATACGCTTAACAAGCCATGCGGCAAATGGAGCTGCTATAACACCGCCGACCATCATAGCAAGTACGATCTGCCAGTAAAGGGACTCCCATCCAAAGAACAGAAAGAACCCGATTGATGCAGACAGGGACACCGCGAATTCGCTAAAGTTAACAGTACCGATAGCTGTATTTGGTGTAAGATGTCTTTGTGTCAGAAGCAGTGGTGTTGTAAGAGGACCCCAACCCCCACCTCCAGAGGCATCTAAGAATCCAGCTACAAGTCCAACAGGTCTATAAAAAGTCTTCTTTTTAGTGGGCACTTCTTCCGGAACAGGCACCAATGTGATCTTTAACAGTAAAAATCTTAAAATAACATAGATTCCTAATCCTAGTAAAAATATAGAGATGTATGGTTTGATGATGACTGATGGTATATAACTCAAAAAAGCCGCGCCTGAAAATGCACCAATCGCTCCTGGCAGTACGAGCTTTTTCACAATTTTTAAATCAACATTTCCAAACTTGAAATGAGAGTATCCAGAAGCCGCTGATGTTACGACTTCGGCCAGGTGAACAGAAGCTGATGCCATCGCCGGAGATAGTCCTACCATTAAGAGTAACGTTGTTGACGTCACACCGTAGGCCATTCCCAGTGATCCATCGATCAGCTGTGCCACGAGACCAATTAAAGCAAGCACAATAATTTTTTTCACGTATTCTCCTCCAATTAAACCGGTATCTTATAAACTATGTGGACAACCGTGAATTGGTTCATGTAAAAGACTGTGAAAAAAAGTATCCTTATAAAATAGATAAAACATCGTTAAAAGATGATTAAATAATTGTTTTTTTGGTCATTT
Organism: Fictibacillus phosphorivorans; assembly: GCF_023715845.1. Lineage (GTDB taxonomy): Bacteria > Bacillota > Bacilli > Bacillales > Fictibacillaceae > Fictibacillus > Fictibacillus phosphorivorans_D. The sequence goes on from NZ_JAMBOR010000010.1 coordinate 4,866, forward strand.
TTCGATAAGGTAGTAGACAGTGTAGCAAGTAAAGGTTAAGAGCCTTTATTTTGTGTAATAATACAAAAAGTACGAAATACATAAAATGGAGTGATATGAACAATGGAAATCGGATTGATCGGCCTAGGGAAAATGGGCTTTAATATGGCATTGAACATGAACGATAAAGGGTACACCGTTATCGCTACTGATGTAAACAAAGACACTGTAAAAGAGATTTCAGAACAAGGTGTAAAAGGTGTAGAGTCCGTAGAAGAACTGGCAAATTCATTCTCAGGAAGAAAAGCGGTTATCCTTCTAGTTCCTGCAGGTGAGATTGTTGACCAAGTCATCAATGAACTTAAAACTCATCTGACTGAAGGGGATATTATCGTTGATGCTGGAAACTCCATGTACAAGGATACACTTCGTCGTTACGAAGAATTAAAAGCAGACGGTATTCACTTTGTGGATGTTGGAACGAGCGGCGGAACGGATGGAGCACGCTACGGTCTTTGTGCAATGATGGGTGGAGATGACGATGCGGTAAATTATCTAGCTCCTCTATATGAGAAGATTTGTGTGGAAAAAGGATTCTTAATCACAGGCCGCGCAGGATCTGGTCATTTCTTAAAGATGGTTCATAACGGAATCGAGTACGGAATGATGCAAGCAATTGGTGAAGGATTTGAAATTCTGGATAAGAGTGATTTCGATTATGACTATGAAGCTGTTTCTCGAGTATGGAACAACGGTTCTGTTATCAGAAGCTGGCTCATCGAATTGATGGAGAACGCATTCAGCAAGCAGCCTAACCTGGAAGATATCCGTGGTGTTATGAACTCTTCAGGTGAAGGGATCTGGACGGTTGAAGCTGCACTTGATTATCAGGCTTCAGCTCCAGTTATCGCGCTTTCTCAATTCATGCGTTTCCGTTCATTAGAAGATGACACGTTCCATGGTAAGGTCGTTGCTGCGCTTCGTAATGAGTTCGGCGGACATGCTGTGGTAAAAAAATAATTCTATAGTTTTTCGTTTAAAGACCTCTGTTCTAGGGTAAAAAAGCAGAGGTCTTTTACTATGTTGTGGTTTTTCAAGGTTGTTTATTGAAAGTAGTTGATTTACGCTCCAGATGTTCGCGGAAAGTGGGTTACATGGGGCGAACGTGTAACAGATTAAAAGAACACGTACCGTAAAAATTATTGAGATGTTTAGTCTGAAAAAAACTGAATTCGATCAGCGTAAAATCACTTAATAAACATATACTATCAATGACCTGAAAGGGATAGGAGTTTTGATTATGGAAAGCAAATATGTACACGAGTCACGCACCGTTAAATCTTCAGTTGTCCTGCCTCCTGATACCAACAATCATGGAACGCTTTTTGGCGGAAAGCTTATGGCCTATATCGATGATGTTGCTGCAATTGCAGCTATTCGTCATGCACGCAAACATGTTGTGACTGCTTCAACGGATTCGGTTGATTTTCTGGAACCGATCAAAGAAGGATACTCGGTTTGTTTAGAGTCATTCGTAACTTGGACGAAAACCACTTCGATGGAGGTTTTCGTTAAAGTAATTGCTGAGAACCTTTTAACCGGAGAGCGAAAAGTCTGCGCGGTTTCTTTTTTAACTTTTGTAGCCTTAGGAGAGGATGGGAAACCTACTCCTGTGCCAAAAGTCATACCTGAAACAGAGGAAGAAAAATGGCTGCATGAACATGCCCCGGAACGAGCGGTAGCGAGGAAAAAACGTCGGGAAGAAAGCAAAAAACTAGCAAAAGAATTCGGTGTAAAAAAGCCTTGGGAAACCATCTGAGCATTAAGATATATTTTTAAAAATTTATAGATGTTAAGATTCGCAAAATGAGAATAAGGTGATATAATAAAGATAACCTTTTTCCAGCCAGGGATACAGAACCCTGGCATTCATCTTGTTAAATTGTTTGAAGCCCCTAATTCGTTTATAAAACGAATTAGGGGCTTTTTTGTGTACTTCATTTTACATAACCATGGTCTATTCCGTAAATGATAAGAAAAGATTGGAAAAAAGGCGGATGGTTTATGCGGAATAGAAGAAAACGCCCTGTTATCAAAACACATAAAAAGTTATCTGAACTGGTTGCAGAGAAAAAAGCTGGCGAACGTTCTTCTTTTCAAGTTTCTTCTGAAGCTGATGACTACAAAAGTCAGGAAAAACAAGTGAAAGAAGGAGAATTAAGCCCGTCTTTAGAGTTTAATGTTTCGAGAATTAACAAACTTCTTGGCAATCCAACGGATCTTATTATACGGGAATTCGAATTTGAACTGGAACAAAAAGTAACAGCAACCCTTATGTACCTTGAAGAGATGAACGACACACAGCTTTTAAGTGAATTTATTTTAGAACCTCTGATGAACCTTTCATCGGAAAAACAATCATCACCTGTTCCTGTAGGACATGCCCTTCATTACATCAAACAAAACGCTTTAGCTCTTGGTAAAGTTCAAGATGTTGAGACAGAAGAAGAACTGCTTGAGGCACTACTTGCCGGGCTTAGTATTTTATTAATTGAAGGGAACAAGAAAGGTCTAAAGTTGGGAACAACCGGCGGAAAGATGAGGAATATTGAAGAGCCGGCATCTGAAGTAGTCATCCGTGGTCCAAGAGAAGCTTTCACCGAATCCATAAAAACAAACCTTTCCTTAATCCGAAGAAAAGTTAAATCTCCAGATCTAAGAGTTGAAAGGTTTGAAGTCGGTGAGATCACAAAAACAGACCTTGCCATTGTTTATTTAGAAAACATCGTAAATCCTTTGATCGTTAAAGAGATAAAAGAAAGAATCGAACAAGTGAAAACGGATGGAGTGCTAGAAACGGGCCAGCTTGAAGAGTTCATACAAGACGAGACGGTTACCGTTTTTCCGCAAGTTATGAGTACAGAAAGACCTGATGTTGTGGTAGGAAACTTATTAGAAGGACGAGTGGGCATCCTTGTGAACGGAACCCCTTTCTCTCTCATCGCCCCTGCACAATTTATCCAGTTCTTTCAATCATCAGAAGACTACTACATGAGATACGACATCAGTACCTTTTTGAGAATACTTCGTTTTTCCGTTTTTATTATTTCATTGATTGCACCGTCTATTTATATCGCACTAACAACCTTTCACCAGGCAATGATTCCAACTACTTTACTCTTTGGAATCGCGGCTCAGCGTGAAGGAGTTCCTTTCCCGGCTATAGCGGAGGCACTAGTCATGGAGATAACCTTTGAGATTCTGCGTGAAGCAGGGATTCGTATGCCGCGTGCTGTTGGGGTAGCTGTATCGATCGTTGGTGCGCTCGTTTTAGGGCAGGCCGCTGTTCAGGCAGGTCTAGTCTCTCCTGCAATGGTCATTGTTGTTGGGATCACAGCTGTTGCAAGTTTCGCGATTCCTTCTTTTGCTGTCGCAACATCCGCTCGTTTACTGCGTTTTCCACTGATGATCATATCGTCTATCTTTGGTTTTTATGGGTTAACGCTTGGGCTTATCGTAATCGTGGCTCATTTAACGAGTCTGCGATCATTTGGGGTTCCTTATTTAAGTCCTTTTGCACCAATCCAAATACAAGACTTAAAGGACAGCTTATTGCGGTATCCTATTTCTCACTTATTTAAACGTCCCGTAAACCTGGCAAAGCAAAACGCAACTCGTACTGATCCTTATCAAGTTAAGAAAAAGAGAGAGGAGGAAACAACGAGATGAAAGTCTTGAAATGTTTCATTCCTTTTTCCTTATGTCTTCTTATTCTTACAGGCTGCTGGGATCAGAATGAGCTTGATGAGTTATCGATCGTGATGGGCATTGGCATCAATCTAGATAATAAAGGGCATTTGATTGTTACCTACCAAGTCGTGAACCCAACCACTGTCGCACCTGGCCTTATGGGAGAAGGAGGCGGTAAGCAGCCTATTTTTACTGTTTATGAATCCAAAGGTAAAAATTTGATGGAAGCCACCCGGAATGCGTCCAAAGAAACTTCGCGCCGACTATTTTTTGCACATGCTCGAATGCTCGTATTTAGCGAGAAACTGGCTAAAAAAAATATATATGAAGCCCTTGATATGATGTCACGTGATCCTGAAGTACGTTCTACAATACAAGTTCTAATTGCCAGAAACACCACACCCTCGAAAATTTTAAGAACATTTACCGCGATTGATAAAGTCACATCAGACGAAGTAACAGCAATCCTAAACATTACGGAGCAAAATTGGGGAGAAAATGTTCAGCAAGATATCAATGAGGTGCTTCAGTCTATCATTAACGAGGGTGGAGAGCCACTAATCAATGGGATTGAACTTACTGGTGATAAAGATCTTGCCGTGACATCTAGAAACTATGAAGTTGGAGAACCAGCACGAGTAAAACTCTCGGGGATGGGGGTTTTTAAAAAGGGTAAGTTAAAGGGATGGCTGGATGGTCCAAACGCAAGGGGTGTTCTCTGGCTAAAAGGAAAAATTAAAAGCACCGTTGTAACGGTCCCTTGTAACAACAATAAGAAAGGATATGCCATAGAGGTTGTTCGGTCAAATACGGAACTCTCAGCATCTACTAAAGGAGACGTTCCTACCATAGATGTAAAGGTTTTTCCTGAAACGAATATTGCGGAAACCAACTGCTCTGTCAATCTGCAAGATCCATCTGAGATCGTAAAAATTGAAAAAGAATTTAACAACGTGATTCAAAAGGAAATCATGAAAACGGTTAAAGCCGCTCAAGGTTACAACAGTGATATTTTAGGATTCGGTGAACTTTTGTACAGAGAAAACCCTAAAAAGTGGAACCATATGTATAAAAAGAAATACAATCGAGTTTTTCCTGAAATAAAAGTCCAGGTAAAAGTGGATTCCAGAATCAGAAGATCAGGGATTCGAACTTCACCATTTTTATTTGACAAAAAGATAGAAAACAAGGAAGAGGTTGATTCCTCATGAAATCGTATAAAATCGATCTTCAGCAGTATTTTATTCTGATCATATTGTTCGAACTTGGGAGCGCCATCCTTGTCGGGCTCGGTATGGATGCAGGGAGAGACGCATGGATTGCTATATTGTTTGGTATGGTTGCAGGTATGATCCTGTTTTCGGGGTATTACTTCCTTTATAAACAGTTTCCTGATCTATCATTAACTCAATATGTGCAAGTGTTATTCGGGAAACATATAGGGAAGATTTTTGGATTCTGCTATATGCTGTACTTTTTATATCTTGCGGCGAGAGTATTGCGTGACTTTGGGAGTCTTCTTCTCTCTGCTGTTTTTGTACAAACCCCAATCATCGTCGTGAACACACTCATGATCGCAACGATCGTATATGTGTTAAAACTGGGTTTTGAGGTCTTGGTCCGGACGGGAGAAATATTCTTCGTACTAGTTGCTCTGTTAGGAGTCATACTGACGGTATTAGTACTATCAGCAGATCTTATGGACTTCAACTATCTGCTTCCTATTTTTGGAGAAGGGGTCATGCCTGTTTTAAAAGCAGCTTTCCCTGTAACCCCTACGTTTCCATTTGGAGAGATGGTTGTTTTTACGATGCTGCTTCCTTACTTGAAAGTGAAGAACAGAAACAAAGCATTAAAGATTGGCTTGTTAGGGATGGGAGTAAGCGGTTTTGTATTAAGTACTACGATCGCCATGGATATAGCTGTCCTCGGTGGGCACGTAGCAACACATGTTTACTTCCCGCTTTTAGCAGCTGTAGCGAAGATCAATATCGGAGAATTTATTCAGAGGCTAGATGCAATCGTGGTTTTTACGTTAATCATCGGTGGATTTTTCAAGGTTGCGGTCTTTTTATATGTATCCGTAAAAGCAGCGCAGGATGTATTCGGGGTAAAAGAAGAAACTTCGATCATCGGACCAATCGGAGTTGTCGTTATATTGTCTTCGATAGCGATAGCTTCCAATTATGTAGAACACATTAACGAAGGGTTGAATATTGTGCCTGATTTTATACACATTCCTTTTCAGGCTGTTTTACCGGCACTCTTTATTATTGTATTCTTATTAAGAAAAAAGAAGCTTAAGCATTTTGCTTCTTCTTCATCCAGTTAGACCATAAGCATGTCAGTATTGGAAGAAAGAATAGGAAGATGACCAAGACAAGTTCAATTTTATCCACATACTTAAAAAATGATATAAAGGATCGTCGCAGGACGGTTATAGGCGATATGCCCATGGACCAATCAATGGTTAATAATAGAGCAATCATTGTAAAAAATGTAATCAGATAGATGGATATAGGGTTTTTCATTTTAATCACCTCCTGAATGATAGTTTTTACATTATTCTTCCTCTTATCCATCACGAAAGGGAGCGGGGAACATGTGTGGCAGATATTTTCTTTATTATGACAAGGAGTTTATCATTGATGCTTTTCAAATTGTAAATGAATTCGATTATGAAGAAGACCGATTTAACATCGCCCCAAGTCAGGATGTGCTGGCCGTCGTTAAAAGCAGCACAGGTAATCGCGCGGGTTATATGAAATGGGGGCTTATCCCGAAGTGGGCGGATGATTCTAAGATCGGAAACAAGCTGATCAATACCAGAAGTGAAACGATTGAAGAAAAACCGAGCTTCAAGGAATCGTTTTATCAAAAAAGGTGTTTGATCCCAGCTAGCGGATTTTATGAATGGGTAAAACAAGGCAGTAAAAAACAGCCTTACCAGTTTACACTGGAAGGTAATGAGCCCTTCGCCTTTGCGGGTATCTGGTCTAGGTGGAACAAAGGAACTGTGGGTAGATCTGATGAGATAATATCTTGTTCAATTATAACGAAAGAATCAAATTCGTTTATGGGGAACTATCACCACAGGATGCCGGTCATGTTAAGGCCAGAGGAAGGGGAACTATGGCTAGAACGTGAAACAAAGAAAGACCTCCTGCTTATGATGCTCCATGAAAATAATCCTGAACTTGCAGCAACACCTGTTACAAGAGATTTAAATACGAGATAACATCGGCATCTAAAAAGCTAACCTGCTTAGATGCCGTTTTTTTAGATTTGATTAATCTTACGTCTGAATGTGGTACAGAAAATATGGTAAAACAGCACTATGTTGTAAAATACTTGTAAGCCTATGTAACTATTTTAATATAAAACTAACTCTTGAATCGACAGAATTGTGTTATATTTTTCATGGATTTACTAAGTTTTACATACTAAAATTTAGGCAGGTGGATGGTTGTGTTAAGAAGAAAGACGAAAAAACTCACAAATCTAAGTATCATCTTTGCTATGGTCATCAGTTTAATAATACCTATGCAAAGTGCAGCAGCCGCTGACGTTATTACCGTGAGCGAGGCAATAGCAAAACAAGACAAGTCAACACAAACGGTTGAAGGATTTATTGTGGGGACGGTAAAAGGAACGAACAGTTATCAATTTGAAGGACCTTTTACAGCTGCAACGAATTTAGCTCTTGCTGATTCCCCAGATGAAAGGGATCCGAAAAAGATCCTGCCTGTTCAATTGCCGCAAAATGCAGTAAGAACAGCACTGAACCTAGTTGACCATCCAGATAATAGAGGGAAGAAAGTACAAATTACTGGTACGGTTGAAGCTTACTTTTCTGTTCCTGGATTGAAAAATGCAAGTGAATTTCAATTTGTGGACGCATCACCTCCAGAACCTCAGGTAGAAGAAGTGAAGTCTTCGGTTGAAGGACAAGTTGTTTCGAAAGGTACTCAAGTAACCCTTTCAACAGCAACACCAGATGCAGCCATTTATTACACAACTGATGGCTCAAATCCAACAACAGATAGCACGCTTTACACAGATCCAATTACGATTCAAGAAGACGTAACGATTAAGGCGATCGCCGTAAAAGAAGGTCTTAAGAACAGCAGTATTGCTGAATTTAAGTATCAAGTGGCACTCTCAGGACTGCGCATTCATGACATACAGGGTGCTGGACACCAATCTCCAGTAGAAAATAAAGCTGTAGAGGGTGTAGAGGGAATTGTAACAAAAGTGGTCGACGCAAACAATTTTTATATGCAAGATTTAAAACCTGATTTTGATAGAAAAACATCTGAAGGAATTCTTGTGTACAAAAAAGGTCATGGAACCAATGAAGGAAATGTAGTATCGGTTAGTGGACAAGTCAAAGAATGGGTGCTTGAAGGCTACTCGGATAAATTGAAAACAGATTTAGCCATGACGGAGATCAATGCAGATTTCGGAAGCATTTCTGTTAAAGAAGAAAATCGTAAGCTGCCACAAGCTATAATAATTGGACTCTTTGGTCTTCAGCCTCCTACAAAAGTGATCGATAATGACCAATTTGCAAAGTTTGATCCCGCAGAAGATGGAATCGACTTTTATGAAAGCCTAGAAGGCATGCTCGTAAAAGTAAACAATCCGGCTGTAATTGCTCCTCAAAATTACGGTGAGCTCGTTGTTCTTCCTGATCACGGGATTCTGAGCAAGCGCAACTCATCTGGCGGATTAAACATTACTGAATTTGATTACAACCCTGAACGTATTTTCATAGATATCGGTGATGAAAGTTTTGTTGCTAAATCAGGAGATTACTTTATTGGTGCGATTACTGGAGTTGTAAGCTACGGTTTTAGCAACTATAAAGTTTTAACAGATGTAGAAGACCTTCCAACATTTGTAGAAGGCAAAACAAAACCAGAAGTTACGAATATTCATAAGAAACAAAAAGAATTGACAATTGCAAGCTTCAACGTTGAGAACTTCTCAGCCAATGAACAGGGCAAAGACGGTACATCCGATGAGAAAGCAGAACGTATTGCAAAATCAATTGTTCAAAATTTAAATGCACCTGATATCGTAGGATTGGTCGAGATGCAAGATGGAAATGGTCCAATTAACGACGGTACGACTGATGCAAAAGAAAGTGCTGATCGTTTAACCGCAGAAATCACTGCACAAGGCGGACCTGAATATGTTTACACAGACATTGCTCCTGTTGATGGGAAAGATGGTGGAATTCCTGGAGGAAATATCCGCGTAGGTTTCATCTATAACCCTGAACGCGTTTCACTTGCTGAAGGCACTAAAGGTACGGCAACAGAAGCTGTAGGTTACAACAAAGGAAAACTAACACTGAATCCGGGAAGAATCGATCCGATGAATCCTGTGTTCGAAAACAGCCGTAAGCCAGTAGCTGCACAATTTACATTTAACGGTGAAGATGTAATCGTCGTTGCGAACCACTTTAACTCAAAAGGTGGAGACCAGCCACTATTTGGAAAGAACCAGCCTCCTTTCTTAGGAAGCGAAGTTCAACGTAAACAAATCGCAGCAGTCGTAAACGGATTTGTTAAAGATGTAACAACCAAGAACAAGAACGCAAAAGTAGTTCTACTTGGAGACTTCAATGATTTCGAATTTACAGATACCCTTGAAATCGTTAAAGGCAAAGAGCTTACGAATATGATTGAAAAAGTGCCATCAAGAGAGCGTTACACCTATTCTTATCAAGGTAACGCACAAGTACTCGATCATATTTTGGTAACAAACAACATGGCAAAGAAAACAAAGGTTGATATTGTTCATATCAATTCACAGTTCATGGAAGAACATGGACGTGCAAGCGATCATGACCCTGTATTGATCCAAGTTAAAGTAAAATAATAAAAGAAACTGGTCAAATAGGAAAAATCCTTCCGTTTGGCCAGTTTTTGTTTGAAAAATATAAATGGTAGTCATTACTTGAGGAAGGCGGCAAAACGGTAGGAGGCTAACCGCACGCCCCGCGAAAAAGCGAGTATCTGGAGCGGAAATCTATTACTAACATTGACACACAGTATATACGAAAAGTGCCTAATAAATATGAAATGGACTGACTCTAAGGAGTACAGTCCGCTTTTTAAAATCAAGAGACTCTCGATTAGCGACGGTATCCGCCACCTAGTTGTTGCTCAGCCATTTGAACAAGACGTTTAGTGATTTCACCACCAACAGATCCATTCGCACGGGATGTTGTGTCTGGTCCAAGTTGAACACCAAACTCAGAAGCGATTTCATACTTCATTTGATCCAACGCAGCTTGTGCTCCAGCTACTACTAATTCATTAGAGTTGTTGTTACGTGCCATATGTATCACCTCCTTGTAATACTAGTTTGCATATCTTTTAAGAAAATATGCATCTCTCGGAAAATATTTTTATGGGTAATTAATGAGATAGGTATTCGCATATTTTTTGAATTTACGACACCAAACCTTTAGGATTTCGTATGATAAAGCATCCCCCTATTTTTATTTTCTTGAAGAACACTGACTGGTTTCCAGCCAGTGTTTTTCTTTTTTTTTTTCCGCATGCTATTTTCAGAATTTGGATTTATAATAGAGAAAGAATTTGGCAGATAAGTTTGGATATACATGGATCTAGAGAGAGCAGGTGGAGAGATGGGGCTTAAGAACAAAGAAAACATGGTGAAATGGAAAGGGATTGCACTTGCCCTAACCGGTGCTTCACTTTGGGGGTTTTCTGGAAATGCTGCAGAGTGGATTTTCTCTCACACAGCCGTAACCGCAACATGGCTGGTTTCGGTTCGAATGGTGATGGCAGGGCTTCTTCTTTTAGCTTATGTTTCTATCCAACATCCAATTTTTTTAGTTTGGAAGAACAAACGAGATCGTTTGGATTTGCTTGTTTTTTCGTTGACTGGAATGATTGGTGCTCAGTTGACGTTTTTTTTAAGTATCGAAGCCGGAAACGCACCAACCGCTACGCTTCTTCAATTTTTAGGTCCTGTTTTTATTACGATATATTTTGCACTTAGACTATTAAAATGGCCAAAGCGGAAAGAATGGATCGCAGTCTTGATGGCACTGACGGGAACATTTCTTCTTTTAACAAATGGAAAGCTGGATTACATAACAGTTTCAAAAGAAGCGATTTTCTGGGGTGTACTCTCTGGTGTTTCGGTTGCTGTCTACACAGTTTATCCAGTCCGTTTGCTAAAACTATATTCATCAGCAGCTATCACAGGATGGGCGATGCTACTAGGCGGTTTAGCCGTTTCGATTTTCTCACAGCCTTGGCAGGCAGGGTTCATCGTATGGACGCCATCCCTGTTTTGGATGCTTGGGTTCGTCGTTATTTTTGGAACGTTATTGCCGTTTTATTTGTATCTCGATAGTTTGAAATACATTACTTCGACCGAAACGAGCTTGCTTGGGAGTGCTGAACCATTAGTCGCTACGATTGTTTCCGTTGTGTGGCTCGGAACTGCTTTTGGCAGCTTCCAGACAGCAGGAGGAATGCTGATCATTTTAACGGTGTTTTTATTATCTATGCCGGAAAAAGGGATCATCCAAATCAATACGACAGTCAATAAGTAGCTTTTCTAGCACGCAACATTTGACTTTTTTTCTGAATCGTACCACTATGATAGGGTACGACTTACAACAGGAGTAGATGCAAAATGAACGATAAGATTGTATTTTTTGACATAGACGGAACACTTGTAAACGATGAAAAAATCATTCCGGACAGCACGAAAGAAAGTATCCGCCAGTTGCAGAAGAACGGAGTACATGTAGCCATTGCTACCGGACGTGGGCCGTTCATGTTCGAGCCAATCCGGGAAGAACTAAGTGTGGATTCCTTCGTCAGCTTTAACGGTTCATACGTTGTTTTTAAGGATGAGGTGATCCACAAGACACCTTTACCTGCCGAATTTATTACTAAAATTGAAGAAGAAGCAAATCGTGCAGGACATCCGCTTGTCTATCTTGACCATCAGCGAGCAACATGCAACGCAGATGATCATGAGACGATCAGAAACTGTACGTTCAACCTGATGCCTAGTTACCCGCTCTATCACCCAAAGTTTTATAAAGACAATGAAGTCTATCAGGTCCTATTGTTCTGTCAGGAACAACATGAAAAAGCTTACCGAGAAAGCTATAAAGGAACCTTCGATTTCATCCGCTGGCATGAAGATGCCTTGGATATCCTGCCAACTGGCGGATCGAAAGCCAAAGGAATCGAAGCTTTTATTAAAAAGATGAACATGAAACCTGAAAATGTATATGCATTCGGTGACGCGTTGAACGATATCGAGATGCTAAATGCCGCAGGAACAGGTATTGCGATGGGCAACGGGATGAAAGAAGCGAAAGAAGCAGCTGATTTTGTAACAAAATCAGTCGATGAAGACGGAATCTATCACGGGCTTAGACATTTTGGCCTCATTTAATAGCAGAGAACCCCTTTTTGCTGATGCAAAGGGGTTTTTTTGGTATTTAAAAAGGCTGCCGATCCTGAAAAATACCCACATTGAGTGAAAAATTGAAATTCTGAGCGAAATAAAGGGGAGTTTGAGCGTAGAATGAATATTTTGAGCGGTACTCAGCATTTTTGAGCGAAACTCAGGTATTCTGAGCGAACGTGTAATAAATAAAAGAACACGTACCGTAAAATTAGGAAACTCGTCACTAAATGTCCATGGCAGGTTTTTTTACATTCAATCGTTTTAGTGGATTTTCAAGTGGGGTTTTTTTTATAATGAAAAATAGTAAACTTTGTTAACTAAAGGCGGTGAAGGGGTTATGGAAAACTCCGGTTTAATTTTAGAAGGCGGGGGAATGCGCGGCGTGTATACAGCCGGTGTGCTTGATGTGTTTATGGAAAATGATCTTTATTTCCCTTATGTGATCGGGGCTTCCGCTGGAGCATGCAATGCAGCGTCCTATCTATCCAGACAGCACGGAAGGAATCGTACGGTGAACCTGGAGTACAGTTCACATCCTGAGTATATCTCTTATAAGAACTGGCTGATTAAGAAAAAGGGTTTGTTTGGGATGGATTTTATTTTTAATGAGCTTCCAAACCGCCTTGTTCCTTTTGATTATGAGGCTTTTAAAAAATCACAGGAAAAATTTGTAGTGGTTGTTACAGACTGCAGAACAGGTGAACCTGTTTACTTCAATAGAGAAGATTTTAGTAAAATAGATCTCTCCATGGTACTCAGAGCATCCTCTTCTATTCCTTTTATAGCCCCGGTGGTTGAGCTCGAAGGAAAACATATGATGGATGGCGGCATCGCTGATCCGATACCTGTCCGTAGAGCGGTAGAAGACGGGGTAAAAAAAGGTGTAGTCGTATTAACACAAAATCCGGGTTATCGAAAGAAAAAGCCAAGGATGACATGGGTAACGAGACGCTTTTATCCTGAATACACCGGTTTAGATAAAAGTTTACGAGACCGATATGCTAAATATAATGCAACATTAGATTACATTGAAGAAGAGGAGAAAAAGGGAAACCTGTTTGTCTTGAGGCCTCTTGAAAAGATGACAGTGAAGCGCATAGAACGTGACCCGAAAAAACTTAGCGTTCTTTATGAACAAGGAAGAAAAGACGCGCTCGACCAGTTGGACGCTTTAAGAAACTGGCTAACCAATTAATACTCATATATAAAAACAAGAAGCTGGCATGTGGGAGTTCACAAAAGAACCCCTGCAGCCAGCTTTCATTTTTAATATATTTTTTGGATCACTTCTTCCCTATCCGGTTCTTTCATCTGAATATCTACCGGTTCCCCTCCCCACGGAAAAATTAATGGTATGTGCTAAATAAAACGTTGAAAAACATTATCAAAAAAAGATGAGGTTTTTTTAATGAATATGTTGGAATTTTGGTCAACATCTAGTAATCTATACATAGATGCTTTTGTAATATAATTGTAAAATTAACGGGAAAAATTCCAAAAGGAGCGGAATGATGGTAACGAAAGCGGATCCGGAAAGAAAGAAGAAAAAATCACAAGTACCCTTTCGTTTAAACGTCTTGTTTTTAATCGTATTTTTTCTATTTTCCATTCTAATTCTTAGACTTGGAGTACTCCAGATTGTGAACGGAGAAGAAAAACGAATGGAGTCTGAGGCTGTAGAAGAAGTCATTGCTAAAAAAGAAGCACCACGCGGCAAGCTGTTGGACAGCAATTTTCGTGAGGTTGTTGGCAACGAACCGTTTTTCTCACTTACGTATACCAAGACAGTAGATACCAAAGCCGATGACACGATGCGTATTGCAAAATGGCTCGCTAATCGACTAGGGGTAACAGAAGAACAGAAGAAAAAAATTACAGAACGTGATAAAAAAGATTATTTTATCGCAACACATGATATCCAAGAATTAATGGACGAACGGTTGACTAAGAGTGAGAAAAAATTAGACGACAAAGATCAATACAAAGCTCTTGTTGATAAAATCACAGAAGAGGAAATCAATAGTCTTACAGAAGAAGAATTAAAGATCCTAGCTTATAAACGCGCAATGGATTCAGGCTATGCCTATTCAGCTCAAAGGATCAAGACGAATTTAACGAACGAAGAAGTTTCTATCATTTCTGAAAACCTTGGCGACCTGCCTGGCATCGATATCATGGCGGACTCTAAAAGGATCTATCCTTACGGAGAATCAGCGATATTTGGTGCAGTAAAACAGATTCCTAAAAATAAAATGGAATATTATACGAGTCTTGGGTATGACAGAAGTGACCAAGTTGGAGTCAGTGGTCTTGAAGTTCAATATGAACGAGTTCTTAAAGGAACGAAAGAAAAGTCTGTTTATCTGACCAACCCTAAAACCGGTCAAACGATTGGTGAACCAACTACCATACCTGGTCAGCGAGGAAAAGATATCGTTCTGACTTTAGACATGGAACTTCAGTTTAGATTAGAACGGATTCTGGAAGAAGAGATATTAAGAGCTAAAACACTTCCAGGAAATGATTTGCTCAAGTCAGCCTATATCGTAATGATCAATCCGAAAACCGGAGAAGTGAAAGGGATAGCTGGCAAAAGATATGAAAATGGCAAGTTCATCAATGATGAGTATGGTGCTTTGTTTAATTCCTACGAAATGGGTTCAACCGTAAAAGGAGCAACTGTATTATCAGGTCTTCAAAAAGGTCTGATCAGCATGGGAGAAACCATATACGATACAACCTACACAAAATACGGTATGAATAAATCGTCTTGGAAGAACATGGGTACGATCAATGATCTAGATGCTTTAAGAATGTCCTCCAACGTATATATGTTTAACATCATGGACCGGATGATCGGTCCTGAGCACTATACTCAAACATATGCAGAAGCACGCTATATGTATAATCAGTTTGGGTTAGGCGTCAAAACTGGAATCGACTTTCCGAATGAAGCAGTTGGATATGAAGGAAAACCGCCAGCAGGAGAAATGGGTACCCTTTTCGACTTAGGAATTGGACAGTTTGACACCTATACAACGATGCAGCTTGTCCAATATGTTTCCACGATAGCAAATGGTGGATACCGTGTGAAACCGCAGCTAGTAAGAGAAATTCGTGAACCAGCAACAGATACAGAACAGAGCGGGAAGTTACTTAAGCGTTTTGAACCAGAAATCTTAAACAAACTTGATGTGGATGATAAATACATCAAACGCGTACAACAAGGATTCTGGCAAGTTATGCATGCCCCTGGTGGAACAGCAAAAGGTTATTTTGATGATGTTGAAAAGTACCATAACCCTGCCGGAAAAACAGGAACTGCTCAGCGTAAAATTTTACACCCGCAAACAGGACAGATAGTAGAAAAACATAACTTAACACTAGTCGGTTACGCACCATTTGAAAACCCTGAGATTGCATTTGCAGTCGTCGTTCCAGAAGGTACTACACGAAATGGTAACCAAAGAATCAACAAATACATCGGTCAGCGTGCGTTAGAGGCTTATTGGGACCTTAAAGAAGAATATGGTGAAAACGCGGCTACTGTGAATGGAAACTTGGAAAAAGAAATAGAAGAAAACTCAGCACAATAATGCTGAGTTTTCCTTTTTGTTCTTTAAAAGAAAAAAGCCGGACGAATCCGGCTTTCTTTTTTTGCTATCTCTTATTAGCAGAAGCAAGCTGCCCCTACAATAATCAATAGAATAAATAACACAACTACCAATGCAAAAGAATTGCCATGAGAATAACCCATCGATTTTTCCTCCTTTAATTCTTGCAATTGTTGTTTCCATACATTCTATGCCTTTTTTTGTTTTAGACGTGGGCAGGAGCGGAAAATCCAGCAAAATAGGCTGAAAATGTATGTGTTTTGATGAAAGTGTCAACGATTTGTAAAGACTGAATACTTGTGGGTGTATTCTTTCTTTGTTTAAATAAAATAAGAAAGAAAATATTATATAGGGAGTCAATTATGAAAAAAACGTTCTTATCCTTTCTTTTATTAATTATGGTTGCTATGAATCTGCCTTCCTTTGCATTTGCGCACACCGATCTTGAAACGGCTACACCTGCAAAAGGAGAGAAGGTTACGACAGATCTTGAAGCAGTGGTCCTAACATTTACAACTAAGGTTGAATCATTAAGCACCATGAAACTGAAAAACGAAAGAGAAGAAATCCCTTTACAGATTAGTATTGAAGATAATCAAATGACTGGGAAATTGAACAACAGGCTTGAAAATGGTAACTATACAGTTGAGTATAAAATCATTGGAGCCGATGGCCATGTGATTGAAGGGAACTACTCGTTCTCGGTAGATCGTCCTGAACAAGCCCAACCAAAAGAAGAACCAGAAGAAGATAAAGATAGTACCGAACAACCAATGCCTGAGCAAGATAAGAAAGAAAAGCCTGATAATCCGAGTTATTTTGGTCCATTGACTATTGGATTAGTTCTTTTAATCGCGATTTTTTCATTCTTTGCTTTCAGGAGAAAAAAATAAATGTCTACGAAAAAAGCCTCGAAGTATTCGGGGCTTTTTTGTATGGATTTGAACATTTAAAAATTCATTAACTAAGTGTAATGTTTACAATTTGATTATTTTTAATAAAAGCGAGCAAATGATTCGTTTTTTCTAACTATTCTGTTATATGATGTATATTGTCATTTATTTTACAAAAGGGGGAAGGTGAAGATTTGGATACGTTTAAAAGGTTAAAAGACTTTTATTGGCCGTACAAGAAATACTTTTACTGGTCGATCCTGACTTTGATTCTGGTTTCAGCGATCACGGTTGTCTATCCGATGGTCTTGCAGTTTACCATCGATGAAATCATTATCAAAGGTGAGTATCCACTCGTACCTTATGTAGCAATCGGTTTTATCGTATTAATGGGAATAAAAGGAGCAGCTACATATTGTCATCAATATTTTGGAGATTTGTTTGGCATCAGCTCCGTTTTCCAGCTCCGTGAATCGCTGTATGAGAAGCTTCAATTTTTGCCTTTCAGTTATTATGATAACGCGAAGACGGGAGATCTCATGTCCCGTTTAACAGCAGATGTAGAGGGTTTTCGTTTCTTTCTCTCATTTGGGTTTTCACAGCTTATCAATTTCGTTCTCATCATAGCATTCAGTCTTTCCGTCATGTTCTTCTATTCCATTCCACTAGCAATCATCACACTGTTCATGATGCCGTTCCTCGCAATAGTCGTATACAAGTTTGATAAAGAAGTACATCCCGCATTCAGAGGAATACGTAAATCAATGGCTAACCTTAACACAAAAGTCCAAGAAAACATCAGTGGTATTAACACGGTTAAGTCCTTATCAAGAGAAGATTTTGAGATTAATAAATTCGATCACTCGAATGAAGATTACAAATCTCAGTTTTTACACACATCCCATATTTGGGCACGTTATTTTCCGATCATGGAGCTGATCGGGAACTTATCCGTCGTTCTGTTGCTCGCATATGGCGGATATTTAGTCATCAATGGTGACCTTACAGCAGGGGAGCTTGTCGCATTCTTCAGTCTTGTCTGGTACATCATGGGCCCGATCATGAATCTCGGGTTTATCATGAACACGTTCTCACAATCGAAGGCTTCCGGAGAACGTCTGTTAGAAGTCTTAGATGAACCCCTTGAGTTAGATGGGGAGGAGGATCTTGATTCCGGCTTTACCCGTTTAAAGGGAGAAGTAACCTTCGAACATGTGACACATCGTTATAAAAATGAAAAGAAGGATGCCTTAAAGGACGTCACGTTTACAGTAAAACAAGGTCATACAATCGGTTTAATCGGTGCGACTGGTTCCGGAAAAACATCCATTACGCAGCTTTTATCCAGATTTTATACGCCGGAGTCAGGAAGTATTTTAATCGATGGCAAGCCTTTAGAAAAATACTCGCTGAATACATTACGAAAAAATATCGGCACGGTACTTCAAGAGTCGTTTCTGTTTTCCTCAACGATCAGGGACAACATTTCCTATGGCAATCCAGACGCTGATATGGATGATATCGTAGATGCAGCGAAACGCGCACAGGCCCACGATTTTATCATGGAACTGCCAGATGGTTATGATACGATCCTCGGTGAAAGAGGACTCGGGCTTTCTGGAGGTCAGAAACAGAGAATTTCCATCGCAAGAGCCATCCTTATCGACCCTGCCATCCTTATCTTGGACGATGCAACAAGCGCAGTTGATATGGAAACAGAATTTAAGATCCAGCGTGCTTTGAAAGAGGTCATGGATGATCGTACGACATTTATAATCGCTCACCGGATTTCATCGTTGAAACATGCGGATGAAATACTGGTTCTCCATGAAGGAGAAGTCATCGAACGAGGTACCCATGACGAACTCATTCAGAAAGAATATGGGAACTATCGCAGAATCTATGACATTCAATACCAGGACAGACATAAAGTGTTCCAAAATAACGGGCAGGGGGTGTAGGAATGGATAAGAGAAGAAAATCAGCCCGTTTCCGTTATTCCTCTGAGCAGGTGATCGACAAACCCTTTAACTGGAGTCAGATCATCAGGCTTTTTGGATACATGAAGCCCTACAGCACGAATTTGCTTCCAAAAGCGTTTATAGCGATGATGGTCACAACGGCTGTCAGACTTGCCGTGCCTGTGTTCATCGGGGTTCTGACGTTTGATCATGCGATAAAGAATAAAGATACCTCACTTCTTATTAAGTTGATTATCGCGATTTCAGCTCTCTATCTTCTCTCATGGGGAGCAAATACTTTCCGGATTCGTTGGATGAACTATCTCGGCCAATACGTGATCTATGATATTCGACAGCATCTGTTCAAGCACATACAGCGTTTGTCCCATCGTTTCTTTGATCAGCGATCAGCAGGCTCCATACTAGTTCGGATTATCAACGATGTTAACTCCTTACAGGATCTATTTACAAATGGTGTCATTAACGTACTGATGGATGTCATCATGCTGTTCGGGATTATCGTGATCATGTTTGTTTACAGTCCAGAACTCACTTTGGCGATCATGGTCATTTTACCGCTGATGTTCTTTATTTCTACGAGCCTAAGGAAGAAGATCAGACGTTCGTGGCAGCTTGTCCGTATTAAGCAGGCGAAGCTGAACTCGCATCTGAACGAAAGTATCCAGGGTATACGAGTGACCAAGTCTTATACACAAGAAAAAGAGAACATGGGCTTTTTTAACGGTGTCAATAATGAGACCTATGACAGCTGGAGAACGGCCACACAACAAAATGCGTTGTTCCGGCCGTTCGTTGAGATGTCTAACGCGATCGGTACAGCGATCCTATTATGGTTTGGAGCGTACTTGATCCAAGGGGAAGCACTTGAAATCGGTGTATTTGTTACCTTTGCCTTTTATTTAGGGATGTTCTGGGAACCGATCTCCCGTTTAGGCCAGGTGTATAATCAGCTTTTAGTAGGGATGGCGTCCTCTGAAAGAATCTTTGAATTTTTAGATGAGCAGCCGAACGTACATGAGAAAAAAGGCGCTTATGAATTTACAAGAATGAATGGAGAAATTGAATTCAAAAACGTTGAGTTCTCTTATGATGACAAACGAAAAGCATTAAAAGGAATCGACCTAAAGATTAAGGCCGGACAGACGGTAGCGCTTGTCGGTCATACTGGTTCAGGAAAAACAACCATCGCAAACCTTGTTAGCAGGTTCTATGATCCTACTTCAGGAGAAGTCTTAATCGATGGGGTGAACTTAAAAGATGCTACTCTTGCAAGTTTACGTGAAAAGGTGAGTGTTGTTCTTCAGGATACATTCATTTTCTCAGGAACGATCATGGAGAATATCCGGTTCGGAAGACCAGATGCAACAGATCAGGAAGTGAAGAATGCTTCTAAAGCGGTCGGTGCACATGCTTTTATTGAAAAACTAACAAATGGTTATGAAACAGAAGTTGAAGAACGAGGGAATGTGTTATCAGTGGGTGAAAGGCAGTTGCTATCCTTTGCCCGTGCTCTACTCGCAGACCCCGACATTCTCATTCTGGATGAAGCGACCGCGAGCATCGATACCGAGTCTGAACAAAAAATTCAAAAAGCCTTAAAGACGTTGTTGAATGACAGAACAGCGATCATTATCGCTCACAGACTCTCCACGATCAGAGAAGCTGATAATATTGTTGTCCTTGATCATGGGGAAATCATTGAGCAAGGAAACCATAACCAGCTCATGAATGCTGAAGGGGTTTATTATCACCTCGTTGTGTCACAGTTTAAAATGTTGGATGCAATATAAAAAATGCCTGGGAAATGAATCCCAGGCGTTTTGTCTTTATTGGAGTGCTTTTGATAACGTTTCAATGTTCTCGTCCATGATCGAGAGGTAATCCCTATTTTTCTTCCGATCCGCTTTCGTCAATGTTTCAAGGTTGTGCAGCGTCAATGTTTCGGCTTTCACTTCCTTATTGATCACTTCAGCTACTTTGTTATTCACATTTTTTTCGAAAAGAATATAACGAATTTCCTCTTTTTTAGCACGTTGAATGATGTTTTCAATCTGATGCTGACTTGGTTCATGAGAAGGGGATAGCCCGGAAATTGCAATCTGTTCTAATCCATAGCGCTCAGCCCAATAGCCATACGCTGCATGAGAGACGATAAAGGAGTCCTTTGGAGCTTCTTCAACTTTACTCTTAAAAGTAGCATCTAACTTTTCGAGGTCTTTGATCAATGCATCATGATTCTTTTTAAAGTACTCTTTCTCTTGAGGTTTAACCTCCACTAGTCCTTTGAAGATGTTGTCCGCCATTTTTTGAGCAAGTACCGGGTTCAGCCAGATATGAGGATCCTGCGAACCATGTTTATGTGTGCCTTCTTCTTTATGGTCTTCCATATGTGCAGGCTCAACCCCTTTAGCTGCATCTACAAGAGGTACGTTTTCTCCCTTTAATGTATCTGCAACGGAAGAGGAGAATTCATCCGATTCCATTTTGTTGTATACAAACGCATCGCCTTCTGAGATCTCCACCATTTTCTTAGTAGACGGTTCGTACGTATGCGCATCTGCCCCTGGTGGAATAATGGATGAAACCTCAACGTGCTTTCCGCCAATTCTTTCTGTAAAGTATTCTAAAGGATAAATGGTTGTATATATATTTAACGTTCCCTCTTTTTTATCAGCACTTTTATTACTGCAAGCTGCTGTTGCGATCAAAAGAAAAATCATGCCTATCATGCCAAGCCTTTTCATCCGTTTCTCTCCTTTCAAACAATCCTTTATCATTATAAGCGGAATCATTACGATTTGCAAAAAATATTCGAGAAAATGTGAGTTGATCAATAAATCATTGCTTTTAGTGAGTAATGAGGATGCAAAATGATGAGAAGGATAGGAGATCGAGTTAATTTCAAAAAGTGCAACCGTAAAACGTTTGAAAAGTACAGTTCACGAAATGAAACCTTTAAACAGCGTTGGCAGTGGAATCGGATGACCGTAAGAAAAGATTTTTAAAATTGTACAATGGTTTAATAAAGCAGACCAAGTTCCTTTTTGATATAATAAAGAAGGTGTTAGAAAAAGCGTTTAAATAAGCGTGAATCATGCTTACAAAGGAGAGCGCGTACCAACATGAATATTGCTTTTTATTTGTTGCCGAAAGATGAAGTAAAGTACTTGAACCCTGAAGCAACGATTAGGCAGGCATTAGAGAAGTTATCCTATCACAAGTACACTTCAGTGCCGCTTGTATCAGAAGAAGGGCGCTATATTGGAACGTTGACTGAAGGGGATCTTCTATGGAAGCTAAGGGAAGCCTTTGAAAAGGGTTATGATGAAGTTTTAAAGACAAAGTTGACAGATGTGCCGCAGCGTATAAACAACATCTCTGTATCGATAAACTCTAATATGGAAGACCTGATTACTTTGTCTACAGACCAAAACTTCATACCGGTTACTGATGATGATGGGCATTTCATCGGGATCATTAGAAGAAGAGATATCATCAAGTATTGTGCTAATTTAATTTGGAAAAAAGAACTGACGAAAGATTAAGGCATCTGTCTTAATCTTTTTGTACATATAGGAGGAATAAAGTCGTTTGAAATACGTAAGCATTGCTGTGGGTGGAATGCTCGGAGCTGTTCTCCGCTTTTGGGTCGGTATTGCACTTTATCAGCCTCATGCCCCGTTTCCATTTCCCACCTTGGTGATTAATCTCATCGGCAGTTTTATTCTAGGATGGTTTGTCGTTCAAGGATCTCAGCTGATAAGAAATCGAACACTCGTGTTAGGGGTTCAAACTGGTTTTTTAGGTTCTTTTACAACTTTCTCAGCTTTTAGTATAGAGTTGATTCTCCTTATGGACCAAGGATTGTATGCGATAGCGATTCAATATTTTTTGATCAGTACGATCATGGGAATTGGCGCAGTCTTACTCGGGATGAAATGCGGTTCAGTACTTCTCGGGAAAGAAGGTGCTGAACAATGATAATAACGACTATAGCTGTAGCTGCCGGTGGAGCGTTCGGTGCTCTTGTTCGATATATGGTAAGCGAGCGTTTAAATAGTGATTTTCCATGGGGCACTTTTTTTGTAAATATGATAGGCTCGTTCTTATTAGGCTTGTATATTACCATTGGTGGGCCGGACGTGCTGAATTCAATGTATGCGGCAGGTTTTCTAGGGGCCCTTACTACGTTCTCAACCCTTCAGTTTGAATTGGTAACCCTCTATAAAAAAGATAAAAGAAAAGTACTATATTATCTAGTGCTAACATATACATTAGGATTGACAGCTGCTTGGACAGGCTACTTGATAGCAGCAAAAATATAAGTAGAAGTTAAGGAGATACAATGAAAGAATTAGTTATTACATTGCTTGAATGGATTATGAGTTTAGGTCATTTAGGAATTGCTCTAGGATTGATGATAGAGGTCATCCCAAGTGAGCTTGTTCTGTCATATGGCGGGTACATGGTTGCTAAAGGTCATCTGAATTTTACCTTGGCTGTGATCGCCGGCACGATCGGAGGGACGCTTGCACAGCTCTTCTTGTATTGGATGGGCCATTATGGAGGACGACCGTTCTTAGAAAAGTACGGAAGATATATTCTCATCTCTAAAAAACAGATCGATCTATCTGAAAAGTGGTTTAATAAATATGGAACAGGCGTTATTTTCTTCGCACGATTTATCCCAGTTGTCAGACATGCAATCAGCATTCCGGCAGGGATAGCAAAAATGTCTTTTCCGAAGTTCACTTTATATACAACCTTAGCCGTTATTCCGTGGTCGATCTTCTTCATTGAATTAGGAAGCCGTCTCGGAAGCAACTGGGAAGACATCAAGACAATCGCTGCTCCTTACACGAGAGGAATTATGATAGCAGCCGTTCTGATTATCTTCTTGTTTATCTTGTATAAAGTAAAAAAGAAAGATTAGTGTTTAGTGGGCTGATTCAAAGTGTAATACTTTAAGTTCAGCCCCTTTTTTTATGTAAAAATGAGCAAAAAGGACGTTTGATAAATCAAAACCATATGAGTTTTTGATTTTGTTAGGTTTTTGGCAAAAATGGCTGCCTATCAAGCAGTTTGTAGTGCTGACTAAGACTTGAATTAGTCAGTTTGCGCGATAGTCCAGCCATTTTGAGCGAAGATCAGCTATTTTGAGCGTAGCTCGGCGATCCTGAGCGAAACTCGAGGAGTTTGAGCGAAAAGTGGGTCTTCTTGAGCGAACGTGTAACAAAATTAAAGAACACGTACCGTAAAAGCTAAGATCTCGATTTAATCTAAAAAAACACATACGTGTGTTGGTTCCTTTTGTTGAAAGGACATATTCTAAGCTGATTCGTCCACATCATATATATCCCTACTGTGAAATAATTAAACAGGAGGGATGGCTTATGTCGTATAATGATAATTATCATGATACGTATAATGCGGCAAAAGTGAACGAACTTTTGCTTCGGATCAAAGCTCATCATGAAAAAGCAAATATGACAGCAAAAGTCTCAGAAGCCATGAGGAACTGTGGCTTCAACAACGGCGACATCGAGCAAGTGCTCAAACAACTGAGGGGGGACAGTCCCGGGGACAGACCCCAGACAAATACACTTTAGCTGATTTTGTGTGTCCAAGGTGGACACTAGCATCATCCACCTTACCTATTCCCTTCATAACTTACTCTGCCGCTATTCGGTTTCCCCGAATGAGCGGCTTTTTCTTATGAATCTGAACGAAACTCACAGATTAACAAAAATCCAATGGACAAGCATTTTCTTCACGATTTAGGCAAGAATACGATATACTACACATGAAGAGGTGATGGTTGTGGAAATTACATTAAGCGCTAAACGATATATTGAAGAAGTGCTTGAATTGAATAACGCAAACGGCATCCGAGTATATTTTGCGGGCATGGGCTGAGGAGGTCCAAAGCTTGGCCTGGCTCTGGATGAGCCGGAAAACTCTGATGTAATTGAAGATATTAATGGTATACGTGTTGCGTTTGACCCAAGGATTAAAGATCAGACAACTAGCTTGAAACTCGATTTTGAAGATTCTAAGCATGGCTCTGGATTAATCATGGTCGGGCAGGATGAATGCTGCTAAAACAAAACCGCTGTGACAGGAATTTTCCTGCCTAACAGCGGTTTTTATTGTTTATTGCTGAGATTTCCGAAATCCGGCCTCTATTGCTTCTTGCTCTGTGCAGAACCACTCTTCTGGTTTCGTAATTTTATAATATCTGCCACTTTCAACATGATAGATTTTCTCGCCGGAAGAATTAACATTCCCTTTGATCGTGCACTTTGAATCAGCAGTCTTATCGCTCCGATTTTTGGATTCTTTCGGAACATAACCATCATCTTGAGAATAGTTCTCCAGACTCCAGATGCCGATCCCATCTTTTTGCGCTTGTTTTTGAATCTTCTCATAGTCCTCCACATATTTTGTGTTCGGCTCAAAAACGTAGGCGACACGGGCTAGACCATTTTCAAGCAGTGCTTCTTGAACACTCTTTCCATCTGCATAAACGTATGCTAACAGCCTTCCATACTTGTCCCGTTCCCCGATCCCAAGTTCGAGTTCAACCTTAGATCCACTTAGCATTCTTTCCACATAGCTGCTTGCTTCTTTACTAAAAGGCTGAACGGGTTTATTGGGATGGACGCTCTCCGGAGTATCTACCAGCAAGAAACGAACTGTTTCCTTTTTCCCATCCACCTTTACTTTTATTGTGTCACCATCCACTACATCGATTACTCGTACGGGAATTCTATCATTGTCAGACTTTTGCAACTGGCTGCAAGCTGAGAGAACGAGTAGAACTAAGGATAGGGTCAGCCAAAATCTTAAGTTAAATTTCATATATGTATCATCCTTTATCAATACGTTTTATGGTATATGCATTACTTGAATCTATTATAATAAAGATAGATTGAAGAAATTATAGAATATCACATTGCATGACAAAAGTGGGGTATTCTAGAAAGGAGATTGCCTTTGAAAAAGATACATAAACGACTTGCAATCTATTTTGCTCTGATTTTAACGTTGGCGGTTGCCGGCTGCGGGAATGATTCTAAGCTGAAAGAAGCGAAATTGGAAAACCAGAACGGTGAACCGGTATCTGTATTTCCTTCAGATAAACCATCACTCATATTTTTATTTACAACAGCTGGCTGAGGACTCTGTCAAGCTCAGCTGGTTCAGCTGAAAGAAAATGTTGATAAGTTTAAAGATATGGATCTAAACATCTATGCAGTTAGTTCTGATACTGTAGAGCATCTATCATCCCTCCATCAAGAAATGCAACCGCCGTTCCCATTTTTATCCGTTCCTGAGTTTAAATTGATCGACCATCTGGATATGAAAGGTGAAGGTGTTGCAAAGCGCGGGTATGCATTAGTCGATAAAAAAGGTAAAGTCATCTTTACAAAAGTAAACGATCACTGGGGAGAACAGATTGACCAAACCTCAAAAGGCATACACAAAGAATATAAGAAAATGGAAAAGTAAGTCTGGTGAACTTTCACCGGGCTTTTTTCTTTGTGACAGATGTCACAGATTCTCCATATAAGACGTGTTAAAATAGGGGTATAATGAAAGTAGAAAGAATCAAGGAGGCAATTCAAATGTTAAAAAAATCATTTTGGCTTGCAGCAATCGCAGTTATGGCTATTGGTATCTTAGCGGCTTGCGGTGGAGGTAAGGATAAAGAAGAAAGCTCTAAGAAAGCGGAAGAAACGGTAACGGTCGAAGCGAAGAATTTTGAGTTCGATAAAAAGGAATACAAAATTCCTGCAAATAAAGATGTTGCTCTAAAATTAGAAAACGTTGACGGAAATCATGCCCTTATGATTGAAGGGGAAGATGTGAATATTCAAGGCGGATCCTCTGATGTTGTGAACTTGAAACCAGGTGAATATACGATTCGCTGCAGCGTTCCATGTGGAAACGGACATGCAGATATGGTTTCTAAACTAGTCGTTGAATAAAATGAAAAATCCCTCCGACATTGAGTTGGAGGGATTTTTTGTGCTTAAGAAAGTGGCAGAATCCGTATAAGTTCTTTGTTGTAGGGAAATTCTTTCATTGTTGAAGCCCATAAGTTGCCGAGCAGTCGAGGCATCATTTGATCTGAAGCCATTGTACCTTGGTTATCAAGGAAATGAGAAAAGTATAACAAATACAGCCAAGACGAAACGGGCATCAAGATATCATCTGCAAATTCACTGCTTTCTGTAATGGTAGCAAAAGAGTGAGATTCCCAGCCAGAAATGAATCGAGACCTTTTGCCATCAAGTTTAGATTCCATATAGTGAAGCGAGTGAGCCACTTGAGGGTCATCATCTCCATCGGCATGGGCTAATCGGGATTGCATTTCTAAAGAAAGCTCCTCAAGTTTCTCTACTTCTGCAACAACATGACATAATGCTTTATCATAATGAGGATTCAAAGGTACGAAGCCGTTCTTTTCTAATACTTCTACAAACGAAAGTTCCTCCTCAGAAATCTCTTTATAAGGAGGACGAAAGATTTGTCTCCCATATTTTACGGCATGTAATGAATCTTTTACGAAATGAGCAGCCGCATACCATTGGTCGTTTTGATCTTTAAATAGCCTCTCACCTGTTGGAAGGGAATAAGCAGTAAATAAATCTTTTTTATTGAATTCATAATCAGGAAGTTTCTCCTGTTCTAATGATTCTGTTACAAGTTCCTCTGGTGTTTCGATAGCTGTCATCACAAAGGTATGAATGCGCAATACGTTCACGATCCTCTAGTTTTTTATTTTATGAATGGTGTCTTTTACTTCAGAAAAGCCTTCCTTTACAGCCAAAAAGCTATTCTTCTTTTGATAGAGATCATAACGAAGGTAATCCTTCTTATCTTGAAGAAGCTGCTGCTGTGCTTTGATATCGTTCATACGGGCCGTAATAGTATCTCCTGTGTTTTTCATTTCCTGAACCGTATTCATTGATTCTTTGATCGCTTTAATACCTGGGATCAAAAAGAAAATAGCCACACCTACACAAACTGCTAAGAATAGAAATAACCACATCATCACCAAACGCCTCCAATCCTTTTTCCTTACTAAAGTACCCGGAAATGAATAAGAAAAAACAAAAAACCAGGATATCTTTCATCCTGGTGTTATCTCTTAGGACATGTTGAACAGCAAGTCCCGTTTTCGGTTTTATAATAAAGACAGCATGTTTTACGGACTTTCGTAGGTCCACAGCCTACAGGCACCATGAATCGATGAAATGGATTCTTCGTCAATCCAAAATGAAAGGCTTCCGCATCCATGAAGAATGCATAATCCTCTTGGATCTGCTGTTTCACTTCATCTGGATGATCCTCACTGAGCCATGTTTCGTAAACCCAGCGTATGTAGATCCAAGCGTTTTCCCATAATGTTGCTTTAGAAATACGGGCTGATTTAGCCACATGATTAAGCATCACGGAAATATTTTCTTTAAAAAGAGTTTCGATCACACTTGATCGCCAATCTTCTCTGGATGATAAGGATCGCTGTGCAGAGGCATCTTTTAAAGTAAATGATGGCAGCCACATAGCGTCAGAGTTATGGTCGATTAAATAGACGTTCTTAATGTTCATATCAAAGGATTTATTTAACATTGTCATTCCGTACAGAGAAGCTGTAAGGCTACAGAAAGCATATCGTTTAAAAAATAGGGACGCTGTAACTGGACGTTTATTAGATCCGATCCGCGGACCTGTTTGATCCAGGAAATCGAGCAAGTTTTCTTCGTTCAATAGCTGCTCGGCAGAGATAACGGCTTCATTCTCAAAAGGTGCTTGAAAAGAGAATCGGTAGTTTGAACTGATATGCTTTTTTTCATCTGCCGTCCAACCGTTAGACTTAGGCGTACTGAGGAGTATTGACATGTCGAACAACCCGCCCCTTTCCATATGGGATACACATCGGCGTTCCGAATACCGGATCCGGAATCACAGTGCTCGTCATCTGAAAGACATCTTCCACTAACTGTTCCGTCATAATTTCTTCAGGTGCACCTTGTGCGTAAACTGATTTATTTTGAATCGCAATAATATGATGGGCATATCTGCAAGCTAAGTTCAGATCATGAAGTACCATCACTATTGTGCGCTTTTCCTTTTCGTTTAACTCGAACAAGAGATCGAGAATTTCCACCTGATGTGTCATATCCAAATAAGTGGTAGGCTCATCCAAGAGAATTGTATCAGTGCCTTGAGCAAGTGTCATGGCGATCCAAGCACGCTGACGCTGACCGCCTGAAAGAGAGTCAACAGGTGTTTCCATATAAGGAAGAAGGTTCGTTGCTTTTAACGCATTCATAACCGCTTTTTCATCTTCCTTCGACCATTGTTGAAGCCAGGACTGATAAGGAAAACGTCCTTGTTTCACGAGCTGCAGTACGGTTAATCCTTCTGGTGCCACAGGTCCCTGTGGAAGAATCGCAAGCTCTTTTGCTACTTGTTTTGTAGAGCGTTTAGCAATATCTTTTCCGTTCAATAGAACGTTTCCGGCCTTCGGATTCAAAAGACGTGCCATAGAACGTAACAGGGTGGATTTACCGCATCCGTTGCTCCCGATAAAGACAGTGATCTTACCTTTAGGAATCTGAAGGTTCAATCCATCAATAATCGGTTCTTTACCATAAGCTAACGTAAGTTTTGAGGTTGTTAATACAGCCATCTGTCATCCACTCCTGTTATTGATTTTTAAATAAAAGATATATAAAGTATGGTGCGCCGATAGCTGCAGTGAAAACACCAGCAGGAACTTCTAATGGAGAGAAAAGAGTTCGGCCAGCTAGGTCGGCCAGTACAACCATGATTCCTCCTATTAATGCTGCAGCAGGGAACAATCCTCCAAATGATGATCCCGTGATCCGTCTAGCGATATGCGGGCCGATCAATCCGACAAATCCCATCGCTCCAGCAAAAGCAACCGCAGATCCAGCCAATGCTGTACAAACCATTAATAACATGAACCGTTCCCGGTGAACCGATATTCCTGCAACTGTTGTAAGGTCATCTCCAAACCCTTGTATGTTTAAGCGTCTTACTAGCAAAATGAGGATTGGCAGCATTCCTAAAAACCAAGGCAGCATCGCCTTTACTTCCTTCCATGAAGTTCCATATACCGTTCCTGTCAGCCAGACCGTAGCTTGACTTGCACGATAGATCGGACCCATCAGCATCATTAGCGTTGTCAGCGCTTGAAACAGCGCCATCAACCCGATCCCTATCAAGATGAGTCGTATCGGCGTTACACCGTCTTTCCATGCTAAAGCATATATTAGGAAAGCTACGATCGTCGCCCCGACAAAAGCAAACAAAGGCATATAATTCATGCTTAACAACAGGTTGTTGCTGTCATCACTGAACAAGGTTAAAAAGGCAACGGCGGCAAATCCAGCACCGCCTGTAATCCCAACCATGTCAGGTGAAGCAAGGGGATTCCTGATCACTCCTTGCAGGATTGCACCCGCAAGAGCGAGGGAAGCGCCTGCAATAAACGCTACGAGTACCCTTGGAAGTCTAAATTCAGTAATAATCATTTGATTCATTTCTAGCCCAGACCCGATTAGAGCTGTAAATACTTCTAACGGCGGGATATAGAGTTCACCTACTCCGATACTGATCAGTATTGAAAGCAGCGCGATCATGGTCAGAATGATGATCGCAAACATTGTTTTTTTATCAATTAAGTATGAAAATGATTTTCGCTGTATGACCCAATACTTTCTCATCGTTGAAATATTCCTTTACGGACAATGTAAATAAAAAACGGTGTACCAAGTAAAGCGGTAACGACTCCAACAGGAGCTTCTTCCGGCATGATGATGTACCGTGCGCCAATGTCAGCAAGTACAAGCATGATTCCGCCAGTAAGTGCTGAAAAAGGAACAATCCATCGGTGGTCACTGCCGACTAGGTATCTTGCAAAATGAGGAACTACTATTCCGATAAAACTGATTGGTCCGGCAATCGCTACCGAACCTCCCGCTAGTAAAATGACCATGAGTGCGGCGGCAAATTTAAAGATTACAGTCTTCTGTCCTAAGCTGACTGCTACATCCTCTCCTAGTGCAAAAGCGTTCAACTGGCGAGAAAGAAGGATGGAGATAACCCAGGCGATCAGTAACGCCGGCATGACTGCTGCCAGCATGGAAAGCTTTCTTCCTTCTACTGAACCTGCCAGCCAGAACAATACTTCATCAAGTGCCTTTTCGTTCGTTACGAGCATCCCTTGTGTAAG
The DNA here is from genome assembly GCF_023715845.1 of Fictibacillus phosphorivorans. Classification (GTDB taxonomy): domain Bacteria; phylum Bacillota; class Bacilli; order Bacillales; family Fictibacillaceae; genus Fictibacillus; species Fictibacillus phosphorivorans_D. The sequence goes on from NZ_JAMBOR010000010.1 coordinate 35,833, forward strand.
AGAAGCAAATAGCGCAGCAATAACGGCTCCAGCTAATGTAAGTTTAACTGGCGTTAAGCCGCCCCTTCCTGCAGAGCCGAGTGCATAAGCAAGACCAGAAGCTACAGCCGCGCCGAGAAATCCAATCCACATGAATTGCTGGATAGAAGTAATGCCTAAGAATGTAACACCAAAAACAATAAAAAATCCTGCACCAGCATTTACACCAAAAATATCAGGTGAGGCGATTGGATTGCGGGTAAGTGCCTGCATAAGGACACCTGCAATTCCTAAGCTGATGCCAACAGCCATTCCGACGAGTGCACGAGGAACTCGAGAGAGCTGAATAATTAAATGTTCATTCGAGCCGTCAAAAGCGGTGTATGCTTCGATGGCCATTGATAGCGAAGTGTCTGTGTAACCTAATACAACACTCATTACCATGACGACCAAAGAGAAAATCACACCTAGAATTAATGCGGCTGTTCTTAATAAATTACTTTGTAATATTCCGTTCATCAGGTCCTCTTTTAATAATGAAAAATATTCTCATTTACAGTTTAAAAGTAAAATGGATATCTGTCAATGACTTTGAAAATCATTATCAATTAGTTGTTGACAACGCATACATCTCCGTATTATGATACGAATTGTAATTGATTCTCATTATCAGTTACATAAATGAAAAGGGGAGAGACAACTGAATGAAAAAGACTACATACAAATGGCTGGCTTTTGCAGCCTTACTCACATTAATGCTTGCGTTAGCAGCATGCGGCGGGAAAGACAAAGAAACAGAGGGAGCAAAATCAGACGGATCAAAAGATTCTTCTTATAAAGTAGAACACGCAATGGGCACTGCAGAAGTGAAAAGCAACAAACGTGTCGTTGTTCTTACAAACGAAGGAACGGAAGCTGTACTAGCACTTGGAGTAAAACCGGTCGGTGCGGTCAAATCTTGGTTAGGAGATCCTTGGTATGATCATATTAAGGACGATATGGAAGGCGTAGAAGTCGTTGGAGACGAGAGCGCAGTGAACATTGAGAAAGTTATGGCCTTAAAACCAGATCTAATTATCGGTAACAAGATGCGTCAAGAAAAGCAATACGATGAACTTAACAAAATTGCACCAACTGTGTTCGCGGAAGATCTTCGCGGTGACTGGAAAATTAACTTTGAACTTTACTCTAAAGCTCTAAATAAAGAAGAAAAAGGGAAGGAAGTATTAGCAGCGTTCGATAAGCGTATTGAAGATTTTAAAGCTGAAGCTGGCGACAAGTTGAAAACAGAAGTATCTATGGTACGTTTCATGCCTGGGAAATCTCGTATCTACCACCAAGATTCATTCTCTGGTGTCATCCTCAAACAGATCGGATTTGCTCGTCCTGGTGATCAAAACAAACCTGACTTCGCTGAAGAAGTAACACAAGAACGCATTCCTGATATGGATGGAGACATGCTTTTCTACTTCACCTATGAAACAGGAGACGGAGAAGCAACAGCAACTGAAAAAGAATGGACAAATAACCCACTTTGGAAAAACCTTGGAGCTGTAAAAGAAGGAAATGCACACAAAGTAAGTGACGCCATCTGGAATACAGCAGGCGGCGTAAAAGCAGCTAATCTAATGCTTGATGATCTTGAGAAGTACTTTTTAGAAAAATAATATTAATATGATAGGGGATTGGACTCAAAAGGGCAAAAACTTTTGAGTCCAATCTCTTTTTTTATTTCAAACAAGAGAAAAAGGACGTTTTGATGGATCAAAACGAGATTAAGTTACGGACTTTAACCTAAATGACTGCTTATCGAGGTGATTTTATAAGCTTGGAAACATCAAGTTTGAGCGAAAACCCACCCTGTTTGAGCGAAGATCAGGAATTTTGAGCGTAGCTCAGCGATTCTGAGCGTAACTCGACGTTTTTGAGCGAAAAGCGGGTCATCTTGCGCGAACGTGTAACAGAATAAAATAACACGTACCGTAAACTTATAAAGGAAGGCTGACGTTGGTCAGGACGAGCGGGGCAGATGAGACCACTCAATATACGCAGTACAGAGGGGGCTCACCGCACGCCCTGCGGAAAGCGAGCCCTGCAGCGGAAATGAACCACTTTCAAAAAAATATTAAATCAGTGATCGTTTTCCTGTTTGAATTTTCCTATAATGAGTGTAGATGAAAAGGTCAGGAGACTAATACCTATGAAACTCTCAGGGGAAATCTTTCGCAATCGAAGTTTTTTATATTTTTGGCTGAGTTCGATTATCACCGCTTTGGGCGACAGCATTTTTATGATCACATTAATGTGGCTGCTCGTTCAAATCTCAGGCTCGCCTGTCATTGTAGGAACATACATCTTGTTGGTAACGCTGACGAAATTCTCTTTTGTACTCTTTGGTGGAGCCTTCGTTGACCGTTTCTCCGTTAAAAGACTTCTTATTGGGTCAGCTATTGGAAGAGGAACTCTCTTGTTTCTCCTGTTTGCAGTTATTGCTGCAGGCGATCCATCCATTTATATTTTTTACATAGCTGGTGTCCTCTTTGGTTTGATTGATGCGGTAAGCGAGCCAGCGGGTATCACCTTTCGAACACGTCTCGTTGCAGAAAAACATTACACACAGTCTATGAGCCTCCTCATGATGGCTGGACAGGCAGCAAGCGTTGTAGGTCCAGGACTTGGAGCACTTCTTTATGCCATGTATGGAGCTAAGATAGCTTTCCTATTAAATGGCCTGGCCTTCTTTACAGCTGCAGGGTTATTCATCTTTATTAAAATAAACGAACAGGTGCAGGAGGAAAGGACATCTTCCTTTTTTGCTGGAATGAAAGAAGGATTTGCGTTCTTCACCGGTACTCCTGTTCTTGCCACGATGGCCGTCTTTGCCTTTTTTGCAAATGCAGCGGTGGGTGCAGTAATGGTTAGTCTTCCTTTTTTGATGAAGGATTTAGATTTTGGCATCAAAGGATACGGATGGGCGCATACCTCAATTGCGGTTGGGAGTGTTGTGGCTGCAGTCCTATTTTCCCTTTTTGTCATTCATAAACCTAAGCCATATATGACGTTGTTAACCTGTTTTTTGCAGGGGGTAAGTATTTTTCTGATTGGTTTCTTTTCAAAAGAACTGGCGGTTCTTCTCTTTTTACTATCTATGGTCGGTTTTCTTGAAGCAGCGGTCAATGTGATTGCGCCGAGTGTGAACCATGCTTTAATACCGCCAAAGCTGTTTGGCCGTGTGATCGGAATTATGGTCATCATCATGGGAATTTCTGAACCCATTGCGGCAGGAGCCGCTGGACTCCTCGTTGAAAGGATAGGTGCAGCTGATGTATTTGTGTGGGGTGGTTCAATGGAGATGCTTATAGCTTTACTCGTGTTTTCTTTTCCTTTCATCAGAAATTTTAATGGTGTAAAGCGTTCATAATTCGTACATCATTTCGCTACAAATCTGTCATAAATTTCACAAGGCAAATGGAAAGGTTTACATAAACTATATATAAGAAGTAAATTTATTCCTGGAGGTTTTTAAGTGGATAAAAAACCGTCTTATGAAAAGGAACTGCAGAAGCGAGAAATTTTAATGAAGGACGAACAGACCCATGCATGGTACTATGAAGACCATATTACCGCTATTGTGAACCGTGCTCGCAAAGAAGGAGCTTTTGATGATCTTGAAGGGATGGGCAAACCCCTCAATATTGATGAAGATCTTGTCTATAATCCGGAGAAAAGGCTCCACAAAATCATGAAAGATAATCATATTTTGCCCAATTGGGTGAAACTTGGAAAAGAGATAGACGTATTAAAAGAAGAGTTAAAGTCATATACAGTAGAATATAACATCAAAAAAACAGTAGAGTCGATTAACCAAAAAGTGTTTCAGCATAACTTAACCTGTCCGCCGACTGCACAGCGGATGAAAGTGAATCTGGAGGACGTTTTGAAGAAGTAATTGGAGGATGTATGTCTAAAATAAGCACCTTAAATGCTGAACATTATCAGTGGGGAAATAATTGTGACGGGTGGCAACTCGTTAAACAGGATGACCTTAGCATCATTCACGAAAAAATGCCGCCCGTGACAGCAGAGGTAAGACATTATCATGTGTTTTCCCGTCAGTTTTTCTTTATTCTAAATGGAGAAATCGTTATTGAAAAAGACGGGGAAGAATGTGTGCTAAGCGCTCATCAAGGAATTGAAATCCCTGCAGGCACACCTCATCAAGTTCGAAATGACAGCGAATTTCCTGCTGAGTTCCTCGTCACATCACAGCCACCCGCACACGGTGATCGTGTTGTCGTCAAAAAAGTAAAAAGCATCAGCCATGTGACCCTTTAGCGATCTTGCTTAAGGGTTTTTTTCTTGTAAACCTTTGTTATGCAGTTTGGTTGCGAAGGGAAAGCTACTTAAAAAAGGATCATGCTAAAATACAGTAAAACCATTTTTTTGAATATATTCCCAAAATAGAAATGGCGTTACGGCTATTTTTATGTGTTACTCTTTGTTTTGCGATAGCCATTATGATCATGGGTTATTATAAGAGAAAAAGATGATGATGAGGATTACATAAAAATGAGCGTGTAGTAGAAAATATAGAAAAAAGGAGGGCGTACTTTGGAGAAAAGACCTTATTATGTGAATGTAGAGAGTGGAGAAATTTTACCGATCAAGACCGCATCTTCCTTTCAATTTGAGATCTCAGCTTCAGAAGAGGATGTAAGGAAACTTGAGAAAAAGTTTCAAGAAATAGACAGCGCAGCAACAGATACTTTCAATCGTTCACATGTACCTTATCTTCCTTATTCTAATGATTCGGATAACGACCGGTATGATCAAAAATTAAAGGAAGCTTATCAAATCATCCATGATCTCGGTCAAGATGAAACAAGAAAATTTATTGAGACGATGAGCTTCTGGAATCCGGAAAAACCGCAAGACCTTGAAAAAAGGCCGACAGACGAATAGTCTATTGGCCTTTTCTTTATTAATATACGAAGAATGCGATATAGATAATGATCGTAATGATTACTGCAAATCCGAGCAATGCTAAAAAAATAGGATTAAGAGTTGCTGGATGTCTTGAAACGGCAGGATTCACTTCATCTTCGTTATAGACTCTTTGTTTTCTTGCAACTTTCATTGTCATCCATAATCCAGCGGCAACCACTATGACAGCCAGTGAGATAAAGAATAGTGAAAACAAAATATTCACTCCTTAAAGCATAATTGTCCACATAGTGTTTGTGAAATTAACGGATTTCATGCATGACAGCAGAGCGTGAATGAACAGATTCAAGACGATTCAGTTCATTCCTGACAAGTGTCATGATTTTATCCTGATCGTTCTTATCAAAGATATCGTATTGGTCACTTTCGATCATCAATACAGGTGTTTTATCGTAAGCTTTGATCCACTCTTTATATTTCGTGTGCAGCGTCTTATAGTAAGTGAAAAGTTCTGGGTGCTCTTCAACTTGCTCATAAGAACGGCCTCTTTGTTTAATCCGGTTTAGAACGGTATCCAGATCACTGTCCAAATAAATGAGAAGGTCTTGACGAGATTTAGGTGTTTTGTCGATCTCATTCATCATGGTTTCAAGAAGGTCCTTGTACGTATCAAATTCGAGCTGTGTCATGTTGCCAGAGTCAAAATTGAGTTCAGCGAAAATCAGATCTTCATACAAACTGCGGTCCAATACGTTGTCTGGACTCGTTCTAGCTTGGCGGATCGTTTTAAAACGTGTATTTAAAAAATAAATCTGAAGCGGAAAAGCCCATCGCTTCGGGTTTTTGTAATAATCGGGTAAAATAGGGTTATCAACGACGCTTTCGTAAAAAATTTCACTGTTTAATTGTTCGCTTAAAAATTCAGCATACGTTGATTTGCCTGTTCCGATCATACCTGCCATTAAAATCACAGTATATCCTCCTAAATTGAAGTGCTAAAGCGGGTAGCGCTAAAGCGAGGGTGGTTCATATGTATGTAAATCAATATATGGTATGTATGGCTTATAAGCCCTTCTAAATATATCATGTATTCCAAAAGGTGAATAGAGGGTGTTTGTCGGAATATGGATAATCCCGGTAAAGGAAGATTAAAAAAAGGAACGAGGGGGATATAACATGACGATACAGGTTAAAGTTTATACAGATTTCGTTTGTCCCTATTGTTTTTTAGCGGAAGCTCCGCTATTAGCAGCAACGAAAGATAAAGATGTCACGATCGAATGGATGCCGTTTGAATTGCGTCCTTATCCTGAAGAAACGCTAAAACCTGAAGAAGATTATCTTCAGCGTGCATGGCAGGAATCTGTACGTCCACTCGCACAGAAAATGGGCGTAGAAATCATTCTGCCAGATGTATCACCCCAGCCTCACACACACTTGGCACATGAGGGTCTATTATATTCAAAAAAGCATAATAAAGAAAAAGAGTATACACATCGTGTTTTTGCTAGTTTCTTTCAAGAAGGGAAAGACATCGGTCAAATCAACGTACTTCGTGAGATAGCGGAAGAGATTGGACTAGATGGAGAATCGTTTGAAAAAGCACTCGTTGCTCGTGAATTTAGCGAAGCAAGGGAAGAATGCTTGCGGCAAGCATTTGAAGAGATGCAGATAACAGCTGTTCCGACAATGTTTGTCGGAGAAAGAGTATTAAAAGGGCTGCATCCTCAGCCAAATATTGAACGTGCTCTTCGAGGAGCAATCCGTGATGAGAAGATGGAATTTTGTGAAGGCGATGAATGTGAATAAAACGAACAACTGAAAAAAGAGCGCTTAGTAGGAATTCCTCTAAGCGCTCTTTTTCATTCTTAACAATGAAAAAAGGGGGTTGTTGATAGGGATGTTTATAATATAGCAATTCCCATAAATTTTATGGGGAATATGTGATTTTTTTGATAAACGTTATCACTTTGTGACAAAGTCGCGTTGACGGACTAAAGAAGCACAAAAAGTTTACTTTTACATTTAATTGGATGATCTTAAAAGTAGTAGATTTCAGCTCTATATTCCTTTTCATTGGAGTCTAATTTGCTAGGAATTAGGTCTAATTTAAGATTATTAAGTCTAATTTTATGATTATTAGATCAATAGGTGAATTTCGCCAAACATCGCAACTATACATGAAATCCCCTCTCATAAAATAAAAAAGAAAAAAGCCCATTTAAGGGGAGGGCTTTTTTCCGGGAAAGGGGGGTACACCTATATCAGACGAAACAAATTACAGAAAGTTTCAGAAAATGTAAAATTCTTTTCTATCAATTTATATAATAGTGATAAAGTCATAAAACAGATTAGAAGAGAGAAGGAATGGGGATGAAGGGATTCTTTGCAAAGTGGCATCCGGCGGTTCTTGTAATTATTACGGGGACACTTTTTACACGTGCTGCTTTTTTTATGACGATGCCCTTTTTAGCGATCTATTTGTATAGTGAAAAAGGAATCGATCCTGCTTTGGTTGGTTTGATCATCGGAATCAGTGCACTAACTGGAACGTTTGGAGGATTTTTTGGGGGCTATCTTTCCGACCGCATAGGAAGACTTCCGGTTATGACAGCAGCTATTTTAACGTGGAGTATGGTTTTTGCAGGGTTTGCCCTAGCTGAGCAAGTATGGCATTTCTTTTTATTAAATATGCTGAATGGTCTTTGCAGATCATGGTTCGAGCCTATTTCTCGAGCGCTGCTCGCCGATGTGACAACGAAAGAAAACCGCTTGAGAGTTTTTAATGCGCGCTATTTTGCGATCAATGTCGGGGCCGCGATAGGTCCTGTTGCAGGGACCTACTTAGGAACGAGTTCTTCAACAAGTGCATTTTATATCACTGCTTCTGCATATCTTGTATATGGGCTGTTGATCATTTTTACGTTGAAGGGATATTCAGCAGAACTTAAAGCAGGTGATGCTCGGAAATTTTCTATTAAATCTGCACTAACGGTTCTATCAAGAGATCGGATCTTAGCATTTTTCTTAATAGGTAACACGATTGTGATGATGGCACAGTCACAAATGGATACAACACTTGCGCAATATATAGGGAATGCCCCGCAATTTGAAAATGGCGTTAAGCTGTTCGCGTATCTAGTGGTTACAAATGCTGTGACCGTTCTGCTGCTGCAGTTTCCGGTTACAAACTTTGTAAGGCGATTTCAGCCGATGAATGCCCTGCGATTTGGAAGTATTGCGTTCAGTCTCGCTCTATTGGGATTCGGGTTATCGACAAATTGGATCTTCCTCGTAATCAGTATGGTGTTTTTAACGATAGGTGAAATCATTGTTTTCGTAATGAGTGATGTACTATTAGACGATCTCGCGCCAGATCATATGAGAGGTACATATTTTGGAGCGATGTCTTTTCGCTCGATCGGCTTTAGTGCGGGACCATGGATTGGGGGACTCCTATTAGGTGCTTTCGGTTTTGAACATGGATTCTACGTATTTGGGAGTCTCACACTGATTTCATTATTGTCTTTGCCATTTTTTCAATACGGGGAATCTATTCGTAAGAAATTAGCGGATGAACATTCTGTTTCAACATAAGAGAGGAGCAAACAACATGATTACTGGTATTGAACATACGGGGATTATGGTAACAAACATGGAAAAGTCCCTTTCGTTCTATACGGAAACATTAGGATTAAAACTGCTCGACAGATTCGATCATACAAGCGTTCCAGTAGAACTTGCCTTTTTAGGATTAGAAAGTAAAGTGCTCGTAGAACTGATCGCTGGTTATACAGGAGAGGTAACAAATGAAGGGAAGGTTCATCATCTCGCTTTTTCTGTTACAAACATTGAAGAAAAGTTTGAAATTCTAAAGAAAAAAGGCATTCAGTTAAAAGATAAAGAGATTACTGAACTGCCAAACGGAAAATATTTTTTCTTTTACGGACCTGATGAAGAGTTGCTTGAATTCTTTGAAGGAAAATAAAAATAATTGGAGGCTGCAGAGAATTTCTCTGCAGCCTCTTTTTAAATGCCTGGAAGTGTTTCCTTTAAATATTGATTCGAACAATATTCCACTCCGTATTTGTATCGATGTTCTCTTATATTTCTAGCTTTTTCAGGGTCGATGGGAATCCGTTTAATTTCTGGATAAGCATCCATGATTTTCTTAGCTATCTTGTCACCAGGTTCATCAGGATCGGTTAAAACATACACTTCGTTACAGATTATCAATGCCTCTTCAATAGCTCTTCTTTCTTTATGTCGAAATGAGATGCCGTTTAAAATCACAAAATGTGCCAGCGGGTCTACACTTTGCACTCTCAGTTGATCACTTTTTCCTTCAACAATGTATCCGGTCATAGCGCCTCCTGTAAAACTTGGATTCACTATGATTTTATGGATTGCATATTGATAATAGTACAACTTCTAGAAAATTACACATAAAAAAAGGGGCTTATATATTTTGAACAGGCTTTATCTTATTACGAAATTTCTTGGTTATTCAATCTGTTTATTATTACTGATCTATGGTTTATTTTTATTGACCAATCAACTGTTAGGATTAGCGCTAGGTGTGACCTTGGTTCTTTCCAGTATTAAATATTATTTGATCAAGAAGTCCACGAAATCGAAAGCCGAAAGAATCGGTTTACTATGTCTCGTTACGACTGTAATTTTATCCTCAGCTATATTTTCTTCTTTCAATTTTTACCTTCATCATACGTTAACTCCAGATTTACCTGCACGAGCTAAAAATCAAATCTATACGAAAACCGTATTTTACGACAACCAATTCTTTTTTAAGAGAATTGACTTCCTTAAAACACTCTCCGTAAAATCATCAAAAGAGGCGGTTGTGTACTTTAGCCCCGAGGACGAGCATTTCGCTGCTGCCGCCATTAACCATATCCGGAAAGTTATCAATGAAAATGAAAAGCTGATAGATGCCCACCAACCCGTACCCGTAACGGTTATACTCTATCGAGACCCAGAGAATTTTCAAAAACAACTTCCCGTTCATTCCTATGAAAATTTACATGGTATGTATGTTCCAACAGAAGAAACGGTGCACCTTCTACTTACTGAAACAATGGAAGAGGACGATTTACCCTTTTTAGAACTAATCGCTCATGAATACACACATCATTGGATCGTGAGTTATCTCGGGCAAAGAGGGCTTGTAAACGGCCATTTGCCGCGGTGGTTTGAGGAAGGGATAGCTGAATATGCGGGATTAAGAAGCATAGACAAAACGCCTGAATTTTTCCCGCTTCATTTCATTCCTTTCAAAAGGATAGAGAGCGTGAGTGATTGGGCAAATGAAAACCGCAGAATTTCTCCCCATCTTCCATACCGGCAAAGCTATTATGCGATCGATCAATTAGTTAGAGACGGAAACCAGTCAAAAATAAAGAAATTACTGATGGAGAACCATCAAAATTTTTATCATACGTTTGAAACTGTACTGGATGAATCGATGATAGAGTTTGAGTTGAGGTTCTTAATCGATGAGATGAAAGAACATCGGGAGAACACTAACTGGTAGAGGATAGAAATACCGAATAAAAAAGACCCATCGAATCTGGGCCCGTTTATTATCTGCTTTTAAGTTTTCGTTTTATAACCGGAAGCAATCTCTTTTTACCCTGTTTAATTAAATAAGCAATAACCATTCCTTTTATCCCTTTGCTAATGCGTCCCATGATATCAGCCTCCTTAAAAACAATGATGTTTCCTGTAATATACCCTAAATCATAGAACAGCAATCCTATTTAATAAGAAAGTGCGAGATACTTGTCTATACGAATAGGTTTCTAAGTGAATAAACTAAACCGAGCACAACAATCTATACAGGAGATGAATATTTTGAGGCATAGATCTTTTTATGATCCGGGTCAACAATATCCCCCAGGCTTCAATCCAGGAGGACAGGGATTTACAGGGGGGCCAGGCGGTAAAGGACCGGGTGGTAAAGGACCAGGGGGAAAAGGACCAGGCGGTAAAGGCGGCCCTCCAGGCGGTGGCGGAGGCGGATTAGCACCAACATCACCTCCTCCAAGCTTCACACCTTCACAATCACAAGCTTACAGTCTGCAAGGCGGTGGCGGAGTAGGCGGTCAAGCTGGCGCATATGCCGTTGCACCCATTACACTTCGTTATTGCCTGTTCCGATACTCTTACATCTGGCCGACATGGGGTCCTGGATTCTGGGCATGGCTGATATTCGTAGGCAGAGGAACAGCAGCAGGATTTCGTTGGAACGGACGCCGCTGGGTTTACTTCGCCATGGATACACGCCAGATTCTGGCCATTTATTGCTATTAAAAAAGCCGCCATTGGCGGTTTTTTTATTTTTACAGCGGTAAGAACCGTATAACCGGTTTTTTCTAATATCTCATGTACAACAGTTTCGATTTCCGTTTCCCCCTTTTCAGGCGTTCGCCAGGGAGGTCTAAGCGATTTTTATAAGGTCCTCCGTTCTTTTCCACCGTAAGCAAATGACCTTTATCATCTATGCAGATACCATAGATCCCTTTATGTGTATGCATGGTTTCCTCCTTCAAAATACCTCCTCTTGTATTCATAAAAACCGCGCTGTGTTTAGCAGTTCACTTAATTCGACGTTAACAATGATGCCAGTAGATTCATTATAGCTCAATGGAGATACTTCTGAAGATGGTGAGGCTATTTAAATGGTGTTAATTAAAATTTTGCCCAAGTATAGTGAAAGTAGAAAAAATGGGTTAACAATACTCCTCTTACGCCCGATAATAAGATAGATATGTGATTAGAAAGAGATCCCCAGATACACCCTAAACATGACACTGCTAATCGTTTGTGTACTCGCTTATGTGCTTGCGAGGCATAGTAATACATTCCCCATAACATGTAGCTACAAGCTTGTTTGTTTGTAAAGTTGAGGCAAATGATGGATTCAAAATTATACAGCTCCGTTTTAAAATGGTTACGTACACTCTATATATCGACTGAATTATTTTTCTATGAAAAACAATTTCCAATATGTAACAATTTTCTCAAACGTTCGTCTAATTAAATGAGGTGATGAGTAATGACAACAAAGATATGGTTGAAGAGCTTTTTATTGGCGCTTGCGTTTTTACTATCAGCGTGCAGCGGAGATATAAAGGATAACAAGAAAAAGGAAGAGATTAATCAATCTGCTAAACAAGATCAAAAAAATTCAGATCAAAAGAAAGAAGCAATAGCAGAACCTGCTGCATCTATTGAAGAAGAAGTTATTTACATCGGCCAAATTGATAATCATTCGATTGAAGTAGAAACAGCGGGTGAACCACTTGTTCTCCGATTAACTGATGAAGTAAGGGATACGGTCGCGGAATTAGAAGAAAGATCGAAAGTTTCGATCGTCTATAAGAAAAACGAAGATGATCAATGGATTCTTGAGAAGATCACAGCTGCAGAATCAGGTGAAGATCAGCCAGCTGCCTCACAAACTCTTAAATATACAGTAGATGGAAAAAAGGTTGAGAAAGAAGCGGCTCTGACGAAGAGTGAACAAGATTACTATTTTTATAAAATAGATGAATTTGAGTTTACAGCTGAAGAACCTCGTAAAGATGTTATATTTGCTACCGAGTTCGCGGAAACATTCGTTAGAATTGAGCCTCTTTCTGAAGATGCATCAATCGAAGATCTTAAAGAATGGGCGCATGATGAACTTGAAGCGGTTGGAGAGGTGAAAGAACTGAACGGTGTTGAAACGGCTGGCCCAGCTTTTGATTCAACTGAACTTTTCATCACCGCTTCAAAAGATTCTTTTAAGAAATATATTGTTATTCAAAAGCTTAAGAGCGGAGATCACGTGAAATACACGGTTAATCTTCCTGAACATAAAAAATCAGCAGAATGGGAGCAAGCGATCTGGGCTATGCTTTCAACATTAAAAAAATAAAATAGGATAATAGAAAGCGTTCTGATTAGAGCGCTTTTTTTATTTATTAGGGATAAATAAAGGTTTTTTTATAACAACAAAGAATTTAATGTATATAAAAGTTAAGAAAATTAAAGAATGGGGAGGGGAAACGTTTGAAAATAGACCTAGACGAACTCTTAGCAGATAACCGAAGTGCCCATTTGCTCTATGCCTTTAACAGTATGACTAATTACATAAAAAAAGTAGTCCAATACATTATCGATGGGGTTGCAAACCAACAAACGATTATATTGATAGAAAATGAAAGGTATTTGCCCTTAGTAATGAAAGAATTAAAGGTGCATCTGAATGATACTGAGATGACCGATATCCATATCATAAATAATTTTGACTTTTATTTTTCAACTGGATGTTATCACCCCCCAGCCATTCTTGGTCATATTGAAAAAATGTACATGTCCTTACTCGAACAGAATAAGTCTATCCGCACTTGGACTCATGTAGAATGGAGTACGATTGAGGGACCTCTCAAAATAGTGGAAGAACTTGAAAAGGTGGTTGATCAACTTTCGGCAGATATGGGATTAACCATCATGTGTGCCTATGATGAAGAAAGAATGCCTGAATCACTTAAATTGGCACTTTATCGAACACACAAATTTATATTAAGTGATGATGGAGTTGATTACTCGAAGTTCTATAAAATGGAAAATGCCGTTGAGATTTAGAATCATAAAAGTAGCATGTGGCATATAGTATTTACAAAGGGTAAAAAAGTTTCCTTAAGGAAAGATAGGTGACAGCCATGTGGTACAAAGAAAGTTCTTTGTTTAAACTGCAGCAGTATACATTGATCCTTCACAAACTCGGTATATTCTCACAAGAAGAGAAGGTAGATATACTCGGAAAGATTGAAAGTTACAAATCTAAAATTGGTTATAAAGAGTAGAGGTCCTGACCCCAAGGAGCCTCTTCTTTTTATTTGGATTTTTTTGAATTGGAGACTTCTAATCGTGTAATGCAGGGGTTGCTCACCACTAGCCGGGAAATCAACCACTATGAAATAAAAAAAGAAAAAACCGGCACCAATGTGTGCCGGTCTCGTATATAAGTTAAAACTTATTTTTTAGTTACGTTAGCTGCTTGAGGTCCGCGAGCTCCGTCAACGATTTCGAATTCTACTTCTTGACCTTCGTCAAGAGATTTGAATCCTTCAGATTGGATGGCTGAAAAGTGTACGAATACATCGTCTCCACCTTCAACTTCAATGAAACCAAAACCTTTTTCTGCGTTAAACCATTTTACTTTACCTGTTTGCATGTGAATGCCTCCTAGAACGTTTGCACCTGTGTGCCGTAATTACCAAACAACTTTCAAACTCTTGTTAAGATGTAATCCAGTACTGAATGGTTGTCACAAATATATCACAAAGTAGTTTGCCCCGCAAGGAACTATTCTGAAAAATAGGAATAAAGAGACACGCTATTCTTGTAGTCAGGTGAGCATCATCACTAAATCGTATCTAAAAAACCATCTTCTACTCTTGTGAGGAAGATGGTTTTATATCATGTGAAGGACGTGTTGCTACGATACCCGTTGCCTTAACAATCTGGTTCAGTATATTCACTCGTGATTGGTCATCAAAGTTTTGTGCTTTTACGTATGCATAGCCATCTTCGTTTGATATGTATCGGGGAGGTAAGTTGTTGAGAGTAATGGCAAATACATCTGCTTTACAAATCTCACATTTGCATGGCAGTTGAAGCTGTCCCCAATAATTACTTAGTGCTTCATCTACTAATATTTCCATAGCATTTTTTACATTCATGGGTTGGTTACCCCTTTATTTATTTACAATCTATATAAATAGCATAGCTTATTCTTACTACAAGTGTAAACTTTTTAATAATCTAACATGACATTATAACTAGATAATATTGAAAGTTATCTTAAATTCATTACTATATTACTAAATAGACAATAATATATGATTTTTCTGAAAATAAACTTGAAATCATATATGATTTGGGATTAACATAGAAATATGAAAACTCTACATAAACCCAACAAACAGCAATATGCTTATCAAGTCATTCGTTCCCGCATCTTAGATGGAAGATATCCACCTGGTCACAAGCTTGTTATTGATCAGTTGGCAAGAGAGCTTCAAACGAGTGCTATCCCTGTGCGTGAAGCCATCAGGCAGTTGGAAGCTGATTCCCTAATCTCGTTCAAACCATATTCAGGAGCGATCGTAACACCTTTTGATGAAGAAGCATATCTTGAGACGTTATCTGTACTTGCCGTACTAGAAGGTTTTGCAACAGCAGAATCATCTAAATCCTTTCCTCACGAAAAACTCGACGAACTAAGAGCCTACACCACGTTAATGGAAGAAGCACTTGATTCACTGGATTTTTCTCTTTTCTCCAACTACAACAAAGAATTTCACAAACTAACCTACAAATATTGTTCAAACCAATTTTTAAAAGAACAGATTCATTCAACTTGGGAGAGACTTTGTACTGTCCGAAAAAGTGGTATGACCATGAAACCTTCCAGAATGAAACGGTCCATAGCAGAACATTATCAGCTTATTGAAATGATTCAAAATCGAGAAGATCCTGTGAAGATTGAGTCTTTTACCCGCAATCATAAGTTGAACACGCTAAAAGCATTTCTTGAGGACAAATCCATTCAGTCAAAAACTATCAATTATTGATTAAGGAGGAACAAAATGAATATCGAAGAAGTTAAAAAAACACTGCGCGGTTCCATTGCACCCATTATCACTCCTTTTAACAAGGATGAGTCATTGGATCTTGAATCACTAAAAAGTTTAATAGATTGGCACATTCAATCAGGGAGTCATGGGATCTCCGTAACCGGAACGACAGGAGAGCCTTCCTCATTAACGCTGAAAGAACGTGAGCAAGTGATGGAAACAGCGATTAAGGCTGTTAATAAACGAGTACCGATCGTTCCTGGAACTGGATCTACCAATCATCAGGAATCGCTTCACCTTACTAAACTCGCACAGGAAATGGGAGCAGATGGTGCAATGGTGATCGTCCCATACTACAACAAGCCTTCACAGCATGCTCTATACAAACACTTTAAGACGATCGCAGACAGTGTAGATATTCCGCTTATCATCTATAACATCCCTGGAAGAACTGCCGTTAACTTGGAGGTGAAAACACTTGCCCGGCTTAATGAAGATTGTCCGAACATCATTGGTGTCAAAGAATCCAATAAAGACTTCGAACATGTAAACCGTGTGCTATTAAATTGCGGACGTGACTTTTTACTGTATTCAGGTATTGAATTGCTTTGCTATCCGATGCTGGCAATCGGGGGAGCAGGATACATATCTGCGACAGCAAACGTCCTGCCGTCTAAAGTAGCTGAAGTATATAACGCCTGGGAATCAGGTAATGTTGAGGAAGCCATGAAGCTTCATTATGATCTGATGCCATTAAATGATATTCTGTTTAAAGATACGAACCCAGCACCTTTGAAAGCTGCCCTTGGAATGATGGGTAGAATTAATCCAACCTTGAGAATGCCGATGGACTTGCCGTCAGATTCATTGCAGAAGGAAATCAGATCTGTTCTGGCTGACTATGGTTTAGTAGAAAAAATAGGGAGTGAAGCATAAATGAAACATGCAAGAGTGATCTATGAAGGAAGAGAACAAAAGGGAACGATTATTGATGATATGATTACTTTTTCTTCAGGAAAAACCGCGAATATCAAGGATATCGATACTTGGCTTCCTCCTTTTCAGCCAAATAAGATGATTGGTCTCGCATTAAACTATGCTGATCACGCCGATGAACTGGGTCTGGAAAAGCCTGCTGAACCTGTCCTTTTTATAAAACCCAATTCATCCCTCGTCGGACATAAAGGGCAAGTATTCTATCCTGACGGTGCGACGTACATGCATTATGAGAACGAACTTGCCGTTGTGATCGGAAAGGAAGGAAGAAATATTAAAGCTGAAAATGCGATGGAATTTGTAAGCGGTTACACGATTGCGAATGACGTAACGGTACGTGACTTCGTTAACAATTGGTACCGTCCGCCAGTACGTGCGAAGGGGCACGATACATTCGGTCCGATGGGGCCATTTTATGTGGATGCCGCGGATATTCCGGATGTAACAAACCTTGAACTCCGCACATTTGTGAATGGTGAACTGAGACAGCAGGGGAACACAAAAGACCTGATGTATTCCATCCCAGAGATCATTGAGTTCGTGTCTTCATTCATGACACTTGAGCCGAACGATGTGATCTGGACGGGAACACCAAAAGGGATCTCACACGTACATCCAGGTGATGTTGTAAGACTTGAGATCGATTATCTTGGTGCATTGGAAAACACGATTGTTGATGGCCGTACCGATAAGGTGCCAACAGGAGGGAAGGACAATGAAGCCAGAGGTTAATGAAACGATACAACATTATATAAACGGACAGTTCGT
Organism: Fictibacillus phosphorivorans; assembly: GCF_023715845.1. Taxonomy (GTDB): domain Bacteria; phylum Bacillota; class Bacilli; order Bacillales; family Fictibacillaceae; genus Fictibacillus; species Fictibacillus phosphorivorans_D. The sequence continues at coordinate 53,166 of NZ_JAMBOR010000010.1, forward strand.
ATCCGGTCATACCGGTGAATTCTTCGTAAACTTGAATCCTTTTACGAATGAAAAAATTAATACTGTCAGTGAAGGAACAAAGGAAGATATCAATCTCGCAGCAAAAGCGGCAAAAGAAGCGTTTAAGGAAGGGCCATGGGGCAAGATGAAGCAAGAAAAACGACTTCAGTACATCTATAAAATCGCTGAACTTATTGATCGCGACATCGAAGAGATCGATTTACTGGAATCTTATGATACAGGTCTACCGATCGCCCAAACAAGAAAGATGGTCGGGCGTGCGGCAGATAATTTCAGATTTTATGCGGAGATGGTGAAGAACCGCCTGTCTGGAGAAGCCTATCATGTGGATGAAGAGTTCATGAACTACACCATCCAGAAGCCGGTTGGCGTTGCAGGGCTCATTACACCATGGAATGCTCCTTTTATGCTTGAAACGTGGAAAATCGCACCTGCTTTAGCGACTGGAAATACAGTTATTCTAAAACCAGCCGAATGGTCTCCGCTGACAGCAAATAAACTAGCAGAGTTGGTTGATGAAGCAGGGTTGCCGAAAGGGGTCTTCAACGTTGTTCACGGCTTTGGTGAAAAAGCGGGAGCCTCACTCGTAGCACATCCTGATGTTCAGCTGATCTCATTTACAGGCGAGACGAAAACCGGATCAGAAATTATGAAGAACGGAGCCGATTCATTAAAACGGTTCTCGATGGAACTGGGCGGCAAATCTCCTATTATCGTTTTTGACGATTGCGACAAGGACCGTGCCATGGATGCTTGTGTGTGGGGAATCTTCTCCTTCAATGGTGAAAGATGTACCGCTAACTCACGTTTGTTCGTACAGGAATCTATTAAAGATGAATTCATAGCCAAACTAAAAGAAAGAGTAGATAACATCATTGTAGGTGATCCATCGGACCCGGATACAGAAGTTGGACCGCTCATTCATCATGAACACTATGAAAATGTGAAACGCTATCTAAAGATTGCAGAAGATGAAGGGGCAGAGCTCTACAGTCAGCAGCTCTCTGAATCTCATAAAAAAGGAAACTTTGTAGCTCCTACTCTTTTATTAAATGTGAAGAATGATATGACGGTGGCGCAAGAAGAAATATTTGGACCGGTGCTCTCTGTCATGACCTTTAAAGATGAAGCGGAAGTAATCGAATACGCAAATGACATTAAATATGGTCTAGCGGGCTATGTCTGGACGAACGATATGAAAAAAGGACTTCGTGTCGCAAACGCTGTTGAAGCAGGCATGCTGTGGGTGAATTCGCAGAACGTACGTGATCTTCGCATTCCGTTCGGAGGATCAAAAAACTCTGGGATCGGACGTGAAGGCGGACACTATGCGTTTGAATTCTACACAGAAACGAAAGTGGTGCATGTGGCACTCGCTGATCATCATATTCAGCAGTTCGGAAAGAAAAAACAAACGCTTCAGACCGAAGCTAAACACTAGGGAGGAATTTCTTTGCCTGCACGTACGGGGGAACAATATATCCAAGGAATCACGAAAGCAAAAAACAATGTTTGGATTCATGGTAAAAAAGTGGATGACGTACCATCTCATCCCGCATTCAGAAATATTGTGAGATCTATTGCCAACCTGTATGACCTCCAGCATGAAAAAGCAGACAAGATGCTATACACTTCTGAGACCACAGGAGATCAGGTAGGACTTTCATTTATCGCTCCAAAAACGGTTGAAGATCTGATCCGCCGCCGCGAGATGATTTCCGAATGGGCAAGGTATACAGGGGGAATGATGGGCCGCACACCGGATTATCTGAATACAAGTGTGATGGCGTTTGGTACATCTGGAAACTTCTTTGCTCAAGATGATCCGATGTTCGCTGAGAATGCGAAGAAATACTATGAATATTGCAGGGAGAATGACATTAGCTTAACGCATACGCTCATTCATCCGCAAACCAATCGTTCAAAAAAGCAGTCCGAGCAAAAGGACCCTTATTTGTCTGCTCGGATCGTTGAAAAGAACAAAGACGGAATCGTTGTAAAAGGCGCAAGACTGCTTGCAACGCTCGGCGGAGTAACAGATGAGATCGTTGTTTTCCCATCAACGTTGAACAAGGCGTCTTCAGAAGACGATCCTTATGCAATGGCATTTGCGATCCCGAACAATACAGATGGCCTGAAGTTTTTATGCCGAGAATCTTTTGACCAAGGCAGAAGTCAGTGGGATCATCCGCTTAGTTCACGGTTTGAAGAAAGTGATGCGATCGTTGTGTTCGATAATGTACTGGTCCCTTGGGAGCGTGTGTTTGTCAGCGGAAACTCTGACATCTGCAATAGGACTTATGTAGAGACGAACGCGATTGTTCATATGGCTCACCAGGTTATAGCAAAGAATACGGTGAAAACAGAATTTGTCCTTGGTGTAATTTTAAATATGATGGAAGCCATTGGAATCGATGTGTTCCCACATGTAAAAGAAAAAGCATCAGAAGTAATGCTGATTCTAGAGACGATGCGTTCCCACCTTTATCGGGCGGAACATAATGCGTCGATCGATAAGTACGGCAACATGACGCCTGACTTTGCTCCCTTAAACGCAGCTCGCAACTGGTATCCAAAAATATATCAGCGCATAGTGGAGATCGTGAAGATTCTTGGTGCCTCCGGCTTGATGGGGATTCCGACTGAAGCAGATTTTAATGCGGAAGATATCGGCGAACTCGTTCACCGCTATACGCAAGGCGCAAATATTGACGGTTATGAGCGTACACAGTTATTCCGATTAGCTTGGGATATTTCAATCAGCACATTTGGAGGCCGCCAAGCACTATATGAATATTATTTCTTTGGTGATCCAGCACGTATGTCAAATATTTATTATGATCAGTTCAACAAAGAGCCGTATAAAGATATGGTGAAAGATTTCTTGAACCGTGTGAAATCCTCAGATCATAATTATACGAGTGTATAAGGGGGTGCAGATGTTGGACTTTAACATTATTCGAATCGCGCGAGTGGTCATGAACGTGACTGACCTGAACGCTTCACGTGATTTTTATGTAAATGCTCTCGGTTTCATTGAAACAGCTTCCTCTTCCGATTGGATGGCTTTAAGGGGGTTAGAAGAACATTGCCACCATAGCCTCCTTTTGAAAAAAGCTGATAAGCCCGGTGTGCATGCCGTCAGTTATAAAGTTTGGGAAGATGCACATCTCGATGCATTAGCGTCCTTTTTTAAAGGAAAAGGGTCAAAGGTACTGTGGAAAGAAGCCGATCAGTCAGTGGGCATCGGCAGAACCCTTTGTGTGGAAGATCCATCAGGCATACCTCTAGAGTTTTTTGTAGAGATGGAAGGGGTAGAACGCTGCATTCAAAAGTATGATCTGTACAAGGGAGCAAGGGTTCAGCGGATCGATCACATCAACTGTATGGTTCCTGATGTTGAAGCAGCTGTTTCCTTCTATACAAAAGAACTTGGTTTCAGAGTTTCAGAGTATACCGCTACAGAAGATGATAGAACTTGGGCTGCGTGGCTTCATAGAAAACCAACGGTCCATGATGTAGCATTCATGAACGGGGAAGGCCCACGTCTGCATCATGTGGGATTCTGGCTTTCAGATCCGATGAGTCTCATCCATTGCTGTGATGTGATGGCAAGTATGGGATATGCAGATCATATCGAGCGCGGACCAGGACGACATGGATTATCTAACGCATTCTTCCTATACATTCGGGACCCGGATGGAAACCGCATCGAACTTTACAATGGAGATTACTTAACAAGTGATCCAGACTTTAAGCCGGTGAAATGGGATATCAATGACCCACGTAGACAGACGTTTTGGGGACATAAAGCACCAGACAGCTGGTTTAATGAGGCGACTTCGTTTTTAGATGTGGAAACCGGAAAGCCAGTTAAACAAAAGAGCCCAACATTGGCACAGCGTAAGCCTGACTTTGTAACGTGATCAAAGATGGAAGCTGACTAGAGGATCATTGATTCTAAAGTCAGCTTTTTTGTCGTTTGTAGAATGCGCTGCAGAAGGATCATTACATTTCCTTTTAGGAACGATTTCATCGATAATAGACTAAGATGATAAATCTTCCAGTTTAACAGATAAAAAAAGGGACTGATTTTATGATTACATTGATTAAAGGCGGTGAGGTATATGCACCTCATCATCTTGGAAAAAAGGACATCTTAATAGCCGCTGGGAAAATTGCGAAAATCTCTGATCATATTGAATGGCCAGTATCTGATATTGATATCCATATGATCGACGCGACTGGAAAAATCGTTGCACCCGGTTTTATTGATGCTCACGTTCATATAACAGGAGGCGGAGGAGAAGGGGGATATAAGACAAGAACACCGGAGATTTATTTATCCGACATCACGCTTGCAGGTGTTACAACTGTTGTTGGAGTAATTGGTACGGATGGAACGGCGCGCACGATGACCAACCTGATCGGAAAAGCGAAAGCACTTAAAGAAGAAGGCATCTCCTGCTTTGTACATACGGGCTCTTATCAAGTACCTGTTAAAACACTGACTGGAAGCATCGAAACAGACATCATGATGATTGATGAAGTAATCGGTGTGGGAGAGATTGCGATTAGTGACCATCGATCTTCTCAGCCTAATGCGCACGAACTTGCCAGACTCGCTTCACAAGCTCGTGTGGCGGGAATGCTGTCAGGGAAAGCGGGAGTAGTCAACATCCATCTCGGGGACTCAAAGCGCATGCTCTCATTGATTGAGGAAGTAATCGAAACAACTGATCTTCCTATTTCTCAGTTTTACCCGACGCATATCAACCGAAATTCATATGTGTTTGAAGCCGGGATCGAATATGCGAAAAAGGGCGGCTATGTAGATTTTACGACCAGTACAACGAAACAGTTTATAGAAGAAGGCGAAGTGAAGTGCAGCACCGGCTTAAAAAGGATGCTTGAAGCGGGAGTACCGATCGAACGTATTACCTTCACGTCTGATGCACAGGGAAGTCTTCCTGCTTTTAATGAACATGGAGAATTTACGGGGCTTCGTATCGGTAAAGTGAACTCGCTGTATAAAGAAATAAGAGATGCTGTCGTTCATGAGGGGATACCTCTTCAAACCGCTTTGCAGACGATTACTAGCAATCCTGCAAAAATTCTAAAGCTTAAAGAAAAAGGAATCCTTGCTGAAGGGCTTCATGCTGATCTTGTTCTGCTGAATAAAGATAACTTGAACATCGATACAGTCATAGCCCTCGGGCAAGTGATGGTTCAGAGCGGTCGTGCAGTAATAAAGGGGACTTTTGAGTAAATGGAGGTTTTTTTAGCTTTCTGTACACATGTTCTGCGTGAGAAAAATATGGTAAAATAGACACCATACATAAAAAAAATTAAGGTGGCGATCATATGGCTAAACAGGAAACACCAACAAAGTTAAGTCCTGAATTGTTTGAACACCTGCAAGGCGAGCAGCTCGTATTACTTGGTACAGTTGACGCAAAAACAAATTCACCATCTGTAAATGCAATTTCTTGGGTAAAGAGTTTGTCAGAAGAAAAAATCCGTTTTACCGTTACAAACAATTCCCGAATCGTTACGAACATTCAAGCGAACCCGAGTGTTGTGCTGACAGTTGTCGGACTGGAAACCGTGTATTCGATCAACGGGAAAGCGAATATCATTGAAAACGCTATGGCAGATGTCCCTCTTAAGCTTGCGAAGATCGAAGTAGACATTGAACATGTTTTTGAGAGCATGTTCTGGGGTGCTAAGATTGTCCAAGAGCCTGTCTATGAAAAAACGTATAACGAAAAGAAAGCAAAAGAGCTGGATGAGAAGGTATATGAAGCTCTTATGAAGTAATCTATAAAGAGAATAAATCATCATCAGAAACCGTCTTATAACATGTTAAGGCGGTTTTTATCATACCGAAAAGAGGGTGAGAGCTATGATTGTTGCCTTTCGTATGCTGCTTTTATCAGGATTGTTATCGGTCCTAACCGGTATTTTCTTTGTAACGGATCTATTAAAAACGAAGTCCGTTTCAGGTATGGGCTTATGGGGCTACTTTCTTTTGTTTTGGGGGATTGCCACTGTCTTGATTTCGTTCAAACGGCTACCTTATTTTTGGCTGATGAAGGTTTTAGCGGGAGCAGGAATTCTGCTTCACGGACCACTTTTTTTATATTGGGTCCTATTCCCAGACGGCCTTGGACAGGAACTAGGAAAAGGGAACTCTTTTTATGGCCTAGCTTCAGGGCTTTCAGTTGTTTGTTGCATCCTCATAATCGGTAAAAAGGGGAATAGAAAAATAAGCTCCCATTCGATTTCTAAATAGAGTGTTTTTTAAAATTTTGCTGAACTGAAAACTGGTTACAGAAGCCGGGACCTACTACGATAAAAGTTTAGGGATACTACCGTAATGGGTTCCGCTTTCGGGAGCGTTTTGTATAAACGACATTGAAACTGACCTATGGATTTTCATAGGTTAGTTTCTTGTTCAACGGGGATATTGAAGAACGCGCTGTTTGAATCAGGAAAGTTTTCTTATAATGATAGACTAATTGAATGGTGTAGAGTATAAAGGAGGAATAATCAGGCGGCGATTCAAAAAGGGGATAAAATGATTGAAAGAAAGATACGGTATGACTCCAAAGTTATAGAATATAGTTGTAGACTATTAAAGGCACAAGATCAAACCTTCGTGCTATTTCATAGAATATTAAATTCCTTTACTATGTAGCAAATCAGACGCCATTAACCATTCCCGAAGGCAGTTATACAATCGCATATTACTGGGGAGACCGTCCATATAATGTATACATCTGGAGAGATCGTGAAGGGAAATATTTAGGTTCCTATTTTAATATCGTAAAAAATACATATTTTACTGATAAGTTGGTGTGCTTTGAAGATTTGATCATTGATATTATGGTGCTGCCTAATGGTGAATTCTTTATATTAGACGAAGATGAGTTGCCTGAGCCTATAGAGCAGTTTGAGAACGGTACTGTTAAACATGCCCTAGGTTTATTAATGGATTCCATTGAAACTATTCTACCTCAGGCCATTTCTGAGTCTGATCATAAATTTAAACATATTGAACTTCTTTATTGGTTGAATAAACCATGAGCTGAAGAGCTTCCAGGAACATCTGACATGATGATGGAATCGAAGGAAACGTTAATGGTAAATCAGGGCCTGTATTTAGGTTTTCATTTAATTTTTTCAGTAATGGATATAAATGTTAGGTTGTTAAATAGGCATTTTTATTATTATTAAATTTAGGAGTTCGATATAAATTGATGAAGCTGTTTTTTCTTTTATCTGCTATATCAGTGTTAGTAATCAGCTAAAATCACAAAGGGTGGTTAGGGTTATTACTAACATTTATATTTTTTATTATTTTTTAGTAAACACAGATTAACTTAAAATAATTAAAAAGACTCTTAAACATTTATAAGAAAGTATTTAAATGAAAAAGAAGCATTGTTGGACCTTAAATATAAGTGGTTAGATCAATCGCAAGCGTATAAAGAAAGAACAAGAAGAAGCAAAGTTATAAACTTGTAGAAATATAGCTTTTTGCTTTATTGATTGGAACCAGTGGCTGCAGGTGAGTTTAATGATTGTGTGCAGAATTCTAACAACAATTCACTACAAAATAAAAGGAAATCGACAAATTCTGTAGAATAGTTTGTTTTTGAGGAAAAAATAAGGAAACGTTTCCATAAGGATGTGTCAGAAATGGTAACCATTAAAGAAGTGGCAAAAGAGGCTAATGTTTCGATTTCCACTGTATCGAGAGTACTGAATAAAAGCGGGTATACGAGTGAAAAAACGAAAGAGAAGGTGCTTAGCGCAGTTAAGAAACTTAACTATCAGGGGAGTCTGGTAGCTGCTGCCATGAAGAAGAAGCAAACCTTGACGCTAGGTTTGATTATCCCTGATATAAAGAATATATTTTATTCCGATCTGACCAGGACAATCGAGGACCGGGCGAACAGCCACGGATTCAACATTTTTTTATGCAATACGGATAACAATTTGCAGAAAGAAGCGGAATATATCCACCTGTTGGTTGCTAAAGGTGTCGATGGGATCATCTTTTCGTCTCCAGAGGTTGATGATGGAAATATAGAAGAATTGAAGGAAAACTTTCCGGAGCTGCCGGTTGTCATATTAGGGGGGAAATTCCCAAAATTAATTCTCAATGAAGTCGTGGTTGATAATGTGGATGGGGCATATAAAGCGATGAGGCATCTTCTAGATTTAGGGCATAAGGATATTGCCTTTGTGGGCGGGGATCCTGAAACGTATGCATCCGTTGAAAGGCATAAGGGCTATAAGATGGCGCTGAATGAACGGGGCATTCCTTACAATGATGACTATGTGATCTTTGATACGTTTTACATACAAAGCGGATATGAGAATACGAAGAAATTATTGCAGAAAGACGATCGGCCGACGGCGATTTTTGCGGGGAGCGACAGTATAGCTGTAGGGGTTTATAAAGCAGCAAGGGAACTGGGTATCAACATTCCGGAGCAATTATCAGTTGTCGGCTTTGATGATTCTCAGTATGCGGAAATTTTGTATCCGATGCTGACGACTATCCGTACGCCCATTAAAGAAATGGGTCAAAGGGCAATAGAAATCATGGTGAAAGCCATTAAGGAAAAGCAAATCATTAAAGAAACAGTCCTGTTTTATCCAGATCTGATCGAAAGGGAGTCCACGATGACGATAAACGGTGAACGTTGATTCGGCAGCGTTAAATAATATAATTTTATAAATTTTCAAAAAATGATTGAAACTGAATGACGGAGTATGTATAATTTGATTTAAATAAGTGGAAACGTTTCCATCTATTTAAATCAAATTTTTTTGTGTTAACAGATGTTCATAGAGAAATACAGCAAGAAGAAGTCACTTTAGCATCCTTTTGAGTAAAAGAAACCTCCATGAAACACATTTAGACGGTTGTTCGGATGAATTAACACCTGGTAAGCGATCGATGGATAGGATCAAGGGAATGTTTTGTGGAAACGTTTCCATATATAGCGTTTTATTATTGGTCTGAAATGTCCATAAAACATCTCGATTGTATCCGGTGCACTTCCAATAGGAAAGGGGATCGTCATGTTCGAATACAACATATTTATTCAAGGATTTCCCGGAAAGTCTTCCACCCATGGCGGGCTGGGATGGAGCACAGTCACCTTGCTGTCCCACAATGATACACACATCATCATCGATGTCGGCAGCTTCGGCGTCAGACCGTTGATACTGGATAAACTCAAATCGAGAGGATTGTCCCCAAAGGATATATCGATGGTTTTGCTGACCCATACGCATTGGGATCATTGTGTAAATTGGACTTTGTTTCCTAACGCGACCATCGTGGTGGGGCAGGCGGATATGAAATGGGCATTAAACGAGCCGCCTGGAGGATGGCATGTCCCTGAACTGTATGTGAGGGAATTAAACGCTTCTTCACAAATGCGGCAGGTCGTGCATCGTGAAGAAATTGTCCCCGGGATCACAGCGCATCAGACGGATGGACATTCACCAGGGCACCTTGCCTACACCGTAGACAATGGCGATTATGACCTGATATTTAGCGGAGATGCTGCTAAGAACCGGGCGGAGCTTGTATCAAGGGAGGCAGATATGACACTGAATCTTTTAGACAGCCAAGAATCGATCGATTATCTTTGGAGATTATGGAAGAAGAAGAAGAACAGTATCTTAATTCCCGGACACGATATCCCGATGAAGCTTGTGGACGGGAAACCGGTTTATCTTCATGAAAGAAAAGCTGATTTACAGTATTGGTTTACTGACACACTGGAGAAATATACAACGATTGAATTGGCCGAGGATGCAGCGTTAGCGAAATAGACCAGGTAAGCGATCTGCATTCGGGGTGCTGTTCATGAAAATGAAAAGGTTTACATGAATGTCATTACGCAAGATAAAGGTGGAAATGGATACAGGAATGGTTTTCGGAACAAAATCGAGAACGGACTTTACATGAGGGGTGAAAATATGAAAGAGCAAACCAAACAGCGTGTGATCGTGACTGGCGGTTCCAAGGGGCTTGGGCGCGGAATTGCCCTCTCTTTTGCAGAGGCGGGTGCGTCGGTAGTCGTTGCCGATGTTGACACTGAAGCGGGTGAGGGCTGCGTACAGGAAATCAATGAAGCCGGAGGCGAGGGGCTATTCGTTTATACGGATGTATCCTCAGGTGAGGATGTGAAGAACCTCTTTGAGGAATCCCGCCGTTTCCAAGGCGGAATTGATGTACTCGTGAATAATGCAGGGATTGGGCACGGTCCGATGTCGGAAAGACACTTCCTGAAGACGGACTTCGCGATGTGGGAGAACCTGATGAATATACACCTTAATGGCCTGTACCATTGCAGCCAATTGGCAGCAAGAGCCATGATCCGCCAAGGTGAGGGCGGAAGCATCATCAATATGAGTTCCGGGGGAGCGACCCGCGCCCATCGGAACCGTGTCGCTTATGATGCGACGAAGGGTGCGATCGAGGCAGCCACCAGAGCGATGGCACTTGACCTGGCTCCCTGGAAAATCCGCGTGAACGCGGTCATGCCGGGCTCTATGTGGGTGGAAAACCGCACAGCCGTAGGGAATGAGTCTTCACCGGATCTTCTTATTCCACTCGGCAGGCTCGGGATGCCTCAAGATGTCGGTCAGGGCGTCCGGTTCCTGGCTTCACCCGACGCTTCGTATATAACAGGCCACATCCTTGCAATTGACGGCGGCCTTACGTCCCAGCTCCGGGCGCCGAGCATGGATGCCGATGTTGCACTCTCGCTCGACGAAATCGATTTAGAATTGGCTTCATTCGGAAGTAAAGAATAAATCCCAAGATCACTAGGTTCATAGAAAAGATCAGTGGGATGTCATCCATATATACACAGCGGCAAGTAGAAAAGTGGAGGAGGAGGAATTATCATGAAAAAGTCATTCACTAATATCTTCGGTGTGGAAAAGCCGGTACTCGGGATGGTTCATTTGGGACCGCTGCCCGGATCACCCCTGTATGAAGGGAACATCGATCAGGTACTGGAAGCGGCACTGCGCGATGCGAAAAGTCTTGAAAAAGGCGGAGCCAGCTCCGTTATGGTGGAAAACTTCAATGACTATCCGTTTTATCCGGAAACGGAGGAACCTGAAACAGTGGCGGCTATGACATTGATCGCCCATGAAATCCGCCGCGAAGTGAAGCTTCCGATGGGGATCAATATCCTAAGGAACTCATGGAAATCCGCATTGGCGGTTGCTGGGACAGTCGGGGCTGATTTTATCAGACTTAACGTCCTGACGGATGCGTACGTGACTGATCAGGGACTCATCAACGGTACCGCGCATCTGGTGGCGAGATATCGTAAATTCCTGGGATTAGAGAAGAAAGTCAAAATCTTCGCTGACATTCAAACAAAGCACGCAGCTCCTCTGGCGGCAAGACCCATCGATGTGCTGGCCCGTGATACCGCTTATCGCGGGATGGCGGATGCCATCATCCTTGCAGGCGAGGAATCAGCTCAGCCGCCATCGGTAGAAAATCTAGAGGCTGTCAGAAACGCAGTTCCTGATGTGCCGATCATCATTGGAAGCGGGATGAAAGTAGAAACGGCAAATCTACTAAAATATGCGGATGGCGCTGTCTTTGGATACGGAGCGAAAATTGATGACATCATGACGAACCCGGTTGATGAAGAAAAAACACGCCGCTTCTGTGAAGGCGTGGACAGAGAAAGAAACCACCTATTGGTGTAAGGGCATCATTTTAACTAGATAAAAAGAATTACAGGTATGGCACCCTTTCATCTGAATACGGAAGAACCTACAAAATCTGCGAAAAGCAGTAATCTTTCAAAACAGTCCTAATAGAAGGAGGAGTTGACAGTATGGCAGAACGAGTCATCATTGACACAGATCCGGGGGTGGACGATCTTGCAGCAATCTATCTTGCGCTTGCGTCACCGGAACTTCATATCGAAGCATTAACAACAGTACATGGAAATATCGAGGTGGAAACAGCTACACATAACGCCCTTTCACTGCTTGAACTGGCAGGAAGGACCGATATCCCCGTTTATCGCGGGGCGAGCAAACCGCTCATTCGTAAACCGCAGTTTGCCAAGCATATCCACGGCGATAATGGATTCGGCGGTGTTGAGGTCCCTAAACCTACAGTATCCCAGGCGGGAGAATACGCGGCAATGGAGATGGTGAGGCTCTGTAACGAAGCGCCGAACGAGATCACGATTCTGGCGATCGGTCCGCTGACAAATGTGGCGCTGGCTCTCTCTATAGACCCCGGTATCGCGCAGAAGTTGAAAAAAGTGATTGTGATGGGCGGTGCAGTCCGTACAGCCGGCAACTATTCCCCGGTGGCGTCCTTCAATCTGGCAGCGGATCCTGAGGCTGCAAGGGCTGTATACGATTCGGGTGTTGCGGTCGTCCAGGTGGGTCTCGATGTATGTACGAAGGTGAGGATCTCGCAGGAAAATCTGGAGTGCATCAGGCAGGCGGATACCCGTCCGGGGGCTTTTCTCCTCGAGGCCGCTGAATTCCGGCGCCAGGCATACATTACTGCCAAGCAATCCTCGGAAACGGAGACCGGCGTATTCTTTAATGACGTACCGGCCGTCGCCTATTCGCTCTGGCCGGAGCTCTACAAGGAGGTGCCTGCGTTTGTTTCGATCGAAACAGCGGGGAATCTTACATCAGGTCAGACTGTCACCGAGTTTACCGGCCAGTGGGGGCATTCAGAACCCAATACAACCATCCTGATGGATGTGGACGGAGAGACGCTGGCGCGAAGGTTTGCAGAACGTATTTCGACCCTGGAAACAAAAGTGGCCGAAGTGCAAAAATAACCTGTCTTGCACGATATCTTACTATTCTGATAACTAAAGGAGTGACGACATGTCAACTCTGATTACAAACGCCGTCATCATGACGATGGATGATGATGACAGAATCATAGAGGGCAGTGTGCTGGTGGAAAACGGGATCATCAAAAAGGTGATTCCGCACCAGCCAGGGAGCGGACCACGGATCGCCGCTGAAGAAACAATCGATGGATCTGACATGTTGATCATGCCCGGTATGACAAATGCTCATTATCATTCCTATTCGAACCTGTTGAAAGGGACGACGAGCCATTTTCCATTGGAAATCTGGTCTCTTTATACAACCGCATATGGTTATTCGCTTGAAGATGGAGATATTACAAATGCCGTCCTGTTAGGGATGATCGATATGATTAAAAGCGGAGTGACCAGCTGTATCGACCATTTTCCGCATATCAGAAGATCCGGAGCTGCACTTAAAGCATATGAGGCTGCATCAATAAGGGTAGGATTTGCCCCGATGATGCATGATGTGCCGGATCATCACTTCCTGCCAGTCGATTTACCTGACGAGTTGAGGCGGAAGCTTGACGAAGCAACACCGATATCCGTTGATGGCATGAGAGTGTTTTATCACTCCTTGTTCGAAGAATGGCATGGTCGAAAGAACATACAAATCCTGCTGGGCCCCAACGCTCCGCAGCGGTGTTCAGAAGGCATGCTGGCTTTATGCAAGGAATTAAGTGAACAAAGAGGAGCCCATATTCATACTCATCTCCTCGAAACAAGGATTCAAAAGGAAGTAGGAGATGCTGCATTTCCAGACGGGATCATCGGCAGACTACGTGATCAGCAATTGCTTTCAAGGAGGTTGTCCGGCGCCCACTCCATCTGGATTGACGATGAGGAGGCAGGGGTACTTGCTGAGCATGGTGTCTCTCTTGTTCATAACCCAGTCAGCAATATGATGCTCGGAAGCGGGAGGGCGAAGATAGGTTCATATCTGCAAAAAGGGATGAACGTGGCGCTAGGGACCGATTCCTCCAACTGCGGAATCTCCCACAATCTATTTGAAGCCATGAGGATCGCAGTCATACACAGCCGACAGGAACAGCCAGATTTCGGGGAATGGCTGCAGCCAAAGGATGTACTAAATATGGCGACAGTCGGCGGCGCCCGTTTATTGGGCCAAGAGAAGCGGGGCAGGATCAAACAGGGGTATGAAGCAGATCTCGTCCTACTGAGCAGGCGCTCACCCGCACTGGCGGTGGGCACCGATCTATATGCCCAGCTTGTGTATTACGAGAATGGAAGCTCGGTCGATTCGGTCATGATCAAGGGCGAATGGGTTCTAAAGGAACGCAAAATGGTCTTAATCGATGAAGAAGCTCTTCTGCGATCGGTGAATGAAAGACAGAAATCCCTTTTTGAAAAGAGCCGGGAGAGTCTTTCTCTGGCGAATGCATTAGAGCCTCATTTCACCAGGATGTATAAAAAGTTTCATTCGGGTTTTGGGAAGGATTCAACATTCAGCAGTGTGGATGCTGCTGATGAGCATGGAATGTTAGAAGAAATCGGCAAGTCCCATTAATAGGAGGATGTATCATGAAGAATTTCAAGAAAGATTTTACGCTTATTTCCATCTTGCTCATTCCCATTGGTGTTGCAGTCAATGTCGTTGCCGGAGAATTGGTTGAGATCTTAAAAATCCCTCTCTTCTTGAATCAGATCGGCACCATGATTGTCGCGATGGTAGCAGGTCCCTGGGTGGGCGCCGTGACCGGAGGGGTCTCGAAGCTCATCTTCGGAATCTTTAACCCGACTCAGCTGGCATTCATGCCGGTTGCCATGGCTTCCGGGATTGTGGTCGGCCTCATGGCCAAAAAGGGATTCACGAAAAATGCCTGGAAGACTGCTTTCACAGGATTCATCGTCGCCCTCGTTGCCATCTTGATCGCCACCCCGACAACGGTCATCGTGTTTGGCGGAGCTTCAGGTACCGGATCCGATACGATCACTGCCGTTCTTTTAGCTTCAGGCAAAGAGATCTGGGCATCCGTTTTTACACAGAAGATATTTGTTGAAAGTATCGACAAAATCCTTTCGATCATGGTCGCTTATATGATTGTCCGGAAGATGTCAGATCAATACCTGTCGAAACAAAAATATGGACACTTATATCTGAACATGAACCAAAACAAGCACAACCGCAAAATAGGAGCTTAACATGCACGGGGTGATCATGCCGGTCCGACTTCGGTCTTGCATCCTTCACCCCCACCTTTATACATCAGGATTTATAAGGATTGCCGAATGAATACGAACCAACAGATGAAAGGGGAGTTGTATGTATGGAAAGACCGGGAAAATTCATACTGAATCTTTATCCGACGACTAAATTCTTGTTTGCCTTCTGTTTGATGATGACCCCGCTGCTGCTGCCAGGATATCTTTATTCTTATATGGTCCCCGTGCTGTGTCTGGTGATTGCGTTGATTGCAGGAAAAACCAAGCTGTATGTAAATTTCGTCCTAAAAGGATTGGTCCCGATTGTTGTCATGATTTTTCTTTTGCAATCATTTTTCTATCCGGGAGATACCGTCTTATGGTCCTGGAGCATATTCTCCATTAAACAAGAAGGAATCCATTTCAGCTTGCAGCTGACTTCCAAGATCTTGGCAATCGGATCTTCCATTGTATTATTCTTTCAGATCACCAAAATCAATGATTTATCACGGGCATTGGAATTGATGGGCATCTCGCCAAAAGCGACCTATGTCCTGTCGGCCGCCCTGAATATCATCCCAGAAATGAGGCTGCAGCTGCTGCGGATCATGGATGCACAGAAAACGCGCGGTGTTGAAACAGAAGGGAGCCTCACTATCCGGATGAAAGCATTTGTACCGGCCTTGACCCCGCTGATCTTGTCTTCATTCTCAAGTACAGACGAGAAAGCCATCACGCTCGAATCGAGGGCGTTTACCGCCCGGACGAAAAAGACCAGCCTGCACCATTTGGAAAAGACGAAAAGTGATCATGTGGTAAGGGCATTGCTCGTGATCGCCGTTGTGTCAATCTTGATCGGGAGGTTTTTCTTATGAGTGCCATTGAAATCAGGAATCTTTCATACCAGTACCCTACCGGCAGTGAAGAAGTGCTTCATAACCTGAATCTTACAATCGAAAGCGGGAAGTTCTATGCGCTCGCCGGGGTGAACGGCGGAGGGAAGACGACACTCTGCAATGTGATCCGCGGATTCATCCCCCACTTCTTCAAGGGGGAACGAACCGGGAAAGTGCTGATCGAGGGGAAGGATGTCCAGGACTGGGATCCAAGTGATCTTGCGCAGAAAGTCGGGTTTGTGTTTCAAAACCCATTTACCCAAATCAGCGGCGTGAAGGAAACGGTGTTTGACGAGATCGCTTTCGGACTTGAGAACCTCGGGGTGGAAGTGGACGTCATCAGGCAGCGGGTTCAGGACATCATCGGACTGCTCGGGATCGGGTATATCCAGGACAAAAATCCGAATGAGCTGTCAGGCGGACAGAAACAAAGGGTGGCGCTGGCATCGATCATCGTCATGGAGCCGGATATCCTCATCTTTGATGAACCGACTTCACAGCTTGACCCGCAAGGTACCGAGGAAATATTCAGGGTCATCGATATCATGAAGAAAAAAGGGAAGACCATTATATTGGTCGAGCACAAGATCGAATTGATCGCGGAATACGCGGACTATGTAATCGTGCTTCAAGACGGAGAAATCAAGAAGCAGGGAAGAACTGAAGAAGTGCTTGCGGACGAAGCCACACAGGACTTCGGATTGGGACTGACCCAGTATACGCTGCTGGATTTGGCGATGCGGAAACAGCATATGCACACGGAAAGGATTCCCATCACAGAAGGTGATTCCGTTAGCGTGATGAAGCAGTGGATGGAATTCCAGGGGGTGAAAGCATGAGTTACTTAATGCTGAATAACGTGACCTATTGTTATCCAAACGGTTTCAAAGCGGTTGAGAATGTCAGCATGTCTTTCGAAAAGGGCGAATCCGTGGCCATTGTCGGACAAAACGGGGCGGGCAAGACGACCACTGTGAAAATGATGAATGGTCTGACAAAGCCGACAGAGGGTGATGTCATCATCGACGGCTTGAATACAAAGGACTATACAACAGCTCAGATTTCCAGAAAGGTCGGATATGTCTTCCAAAACCCTGATGATCAGATTTTCCACGAAACGGTCAAGAGTGAGATAAGGTTCGGCCCGAAGAACCTTGGATTTTCAGAGGAGAAGATAGAAGAGAATGTCATGAAGGCAGCGGAACTGACCGGGATTGTGCAGTTCCTGGATGTGCATCCGTATAACCTGCCATATTCCCTGAAGAAATTTGTCACGATCGCCTCTGTCATTGCGATGGATACAGATACGATCATCCTTGATGAGCCGACAGCCGGCCAGGACTCTCAAGCGATCGGGCGGCTGGGCGTCATCATAGATGCACTGGTCAGGGAAGGGAAAACGATTATCACGATCACACATGATATGGAGTTCGTCGTGAACAACTTTGAACGCGTCATCGTAATGGCTAATAAAAGAGTCGTCCTCGACAGTCATAAGCAGGATGTCTTCTGGAACCACGGTGTACTGGAGGAAGCGATGCTGAAACAGCCGCATATCAGCAGGCTGTGTCATACATTGAATCTCAGTGACAAAGTACTGGACATCAATCAAATGATCGATGTGTTAAAAAAAACTTCAAGTATGGTGAAGGTTACACTGTAAATGGTCACACTATGAAACTCTCTGACTACTGAGAATAGAGGAGAATCTATATGAAAATAGGAATTATCCATGCAACCTGCAACGCCGTACCAGCCTTGAATGCAGCATTCAAGCAGCTGGCTCCGGACGTAACCGTTTTAAACTTTGTTGACGAAAATATTCAGTATCACGCTAACCGGATCAACGGGCTCGATGATAAATTATTCCGGGATTTTGTCCATATGGCCGGCAAAGCCCAGGAAGCGGGAGTGGATGCAATCCTTGTAGCCTGCACCGTCCTGACGCCTGTCGTTGATACGGTGAAGCCGTTTATATCCGTGCCGATCTTTGCGGTGGACCGCCCGATGCTCGAAAAGGCCGTTACCCATCACAGGAAAATAGGCGTCGTCGCCACAACCGCCCCATCAGGACCGGCAACAAAAGCCCAGCTCGTAAAGCTTGCGGGTGAATGGGGCCAAGACATTGAAGTGGAAACAGAGATCGTCACGCAGGCGATGACGGCTTTAAAGGCCGGGGACGAAGAAGAACATAATCAGCTCAACCGTCTGGCGGCAGCGGAACTTCAGAAAAGAGGATGCGAAGTCATCATCCTTGCCCAGATCACTCAGGCTTGCGCAGAAGATGAAACGAGTGAGTTAGGCCTGCCGGTGTTAACGAGTCCGAAAGAAGCGGTAAACGAGATCATCCGTGTATTGGCACAGGATAAAGTAAACACGTAGATAAGTAAAACCAATCCGGTCTGGCATAAAATCGAAATAAAAAAGGAGAGTTTTCAATGAAAGTGAGTTTTGTTGGATTAGGCGTAATGGGAACGGGAATGGCATTCAACCTTGCAAAAGGTGAAAAAGAAGGGGAGTATGAGTACCTCGTGTGCGACGCAAACCCCGCTGCATTGGAGCAATTTACTTCACAGGGGATCACCACCACCAATAACATCCTTGATACTGCAGACAGTGATTATCTCTTCCTCTGCCTGCCGGACCTGGAGATTGTCAAAAATGTGATCGTCGGGGAAAAAGGTGTGCTGCATCATATGAAGCCGGGACAAACGATTGTTGATTTTAGCACGATCAGCTATCTGGGGGCCGTCGAAATCGCGGAAGCCTGCAGGGAGAAAGGCGTTGAATATATGGACTGCCCGATTTCCGGTCATCCGAGAACGACGGTCGAAGGAACGCTTACCATCATGTGCGGCGGAAGCGAGGAACTGTTCAATACGATTAAGCCAATGCTTGACCGGATGGGGAAACAAATCCTCTATATGGGAGATCACGGTGCCGGACAACTGACCAAGATGATCAATAACTGCGTATTGAATATATGCTGCGCAAGCTTCAGCGAACTTTTGCCGGTAGGCGTGAAGCTAGGGCTCGATCCCGAGAAGCTCGGTGACGTATTGATGACGGCAACCGGATCGAGTTTTGCATCAAAGACATTGATTCCGAAGGTGCTGGAAGGGAATTTCGAACATAGTTTCTCCCTTGAACGGGCCTATAAGGACATGGAAAGCATGAACGAAGTATTGATGAAATACCAAGTGCCGCTTCCAACCTTGAGTGGGACGATGCAGACTTATCAGCTTGCCCTGCAGAACGGTCAGGGTGATTTCTATAAACATGCGATGATCCGCTACTTTGAGGATCTTCTCGGAGTAAAGGTACGGAAGAAGAGCTACCAGGAAGCGGAAGCTGAATTGGTCAATTAAAAAAATATAAGGAGGTGTCCCGTTTGCGCTTTGGAGTAATTGCAGATGATTTTACAGGCGGCAGCGACATCGCCTCTTTTTTTGTTAAGGGCGGTCTCAGCACCGTTTTATATACGGAGGTGCCTGATAGCGGCGCAGCGCCTGACGCTGAGGTATGTGTCATAGCCTTGAAAACCCGAACCCAGAATCGAAACGGTGCGGTCAGCGATTCCCTCGAGGCGATTCGCTGGCTTAAAGAACAGGGGGCAAAACAGTTTTATATTAAATACTGTTCAACCTTTGATTCTACCCCCGAGGGAAATATTGGTCCGATTTGTGATGCGGTTATGGAAGAGCTTAATGTGCCTTATACAATTCTATGTCCGGCCCTTCCGGTGAATGGCCGAACTGTCAGAAATGGGTGTTTATTTGTAAACGGGGTTCCATTGCATGAGAGCCCGATGAAGAATCATCCGCTGACGCCTATGCTGGATTGTGATCTCGCCCGCTTAATGGATCCGCAAAGTTCATTTCCCAGTGTGAAAATCCCGGCTGATGCAAGCGAAGAAGAAGTGAATGAACAACTGGTAAAACTGGAAAGGGAACATTCGCATTTCTATCTCATACCGGATTACGAGAAGGAAGAAGACGCGGAAAAGCTAGTTGAAGTGTTCGGGGGTCTCAGGCTCCTCACCGGCGGAAGCGGTCTTGCATATCCTTTGGCGAAAATGTATGAGGAACATGGAGAAGCCGGCAGATTTGGCCCTTCTCATTCCCATGCTATCCTTTTAGCAGGAAGCTGCAGTGAAGCGACCCGGAACCAGATTAAAGAATTCGAACAGTCAGGCGGCAGAACCTATTTCATGGACCCCCTTAAACTGCTTTCAGGTGAGGAATCGGTCGAAAGAATATGGGATATGATTTCACAGCACTCAGGAGAATCCATCCTGATCTACAGCAGCGAGACACCTGAGAAGGTGCGGGATATTCAGCAGCAAGGCAAGGAAGAAGTGGCAGAAAGGCTGGAAAAAGCAATGGCAGAATTAGCAGAACGCGCGGTTCAAGCCAGCTTTCACAGGATCATTGTGGCAGGCGGAGAAACAAGCGGGGCCGTGGGGAAAAGGCTTGGTTATAAGGGATATCATATCGGGGACAGTATTTCACCAGGCGTGCCCGTCATGATCCCGATTGAAGATCGGCGCATCCGTGTCGTATTTAAAAGCGGAAACTTCGGGAAATCCGATTTTTTCCTTCAAGCCTTATCGTTAACATAAGAGAGAAGGGGAATATATGGAGCAAACATTAGACACAAAGATCAAAGAGGCGATCTGGACCGCAAACAATCTCTTTAAACGCGGGAAAGCAACTGGAAGTGTCGCGAACCTGAGTTTCCTGCATGAAGGGAACATGTATGTAACTGCTACCGGGACATGTTTTGGAAACCTGAAGCCGGAGGAGTTTGCCGTCCTCGACATAGAAGGCGTCCGATTGAATGAAACAAAACCAAGCAAAGAATGGCCACTGCACTTGTCGGTCTACAAAGCAAAACCGGATGCCAGTGCCGTTTTGCATGTGCACAGTACGTATAGTGTACTTTGGAGCTGCCTTTCCGGGCTGAATGAATCGGACTGCATGCCCAATCATACTCCATACCTGAAAATGAAGCTGGGAACAGTCGGCCTCATTCCTTACGAAAAACCTGGCAGTCAAGAATTGTTCAATGCTTTCGATAAACGCGTCCATACAAGTGACGGATGGCTGCTTAGCCATCATGGGCCGGTAGTACCGGGAAAAGGAATCATGGAAGCATTTTATGCATTAGAAGAGTTGGAGGAGAGTGCGCATATTGCCTGGGAGCTTCGAAAGCTGGCTACGGGAGTGACTAGGTACGAGTGATGTAAGCCTCTTGTCCATCATGTTAGCTGCCCTTAGTGATGGATTTGCTTTTCATTTGATATCAACTTGAAATGCGTAAATGAAGTCAGTTTTTCAGGCAACCTGGATATGCGAAAATAATGATTATTTGAATTAGACGAGTTTTATCACACACTTGCTATATGTTCTGGTAAAGAGAGGAATTTGGTCATTGATTCAGCAGATGAATGCCCATTTAAATAGAATATGAATACTAAGTTTAGCTGCCAAGTATAACTTATTATTGAATATAAAGACTCTTTGTTTTTCCTCAGTCTAGTTTTAAAATTGTTAACGATGGCAACGATGAGGGTATGAGGAAGAAAAGGGTGAGCGAACGATGGATTGGAAAAACTGGCAGCAATACTTTACAGAAGAAAACGTACTCAAACTACTTGATCAATACAGGGACCTTGGTTTTTTACCAGGCATTCTATTACCTATGTTGGAATCGTTTATTCCAATCCTACCTTTATTCCTTTTTGTAGCAGGTAATGCAGCTGCATATGGATTTTGGTTAGGTTTTATCTACTCTTGGATAGGGGTCTGTTTAGGTTCTTCAATTGTCTTTTTGTTGGTTCGTAAATATGGTCAAAAACGGTTTTTGAACTTTCTAAACAGATATACGAGTACAACGCGTATGCTGAGTTGGATGGAACGTCACGGATTTGGGATGCTTTTCTTGATCTATTGTTTTCCATTTACCCCTTCAGCAATCGTAAATATTGTGGGAGGACTCTCACGGATTCATAAAAAAACGTTCTTTTTAGCCTTAGCACTTGGAAAACTAGTCATGATTGCCATCGTCTCATTCATCGGCTACGACTTTTTAGATGTTTTAAAAAGCCCGCTGAAGTTAGGATTGATTGTTTTTGGAATCTTTGTTTTATGGTTAGGCGGCAAAGTGGTAGAATCCCGATTAAAACAATCAGAACATCAGGCATGATTCATTGCTTGGTGTTTTTTTATGCGTATTTTTTAAAAACTAGTGCACTTTGAGCGAAAAAAGATGATCTTGAGCGAAACTAGAGCAAGTTTGAGCGCAGGGAGAGATTCTTGAGCGAAACTTGGCATTGTTGAGCGAAACTCAGAAATTCTGAGCGAACGTGTAACAAATATAAAAAGACGTACCGTAAAACATCTTTTCAAGACACAAAGCAAGCCGCACTTATGATTCACGCAGAACTTTTCCTCCGAATATAGTTTAAGAAAGGAAGGGAGAGGGCGGTTTGGTAGAGATTAAATCCGATAAACAAATAGAGAAGATGAAACGTGCCGGAGCGATCCTTGCTGAATGTCATAAAGCTTTGAGTAAAAAAATACAACCTGGTATTACTTCAGCAGAGCTTGATCAGTTTGTGGAAGACTTTCTTCACGAAAGAGGTGCAAAACCTGCACAAAAGGGGTATATGGGTTACCCTTTCGCAACGTGTGCATCCGTGAACAATGAGGTGTGCCATGGTCTTCCGAATCGTAAGCCATTAAAAAACGGAGATATTCTTACCGTCGATTTTGTTGTGGACCTGGATGGCTGGTTGGCTGATTCCGCATGGTCATATGGAGTCGGAACGATCACGCCAGAATCACAGCGGTTAATGAAAGCCACAAAAAAGGCCCTATATAAAGGAATTGAACAGGCACAGCCAGGTAACCGGCTAGGAGATATAGGATATGCGATCGAATCGTATGCTTATCAAAAAGGATATTCCATCGTGAGAGAATACATCGGTCATGGGATAGGCCGAAGAATACATGAAGAACCAGAAGTACATCATGTTGGCGAACGAAATTCAGGAATGAAATTAAAGGAAGGGATGGTGATCACGATCGAACCCATTTTCACTCAAGGGCTCCCATTTATAGCGATGGGTTCAGACGGCTGGACAGCATTAACGTTTGACGGAAGCCTGTCAGCTCAATATGAGCATACCGTAGCTATAACGAGAGAGGGACCGATTATTTTAACAGAACAAGCTTAAAAATGATTTAGCCGCATATTCTTTTAATAAGAAATGCGGCTATCTTTTGTTTCTATAATTATTTTTTAAAAGTTACTTGACATAAACAAGTTACTAGTTGTAATATACTAACATAAAGTAAGTAAAAATAAACGTCAGAAAGAGGGTATTATACAATGTTATCAGTAGGATTACTTATTATTCGTCTTGTTGTAGGTCTGTCTCTTGCAGCACATGGCATGCAAAAATTATTTGGCTGGTTCGGAGGCTATGGATTAAAAGGAACAGGAAGCTGGTTGGAATCCATTGGTATAAAGCCAGGTTATACTATGGCCTTAATCGCAGGTCTTGCAGAATTTGCAGGAGGATTGCTTTTCGCGGCAGGACTTTTTACAGAAATAGGAGCACTTTTGATCGCCGCCACTATGCTTGTTGCTATCCTAAAAGTTCACTTGCAGAACGGTTTTTGGGTAACTGCTAACGGATATGAATTCAATCTCGTTCTTATATCAGTAGTGGTAGGAGTCGCTTTAACGGGAGCGGGTACTTATTCACTGGATTATTTATGGCTGAAATAGGGAAATAGAATAAAAAATAGGGAGAAAACCATCTGTTTCAGGTGGTTTTTTCTTTATGAAAATCGTCATCCTATAAATAAGTTAAAAAAGCTTAAAAAGACTGTATTTCTTTCATAGTCATGTATAGAAAAATCACTTATAATGAATGAGTATTTTATAAGGAGGTGACGTTCCTTGTTTAAAGAGATGTCAGAAAACCAGATTTTATTGTATGTAATCAAAAACCTAAAAGAGCTTCGAAAAAAAGAATTTCAGCTGCTTATTGATGAACTTCACCCTTATGATATTGCAAATGTCTATAAGGATTTGCCGGAAAAACATAGGCATAAGTTCGTAACGTTCTTAACGACTAAACAGATTGCCTCATTGATTCAAGAACTTGAAAGTGATCTTCAGATGGAGATTCTGCATAAATTAGGCATCGAACGGTCATCTCATATCATGAACTTGATGGAAAATGATGATCTGGCGGATTTGCTTAGTAATCTGGATGTAAACGAAATTCAAGACTTTTTATCCTCCATGAAAGCAGACGAATCTAAATCGGTTCAGAGCTTGATGCAATATGACTCAGATACGGCCGGCGGAATCATGACGAATCGTTTTGTTTGGATTCCAAAAGTCTATACGGTTCGAGATGCCGTTGAGAAGCTCAAAACCTTTGCTGGATTTGCTGAGAACATCTATTATCTTTATGTAATTGATGAAGAAAAAAAGCTGGTTGGTGTTGTTTCTTACAGAGACCTGCTTCTTGCTGAAATGGATGAAAAGATCGAAGACATCATGTATAACAGGGTCATAGCTGTACCAGCAGAAATGGACCAGGAAGAAGTTGCACGTACGATTGAACGATATGACTTCATTGCCGTTCCCGTTATTGACGATCAGGAGAGGCTGATCGGGATTGTTACCGTCGATGATGTTCTTGATGTCTTAATTGAAGAAGCAAATGAAGATATCGAAAAGCTATCAGCGACCGGTAAATCAATTGACTTTCAGACTAGTGCGATTGTAGCTTCTTATCGCCGTCTGCCTTGGCTGATCCTGCTGCTCTTTATTGGTATTTTATCTGGAAGTATCATCAGCACATTTGAAGGGACCATCGAAAAAGCGGTTGCCTTGACCTATTTTATGCCGATGATTGCAGGTATGACCGGAAATACAGGTACCCAATCCCTTGCCGTTGTTGTTCGTGGATTAGTCTCACACGATATTGACCGAGCAACGATCATGAAGCTGATCATGCGTGAGTTTGGTGTAGGACTTATTATCGGAATTACATGCGGAGTTCTCATTGCAATTGTCGCTTTCTTATGGAAAGGCAACCTCATTTTAGGGCTTGTTGTAGGAAGTTCTCTATTCTTCACCTTAATTATCGGAACGCTTGCTGGGACATTGATTCCTTTATTGTTGTATCGCTTAAAAGTAGACCCAGCTGTTGCATCAGGGCCTTTGATTACAACACTGAATGATATTTTCTCATTATTTGTCTATTTTGGAACAGCCACTATGTTTTTATCAAAACTCTTATAAAATAGTGAAAAGATACCGAAATTGGTCAGCGGCGCAAGCCTTTCGATCAATTTCGGTATTTTTTACATTTCAGCACATTTTTTAATGAAAATGTTTGCTGAATAGCTATGTTATAATAAATTAACTGAATTTTTTTAAAAAGAAGGTGGGGAGAATGGGTTTTAAACGGGAGGCAGCAGCAAGTAAATATGTTAGCGCTATCATTTTATTCGGGATAACGATTTGGATCTATAGTGCTTTTTCGATCACGACTACACCTGATTTCTTCATTTTCTCTACGTTACTCCTGTTTCTTTTTATTACAGAGAATTTTCCGATTCCTATATGGAAGGGACTAAGTGCATTAAGTTTTCCTTTATTTTATACCATTGAACTTTTGTATGGCTTGGGAATTACGATTATTGTACTTGGAGGAATGGTGTGTCTTGTTCATGCATTGAATAAGCGTCCTTTCCGTATCGTTCTTTTTAATCCAGCACAGCTCATGCTCAGTTTTTTTGGAGCTGTTCATATTGCAGATTTCCTTCTTTTTTCCGTCAAAACGTGGTTGAGTCCTTTTGGATACGCAGAGATAAGAATGATTCTCGTGGCGGGTTTGTTCTATATTTTAAATAACCTGATCGTTGACACACTTTTGATTATTCGGCCGCAATCCTATCCTCTGAAAATGTGGAAAACCAAAACCATCTCAGAGAGCCTTGTTACCCTTTTATCAATCGCATATATGACGTTAATGTTCTTATTAGGGAGCCAAAACCGCGGTGTCGTTGATGTATTTTCCTATATCTTTTTCTTTTCACCGCTTGTGGCACTCGCGCTTATCTCATCTTTTATCGCGAGACTGAATCAGGAGAGGAACCGGCTGAAGGCTTTATATAAGATAAGTACAACTCTAAACGCGCATCTTCCGTCTAAAGACTGGCTGCAAGAGGCGGAGCTCCCCTTTTTAGAGTTTCTAGGGACGGATGCAGTACTGCTGTTCCTGTATGACGGAAACTCGTGGAAACAAGCTTATCAAAATGGCATGCTTTCGTCTGACGAGGGAATTTACAGCGAATTTTTTGATCAGTTGGAATCAAAACCTTCTATGCATGTTTGTAATAAAAAAAATGAAAACAATAAATGGGGATTCACGTTTTTTCCGGAGTCTATAAAATCTGTCATGATTGCACCGCTAAAGACGGAAGAAGAGATATTGGGAGTACTGCTTACTGGCAGAACAAGAACGCATGCCTTTTCGGCTGTTGATACACAATCTATGTCGACTTTGGCCAATCAATTGACAGTTGCTTGGAAAACAAAACTGTTGATTTCTGAACGGGAAAAAAGGATTTTATTAGAAGAACGTAATCGTATAGCCCGAGAAATACATGATGGGATCGCCCAAACATTGGCGGGATCTGTAATGCAGCTTGAATCCGCACAGCGTGTTTTTACTAAAAAGCCTGAAAGAACAAAACAACTAGTAGCGGTAAGTACAGAGAAACTGAGGGGAAGTTTGAAAGAATTACGAGAATCCATCTATGCATTAAGACCCTATCTCACTGAAAGGATCGGGCTTCATCAAGCGATTAAAGCGAAGATTCAATCGGTTGAAGAAGAAGGGCATACCATTCAAATTCATTTTCAAGTGCGTGGAACACCATGCAGATTGAGCCAGATGGTCGAAAAAGTAATCTTTGATATTTTCCAAGAAAGTCTTCAAAACGTCTTGAAACATGCAAAGGCTGCCAAGGTGACGATCATCCTGAGTTATTCATCCGATCAAGTTACCTTTCGAATAAAAGATGACGGCGTTGGGTTCTCTCTTTATGAGTCCATGATTAAAGCTCGCCAAGAACCACATTACGGCATTTTAAACATGAATGAACAGTCTGATACTTTGGGAGCTTCTCTTCATATTGATTCTGCCAAAGGAAAAGGAACGGAAATTAAACTTCAAATCCCTCATTTAGAAACAAAGGAGGCTAACATTCCATGATCTCTATATTAATCGTAGATGACCATGCTATTTTGAGAGACGGATTAAAAAATATCTTATCTTTTGAAGAGGATATAGAAGTTATTGGTGAAGCGATCTCGGGTGAAGAAGCATTAAAATTAACGGAAGAATTATCGCCAGACGTAATCATTATGGACATCAACTTACCGGGGATGAATGGCGTCGAAACAACTGCCGTGATTAAACAAAGAAATCCTGATGCACGCATACTCGTATTAACGATGTACACGCATGATGAATATTTAATGTCTGCGTTAAAAGCAGGAGCAGATGGGTATTTATTGAAAGATGCTCCTTCTGAACATGTTGTGGATGCTATAAAAGCTGCGTATCGGGGTGAGTCAATGATCACACCGCGTATGACAAAAAAACTTGTAAATATCCATCTGCAGCAAACCCAAGTTAAAAAAGATGACTCGAATTTAACGGAGAGAGAACACGAAGTGCTTGTTGGTCTAGTAGAAGGGCTTAGTAACAAGGAGATTGCGGACAAGCTCTTCATCAGTGATAAAACCGTAAAGATTCATGTCAGTAAAATCTATAAAAAACTAGAAGTTAAGAGCCGTTCCCAAGCTGTCATCTATGCCGTTCAAAACCATCTCGTCTCCATGTAGACCAGTCCATCGACTGGTTTATTTTTTTATGGAAAAAATTGTTGCTTTTTCCTTTAAGGACGTTAAAATAAATAGAAACATATGGAAGGGGCACAGATACATGATAATTAAAGCAGATCAGACGTTGCATGAGAAAATAATGAATTATTTGAGTGATGAACCCGCTCTTAATCTATTTATTATTGGAGATATAGAGAATTTTGGCTATGAAACTGATTTTCAGGATATCTGGGTAGACCAGGACGAAGCAGGAGAATTACAAGGGGTTCTGCTCCGCTACATGGGGAACTATTTGCCTTATTCAAAAGGAGCCATTCATGCCGAAGGGTTTTCAGAGATTATTAGTAAAGACAAAAACTATGAGATGCTCTCAGGAAAAAAAGAGATCACGGAACAGTTCCGTCCATATGTTACGTTTAATCGAACAAAAGAAATGTATTTTGCTGAGTTAAAAGATGACAGTCTGTTAAATAAAAACAGAAGCCGAGAGGGAATCCAGCAAGCAACTATTCAAGATGTGGATTCCTTACTAGAACTGAAGAAACAGATCAAAGAATTTACGATTCGAGAGACTGCTAGACATAGTTTGGAACAGGCGCTGAAAACAAAAACGGGGCGGACCTATTTTATGAAGGATGAGAATATCATTGTTTCTTGCGCTTCAACCACTGCAGAAAATTCGTTATCCGCTATGATCGTTGGGGTATGTTCACATCCTGAAAAAAGAAACCAGGGACTTGCGACCGCTTGTATGGAAGCAGTTTGTCAGGATGTACTTTCAGAAGGAAAGACACTTTGTCTTTTCTACGATAATCCAAAAGCAGGTTCTATCTATAAAAGGCTTGGATTTAAAGATATCGGGATATGGAGTATGAATTTTCCTGTTCATATGACTGTTCCAGAGAACAATCCGACTCAGGAATCATTTGTTAAATAAAAAGACGGCAGATTTTCTGCCGTCTTTACTTTATGCCGATTGATCTTTTAATTCTGCTTT
This sequence comes from Fictibacillus phosphorivorans, assembly GCF_023715845.1. Lineage (GTDB taxonomy): Bacteria > Bacillota > Bacilli > Bacillales > Fictibacillaceae > Fictibacillus > Fictibacillus phosphorivorans_D. Next base: position 82,100 of record NZ_JAMBOR010000010.1, read on the forward strand.
ACTTTCGTTAGATGTTCTTAGCGGTATCTCTTTTAAGAAGAATAGCGTTAACAGCCATGCGGTCCCGATTACGAGCGCTCCTGTCAGGAAAACACCATTTAAAGCATAGCTTAATGATTCACGCAGTATTTCCATAACTTCTTTTAGGAAAACTACAGACTCTGGAGGCAAGTTGCTGAACTTTGCCATCACTGCTTCTTGATTCAATAATACTTGAGGATTCGCCAGTTCCTTAATTTGTTCACTCATCTGAGGAGTGACATCTGGGGTAGAAGCGATTAGTTTTTGAGATTGTTCATTAAAATGATCTGCCAGTTTATTGTTCATGACACTGCCCATGATCGAAACACCGATTGTTCCACCTAACTGACGGAAAAGCTGTACCGAAGAAGTGGAGACCCCTAAATATTTATGGTCAACCGCATTTTGAACGGTTAATGTAAAGATGGGGAACGTTACGCCAAGGCCTGTTCCAACAAGAATCATATTTAGTGTAGCGGTCATATTCGTCGTTTCCGTGTCCATGAAATGCATGCTTGTCATCCCGCTAGCCATGATAAACAATCCTAAGAGTGCCAGTTTCTTGTACTTTCCAGTCTTTGTTATAATCTGACCGCTGATTGTACTTCCTGCCACCATCGCAAGTGTCAATGGCATCATAACAAATCCGGACCTTGTTGCTGATGTGCCCATAACGCCTTGAATAAAGAACGGCATATACATGATGGAACCAAACATACCTGCTCCTAAAAATAACCCGATAATGTTTGAGATGGTAAAAACTTTATTTTTAAACATACCAAGAGGAAGTACGGGACTCTTAACACGTTTTTCAGTACGGATAAATAAAAAGAACGCAACGATTGTGACACCAAACAGTCCTAGGATCTCTGGTGATAGCCATTCATATTGACTTCCAGCCCATGTGAACGAGAGCAGGAGGGGTACGACGGTTATCGTTAAAAGCAGTGACCCGGTATAATCAATCGATTCTTTTTCTTTTCTTTGCACAGATGGAAAGAGAAAATAAATAGCGGCAAAAGCTACTAAACCGAACGGAAGGAAAATCCAGAAGACCCAGTGCCAATGAAAATGATCCACGATATAGCCGCCAAGAGTTGGGCCAAAGACACTCGCCAACCCAAAAACACTGCTCATGATCCCTTGCCATTTTCCTCGTTCACGTGGAGAAAATAGATCCCCAACAGCTGTAAAAGCTGTAGACATGATCATTCCTCCGCCAAAACCTTGGATTCCTCGGTAAAGAATAAGTTCAAGGATGCTGTTTGAAATACCGCAAAGCAATGAACCAACAGTGAAAACACCGATACCTATAAGGATAAAAGGTTTTCTGCCGTATATATCGGATAGCTTTCCTACTAAAATGGCAGTAATACTGGATGTTAACATGAAAATCGTAAATACCCAGCTATAATATTCAATGCCGCCAAGATCAGCAATGATTTTCGGAAGCGAAGTTCCTACGATCGTTTGATTTAAAGCTGCAAAGAGCATGGCAGCCATAATAGAAATCATGATGATAATTTTCCGCTTTAATTCAAGATGCTCCATAAGCTGTTTCCTCCTATTTATCATGCGAATAATTAATAAAGTGAAGTATCTGCAAAAAGCAAAACTGCCTCACTAATCAAGCAGTTTTGTAGAAGCAGCTATCAGAAGTTTCATTTCTTCTTCTGTTAAATGAATAAACTTTTTAGCTAAATATTCGTTTTTAATTTCATCCATCTCATTTGCAATCTTTTTGCCGTCTTCTGTAATCTCCAGATATACAATTCTACGGTCAGAATCTGAACGTACCCGTTGAATGTAGTTCTTTCCAACGAGTCGATCCGTAACGGCAGTGATATGGCTGGATGAAACTTTTAATTCATTAGCGATCTCTGAGGCCATTAAAGGACTGTTCTTATAAAGGGTCTGTAGAACTGCAAATTCATTGCTGGGAATATAATCAGAATAAAGCTCATTCAATCCTTTTCTAAGTGTCCGAAAAAGTTTGCGTAAACTCATTTCCAAATTGCGTTCCAATTGATTTCTTGATGGGGACTGTTCGTTTTTATCCATATAAACACCCTTGCTTTTTGTTTCTTCTCTTAGTATATGATAATTTATATTTAATAAGAAAGAAAGTAAAAGGGTAAAGAAAGGGATAAGGGGAATACAAGATGAAGAATTCAACATTGTTTTTTGTGCTTCTTGGTTTTGGTTTTTTAGTAGGAATCGCTTATTGGGTCTGGGCCATCACCACTCAATCGCCACCCGGTGGAATGTAATAAAAACTCTATTCGAGCCGTTATGGCTCTTTTTTTATGCAAAAAAACAATTATATATAGAAAGCTATCCACATTTGGAGGTGTCTATTTTGAAGGAGAAATACCCCATCACCAACCAGTATATTAAAAAGGAACTGAAGCAGCGTCCAGGAGGAAACAGAACCCCTCGTTATACAGTCGCCCACGATACGGGGAACCCTAATTCAACAGCCCGGCAGAATTTTAATTATTTCAACAGCAGACAACTAGAAGCTTCCGCTCATGTTTTTATTGACGATAAAGAAATCCTCGTTCTTATTCCATTACATGAGAAAGCGTGGCATGTTCGGGCGAATGTTTCCGATGCGAATGATTGGGCGATTGGTGTGGAACTTTGTTACGGTTCTTCCATTCATTTTTCTGAAGCATACAGCCGCTATGTTTGGTTCTTTGCGTACTTATGTGAAAAATTCAATTGGGATCCACATACCCACATCAAAGGACACTTTCAACTAGATCCAGAGAGAAGAACAGACCCGCTGAACTGTTTTTATCAATATGATAAAACCTTTCCTTTCTTTTTAGACGACGTTCAATACGAACTAAAAAAAATGCGGGTGAATCATGCAGTTTTCAAGGATTCAGCAATTTCACCAGAAAGCCTTTTTAAAGTCCAGATTGGAGCGTTCTCATCACGGGAAAACGCACAGAAGCTTGCAGAAAAAGCGAAAGCGGCTGGTTTTACTGTTTATATCGAACATAGCTAGAGGTTCTGCTGTTCTATTTTATTGTTCCACCCTGCTCATAACAAAATAATGAGGCAGAACTTCTTAAAAAGTAGTTTAATGTAGATATAAGAATGGTATAGAGATAAGTGGTATTCAATCATTTTTATTTTCTATAGGGGGACTATGGTTAAGATGGAACATCAATTACGCGAATTGGGGCAAAAAATTCTGGCACATAAATATGAACTTGCCAGAAAGATTGATGAAGTTAGGAAGGAATATGGCGAAACCGTAACGAAGCCTAGTGAACAAATTTTGCAGATTCGTGGAGATTTATTTCGTTACTTTGGAGAAGCACTCTATCAAAAAATAGAGGAAGTTGAACCTCATTTTATAGCATGGGGAAAAAGAAGCGGCGAACTTGCCGTTCAATACGAGGTTCCGTTAGACGCTGCCTTAAAGAGCACCCGATTCTTTAGGGTTGTCTTGTGGGATTTCATCCGGAATGAGATTCATAATGAAAGTTTTTCAGTTGAAACTGTGCTAAAAGCAGCTTCGATTATTGATCCTCTATTGGATGAAACCGTTCATGCTTTTAGTGTTGCTTATGTTGAAAACAACAACAGAGTGCTTGGACTAGCTCGTGAGGCGATTGAGGAATTATCTGTTCCTGTTGTCAGATTAACAAGAACAGTTGCAGTACTGCCTCTGGTTGGTACCATCGATACACACCGTTCAAAGTTAATCATGGAAACATCTCTTCAGAAATGTACCGAATTGCAAGTTGAACATTTGTTCATCGACTTGTCAGGCGTACCAGTCATTGACACAATGGTGGCTCATAACCTTTTTAAAGTTATCAATTCACTTCAGCTGTTGGGAGTTCAGGTTACATTAAGCGGAATGCGTCCAGAATTAGCACAAACCGTTGTATCTTTAGGAATCAGTTTTAAAGGAATCTCCATTGCGGGGAATCTTTATCAGGAGCTTGAAACAATGGGAATCGCTCAACAAACCATTTAATAAGAAAAATACCTGCCATTTTAAGGGCAGGTATTTTTTTCTTGTATAAAAAGAACATTTGTTCGCATATAATAAAAATAAAAAGGAGGTTTTTTTAATGACGAACATGTTGTTAAGATGCATCCAAGAGAGGAGTGCCATCGAAATGATCTATTTATCTGAAAAAGGTGAGATCAGCCATCGATTGATTCGGCCATATTCCTTTGATGGTAAATTGATAACAGCCTATTGCGCAGTACGAAAACAAATAAGAACATTTGAGCTTAAAAACATTTTATCTGCACAATTCAGGTTCTTGCCTTCGTAGAATGGGGGGATAGGGGTGCAATATGGAAATGAAGAGGAACGTTCACTAATTGAAAAATTTGTGATGTACCCGATAATGCTCACCTTATTTGATAGAGATTTAAAAGTGGTGAATCGTTCGCCATTTAAATTAAAACGGCCGTATATTGCCTTGTTGGAACAAATCATGAATCAAGTAAGCAAAGACCTTCACGATGTCCGCATTGAACTTAGAAAAAGAAAAATTAAAGTGATGGATGGGCGAAGGGATCATGATATTACGGAATATGAAATATTTATCAGAGGATATCGCGAAATTATGCGGTTTCCAAATGTCCACTTAAAAAATAAAGCAGAAACCCTCATGCTTTCATATCTTAAAGTAGCATCAAAGTAATCAATAGTCCTTTTGTTTGCCTTTTAACACTAGAGGTATACAATGGACATATTGATTATTGAAGAATATCCAGAAATTGAGGAAGCACATGGAACGATTTATCCGACTAGCGCAACAATTGAATAAAGAGATTATGATCGAAAGCCGCAACCCACTTGATCCTGTATGTCCTGTAAATATTCCATATCCCTGGAAGCTGCTCGGATGCGGCAATTACGCCGCTGTCTTTGGCCATCCAGACTACCCTTCTTATGTTGTGAAGATTTATGGCAGAGATGAACATGGTCTGCTTGAAGAGAAGAAGGTTTATGAACGGTTAGGTGAACATCCAGGCTATTCGGTTTGCTACTATACGGAAAAAAGATTCTTAATTTTAAAGAGAATACAAGGAATCACGCTTTATGATTGTGTTCATAAAGGAATCAGAATCCCTGAAAGTGTTATCCGGGATGTTGATGATGCGCTGGATTACGCTAAAAAAAGAGGGTTATTTCCTAATGATGTACACGGGAAAAATGTGATGATTTCCAAAGGAAAAGGCATTATTGTTGATGTTTCTGACTTTTATAAGAAGATACCTTGCCGAAAGTGGAAGGACTTAAGAAAGGCTTATTTCAAGATTTATAAGCCTATATTTTATCGTTTTCCCATTCCGGTTCCTCATTTTGTTTTGAATGCTATCAGAATTGGGTATAGATATTACAGTAAGGCAAAAATATCCAAAAATAAGGGTAATAAATAATAGTTAAAAAGTCCTAATAAATACATTGGCACATTTTACCTTCATAAGATATAATATCTATAAACGAATAGAAAACCTTTGTTTAAAGGCAAACCAGTTGAAAAATTGGGACGCAAAGCTATGGGCCTAAAGTATGAATAACATACAATGGCAGCCGGTTGCCAAAGGGGAACGGATTTATTGATGTTTTAAAGGTGAAAGGATCTATACTTAGGGACAGAATGAGGTCACGAAAACAATGCACCTGGTACTATGGTGTCATTTGTATTTTTCATGTAACTCTGCTTGTTACTGATGTTTAGCCCGATACTTATTAAAGATTATAGCCATTTCCCTTTATTTAAGGGTAATGGCTTTTTGTATGCAAATTTTTGAGATTTGAGGGGTTGCCATAATGGAAAACTTCCAACTAGAATTACGCACACTTAAAAAAAGTTTGTTTAAGAGCTTCATGAAGTCCATTCCAAACATGATACATACACATAAAGATTACTTAAGCCAGTTTGATAGCTTCCATTCATTCATGAACGATTTTGTTGAGCAATACGAAAAAATATTAGAGAAATTTTTGCGAGGAATCGTACATGCAGTATTTTTACCAGAGGAACGTTTTCAGCATTTCTTGAATCAAGCGGAACAGAAAGCATTCCGTTCAGGTATTCATTTCTTAAGACATCAAAGAATTCCTCATCAAGCATTAGCTTGTTTCTCTTCAAGCATAAGAGAATCCGTTCTGCAAGAAATGAAGAGTGTGATCGCTTCTGATTCCCTGCAGGTACAGCTGTTTATGCTAGACCGCTGGAATACGGTTGCACACCGTGCCATCACAGGTTTCTTGAGCGGGTTTTCATCTCAACAATTTAAAGATTTAAAAGAGATCAGCATCCGGGACCCGCTTACAAATCTATACAATCGCCGTTACTTCTACGATTGTCTTGAAAACGAGATGAACAAAGCTCAAAAACAAGAGCTCCCAATAACACTCGTTATGTTTGACATCAATAATTTCAAACATATTAACGACGAATACGGTCATCATGCCGGGGATGAGCTCTTACAGCAGATCGCAGAATTATCAAAGCGTTTAAAGCTTCTATCTGGTTTCCGGTTTGGCGGTGATGAATTTGTCTTCTTGCTGCCAGGTTTAAAAGAAGATGCTGCCTACGAACTTGTCGAAAAGATGGAGAACCAGCTGATGGCTTGGAACAAATCCATTTCATTAGCATACGGAGCAATCGAACTGCTAGGCGATGCATGCGAAAATATAGACTATTACCTGCAGCTAGCAGATGAACGGATGTACAGCAATAAAAGAGAAATCAAAGCCTAACTAACAGTGAATGGGGTCAAGTGGTTCGAATAAACTCCAGTAAAAGCATCCATGGAAATAATAAAAAACAGCTCATCATACGGCTGTTTTCTTTTTTTTGTAAAGAACTACTATCAAGAGGATATTTTCTTAAAAATGGTTGTCGTTATTTGATCTCCTATTCAAGTTGATTGAAGCGTAAGATGCGAGACTCCTATGGGACGCATGGTCAGGCGGAGACTCCTAAAGGCATGAAGTGGCAGGAGGGTCCGCACGCCCCACACACACCATGGAAAGCGAGCGGTCAGGAGCGGAAATCAATAGCCCTCGCTAAAATGATACCCTATAAATCCCAGCGTGATTTCGCTAGTTTTGAGCATACTAGCCTTTGCCCTGTTAGGAGATTATGAGATAATAAAAACAGAATTTATGTTCGGAACAGGGGATGGAAAATATGAGTTTGCAATTTATTCTGGGACGACCCGGCAGCGGAAAGTCCCACTCTATCTTTCAAGATATACGTAACAAACTTGCAGAAGAACCAACGGGGAATCCGATTATCTACTTAGTGCCCGATCAGATGACTTTTCAATCTGAGTATAAGCTTGCAACAACTCCCGGATTAAACGGAATGATCCGTGCGCAAGTTTATAGCTTTTCACGCCTCTCTTGGCGCGTTCTTGGAGAAACAGGCGGGATGACAAGAATGCACATCACGAGTACGGGGATCAGAATGATGCTCCGGAAAATCATTGAAAGCAAAAAAGAAGAATTGAAAATCTTTAAGAAAGCTTCTGAACAGAGCGGTTTCTATGAATTGCTTGAACTTATGACGACAGAGCTAAAGAGATATTGCTTAACTTCAGAAGACCTTTCCTGGAATGCAGAAACGCTGCTTTCACTTGGTCAGAAAGAAAACAATCAAAAAGTGCTCAAAGACAAGCTGGATGACTTAAGTATCATTTCCGGAGCGCTTGAAAAAGCTCTTGCCGGAAAATATATAGATTCAGAAGATTATTTGCAGCTCCTTCAGGAAAAACTGCCTTATTCAGATCTGATAAAGGACGCTGAGATTTACATAGATGGCTTTCATTCCTTTACACCGCAAGAACTTGAAGCGACTGCTGGGCTTATGGCACATGCGAAGAAAGTGACGGTTGCCCTGACTTCAGAGGAATCGTATCAACCAGACTCTGATCCGCATGAATTAGATCTCTTTTATATGACAAAGAAGACCGCACAAGTTCTTATACAAAAAGCAAAAGAGATGAACGTGGAGATCGAAGAGCCAATCGTGCTGTCTCATACGCCAAAATTTACGTCACCCGCGATTGCCCATATCGAAAAACAGTATGATGCAAGACCTGCGATCAGCTATTCGAACCCTGAGGGGATCCACTTAGCAGCAGGGGTCAATCTAAGAGCGGAAGTGGAAGGAGCAGCAAGAAGAATTATTGAACTTGTCCGTGATGAAGGATACAGATACCGGGATATCGCAATAACGGTAAGGAATGCCAGCAGTTATCAGCCTTTAATTGAGACGATATTTTCAGATTATGGCATACCTGTCTTTCTGGACCAAAAAAAATCCATGCTTCATCATCCGCTTATCGAACTGATCCGTTCTTCCCTGGACGTTGTTTTAAAGAATTGGCGGTATGAAGCTGTTTTTCGTGCTGTTAAAACAGACATGCTCTATCCGCTTGATGAGATGAGAAAAACAACTTCTGAAATAAGAAAATGTATGGACGAACTGGAAAACTATGTACTGGCACTCGGTATTCAAGGGGGCAAGTGGACTGATTCAAAACCTTGGAAGTATAAGAGATTCAGAGGCTTTGAAGCGGATGATTTCGGAAAAACAAGCAAGGATGACGAAAAAGAAAAGCTGATCAATGACTTAAGAGATATGATCGTGTCTCCTCTTAAGAGACTCTCAAGAGATCTAGCAAAGAGTGAGACCGTAGCCGATTTGTGTACATCTCTTTATAAATATTTAGAAGACCTCTCTATTCCTATGAAACTTGAACGTCTAAGGCTTCACGCTGAATCTGAGGGAAGACTTCGAGCTGCAAGTGAACATGGGCAAGTATGGAATGCAGTGCTTGGACTTCTAGATGAAATGGTAGAGCTGACCGGAGACGAGAAGCTCTCCAAAGAGACATGGATGCAGATGCTGGAGACGGGTCTCGAAAGTATGAAGTTTGCTCTAGTTCCGCCATCACTAGACCAGGTGCTTGCTGGAACATTAGAGCGCTCCCGCTTCACGGATGTGAAAGTAAACTTTCTATTAGGAGTTAACGATGGGATCATCCCGCAAAAACCAAAAGATGATGGACTGTTATCGGAAGACGAAAGAGAGACGCTCGAAAGAAACGGTGTCATGCTGGCACCTTCTGCACGGAGAAAGCTATTAGATGAACAATTTATGATCTATCTGGCATTGACAAACGGTAGTGACCGTCTGTTCGTATCTTATGCACTTGCTGATGAAGAGGGAAAAACGTTGCAGCCATCCATGGTGATTCAAAGGTTGAGAGATCTATTTCCTAATCTAAAAGAGCACCTTTATCAAAATGAACCTGGTATGGAAGATGATCTATCTTTTGTTCAGCATCCTGTGAAAAGTGTGTCCTATTTAAGTGCACAACTGCGCGAATGGAAAAAGGGATATCCAATTTCACCTGTTTGGTGGGATGTCTATAATTGGATCATCACAGATGATCAATATGAACACTACGCAAAAAAGGCGATATCGAGTTTGTTTTTCTTTAATCGTGAAGCACCGTTAAGTCCTTCTGTATCAAAAGAGCTCTATGGAGAAAGCATCTTGACGAGTATTTCACGTATGGAACTGTTTCAGTCTTGTCCGTTTTCACAGTTTATGTCATATGGCTTGAAACTGAAAGAACGTCAGATGTACAAGCTGGAAGCTCCTGATATCGGGCAGCTGTTCCATGCCGCGTTGAAACAAATGAATGATGCATTGCAGCAGAGAAGAGTTCAGTGGAGCGATCTTTCAAAGGGAGACTGCTACCGATTGGCCGGAGATATCGTTGATCTCTTGGCGCCTCAGCTTCAGCATGAGATCCTGCTGAGTTCGAACCGCCATCTTTATATCAAGAAAAAGCTGAAAGAAGTGGTAGGCAAGGCATCGCATATTTTAAGTGAACATGCAAAGGCAAGCGGATTTACTCCGGCAGGCCTTGAGCTGGCATTCGGCACAGGAGGACCGCTGCCGCCATTGGTGTATCAACTGCCGAACGGAACGACGATGGAAGTAATCGGGCGTATCGATAGAGTAGATACTGCTGCAAGTTCTAAAGGACTCTTAATGCGGGTGATCGACTATAAATCGAGTTCGACAGGTTTGAACCTTGCTGAACTGTATCATGGTATTGCATTGCAGATGCTCACGTATCTAGATGTTGCTGTTGCTCATTCTGAGAAATGGCTGGGACAAGAAGCCATTCCTGCAGGGGTGCTCTATTTCCATGTTCATAATCCTCTTTTAAATCAAAAGAAGCTATTAACTGCCGAAGAAATTGAAAAAGAAGTACTGAAGAAGTTTAAGATGAAGGGTCTTGTCTTGGCGGAGGAAGAAGCGGTGCAATTAATGGACAGCACGATGGATAAACGTTCTGATATTATTCCAGTGGCACTTACGAATAAAGGATTTCATAAGTCTCACTCTTCCGTTGCATCTGCTTCTCATTTTGAAACGATGAGACATTACGCACGAAAAATGGCGGTCCACTCTGGAACAGGTATTACAGACGGAGTGATCGATATATCGCCTTATGAGATGAAAAAGAAGGTGCCTTGCACGTTCTGTTCGTATAAACCAGTCTGTCAGTTTGATCAGACACTTGAAGAGAATCAATACCGTCAGCTGAGACCAGAAAAAGATGAAATTATTTTAGAAAAAATGCAAGAGGAAGGAGGCAGCCTCGTTTGAAAACGTTGATTCCCAAACCAGAAGGATCCACATGGACGGATGAACAATGGCAAGCCATCCAGGCGCGTGGTGAGAATATACTCGTAGCAGCAGCGGCAGGTTCAGGAAAAACAGCCGTACTCGTTGAAAGAATTATTACGATGATAAAAGAGAAGTCTGCGGATGTAGATCGATTGCTTATCGTAACCTTTACAAATGCGGCCGCCGCAGAAATGCGCAAGCGTATCGGAGAAGCGATCGATAAGGAACTGACCAAACATCCTTCTTCTCTGCATCTTAGAAGACAATTGAATTTATTGAACAAAGCTTCTATCTCGACACTCCACTCCTTTTGTATCGAGGTCTTAAGGAAGTATTATTATGAAACCGATCTAGATCCAGGGTTTAGAGTAGCTGAAGAAACGGAAGCAGAACTTATCCGTCAGGAAGTGATCGAAGAGCTTTTTGAGGAAGAGTACAGCAAAGGAGAAGACCATACGTTTTATCAGGTGGTGGACGCCTATAGTTCAGACCGAAATGATATGGATCTTCAGAAGCTTATTCTCTCCCTTTATGATTTTGCGAGAAGCCATCCAGATCCTGAAAGCTGGCTTGATGAAATGGCTGATGCTTACGAGATCAATGCTTCGTCGATTGATGATCTTCCATGGACCAAAGAACTTCTTGCTGATATTTCTCTTCAGTTGGACGGACTGCAAGCGATGGCTATTCGAGCACGAGATCTCGCGGAAACTCCGGGAGGGCCCCTTCCGTATGCTGGGACATTGGAAGAAGATCTAGAATTTTTACAAATGCTGAATCGTGTAAAAGACAACTGGAGTCAACTATACGAAGTTTTCCAAACGTATGAACCGCCAAAGCTTAAGGCAGTGCGAGGAAAAGAGATTGATGAAGATTTAAAGAACAAAGTAAAAGCAATGAGAGACACCATAAAAAAGAAAACGGTGAGTTTAAAGGAAGAATACTTTGAACGCCATCCTGATTCGTATGTTGCACATATTGAAGAGATGGCACCGATTGTAAGAGAGCTCTCATTACTTGTAAAAGAGTTCGGCCGCAGATATTCAGTGGCTAAGCGGGAAAAATCACTCGTTGATTTTGGGGATCTTGAGCATTATTGTCTGCAAGTGTTAAAAGGCGAAGGTTCAACAATGGACAATCCGGTTCCATCCGATGCAGCATCTGAATACCGCGACCGCTTTGTTGAAGTTTTAGTAGATGAATACCAAGACACGAACTTTGTTCAAGAATCTATTGTTCGGCTCGTTTCAAAAGACGCCGGAAACATGTTCATGGTTGGAGATGTAAAGCAGTCGATCTACAGATTCAGGCTTGCTGAACCTCTTCTCTTTTTATCGAAGTATAAAGAGTTCACAAAAGAAGGCGGCAACGGACTTCGAATCGACCTTGCTAAGAACTTTAGAAGCCGAAACGGAGTGCTGCAGGCTACTAACTATTTGTTTAGACAGATCATGAACGAAACAGTCGGAGAGATCGAATACAGTGAAGATGCTGAGCTTAAATTAGGTGCTGACTATTATCCAGAGCAGCCTGGCAACGAACCGGAACTTATTTTGATTAATAAAAGTCAACCCGTTATCGATGAAGAAGGTCTTGAGAGCGGAGAAATGGAGAAGTCAGATCTTGAGACTGTACAACTCGAAGCGCGTGTAATAGCTGAAAGAATTAAAGAGATCGTGGGAACAACAGGGAATTCTCCTCATCTTGTTCTTGATAAGAAAACGAAGATGATGCGTCCTGCAAAATATAAGGATATCGTCCTGCTTTTTAGAGCGACTTCTCAGTGGGCACCTGTTATTCTTGAAGAATTTAAACAGCAGGGAATTCCTGCGCATGCAGAACTTTCAACCGGATATTTTGATGCGACCGAGATCCATGTGATGATGTCGCTTCTAAAAGTAATCGATAATCCACTTCAGGATATCCCGCTTGCAGCGGTTCTAAGGTCTCCGATCGTCGGACTTTCTGGAGAAGAGCTAGCCATCGTCCGGCTCATTCAAAAAAAGGATAACTACCTGGGAGCAGTCGAGCTTTATAGTGAAGAAGGGGAGAATCAAGAGATCAAAGAGAAACTCTCTCTATTCTTAAAACAGCTTGAATCTTGGCGTCATCAGGCTCGTCAAGGATCATTGGCTGATCTGATCTGGGATATTTATAGAGAAACGGGTTACTTTGATTATGTGGGCGGTCTTGCTGGAGGTAAACAAAGACAAGCAAACTTAAGAGCCTTATATGACCGTGCAAAAATGTATGAAAGCACTTCTTTTCGCGGGCTGTTTCGTTTTCTTCGTTTTATTGAGAGGATGCAGGAACGCGGCAAAGATCTTGGAGCAGCAAGAGCACTCGGTGAACAGGAAGATGTCGTGCGCATCATGACCATCCATAAAAGTAAAGGTCTTGAATTCCCAATCGTTTTTGTCGGGGGTTTGAACAAGCAGTTCAACACGAGAGACTTAAAAGAAAAAGTATTGCTTCATAAAGAGCTCGGTCTTGGTACGCAATATATTAATCCGGTTTATCGTGTAACCTATCCTACACTACCTCGTTTAGCCATCATCGGAAGAAAAAAGATGGAGCTGATCGCAGAAGAAATGCGGGTTCTTTATGTGGCGCTGACTCGCGCAAAAGAAAAATTGTATTTGGTCGGTACTGTGAATGACATAGAAAAATCTGCTGAAAGCTGGAGTGATTCTCTTTTTGAAGAGAACTGGCTGCTGCCAGACCATGAACGAGCAGGAGTAAAGAGTTACCTGGATTGGATTGGACGTGCGGTAATTCGGCATAAAAATGCAGGTCCTCTATTATCTGTACTTGGTACGGCTGAACGAGGAAGAGGAGAAGTTTTCATAGATGAAACAGATTGGAAGATTACGATTCTTCCAGCGAGTGAATATGAAGAACTAGAAACAACAAAAGAGCAGGAACAAGAAGAGCTGTTGTTAAAACTGAAGCAATCTGAACCGGTTGCTATCACAAGTGTTGACAATGAGGAAGTTAGCCGAAGACTTTCCTGGCAGTATCAGCATATGTCTTCAACAGCAACGCGCTCGAAGCAATCTGTTACAGAACTGAAAAAGCAGTTTCAGACAACAGACGAATACAGCAGCACAGATCTAGTAAAAGCAGCACAGCCTATGATCCATGAACGGCCAAGATTCATGCAGGAGTCTCAACTAAGTGCTGCTGAAGCGGGTACTGCGATGCATATGGTCATGCAACATGTAGATTTTAAGAGTTCCGAAACGCTTAATGATCTGGAAGAACAGGTAACTAGGATGGAATCAAGAGAGCTTCTAACCTCTGAACAGGCCCGTTATATCCAGTTTGAGCAAATCAAAGAATTCATCGATGGTCCACTTGGACAGAGAATCAGAGAAAGCGAGAATGTAAAGCGGGAAATTCCGTTCAGTATGGCACTCCCCCTTTCTGAGACGAGAACAAGTGATGAGGAAGAGGCGCATGTTCTTGTTCAAGGTGTAATCGACTGTTTAATTGAAGATGAAGATGGATTTGTCCTGATCGATTATAAAACAGATAAAATACACAACCGATTTACAAAGGGCTTTTCAGGAGCAAGAGAAACGCTCTTGAACAGATATGAAATGCAGTTAACGTTATACGCAAAAGCAATAGAAAGAATTTTAAAGAAACCGGTAAAAGAAAGCTATCTCTACTTCTTTGACGGTGGACATATTCTGCAGGTTAAATAGGGGGGATACGATGCGATTGCTTCATACGGCTGACTGGCATTTAGGACGCACATTGGAAGGACGCAGCAGGCTTGAAGAACAGCAAGCTTTTTTAGATGAACTCGTCGAGATTGTTTCAAGGGAAAAGATCGATGCCGTCGTTATGGCAGGGGATGTTTTCGATACAGTGAATCCTCCTGCAGCTGCTGAACAGATGTTTTATGAGACGCTTGCTAGGATCAGCCGGAAAGGGGAATGTCCATTTATCGCGATAGCAGGAAACCATGATCATCCAGACAGACTAGCCGCTTCCTTTCCTCTAGCGAAAGAGCTGGGCATCACGCTAGTCGGACTTCCGACTCTGGAGCTGCAGAAGATTCCAATCAGGAGAACGGGAGAGATGCTGGAGATCGCGGCACTCCCGTATCCTTCTGAATCCCGTTTGAAGATGTTATTGAGTGAATCAGCTGAAGAGCTTGACGTACGGACCCAGTATGATGACTGGGTTGACAGTTATTTTAAAGAAATAACATCCAAATTCACACCTGGACGCGTACATCTTGCTATGAGCCATCTCTATGTTGCGGGAAGCAAGGAGTCCGACTCGGAACGTCCTGTACATATCGGCGGTGCTTACACGGTCGCAGCAGAAAGTCTGCCAGCTGCCGCTCAATACGTTGCACTCGGCCATCTGCACAGACCACAAATCGTAAAACGAGCTAAAACAGAAGCGCGTTATTCAGGTTCTCCGCTATCCTACAGTTTTTCGGAGAGCGGACAATCGAAATCTGTAACGATTATCGATGTTGAACCTAATCAAAAGGCAAAAGTGGAAGAGATCCACTTAACCTGCGGCAAACCACTCGTGGCATGGGAAGCCAAGAATGGCATTTCTGAAGTCTTTCAAGGAATCCAGGAAGGGCTTCATCACAATTGCTGGATTGATCTGTCTGTTCATATACAGGATGCTCTTTCAATGGAAGAGATCCAAAGAATTAGAAAAGCGCATGATGGCATTGTTCATATTAAGCCTGTATTCAATGAAGCGTTTAATGAACAGACCAGCGTTTCTACACAAAAGCTTCCGGTAGATGAGCTTTTTACCACATTTTATAAACGTCAAACTGGCGGTGCGATGCCTGACTCAGAACTGATCTCTCTTTTCCTCGATCTTGTAGGGGAAGAAGAAGGAGAGAATGCAGGATGAGACCATTACATTTAAGTGTTGCCGGACTCCAAAGTTTTCGTGAACCACAAACGATTCCTTTCAGTGAACTTTGTTCAGGTGGCGTATTTGGAATTTTCGGACCAACGGGCAGCGGGAAATCTACTATTCTAGATGCCGTTACATTAGCTCTATACGGTAAAGTAGAGCGTGCGGCTGGCGGAACCCATGGCATTATGAATCAGGCTGAGGATAAACTCTCTGTTTCTTTTTCTTTTCAATTAGGCGAAGGGGATAACAAAAGAAACTATACGGTTGAACGCTCTTATAAAAGGACAGGTGAACATACGATCCGGACGAGCACTTCTAGATTAATTGAATCCGTAAATGGTGAATCTGTTGTGCACGCCGACAAAGAACGAGAGGTTACGAGACTAGTTCAAGAACTTTTAGGATTGACGATCGAAGACTTTACTCGAGCAGTCGTATTGCCTCAAGGAAAGTTTGCCGAATTTTTATCGTTAAAAGGTGCTGACAGAAGACAGATGCTTCAGCGTCTTTTCCAGCTAGAAAAATATGGCGATGTCTTAAACCAAAAGCTCAAGAAAAAGTCTGATCAACAAAAGAACCGATTAAATGAAATTGTGGCCGAACAAGCGGGTCTTGGAGATGCTTCAAAAGAAGCTTTGCAAGAAGCTGAAACACAGCTCAAAGAAAAAGAACAAGCGCTGCTTAACATTTCTAAACGTTTAACAACTGAAGAAGAAAAGTATAAGCGGATAAAAGCTTACTGGGAAACACAATCTGAAAATGAAAAACTTCTTTTGAAACAAGAAGAACTGGATTCGAAATGGCCTGACATGGAAAAGCTGAAAGAACTTCATAAGAAGGCAGTGATGGCAGACCGTCTAACTCCGTACGCGGAAGAATGGCTCGGGGCCAACAAATCAAAAAAAGAATTAGGCTTAGAAAAAGAAAAACTTGAACAAAATGCTGAACAATTAAAACAGCTTTTTACAGAACATGAGAAACAGTACGAACAAGCGAAAGAGATAAAAGATAAAAAAGAGCCGGCATTGATAAAAAGACTCAGTGTGCTCGAAGAAGCCTTCGGGTGGGAAAAAGAGCTCCATGAAAAGGAAACCGTGCGAGAGAAGGAGAAGGTAAAACTTTCTAAGATGGAAAGCTCTTATTTGATTGGTAAAAAATCAGAAGAAGCTGCGATCAACTTGCTTGAAAAAGGAAAGAATAAACAAAGTGCCTTGAAAGAAGAATTAACGAAGATTGAGATCAGTCAAAACGAGCGTGCGATGATGCAGTCTGCGCTCTTGCTCTTACAGAGAATGCAAAGCGTGGAAAACGATGAACGAACCCTTCAAAACGAGCTTAAACAAGCAGCGCAAAATCTAGATGAAAGGAAACAAAAGGTAAACCATGTAAAGGGTACGATCAAGACCAGTATAGGAAATCTGAAATCACTATCAACGGATGTTCTAACGATTTATGATGACGTGCAAAATGCGGTGAGAGAAAATGAAAGTCTGTCTGGATTATTGCAGGAAACTCTAAAAAAGGAAAAAGAACATCAGGAAAAATATAAGGTTCATCAGCTGGCGGCACAGCTATCTGTACAGTTAGTCGAGAACGAGCCTTGTTCAGTTTGCGGATCGACAGTCCATCCTTTTCCTTATAAGGAATCTCATGATCTTGAAAATAACGAAGATGCGATCGAATATTTAGAAGCGGCTAAGGTTACCTTGCAAAATAAGCACCATGATCTAACTCATCTTACTGAAGCGCTTGAAAAGTTATCCAATAAAATTTGGTCAAAGATGAATGTGGTAAACGAAGAAACAGCCGCAACTCGTGAGGTTGCTGTAACGGAGAATGTGATGTCCAACCGAACATTCGAGATGGAGAAGCTGAATGATCACTCCATAAAAGTAAAAGGAGCGTACCAAGATCAGCTTTCACTTGAGAACCGTTTTGAAACACTCACATCTCACTTTGACGAAAAGCAGAAAGAGCTCGAGCATCTAATGGTTAACCTTGAGTATGCCGAAAAACAAGTAAAAGACTTACAAGAAAAAGTAGAGCGTAATGAAAAGGTAAAAAAAGAGATTGCGGCCGAGTGGAAAAAAAGCAAAATTCCATTTGAGCAAGAAGACCTTGAAGAAGTGAAAGAGCAGTTTAAAATTCGCGAAACGAGACAGAGTGAAATTCAGGAGAGCCTTAAAGCTGCTGTGGATTTTCTGGAATCACAATCAACCAAAATCGAAAATCTTAAAGAAGAGAACAGAAAGCTTGAATGGTCCATAAAAACGAGTAAGAATCAGCTCGAGATGTTGAACAAAGATATTTCGCAACTTAAAGAAAAACTGTTTAACCGTTTAGGTGATCAACAAGCAAGTGAACAATTTGACACCGCCGAAAAACAGTTGAAAGCCGTTGTGGCAGAATACAAGGGTGCTTTTGAGCAATATGAGCATTCTAGAAAACACTTTTTGGAAGCGGACAAAGCCTTTCATTCCATGCTAAACCGTTTTGAAGATGCTCTTAAGAGAAGTGAGAAAGCTCATATCCAATGGAATAAGAAACTGCAGCAATCCATTTTTAATAGCTATGAAGAATATGCAACGTCTGTTAAAGACGATGATTTACAGAAAAAATGGGAACAAGAGCTGGCGAACTATGATGATCAGTGTAAAGAAGTAAAACTTGCCATTGAAGCAATAAAAACAAAACTTCCTGAACAACCAATAACGGAGGAAGAGAAGCTAAATCAGCAAAAAGCTTTAAAAGAATGCAAGGATGAAGCCGATGCGACAAGGGAAGCTGTTGGCCAGGCAAAACAATACTGGCTTACAGTAGAAAAAAACCATGCTCGATTTAAAGAGCTTGAAGATGAAAAGCAAAAAGTATCAGCTCTTCTCGAACAAATCGGTAAGCTTCAAAGTGTGTTTAGAGGAAACGCTTTTGTAGAATTTATGGCAGAAGAGCAGCTCATCCATGTTACGCGCGATGCTTCTAGCCGGCTTTCTAAGCTAACACGGGGGCGTTATGCGATTGAAGTAGACTCTAACAGTGGTTTTGTGATTCGTGATGATGCAAATGGAGGCATCAAGAGACCTGTTACTTCTTTATCAGGAGGAGAAACATTCTTGACTTCGCTCGCATTAGCACTATCCCTATCTGCACAAATACAGCTAAGAGGGAAGTTTCCGCTGCAATTCTTTTTCCTAGATGAAGGGTTTGGTACGCTGGATCAAGAACTTCTTGATACGGTCGTAACTGCTCTCGAAAAAGTTCAAATGGAGAATTTTGCGATCGGAGTCATATCACACGTACCTGAGTTAAAGGCGAGATTAACGAAACGACTCATTGTCGAACCAGCTGAACATGCAGGGAAAGGAACGAGAGTGAAGTTGGATCAGTTTTAAAAAGAGGGGGCTGACTCAAAAGTGTAAAAACTTTTGGGTCGAGCCCCTTTTTTATTCGATGATTCCGTGTCCGATCACCTCGACATCAACGGATGCAGTGAAATCAATTTTCGGATATTCTTCTTCCCAGTTTAGTCTTTCCCAGACTGGATAATGAAAAGCCATTACTTGTCTGCCGACTCCAAAAGGATCACTGTTCATAGCTTGAAGTTTATCGATCACGGTTTGTGCATCTTTTGTTAGCTTTTTTGACAGCTGTTTTTCGATATTTCTTACCTCAGTAGGTGTTGAAAGGTTATCACTAGGATACTCGGTTATGGTCACTTTCGTTTTTAATTTAATTTTTGCAGAAATTTTACCTTCTGGGGTTACATCAACAAGAAAAGATCGCTTATTCTTTTTTACCTTTATGGTTACATAGTTTAGTCGAGCTGGTTTTTTATTTTTATAGATCTTTTTCGTAGTATTCATGGCGATTTCATGTTTCTTTCCGGTTAGCATCGTATAGGTAACGGATAGAGGTTCTTTAATCTCTCCAACCATTTTTTGTCCACGAAACAAAGCTACTCCTCGAATGTGGATAGTCCTTTTTAATGCTTCCAGATAAGGAAGTGCAAAATCCTGACCCGGATCGAACATGACTGGACAAACGGTCTGTATATTTTCACGTGGTACGGCTGAAGATTCTTCCGCACTGAGAATCGAATCTCTTAGATACTCTCCCAAACCCGCAGCCTTTTTTGTTTCCTCAAATTTCTTACTGATCACATCCGAAGCTTTTCCTTTTGCTACTGCTATCTTCGCATTTAAAGCTGATTTTGGATCGCGGTAAAAAACATCTAAAAGCTGGTAAATGTCTTCTTTTGCAGCATCCTCTCCTAAAATGATGATTTGATTCTTAGAAATATCCAATCGCTCTGATACTTCTCGATCAAGTTTGAACCTGCTCTGCCGGACCGTGGTGCCCGTAGCGGTATAAATTTGGTTTTCGATGCTGTCCTTTCCGGATTCCATTGCATTCGCTTCAGGAACAGAAGCTGTAGTGATAATCTTCCCATCTTTTGTATAATCGAAGCCGCCTGCTGTAATAAGTTTCGTTTTATTCAGTACATTTTGATCCCAGCATCCCGTGAGAAGAAGCAGAACAGATAGAAGAGATAGCTTTTTTTTCATGAAGTGGCTGCTCCTTTCTCTTGTTTTTTCCGCAAAACAGCGATAACCAACAAAACGATAGGAAACACGGCGGACAAAAAAACAGATGTCATGGTGATATATTTGTTCCATGTCATTACTTCTAGTTTATCGTCAGGTATGATAGCGATAACCGCACAGAAGATGGCGATATAGGGGGCTCCTTTTTGATGTTCCTTTAAGCCAAATAATGTTTGTACTCCTTTTGCAGCGATAAAAAGGTAACAAACGAACGAAGTAGCCACTGAGATAATCCACACTGATAGGAAGATTAGATCGGTTCTTTCTATTATCGAAAACGAGAAAGCTTTGAGCATATATAATACAGGTTCTGGAACGATTATGATTTCCTTTGGATTGAAAAAAATATAAGTTGTAAAAACGATAAATCCATATAAAATCGTAATACAAAAGGATGCGAACGAGATGACTTTTATATTTCTTGCTGCTGAAGCGTTTGAATAAGCTAGAAATACGAGTGCTGCGTCAAATCCCAGCAGTGCCACAACGGCATCAGCTGAACTCTTAATAATCGTTAAGATTCCAGTATGCCCTACAGGAAAAAGGTATAGAAGGTGAACATCTGTATAGGCGTACAGGATGAGTATAAACAAAATAATCAAGAGTGGTGTGACAAGAACAAAGAATCTTACAATCTCCCTAGGTGAACTCGTAATGACGTAGTATCCTACTGCCGCCATGATAAAAATGATCACCCAATGCGGAGTTTCAAACAGAATCCACTTTCCTACAATGCTGTTATACATAATCAAAATCAGTATGGATATGAAAGAAAAATGGATTGTATAAATGGCATTGAACACGTAACCTAGTTTCTTTCCCATGATTTTTGGAAGGATTTCATAAATCGTTTGTTTCGGAAATCGATCACATAGTTTCCAGATGGCTAAAACTGAAAATTGAATAAAAATACCTGCCATGAACAACGATATCCATCCGTCGATCTTTGCTTTACTGAATAAGGTATAAGGCAAAGATAATACACCGACACCAATTTGTGTTTGTATAACCAAGAAGAATAGCTGTCTATGTGTAATGGTATGACTATTCATGACTTATCCCACTTTCGTGTATGGTTGCGATTGTCCGGTTTTTGAGTGTTTAGGTCTTGAGGTCGTGTATCTTGTTTCCAGAAAGGAGCACGTAAGAATGTATCTTTTAAGTCCTTAACGTTCAGCGGTGCTATTGGAGCAAAGTAAGGTGATCCAAACGTATAAAGTCTGCACAAATGAAAAAGCAATAACAGAAATCCGAAAACGATTCCCAAAAAACCTAAAGTAGCAGCTGCCACCATGAACGGAAAACGCAGAATACGTACTGCAGCACTCATCTCGTTAGATGGTACGATATATGCGGCAATGGCGGTAACCGCAACGACTATGATCATTAAGTTCGAAACAAGCCCTGCTTTAACAACGGCATCTCCGATTACGAGACCTCCAACGATAGCGATCGTAGAACCGATCCTGGCAGGAAGCCTTATCGAAGCTTCTCGAATGAATTCAATCGTAAGCTCCATGAGAAGTGCCTCGACTAAAGGGGGATAAGGGATATCCTCAAGGGAACTTTTGATCAACAGGATAAGGTCAAACGGTATGACCTCGTAATGGAATGAAACGATTGATATATATATAGCTGGTAAGCCTAAGGCAATAAAAAATCCCATAATACGGATAAAACGAAAGAATGAACTGATATGCCATCTTTTGTTGTAATCATCTACAGATTGATAGAACGTAAAAAAGTTTACAGGCATGATGTGTGCCGTAGGAGAAGTGTCATATAGAAGGGCTACTCTGCCCTCCATTAAGTTGGCAGCCACACGATCAGGACGTTCCGTGTTTAATATTTGCGGAAAGAAACTAAAAGGTTTGTCTTCTATACTTTCTTCCACATTTCCAGGAGCGTAGACGGCATCAGCCTCGATGGACTTAACTCTCTTTTCTACTTCTTTTACAAGTTCAGGATTTGCAATTTGATCCACATAAAGTAATGCTAATTTCATGTGTGACTCCTGACCTAGTAGGAGGTATTTAATCGTTAGTTTTGACGATCTTAATTTTTTTCGCACAAGTGCCAGGTTTGTTGACAAGTTTTCTACAAAGCCATCATGAGCACCGCGAACTATAGATTCATTATCGGGTTCCGTAATATCCCGTTGTGTTTTTACAGGAGTTGATACGGTGTAAAAACAAGTTGTATCTTCAGTGAAAACAAGCGTGTTTGATTGAAGAAGGAACTTTGGAACTTGGTTAAAATCTGTTTCTTGCTTTAAATCAATGCTCGCCATTTTTTTAAAAGACTCGAAGGTAATCTCTTTACCCGTCGTGAATAAAGGGTCTAAAATCATACTTTGCACCAGCTGTTTATCAACAATGGATTCTATATAAAGAAGAGCTATCCGGCTAGTATCAGATGGAAGCTCTACTTCTTGTGTCACTAAATCTTCAGTTGCTGAGAATGGTTCTTTTACTTTTGTTAATAATTCATCTAGATTAAGATTTTGAACGACGGTTGATTTGTTATTTAATCCTTTTTGAATGTCGTGTTCAACTTTTGCTTCTGTTATCAGCTTTTTAGGTTTCTTGAAAAAAGTCATTCGACCTCATCCCGATCTCAGTAGTTTGCGTTAGTTTTTGCGGAACAGAGGCATTTATACGGAGATGTTCCTATTTTTGAAAAAAATGAGTCAGAATTTGTCATTATGAGTAAAAATTTGTGATACGATATAGAGATAAACAGAGAGAGAAGGGGGAGGCCTTATGACAGGAAGAGCTCAATTCATTCCTGCTTTAACGAAGCCTTATACATATTTTTCCTTTTATAAAGAGTGGAAAGAAAAAGAGGGATTCTGGGTGAGGTTCATTGCGATTTTAGCGGTGAGCGGATTTCTTCATGCGTTGTCTTTCTTCGCAGCCTATCCATCTTTTAAATCCATTTCATTTGTAAAAGCAGCAAAACTTTCTGGAGCAGAGCATGAACTTCTGAGGTTCTTTATTTCATTAGCAGGAGGGGCTTGGGGCATTGTCGTAGCGCTACTTTTCCTGCAGGCGGGAACGTTATTTTTATATGCATTCTTCCGAGATATCGGCTACAAGACTCTTTTTTATCTGATAACCGTCGTCTACGTTCTATTTTTGATTGGATTAGCATTCGAGCTGCCGGTTCAATTCGTGTTAGGTGCTGAAGAAGTTGTACAGCCTTTAGGTTTTGGCTTTGCGGGAGTCTTATTCTTTAAGCATGGGTTTTGGCAGGAGTTGTTGAACTTGATCAATGTGTTTAACATATGGGGAGCAGTTGTGATCTACTATGCGTTGAGACAGTTATCCTTTAAAGCAAAAAGCTACTGTTTAGCAGTTACAATCTGTGGCTCTATTTTCTGGTTGGTTTTCTATTCTTTCTATGCTGCTTTAGTCAGCGGACAATTGGTGTAAGGGGGACTGGCATATGAATAAATGGAAGTGGATCGCGGCTGGTATAATGATTGCCCTCTTACTTGTGATGAATGTTTTTATTTTCGATAAAAAAGAGTCTTCAGCCGTTGTTGCACCAAGACTTGAAACGACACTTTCCAAAGAAAGAGATTTTTCAAAAAAACATGAAGTGACAGGAATCACTTATTCCAAAAACACGTTTGATATCTACAAAAAAGATTCATTTGGCTCCATAAAAGAAATCATGGTGAATATAGGTGAAACGGTTTCTGCTGGTCAGACCCTTATTGCATATGAAAATCTTTCGATCGAAAAAGAACTTCGATCGTTAAAAAAAGAAAAAGATATGGCAGATGTACGTGCTGATCATTATTCGAGCGAAATCAGCAAATGGCAAAGTGAACTTTCAAATTTTGATGAAAAACAAGACAGTGCTGAGACGAAAGTCAGACTGCAAGAGCAATTAAGCGATGCAGAACTTCAAAAAGACCTCGCAGAAAATGAAAGTTCAGCACTATCCGATGAGATCAGTGAGTTAGAAAATCGCCTGGATGATCTTTCTGTAAAAAGTCCAGCAGATGGTGTTGTTTCAGAAGTGAACGGCATCCAAGATGAAAAGCCTTTGATAACAATCGTTGGCCAAGGAAACTTTGAAGTAAAGGCTAATGTTAACCAAGAGATCGCAGGTCTTTTAACAACGGGTGATTCTGTGCAGATCGAAGCACCGAATCATAAGGAAAAGGTAAAAGGAACCGTCCAAACCTTTCTGCCGACTAAGGAAAATAATTCGTTTACTTTGACCGTTCTAATAGAGGAAGAAGAAGCATGGGTAGAAGGACAGCCTGCGAAGATCATCATTTCTGAAAAACTAGCAGAAAAAGCGAAAAGTGTTCCTAAAAAAGCCGTTTTGAAAGAGGACGGCAATCAATATGTCTTAGTTATCATAAAGGATAAATTGTATAAAAGAAAAGTTGAAACAGGGATCGAGCAAAACGGATTTGTTCAGATCAAGAAGGGGCTTGAAAAAGACCAAGAAGTCGTATTGAATCCTTCACCAGTATTTGTTTCAGGACAAACTGCGTTAAAAAAGTAGTGCTGTTAGTTAGTCAAGAACATTTGAAAAGAAAAAAGGACGCGGGTTACGCGTCCTTTTTTGCATGTATGATTGACTTTGGTGCTGTGAAGATCTTTGTACTTTGTTGTTTTGGGTCAAACAGAGCAATCAACATATTTGATTTTTCAGGATCTTGTTCAATTTGCTCTGATAACGGATCAATGGCTGTTTCTGTTACAAAAGCATGCTTAAATATATCTTTTTCAGAAAGTGTCGGGAAGCCTTCGATCATTTCCGGTGACTGTGCTAGCAACGCTAAAAGCTTAGATGTTTCTTCTTTATTTTGTGTATGTTCCCACCAAGGTTTCCGAGGCTTGAACTGCTGGCGCTCCAAATAGTCAAGCTTCATCAAGCTTTCCGCTACAGGTAATGCGTGTGGTGCGGATTCTTTTAAGAAAGCGATCAACCGTTTAAAGAGATCTTCCAGCTGATGTCCGATTCTCGACCAGCCTCTTGTTTCCCAAAATGTTCCGAACTCTTGGAAAAAGTCGAATGGTGATTCAAATACATGGTTGATCAAATATTTTACCGTGTGATCCATTCGATGATCATTCCAGTACTTCTCCAAAACATCTTCTACTTGCTTGATACGAATGATTTCGTCAAAGGTTAGGACGTTGTTTCCTAGAATTTCATATGGAGAATGATCCATATAAACGTAATCATGCTTCTCGGCTGTAAGACGAAGTCCTGTGCCACGCAGCATTTTTAGAAATCCTAATTGAACTTCCTCAATTCCAAATGCAAAAACATCGTTAAATGTTTTACGGAACGAGTTGTAATCCTCTTCAGGCAAACCAGCGATCAAGTCAAGATGCTGTACAATCTTTCCGCCGTCTCGCACTGTAGTAACTGTACGTGCTAGTTTATCAAAATTCTGTCTTCGTTGTACCAGCTCGTTTACCGCATCATTTGTTGATTGAACACCGATCTCAAATCGGAATAATCCTTTAGGAGCATGTTCGTTTAAGAAATCAATTACTTCAGGTCTCATGATGTCAGCTGTAATCTCAAACTGGAACACGACGCCTGGTCGGCGATTCTCGATTAAAAAGGCAAACATATCAAGCGCATAATCACGGCGAATATTAAACGTTCGATCGACGAATTTTATAATCTTCGCCCCATTATCCATCAAAAAGATCAGGTCATCCTTCACAAGATCAGGATCAAAATAACGGACACCTACTTCAATGGAAGATAAGCAGAATGCACATGAATATGGACAGCCACGGCTCGTTTCAAAATAAGTGATACGTTTTGAAAGATTGGCCACGTCTTCTTCAAACCGAAATGGAGATGGTACGGTTTTGAGATCAAGTTTTTCACGTGGTCCATTGATTTTCGGTTTGCCTTCTTTTCTGTATGCAAGGCCAGCTACTGCTTCGAACGAACTGTTAGTCTGAATCTCGCTAAGCAAGTGTTTGAAAGTCTCTTCCCCTTCATTCACAACAATAAAATCGACTTCTGGAATACGATCAAGCCAATACGCTACATCATAAGAGACTTCAGGGCCGCCGAGTACGATCTTCGTTTCGGGTTTGATCTTCTTAAACATCTGAATAACCTTGATCGTTTCTTCGATGTTCCATATATAACAGCTGAAACCAAGGACATCAGGCTGCTGGTTGTAGAGATCGGTCACGATATTTAAAGATGGGTCTTTTATTGTGAACTCACGGATCGTTACAGGAAATTCAGGTTCGCTGTAGGCTTTTAGATACCTTAAAGCAAGGCAAGTGTGTATATATTTCGCATTTAATGTACTTAGTACAATTTTCATGATTTCATTCCCTCATTACATATACCCCATTAATGGGTGATTTAGATGACACACTATTTTACCATATTTTTAAAAAGAAGAAAAAACAGTTCTGAATGGGATTAGGAACAGCAAATTTCTTTACGGTACGAAGCTCTGGACTATATAGTAGAACTTATAATCATGAAAGCGCTTATTAAGAGGAGGAAAAGATACGAAATGAAATTTGTTACTGCTGTTCGAGAGGAAGAACGCTTTATAGGAGTAGTGAAAAATGAAGCTGTAATCAATGTGTCGGCACTTGCTGCTTCGGATGGAAAAAAGGTAGCGCGAACATTACTAGAAGGTATTCAGCAAGGGGAAGCGTTCACTTCTGCGGTACATCATCTGATGAATACGGCTAATGCTTCGGAATATACATATCAATTGGAAGAGGTTCAGCTGTTAGCACCAATTCCACGTCCTTCTAAAAATGTTTTCTGTATCGGAAAGAATTATCGTGATCATGCGATTGAGATGGGAAGTGAGGCAGATGTACCTGAAAACATCATGGTATTCTCAAAAGCACCAACAGCAATTATCGGACATGAAGAGGGGATCCCAAGTCATTCGAATATTACGAACCAGTTGGATTATGAGGGAGAACTAGCTGTGGTTATCGGGAAAACAGGTACAGGGATCAATGAGGCTGAAGCTATGGATCATGTGTTCGGCTATACAATCATCAACGATATCACAGCGCGTGACTTGCAGCAGAAGCATAAGCAATTTTTGCTCGGAAAAAGTTTAAATGGCACTTGTCCGATGGGGCCATGGATCGTCCATCATTCTGAGATATCCAACCCAGAGAACCTAATGATTGAAACGAAAGTAAATGGGGAAGTGCGTCAGAAAGGAAATACATCAGATTTTATTTTTGACATACGAACGATGATCACTGAACTATCAAAAGGCATGACCCTTGAAGCAGGGGACATTATCGCAACAGGAACGCTAGCAGGAGTAGGCAAAGGCATGAAGCCGCCAGTTTTCTTGAAAGCCGGGGATACGATTGAAATTACTGTAGAAGGAATCGGGACACTTCGTAATGAAATAGTAGAATGAAGTCGAATTTTACTAGATACATAGAGGAGGAATTCACTTGGAAAAGCTGCTTTATATTAATGGTTCATGGACAGGAAATTCTCTTGAAAAAATAGAGGTGTTTAATCCTGCGAATGGCGAGGTTGTCGGAACTGTGCCATCCTGCGGAAAAGAAGAGACGGATGCAGCGATCGATGCGGCTCATGAAGCTTTTGCGGGTTGGTCCAAACTGACTGCTTACGAGCGGGCTGACTATCTTATGAAACTTCATGATTTGATGATTGAAGAAAAAGAAGAACTCGCAAAACTGATGACGTTAGAGATGGGAAAACCGCTAAAGGAATCTGTAGGTGAAGTGATGTATGCTGCTTCCTTTATGAAATGGTACGCAGAAGAAGGAAAGCGTGTATACGGCAGAACGATCCCTTCAAGCGCTGGAAATAAAAGAATGCAAGTATTGCGTCAGCCGGTTGGAGTAGTAGCTGCGATCACACCGTGGAACTTTCCTGCAGCCATGATTACGAGAAAGCTTGGTCCAGCGCTTGCAGCAGGATGTACATTCATCGTAAAGCCGCCAAAGGAAACCCCTCTTACCGCTATAAAACTAGTAGAGCTTGCACATCAAGCTGGCTTTCCAAAAGGGGTAATCAACCTTGTTACAGGTTCATCCTCAATTATCGGGAAAGCTATTATGGATTCTGAAAAGGTAAGAAAAGTAACATTTACAGGTTCAACAGAAATCGGGAAAAAGCTCATCGAACAAAGTGCAGCGACGGTCAAGAACATATCGATGGAATTAGGCGGTCATGCCCCTGCCGTCGTATTAGATGATGCGGATTTGAAAAAAGCAGTGGCAGGCGTAGTAGCTTCAAAGTTTCGTAATGCAGGACAGACGTGTATCTGCATCAATAGGGTCTATGTTCAAGAAAGCATTTATGATGAATTTGTAGAACAAGTTGCTGCTGAAGCGAAAAAACTGAAAGTGGGCAACGGACTTGAAGAAGGTACAGATATCGGACCGATCATCAATAAAGACGGATACGAAAAAATAGCTGAACATGTGGAGAATGCCGTGAAAGCCGGAGCAGAATGTGTGACAGGCGGAAAAGGAAAAGCAGAGGACGGAGCATACTATTATGAGCCAACTGTGCTGAAAAATGTAACACAAGACATGCTTATCATGAACGAAGAAACGTTTGGACCGGTTATTCCAATTCATAAGATAGGTTCAATAGAAGAAGGGATCAAGCTTGCAAATACAAGCCCATACGGTTTGGCAGCATATGTTTACACGGAAAATATGTCAAAGGGAACACAGCTGATTGAAGGATTGGACTATGGGATCATCGGCTGGAATGATGGGGTACCATCAGCGGCACAAGCTCCATTTGGGGGTATGAAAGAAAGCGGTCTTGGCCGTGAAGGCGGAGTCGAAGGAATGGAAGCTTATCTTGAAACCAAATATGTAAGTTTTGTTTTATAAATCTTTGTTAAGCCGAGGTGATAATAGATGGATTTGGGATTGAAAGGGAAAAATGTACTCGTTCTTGCTTCTAGTAAAGGACTCGGAAAAGCATGTGCGCTCGAGTTTGCCAGAGAAGGCGCCAACGTCATGATTACAAGCAGGGATGAACATCAGCTTTCTCAAACTGCTGAAGAAATCAAAAACGAAACAGGTGCGGATGTTCAATATAAAAAATGTGATATCACGCAGCGTAATGAGATCGATGAACTTGTTGCAGAAACCGTAGAGAAGTTAGGGTGTATTGATGTTTTAGTGAACAACGCCGGAGGTCCGCCAGCTGGGACCTTTAATGACTTTGAAGATGAACACTGGCAAGGAGCGTTCGAACTCACTCTCTTAAGTTTGGTGCGTACCGTCCGTGCGGTGACACCAACTATGAGAAAGAACGGTGGCGGTCGCATCGTAAATATTGCATCATCCTCCTTCAAGCAGCCGATCGATGGGTTGATTTTATCAAACACGTTCCGTACTGCGATTCATGGTTTATCAAAGAGTCTTTCTCAAGAGCTTGGGAAGGATGGTATTTTAATTAATACAATCGGGCCAGGACGAATTGGAACAGATCGAGTAGGTGAGCTTGATCAGATGGCTGCGGAGAAGAAAGGTGTTTCCGCGGAAGAAGTAAAGGAAACCATGGAAAGTGGTATTCCGCTTGGTAGGTATGGGAAGCCTGAAGAATTTGCGAAGACGGTTGTGTTCTTGTGCTCAGGTGCTAATACGTATGTTACAGGGCAGTCTTTGTTGATTGATGGTGGTATGGTGAAAGCTTTGTAAAGTGAAAAGAAGCAGCTTTTGGCTGCTTCTTTATGTTTTTACTCATGAAAGTGGTTGATTTCCGCTTCAGGCACTCCCTTTCCGAGGGGCAGGCGGTGAGTCTTTCTTAAAAGGGTCTCACCTGACCTTGTTAGTCAGCTTTCTTAGTATGATTAAACGGAAAGTACGTTTTTGATGCGTTCGATCGCCCAGTCTAGGTCTTCTTGAGAGATGATTAGAGGTGGGGCGAAGCGAATTACGTTTTCGTGTGTTTCTTTACATAGCAGTCCTTGCTCTTTTAATTTTTCGCAGTAAGAACGAGCGGGTTCGTTTAGCTCTACACCGATAAATAATCCTTTTCCACGGACTTCTTTGATCGCGGGGTTATCAATCTTCTTCAGTTCGTTTAAGAAATACTCACCAAGCTTTAATGAGCGGTCAACTAAGTTTTCTTCAACTAGTACTTCGAGTGAAGCGACAGAAACGGCGCAAGAAAGTGGATTTCCTCCGAATGTTGATCCATGTGAACCTGGGTTGAATACACCTAGGATGTCGCGGTTTGCTGCTACACAAGAGATCGGCATGACACCTCCGCCTAATGCTTTTCCTAAGATATACATATCAGGCTGAACGTCTTCCCAGTCGCAAGCAAACATTTTTCCAGATCGGCCAAGGCCTGATTGAATTTCGTCAGCGACAAAAAGAACATTCTCAGATTTACATACTTCAAGTGCTTCTTTTAGGAATCCTTCACGCGGGATTACGATTCCAGCTTCACCTTGGATCGGTTCTAAAACAAAAGCAGCCGTGTTAGGTGTAATCGCTGACTTTAGTGCTTCTAGATCTCCGTAAGGAATCACTTTAATTCCTGGGAGCATTGGGCCAAATCCACGCTGATAATCAGGGTCTGAACTCATGGATACAGCAGTCATCGTACGTCCGTGGAAGTTGCCTTCACACACGATGATTTCTGCTTGGTTATCAGCAACGCCTTTCACATCATATGCCCAGCGGCGTACGGCTTTAATGGCGGTTTCAACAGCTTCAGCACCAGTGTTCATAGGAAGAACCATGTCTTTTTTCGTTAGGGATGATACTTTTTCATAGAAATCACCGAGCTGATCATTGTGGAATGCTCGAGAAGTAAGTGTTACTCTGTCCGCTTGGTCTTTTAGCGCCTGGATGATTTTAGGATGGCGGTGTCCTTGGTTTACCGCAGAGTATGCACTTAGCATATCCATATAACGGTTTCCTTCAGGATCGGTTACCCACGCACCTTCCGCTTTTGAAATAACGATCGGCAGCGGATGATAGTTCTGTGCACCATATTGCTCCGTTTTTGAAATGACAGTTTCTGTGTTCTTCGTCTGTGTCTGTTTCATAGAAACACCTCTATTCTGCAAGTTTTCTCACAGTGCTATTATACCAGTGAAAGTGCTTTCTTTACAGAGGTAACTCATTTAGTTGTCTTGTTAGGCGGGCTTCGTGTTATATTAATATGGAGAATTATACATAGGAGGATATATTTATGATTCATGTACATGTGACATCTTGGTTTTTGGGTCTCATTTTGTTCTTTGTAACGTATATGCTATACAAAAAGAACGCTGGAAAAAAATCTAAAATTTTTCATATGATCCTGCGCGTTTTGTTTTTAGCCATCCTAGCTACAGGAGGCCATCTGCTTGCTGGTTATATTACTGACCCAGGAATAGTTAATAAAGGTCCACTCATTATTAAAGGGACGTTAGGCTTAATCATGGTTGGGCTGATGGAAATCATTCTGGTTCAACGTAAACGCGGAGAAGGCCGTTTAATGAACTGGGTGTTTTTCTGGATTACACTGGTTTTAGTATTATTCTACGGTTATATCGTGATAGGTTAATAAATGCTAGAGAATCGTCTGATCGTACGTATATCAGGCGATTTTTTTAATGGTAAAAATAACCCTCAATAGTCCTGTTAATATATTGAACGTTCCACCGATATTAATAATGGCCTTATGCCCGATTTACAAGGATTGTTCTTTTAGCAGATGAGGTGTATTCATGAGAACCATCAAAGAACGAGAAAGATTAGAATTAGATATAGAAATTAGTTCTAAAATGACAAAGAAGCCACAAAAAATAGATGACTTTTTAGCGATGTCTCATTTAGTTCAAGAAAGTGCGAAAGAAATGGAGCAGCTGAACCATACACTTCTTGAGTCTGAACAGCGATATAAATCACTTTTTGAACACAACCCGGATATGATCTATTCCATGGATATGAATGGATATATAACAAGTGTGAATCCCGCCCTTATAGAGACTTTAGGGTTCTCTGAGACCGATATGCTTCAAGCTCATGCATTGCATTTTGTTTGTAAAAAAGATCATAAACGTGTGGTTGAACATTTTCGGCTCGCCATTCATGACAAACCGCAAACTTTTGTTACAAGCATCAAGAAAAAAGACGGCAGTGAAATTGTCTGCAGCATTACAAACATCCCGATCGTTGTAAACCAGGCTGTTGTCGGTGTTTACGGGATTAGCAAAAACATAACATGGCAAAAGAATGCAGAAAAAAAGATTGAAAGACTGGCTTTTCATGACTCGCTAACGGGTTTACCGAATCGAAGTCTATTTGAGAAGAGACTTCGTGAGTTAGTAGCGGAGAACCAGCTCACTAAAAATAAATTAGCTGTTATGTTTATTGATATCGATCATTTTAAAATAATAAATGAAAGCTTAGGTCACCATATCGGTGATGTGGTACTAAAGCATGTCAGCAAGCAGCTTAGGCAGACGATAAAGAGGGATGATCTTTTATGCCGTTTTGCAGGAGATGTTTTCACGCTTATTCTTCCGACGTTAGATAAGCTAGGAGAAGTGATCGATACGGCAAACAGAATTACAGAGGTCTTAAATATGCCAATTTATTTAGATGGACAGGAGTATACGGTCAGCACATCGATCGGAATCAGTATCTATCCAGATGATAGTCTAGATGCAAAGATACTTATTAAAAACGCTGATATTGCTCTGCATAAGGCGAAAGAAAAAGGACGGGGCAAACGAGAGTTTTTTACGGGTGAAATGAACGCTTTTACATTGGAACGCCTTAAACTTGAGGGGTATTTACGAAAAGCAATCCAAAAGAGAGAATTTCAGCCTTACTTCCAACCCCAGCTTTGTATGAAGACAGAGAGAATTATAGGTTTCGAGGCCTTGATACGCTGGAACCACCCTGAACTTGGCCTTGTTTCACCCATGCAGTTTGTTCCACTTGCAGAAGAGATCGGACTGATCGATGATATAGGAAGATTTATTCTCTTTGAATCTTGTAAACAACTGAAACATTGGCACGATGAAGGTGCACACCATCTATCGATATCTGTAAATGTTTCAGGAAGGCAGTTTCAGAGATTGTCTTTCGTTTATGAAGTAAAAGAAGCGCTTCAAACCACTGGTATACCTGCTGAGTGTCTTCACCTCGAGCTTACCGAAAGCACGATGATCCAGAACGTACAATATAGCATGAGTATTATGCAGGAACTACGGGAACTCGGTGTAAGGTTATCGATCGATGACTTTGGCACCGGCTATAGTTCACTTAGCTACTTAAAAGATTTTCCCGTTGACTCATTAAAAATCGATCAAAGCTTTATCCGTCATTTGAGTGATGACTTCTTTAATTCAAGTGATGCTGCCATCATTAAGGCGATCATCATGATGTGTGAAGGATTGTCGCTTACAACCGTGGCAGAGGGTGTGGAGACATATGAACAACTGAAGCTTCTTCAGGAATACGGATGTCACCATGCACAGGGTTATATCATCAGTAAACCAATGCCTGCAGATGAAGCGGCTATGTTTTTAAGAGAATGTTACAAAAACAGCACGAGCCTATAAAAGGCGTGCTGTTTTTAAAACCATTTCATTATTTTTTCTTTTCATAGTACATAAACGCAAGGGCACCGATTAAGATTGCTCCTTTTACGATATCTTGTGCATAGTACGGAACGTTAAGCATTGTCAGGCCATTTAATAGTATCCCAATTAGCACAGCACCGAAAAAGGTGCCGATCACATTTGGTTTTCCAGCACCGAATACGGAAAAACCGATAAAAGCAGCCGCCACTCCGTCCATTAATAGAGGAGCACCTGCAGAAACTTGACCAGTTCCAATTCTAGCTGCGAGAACGATGCCTGCAAGAGTTGCGAAGAAAGCTGATAAAAGATAGGCATACATTTTATAACGCTGAACAGGAACACCGGAAAGTCTTGCAGCTTCCTCATTTCCTCCCGTAATGTATAACAATCTGCCGAAACGTGATTGCTGAAGAATAAAATGAACCACAATAACGGCGATAAGCATAATAATTACAGGTACGGGGACAGAAAAGATCTCTCCTTGCCCTATGAATAGAAACGAAGGAAGAAATACACCAGGTGCTGTTCCGCCTTCTCCTAAAGGCATGTTGTTATAAATCGAATATCCTTTTGTAAATGTCAGGTGCAATCCATTGATAATATACATAACAGCAAGTGTTGCAAGTAGATCTGGAAGTTTAACTTTAACAACAAAAAAGGAGTTTAATAGACCGATAATAAGTCCGATTGCGATCGGGATCAATATGGCTACGATTGTTTCCTGCCGATAAAGAACGAGAGCTGCTGCACTTGTAACGGTTGCCAGGCTGGCAGTGGAACCAACGGAAAGGTCGAAACCTCCAACGATTAACGAGATCGTTACACCAATCGCTAACAGGGTGATGATCGATACAGAACGCAGAATGTCTGTAAAGTTTTGATAGCTTAAGAATTTATCGTTTGCAAGACTAAAAGAAATAATCGTTAAAAGAATAACGAGTAATGTGCCATACCGATATAAAAAGGGAAACACTTTCTCTTGAAATTGAAAGGGTGCTCCTTTAACGTTGTCTTTTATAGTTTCTTTATGAACGTACTGTGCCATAATGACCTCCTGTAGCAAAATGCATAATTTTTTCCATGGTTGCTTCTTCTTTCGTAAGTTCACCGGCAATCTTGCCGTCATACATCACAAGAATCCTGTCACAAAAGGCAAGCAGTTCTTGAAACTCACTTGTAAAATAAAGAATGCCTTTACTTTTATCCGCCAAATCCTTCATACACTGAAAAACATCCTGCTTTGCACCGACATCGATACCTTTTGTCGGTTCGTCTAATATAAAAACATCACCATCGTTGAGCAGCCATTTTCCAATCGCTGCTTTTTGCTGATTTCCTCCACTCAAATGATTTAACAGAAGGGAAGGGGATTCCGTTTTAATACCAAGTTGTTTAATCCAGCGTTCTGCTTCTTTCTTTTCTTGTTCTTTCTGGATCAGTCCGAACTTAGTAAATTGGTTAAGAACAGGGAGTGTCAAGTTCTCGATAACGTTATAATCGACGAGGACTCCTTCTTTTCGCCGTTCTTCTGGCACGAACCCGATACCAGATGCGATGGCTTTTTGAGGACTTGTGATTTTCACTTTATTACCGTTCATTATGATTGGATCAGGTGAAGGATCGGCTCCAAAAAAAGCTCTTGCCGTTTCTGTCTTACCTGCCCCAACAAGTCCTGCTATGCCTACGATCTCCCCTTGTTTTACAGAAAGTGAAATCTTTTCATTGGTTGCTGGTACGGTGAATTCTTTTACTTCAAAAAGTGTTTTGCCTAGCACTCGTTTTTCTTCGTCATTCAAAAGTTCAACGAGGTCATTGCCGAGCATCGCTTGAACGATCCGTTTTGTAGATGAAGAATCGGTATCTTCATGCAAGGTAACATAACCGTCTTTAAGTACCGTTATCTTTGTTGATAAGGTCAACACTTCTGGTAATCGGTGTGAGATATAGATGATTCCCACACCATCTTTTTGCAGCTCTCGCAGGACTGTAAACAGGTGATCGGCTTCTTTCTTACTGAGTGCAGCTGTCGGTTCGTCCAAAATGATAAAAGAAATATCGCTGGAAAGTGCCTTAGCAATAAGTACGAGCTGTTTTTGTGCAAGAGAGCAATGTGAAAGAGGGAAGGTTGGATCTATATGGAGACCTACGCGCCGCAAGAGTTCTTTTGCCTTTTTGTTACGTTTGTTCCAGGAGAAGAACGATGTTCCGCTTATAAATGAATTCATCGTGACATTCTCAGCTATGCTTAATGAGGACACTAGTGCCGTATCCACTTCCTGTACAACCATTTCAATACCTGCGAGTTTTGCATCTGCAGGAGTTTTAAAGAATTGTTCTTTTTCGTCTATAGTAATTGTTCCGCTGTCACGTTCGTAATCACCTGATAAGATCTTCATTAAGGTGCTTTTTCCCGCTCCATTGGCACCTAAAAGGGCATGGACTTCACCGCTTGAAACGCCAAAGTCCACTCCTTTTAACACAGATTGATCTCCAAAAGATTTCGTAATATTTGATAAGGAAAGTTTGGCCATTATTGATTCGCCTTCTTTAATTTTTTCATCCAAGGTGAGGTGCCGGCATCAGATTTACCCCATCCCTCAACATACTTACCGATATCACCCATGGATACTTTTGTTTGGGGAAGATCTTCTTTTTCCACAAGATGTGGCTGTACACTGTAGACTTCTGGTGTTTCTTCACCTGCGACTTTTTGGTAAAGAAAGCGGACTTGTAGCTTGCCGACATCAGCGGGGTCTGTTGCAGCTGTGGCAGTCCAAGGACTGTTTCCTTCTTGCATTAATTGAAGGTCTTCATCACTTAAGTCAATGCCGTATACTTTTATTTCATCACGTCCAGCTTGCTGAATCGCCCGTGTTACACCTTTTGCAAACTCATCCCATGGTGCAAATACTGCGTCAATGTCACCTTTATTCGGATATTTTTGCAGAAGTGCTTCCATCTGAGATTGTGTATCAAGTGTTGTATTTTGACCCGCATTTCCGAACCGTGCGATTTCTTTGATTTCAGGATAACGTTTCTTAAAGGCTTCATACATCGTGTTTCTTCGTTCCATTGGAGTAAATCCACCAACCCACACATATACGATCTCCCCTTTTCCGTTAAGATCCTGTGCCATTGTTCGGAGTGTACTCCATGCAAGGCTATAGTCATCTTGATCAATAACCGTTACCCCAGGTATGTTGATGTCGCTGTCGAATGCTACAACAGGAATTCCTTTAGCTATTGCTTTCTTTACGCTTGGCGCGATAGCATCAGCACGGCCGTGGTCGATTAAGATGCCATCGACCTGCTGGTTAATCGCTGTTTCCACGTATGCCGCCATTTTTGAGAGGTCATTATCAGCATTATAGATTTGTACTTCACCGCCAAATTCCTCTACTTGCTTCTTTACGCCGCTAATATATTGAGAAGAGAAGGTACCGATCGAAAATTGATTGATCGAAGCAATCTTTAGCGGTTTTTGAAGAGCTTTTGGAACTTCACTCGATAAGTTGGTTTTATTTCCGGAAGGAGATTTAGATTCATTAGCAGAAGCTGGCTTCGTTTCTGTTTTACTGGATAAGGCATCTTGTTCATTTGTGCATCCTGATAGAATGATAGATGCCGTAATCACTGCAGTTGCAAGTACTTTAATCGATTTCACTTACTTTTCCTCCTTAAGCTCCGATAATGAATCCTTATAATTTCCGTGTAAGATCCCTTTTTCCGTGATAATGGCTGATATGTATTCAGCGGGTGTTACGTCAAAAGCGGGGTTAAACACTTTAATGCCTTCAGGTGCGATACGTACACCATTTATGTGAGTTACTTCCTCTTCAGGACGTTCCTCGATCGGAATATCTTCACCGCTTGCTGTTCCTAGATCTAAAGTAGACAAAGGGCAGGCAACATAAAAAGGTATTCCCAGTGCTTTAGCTTGGAGAGCTAGACCGTATGTTCCGATTTTGTTCGCTGTATCTCCGTTCGCAGCCACTCGGTCACAACCAACGATGACAGCTTTGATATTCTTTGTTTTTAATGTGTGTGCCGCCATATTATCTGTTATCAGCGTTACATCGATATCATTTGCCTGCAGTTCCCATGCAGTTAGCCGAGATCCTTGGAGAACGGGGCGTGTTTCGTTTGCGTACACCGAGAGATTTACCCCTCTTTCTTTTGCAAGATGAAAGGGAGCAAGTGCTGTTCCGTACTTACTCGTTGCAATCGCTCCAGCATTACAGATTGTCATGACGGCATCACCGTCTTGTAGAAGAGAAAGAGCATATTCACCGATCTTCCGGCAAATCTCTTCATCTTCTGTCTGAATACGGATGGCTTCTTGCTCTATCTTTTGTTTTGCGTCTTCTACGGAAATGGCCGTATGAGCGGCGCGAACAACTCTGTCCAGTGCCCAAAATAAGTTAACAGCTGTCGGACGGGAAGACGCGAGATAATCTCGCTGAATTTGCAGTTTAGATAAAAATGCCTGGAGATTGTCTTCTTTTTCACTATTGCTCCAAAGTACAAGGCCAAAAGCAGCCGTGATCCCTATGGCAGGTGCACCGCGCACTTTAAGTTTTGAAATAGCATCCCATACATGTCCTATGCTTGTTACATTTAAGTACACGGTATGATGGGGGAGCTGCTGTTGATCTAAGATGAGAAGATGGTCTTTTCGGTATCGAACTGAAGAGACCCATTTACCTGCTACCGTCATTCTCTATGCACCTCGAATCCATTCTGTTAATTGAGTAATACTCGTAAATTTTCTTTGATTTTTTATGAGACAACTTCCTAGTTCCAGTGCTTTCTTCTTATAAAAAAGTTCAATATCTTTCTGTTTAATAGAATCAAGGTCAGCGACATGTGCAAGACCAATCGTTCTTCGAATCACTTCACAGCCAGCAAAGCCGATGGCTTCCTGAAAGGTGTACTGAAGGAAATTCTCTAGAACGCCTTCTGTTTTTGCAAAAGGATCTGATGACTTTTCGTGCCATAGTTCCTTAAACGTTTTTCTATAGGTCTCCCAAGTCTTCTCAATCGTTTGAAGCAGGTACGACTGAACAGATTCACGATGGAACGGCTCTCTTGCATGTACGTTTTGTGAAAGGTGATTAAGGATCAGGTTCGCAAAAAAATGAGCAAGATCAAAACCAGCTGGACCATAGAAAGCGAACTCAGGATCAATGACTTTTGTCGAGTCCGATTTTACAAAAACACTACCTGTATGAAGATCACCATGAAGCAGAATCTCAGCTCTCGTTAAGAAGGAGAAGCGAAGTTGAGCGACTTCACGAAGTAACGGTTGATCTGTCCAAATTTTTTCAACTTCCTTTTGCAGCTCAGAAGGAAAATCGTTCGTATCATGGTTGAAAAAGGGATCCGTAAATACCAAGTCTTCTGTAATCTTGCAAAGTTCAGGGTTAGAAAACTTTTTCACCCGATCTTTTTTTTCAAAAGGGTGAAGGTAAAAATCACTGGAATAAAAAGCGGTGTTTGCAGCAAATGTACCGATATCTTCCGCAAGCTGCGGGTATGTATTTCCTTCTATCAGCCCTTTACGCAAAATCACATGATCTGATAAGTCTTCCATTACGGTTACTGCCAACTGTGGATCAGAGTAATACACCTTTGGCACGAGGTGCGGTACAGATTCTGCTTCCTGTACTAAAGCATCGCTTTCAATTCTGGCTCTGTCCAAAGTAAGCGGCCAGCTTTCTCCGACAACTTTTGCATAAGGAAGTGCCTGCTTTACGATAAGTGCTTGTTTCGTATGAGGATCTTGTATACGAAAAACAAGATTTAAGTTTCCATCACCAATCTCTTGAACAACCAGCTCGTTAGAAGACGCTGTTTCAAAGAAATTTAAAGGTTTGATCACATCAAGTACAGTCTGTTCGTTTAAAGGTTCATATGCTAGTTTTACTTGTACGCTCATTTGTAGTCCCCCCGGAATTTTAATAAAATAAAAGAGCCTCTTTTCATTTAGAAAAGAGGCCCGGAAAGACAGTTGTCCCGTGCCTCTTATCTTAGCAAAACAATGTTGTCTTGCTGGAATTAGCACCGTGCCTTACGCTGATTCAATCAGAATTCAGCGGCTCCCAAATCTTTCGGGCGCCCCATTTCACAATGGTATTACGGTCGGTTGCTGGGTTTCATCGGGCCATATCCCTCCACCTGCTCTTGATAAGAGACCTTTTATTCAGTTCGTAAAAGCGAAACAATATTCGCACAATTCTTAATGGTTATACTACAATGTTTATAAACAAGTTGTCAAACCTTTTTTAGAGATAGCTTTTTTGTGAGCTTGTTAAATTCGGCCACTTAGTAAAGATCCACACGGCGGTCATTGAAAACAGGGACCTTTGTGCGCACTTCATCTACTAATCCAGGAGAGATCTCAGCGGAAAGGATTTCTTCTTCTGATACGGAAGCTTCTGCTACAATATCTCCCCATGGATCGATGATTAAAGATTGACCAGCAAAAGTATTGTTTGGATCGCTTCCAATCCGATTACAAGCTACAACATAGCATTGATTCTCTATAGCCCGGGCAATCAAAAGAGCTCTCCAGTGGGTCTCTCGCTGTATAGGCCATTGAGCAGGGACAAATAAAATTTTTGCCCCTTTTACAAAAGGTTTACGGATCCATTCAGGAAATCGAATATCGTAGCAGATCGCAGCTGAAGCCGGTATGTTATCTACTTCGAATGTGGAGCTCTCTTTACCGGGAGCGATATATTTTTCTTCTTCCATCAGCGTAATAAGGTGTGCCTTTGAGTAGGTTCCAATATGCTCGCCGTTTCTGTTAAAACTCAGCATGGTGTTATAAACGTCATGATCTTTTCGAAACGCAACAGATCCGCCAACAATGTTTAACTTAAATTCTTTTGCAAGGGAACTTAGCCACTTTTTTGCTCTTTCTCCGTTCTTATCACTGATCTCATCTAAGCGGGACAGATCATAGCCTGTATCCCAAAGTTCAGGAAGAACAATGGTATCAGGATTTTGAAGACGAACGGCCTCTCGAATTTTTTTTTCGATGTGCGTTATATTTTTCTCGGGATTTCCAAATTGAACATCCACTTGTATACATACGATTTTCACAAAACACTCTCCTAACTTGGCAGGTCATACCAAAAAAGTCTTTACAGAATTTCCTTAAGCGTATAACATAACTGATTAGAATTTCAAGAACATTCAAATTAGACTGGAAGTGATCGTTTGAAACGTTTTGAACAGGCAGAGGTCATGAGTAAACTGCCGGAACAATTTTTTGCTAAACTTGTAAAAAAAGTATCTCACTATGTGGAGCAGGGATATGACGTTATAAATCTAGGTCAAGGAAACCCAGACCAGCCCACACCTAACCATATTGTTGAAGCGTTAAAAGAAGGGGCGGACAATCCTGGCTATCACAAATATTCTCCATTTCGAGGCCATGTGTTTTTAAAACAAGCCGTAGCAGATTTTTATAAAAGAGAATATGGCGTTACACTAGATCCAGAAAAAGAAGTAGCTGTTCTGTTCGGTGGAAAAACGGGATTAGTAGAATTATCACAATGCTACTTAAACGCTGGTGACACCGCACTCGTTCCGGACCCCGGATATCCAGATTACTGGTCAGGAATCGCTATGGCAGGGGCTAAGATGGAGACGATGCCGCTCTTAGAAGAAAATGCGTTCTTGCCCGATTATGATTCTTTAGATGAACAAGTACTGCAGGAAGCAAAGCTGATGTTCTTAAACTATCCAAACAATCCAACGGCAGGTGTAGCAACGAAGGAATTTTTTGATGAAACCATTAAACTCGCAAAAAAGCATGACTTTCTCGTTTGCCATGATTTTGCTTACGGTGCGATTGGATTTGATGGTAAAAAGCCAACTAGCTTCCTAGAGGTGGATGGCGCGAAAGAGGTTGGCATTGAAATCTATACCTTGTCTAAAACTTACAACATGGCTGGTTGGCGTGTCGGCTTTGCAGTTGGAAATGAACAGGTCATTGAATCTATTAACCTTCTTCAAGATCATTTTTATGTCAGCTTATTTGGAGCGGTGCAGCATGCAGCTGCCGCAGCACTGAATGGTTCTCAGGAATGCGTGGATGAGCTGGTCGAGACTTATGAAAAAAGACGGGATGTTTTTATCAGCAGACTAAAAGAGAACGGTTGGAACGTTAAATCACCAGCGGGCTCATTTTTCTGCTGGCTTCCAGTACCTGAAGGTTTTACGTCAGAATCGTTTGCAGATCATTTGTTAGAAAAAGCCCATGTCGTCGTTGCTCCAGGGATCGGATTTGGAAAAGAAGGAGACAAATACGTGCGTGTCGGATTACTCACTACTGAAGAAAGACTGATCGAAGCGGCTGACAGGATCGCAAAAGTCATATCAAAAATTGGTTGACAGAATCTTCATGGGCTGTCATAATCACCATTAAAAGTATATTCAAACAATTTGCACTCTTATTAAGAGCAGGTGGAGGGACTAGCCCGATGAAACCCGGCAACCATTCAGCTAATGTTTTAGCTGAAAACGGTGCTAATTCTTGCAGTCAATGATTGACTGAGAGATGAGGGGAAGCGGACGAACGGTTATTAACGCCCCTTCCTTTTGGATGGGGCTTTTTCATGTTCATTACAAGCCGCGAGTTGAGTCGTCAGCACTATTTTCGGATGAACGTGTTTGAAAGGAGTTTATCAGATTTGGGAAAAGTAACAGCGACCTATTTGGTTCACGATAAAAAAGAAAATTTAAATAAAAAAGCAGAAGGGATTGCACTTGGATTGACAGTGGGGTCTTGGACTGATCTTCCGCTGCTTGAGCAAGAACAGCTTCAAAAACATAAAGGTGTGGTAGAAAGCGTTGTTGAATTAGAGCGTGACGTTGCAGCTGATCGGTTCTTAGGGAGTCAGCGCACGAGAGGATTACTGAAGATTTCTTATCCTTCTGCCAATTTTTCTAACGATATACCGGCGATCTTAACAACGGTCTTCGGCAAACTATCTCTTGATGGAGAGATCAAGCTCGTAGATTTGGAGTTTGATAAGGAGCTTGAGAAGAGTTTCCCAGGACCGAAATATGGAATAGGTGGAATTCGTGAGATCTTGGGTGTCCATAATCGTCCACTTGTGATGAGCATCTTTAAAGGGGTACTTGGAAAAGATTTAACATTCTTTAAGCAACAGCTTTACGAGCAGGCTATTGGCGGTGTCGATCTTGTAAAAGATGATGAGATTCTTTTTGAAAATCCGCTGACCCCTTTTGAGGATCGCATTATGGCTTCAAAAGAGGTCCTGCAGCAAGTGGAAGCTCGTACGGGTGAAAAAACGCTTTACGCTGTAAATCTTACGGGAAGAACGAGTGAACTGCGTGACAAAGCGAGACGTGCTGCAGAATTAGGAGCAGATGCATTACTTTTCAATGTGCTGTCTTATGGGCCAGATGTACTTCAAGAGTTAGCAGAAGATAAAGATATTCCACTTCCGATCATGGCACATCCTGCCTTATCGGGAGCGATCGGATCGTCATCTCTTTATGGAATCGGCTACTCGGTATTGCTCGGAAAACTCTTACGTTATGCAGGAGCCGATCTTGTATTGTTCCCATCTCCGTATGGAAGTGTAGCACTTGATCGAAATGAAACCTTAAACATAGCCGATGCCTTAACAACAGAAAATAGTGCATTGAAGAGATCATTCCCGGTTCCATCTGCTGGCATACATCCGGGATTAACGCCTGTTCTGTTTAACGATTTTGGGTTAGATAGTGTCATTAATGCTGGTGGAGGAATTCACGGTCACCCGGAAGGAGCAGCAGGCGGGGCAAGAGCATTCCGCCAAGCGATTGATGCAGCAGTGTCAGGAGAAGACCTTGAACAATACGCCGAGAGCTACCCGGAACTTCAAAAAGCTTTGGAGTTGTGGGGCGGAGTGCCTGTAACATGACACAAAAAATAAT
The DNA here is from genome assembly GCF_023715845.1 of Fictibacillus phosphorivorans. GTDB lineage: Bacteria > Bacillota > Bacilli > Bacillales > Fictibacillaceae > Fictibacillus > Fictibacillus phosphorivorans_D. Next base: position 125,881 of record NZ_JAMBOR010000010.1, read on the forward strand.
CTTCTGCGATTTCGACGGAACTGTAACGGAGAAAGACAATATCGTAGCCATCATGGAAGCGTTTGCTCCAGGCGGCTGGCAGCCAATCGTCAATGATATTTTGAACGAGAAGGTCTCCATTCGAGAAGGAGTAGGGAAACTCTTCTCACGCATTTCTTCAGATAAGAAGGATGAGATTATTGAGTTTGTTCAAACTCGTTCCAAAATCAGAGAGGGCTTTCACGAATTTATTGATTTTACGAAGAAAGAAAACATCCCGCTTTATATCGTTAGCGGCGGAATTGATTTTTTTGTTCATCCCATGCTCAAAGATAAAGTAAACCCTGAGCAAATCATCTGCAACCATAGTGATTTTTCAGGAGAACAAATTAAAATTACATGGCCGAACAAATGTGATCAGTATTGTAAAAATGATTGTGGGTGCTGCAAGCCTTCGTTTATCAGGAAGACAGATCCTCAGTTTTCCGGTTTTCAAAAAATCGTTATCGGTGATTCCATAACGGATCTTCAAGCGTCTAAGCTTGCGGATGTTGTTTTTGCAAGAGACTATTTGATTGAAAAATGTAAAGAAAACCAAATTCCTTATACACCTTTTGAAACATTCTTTGATGTGATTCATGCCTTGGAAAAAGAGGAGGTAAGAAGTTGACGATACATGAACAACGCTGGAATGAACTTGCCGATGTGAAAGATGAATTAGCCGCAAGAAATTGGTTTCCTGGAACGAGTGGCAACGTATCGATCAAAGTGGGAAAGAACCCGTTGACTTTTTATGTTTCTGCCAGCGGCAAAGACAAAACGAAGCGTACGCCGGAAGATTTTTTACTCGTGGATGGAGAAGGGAATGCAGTTAAGCAAACATCTCTCAAGGCTTCCGCAGAAACCGGTATTCACTGTGAAGTATACCGATTAACAGATGCTGGCTGTTGCCTTCATGTTCATACTGTCGACAATAACCTGATCTCTGAGCTATATGGAAATGAAGGTGAGATAACGTTTCAAGGGCAAGAACTAATTAAAGCTTTTGGAATATGGGAAGAAGACGGAAGCATCACAGTGCCAATCGTTGAAAACCATGCTGATTTGACTAAGCTTTCCAAAGCTGTTGCAGATGTTATTAAAACAGAGACGAAAGCAGTACTGATTCGCAATCACGGAATTACGGTTTGGGGGAAAAACGCTTTTGAGGCAAAAAAGCACCTTGAAGCGTTTGAATTTCTTTTTTCTTATCATATAAAACTTCAAACCTTATCTTTATTTAGTGAAAAAATAAACAAATCATTTGGAGGAGTTAAACATGGCACAATTACGATTTCATGACAACAACGAAAGAGTTGAAAACCAAAATGAAGTTGAAGCTTACTTAGAGTCACAGGGGGTCATCTACGAGAAATGGGATATAGAAAAACTCCCTCAACACCTTCGCGAAAACTATTCGTTAACAGATGCAGAAAAAGAAGAAGTGCTTCAAACTTTCCAAAGCGAAATCAAGGATATTTCTGAGCGCCGTGGTTATGTTACATCAGACGTGATCTCATTATCTGAAAAAACTCCAAACTTAGATGAACTGTTGAAAAATTTCTTGGCGGAGCATCACCACACAGATGATGAAGTCCGTTTTATCGTCTCTGGTCATGGAATCTTTGCGATCGAAGGACCGAACGGCAGATTCTTTGATGTAGAACTCGAACCAGGAGATCTGATTTCTGTACCAGAAAATTATCGCCATTACTTTACCCTGCAGGAAGATCGAAAGGTAGTAGCGGTACGAATCTTCAAATCCAAAGAAGGCTGGGTACCAATCTACGAAAAAGAACCTCAGGAAGCAAAATAAGCTCATTAAAACCACACCCCTTTTCAGAAGAAAGAGGTGTGGTTTTTTCTTTGTTTCGGTAGATAAAGAAAATTATGCTTTCAGTGGTTGATATATGCGCGATTGTGGAGTGTATATGCGCATTCAGCAGAATAAATAGCTCGTTTAGAAAACTACATACATGCTCGCGAAGAACGCCGCCCGCTACAACAATAAGAGCATCGGTCATCATCCGATGCTCTTTTCTTATCCCGCTATCTTTTTTTCTCTTCTTAAGTTTATCAATCTGTACGTATGCAGCACGATCACTTTTAATACGGCATAGACGGGTACTGCTAAGATTAGACCGAGCAGCCCGCCAAGACTTCCTGCGACAAGTAAGATCGAAATGATCGTAAGTGGATGGATATCAAGTTTTTTACCCATCACTTGCGGTGAGATGACATTACCTTCGATCTGCTGTGCGATGACCATAACAACCAGCACTTTGATAACCATAGCTGGAGAATCAACGACCGCAACGATAAGCGCAGGCACAACTCCGATAATGGGACCCAAGAATGGGATAACGTTCGTAAACATGGCAATGATCGCAAGGATTAACGAATATTCAATGCCGATAATTAAATAACCAATATATAGCATGGTTCCAACACAAACACTGACTAGAATCTGCCCCTGTATGTAGGAGCTAAGCGCGATATCCATATCTTTTAAAATCTTAATTCCATTATTACGCTGTTTTTCAGGCAATGTTTGAAGCACCATCTGAGGCGCTTTTTCACCCTCTTTTAGCATGTAGTAAAGAATAAATGGAACGGTCACGAAAATCATGATGATGTTGGTAATGATACCGATAAAGTTCGCGATGTTGGTTCCAATCGTCTGAATACTATTAGATAAGTAGGCAGTAACTTTATCAGAGATCTCTTTTACATCAAATTGTTCACTTTCCTGGAAGCGGTTGACCCATTCGTTCTGCTGCAGATCGTTTAGCTTTGATCGTATCGCATCAATTAAAGCCGGTGTGTTCTCTACCAAGTTGCTGACCTGTCTCTGCAATACAGGACCAATCGAATAAAAAAGTAAAACGAACAACCCGATGGCAAGCAAGTAGATTAGCAGGATCGATAATACTTTTGGAACATTGCGTTTATGTAAAAACTGAACAACGGGCCTAAATAAATAGTACAGTACGCCGCCTAATAAAAAAGGAAAAAACAAGGTTTGTACAAGAACAACGATCGGTCTGAAAATAAAATCAATCTTCGTTCCTACCCAAATAACTAGAAATGTGAGGAGCAATCCATAACCGATACGAAAAAACTTCGACTGTGGCATTCAATGATCACCTTTACCTTCTGAAATATAGATTCATTATATACAAGTTGGAAGAACTTGCACAATTATTTCGAAACACCCGAACAAGGCTAAAAGCATATGTTAAGTATTGGGCATACGCATTATTTATGCAGTTTGCATAGAAAGGATGAAACCAATGTGCGGAATAACAGGTTGGGCAGATTGGAATCGAAACCTCATCAATGAAAAAAATGTACTGTTAAAAATGGCCACAACTTTATCCAAAAGAGGACCAGACGCACTGAATGTCTGGAGCACCACGCATGCAGGATTTGGGCACGCCCGGCTTGCTGTAGTTGATATCGTGGGCGGCGTACAGCCGATGAGCAGAAAAAAGAACAACAACCAATATACTCTTTGCTATAACGGAGAACTCTACAACACCGAAGACATTCGAAAAGAGCTCTTACAAAGGGGCTATACATTCGAAGGGCACTCAGATACAGAAGTTCTCCTCGTTTCATATATCGAGTGGGGAGAAGCCTGCGTCGAAAAGTTTAACGGAATCTTTGCCTTCGGAATATGGGATGAATCAAAAGAGTGTCTGTTTGTTGCAAGAGACCGTTTAGGAGTGAAACCATTTTTTTATTCGGAGAAAGGCAGCCGCTTTCTTTTTGGATCGGAACTAAAGGCGATTCTGGCTCATCCGGAGATAAAAGCAGAAGTGGATCGTGAAGGATTGCAAGAAGTGTTTGGACTTGGACCATCCCGAACACCAGGCAACGGAGTCTATAAAGGTATCAAAGAACTTCGACCCGCACATGCCGCAACTTTCACTAAGAACGGACTAAAAATATGGCGGTATTGGAACGTTGAAAGCAAGCCCCACGAACATTCGCTTGAAGAAACGAGCGAAAATGTAAGGACGCTTGTAAAAGATGCTGTAACTCGTCAGCTTGTAGCAGACGTACCGGTTTGTACGTTCTTGTCAGGTGGCTTGGATTCAAGTGCGATTACCGCAATCGCAGCCAAGCATTTTAAGGAAGAAAACAAAGGGGAACTTCACACGTTCAGTATTGATTATGAAGACAATGACAAATACTTTAAAGCTAGTGATTACCAGCCGAACTCAGATGGTTTCTGGATTAATCAAATGGTAGAGGCAACCGGATCCACTCATCATAGTTGTGTGATCGATAATGAACTATTAATCAATCATTTAAGAGAAGCCGTTACGGTAAGAGATCTACCGGGAATGGCAGATGTGGATTCCTCATTGTTATGGTTCTGCAGGCAGATCAAGCCACAATCTACAGTAGCTCTCTCTGGAGAATGTGCGGACGAAATTTTTGGAGGATATCCATGGTTTCATAAGGAAGAACTCTTGAACAGGGATATGTTCCCTTGGATGCGTTCTACAGAAGCTAGGCAGAATCTACTTCAAGATTCGTGGGCAAAGAAACTGAATCTCTCTTCCTATGTTCAGCAAAGGTATGAAGAGACTATACAAGAAACACCTGTCCTCGAAGGAGAAACGAGAGTAGAAGCGAGAAGAAGGGAAATCTTTTATTTGAATATGCTGTGGTTCATGACCACCCTTCTAGATCGTAAAGACCGCATGAGTATGGGAGCAAGTTTAGAAGTTCGAGTTCCATTTGCGGACCATAGAATCGTAGAGTATGCATGGAATATCCCTTGGGAAATGAAGATGCTGTCTGGAAGAGAAAAGGGGATCCTAAGAAAGGCTTTAACCGGTATTCTTCCAGATGACGTACTGTACCGAAAGAAAAGTCCTTATCCAAAAACCTTTCACCCTGAGTACACAAATGGCGTAAAAGACTGGCTACAGAGTATTGTAGATAAAAAGAATTCGCCGTTGTTTGAGGTACTGGATCGGAAGAAAGTACAGAAAATCATTGATACGAACGGAGAAACTTTTAAGGAACCATGGTTCGGACAGTTAATGACAGGTCCACAGCTGATGGCACACCTTGCACAAATCGATAGCTGGCTAAGTGATTACAATGTAAACATCATAGATTAATAAAAAAAAGCGGGCAAACTCAAGATGACTTCTTGAACTGTTCCCTTTAAATTAGACAGTTTATAAAAAGTCCATTTAAGCAGCTATTAGATGACCTCGGAATTGTTCCGGGGTCATTCTGCTTAATGTCCATTGATATCTTTCTGTATTGTAAAATTC
>NZ_JAMBOR010000011.1 GCF_023715845.1 Fictibacillus phosphorivorans
AGAGTTACTTGGTGACGTCCTTCAGTAGTATGCTTAGATAACATGTATATTTCTCCCCTCAAACATTATCTACTTTAATTGTACAATAAAAAAAGCTTGTAGACATGACTTTGTCTACAAGCTGAAAGGAGCTTGATAAGCTTCTTTTTATTTTTTTATAAATTAAATAAAGGACCCCCAAAATCAACAAATATCAATCGAAAAGTAATTCGTACTCAAAAAAAAGAACCTCTTCACGGAAGGTCCTTTTTCTGGTACTGGTTTTAAATTTTTTATCCTACTTTTCGTACATTCTTTGGAACAAATGATAATAGCAAAGAAATGATGTTATTTATTTGTTCCGGAGTAATATGTATTCCATCGTTGGCTAATAATTCTTCTTTAAGGCGAATGATTCTATCTACTTCTTCTAACTGCGCATCACTCAAGCAATAATCAATTGTGTTTAAAAGTTCCAGTAATTGATTATTTTTATTGGTAATGTAATATGTAGTGTCCACCAATAAACACCCCCTACTAATATTATTATCGAAACTAAGGTAATTTTCCTACTAAAACAATTCGTCAAATGACGACATAACTTACTTTTTATGGATTTCAACCCATTATACCTAACATTTTTTGTCGGAAAAAGTCGCATTATCAGGAATAAAGTCCTACCATAAATTTATTTGTAAACTAAAGGTTTTTTTACGTTTACACATATAAGTTTAATTATTTTAGTTAAATAACTTTGATAAAGAAGCAAACGGAGAAATCTCATCTTCTGCTTTGGTTCTATAAACGAGTTTTTCAGGTTCAAAGAGCTTGGATTCCATGTAGGAAGCTGGGTTCTTCGTAAAAACTACTTGCTTGAATATCTTTTGAAGGATTTTAGCTGTATTCATCGCGTCGTCTAACGCACGATGTTTAGATCCTTCATAAGTTAAGTCCAATGTTTGTAGAGCACGGGATAATCCGTAGCGAAACCCTTTTCCGCTATCATGCAGCATACTAAAATGGAACTGGAGATCATTGTGATTAATAATCCATTCAATATCTGTCTGATGGAATGTAGAATCCGTTATAAAAGCCCATTTATCCTCAGGTCCCCAGGAGCATAAATAATACTCTTCTAAGCCAATCCATGCTCTGAAGCTTTCAATGGCTTCTGTGTAAGTAGGAGCAGAGATCAGATCCTTCTTCGTTATACCCGTAAGGTTGGTAATGCGTGTATTTAATTTATCCATCTTCGGCTGAACAAAGGATTGAAACGAATCAAGAGGTATAAGTTCATCGTTAACCACTTTCATACGAATAGCACCAATCTCAATAATTTCAGACAAACGGTTCGTCATTTCTAAATCATAAACAATATATTGCATCCTCCACCACACCTGCCTTTCATCGTTTCGCTCTTGGTGAATGTCTACTAGTATTGTAGATGATTTGTTAACAAAATGAAATATTCCCATAGTTTTCATACGCTAATAGCTGTTATAATGGCGATGACCAATGTTTGAACTTCTTTATTATTGTTATTTTATGATTAGGATCGACTTACATGTCATTCATTTCCATCCGTTAAATGTTTAGTAATCTGTCAAACTTTTCATTTTCAAATTGCTTTTTCTTTTGTTACCATTATTGTTGTCAATTAAGTAATAGCTTTACTTTTATTAAAAGCCTAAAAATCGAATTTCATAAAGAGGGATCAATGATGAAAAAATCAATAATTTTATTAGGATGTGCCGTACTTTTAACCATTTCTGCTTGTTCTAAGGACGATAAAACGAAAGATCAGCCAGCCACTTCTGAAGCAAAAGCAGAGAACGAAAAAAATGAATCTTCTAAGCCTGCTGCCTCAAATGAAAAGAAAGAAGCTGAAGAAACAACAGCAGCTAACAATGAAGAAAACACTTCTGAGGAAAATGCTGCAAACGAAGAACAAACAGAAGAAGAAAAAAATTACTTAACGAGTCATCATCAATTTGTTGCAAGTGAACTGACAAACCTTTCAGAAAAAGAAGTCAGCAAGCTCTGGGGTAAACCTATACGAACGGAGGAAATTAAATTCCGTTATTCTGGCACGACAGACTTTGTTCCGGCAGTTGTTCATTATTATCAAAATGAAAAGTATGCTGTTACATTTGTTGAAGGAAAAGCCGCTCGTCTTGTTTATTCGGTAATTGATGAAGAGATCATATTTGATGATGATGATAAGACAAAAGCACTTGAATTAGCTGGACTTCCTACTGATGTTGAAGAAACAACAGATACAGATACTGCTGTTGTATGGAATGATATTGGCGGTGTTTATGAAGTTACCATGTTCTCTAAAGGTGATTTTGCAGACTATCTATATATCATTTTAGACGAATCCTATAAGTAGTCTTTGAAACTGACATCTCGGTTTCTATAATTCCGCATCTATCATGTTTCTATGCTTATCCTTCTTGCATAAAATGAGACGAGGAGAGAAACCGGCTTCTCACATGCAAGAAGAGGAGTGAAACCATGTCATCGAGAAAGTGCTGTTCTGATAGCTTTACGCTTTACGTGGTACTATTCGTACTACTCATTATTGTCGGAGCCGTTTCGTTTAGCGGAAATTGCTGCGTGTATCCATATCCTTGTCCATACCCATATGCAGCCGCAGCGAATGTACCTGTAACTGGTTATTGGAACGTTTGATAGAGAAGAAAAACACCATTCGTTACAGAATGGTGTTTTCTTTATTTTAGAGCTTCTCTCTCATTCTATCTGCAATTGGCTCGACCTCTGCTCCCACTACCACTTGTATGTTTTGATTATTAAGTTTTATTAATCCTTTTGAGCCTGCTTTTTTTAATGCACCTTCATCCACTTTTCCAAAATCTTTAATCTGCAGACGCAACCTTGTGATGCAATTATCGAGCTGGACGATGTTTTCTTTGCCACCCAATGCTGCAAGGTATGCTCCTGCTGCCTGATCATATTTCGAGTTTACTGCCGTACCCGTAGCTGCTGCTTCGGCAACGATTGTATCTTCATCTTCTCTTCCTGGTGTTTTAAGATCTAATTTTACGATCAAATAACGGAAGATTGCATAATACAAGACAAAGTAAACAGCTCCAATTGCCAGCAGCAACCAGCCATTTTGAGCTTTACCGATATTTAAGAAATAGTCGATTGCTCCCGCGGAGAATGTGAATCCATGATGGATATCAAAAAGTACGGCTACTGACATAGATACCGCTGTCAATAAAGCATGAATTACATATAAAAGTGGAGATAAGAACATAAAAGCAAATTCGATCGGTTCCGTAATACCCGTAACAAAAGATGTAAGAGCCATACTTCCCAACATACCTGCTACTGCCTTCTTACGATGCTTCTTGGCAGTACTAATCATCGCAAAACATGCTGCAGGCAACCCGAACATCATAACAGGGAAGAATCCTGCCATATAGAATCCAGCTTTTGGATCATCTGCAAAGAATCTCCACAAGTCTCCTGTAACAACTTTTCCGTTTTCACCTGTAAACTCACCAAAAACAAACCATAAGAAACTATTAAGAACATGATGAAGACCAAGTGGGATCAATAGACGGTTAAAGAAACCGAAGATTCCAGCTCCGATCGCTCCAGCACTTGTAATCCATGTACCGACATCTTCTAATATCCCTTGGATAGTTGGCCAAATGAAGCCAAATACTAATGCGAGAACAACCATTGTTCCTGCTGTGACAATCGGTACAAACCGTTTACCGCCAAAGAATGATAACCAATCAGGAAGTTTTATATCCGAAAATTTATTATATAAGAGCCCTGCTACAACCCCTGCCAGAATACCACCGAGAACAGACATATCAAACTTGCCTTCAAAGCCAAGATTTGTTTCTGCAAACTTTACAGCTCCTTCAGTTAATACAAAGTATCCAATGGCACCAGCAAGTCCTGCCGCACCGTTACTGTCTTTCGCAAGTCCTACTGCCACCCCAATAGCAAAAATTAAAGCCAAATGTCCAAAAATGGCGTTACCTGCTGCAGCTAAAAACGGTATACCTAGTAAATCATCCTGCCCAAAACGCAAGATCAGTCCGGCAGCTGGAAGTACGGCAATCGGCAGCATGAGTGCACGGCCAATCCGTTGTAAAAATCCCAACATCAAAACCTACCCCTTTCACTTTTGCATGTAGTTTTTAATAGCTTCTTTTAATCTACCATTATATTTTTCAAGATGTATGTTTACTTCATCTGGTGAAACACCGGTTACAAGCTGAAAAATAGCGGCTTTCGTGTTTCCATTCTGTACTTTTAATGCTTGTTCAGCTTCCTTTTCAGACACGCCAGCCGCCTCCATAATAATATTTCGAGCACGCTGTTTCAGCTTTACATTCGTCGGCTGAACATCCACCATTAAATTGCTGTACACTTTTCCCCATTTGATCATACTCGTTGTACTGATCATATTAAGGACAAGTTTTTGTGCAGTCCCTGCCTTCATTCGTGTAGAACCTGTTACGACTTCAGGTCCTGTTACAACCGTGATGCTTGTATCAGCAACACTTTCCATTGGAGAATTTAGAGAACAGACCACTGCCGCTGTATAAGCCCCTTGATTCTTTGCATATTCCATCGCACCAAGGCAATAAGGAGTTCTTCCTGATGCAGCGATCGCTACGACCACATCTTTATTCGTTACATTAATTTTTTGTAAATCTTTCTTACCTAGATCTGAATCGTCTTCTGCCCCTTCGATCGCATGCTGAAGCGCATAATCTCCTCCAGCAATGAGACCGACAACCAAATTAGGGTCCGTTCCATATGTCGGCGGACATTCTGATGCATCTAATACACCCAGCCTGCCGCTCGTACCAGCACCAATATAGATCAGTCTGCCACCGGTTTCAAAAGCCTGAACAACTCTTTCTGCGACCTTGCTTATCTCTGATAATGCCGGGGTAATACAGCTGGCTACGCTTTGATCTGCCTCATGTATTTTTTTGACCACTTCTAAAGTTGAAAGTTCATCAATGTTTATCGTGTCTGGGTTTCTTCTTTCTGTAGCCAATTTTGTTAAATCCATCATGTTCTCCCTTCGGTGTTTGTTGAAAAAAACTCGAATTTTCTAACCTAATAAAATATACTTTTGTCCGCTTCCGATCCCATTCAGCAGCGATTCACTTTCCTTTTTTACATATCCCGCTATATTCACTTTTGGACTGGCCGGAAGTGGCTCTAAACAAATTTGCAACTCGCCTGCATATCTGCCATACAGCTTATTATCTACTGTGATCGTTCCTCGATCGAATGTTTCCACAGATAAAGAATCTTGTTCATAGACAGCATCTAAGCCCCTCGATTCAACCGACCGGATTACATATTTTGCCGGATCCATCCGATTCGTGTGGATGCTGTTTAGCAGGTGTTCATACCCATCATTAAAAGAAACATAAAGGGGAACTATATCATCAGCTAAATAGCTGAATCCTCTTACGGTGTCTTCTGTAAGATTTGGGTCCCCAATACAAATCTTATCGGTACCAAGTGCCCGAAGCTCTAAAGCAGCTTCTAATGGATGATTGTTTCGATGGTCTTCTATGGTTGGAAGCCCTTCATGTAAAGGACCTCTTAAACGATCGTCTCCCTGAACAAATCCCATTGTTCTTATCCCAAATCGATGAAACATTTCATTTCGCTCTTTTAAAGATTCTTTAGAAATACCTGTGAACGGTTTTGGATAAAAATTATGCCATGCCTCGGATCGGTTTGCTAAAAGCCCCTCATGGAGAAGTTCTGACAACTGAACTTCATCCATTGTACTGGCATTTAATCCGATTTTTAAAGAATGGGACAGCCAAGCTACCTGCTTAGCTGTAAACCCATAATCCATCCTCACCCCAGAAATGCCCCATTCTTTTATAACCGGCAGCTCTTCAAACGTAAGACCAAGCCGTTCAAGGGAAGCTGGGGATACATCCGCCATCACTTCCATATGGACGTGTTGAGCTGTCTTACCCAGCCATTTCACCTTTTCAACAAATGAGAAGCCCTTTTCTTCCGGAATATGAAGAGAGGTAAAAATGTATTGAAAACCATTTTCCGCTGCCTTCTGTATCCAGTCCTTATTAAGGTGATCCGGTTCACTTAAATAAATGGATATACCATAACACAAAGATCATTCACTCCTAGTTAGATGTCTTTTGCCATACTTTCTTTGAATCCAAACGTCCATGTGAACAAGAAGCCGAAGATGTAGGCAATGACTAATCCTACTAGATAAAGGACCATTTCGTTTGCATTCACTAAGAATACAAGCGGGATTCCAGAAACACCGATCGCAATCGTAGCGACTTCATAGAATGCTTGGAATGCTCCTCCAACTGCAGCCCCTAAACAAGCCGTTAAGAACGGACGTCCGAGTGGAAGTGTAACACCAAAGATCAATGGCTCACCGATACCTAGCATACCAACTGGCAGTCCGCCTTTAATAACCTTACGAAGTCTTTGGTTCTTCGTTTTAAAGTAAATCGCAAACGCTGCACCTACTTGACCCGCACCACCCATAGCAAGAATCGGCAACAATGGGTCATCTCCAATCGAGTTGATCAGCTCCATGTGTACAGGTGTTAAACCTTGATGAAGCCCTGTTACAACTAACGGCAAGAATGTACCTGCTAAAATAAGTCCAGAGAAAATACCGCCAATATCAATTAAGTTTAGCAACCCTTTTGTGATGAGATCTGATAAAAAACCACCAACAGGCTGAAGAACGAACAATGTAGCAAAACCAGTAATCAATAATGCAAGTGTAGGTGTGACGATGATATCAACGGATGGATGTACAAACTTTCTGATCCGTTTTTCTAAGAAAGCGATCAACACAGCTGCAAGCATGACTCCGATCAAACCACCGCGTCCTACAACAAGTGGATCGCCAAAGAGGGTAATGTTTTCAAGACCAGGGTTGATAAGTAAAATCCCTGCTGCTCCACCTAATGCAGGTGTACCACCAAATTCTTTAGCGGTGTTAATCCCAACAAAAACAGCTAGGTAACTAAAAACACCCCATCCGATCAAGCTCAACATTTGAATGAACGCTGACTCTGGATTCGCATCCATTCTGATCGCTACGTTTGTAATCCCAGCAATCAAACCTGAAGCGACGATTGCAGGAATTAATGGAATGAAGATACTTGCTATCTTTCTTAAAAAGTTTTTAAAAGGCGTAGCATTCTTTTTATTGATCGCGTCTTTGTTCATACGAGCCATCTGCTCAAGATCCATCGGGTTAGATTCCTCATCCTCTACCGAATGAATGTTCAGACCCGTTTCTTCACTAATAGCTAGCGTGACTCGGTTAACGATTCCAGGTCCGACGATGATTTGGAGTGTATCGTCTTTTACGACACCCAAAACCCCGTCAACCTCTTTCAATCCTGCTAGATCTGCTTTTGACGAATCATGCAGAGTCACCCTTATTCTTGTCATACAATGCATCAATGTCTGGATGTTTGAGGCGCCACCCAATTTATCAATGATACTGTGAGCCATTTGCTGCTCTTTCCCCATTTTCCTTCCCCCTTCACGTAAACGCTTTCATTTTTTTATATAAAACGCTCCTTTTAGCGCTTCATATCAATCATAAATTTGTAGCGGTCCCCACGGTATACAGAATGCACCAATTCTAGCGGTTTTCCAGTTGTTAAGAATGTCTGTCTTTGAATCAACAGCACGGGTGCTCCCTTTGCAATCTCTAAAATCTCACTTTCTGCCTCACGGGCAATCGAAGCTTCTAAACTTTGAGTGGCATAATCTATATGGAATCCTGCATTCTCGACTTGTGAATACAAGGAGCCTTCTTTAATATGAGTCCCATTCAATGGGATCAGTTCTGCAGGCACAAACGTCGTTTCAATCGCCATCGGAATTTCGTCGGCGAGTCGAACACGCTTAATCTCGTAAACTACATCATGTTGTGAAATTTCCAGTGTCTTCGCAAGTTTGTGATTCGCTTCAATCTTTTGAAAGGATACGAGTTTTGACGCAGGTTTATACCCTCTTGCTTTCATATCTTCTGTAAAGCTCGTAAGCCCCAATAGCTTCTGCTCAATTTTTTTACCGGAAACAAAAGTACCTTTGCCTTTACGTCTTGTTAAATAGCCATCATTAACCAGGTTGTTGATGGCTTGACGAACTGTCATTCGGCTTACTTCATAATTCTCTGCAAATTCTCTTTCAGAGGAGATCATGCTGCCGGACTCCCATTCTCCTTTATCGATCTTCTGTTTGATCGCCTCTTCGATTTGATAGTAAAGGGGCAAGGGTGATGTTTTATCTATCATAAAAATAGTCAACTCTCCTTATCTAAAAGCTTTCTGGCACCTTTATCCGCAAGCACAGTAACATGTGGATGATTGATTAAGGCTGTTGCAGGAATATCTTTATTTAACGAGCCTTTAAATAGCTCTTTTACAGCATTCGCTTTTCTCTCACCTATTGCGAGCAGGAGTATTTCCCTGCTTTCCAATATGGTTCCAATCCCCATCGTAATCGCTTGTTTAGGCTGTTCACTGTCCACAAAATATTTAGCATTCGCTTTAAGCGTGGATTCTGTTAGCTCAACAACGTGTGTTCTAGCATCAAAACTGGTACCTGGTTCATTAAAACCGATATGACCGTTCTCACCGATCCCTAACACTTGCAGATCGATACCGCCGATCTCTTTGATCAATTGTTCATATCTCCTGCACTCTTCTGTTAAATTTTCAGCTTCTCCGTCTGGAATATGTGTTTGATCTTTAGGAATATCAATATGCTGGAATAAGTTCTCCTCCATGTATTCATGGTATGTTATAGAGCCCACATATTCATCAAGGTTAACAGTGTGTATATGACGGAAAGTTTGATTGCTCTCTTTACTATATTTTGAAAGGTAACGGTACATGCCTAGAGGCGTTTTACCGGTAGCGAGACCAAGAACGAGCTTTTTAGCTGATTTTATCTTTGCAAATAAGATTTCTGCCGCTATTCTGCTAAGCTCCTCTTCATTTGAAACAGATAGTAGTTTCAAACTTGCTCCTCCTTTCTTTGGTACGCAAGTTCTCCTCGACAAAAAGTCATAAATACCTCATGATCTTCTGTTAAAACCGTGATATCCGCATCTTTTCCTTTTGTCAGACTTCCCTTTTTGTCATAGATGTTTAATTCTTTAGCAGCGTTTACGCTTGTCATTTTAACAATATCGGCTATGGAACAACCTGTATAATCCATCATGTTCTTCACTGCATCTTTCATGCTTAAAATACTGCCTGCAAGTGTTCCATCTTCTAAGTAAGCTCTACCGTTTTCCACCGTAACTTGTTGACCGCCTAATGTATACGACCCTGCACCTAATCCTTTCGCGCGCATGGAATCAGTAATTAGTATTGTACGGTTTGATCCCGTAGACTGATAAGCGAGGTTTATCATTTCAGGGCTCGCATGCACTCCGTCAACTATCATCTCAACGTTTAATTCCTTCTGAATGAGTGCTGCACCTGCAACTCCAGGGTCTCTATGATGCATCCCTCTCATACCATTAAATAAGTGCGTAACATGTGAGATACCCGATCTAATCCCTTCCTTAACTTCTTCAAAAGTACTGTCACTATGACCAATTGAAGCGATAATGCCATTACTAGATAGATAAGAAGCTAGTTCATATCCATTCTCCATCTCAGGAGCCAGCGTCACTAACCTGATCTGATTCTGAGCTTTTTCTTGCCACTGTTTAAATAATTTTATATTCGGGGTTTCAATAAATTCTTTTGGCTGTGCACCCGCACGCTTTGGACAGATAAATGGTCCTTCCAAATGGATTCCCACGATCTCAGCTGAACCAGGCTTTTGTTTTTCTATAAAAAAAGCAGTTTGTGATAGAGCATTCTCAATATGAAGAGGGTTTTCCGTCATCGTTGTCGCTAAAAATGACGTTGTACCTTCAGCAGGCAATGCTTTTGCCATAATGGATAATACTTCATCCGTTCCATCCATCACATCTGCACCTGACGCTCCATGAATATGGACATCAATCATACCTGGCATTATTATTGAGCCTGTAGGCATCTTATACGTCTCTGCCTCTTGCTCTTCCGTTAAAGGGTTTTCTCTTCCCACGTATTCAATCTGTCCATTAGCGATCAGAAGATAGCCCTGTTCTACCAGTGAGCCATTCTCATCTATATAATCTCCCTGCAATAAAACTTGTGATTTCATGTCCACTCCCCTTTTATCACTTTATGTCAAGCGTATCATTGTTATGACTAGTTGTCTATACCAGTCAGAAGATTCAATTAAAAAGCTAAGGCCCCAATTTCGACCTTAGCTCCCTTCCCTAATAAAGCAAGTATTTCTTTCTTACCTTTTTAAAATCTCTTAATTCATCTTGATAACGATCAACGATCTCTTCGACAGAGTTTCCGGATTCAATAGCCTCTCTAACCCATCCGTTTCCAATAAGAAGATCAAAGAAAGATTTACCTGCACTGTCTTCTGCACGGAAAGCAAAATCTTGAGGATACATGTCATGAATTGCTTTTACTAATGTAATTCCTGTTAACACAGGTTGAAATAAATTTTCATCTGTTACATGTATTTCGACTCCATGAGAAAGGGTTCCGGCATGCTTAGAGATTGATGGTATGAAAGAAGCAGAACGAAACTTCACACCCGGAAGTGCCTGTTCGTTTAACGCCTGAGCAAGAGCATCCCCATTGATAAAAGGAGCACCGATCAATTCGAAAGGTTTGGTTGTACCACGACCTTCTGAAACATTCGTCCCTTCAATTAAAGCGGAACCAGGATAAACGAGCGCTGTATCTTTTGTTGGCATATTTGGAGATGGGAGTACCCACTCAAGTCCGCTGTCCTCATAGTTCCAAGATCTCTTCCAGCCTTTCATTTTTACTACTTTTAAATCAGCTCCGATGTTGAACTCTTTATTAAATAATTTTGCAAGTTCACCTACTGTCATCCCGTGTCTTAACGGAATAGGGTAAAGCCCTACGAATGATGAATAGTTTGGATCCAATACTGGTCCATCCACTTGTTCCCCTCCAAGTGGATTAGGTCTATCTAACACTACAAATTGAATATTGTTTTCTTTAGCAGCTTCCATTGCATAAGCCATGGTATAGATATAAGTGTAGAATCGAGTACCTACATCTTGGATATCAAAAACTAATACATCGATTCCTTCAAGCATCTCAGGGGTAGGTTTCTTCGTCTCACCGTATAAACTATATACAGGAAGGCCTGTTTTAGGGTCGATATAGAATTCTACATACTGACCAGCTTGCTCACTTCCTCTAACACCGTGTTCCGGGCCGTATAACGCCTTTAATTCGATATCCGGGTGATTGTACAGAACATCCACGATACTGTTCAAATCACGATCAACACCTGTTGGATTTGTGATCAAACCTACATTTTTCCCTTCTAAAAGAGATACCTGATCCCTCATAAGTACTTCAAGACCCGTCTTAAAATTTTGTCTATGTTTCAAGTTTTCACCTTTTGTTGCGTTAAGTATTTGCGTTCCAGGGAAAATACTTGAAAACAAAAGAAGTACTGCGAAAAACAATCCCCATTTTTTCATCTTTTCTCCTCCTCTATTCATAACCTAAACCATGTCCAAACGGATAAAGTACCGAATCAGCATCTCTATAAATCGTTACCGGTAGCTTTCCTGACGGATTATTTAAACCAAAAATCGTTTCTGTCGTAGCTTTGAAGCTAGCATCTCTGAAACCATATTGTGTGATATAAGCCGTAACATCAGGGAAAGCCATAATGTCATATGGATTTCTAATTCCTACAGCAACCGTCTTATCAGGCGCAGCCTGTATAACCTGATTTACCATCTGCATTTGAGGAGACGATGGTAAACGGCCAGATACATTGGATGTATATGTTCCAAGCACGACTAAATCAGCATTTATTACTTTTGTTAACTGTTCTTGATTTAGTGGTTTATCGGCTTTGATTAATTCAACAGATGAGTGATGAGCAGCAAGGGCGTCTCTTAGATTTTCACTATAGGTGTATCCGATTATTATAATGGAATCTAGGTTTGTTTTATCTACAGGCAACAACCCATTGTTTTGAACTAAAGTAACTGATTTCCGAGCTACTTCTTGTTCAATTTCTTTATGCTGTAGGTTTCCAACGACTTCTTCAGCATGTTCAATCTTTTCTTCTATTGGAGTCTCTTTCACTTGTTTGTAAATTCCACGCTTCGCTTTTAATGTCAAAAGCCTTTCAACAGACTGGTCTAATCTTTGTTCCGTAATTTCACCTCGTTCTACTGCTTCATATAATCCAGATGCTACTTCTTCTAAACCTACAGGCATTAAGATAATATCTGTTCCCGCATTTACTGCCCGGATGACTGCATCGATTGGACCAAAGTGATCAGCAATCGCCTTCATATTTAACGCATCCGTAGAAATGACACCATCAAATCCCATTTCATTTCTCATTAGGTTTGTAAGGACTTCATAAGACAATGTTGCAGGAAGCGCGATTTCTGTTCCGTCCTTTTTGGAAATAACAGTTGTCGGATCAATCTTAGGGAACGTAACATGTGCTGTCATGATCGCATCTATACCTTCATTCATGACCTGTTGGAAAGGATAAAGTTCAACTTCTAAAAGACGCTCTTTATCATGCGGAACAGAAGGCAAGCCTAAATGTGAATCTGTTGCCGTATCACCGTGACCAGGAAAGTGCTTTGCAGTTGCTGCCATACCTGAGTTTTGCAGACCTTTTGTATAAGAGGTTCCTAAGTCCGCAACAAGCTGCGGGTCTTCACCAAACGAACGAACTCCAATAACCGGGTTATCAGGGTTGTTATTTACATCTAAAACAGGTGCTAAGTTCATATTAATTCCTAATGCATGCAACTCTGACCCGATTGCATGTCCGACAGATTCCGCCAGTTCCGTTGATCTTGTTGCACCAAGCGCCATATTTCCTGGGAAATCGGTACCGCTCTGCAAACGTGTCACAATTCCTCCCTCTTGGTCGATTGAAAGGAGTAAACCATAGTCCTCGTTAGCCTTTTTATATTCATCGACAAGTCTAACAGTCTGTTCTGTTGTTACCACATTTTCACTGAATAAAATGACTCCACCAAGATGATATTTCTTAATTAGATCTCTTATCTCATCATTCATTTCTGTAACAGGCTGTCCATTCCAGTTACGGAAGTCAGGCATCAGCATCTGTCCCACTTTTTCTTTAACTGTCATTGATTTAATAGCTTTAGAAATCAGATCATATTTGCGATTCTTTTGTTTTTCAATTTTTGCTTTGCCGTGCTTAACATGAATACCTATTTTGTCGTATGTTTTTCCATTTGTGACAACAACAAATGTTTTACCATTTTTCCCGGTCAATGTAACAACTCCATCCTTTGAAACCGTTGCTACATTTTTATTCAATGATTTCCAATGTAGATTTTCTTTCACCTCAACATATTTACCGTTTTCGTAAGCAAATAATGCTGAGAGATCCAGGGTATTCCCTTTAATTTCATCATCCAGCTGTGGCAAATTTTGTGCAATGATCAAACAGCCGTTATTCCCTTTTTTCGCAGAAACAGAGTCGTTTACCCCTAATCCTCTAAACAAAGGAATGAGCAATACAGCCACTAAAACTAAAAAACGAATTGTTTTATATGTGTTCACTTTCCTAGCCTCCTCTAATTTTGGTAGCGCTTTCTTTCTTTGACACTTTTCGGTAGAAAAAAGGAGGTTCCTGTCACTTGATGTAAAAACAGAACTTAAGTCCTTTTAATTACTAGGACTAGTTGTCTATACCAATTTTAAATATACTTTTTCTTAGGTAAAATAGCCTCATGTTAAAGCTCCCTCCTCTATGGACAAAGCTTTTAGTAAGTCATTTTAATATATTGTTAGAAATGAAAATATATTTATTCAATATTAGTGAAAAAGCTTGCGGCCTATTTTTCAACCATATATAATTCTATTTGTTAGCACATTTATGGGGGCTTAGCTCAGCTGGGAGAGCGTTTGGCTGGCAGCCAAAAGGTCAGCGGTTCGATCCCGCTAGTCTCCACCATGCATAACAGTCAAAAACCCTTGAGGAATCAAGGGTTTTGTTTTTTTATAATGGGCAAACTTTTATTGAATAAAATTGTTAAATAGTATAGGTTCACCTTTCCATTTTCTTTTGGGATATATGTTCTCTTTACGGGACTTGGATTGTACCTATTTTCTTTTAACTGAGTATATAACTCGTTTAAGAATTCCTTTTCTCCGTAGTTCATAACGATTTCTTCAATCGTTTGACCATCTATTCCCCCACTACCTTTCTTCCTTTTCACACGTTTCCATGCTTCTAGCAATATATCGGGACGATATACTTTATCATATAATGCATGAAACTTACGTTTCGGATTATCCTTGGCACAAAGATATAGTGTCTTCCAAAGTTCTTGAGCTTTTACATCGGTGTAGTTAGCTAATTTGATAGCATTCACTCACTCTTACCTCCTTCGAACACATGAACAAATTAGAGGTCCTTCCCTATGTCATGTTGTGTTGTCATGATAATCATTAGTACTATGACCTCCTCCGACTCCCTCTTTACATTCCACCATTTCGCTAATGCTTATAGGCTTTCTCTCTCCTCAGTGAGGGTAAAGAAGGGTCTCCCCAGTTCCGTTAACTACTTTCTTTACATGTCGCTCCCCATACCCCGAGAGATTCTTCGGTGTTGTTCCAAGTTCTGTACACCTTCCATGGTCTTCACCCTTTATCGCAAGGTTCGACTTCTCTTTGTCCTGTTTCCAGGTTGCCTTTGTCGTGACGGCAGGATTCACTTTATGTTACAACCTGTAAAGTTGCATCACAGGACTTCAACCTTAGGATTTCTCCACCAGTTGCCTGTTAGCTACTAGGCGACTTGGTTCTTACCTAGACTGGACTTTCACCAGTTAGCAATTAACGGCTTGCCTGGGCACGCCAATAAAAAAGTGCACTTCTCCTTCTGAAGAAATGCACTCGGTCCTGAAAAAACTTCAATACAGGAATGCTAGCCATTTAGTCCGTCAATTCAGAAAGTGATGGAGATAAAAAGTTCCTCTTTGAAGATCTGTAAAATACTCTGAAACTGTTAACCAAATACGTTACATTTATTAGCGATAATACTGCAAGCCATATGATTATAGATGGCATGGTAGTCCATAGTCCAAACCAAGGTACAACCCTTCCAGCACCAATAAATGTAGTAATTGGTGAAAGGAATAAGAGAATCCAAATAGGTAGCAGTCTAATGACCGATGAAAGAATCAATTTTCCAAAGGTGATGCTTTTTTTAATCCTATTGATACGGAACACAGATCTTACACCCCAAAATGAGGTAGTAATCACCAGTAGAATCATAACAATCTCCATGTTTCTACTATTAAAATAAGAACTTTCGACCGTTTTACCGTTTATAATCCGAGCGATCCCATCAATAAAAGCTGCATAATCGACAAAAGCATTTAAACCAGAGTTAAACATCATTGTGATGCCCAAATGTTGATCCAAATATATTGTTTCTTCCGATTTGTACGTCCAAAAAATTCCGCTATGCGAAATCGTTCGACCCCACTCTTTATTATCTTTTGCCATCCATCCAATTCCATATTGGCTGACAGGTCCAGATGAATGATATTTTCCCATAAGCTCTGGGCTAAGAAGATGGTCATTATATTGGGCAAACATCCATTTTGCCATGTCATCTGCAGTTGAAATTATCCCGGCAGGACCCTCAATAAACCAAGATGGCTCGGATTTACTTACAGCATGGCCGAACATTATAAAATGCCCACGCGGTATGGCAGAATTCTCATTGATTTGTTGTGAATTATTGAGGTTGAAGGAATGGCTCATCCCTAGTTTGTAAAAGATATTATTTTCCAAGTAACTGGAGAAACTCTGTCCACTAACTTTCTCCACGAGAAGAGCTAAATATTGATAATTAGGATTGTGGTAGCTATAAGATGTTCCAGGATTACTAGAAAGCCGAACCTTATTCAACGTTTGGTTAATCTCTTGGAGCGATACATACTGAGGGAAATTCGTCATGTCAGGATCAACTTTATCATTAAGGCCGCTTGTCTGATTCAACAAATCCCTGACTTTAATACTGTAAACACGTTCGTCTTTAGGTGAGATCTCGGGAAAATATGATGTGTATGGTGCATCAAGGTCAATTAGTCCTTTATCCACCAGCTGCAAGACGGCGAGTGCCGTAAAAGATTTACTTAAAGAAGCAATAGGAAATGGGGTTCTACTTGTGATAGCGCGGCCATCTGAAGATGAACCGTAACCTTTTGTATAAAACACCCCATCTTTATTGGATATTGCAAGAGCAGCACCCTTTATATGATTTACTTTCATATTACTTTTGACATAATCATCGATTTTTTGTAGGATTTCAGTTTTTTTTCGAACTTCAATGGCAGAAACAGGTTTTAACCAGATTGACAACATGAGTAAAAAACTCATACATAAACATAATATCTTTTGCACGCTTTTCATATTAGCACTCCTTAATCACTTGATAAGGCAATGCTAATTGATAATTCTCAACTTTTTATCAACTTCGTAAAGAAACTTGCTGTTATTTTCGCGCCACCATGAGAGCCGTTTTCCACATGCAAGCTTCCATCATGCTTTTCGCATAGTATTTTGCAAATATAAAGTCCCAACCCATGATGACCATTTGTATCCCATACCTCTCCCCGATAAAAGGGAAGAACAGCCTTTTGTAGATCTGTTTCAGAAAAACCAGCTCCGTCATCCATGATTGTTATGGAAAAAAAATCTTTGGAGACGCTGTAATCAATTCGGACTTGGCTAGTAGCATAACGTGCTCCATTAGCGATTACATTTTCAAAAACCTGCATAACCAAATTTAAATCGACGCGTATATTATTCGAATCTGCATTAATAGTAGAGACGAACCTCTTGTCACATTGTCTCATTATTTGTTGCGCGCTATCATTCAGCAAGGAAGTAATCTCTTCCAAGGCTATCGCTTGTCTTTGAACCGGCATGTCTTCTAGCTTCTGAATCGAATTCATAGCCTCCGTGTAGCTTTCAAGACGAATAATGTGGACTTTCATCGTTTGAATCATATCTAAAAGTTTTTCTTCGGATATGTTATTACGGGGCAAATAAGTAGTTAATAACTCGGAATATCCCTTCAGTACAGATAGTGGTGTCCTCAGATCATGGGCAAAAATCGCATTCACTTGTTTACGTTCCTCAACTGATCGCCAAAGCGTCTTAAAATTCTTTTCCAACTGACTGCGCATTTTTTCAAATACTAGGCATAGTTCGCCAAACTCATCCTTGCCATCATAATATATATGAAAATCTAATTCGTTCGCAGAAATTTTATTAGAAGCTTTCATCAGTATTTCAAGTGGTTTTTTCAACTTCCATCTATAAAAGAGGCTGGCCATTAATAGAATACTAACGGCAACAGTTATCATTACGATGGCAACAAGTGAAGGCAATGCCCATTTGTTTACCAAAGGATGATCTGGATACTGTTGTCTTATGCTTTCCGCCCATTTAAATTCTAACACGATGACCGAGAGAACCATGAGTAGCATAAAGCTGCATAAGAAAATAAAAGACTGTAGTAAGGTCATATTCTTTAGTCTCAGCCAACCTATCATTTTCTCCATTTGTAACCTACTCCCCAAGCAGTCTCTATTCTGTTTTCACAGTCATACTTTTTCATTTTGAAACGAATTCTCCGGATATGTTCAGCAATCACAGTGCTGTCCCCGTCATTATCCAATCCCCAAATTTTTTCATATATATGTTCTTTATCGAAAACCATCCCGGGATGGGAAGACAACAGCTCTACGATATCGAATTCCTTTTTTGTTAAAGTAATTTCCACTTCACGGTAACGAAGGGTGCGTTCCGAATAATCAATAACCAAGTCACCCCTAAACTTTATTTCAGATCTATTTAGAATTCTCATTTCCCTCTTTAAATGAGCTTCTACTCTTGCACCAAGTTCATGGATACTGAACGGTTTTAGGATATAGTCATCCCCTCCAGCTTTAAACCCTGATATTTTGTCGGTTTCCTCTATACGTGCTGTTAGAAATAAAATCGGGCAGGACACAAAGCCCCGAATTTTTCTGCATAATTCAAGACCATTTATTTCTGGCATATTGATATCCAACAAGACGAGATCAGGTTGCTTTTCAATTTGCAGCAACGCCTCTTTCCCGTTCTTCGCAGTTATTACAAAATATCCGTTAATTTCAAAATAGTCCGTTAGTAGTTTACGAAGGTCGCCTTCATCATCTATTATAAGTATCCTTTTCATATACTTTCCCTGCTTCCCGAAACTTTTCTTTTTTACACTTTTTTCTATTTATGATAACATAAATATCCATTTTCTTATTAAAAGTCTTATTCCACAATCTGGCCCGATTCAAAAGGTGAAAAATTTTATTCAGCAGATGAAATTTTAAACTCTGAAGCGAAGGACTTCGGAATTAGTGAAGATGATTTGAATAAAATTAAACAAAAGTACAAAAAAGTGATTTTGATAACTTATTATTAGCTTTTCAGGAATTAGGAAAAAGCAATCATCCGATAGCAAAGAAAATAGAAATTGAAGCAGCTGTTAAAATTCCTAAATAAATCTCAAATTTATATTGATCATTCAAATGATTTCACAAGATGGAAAGATTTCAGGTGGAGGATGGCCTTATTGCTTAGATGACAACGGTTATAGATATCAAGACTTCATTACATCAGATTGCTATAAAGCAATTATTGACTGGTGGCTCTGTGCCTCTGATTCTACTTTAGGTAAAATGAGCAGTACTCTTAGATATTGCAAAGCATATATAAGAAATTGTTCTCCAATAATCGGACATAGTAAATACAATCATACTCACTCTTGGTGGCAAAAAATTCCTTAAGGCGGTTAACTTAAGTAAATTAAAAATACCAAAAAGAAGGACAAAGGAGTGCACGAATTAGTGCACAGTCTTAATTAATTTCATTGAATTAGATTGACCTAGATTGTCCGCGAACATTCAACAATACTTATAAAAATAAGACTTATTTAATTTTAAATAATCTTATTTAACTCAATTTTTATACATGATTTCCTCTGGCAGCCAAAAGGTCAGCGGTTCGATCCCGCTAGTCTCCACCATGCATAACAGTCGAAAACCCTTGAGGATTCAAGGGTTTTTTCTTTTGTGTGTACTTCCTTAAAATGATAGCAAATCATTTTTTAAAAGGATGGCACAATATTACACAAAAAGTTTCCATTCTTAACAAAGTCTCTATCAAACAAATTTTATAAATTGATAGTCTATTGACTCTTCCGAAAAATGTTGTAATACATACTATATTAAATGAAGCTCTATGCTTCATAATTTGGGTAGAAAGGGTTATTTTTTTATGAAAATCCAACAACCAATTGTTGCAGGTAATACATCAATCGCTCAAGATATTCTAAATGGAAACCACAATCTCACAACCGTAGATATTACCAATTCGCTTATCCAGCAAAGTACAATTATCACACCGATTACGATTCATATTAATAGTGTAACGGACACGATCGCGGGAGAAGGACAAGGTTTAGTAGGAGGCAGAACATTAACTTCAGGAACTAATGGCCCTTGGTTAAGAAGAGTGGCTCCACCTGCTTATCTAACTAACAGAAGATAAATAAAAGATACCATGAGTTTCTCATGGTATCTTTTTGTACAAGCTGTCTAATCAAACGTTTTATTTTTTCTTATGATCTCTCGGGTCTTTTTCTTCAGCAAATTCAGTTGCATACCTTAAACGTGGTTGTCGAAATCTTCTATGCTGATGTTTTCCTTTTTTTCGTTCTGGCATATGTTTGAGTAAGTATTGATGAACGAAAACTTCGCCAGCTGTAATAATACCGGCAGAAATTAAGCTTCCCCACGCAATTTGAAGATACCCATCTAAAAGGATAGAACCAAAAATCCATACAATCATATAGATTAAAATAAATTCCGCCATTAGGGTATTCTTTTTACCAAACCGTGGTAAAAGAATCCGGTCTGCTAAGATATAAGAAATAGCCGTAGCGGCTACAGCAAATGATAGAATATCACTGATTGTGGCGTCAAAAAACAAATCTAACCCAACAGAAAACGCGATTAATGAAACAATAAATTTGATTAAGATGCCTTTAGCTTTTTCCAATGAAAAATACCTCCTTATTCTGTTCTATTTTGCTACAAAATAAGAAGGTTATACTTATGGAAAATTTTATAACGTATTTTTTATTCAGAAACTGCTGGAATTATCTTTGCCTTTTCAGGCTGCTGTTTATTTACGTTTGCACTCTTATCCATTAGTGTCACAGCAATGAATACAAATGTTGAAAGAGGCAGAGCATAAAATAATGGGTCAACATGGGTCCAAGGGAACGGTAAAAGTGTAGCTTTACCAAAGATAGCCTGCGAAAGGCCGATAGCCGATGCTTCTTTTAGATGGAAAAATAAAAATCCGATAATACTAACAGTAAAACCTGTGATCATACTAGCTATAGCGGCTTTCTTTGTGGATCTTTTCCAGTAAAGGGCCCCGATCAATATGGGTAAAAAGCCAGCAGCACAGATTCCAAACCAAAACGCGGTCGCTTGCGCAATAATTCCTGCTGGAAGAAGATAGGCCAGAATGACAGCTGCAATTACTCCTATTAATACACCGATTCTTGAAGGATTCATCTTCAAAAATTTGTTCACACCCAGTGTCTTCAAGATGTCCTGTCCAAAAGCAGTAGCTTGCACGTGGATTAATGAACTGATTGTTGAGATTGTTGCTGAAAGAAGAGTTAACGTAAATAAATAGATGAACCACTCCGGCATAAGCTGATTAATAAAAATGGGAATGATTAAATCAACGTTACCTTTTGCTACACTTAATGATATTTCTCCTGAACCATTGTAAAAATAAAGGTTGCTCAAAGGGCCAATGACAAATGCTGCACCCGTCATGAAGAAGATAAAAATACCTCCAACAAGAACAGATCGGTATAAGGCACGGTCATCCTTTACCGTCATACATCTCATCGCCAACTGTGGCTGTGCTAGAACTCCAACACCTACCCCCATTATGATCGTACTGACAATCGTCCACCAAAGTGGTGAACCAAATTCCGGCATACTTGTCCACCCTCGATGACCTTGATCAACAAGAGCTTGAGGTACAAGATCTTTCATTGCACTTAATCCGCTATGTCCGTCAATGATACCACCCACCGCTTTATAGGTTACGAACAAGAAGATAGCCATACCAATGAGCATGATAACAGCACCAAAAGCATCCGTGTACATAACTGCTTTGATGCCTCCTGTGACGACATATATAGCGATGATTGCTGCTAAAATAATGAGCGCAAGGTTAAAGTTCATGGACATCGATTCTTGCAGAAACCTTCCTCCACCAATCAAGACAATACTCGTATAAGCGGGCATCAAAACAAAGATCATAATTCCTGCAAATACGGTAATAAATTTTGAGTTATATCTTTTACCTAAAAGTGTAGGAAACGTGGTTGCATTTAGTTCCAACGAAAGCTTTCTAATTCTCGTTCCGAAAATAGCGAAGGCTACAAAAATTCCTAAAACAATATTTAAAAAGGCTAGCCATAGTAAGCTGAATCCATGTGCAGCTGCAACTCCTCCAAACCCAACAATTGCGGAGGTACTGATAAAGGTTGCTCCATAAGAAAGCGCCATAATCGAAGGATGAATGTTTCGTCCACCCACTAAATAGTCAGATTCTGTTACCGTTTTTTTGTAACCATAGTAAGCGAGCCAGGACATGATTCCCATGTAAACGATCAATACTGGAACTAAGATCGCAAAATTCATTTTGGCTCACCCCCTTTATTCCACATTACTGCTCCAAAAATAGCACACCCTACAGCAGAAACTACAGTTGCGATCCAAACAAACGTAATGATTCCGTCTTCCATCCCTAACAACCCCATCTCCTCCTTTGTTTTAATTTGCGTACAAGTTTTCCATAGGACCCCAAACAATGTTAACGCTTTCATTTTACAGCGCCTCCATTTTCCTCCTTCTGATTTTTTTATCGTAAAATGTCATAATTTTTAGATTTCTTTTAAGGCCACGATATCCCTCTTGTTATCTATTTATGTAACATTTTTGAAATATATTTGTAATAATTGAAACCTATGTAAGGAGGACGTCGTCTAATAAGTGAACAAGCATTTAAGGGAGGAATTAAAAATGAAGAAAAGAACGCGTATAGGAATGATTACTCTTTCAGTACTAGTAACAGCGGGTGTATGGACTTATAATGACTTTGGAAGCACAGCAAAAGCTACGTCGGATGTTGGTATGAAAGAGACTAACTCGGTCGTACCCGTAGAAAAAATGAATGATGAAAGCAAACCCAAAGTAGCTTCAAATGTTTCCGTGAAAGAAAATAATGAAATAAAGCTCCCAGATCGTTCAAATGAAAATTTAGTTGTACCAGTAGAAAAAGACACTGATCCACAAACAAAACGTAGCGAAACGGTTCCTGGGAATGAAAAAGTGATCCGTTCAAAACCAGCGAAAGTGGAGAAAGAGGAAATCAAGCAAGCAGAAAAAGAAACTGCATCGATTAATCCTGAAACTAGGGTGATTGGTGGTTCTACATATATAAATATCACAGATTCTAAAGAAGAAAATATAACGCATTTAGTTCAAATAGCCAAAAAGCATAATGCCGCTTTATATGCGATTGAATATAGTGACTCATTTGCCATGTTTTCAAATACAACTGGTGAGATGTTGATCATGTTCAGCACAGGTATAAGATCTGTTCCTGTTGAGCATGCAGCTATCCTTTATGACATGCATCCTGAAATTAAAGATCAGATTAAAGACGTGGTAGAGACTGGTAAGGAAACAACTATTGAACTTGGTGAATTCCAAAGCTACCATATTTCAAATAAGAACGGAAAAATATATCTTTCTTTTTAATCTATAAGAAGCGGCCCCATCTAGAGGGCCTTTTTTTTGTTAATTTCTTTAAGAGCAACAACTTTAAAAGCAAGCAATTCTTTTTCTGTGAATTTTTCTAGTAGTTTTTCATAGACAACTTCTTTCTCTTCTTCAGTTAGGCTCGCGCTAACTTGTTCTCTTGTTCTAGCCAATTCAGTTACCGAATATTTTTCAGAGATAAGCTGTACCGCTTCCTTTCTTGAGGTAAATGGAAGGTTTTTGGAATTCTTTTCTCCCGTTTCTATGTGTTTTCTAATCTCAGGGTCTTCAAGAAGTTTATTAATCTCATCTTCATTGGTAGATAACTCTTTAAAAATCTGGCTCATTGCTTTTTCAGAAGCATAGTCCATAACAGATACATAACTAATTACACCCACTGCTATAAAAAACATAAGTACTACACCTAGCCACCACTAAAGCATTTTATCACCAACTTCTATTAGATATTTTATTCATAACATAATTTCCATGGATTGGAAAGCAGAACGCTAGATTTATAAAAGATTGTTTTCCTTTTCTATTCGCTTCATTCTAGTATGCTATTATTTACCATAAGAGTAGATTCTTTTTAAGCTGGAGGTCATTATGTCGCGTCTCACTGATCATTTAATCGTCATCTCTTTTGATTGCTTATCTTCACTGGATTTTCCTCTACTTCAGGAACTTCCAAATTTTAAAGAACTTTTACACAGAGGTTCCTACTGTAATCAAGTTCAAACCATCTATCCTTCTGTTACTTATCCATGCCACGCTACCATTGTGACGGGAAATTACCCAAAGCGTCATGGAATCGTTAATAATACCTTTCTTCAGCCTGGCAGATTATCTCCAGACTGGTATTGGCATCGAAAACATATAAAAGGTACCACTTTGTATGATGAAGCAAAAATAGCCGGTATGAAGACAGCTGCCTTATTATGGCCGGTAACAGCAAGGGCTAACATCGATTACAATATGCCTGAAATATTTGCTAACCGTTCTTGGCACCATCAGATCCCTGTTTCTCTTTCAAATGGAAGTTTCCGCTATCAATTAGAGATGAACAAACGGTTTGGTCATCTTCGAAACGGACTTAATCAACCTGAACTCGATGATTTCGTTCTGGAATCCACGGTTCATACGATTATCACGAAAAAACCTGGATTGCTTCTCGTTCATTTTGTAGATTTGGATTCACAGCGTCATTACCATGGTTTTTCATCGGAAGAAGCAATGGCTGCTATCAAAAGACATGACGTTCGTTTGGGACGAATTATCCAAGCACTCAAAGACAGCGGGATCTATGAAAGTGCGACCGTCGTGGCTTTAGGCGATCATAGTGCCCTTGATGAATCCAAAGCGGTAAAACTCAATGTGTTGTTTAAAGAAAAAGGGTTGATAGATGTTGATAAACGTGGAAAGGTGAAAAACTGGAAAGCCTATTGCAAGAGTTGTGATGGATCCGCATATATTTACTTAAATGACCCAACAGATCATCTTACAAGGGAGGTAGTCGAAGAGCTTTTGAAGAATCTAGTAGGAGACGAATCTAGCGGTATCGAAAAAGTCATCAATAAGGAGGAAGCAGCAGCTATGGGAGCAGATGAGAATTGTGCTTTTATGGTAGAGGCTAGATACGGCTTTTACATCAAGGAACAGATAGAGGGAGAGTTTATCGATTCTATTACCGACAGAGATGTAAGAGCAAAACGCTATACATTAGCATCACATGGGTATTCACCTGAAAAAGAAAATTACACAACGGTTATTATGGCAGCAGGTAGAGGCATTCGCCCAAATGTTGTCGTTCCATCCATGCATCTTGTTGATGAAGGACCCACTTTCGCTAGACTTCTTGGACTTGATTTAGGTAGTACAGACGGTTCTGTCATTGAAGAACTTATAATGGAAAAGTAAAAAATCGTTATAGAGAGGATCAACCTAATGGAACGGTTTACGAAAGAAGAGAATAGCTGGATGTTCTATGATTGGGCGAATTCTGCATACTCCATCATTATTACGACAGCCGTATTCCCTTTATTTTATAAGGCTGCAGCCATGAAAGCCGGAATTAGTGCTTCCGATTCCACAGCCTATCTCGGTTATACGATTGCTGTTGCCACTTTTATTCTGGCCATGCTTAGTCCAATACTAGGTACGATAGCGGATTATAAGGGACTAAAAAAACGATTTTTTACATTCTTTTTTATTCTAGGATTGGTCTCTACAGCTGCGCTAGCATTCATACCAAGTGATCAATGGCTCTTATTATTAATTTTTTATACACTGACAGCTATAGGATCTAGCGGAGCAAACGTCTTCTATGATGCATTTATTACAGATGTAACGACGGAAGACAGAATGAACAGAGTATCGTCAAGAGGTTTTGGTCTTGGCTATATCGGAAGTACGATTCCTTTTATTATCAGCATTGCGATCATCATTTTAGCTCAAAATGAAGTGTTGCCGTTTTCGACCACGGTTGCTAGTAAGATAGCGTTTCTTATTACTGCCATATGGTGGGGTGTCTTTACCATCCCCATGCTGAAAAATGTATATCAGCGATACGGTATCGAACGGGAGCCTAAACCGATTTTAAACAGTTTTAAACGTCTTGGAAATACGTTAAAAGAAGTCCGAAAATACCGTGCACTGTTCTTATTCTTACTCGCTTATTTCTTTTATATTGATGGTGTAGGTACCATCATTACCATGTCTACAGCTTATGGTTCAGATTTAGGCATCACTTCGACGAACCTGTTGATTATCCTGTTTGTGACACAAGTTGTCGCCGCCCCGTTTGCTATTCTGTATGGTAGATTAGCAGAAAGATTTACCGGAAAAACGATGCTGTATGTAGGGATCGGCGTTTATATCATCGTATGTATCTATGCTTATTTTTTAAAAACGACACTCGACTTTTGGATCTTAGCGATGCTTGTAGCCACTTCACAAGGAGGCATCCAAGCATTAAGCCGTGCTTACTTTGCTAAGTTGGTACCGAAGAAAAACGCAAATGAGTTTTTTGGTTTCTATAACATTTTCGGTAAGTTCGCTTCTATTATGGGACCTTTACTGGTTGCCGTTACAGCACAAGTTACCGGGAACTCAGCGAGTGCTGTATTCAGCCTTGTTGTTCTGTTTATCATCGGCATTACGATTTTGTTCTTTGTTCCCGAACCTAAAATAGATACTAATCATTCAATCAGTGCATAATCCTTTCAAAAAAGAAGCCAGACCTAACAATTTGTTGGTCTGGCTTCCTTTTTGTTTTCTATGCTGTTACACCTGTATCCTGACTTTGTGCTCTGTCTCTTTTGAAGATAAACACCACAAATGATAGCAGAGCAGAAACGATGAGGAATGTTAATAAGATACTCATGTTGGATACAGCAGCTCCAAAATCGTTTAACGAAATGACCGATTTGAAACCTGCGATTGAATAAGTAAATGGCAGGAATTGACTAAGACTTCTATAATTTTCTGGAAGCATCTCGATCGGAAGGTTTGCTCCTGTTATGGAAAGCTGCATGATGACAAATCCTAATGCGATAAACCGTCCTAAGTTTCCGCCTAACGCTGTTAAGAATAGAACGATGGCAGAGAAAGTTAAACTAGCAATAAGTGTCATGAAAATCAATCCACCAAAATTAGTTACATTGACTTTTAAAAGTAAGACTACGATTAAAAGCAAGGTTGCCTGAACAACAGAAAGGGATGCTAGATGTAGAAACTTTACTGTAAACCATTTAAAACTTGAGATAAACGGCGGTCTTTTAAAATCAATAAACAGAGACATGATCAAGATTCCTACAAATAACGCAAGTGTCATTACATAAGGCGCCGTAGAGTCTCGATAGTGTTCATATCCATTTACCGTTTTGCTCTTTAACTTCACAGGAGAGGCAAGCATATTGATATTATCTTTGTCATTCATCCCTCCTGTTTTATCCGCACCTGATTTAAGACCAGATGAGAGTTTCTCACTTCCATCGTTAATTTTTCCAGCTCCATCATTGAGCTTAGTCGCACCTTGGGACAGCTTCTTCCATCCCTCATCCACCTTCGCATTTCCATCTGATATTTTACCTGCTCCATCATCTAATCTTGTGACTCCCGCTATTAATTCATTCCATCCTTTATCTACCTTTGCATTTCCATCTGCAATCTGAGCCGCTCCAGATTCAAGCTTTCCTGCTCCTTGATTAAGTTTTGTCTGCCCTGCCACTAGCTGATTAAGTCCATCATTCAGGGCTACGGTACCTGGTGCGACCTTGTTAGCTATACCATCCGCTACCGATTCTGCCCCTTCATTCAAAGCGACTGATTTTGTGGAAAGATTATCTAATCCGCTTGATATCTTTTTTGCTCCATCAATAATTTGCTGATAATAGGGTCCGATATTTACAGTTGGATTAGCTTTCTTATATTCTTCAAGTCCTGCCACTAACTTTTGTGCACCAGCTGCAAGTTCCGCAGAACCATTCTTAAGCCTGCCTGTCCCGTCTGCGACCTTTCTGCTTCCGGGAACTAGTCGTTCCGCCACACCATTCTTAAGTTCTTCACTGCCGCTTTCCGCTTTTTGAAGGCCGGCAAGGATTTGTGATGATCCATCCTTTAGACTGATCGTCCCTTCGTGCAGCTGTTTTGAACCATCTGCTAATTTGTTTATATCACCAGATTTTTCATTAAGCGTATTTAATAATAGTTCTGTTCCACTTTTTAAATCCTTTGTTCCATTTGCAAGTTTTGTAATATCTGATTGTTTGGAGGTTACAGAGTTTAAGAGCTCATTCGTTCCTTTATGTAGCTGATCGGTTCCGGCAGCGAGCTGTGATGAACCATCTGCAGCCTCTCCGAATCCATCCGAGACTTCACCTAATATATTCGCAGCATAGCTTTCAGTGATCGTATCTGCCAGTTTTTCACGCATTTTTTGCGCAGCCGTTTCCGTTACTTTCGAAGCCAAGAAATTTAGCCCTTCATTCTGGATATACTCTAATTCAAGCTTTTTGGGATTTGAACCCGTTACGGTTGTGACTCTTTTAGAAAAATCCTCAGGGATGATAACGGCCATATAGTAATCGTTCCTTTGAATCCCTTTCATGGCTTCCGCTGAATCAACGAATTTCCAGCCAAGGTCTTTTCCTTCTTTCATGTTCGCTACTAGATCACTGCCCACATTGATCGGCTGATCACCTGATAAAGCCCCTCTATCATTATTAACTACTGCAACAGGCAAGTTAGAAAGGTTGTCATACGGTCCCCAAGTTGCCGATAAAAGAATTCCGCCATAAACAACTGGCACCAGTAAAGCTGCGATCACGGAAAAAAGAATAGCTTTATTGGCAGCAATTTTACTGAACTCTGCGGAAAGCAACTTCAATATATTCATTTAGAATCCCCTCCAAGTGGATGTAAGACATAAAAATGAATGAGTCACCATTCATTTAATTATCATAATATTCAAATAATGATTAGAAAGCTAGTCCATTGAAAAAAACACTTATTCTTTACTAGTTAATCCTAAACAGAAAGTAGTATCTTAAAGGACAACTCATGTAGGCAAAAAGTATAAAAAAAGGACGATCTCCTAAGATCATCCTACCGGTTCATTATATTATTGAGTTGGGCCTTGATGCGGAAACTGATTCATATAATTTGTAAATTGCTGATAGGTTTGTTGCATTTTTTGTGCATCCGCTGCTTCAAGTGCATACCAACCCTTTTTGAACATCATATTGTAAAGTTCTCTTTGCATATTTTGCGTTTCATTAAAAACCGCAAGCAGATCCTGATAGAGAGCTTCATGGCTCGCTTCATTCAAAGCGACTGAATACGAATCTGTCATATACTTTTCATAAGACAATACATCATTTATAAAATCCCGGTCATTCATTTCTGGCGTTTTGGGAACCGGAGACTCAGGATTTTGAATTTTATTAGGCTGATTCATTCTTTTTAGCTCCTTTCTAGCTTTGTAAATTAGATTGAGTCTGATTCATAGCTGACTGTTGAGGGGAGATATGTCCAATGATTTTTTGATAGTGACTTTCATGCATACGGCATACTTTTTCTAATGTCATTTTCACTTCAGGATCTTGACATTGAGATGCCATAAAATGGGCTTTTTTCATTCCAAGCAGATTCCATGAAAGCATATCCCTTACATAATTAAGATCTTTTCCTGTGATCACCTGCGGCGGGTTTTGATATACAGGCTGTTGCTGCTGATTTTGCATCTGATTCTGATTTTGATTCTGTTGCTGCATGAACAAATAACCTCCTTCATATTTTTACCATATTAGATTTCTCTACTTCCTTGAGATTATTCATGTTTTGTAGAACTGGCCAAGATTTTTTGCTCCGTTTTTCTCTAAAAAAGCGGGAATTCTTACCTATAATGAAACTTGGCTGATGCCAAGTTGTACGCATTTAGCCTTTGGGTAGTATGAAAGAAAATTCTATGCACTGTTCTGATAAGGTCTATGGATAAATGTTCGACTTCTATGCACAAAAAGGATAAGTCTATGCACTTAAAATAAAGCGCTATGCACAGAACGCTTTTCTATGCATATAAACTTGACTTCTATGCACCGTTTGAATGGTTCTATGCACATCACACACATCGAAAAGTTTCTCGCACTTATAACCACTACTTGATCTCTTCATCCACAAAAAACAAGCAGCCATCAGCTGCTTGTTTTAGCTTGTTTTTATTTTAAAATCCACTTAGGCCCAAGTATGGTTTGTATGCGATAAAAGTTCCCGAAGGAAGCATTCACTTTATATGTTCCTGGATACAGACTCGCGGCGGCCATTTTATGATTATTGTTTGGGCGGTCATGAAGCGGTACTTTTTGTGTTAGCGTAATGGTTTTCGAAAGTGAAGTGATTCGCTTTTCCCATCTCTTATCCCCTTCGATCGCCATATAAAGACCTGCTTTTTTATTACGGTTCCATTCTTCTGAAAAAACTGAGAGCGGTGGATTCGTTTCACCAGGATATGGAGCAAGTTCGAATGTAAAACCAGGGCGGTTGTATGTTTGAATGAACCAATCTTTATATCCGCCTCCACTCGATAAATTCGTGTCAGGTGGAATTAATCGGTATCCTGTCATTCCCGAAAGTGTTGTCCCTAATGTTTTATCCCCTTCGTATGTATTGGTGCCATAGTTAAAATGATAATATAAAATTCTTCCTGCAGTATGATAAGAGGTTGTAATTTCAGGATCGACTAGAGTTGTAAGAGCCGTGATCGCTTTTGTTTCATTCGTCTGAAGTGGAGTTTTGCCTTTATAGTCTTTGTAATATGGAGCTTTTGCATTATTTTCGATTTCTTCCCATCGCGCTGGATACTGACGATTTAAATCGATGCCTTGCGCATTTGATTTCCAGCGTTTGAAGTTTTTGCTTCCACCGTTCATTTTTATCAAGTTGGCATGTGCTGAAGACGGGAAGGCTGACAATCCTTTTTGTTGAAGAGTGACGCCATCTGGATTCGTCATCGGAACGAACCATATGGAAGTGTTGTTCAAAACATGTGAAACATTGTATCCGTCCATCGTTCCATTTAATTCATACTTCTCACTGTACTGATCGATCATCTCCATCACAATATTCGTGGTGAGCCATTCCCGAGCATGGTGTGAAGCGTTATACAGGACAGTTGCATCCCCTCTGCCAAGCTTTACTGCCCATATGTCTCTTCCATATGGTGTTTTACCAATGGAACGGTATTGAACCAAGCCTGGATATTTTTGTGCAAGAGTTTTAATGTCACTCGTCATGGTTTCATATGTATACGTTTGGTTCGGATTGACATAGCTTTCCGCTTGGGCTTTATCGCTTATAACTATTATTCCAGCTAACATTACAGCCATAAATAGACTTAGTCTCTTTTTCAAATCTTCATCTCCTTACAAAATCTATAATTATTTGAATATATTAAAATTATATCGAGGAGAGGAAAATTCTGCGCATGAGTTTAGTCGTCATTAATGTTTCAATTTGTTTACTTAATCTAAGCCCATACTCATGAATAATTGGTAATATTCATACAAAAATGAAAATATAAGGTTCGCATTGGAATAATAAGGTTTGCATTCTCAAAAATTCATTTAACAAATATTATACATTAGGTTTACAAAGGGTACCTTTGTGGAAATAAATGTTTATAATGCTATTTGAAAGTAGGAGGAATTAAGATGGCAAATAAGTTTGTAAAAGTTTTAGGTATCGTATTTCTTATTTTAGGTGTTATTGGTTTCGTATTTCCTATGGAAGGATTATTTCATCTGACACCGATCCATAATGTGATCCACCTTGTTTCTGGTATTATGGCTCTAGTTATGAGTACGAGTGAAGCAAAAAGCATCCTCTATGCCAGAATCTTTGGTGTTGTTTACCTTTTAGTAGCTATAATAGGTTTATTCACACACGAATTTGCAGGAATCATGTTTATGGTCGCAACCAACATTCTGCATTTCGCAATTGCTTTTTCATCTTTATATGTTGGATTTAGACCTCATGCATCGGCAGCTGCTGGGCATACAGCATCCAGATAACGATTTTATTGCAAGAAAAAGAGGAGTCCGCATACTAAAGCGGACTCCTCTTTTCTATATATCGAATCATATAAGTTCAACTAAGTTCAACGTTTCTTTTTATCCGTTTTGAATTCTTCTTCAAAGAAAAAAGTACTAGGATGTTCACTAACTTTGTAGCAATATTTCTTCATATGTTTTACATATTGAAATTTCGAGATCGTTAAGGATTCACCTGTTTTTAAAACGGTTACTGTATCCCCTTGATTAAAAATGTTCCCTGATCCTTTCAAGTGAGCACTTCCCTTCCTCTCTATTCTACCATAAATCATGGATGAGCATTAGATTAGATTTAAAATAGTTTCTGGTCCTCTCGTTTTGGGAAGAGTAATAAAATAAGTATGATGAAATATGAGGGAAAATAATGAGAATAAACAAAAAGAAGACACCAGATGTACCCGATCGGCAGTATTTTTTTCCTGCTCAAATTATTGAGTATTTTATCGAAGAAGGTAAAGAATCCTTAAAGATAACGAACTTAGCGCAATTTATTTTATCTTTTATGGCGGGTGCATTCATTGCATTTGGAGCCCTTGGTTCCGTTCTTTTATCTATGGAGGTTCATTCACATGGACCTTATAATTTGTTATCTGGCGTTGGATTTGCCATTGGGTACGCCATGATATTCTTATCTGGCTCCATCTTATTTACGGAAATTAATGTTCTGCTTCCAAGTTACATTTTACAGAGCAAATATTGGCTCAGCAGAAAAGTTTTGCGTTTCTGGGGAATTTGTTATATTGGAAATTTCTTGGGCGCACTTTTTGTGGGATTATTACTGAATTTATCCGGCTCTCTTGATAAGGACTTTTACGACGGACTTCTTAAATTCATGGAAAAGAAGATGGAATTTACAGAGCGGGGAACGTGGGGATGGTTTCAGGTTCTTTTCTCTGGAATACTCGCAAACTGGCTTATCGGTATAGCGGCTGTACTCGCGACCGCTGCTCGGGATGTGACAGGAAAAATCTTTGGCATTTTATTACCGGTCATCATTTTTGAAGCAGGAAACTTTCAGCATGCTGTAGCAAATATGGGTTACTTCAGTATCTCGGTCCTTGAAGGGTTTGAGTACAGCTGGTATGAGTTCATCTTGCTCAATCTGGTTCCAGCTACCATTGGAAACCTAATCGGTGGCGGAATACTAGTATCACTTCTCTTATCTTTTGCTTTCAAGGATGATATTGATGAAGATATCATTCAAGATGATAATGAAACTGAAAAAATTTCTGAGAAAGTTCATAAGTAGCATACCAGAACGCACCTTCACTGTCATATACAGTGAAGGTGTTTTTTGTTAAAGTTCAAATAGATACTATTTTATCATTCAAAGGATGTTTTATTAGGATGTCATATCAAACTAAAATTGCATTTCTATTTGTGGCAATCGGGGCGTCTTTATGGGGAATCATTGGATATTTCGTTAAAGAGCTCGCTGAGATCGGATATACCCCTTTACAAATTGTTTTTTTACGTGCCATCAGTGCATTTATTTTCTTTTTTTTATGGATTATCTTTTACCGCCCTGGACTTTTAAAATTACAATTAAAAGATATATGGTATTTTTTCGGTACAGGTGTGCTGAGTGTTTCCTTTTTTAACTGGTGCTACTTTACAACGATTCAACATTCTTCTTTGGCCATCGCAGCAATCCTGTTATACACAGCTCCAGTTTTTGTTTTGTTGATCTCTCTTTTTGTTTTTAAGGAACGGTTAACATGGCAAAAGATAACGGCGTTGTTCATTACTTTTTTAGGTTGTATGTTTGTTTCCGGTATTTTTTCAGGAAATTTTTCCGAGCTTTCTTGGACAGGATTACTAACGGGACTCGGAGCGGGATTCGGTTATTCCCTCTATAGTATTTTTGGGAAACTGGCATCGAAGACGTACAAAACCTTAACGATCAGTTTTTACACCTTTTTGTTTGCGATGATCGCATTATTTCCTATAAGCGGGATAACTTCGTCGGAAACGGTTGCTTTTCATTCACATGCACTCTTATACACAGCAGGACTTGGGTTATTTCCAACGGTTCTGGCTTATTGGTTCTATACACAAGGGTTAAATCAAGTGGAAGCGAGTAAAGCGTCAATCGTTTCGACTGTAGAACCCGTTGTTGCAACTATCATGGGACTATTCCTTTATCAAGAATCCGTGACATTGATTCAGGTTACAGGTATTTTGCTTGTACTAAGTGCCGTACTGCTTATACAAGAAAGAAAAACGAAGCCAGTGATGAATACTTCCTTATAAACTCGGTTGGCAAACGAAAAGGGTGCAGCACAATGCTGCACCCTTTTCTATTAAAGAATGGAACTTAAGAAGTCTTTTGTTCGTTCCTCTTTTGGATGATTAAACAGTTCAGATGGTATTCCTCTTTCCCAAATTTGACCGTCATGCATGTAAACCACTTCATCCGCTACTTCTTTGGCAAAGCCCATCTCATGAGTCACAACAACCATTGTCATTCCTTCTTGAGCAAGTTCTTTCATCGTAGCTAATACTTCACCGACTAGTTCAGGGTCTAGAGCTGATGTTGGTTCGTCAAATAGCATGATGTCGGGTTTCATGGCAAGTGCTCTAGCAATAGCTACCCGCTGCTTCTGCCCCCCGGACAGCTTAGCAGGATAGACATCTGCTTTATCCGATAAACCTACTTTACCAAGCAAGTTTCTGGCATTTTTTTCAGCTTCTTTCTTATCTTCATTTTTCACCATAATTGGCGCTTCCATTACGTTTTCAAGGACGGTTTTATGAGGAAAAAGGTTGAAATGTTGAAATACCATTCCTACTTTTTGGCGTACCTCATTTAAATTATGTGTTTTCGGATCAATTTCTTCTCCTTCGATCACAATTTTACCGCCGTTCTTAATTTCCAAAAAGTTAATACAACGTAATAGCGTACTTTTCCCGGATCCACTAGCACCGATCAATACGACAACATCACTCTCATTAACATGTAGATTAACTTCTTTTAAAACTTCTAAGTCACCGAAGCTCTTTTTTAGGTTCTCGATTCGAATCATTTCTCTTTTCATATTGTCTCCTCCTATTCCCCAGCTGAAAGTTTCTTTTCCAACATATTAACGAGAAGAGTGAAAAGAAGGACTAGGACTAGATAATATAAACCAACAATGATTAAATAAGTCATCTCATCAAACGTTCTCGACCCTTGTGTAGTCGCAATACTGAATAGCTCAGATAGAGCGATAAACGAAGCCAAGGAAGAATCTTTAAGTCCGATGATGAATTGATTTCCAAGAGGAGGAAGTGCACGTTTGAAGGCTTGCGGCAAAATGATTCTGCGCATTGTTAAACCATACGGCATTCCTAAAGAACGGCCGGCTTCCATCTGTCCTTTGTCTACAGATTGGATTGATCCTCTGAATATCTCTGCTATATAAGCACCATTATGCATAGCCAGACCAAAAGCTGCCGACCAGAATGCGGAAATTCCTAGTTCAGCTAAACCAAAATAAAAAATAAAGATCTGTACGATTAGTGGTGTTCCGCGGATTAGTGCGATATAAATGTTCGCGATCCAATTGAGTACCTTGATTCCTGATATTTTAAATAGAGCAAAAATGAGTCCGATTCCAGTTCCAATCAGGATGGAAATAACGGTTAGTTTTAAAGTTATCCATAGCCCCTTCATGAAGAGAGGATAGCTTTCTATTAGAACATCTAGAATATGTGCTATATCAAACATGCAGTTTTCTCCCCTTCTTATCTCTATTCTCTTTTAAAAGAAAACCGTCCTGCACTATTGTCATGCGGACGGCTCACATAGGTTATTCAGGCTTTTGTGTGATATCAGCACCGACGTATTTCTCACTAAGCTTTTTAAGCTCTCCATTTTCTTTGAGCTTCTTTAACGCTTTATCAATAGCTTTTAAGAGTTCTTTATCTTCTTTTTTAACAGCAATCGCTTGTTCACTTGTTCCTAACTGTTCTTTCTCTACGATTTTAAATCCTTTTTCAATCGCTTGTTTACCCGTAACTGCATCCGTAATTACGGCATCATGTTTTCCTTCACTCAATGCACGTAATGCGGTTGCATCACTATCATAGTTTTTAATCTGATTTGTAAAATCCTGCGCAGATTTTTCATAGGTAGAACCTTTTGAAACAGCAACTTCTTTTCCTTTTAAATCTTCTTTCGTCTTAATATCACTGTCCGGTCTCGTAAAAATGACAGGACCTGAATAATAATATGGCTCGCTGAAATTCACTGCTTTTTTACGTTCGTCAGTGATTGTATGACTCGCCACTGCTGCGTCAAAACGATCTGCCTTTATTGCAGAAACAGCACCATGAAACTTGAACTTTTCAGGAACAGCCTTTAATCCTAGTTCCTTAGCAACTGCTTTACCTACTGCAACATC
The DNA here is from genome assembly GCF_023715845.1 of Fictibacillus phosphorivorans. Lineage (GTDB taxonomy): Bacteria > Bacillota > Bacilli > Bacillales > Fictibacillaceae > Fictibacillus > Fictibacillus phosphorivorans_D. Next base: position 36,042 of record NZ_JAMBOR010000011.1, read on the forward strand.
AAATCCGGTTAATTCACCGTTCTTATCAACTGAACTGAATGGAGGAAACTCTCCCGATACAATAAAATTAAATTCTCCTTCATTCTTCAACTCTGGGCCACCGTCACTTGATTCACCGCTGCCGCATGCAGCCAGTACCATCATTGAAAAAATGACTGCTAAAATACTAATTTTCTTTTTGATATCTTTCATTCTTATCCTCCTTGAAATCCCGTTTAATAGGTTGCCCCTACATGACAATGGTAGCATGAAAAGTGATATTTCTCAATTTTCCGCAAATTTACAGCGATAATAATGTAATTCCTCCCAAGCTCCTATGCGTTATTTACCCATTTCAAAATAGACTTAAACACCTAGTTAGCAAGCAAAAAAACCGCTCTTAGCCTCGGCTGAAGAGCGGTTTTTTTATGGTAATAGTTTAGTAGGCAGCAAAACTGTGACGGTAGTGCCAAAGTCCAGCATACTTTCAAATGTGATATTCCCCTGATGGTTCTCGATTATTTTTAAGCTTACCATCAACCCTAAACCAATTCCTTTTTCTTTATTTGAATAAAAGGGTTCTCCTAATCTTGCAAGTCGCTCTTCACTGATTCCAGCTCCTTCGTCTGTTACTTTTACAAATACATAACCCTCATCAAACGTTCCGGTTTCAATCGTAATTGTTCCACTATGCGACATAGATTTACAAGAATTGTATTTTCTCTATTCTTCTATTAAATACAATTAAATTTCAAGTATTATTTTTGTAGTTCTGATTTGTTTTATTGAAATAGAGGTAAAAGCAAGTATAGTGTTATTTAAGAAGGGATTCGGTATGAAATACATAAGAAGTTAATAGTTTAATAAAAACGGCTTAATGGAGGTTTTATGATGTTCCTTTTTACTATTATTTGTTTAACAGCTTTTTATCTATTGACCAGAGAAGACACATTACGGTTTAAACAGATCACCTGGTCAGCCTATGGGGTCATCGATGTAACCTTTTTAATAGGATTTCTTTCGATACAACCAGACACTCCTACATACGTATTCTGGATACAGTTATTCTTTCTTCTCCTTTCAGCACCTGTCTTGATCCTCGTAGTACGAAAGCTTTGGGAGCAAAACAAAAACATGCCTGCGTGGGTTAAGTACACCGTTTCTATACCTGTATCTCTTCTTTTCGTTGTAACCCTGTGGTTCTGTTGGCACATCTTTCCGATCGTTATGTATATTTTTTAAACTTGGTTGGTAATTGCATTTGAAGGATATTAAGCTGATGTATAGAGGCAGATAAACAAGCACCTGATGGATTACTAATCCATCAGGTGCTTTTATCGTTTTGATATCTAGATAGTGTGCGCTCCAAATGCACAAAATGGTTATTTGTCTTTGTCTGGGGTCTGTCCCCCCTGCATCAGTGAGAGGACTTCTTTGACGATGGTGTTGATCTTTTGGTCGATGAAGTCGCTTCCGAAGGTTTCTTTTGCTTCCTTAATAGCCGCGATGACCTCTTCCTCATATTCAATAAGTTCTTCATCATCTTCTGCTTCATTATATAAGTCAATCATGCTGTCGAGCCCTTCTTGCATTCGATCGATGGCATCACTGTATTTTTCTCGGTCTTCTTTATTATATTTCACGTTTATCACCCACTCATCAGTTTCTCCATCTCTTATTACTATCAAACTCCTAATATTTGAGAGACGTGACTTTTTTCTCTATTTTTTCTCGCAAAAGTATACTATAATAATTTGGTTATTATTATCTTGAAATATATTATTTTACATAAATAAAATGTAAAGGAAGGAGGGGCAAAGTTGATTCGCCGATGGTTTACCAAAAAGCAGAAATCCCCGCAGCCTATACAGGACGTTCACACCGCTGAAGTAGCGGCAGGTTTATGCACAAAAGCTGCAAACCCAGACCCTGTTAGTGAGATCACTCATTTTAAAAGCAGATTAAAGGATTTCGGTATTGAATTTAGCCAGTTAGCAGTTAGTACACCTAAAGAAACTGAAAATAGGCTTCAAGCGATTCAAGTCGCAGAAGAAATCGCAGCAGATCCTGAAATGAGAAACTACTTTTTAACATGGAAACGTTTGCCCCTACTTCATGATGAGCAATCACAAGTTCAAAAACTCACCATGAAAAGGCAGCGTGAATACATAACCGCACTAACCTTAATTTTCATTGAAAATTACCAAGTGTTAATGCAATATGTGCCAGGCACGGGAGGAAAACACTAATGAACAAAGCGATTATTGTAGAAGTGAACAGCCGCCACCTCATTGTTCTGGCTGAAGGCGGAGAATTCAAAAAAATCAAGAATACGAATCAAAATTATACAGTCGGTCAAGAGATCTCAATTCCTGTTTTACAAGAGGAGAAAAGTTCTTTCTTCTCTGTATTTATTAATTGGAAAACGGTAACCGCAACTGCTTTAGCCATCTTCTTATTATTCTTCCAAGTATTTTCTCCTTTACCAGGATCAGGAGCATATGCTTATGTAGGAATGGAAATGGACCCAAGCCTCGAACTTGAAATAAACGAAGCCATGAAGGTTCTTGATATTTCTACCTACAATGAACAAGGTAAAAATGTTCTTGAACACATGGGTGAATGGAAGAATAAAGAGATTGGCTATGTGACCAACCTTATCTTTGAAGCTTGTGAAAACCTCGGCTATCTAAAAGCACAAGAGGAAGTTCTTATCACAACAACTCTTTCTGAAGATATTCCAGAGGATAAGGAAAAGGAAATGAAAAAACGAGTCAATGAAGTCATGAACGTTACAGCAAAAAAGAAATCCGTTGAAATGACAACAATCGTTATGAGTTCAGAGGAACGTAAAAAAGCAAAAAAAATGAATATCTCACCAGGCCGTTATGCTATTTATACAGCAGCAAAGAAGTCTGGCATTAAAATCAGTGCAAAAGAGGTATCCACTAAAACCATAAAAGAAATCTCTGAAAAGGTTGGACCGATCAAGGAACTCTTAGAAGAAAACGCTGAAACGATTACAGCTTCAACTCACACTGAAGAAATCAATCAAGTATACGAACCGCTACTTCCTATTCTAGATGACAAGAAAGAAGCGAAAGCAGAAAAAGAAACGTCTGTTTTACCGGTACAGGAAAAAGAAAAGACCATCCGTAAAGATCAGTCATCAGCAAAACCTCAGAATGCTCGTTCTGTTGTTGCAGCGGAACCTAAAAAAGAAAAACAAGCTCAAGAACCTGCTAAACAAGATCCTGCAAAAAAGGAAGAAAAGCCAAAGAATCCACCGTTAACGGCAACAGCACCTGGAAAAGAAAACACCGTACAGCGACCGGTTGCACCTAAAGATGTTCCTCCGGCAGCTGTACTTCCAAAACAGGAAAAACCAGTTGTTGAAGAAAAGCCACATAAGGAAAAACCTAAAGAAGAGAAACCGGTTGAAGAAAAGCCTAAAGCTGAGCCGCAGCCATCTGAGCCAAAAGAAACTGTTCCTGAGAAACCAGAACCAACAACAAAACCAGGAACAACAGAATGGATCTATATTGAAATCGTCCTTGATAACTTGGTGATTACAGTAAGGATCAAAAGTGATGCTCATGTAGTAAAAGACGAGATAAAGAAAGAAATTTTAGCTATTATTAATCAAAATCATTTAGCACTACAAAATCATCCTTTGATCGCTTCCACTGAGGAAGTAAAAAATTCATCCATCAACGATCAAACGATTACGAAGACCGCTTCAGAGGAAAAACAAACTGAATCAGAAGAAGCCATTTCTGATTGCACTTTCCATAAAGCATCGTAATGAAAGAAAACTCCGGATCATCTCCGGAGTTTTCTTTTTTTCCGTTGGATTATTCGTATAAGGCTCTCCATATTGGCAATAGTGATAATAGAAGGAGGGTGCACATGCCCAAAATGTATCAGACCTATTTAAGACTGCCTATGTTGGTTCGATTAGTCATCATACTGATGCTGATCTTATATTTGAGCGCAATCTTAGCCCACTTCTTAGAAAAAGAGACTTTCCCAACCATTTTTGAAGGCTTTTATTGGGCTGTTATGACTGCAGGAACAGTAGGTTATGGCGATTATACTCCCCATTCATCAGTCGTAAGAGTGCTTTCGATATTTCTTGTGTTTACAGGCGGGTCCTTTTTAGCTTTCACGACTGTACACTTTGCAAGTGCTGTCGTAAAAAAAGAAAATCGTTATTTTGAGGGGAAAAATATGACTAAAAGTAAAAACCATTATATCGTTGTTGGATGGAACGAACGTGCACGGAATACGATCTATGCCCTTTTGGAGAATAATGAAATGAATGAAGTGGTTTTAATGGATGACTCCTTATACTCGAATCCGTTATATAAAGAAGGGGTTCATTTTATTCAAGGAAAAGCTAGTGAAGATGGTAGTTGGATGAAAGCTAATATTCAGCATGCACAGATCGTTCTTATTACGGCAGACGCTAATTTAAGAGAAAGTGATGCGGATATGAACACGATCCTATCGATTCTAACGGCCCGCGGATTAAATGAAAAAGTTCTGATTCATGCGGAAATACTAACTTCTGAACAATCATCTAATGCAATAAGAGCGGGAGCCGATCATATCATACAAACTTCCAACCTGGCCGCTAACGAGATGGTTAATTGTTTATGTAATAAACTCATGCAAAAATAGATAGGCAAACTTTGCCCATCTATTTTTTACTTTAATAACTGTGCTTCCACTTTTTGAACGAGTTCTTTCGCGATGCCGATCCACTTTTTATCAATGGTAGCATCAGGATCTTGGGGCTCTGCAAATTGATTAACACTTCCAGATATATTCCCTGCCTCAGCATGATCATCCAGACCGATCTGATATTTATGGGCCAACAAGAACGGCTCACCCATTTGAATCGTTGTATCTCTTCTATCCAACTCCCCTTCAACAGCTATAAATGGAATTCTTAGAAAGGTATAACCTACTTCATCATCAAGTTTATAATCAAAATATCCATGGTCATAATCCCAATTGCCTCCATACGAAAAGCCCATTTTCTTAAGAACATCTTCCGCTTCATTCAAGGCAATGAATTCATTTTCAAGTTTGCTTTTTATCGGTTTCATATTCACCCTCCTTCTTTTCTAATGCTTAGCCTTTCCAAATTATAGATAGATTATAAAAAATCATCGTGTTTCTCATATATATGAGTATGAAGAAAACTCTTTTATCACAACAAAAAAAGCCTGGCCGTTTGACCAGACTTTTCATTCTTATAAACGCTTTTCGAGTTCTTCTTTTTCTTTTTCAAATCCAGGTTTACCTAATAAAGCAAACATATTTTTCTTATAAGCTTCTACACCCGGCTGGTCAAATGGATTTACACCTAAAAGATATCCGCTGATCGCACATGCTTTTTCAAAGAAATATACCATGTAGCCAAAGTGGTACGGAGACATTTCTGGAATGTTCACAATTAAGTTAGGCACTCCACCGTCTGTATGTGCAAGCAGTGTACCTTGGAAAGCTTTCTTATTAACAAAGTCCATCGTTTGATCTGCTAGGAAGTTTAGTTTGTCCAAGTTTTGATCATCTTCTTCAATCGATATTTCTTCACGTGCGGAATCTACATAAAGAACGGTTTCAAAAAGATCACGGCGCCCTTCTTGCACATATTGTCCCATGGAATGGAGATCTGTTGTAAAGTCAACCGATGCAGGATAGATTCCTTTGTAATCCTTCCCTTCACTCTCTCCATAAAGCTGTTTCCACCATTCAGAAACATAGTGAAGACCCGGCTCATAGTTAACCATAAGCTCAATGGTTTTCCCTTTGTTGTATAAGGCATTTCGAACGGCAGCATATTGGTAAGCGATGTTTTCTGAAAGGTTCGGATTATTAAAATCTACAGAGGCATCTTTAGCACCTTTCATCATTTCCTCAATGTTAACTCCGCTTACAGCGATCGGTAAAAGACCAACAGCTGTTAATACGGAATAACGTCCGCCAACATCATCGGGAATAACAAATGATTCATAACCTTCTTCGTTTGCTAATGTTTTTAATGCGCCTTTTGCTTTATCTGTCGTTGCATAAATGCGTTTGCGAGCTTCTTCTTTTCCGTATTTTTCTTCTAGGAACTTTCTAAAGATACGGAACGCGATAGCAGGCTCTGTCGTTGTACCAGATTTAGAGATCACATTAACAGAAACATCTTTATCTTTTAGGACATCAAAAAGTTCTTTTACATAAGTAGAGGAGATGTTTTGTCCAGCAAAGAACACTTGTGGAGTCTTACGATCTTCTTTTGATAACAGGTTATAGAAAGAATGATTTAACATTTCAATCGCTGCTCGTGCTCCAAGATAAGAGCCACCGATTCCAACAACGATCAATACATCAGAATCACTCTTGATTTTTTCAGCACTTTTAACAATTCGGCTGAACTCTTCGCGGTCATAATTCTCAGGCAGATCGACCCAACCTAAAAAGTCATTGCCTGCACCTGTCTTTTCGTGAATTGCCTCATGTGCTGATTTCACAGCTCCCGCGAGGTAATCTACTTCATGCTGCCCAATAAAAGAAAGGGCTTTGCTATAATCAAAACTAAGTTTCTTTGTCATATGTACGCCTCCTAAAATCAATCATTTATTCTTTCACTTTATACTTAGCTACTCATCAAATCAAGAAACCTCATCTATGTAAACGGTTTCGTTATAAAAGACGAAATATTCTATACTTTTATACGGATATTTTTTAGTTGTTTTGCTGCCGGAGATATCCTTGTCCTGCGGCCGAGTGGGACAGGTGAGACGCCTAATGGCGCAAAGCGAAAGGAGGCTCACTGCCCGCCCCGCAGAAGCCTGCAACCTGGAGCGGAAATCAACCACTAACTTTAAATTAACAAACATCCTAATAAAAAAGAAGGGACATATCCCCTTCTTTTATAATGACATTTTTAAAATGTTTAATACGTCTTCTTTGTTTTGTTTTTTGAAGTTTCCAAACTCGCCTCTAGCCATTGCTTTATCGGCTATTAGGTCAAGTTTCGAGTCATCGATGTCGTAGTCCGCTAGTTTGTTTGGTGCACCTAATGATGTCCAGAAAGCTGATAAACGGTCGATTCCTTCTAAAGCGACCTCTTTATCTGATTTCCCTTCTGTTTCAACGTTAAGTACCCGAACAGCTAGTTGCTTAAATCTTTTTACATTCGTACCTATATTGTGTCTCATCCAATTTGGGAAAAGAATAGCTAAACCGCCAGCATGGGGAATGTCATAGACAGCAGAAACAGCATGCTCAATATTATGGCTGCCCCAGTCTCCTCGAAGACCCATTTGCAGTGTTCCGTTTAGCGCCATGGTTCCATTATAAAGAATGGTCTCACGGAGCTTGTAATTTTCCAGGTCTTCTAAAAGGCGAGGTGCCGCTTCCATAACTGTTATTAGAATAGATTCCGCAAAACGGTCTTGCAAAGGTGTATTCTCAGTATTATGGAAGTATTGCTCTAACACATGTGACATCATATCCACAATTCCGTAAACTGTTTGATCTTTTGGAACAGAGAACGTGTAAGTTGGATCCAATATGGAGAATTTCGGGAACACTAATGGGCTTCCCCAGCCATACTTCTCTTGGGTTTCCCAATTAGTGATCACAGATCCTGAGTTCATCTCTGAACCTGTAGCAGCCAATGTAAGAACCGTCCCAAAAGGAAGGGCTTCCTGCGGCTGAGCTTTTAGAGTAATGAGATCCCAAACATCACCGTCATATTTAGCTCCTGCTGCAATTGCTTTGGTGCAATCAATAACACTACCGCCACCTACAGCCAATAAGCAATCAATGTTATTTTCTTTACAAAGTTCTACGCCTCTTTTTACAGTGGAAAGCCGGGGGTTAGGTTCTACTCCAGATAACTCACTGACTTCCATTCCTATCTCGTTTAACTCACTCATCACATCATCATATAAACCGTTTCGTTTTATGCTTCCTCCGCCATATACGACGAGTACTTTATTACCGTAACGGCCAAGTTCCTCTTTTAATGCCTTGATTTGATTCTTACCGAATACTAGTCGGGTAGGGTTATAGTATATAAATTCGTTCATTATCCTATCTCCTCCTTACAGTGCTTAATCCGTATTATGGTTGACTTTGCTAACAAAAGTAAAGTAATCCGCTTACCGAATATTAGGATGTATCAACATGGCTGGTTTCATCCCTTGCATGTCAGGGTATGTATAAATATAGTTAAAATTTGGCAAGATAAGGTAGTATTTATCAATGAATTGGAGGAATTCAAATGAGTGGATTACAGCGATTTGCGTTAGCCTTAGTGATCATTGGAGCTATTAATTGGGGCTTAATCGGATTTTTCCAATTTGACCTTGTTGCAGCTATATTCGGCGGGCAAGACTCTGCTTTAGCACGCATTGTTTACGGCCTGGTTGGTCTTTCTGGTTTGTACTGCTTAACTCTATTATTTAAACCGTCAGGGGAATTAAGCGACGAAAGAACTCCTGAACATACTCGCGTGTAATCATGACCTATAAAAAAAACCTCTCAAAATGAGAGGTTTTTAAAAATTACTTCTTAAGACGCTTGTTAAGTTGAGCTTGACGATCTGTTGACTCTTTCAACCAGTCTTTAAGCTTAGCTTCAAGTGTGTTGAAACCTTTGTTAGCATCTTGATTGTTGTTGCTTGTATTTTTCTTGTTGTTGAAACCACCAGGACGGCGTTCTTTTTTCGGTGCTGGTGCTTCTTGTGTTTGTCGGATGGAAAGTGAAATTTTCTTGCTGTCTTCATCAACAGAAAGAATCTTTACTGACACAACGTCGCCAACACTTAAAGCGTCATTAATATCTTTAACAAAGCCATGAGAAACTTCAGAAATGTGCACAAGACCTTGTACATTATCATCTAATGCAACGAACGCACCAAAAGGCTTAATGCCTGTAACTTTACCTTCAACAATGCTACCTACTTCAAAATTCATGAAAACACTCCTAACTATTTTTTAACCTGTTAAGTATAACATAACTATACAGGACAAGCAAAACTAATAAATGGAGTGTTATCGTCCAGTTAATGTTAATTCTTGCTCGATATTTGAATGGACCTTTTCGTTCTTTTCAAAATCGTATCTTTTTTCAATATTGATTTGATGCCATAGCATGAACATCAATACAGTCCATATCTTTCTACTGTAATCTCCTCTTCCCGCTACATGTCCTTCAAGCAGCTGAATCACCAAATCTTTATTAAGATATTGATCGGTCTCACTCGAATGGATCAATTGTTTAGCCCAATCATACAATTCATTTTTCAGCCAATGACGGATTGGAACAGGAAATCCTAATTTTCTTCGGTGTAGAACTGAATCAGGTACGATACCCTGCATCGCTTCTCTCAAGGCATACTTCGTCGTTCCATTTGTTACCGTTAAATCAGGATGAAGCCTTGAAGCCACCTTGAAAACTTCTTTATCTAAAAAGGGTACTCGCAGTTCCAAGGAATGAGCCATGGTCATCTTATCTGCTTTTACAAGTATATCTCCTCTCATCCACGTATGGAGGTCGATATATTGCATTTTGTGTACATCATGGTACTCCACGATTTGATCATATAGAGGTCTCGTTACATTTTTATATTTATAAGCGGATCGATACTCTTTTAAAAGTTTACTCTTTTCGCTTTCCGAGAACATTTTTGCGTTACCGATATAACGTTCTTCAATCGACATGCTGCCCCGCTCTAAGTAGCTTTTTCCTTTGATCCCTTCAGGAAATATACTTGCAATAGCCGCTAGTCCTTTTGAGATTCCTTTTGGCATGGAAGACAAGTGACGTAAAGAGTGCGGTTCATGGTAGATGTTATAACCCCCAAAAAGCTCGTCAGCTCCCTCACCTGATAATACAACCGTTACGTGTTTAGCTGCTTCACGTGCGACAAAATACAAAGGAACCGCTGCTGGATCGGCAACTGGATCATCCATATGCCAGATGATTTTCGGAAGCTCTCTTATATACTCATCAGGTTTTACAATATAGTGGATGTTCTCGACGTTTAGTGCTGCTGCTGTTTGGACGGCCACATCGATCTCACTGAAACCTTTTCTTTCAAATCCTACTGTAAAGGTTTTTAATGATGGATGAAGTTCGCTTGCCAGTGCTACAATGGCACTTGAATCTATACCGCCAGATAAAAAAGCCCCAACCGGCACGTCTGAACGCATGTGTACTTTGACTGAATCGCGCAGGACTGAGCGAATTTCATCTTTCGCTTCTGCTAGTGCCATATTTTTCGGACTGAATTTTGGCTTCCAATAAGATTTGATCTTTAAAGGTCTGCCTGCTTTTTTAACAAAATAATGGCCGGGTTCGAGTTTTTTGATTCCCTTCGTTAAGGTCATCGGTTCAGGTACGAATTGATAGGTTAAATAATGATGGAGTGCTTCAGCATCAATTTCCTGCTCTTGTTCCACGAGCGTGATGCTCTTCTTTTCAGAAGCGCAGTACAGACCATCTTCATCTTCTAAGTAAAAGAAAGGCTTGATTCCAAAGGGATCGCGTGCGCCAAAAAGCTCTTTCGTTTCTTTATCCCAGATTAAAAATCCGAACATCCCTCGAAGTTCTTTCATCGCCTCTTCGCGTCTTTCACTAAAAAGCGCGAGTATGACTTCCGTATCTGAATGAGTTTTAAACTCAAAACCTTTTTCTTCGAGGTCTTTTCTTATTTCAACATAATTATAAATTTCCCCATTAAAGATGATCCAATAGCGGTCATCTTCATACGATAAAGGCTGTTTCCCGCTTTCTAAGTCGATGATACTTAGGCGGCGAAAACCAAAACGGACATATTGATCAACAAAGTGCCCACTATCATCCGGACCCCTATGTTTGATGATATTTGTCATCTGTATTAATTTTTCAGTTTCCTGCTGCTCAACCGTTTCAGGTGTATTTAACATATATCCAATAAAGCCGCACATTTTAACGTTCCTCCCAAACCTGCAGTTCCAAGTTAAAGTTTTTCATAGTTCCCCAAGGCAAAAAGGTTTACCAGTATATTAAACAATTACCTTTATTTGAGAATTACCTCTTAATTATAACGCCTTTTTTTAACTATTCACTACATTTTTGTTAAATAAATGAAAAACAAGGAATCTGTACTATATTTGTCGAGAAAAACAAAAAAAGGTTACATGAATTAGAAAAATCTTTTTTTAAATGATTGCAGCTTTTAAAATATATCTGATATGTTGTTGGGAGCAGAATACCACTTTTAAAGATTAAATCATTAAGTTAGGATCTAAAACTCGTTCTGCTTCTTCTGGTGTAAACCCTTCTTTTTCAATCAAAAGATCTTTCAATGTTTTTCCTGTCTCAAAACTTTCCTTTGCTAGAGCTGCCGCTTTTTCATAGCCAATATGAGGGTTTAATGCTGTGACAAGAGAAAGACTTTGCTCAAGCCAACCTTTGATCCTCTCCTCATTAGCTTTGATATCCTTCAAGCATTTATCTGTAAACACATTCATCCCATTGCTTATGATCGTAATCGATTGCAGCACATTGTAACCAATTACAGGCATCATCGGATTGATTTCAAGCTGGCTTCCTATCGCAGCCGTCGTCACACAGGAATCGTTGCCAATAACCTGTGAACAAATCATATATAGATTTTCTAAAATAACCGGGTTGATTTTTCCTGGCATGATTGATGAACCTGGCTGGACTGCCGGTAATGTTATTTCTGCAAGCCCCGTTTTCGGTCCGCTGCTCAACAGACGCAGGTCGCTAGAGATTTTGATGAGATGAATTGCTAGTTCTCTCAAATGACTGCTAATACGGATGGCAGCATTCGTATTTTGCATGAACATATAGGTGTTCTCGCTTTGTGTGAATGGTAGGTTTGTCCGTTTCGCAATCTCCTTAATGGCAACAGCGGCATATTTTTCATGCGCATTAATTCCCGTCCCAACGGCATTTCCACCCAGACCGAGTTCAAACAAATGCTTTTTAGCGTCATTTAACGATTTTTTTACTGAGAGAACGGCTCCTTTATATCCTTTAAATTCACTCCCTAGCCTGATTGGCACGGCATCCTGCAAATGAGTCCGACCTGCTTTGACAACAGAATGAAACTCTTTTTCTTTTTGTCCCAAGACTTCTAATAAGTGGTCAATTGCAGGATACAGAGTTGCATACAGCTGGTCTGCGATTGAGAGGTTTATAGCAGTTGGAATGGTGTCGTTTGTAGACTGTGACATATTTACATCATCGTTTGGATGAACGAGGCTCCAATCTCCTTTTTCCCCACCCAAAATTTCAGCTGCTCTTGAGGCAATCACTTCATTAACGTTCATATTTTGTGAGGTGCCCGCACCCGCTTGATAGACGTCCACTACAAATTGATCCTTCCATTTCCCATCGATGATTTCTTCTGCGGCTTGAATAATACTGTCTGCTTTTTTCGTGTCTAACACACCGCATGCTTTATTGGCTGCAGCTGCACTAGCTTTGATGATCGCCTGTGCTTTAATAAAAGAAAAAGGCAGTCTAAGACCGCTTATCGGAAAATTATTAACCGCTCTTTGTGTTTGAGCGCCATAATAAACCTCTTTAGGTACTTTTACTTCACCCAATGTGTCTTTAGCAATTCGAAATTCATCCACGTCCTTCACTCCTTTTTAATAGCCTCTTATGACTTGTATTCCCATCAGCCGAATGTATGTAATCCTATTTTCAATTTATTGACTAGCCTTGTCATGAACTTTGTTTTTAGATTGTATACGGTACGTGTTCTTTTATTTATTACACGTTCGCTGAGATTTCTTGAGTTACGCTCAAAAACGCCGAGTTACGCTCAAGATTCTCTCGCTACGCTCAAAATTACCCTTGTTTCGCTCAAAATCTCCATTTTCCGCTCAAGGTGACCATTTCTTAGAAACAAAACAGCATTTTACGCTTCTGAACAGAACAAAACCGCCATGAATCAGGCGGTTTTAAGAATGAGGCAAGGCTATCACCACAGCAGGTTCTTTTTTTATAAACTTATGCTCTGTTTTATAGCCTGCTTTTTTTTGTTTCATGAAGGTTCTCTTTGATATTGGACGGGGCCTTGACCAGGAAAGGGAGTCAAGATTTTTCCAATTATCATGAGTAATAATTTCACTTTTGTAATAGTAACAGTTTCCGCTAGTATACTCTTCACAAATATAGCGAACTGTTTGACGACTGTGCATATCATCTCTCCATTTTTTACTTCATTATCCCCGCATAGCCTTTCATTCATACTTGAAGCGAAAAAGGCCTGAAGACCCTACCTCCAAGCCTTCATCCCTCAATCTCTGGTGTTCCACCACCACCAGCCACCAAATATCAAGATGAGAATAAACAAGATTATTATTACGGCCCATACCCAACCGTAGCCATAGCCACCGTAAGCATAGGGATAATAGTAAGGATAATATGGAAATGCCATCCTGCTACCTCCTTCATTTCTTTTCTAATGCGTTCTTACTCCTTATTAAAATATGTACGAAGTATGTAAAGAGGAATAGAGACAAACGCACAAATTTTGATGGGAATCCAGTATTTCCGGGATAAAACAACCTTACAAGTACAGGAAATAATTACACATTGTATCTGAGTTTGGTTTGGTAAAACTACGAATATGATTTTTGCGGACGGAGGTGGACTTTCATGGCGGTAAATAATCAGCATCCTTTTGTACCGGGATATCGACTGAATGTAAACAATGTCGACGTCTATTACGAATACTTCGATCATGAAAACCCTGATGCAAAAGTAATTGTGCTCGTTCATGGGTTCTTATCATCTACGATCAGTTTTAGAAAATTACTTCCCGATCTCACAAAAGAATTTAAAGTGATTGCGCTCGATTTGCCAGGATTCGGTCAAAGTGAAAAGTCTACAACTTTTATCTATAAACTTAGTAACTATGGACAACTCATCATCGATTTTTTAGATAAGCTAAACGTTCAAGAAGCTATATTGATTGGTCATTCCATGGGAGGCCAAATTTCGTTGCATGCGGCCAAAATAGCACCAGAACGGATTAAGAAATTGATCCTTCTTGGTTGCTGTTCCTATGTAAAACGTGCCAGCCGTTCTTTGATCGCCTGCTCGTATCTACCATTGTTTACGTGGGGCATGAAAAGCTGGATTAAAAAAAAGGATGTAAAACAAAACTTATTGGCTGTGTTGCACGATTCAAAATTAGTCACCCAAGAAATGATTGACGGCTACAGCAAACCCTTAAACGAAGCAGCATTCATTCATTGTCTCGTCCGGCTTTTAAGGCACCGGGAGGGGGATATGAGTTCAGAAGAGTTAAAAAAAATTACTCAGCCTGTCTTGATGATTTGGGGGAAGGAAGACAAAGTGATTCCTTTGAAGACCGGTTATAAGCTTAAACACGATCTTCCAAACGCAGAACTAGTGGTATATGAAAAATGTGGCCATCTTGTTATGGAAGAAAAACCCAAGGAAATCACAAACGAAATTCTTCGTTTTATCGGACAGCCGGAAAGGATGACATATGAGATTCTTTAAAACAGAAAAATCGGTAAAATCTAACCCTGCTGTAGAACAAAAAGAGAATAAACATTTAGATACAAATATTCTGTGGCAAGAAACCGGTATCTCGGACTGGGAATCCGGCTATATTGAGTCTTTGATTTCACAGGAACGGTTTAATAAAGAGGTGCTTCGTTTTTTACAAGACCATCAACAGCTCTCCAGCAAAGAAATGTTTGAACAACTTCCTTTCGGAAATAAATATTGGGAAGATGAGCCTGATAACAAAACGATCAATGAGATGATTCTGCAAGGGTGCGTTGCCCTGAAAAAGCGTTCATCATCAGGGATGCTTTTCATTCACATCATGAAGGAAGAAATGGCAAGATCCATAAATGTCCCTGAAATCGAATTTAGCGTAATCGGTCCAAAAGAAGCGTTTAATGAAGAATTAGAAACCAATCTGCTATTGATTCAAAAAAGACTTCCTACATCCGCCTTACAGATTGAATTTATTGAGATTGGGTTAAGAACAAAAACGAAGGTAGCTGTTCTTTATTTAAAAGATATCGCGAATGAAGAAAATGTGGAAACGCTGAAAAAAAGGTTAGCAGGGATTGAATATGACCACATTTTGGACAGCTCTTACTTGATTCAGATGATAGAAGACAATAAGATGTCTATTTTTCCGCAATTCATAGACACAGAAAGACCGGACCGAATTGTAGCCTCCTTAATCGAAGGCAAGGTTGCTTTCCTTACGCAAGGTTCTCCACATGGTGTGTATGGACCTGTATCGATCTTAGAATTCTTTGCTGCGTTTGACGATTATTTTTTATCTTGGCACATCGCTTCTCTTTTCCGGTTAATGAGGATGTTTGCTGTCTTTTTTTCTATTTTTGCTACACCTATATATGTGTCAGTCATCACCTTTCACCCTGAATTGATCCCAGATGACCTCTTATCAACGCTTACTACTTCCAGGACCGACATCCCCTTTCCACCAGTGCTTGAAGCATTGTTCCTGGAACTGACGATTGAATTATTAAGAGAAGCCGGAGCTCGACTGCCTACAAAAGTCGGTCAAACGATTGGTATCGTTGGGGGGATCGTAATCGGGACAGCCTCAGTAGAAGCAGGGTTAACCAGTAATGTTCTATTAATTATTGTTTCTTTATCTGCACTGGCTTCTTTTACGACTCCTGTATATCGAATGAGCAATGCAATTCGGCTTGTTCGGTTTCCAATGATTATTCTTTCTGGTTTTTGGGGACTCCTAAGTTTAGCACTTGGATTGATGATGATTATTTCACATTTGCTGGGGCTAACATCTTTAGGAAGACCCTATCTAGCACCAATTTATCCCCCAATACTTTCAGATTGGAAAGATTCGTTCATAAGGCTTCCTTTTTATGTACAAAAAAAGAGACCTAAACAATTAATGGTCAAAGAAAAACAAAAAATGAGCTGGTGGAAAAAGAGGGATATCGATGAATTTGAATAAAAGTAAATTTCCTCCTCAAGTTCATGAAAAGGCTAAAATTGCACCACAACTTGTTTTCTTTTTAGTGATTGGTGCGCAAATCGGAGTGGGGATTCTTGGTTTCGTCAGATATATTGCAATTTTTGTTAATCAAGACAGCTGGCTCGTTGTTCTTGCAGGAGGTATAGGTGTCCATCTTATCATTTGGATGATGTTTTCTATTCTGAACAAACATGGTGGAGATATTTTTAATATCCATCATCAATTCTTTGGAAAGTGGCTGTCTATCCCTCTAAGTTCTCTGCTTTCTATCTATTACTTAGGTACAGCTATTGTCATTCTGCGTACATTTATTGAGGCTGTGCAAAACTGGATGTTTCCAGGTATACCTACATGGACACTTTCTTTATTTTTCGCAGTGTTAACGCTTTATATTGTTACGAAAGGATTCCGCGTTATTACCGGAATCGCATTTTTTTCTTTTGTCTTAACCGTATGGATTGTGTTTACCCATTACTTTCCTATAAAGCATGGGTATTTCATTAATCTTATGCCTTTTATTGACCATAAATTAGGAGAATTTTATCAAGCCTTTAAAGTAATGGTTTTAAGTTTTATTGGATTTGAATATTTACTTGCTTATTATCCTCATATTCAAGATCCTAAAAAAGCACAAAAATGGGCTCACTATGGTTCTGCATCAACAACAATTATTTACCTGATTACAACCATCTCAACACTTATGTACTTTAGTCCTAAGCAACTGCAAAGTTTAACGTGGCCGACACTTCAAGAATGGAAAATCGTTACATTCCCTTTTGTTGAGCGGTTTGAATATATAGGAATATCCTTTTTCTGTATCGTAATCCTAATCAACCTGGTACTCGCAATCTGGGCATCCTGTCGCGCGTTAAACCGTATATTTGACATTAACATCCGATTATCTGTTATTCCTGTTTCTCTTATACTGTTCCTTGCTCCAGCTTTTTTTACAACCCGTTTTCAAGTCGATGAACTAAACAATTATACAGGAAAAATAGGATTCTATTTCCTCTACGCCTACATACCACTGCTTTTCATCATAAGTATATTCAAAAAAGGAGCGAAAAAATGAAGAAATTACTACTCCTTTTTATGTGTCTCTTATTAAGTGCATGTGCAGAAAAAGAGATTTTAGATGATATTACAATCGTAAGAACACTTGGATTCGATAAAGCATCAAAAAAGAATGAAATAAAAGGAACAATCAATTATCCGATTTTTATCAACGAACAAACGTTTAAAATGAAATACTTAACGGCATCAGGGGAAACATCAAAAGAAATCAGAAACGAACTAAACGAAATGACGGCGAAACCGATCTTTATCGGGAAATTAAATACCATATTATTTAGCGAGAAGCTTGCAAAAGAAGGAATCATGGAAACATTGGATACGCTCCAAAGGGATCCAGGTGTGGGAAGAGCCATATATTTAGGGATTACAAAACAAAGCGCTAAGCATATTTTATCTGATGATTATAACTATACAAATTCCGACGGCAACTATTTTAGTAACTTAATCAAACAAAATGAAAACTTTTCTAATCTCCCTTTATTAAATTTCCATACGTTTTTGTACGCGTATTTCGCAGATAGTATGGATCCTGTCCTGCCTTATTTATCAAAACAAAAGGATGCCGTAAAAATAATAGGACTCGCTATCTTTAAAAAGGATAAGATGGTTGGAACCATAGACGAACAACAAATCCTAATATTTAAGACCCTGTTTCAAGATTTTAAAGAAGGAAGCTTTCAATTTTCTAATAAAGCATATAAAGGAAATCTTGAAATTTTAAAAAGTCATTTAGATATTAAAATTATAGAAAAACCTTATAAAAGGGTTAGGATCACTGTAGATGTTAAAGGACGGTTAACCGAATATACCAAAGTAAATGCAGGTGACCCGAAAGTAGTAAAAAGTATTGAAAAAACCATCAAAAAAGAACTTGAACATAATGCTCAAAAGTTAACAAGGAAATTTCAAAAGCTGAATATCGATCCGCTCGGAATTGGAGAGCATGTCCGCTCCCAAACGAGAGGTTTTAATCTGAAACAGTATAAGGATCAATATCAAGATATGGATATTGAGGTTGTCTATCATCTTAAGATTACTGAATCGGGTGTATCCCAATAAAAATGAGCCAGCTGAATGTTCAGCGGGCTCATCCTATCATGCTTATTGTTCTCTGCTCTTCGTCATCTGTTGCCAAACCGTTCCTGCTGCTTCTTCACCGCTTTGAATTCGTTCCAAAGCGATTTTTACCTGTAAGGCTACTTCAAATTCTGGATCATCCTGTGCAGCTTTCAATGCCGGAATTGCTGTCTCATCACCAACTTCAAAAAGGAAACGTGCTGCACGCCAGCGAACTAATTTGTTTTTATCTGATAGTGCATCACACATGACTGGTATCGCTTTTGGGTTCCCCAGATCAGACAAGGCATCACCTGCTGTACGTCTTACAGATACATTTTTATCCTGCAAGGCAAGATATAATAACGGAAGAACCGCTTCGTCTTCAATCATTCCTAAATATACAACAGCTAAACGTCTGATGGATGGCTTTTCATCCTTTAATGCTTGTTTTAATACCATGACATCATCAAGGGTAGGATTCATTCTTTCAAGTGCGGCATAACGGGTCTGCCAGTCACTATCGCAGAGTTTCTCCGCTACCTCAGAAGTAGAAACGGTTTCTTCTTCTACATCTTGGCCCTTATTTGAGCTAAAAGCCTGTTCTACTAGCTGATCAAGCCTTTCTTGCGGATAGACAGCTGAAATTTCTTCTGCTACTTCATTTCCTACTTGCTCAAACGTTCCATAACGAACACCTTGCTCTTCCCATTGCCGCTCCATTACAAGGTTATCGGAAGCATCCTGTGCCTTTAATGCGGCTTTTGCAAATCGTTCAGGAAGTCCAACACGTTTTTCTTCTTTTTCTGTTTTAAGTTTAATCTGCATTGGAAGTCCACGGAATATTTGAATGAGAACTGTAATCTCAGTAATCTCCTCTTCCTTTTCCTCACTTTGTTCTTCTGCAGCTTCTTCTTCCTGTCCAAATACTTTTCGGACTCCAGCTAAAATATCTTCCCATTTTGAACGAGGATTCCGATCGAGAGCCATAAAATCAGCAACATGATAGATGCTCTTTACGCCTTCTACTTTCAAGATTTCTCGAATGAATTCAGGAGCGTTCTCCGCGTTGTCTTTCGTATAATTATGACGCTCTGTTCCCGGCAATGTCTCATCTAAGTTTATTTTCATGGAGTTGGGGCTCGGTGTTGGTTCGATTCCTGTGATCTTCATTTATCTTTCACTCTCCTTTGATGGGGTGTTTTTCATTTATTCGTTCTAAATAGGTTTGGATTTGTTCTTTCTCTTTATCTGTAAACTTGTATTCACAATCTACACCTTCATCCTGTGCGATAATATCCTGAAGCTCCCCTTCATGATCATACACAACTAGAGCACTTGGCTCATTTAATCCTTCAGGAAGAATTTCTACATTTTCAATCTCGAATGATAGATATACATTTAACCACGGGCCAACTTTGTTTATTTCATAGCCTGTAAAGTTGAGTATTCCTTCAAAGTAATTTGTAAATCCATACTTAAACATCATTTTCCTCCAATAAGCATCTCTTTCCTATTATAAGGAACAACCCATCAAATCTCAAAAGATGCTGTTTAACAAAAAAACAAACACATAAAGATGTGCTTGTTTTTAATCTTTGCTTAAGCTTTAACAAGATTTGAAGATTAGCTCCGTTCTTTAAGAATAGCACGCACAGGGCTGCCGTCTCCCTCTTGTAGCGGAAGGGGAAGTGCAATGAGTTCATACTCCCCCTCTGGTACGTCATCCAGCAGCAAGCCTTCTAAAATATGGATGTTATGCTGATGAAGCGCATGGTGTGCTTGCAGTTCCTTGCTGTCGAGAGGGTCTACGGACGGCATATCCACGCCAATCAAGCCAACTCCCTGCACTTTTAAAAGCGGAACGACTTCTGAAGATATTGGGACAATTTGATCAGGGAATGTAGTGCGGTCACTCCAGCAACTCGTCTTAAAAATCACACGTTTTGTGCCGTTTGTAAGTCGCCCGTCGATTGATTCAGCTGTAATCTCCTTGCTTCCTGTAACGTCAATAACTAAAGCAGGACCTGTGTATAGATCTAAAGGCAAGTCAATGACTCTTTTTCCTTCATTATCAAAATGAAAAGGGGCATCGATATGTGTACCGGTATGCGTACTCATCTCTAGTCTGCCAACGTTAACAGAGCCTGATTGCTCCTTCGTCCAAGGCAGGTCAAATGCATAAGGAGTGTCACCTGGCCAATTTGGAACCCCGTTATATAGCGGCATAGAAATATCATATATTTTCATATTCATCTCCCTAAGCAATGACTTCCCGTTTATTTTCATATTTCTCATATTCCCGCGTGTTCATGATTTTGGCTAAGATGTGTACAGCATCATAAACGTCACGGAATGAATTATAAAGTGCTACGGGAGCAAGTCGGATCACATTTGGAGCACGGAAGTCCGGTACGATGCCATTATCCTTTAACGCTTTACAAATTCTAGCTGCATCGTTATGCATCAATGCTACATGCCCGCCTCGCTTTGTGTCGTCTATTGGGTTAACAATCTTAAATACATCTTTCAATTCTTGTTCTAAGAGATCCATCAATAATTTTGTTAATTGTAAGGATTTACTTCTGATTCGCTCGATCTTCGCTTCTTCAAAAATGGAAAGAGAGCCGATCAATGGTGCCGTACTAAGCATATGAGGGGTGCCAATTTGAAACCCGCCAGCTGACTCTTCAGCATCAAAAGTATGATCCATATCAAACTGTGATTCTTTTTTGCTGCCGAACCATCCTGAAAGTCCAGGTGTCTTTGTGAAATGCTTTTTGTTTACATAGATACCAGCTACTCCTCCAGGTCCTGCATTTACGTATTTATAGTTGCACCATAAGGCAAAATCAACGTCCCACTTGGATAATTCATGAGGAATCGCACCAATTGAATGACATAGATCAAACCCGATCGGAATGTTTCGTTTGTGTGCTTCTTTCGTCAAACGTTCTAAATCAAGCAGCTGACCACTGCGGTACAGAACAGAAGGCAGCACGATAAGCGCTACGTCATCTGTCATCGCATCAATAATATCTTGTTCATCTAAAGTCATTCCGTCCTTGCTCTTCACTCGGATCAATTCTGTTTCAGGATTAAGCCCTTTAAGCTTCAGCTGACTTTGAAGAGCATAGATATCTGAAGGAAAAGTCAGTTCATCCGCTAAAATTTTGGTCTTGCCTGGTTTTGGATCAAAAAAAGTTCCCACGAGCTGATGCAGGTTCACGGTTGTTGATCCGGTCACGATCACTTCTTTCGCCTCTGCACCTACTAGAACGGCTAACTTCTCTCCTAACTTCTCGCTCAACGTGAACCAAGGATATTTACCACTCATCCATCCATCGATTCCATGGGTTTTCCAATCATCAAGCACTTCTAGTAAGGATTGTTCCGCGCGTCTAGATAATAACCCTAATGAATTCCCATCTAAGTATATTGAATCATTTTTTACATAAAACTCATTTTTAAAGGAAGCAAGTTTATCATTCTGATCTAAACGTTCTACTGTTTCTGCTGTAATTCGGCTCATTTTGTCCATTCCTCCTGCGACTATTACTTGTAACCGTTTTCAATACAAGGTAAAAAGACCTATACTTTTTCTGCTATCATCTATTATGATAGAAAAAAAGGGGTGTTGCCAGTGAAACGTTATCTGTGGTTTTTCGGAATTATTTTTGTTTTCTTTATTACCATTGTACTCTTATATATGTATAATAACGCAGATTTAAAGGTCGTAGAAGAGAAAAAGCCAACCAAACAGGAAAATATGGCTGTGCCTCAAAAGAAAGAACCGAAACCTGAACCTGCCGTAGAAAAGCCAGTTGAAAAATCGACAAGCCTGACACTTGCAGCTGTTGGTGATATTTTAATTCATGACACAGTTTATAATAAAGCCAAACAGCAATCAGGCCAATATAATTTCAATCCGAATTTTGTTCCCGTAAAATCCTATCTCACACAGCCCGATATTACTGTGGCTAACCAGGAGACGATGATCGGCGGTACACAGCACGGGTTATCTTCATACCCATCATTCAATTCTCCCCACGAGGTGGGAGATGCATTAAAGGAGAATGGGGTTGACCTTGTTACCTTAGCGAACAACCATACCCTGGATCGAGGAGAAAAAGTTATACTTAGCGCCTTAAATTATTGGAACGAAATTGATGTCGTGTACACGGGCGCATATGCTTCACAAGAAGATCAACAAAACATAAGGCTCATGAAAAAGAACGATATCACGGTTTCCTTTTTAAGTTATACATACGGGACAAACGGAATACCTGTCCCTACTGGGAAAGATCATCTTGTAAATTTAATCGAGGCAGAAAAGATCAAAAAGGAAATAAAAAGGGCTAAAGAGATATCCGATGTATCCGTAGTTTCTTTGCATTTCGGCAATGAATATGAAAGAATGCCAAATGATTTTCAAAAGGAAATGGTAAAAGTCGTAACAGAAGCTGGCGGTGATATCATCATCGGGCATCATCCACACGTCCTCCAGCCCGTGAAGTGGGAGACAGCGAGCGATGGTTCAAAAACATTTGTTGCTTATTCATTAGGTAATTTCCTATCAGGTCAAAGAGGGAATTTTAAAGATATTGGCGGTGTTGTACAACTTACCGTAACGAAGCATGTAAAAGGAGAAGAGACTGAAATCAGCCTTAGGGAACCTAAATTTCTTCCGACATATGTCGATCGTTCTTTCGTTATCCACCCAATGAAAAACCTGACTGGTATGAAAAAATCATATGATGAAATGAAGTCACATATGAAACAATGGATACCCGAGCTAAATTTCTTTGAATAAAGGAAAAAGCTGGCTATGAAGTGCCAGCTTTTTCTTATTTTCCTTTAGATCGCGGACTTTGTGTATCTCTTTTTGGGATTTCGTCTGAAAACTTTTCATCTGAAAATTCAACGTTTGTCATACTTTCTGTGGGTGTTTGATTGTTTCTTTTGGCTGCGTCTAAAGCATGTTTTCTTTTAGCCATTGTTACATCCCTCCTTACTTTATAGGATGTGTATTTTTTAAAAAAATAAAGGCATTTTTGTTTTTACTGTTTTTTTGAAAGTAGTCGATCTCCGGTTCGGGCACTCGCTTTCCATGGGGCGTGCGGTGAGCCTCCTGCCGCTATGCGTCATTAGGAGTCTCGCACCTTCCACTACAATCGACTTGCTTAGAAGATCTAAAGAAAAAGTATTCTTTTAAAATAGATCCTTAGTCAACATCATGCAATAACAATAACCAAAATGCTAAAAAAGACAGACTCAGATGAGCCTGTCTTTTTTATCTTTATAACACCATGACTGCGATGTAACCAAATACGATCAATGGTAAGTTGTAATGCATGAAGGTTGGGACGCATGTATCCCAAATGTGATTATGCTGATTGTCTACATTTAAACCTGATGTTGGTCCGAGTGTACTGTCTGATGCCGGTGATCCTGCGTCCCCTAGTGCAGCTGATGTTCCAATCAGTGCGATCGTTGCCATTACACTTAGGCCTAGCTCGGCACAAAGTGGAACGAAGATGGTTGTAATGATCGGAATGGTTGAGAATGAAGAACCAATTCCCATTGTTACCAGCAGGCCGATTACTAACATGAGCAGTACTCCGAGTGAAGTGGAGTTACCGATTAATGCAGCACTATCTTTGACCAGTTTTTCAACATCACCAGTCTCACGCATAACTTCAGCAAAACCAGCTGCAGCGATCATGACGAAACCGATATAAGACATCATTTTCATGCCTTCCGTCAGGATAGCATCAGAAGATTTTAATTTTAGTTGACCACTAAAATACAGAAGTACAATACCTGAAAGAGCACCGAAGATCATTGAGTCCGTTTTTAATTGTACGAAAAGTGTTGCGGCAATTGCTAGAACTGCAATAATGATTGATCTTTTTGTATAGGCAGCTTTTTCTGAATCCGAAGCGCTAATGGCTTTAGTTTCATAGCTACGAGGCTTTCGGTACGTGATGAAGACAGCAATCAGTAGTCCTGCGATCATACCAAAGGATGGTATTGTCATCGCTGTTGGAATTTGATCTAATTTTATCGTTAAACCGCTATCTTTCATATTCGTCTGAAGGATTTCGTGAAAGATACCACCAAAACCGACCGGAAACCACATGTAAGGCGTTATTAGACCAAATGTAATAACAGTCGCCACAAGACGTCTGTCTAGTTGAAGTTCATTCAAAACATGCAGAAGTGGCGGAATGAATATTGGAATAATGGCGATATGAACGGGAATCAAGTTCTGAGAAAAAGATGAGATCATTAAGATGACAAAAAGAATTAGAACTTTTGAAAGTGATTTTTTTCTTGATTCTCCTTCTTTCCCTACTAACAAGATGGCTTTATTAACCATCAAAACCGGAAGTCCTGTTCGTGAGAGAGCCACAGCAAAACTTCCTAGCAATGCATAACTGAGTGCAATGACTGCATTGGATCCTAATCCTTCTGTAAATACTGTTATTGTATCTGTAATGCCCATCCCGGCGATAAATCCGCCAGTAAGTGCACCTACTAGTAAAGCAACAACTACATGTATACGTAAAAGGCTTAGTACCAGCATAATTGCTACCGCTAATACTACAGCATTCATTAATATTTCCTCCTAAAAACTTTATTGCTTTATTTCGCTAAATCATTAATTTGTTAAACTCTTAACAAATTAACATGTTTGATTGTTTGTGTCAATAAAAAACAGGAAGCTAAATCCTGTAAGAATCAGCTTCCTGTTTGTATTATGCTTTAAAGTTTCGAACAAACGTGGTTAATGTTCGGACCATTACCCCTGTTGCACCTTTTGGACCAAGCTCAGATGCTTTCGAGGAATATGCTGTTCCTGCGATATCCAAATGAACCCAGGGTGTTTTCTCTGCGAACTCTCCTACAAATAATCCGCCTGTTATCGCATGACCCAGCTTTCCGGTAGAATTGTTAAGATCAGCGACATCACTTGATTTCAGCATATCTTTGTATGGCTGGAAACTAGGGAGCAGCCATAAAAACTCCGCTTCATCTTCTGCGGACTGTTTAATATGCTCATAAAAACGTTCATCGTTCGTTAATGCACCTGTTGTACAATCACCAAGGGCTACTAAAACGCCCCCTGTTAACGTTGCAACGTCTACGATGAATTCCGCTCCTTGTTCTTTTGCGTACGTAATCGCATCACCAAGAATTAGGCGTCCTTCAGCATCCGTATTACGCACTTCGATCGTTTTACCGCTTAAAGAAGTGATAACATCACCTGGTTTCATGGCAGATCCGTTTACAAGGTTTTCTGAAGATGGAATGACAAACATTATATTAATTTCAGGCTTCAAACGACCGATCGCTTCCATGGCACCAAGCACTGCAGCACTTCCACCCATGTCGCTTTTCATCTCGTGCATGTTTAATGCAGGTTTGATCGAGTAACCGCCGGCATCAAAGGTTAAACCCTTTCCTACTAAAGCAACTACTGAATCCCATGTTTTTCGTCCTTGGTATTTTACGGTGATCAACTTAGGCGGCTGGTCTGAACCTTGACTTACAGCAAGGATACCTCCCATCCCCAACTTCTCCATATCTTCTTTTTCTAAGATTTCATATTCCATCCCGTATTCTAAAGCCACATCGATTGCTTCCGCTGCAAGGTCTGTCGGTGTCAGCAAATTGGCTGGTGTGTTCACGAGATCACGTGCTAGATTAATACCTTTCGCATACGCATAACCGCTCGTTAGGCCAGTTTCTGCTTCTCTACTTTCTGTATATACCGTAACTTTCTCAAGCTTTTTTTGGGGTTCATTCGATTTCTTCTTATAGTTCTCAAATTGATATGACGAAGTTCCTGCCGCTTCACTAAAAGCATGAGCAAGTTTTTCCTCTGATAATTGGTCACTCTTAAAAGTATCCAGAAGTATTGAAAAATGAGTTCTCTTCTCTTTTAAAATCTCTTGAATCGCTCTTCCGAATGTATTTCTTACTCTGTCATATGTAAGCTCTTCTTTTTTTCCTAAACCAGCAAAATAAATTCGTTTTGTACCAAACTGATTGAATGTGTTTAATTTTTTTATACTTTTAAATTTATTTGAAAGGTCACCGTCTTTAATCAGTTCTGTGATGTGACCTTTAAGCTCTTCATCTATATCCGCCAGCACTCCAGAGAGTTTAGGTTCTTGAAATAAACCGACCAGTAGGACTTCTTCTTGTTCTTTCGCATTCCATGGATGTCTTATCGTAAACACGTTAAAGTTCCCCCTTGTACATTTTCTTCCTTACCCAATCATTATACTCTTTCTTTTAGAATATTTCGAATTCCCCATGTATTATTCTTCTAAATTCATAAAGTATGTCGGCAAGGCAGGGAGATTTTTTGCTGCGGTGAACGGAACTCTATCTATATCAAGTGGCATTAAATCTAGACATTGATCAATAAAATGAAGGACTTCCTCTACATTTAAATTCCAAAATCGAGGGGTGTAAGGATCCAAATAGACCTTTGCGACTTTCATCATCTCACGTGCACCTTTTACATTGCCATATTCATAATGATATAAAGCAACAGTCATTTGTAAGAGACCCTTAATAAACAGATTGCTTCGGTCTGTAAGCCAGATCGCCTCTAATAAATCATGCCCTGTGTAATAGTCTCCTTCATTAAATACAACAAAAAACTCATAATACTCTTGAGAAAAAAAGTCCATCTTCACCCCTCCATCCATCTTCATGTTATCAGAGATTGAACACCATTCAAATCGGGTAACAACTATCTAAATAAGCCATACTATAAACCACCACAATGAGAGGGAGCCATTTATGTCTGATCTATTCTTGAACTTTCCATTAATTGCAGCTTTATTAGGTGTTTTTTCTGCACAATTCCTAAAAATACCGATCCACTATTTTCAAACTAGACAAATTAAATGGGGCTTATTTATAAGTACTGGTGGAATGCCAAGTTCACACTCCGCTTCCGTTACATCTCTTGCGACTGCAGTGGGTGCCCTTCATGGCGTAGGTTCTACTCTTTTTGCTATTGCGACTATGTTTGCCATTATAGTCATGTATGATGCGAAAGGTATTCGTTGGCATGCAGGAGAACAAGCTGCGGTATTGAATGATTTAGTAGAAGAATTCAGAGATCACGTTAAGGAAACGAATAAACAGTTTGAACAGAAAGATGTTGAAGAGCAAAGAAAAGAGTTAAAAGAGCTATTAGGACACAGTCCTAAAGAGGTGTTCTTTGGCGGTTTGCTTGGAATCTTACAAACATTAATCTTATCGTGGCTCTTTTTATAAGAGGAGGTACCGTGTTTTGAAACTGGTCTCAATTTGTCCGAGCAATACTGAGCTTCTTCACTTTTTAGGGGCAGCTTCTGATTTGATTGGAGTGGACGACTTTTCAGACTGGCCATCAGACGTTGAACAACTGCCGCGATTAGGTCCTGACTTATCGATCGATATGAACAAACTAGAGGCTTTAGAACCCGATTTAGTTTTAGCTAGTTTAAGTGTACCCGGAATGGAAAAGAACATTGAAGAATTAAAAATGCGAAACATTCCGCATGTTATCTATGATCCACAGTCATTGGCTGATATTCAAAACGATCTGCTGGACTTAGGGAAAAGGGTCAACAAAATGGATTCAGCCCTTCAAGCCGTGAAATGGATGAAGAATGAAATAGAAGAATATAAGAAAATTAGTGAAACTCTTCGTCACCGTAAAAGAATCTATTTCGAATGGTGGCCAAAACCTGTTTTCACACCTGGGAAGATAAATTGGCTGACAGAGGTCTCACGTCTTGCAGGCGGGTTAAATATTTTTGAAGATGTAGAGCTCGCCTCCGTACAAACCACATGGAAAGACGTTGTGGAGCGTAAACCTGATCTGATCGGTATGGTTTGGGTCGGTGTGAAAACCGATAAGATGAATCCATCTCACATAAAAAAGAGGGATGGCTGGGAAGTCTTACACACTTTTGGAACGGAGATTGAAAAGCTTGAGGAATCTTTATTCTGCCGCCCTTCACCACGTTTGATCTTCGGCTTAAAAAGACTTGCTGCACTTATTCATCCTCAAGATTATCCTGCTTTTTTACCTGACGATGAAGAAAGATATATGAAAGAGCTTCAGGTTATCATGAGATAACCTGAAGCTCTTTCTTTTATTATGTAGCTTATATCAATATATAAGCTGCTGTCTGAACACTTGCATGGATTTATCTTCGTTCAATTCTTTCAGTTCGGCTTCTGTTATATTACCATCTCCGCGCTGTACCACATACACGTCAATCGTTTTCTTACCCCATTTTTTATAGACTTCTTCTACGGTATCGTAATAAAGATCAATTCTATGGCCTTTTATCGCAGAACCGGTATCTGCTACTACTCCATATCCATACCCGGGAATCCATAGAACCGTACCGATCGGAAAAATGGTTGTATCAGCCGCAATGGTAGAATATAAATCCCTTTTTACCTTTACTCCAGACTTCGTGATTCCATAAGCAGGATGCGTTTTTTCTTTGCCTGTACTTTCTTTACCGGCCGTATACCCTGTTGCCGTCACACTTACAGATGGATATTTTGTAAAATCAATGATCTCTTCTATCGACTTTGGAGACTTTACTTCAGCAGAAGAAAGCATCATATTTGGAGCATAAAAGGACGGCATTGTTTTTAAAGTTTGTGACAATGTTTTCAGTGCAGCATCAACAAACCGAATATCACTCGATTGTCGTTCATCCAGCCAACTGGCAATATCGTCTGCCTGAACCCCAGAAACAGAACGAAACGTTGTGCAAATTGCACAAACAAACAGAATGGTGAAAACAGTTCTTTTTGCAATTTTTCTTAATGTGAGCAAAAAATGTCCACTCCTCTCCCTACTATTCCTTCCCAAACGTGAAAAATAGTATACGAAATAGTTGTTTTATCGGGAAAACAGGAGAGAATTAGACAGGTAAGCGCGCATTTTATATGATGTGCATGTTTAAGTGAGATAATAAACTAAACTTTATATACCCTCTAGGAATGTTTTACCCAAGAATCCCACGAATAGTAGAGATTATCCCACGTTAATTTCTTTTATCCTTACACTAATCATAAAAATCCCACGTTAATTGAAAAATAACCACGAGACGACAAATATCGACCTTTTCACCAAATTAGATATAAAATACAACGCTCAATCCGCGGAAAACGACAAAAAAAGACTCCCCAAAAGGAGAGTCTTTTAGAACATCTGATAACCACGGACACGGAGCATCTTGATCGCAACACCTGCTAAAATAGCACCGATCAATCCGAAAGCTAATATTGTTATATCTGAAGGAGATAAATTGACTAAGTGACTTCCAAGCTTTTGAAAACTTGAACCTGGCTTAGTAAAATACTCAAAAAATCTGACATCATCCACGATCATAACGACAACTAGCGGATAAAGAATAACCATAAACCATGTAGCGCGCAGAAGCATATTTAGCAAAAAGCCGATTCCAAAAAAGAGAACCATGAAAAGCAGCATTGAAATGAAAAACTGTGGTAAAAGCAAATCCATGATGTTGACACCCCCATATATCTGTCGTTAGTTTACTAAATGGGGAGATTTACGTCAATTACATTGAGAGCGTTACCTTACTGTGCTTAAGCTCTTTTCTTTCCGCTTCCGCAGCATTCTACACACGTTTCAGAACCTCCGAGCAAAAGCTGGAAATATCCTTTACCTTCACAATATTGACATTGATCATGCTTATTTTTCTGAACCGCATGTTTTCTCATGTTGTAACACTCCCTTTTTTTAGTTTAAATTTTCAGATAATAATAACAAGGAATAAAGGGATTGAAAAACCTGTTTTAAGGCTAAATATCCTGATGTAAGCGTAATCATTAAGCACATTCTTAAATTATCAGAATATTTCGTACATTTTTATCTACAATCAAAAATTTTATAAGTTGTATAACCGAATAGACTTCCCGGATTCATTTTATCCTCTATATGCTTGTTGGTCTCATTCATAAAGTAATGAACCATCAAAGAAGTGGTGGGGTCTTTCTGAAGCTCTTCGGGAGTCAAGAATGCCGCACTTTCTATTTCACTTTCAGCGGGAAATATGGCCCCGCTTTTCTTTTTCAGCAAAAAAACAATCATGTTATCACTGATGGTTTCTTTGATTACACCTGAGCGTATGCCTATAACTGAAACAACTTCTCCTAAGATACCCGTCTCCTCAAAGACTTCTCTAACTGCTGCTTCGTCTACAGTCTCACCTGCATCAACAAAACCTGCCGGAATGGACCATTTACCTTTTAATCCACCATACTTCTTTTTTACGACGAGCCATTTTCCATCCTCATCTATTAAAAGGCCAGCAGCTGCGAGCCAGACCTTCCCTCTGTCTTTTTTATTCATCTGCACAATCGTCCTCTCTCTAGGGCTTCATCCATATGATTCATAAAGATAAAAAAGAACAGAAGCATTTTGCTCCTGTTCCTATTTTACACGATTCGATTTAGAAAAGTTTTAATTTACCTTTTTTAATAACCATTGGAATTCCGCCAAGCAAGAACAAGTAACGGTTATCGATCACTTTTTTCATTGCAGATGCTGTAGCACCAAACAACTTCTTGTTTCCTACTTTACCGATCGCTTCACCTTTTCCAAGTGATGCAACAGTACCTTTGATGTCAGGTTTGAATTCTTCAAGCTTTCCGCCATTCATCAATGCTTTGATATTACGGCCGATTGTGTAAGCTTGTTGAATAGCGATTTGTGCAGTTGGAGGATATGGACGGTTTGCTTCTTCATCAATGATAAGTGCGCAATCTCCTGCTACGAAGATGTACTCATACCCTGGCATGCGAAGATCCTTATCCACTTTCACACGTCCGCGCATTGTTTCAAATCCAGCTTCTTCAATTAGGTGGTTACCGCGAACTCCGCCTGTCCACACGATTGTATTTGCTTTGATTTCTTCACCATTAGCTAGAACAACACCATCTGTATTACACTCTTTGATCGGTGTGTTAACAAGGAATTCAATTCCACGGCGCTCTAAGTTATTGATCGCATACTCTACAAGCTCTTCATCAAATCCAGGAAGAACTGTTGGAGCTGCCTCGATATTTACGATACGAACTTTTTCACGAGGAATATCATACTCGCGGCAAAGCTCAGGTACACGGTCAGCAAGCTCTCCTACGAACTCGATACCTGTGAATCCAGCTCCACCTACTACGATTGTAATAAGCTCGTCTTTTTGTCCTTCATTATTATAGCGAGCAAAAGAGTAGTCAATGTGCTCACGAATTTTACGTACAGAGTTAATGCTGCGGATGCTGAACGCATTTTCTTTAAGACCTTGGATACCAAATGTTTCTGGATCTGATCCTAGAGCAATCACTAAATAGTCATACGTTAACTCTTGGTTCTCTAAGACAACACGTTTTTCATCTTTCTTGATTTCTACAACTGTATCTTGTACAAAGTTCACTTTGTTCATATCGATGATGTCATCGATCATGATACGTGTTTTGTCGTGATGCAATGTACCTGCAGCATTCTCATGAAGCCATGTTGTTTGGTAATGATAGTTATGTTTGTTTACAAGTGTTACTTCTGCTTCATCTGAACCTAGTTCTTTCTGTAAACGCACAGCTGACATGATTCCGCCATAACCGCCGCCCAGAATAAGTATTTTTGGCTTACTCATTAATTTCACTTCCAGTTCTAGTTTTTTTTAGTTTGACCTTTTCAATCATTAAATATGAAGAAAAGGAAGAGATTGTGATATATTTCACGTAATAAGACATAAATAAATGCAAAAAAAATGTTCGAAATATCGACATCTTTTTGATACGTACTCATCTTATTCCTTTTCTCTTGTTTTTTCAACCCTTTTTTCGTTATGATAAATATTCAATTCTTTTAGGGGATTGTTATCTTTCTGAAAATCACGCTATGCCAAAATATACTATTGAAAAAAGAGGACTTTTTGCCTTCATAAAGAATGTTTTTATGGAGACAAGCAAAGAGTTCTGGTTAAGAACATATTACATGTTCATCAGTCATAGAAAACAGAAGAGGTGAAAGTGATGGCAAAAGAAATTTATGATATTACGATTATTGGAGGAGGTCCATCTGGATTGTTCGCTGCATTTTACGGCGGCATGCGTCAGATGAAGGTAAAAATTATTGAAAGTATGCCACAGCTTGGTGGACAGCTTTCTGCATTATACCCTGAAAAATACATATACGATGTTGCCGGTTTCCCAAAAGTTCTGGCACAAGATCTTGTTAACAATTTAAAAGAGCAGGCGATGCAATTTAATCCTGCAGTCGTCTTAGAAGAATCTGTTCAAAACGTACAAAAGAATGACGAAGAAATCTTTGAACTAACTACCGATAAAACGGTTCATTATAGTAAAGCTGTACTTATAACAGCAGGCGTTGGTGCATTCCAGCCACGCCGATTGGAGTTAGCTACTGCTCAACAATATGAGGGTAAAAACTTGCACTATTTCGTAGATGATCTACAAGCATTTGCAGGAAAAAGGGTTCTCGTTTGCGGAGGCGGAGATTCAGCCCTGGATTGGTCGTTGATGCTAGAACCAATCTCACCTCAAGTGACACTGACTCATAGACGTGATAAGTTCCGTGCTCATGAACATAGTGTTGAACAATTAATGAATTCCAAAGTCGTTGTCAAGACTCCATATCAAGTAACCGAATTGATTGGTGACGGTGAAAATATTTCAGCAGTTGTCCTACAGAACGGAGATTTAAAAGAGACGATCGAAGTAGATGCCGTTATCGTCAACTACGGATTCATTTCTTCTCTTGGTCCGATTAAAACATGGGGACTGGATATCCAAAAGAATTCAATCGTTGTGAACTCTAAAATGGAAACAAACATTAAAGGCATCTATGCTGCTGGTGATGTGTGTACGTATGACGGCAAAGTGAAGCTGATCGCATCCGGTTTTGGAGAAGCACCAACAGCTGTAAACAATGCCAAAACCTATATCGATCCGAAT
Organism: Fictibacillus phosphorivorans; assembly: GCF_023715845.1. Lineage (GTDB taxonomy): Bacteria > Bacillota > Bacilli > Bacillales > Fictibacillaceae > Fictibacillus > Fictibacillus phosphorivorans_D. Next base: position 69,244 of record NZ_JAMBOR010000011.1, read on the forward strand.
GCAAAAACGCAGCCAATGCACAGCACAAGTTTATTTTAAATAATCTTAAAGGCACCGGACACAGGGTCTGGTGCCTTTCATACATATGGTTGAAAGGAATGATTCCCTTGAATAGACAATTTACTGAAGAAGAAATGCATGTAGCCGACTGTTTACAGGAGATCCAAAGAATTGCAGCTCAGCTTCATATTACGGATGAGTCATTCGTAGAGGATACAAAAGTCCAAGTCCCGCGTTTAAAAGAACTTTTAAGTGAACTGGAAAAGTACACCTTGGAATAATTTCCTTCTAGATTCTGAGCCAGTTCTTTGTTATTATAGTTTGTGAGGCGGACAAGTGCCGCTGACAAACTTGATTTTTAACCCGGTGTTGGCGCGCCGGGTTTTCTTTTACCCTTTTTTAGACGAGGAGATCAATCAATGGAAATGAATTTGATTTTAGGGATCGTGTTCTTTATTTTAGGAACTGTTTTAATGCCCCTTGGTTTAAGGCAGACAAAGAAACAGAACAAGATGCTCCTTATTGGTGCATCGGTATTATCAGATTTAATCGGTCTTGCATTTATATTTAATCTTATATAGTAATTACATAACAAAAACCTCCTGAACCTAAGTTCAGGAGGTTTTATAGTTGTATCGTTATTAACACTCTTCTGGCGTACCCGCATTTGTTGCTGTACGGAAAGAGGATCCACAGCCGCATGATGCAATGGCGTTTGGATTTGTAATCGTAAATCCTCCACCCATCATGTTCTGTTTAAAATCAATTACAGTGCCTTTTAACACTTTCGCACTATCTTCATCAACAACTACACGAATTCCTTCGATCATTTCTTCTTGGTCTGAATCACTAAGCTCGCTATCGAATCCCATTCCATAAGAGAGCCCCGTACATCCGCCGCCTTTTACAGCAACACGAAGGAATTGATTTTTATCATCTTCATCAGCCAGCATTTCCTTAATTCTGCTTGCTGCACTTTCTGTAATCTCAACGATCATTAACCTCACTCCTTTTAATAAGGATTATGACTTAAGTATACCGTTTCCGCTCTATGCTCTCAAGGTATCCGCTTATGACAAACTATTTTTCGCTATTTTGCAGCTCCATAATCTTATTATGAGTTTCATCAATTTTTTTACTATATTTTAAAACCATCGGATGTTGTATTCCAAATGTATTTGCGGTTTGTATCATCTTATTACGTAACGCTTCTAGTTGTTCGATTTTTTCTAGTCTAGCGGCAGCTGATGGGGCTTTCATTTTCGTCACTCCACTCTTCATTTTCCAACAAGTAAGGTACGTCTATTTTACATTTTTTTCAATTAACAGACAATATTCGCCTAAAAAAATACACGCTTTTTTGTTTATAGAAAGTTTTTATAAAAGTGACTTCCTTGTCCAAATGTATGTTTAGGCTTATAATGAGAAAAGCATATTGATGCCTGAATAGGCTTGTTTTGATAGGATTATCCTTAAATTCCTTATTTTACATAGTATTCGCATCGACTTTAAAAAAGGAGAGCATAGCTCTGTCCTTAGGTTCAAAATTTTTTTACACATCATCCGACATTTCGCTAGAAAAATTAGGGGGATAAAAATATGGCAAATATTTTAACGCTCGATACTCGAATGGAAGCAATTGCAGAAAAGGTTAGACATGGTGAACGCCTTACAATTGAAGATGGTTTGTATCTTTATGAAACGAACGATTTGCTATCTGTAGCAACACTCGCCAATGAAGTGAATCTTCAAAAAAATGGAGATCATGTCTATTTCATTGAAAACCTATATATCAACCCAACGAACGTTTGTGAAGCGACTTGCAGCTTCTGCGGATTTAAACGCAAACCTGGTGAAGAAGGCGCTTATACGATGAACGAAGGGCAGCTTTTAGAGTATGTTCAAAAACGGTGGAATGACAATATTCGTGAGTTCCACATCGTTGGCGGGCATAATCACGAAGTTCCTTTTGATTACTACTTGAATACCGTCAGCACGTTAAAGAAGCATTATCCTCAAGTTACGGTTAAAGCGTATACAGGAGCTGAAATTGAATTCTTCTCTAGAATTGCCGGTATTTCTATGAAAGAAGCCTTACAAGAATTGATTAAAGCTGGCCTTGATACGATGCCAGGTGGAGGAGCAGAAATCCTCACTGAACGTTATCGTTTAAAAATGAGTCCTGACAAGGCATCAACGGATCAATGGCTTGAAGCTCATGAGATCGCACACGGATTAGGACTAAAAACACATGCAACCATGTTGTACGGTTCTATAGAGACGAAGGAAGAGCGTCTCATTCATATGGACCGCCTCCGCCAGCTTCAAGATGTAACGAACGGTTTCATGGTATTTATTCCACTTGCTATGCAGCCTCGTTCACAATCAATGGGCTTAACACGACGTACATCTGCTTTTGATGATATGAGAACGTTGGCAATCAGCCGCCTTATGCTGGATAACTTTGACCATATCAAAGCGTATTGGATCAATATTGGCGTACAGCTTACGCAAATGGCCCTTACTTTTGGATCAGATGATATCCATGGAACATTGATCGAAGAACGTATCTCACATGCTGTAGGTGCCCTGACATCATCAGGTATTACACGTAAAGAACTTGTTCACTTAATTAAAACAGCGAATAAAACCCCTGTTGAACGTGACACATTCTATAACATTATTCAAAAATATTAAAGAATAATGAAAGCCCGACTGCATTTTGCTAGTCGGGCTTTTTGTATAATCAACCTATTTCATATGATATTCCCCTGTACAGATTACTTCGGCAGGGCCAGTCATTAACACATCTCCGTTGTCCTGCCAGTTAATAATAAGGTCTCCGCCAGCTAAATGAACGGTAATATCCGTATTTTTTTCAGCTTTTTTGTTTAAAATGGCTGCAACGGCTGCGGCACATGCTCCCGTTCCACAGGCTTGTGTAATGCCAGACCCTCTTTCCCAGACACGAAAGTGCATTTCTTGATCAGAAATCATCTCTACAAATTCCGCATTCACCCAATCCGGGAACATCGAATCTTTTTCAATAACAGGACCTAAAGAATGCAACGGCGTTTCTTCAATATTATCTACAAAGAAAACAGCATGCGGATTCCCCATTGAGACTGCGGTCATATTTAAATCGCGACCTTTAAATGAAACGGGTTCATTTATAACTGAGTCTTTGTTTGAGAATCCTTTTACAGGAACTTGTTCAGGATCAAGAATGGGATTGCCCATGTTAATAGTCACCTGAGTCACTTGGTGGTCTGCATCCATAACAAGTTTTGCCCTAACGAGTCCCCCAAGGGTTTCAATTTGGAACTCTTCTTCTTTCACTATGCCATTTTCATAAGCATATTTCGCGACACATCGAAGACCGTTTCCACAATTTTTTGCTTCAGAACCATCGTTATTAAATACCCTCATTTTAACCGGTGCTTTCTCACTCGGACAGATCAATATCATCCCATCCGATCCGATTCCAGTATAAGGATTTGATACAGCAACCGCTAGAGATGGAAGGTCAGCTTCAGGGATTGTTTCTTTAAACATATTTACATAAACATAATTATTTCCGAGTCCATGCATTTTTGTGAATTTCAGTTTTTTCATGTTTTCGTTAAAGCTCCTTATTGTCGGCTTCTTAATTTTTCATCGGTATAAAAATAATCGTCATCTGCATTCAGGATAACAATCTTCCCATGACAGCACGGCATGATCAGCCTTTGCTTGACGCCTTCTTTTGCAAGATCTAATTGTTCTTCTTTAAAACTGGTCAACACGTTATCACTTTTACAAAAAGGACATTCGGCGATATAGATGTCATTCATCATTCGTTCATAAGGCCATGTATATTCAAAGGTTAATTTCATGTCATTCATCCTCTATTTAAGGTGTGATAATGGTGTTCTTATTCACAACTAACATTTTTTAAAGTATAATAGGTCGTGTAACAAAATACAATAGCGATCCATCTTCGGGGCAGGGTGAAATTCCCGACCGGCGGTAATTGAAGATTCCCTCTTCATCAGCCCGTGAGCGGAAAAATTCGAGCTTTGAATTTTTCATGCTGATCTGGTGTAACTCCAGAGCCGACAGTATAGTCTGGATGGGAGAAGATGTTGGTACAGCGGTTCATCACAAAAGATGGAACCCTTTGTTAAGTATGCATTCTACATGCTTCTTAATGATGCTGTTCTTCATACAACAACTCCCTTAGTCCACAATTTATGGCTAAGGTTTTTTTGTGTGATGCAGACTGTGCTGCATTTGAAATCATTAGATGGCGCAAGACAAAAGAGGAGAGATTTCAATGCAAAAGGGAAAAATCAAACAAATGGTAGCTGTTTCTATGCTCAGTACGATTTCATATGTGCTGATGATGCTGGACTTCCCCTTTCCGGGGCTGCCGCCATTCTTAAAAATCGACTTTAGTGAAGTTCCCGCTCTGCTGGCGGCCATCATTTTTGGTCCAATCGCAGGTATCATGGTGGAAGGAATAAAAAACACCCTACACTATGGTATAGTCGGAAGCTTTACAGGGGTTCCAGTCGGACAGCTGGCTAACTTTATTGCCGGTGTAGTGTTTATTTTGCCAGTATCGTACTTATTCCGCAAAAAACATACGGTTAAACGTCTATCAGGTGGTCTGGTTCTAGGAACAGCTTTAATGACCTTAATGATGGGATTCCTTAATTACGTGATTATCCTGCCGGCATATACATGGTTCCTTGGAGCCGAGCCGATGTCCAGTCAGATGATGATGGACCTGATTCTTAAAGGGATCACGCCATTTAATTTAGTAAAAGGAATGATCATCACTTTATTGTTTTTAGCTTTATATAATCGATTGAAGCCATGGGTAATGAAACAAATGGCTTAACATAGAAAAAACCGCTGCGTGATTTTTACGCAGCGGTTTTTTTAAGGTGAAGGTAGTCAATTACTAGCCCTCGCTTTCCAGGAAAGATGCCTGATAATGAAACTTGGCTGATGCCAAGCGGTAGTCGTCAGTCTTTTTGTTTATGTGTATTAGCGTAAAGGGTTATTCTATGCACCGTAATATGAGGTCTATGCATAAAAGTTCGACTTCTATGCACCAAAAGGATTAGTCGATGCCTTTAAAATAAGGCTCTATGCACATTACGCTTTTCTATGCACAAAAACTGGACTTCTATGCACCGTATGAGTGATTCTATGCACAGTTTTCCACACTCCAGATTTTACTTTCAAAAGCTTGTTGATCTCTGTCTCAGCATCCACAATCTTTTAAAGAATAACCAAAAAAAGAATGCAAGCATATGCTTGCATTCTTTTTACTGTATTTTATAAGAATAGACCTACGATTGTTCCCGTTAAAACGGATCCCATTGTAGCTACTAGTAATACCTTCAAACCTACTTTAGCAAGCAATGAAGCCTTTTCGCCATTAATGGCTTGTACAGTACCTAGAATAATTCCGATTGAAGAGAAGTTAGCAAATGAGATTAAGAATGATGATACGATACCAACTGTCTTTGGAGTCATGTTAGGAATCATTTTCATAAAGTCAAGCATCGCAACAAACTCGTTGGCCGCGACCTTTGTTCCCATTACTGATCCAGATTTAACAATTTCATGTGCTGGAATACCCATAATAAATGCCACTGGAGCAAATATATAACCTAATACTTCTTGGAATGTTAGGCCGAATACAGAATCAAAAGCAAAGTTCACCATTGAAAGTAATCCGATATATGTGATTAACATAGCACCAACGATTAGGGCAACTTTCCCTCCGTCTAATGCACCGTTACCTATGGCTTCGAACAAAGATTTTTCTGGAATCATTTCTTTGACTTGAATTTCTTCATCTTCCTCAGCCTTAACCGGACATACGATTGATGAAAGGATAAGTCCAGAGAACACGTTAATTGGAAGTGCAACAAGAACATATTCAGCCGGGATCATTTGCATATAAGCGCCTAGGATTGAACAACTTACAGCTACTAAAGAAGAGGTAACAACAACAAATAATCGGTTAGCTGATAACTTGTGAAGCTGAGATTTAACAGAAATAATGGCAGTTGTATCACCAAACACCATCGAGTTTACTGCTACAAAAGATTCGATTTTTGGAAGTCCAGTAACTTTTGCTACTGTCCCACCAATGTATTTGATCGCTAATGGCAAGATTCTTGTGTACGTTAGAATAGATAACAACGCAGATACAAAGATAATCATCATAAGAACATTTATGAAGAAATATTCTTTTCCACTTAAATCACCAAAAACGAATGCAATACCATCATTACCGAAAGAAAGTATTTTATTAAAAACGTTTACAATCTTGTTTAAGACTGTTTTCCCTATTTTCGTATTTAGCATGAAATAAGCAATACCCAATTGTACTGCAAACATAATAACAACGGCTCTAAAATTTATGTTCTTTTTATCATTGGACATAATGAAAGCGATTGCAATTAAGAGAAGTATACCAAGTATTCCAATTAGAATTGACATTAAATGTTCCCCCTTATACATTTAAAAAGCGAGTAATGAAACTGCTTTCAATTTTTACATTCAGTTGTCAGACATCAAATGACTGACCCTTTAATAATGTAACAAATATCGACAAAATTGCAATCTTTTTTTTAGCATTTATACCGTAGATATTTTTCCCAATTAAAAATGACCTATCCCAATAAAAAAACAGCTACCCAATTTATAAGAGGAGCTGTTGCTTAAAACATAACGTTTTCTTCTATATGGTTGTAAATATTTTTAACGAGTTCTTCTGGTGATTCGCCATGCACAATATCTCCATTTACAAGAGCAAAAAGTGATTTTGCACATTGTCCACAATAACCCAGACATCCGTATTCGATCACATCTAGATCATAATCTTTTTCTAATTCTTCGAGTGCTTTTTGAGCTCCACTCGCTAAATTACTGACACAAAACTCGATAATCGGTCTCATTTTCCCATTCACCTCTTAATGAATACATCCTAACGGTTTATTGAAAGCTAGTCAATGTAAAGACATTGATTTTTCCGCAAAAATAGTTGTGAATTTATTGCAAAGTGCTATACTTAAACATGTTAAAAACCTGAAATCGTTTACTTACATTATTTTAAGGTTATTAGTTAATATACACTTCTACAAAAATAGATAAGCATTGTCTTGAAAGAAAAGGGGAAATGAAAAATGAAGCACCTCGTTTTACTTGGCGGAGGATATGGAAATATGCGTGTGTTGAAGAGGCTTCTTAATTCCTCAGACCTCCCTGAAAATATTCAACTTACACTCATTGATCGTGTGCCCTATCATTGTTTGAAAACTGAATACTACGCGCTAGCTGCCGGAACAATTTCAGATCATCATGTTCGGGTTACCTTTCCTGAACACCCTCGCTTGAATATTAAATATGGGGAAGTTACAGGAATTGATCTTAATGAAAAGAAAGTACGGTTAAAAGATCAGGACGATGTATCTTATGATGATCTCGTTATCGGCCTTGGATGTGAAGACAAGTATCACAATGTGCCAGGAGCTGATCAATTCACATTAAGTATTCAAACGATCGATAAGTCGCGCCATACGTACCAAGTACTTAATAACCTACCTGCTAATGCAGTTGTTGGTGTTGTTGGAGCAGGACTCTCTGGTGTTGAACTTGCATCAGAACTTCGTGAGAGCAGACCGGACCTTTCCATTAAACTGTTTGACCGCGGAGATATCATTCTTTCCGGATACAAAAAGAGATTGAGCAACTATGTTCAAAATTGGTTTGTTGAACATGGTGTTGAAGTAATCAATAATTCGAATGTAACGAAAGTTGAACAAGGCGCTCTTTATAACCATGATGAAAGAGTGGAATGTGATGCAATCGTTTGGACAGCAGGTATTCAGCCAAGCCATATCGTTCGCGCACTAGATGTTGAAAAAGATGGCCAGGGACGTGTTGTCCTATCTGAACATCATCACCTTCCATCTGATGAACATGTTTATGTAGTTGGGGATTGCGCAAGTCTCCCTTATGCACCGAGTGCACAGCTTGCTGAAGAACAAGCAGAACAGATCTCTCAAGTTCTATTAGCACGCTGGAATAACCAGCCGCTTCCTGAAATGAATGAGATTAAATTAAAAGGTGTAATGGGATCCCTGGGCAAAAAGAGCGGATTCGGCACAATGGGAAGCGCCGCGTTGATCGGCCGTGTACCACGCTTATTAAAATCAGGTATCTTATGGCTATATAAATATCAAGTATAAAAAGAAGCCGACTAACCCATAAGTTAGTCGGCTTCTTTTTGTCCGGTCCATGATCTGAAATTACCAAAAGAAGGGACGGAAACGGCGGATCCGGAAAAATGGAAATCCAAAAATTCCGAAACCAGGAAAGAATGGTGCCACAAAAATAATGCGGCTGTCACGCTGTTCACCTGGCAAGATCAAATACATATTGTCCTTATCATAGCTGTGAAGTCTACCATGATACTCATTTCCATCATCCAATTCAATCGTCACGTTTTGTCCCATATATTTATGGCACAGGTGATGAAAATGATGGTGAGAAGGTCCAGCGTGTGATTCATCCTTAAATAATTTACCTTTTGAAGGGTTTAACAATGGCATTTGCCTCCTTTTTTCCATAACATCATATTCTGAAAAAGAGACAAAGTATGTGTACAAACCCAATTCAAAAAAAATAGGCGCTTAACTTACAGCGCCATAACCGTTCTGTTCAATAATGTTGTAGATTGTTTTAAGGTTTGGATTTCCTTCTGCGACAATTTCACCGTTAATTACGACTACGGGATAAAAAAGGTCTTCATCTATAATTCTTACGGAGAATGCTTGATCTTCATCATTTTCTGGCTTTTCCATATCGATATACTGTACTTGAAATACAGTGTTCGGAAATTTTCTGGAGATGGCAGCTTCCAGCCACTCTGCTGTTTCTTTTGCTGATGGAAGATGTACACAACTCGCACATTTCTGCTCTGCACCATATACTTTTATTAAAAGTGAATTTTTCATGAAGAACACCTCAATGTATGCGCTTATTTGCTTTCATCATACCTTATTTTGCGAGAAAGAAAAAGGAGCAAATATCATGATGCTTGCTCATGGATTTTTTATTCTATATCCCGTATACTAATGGTAAGTTCTTTTTAAGAAAGGAGCCTTGATAGTTATGGCTGAAACTCAAAACTTAGAGATGCGCGAACAAGTAGAAGAAGTTCTTGATAAATTGCGTCCGTTCCTTCTTCGTGATGGTGGAGACGTCGAGTTAGTGGATATTGAAGACGGTGTTGTAAAAGTACGTCTTATGGGTGCTTGCGGAAGCTGCCCAAGTTCGACAATCACTTTAAAAGCTGGTATCGAACGTGCACTTCTTGAAGAAGTTCCTGGTGTAGTTGAACTAGAGCAAGTATTTTAATAAAGAAGCCGCTCCTCTATGGAGCGGCTTTTTTAATGCTTTTGAAAGCTGGTAATTTCCGTTTCTAATACTCCCTTTCCGGGGACGGGCGGTGAGCCCCAGGAGTCACACCTGTCTAGCCTCCGCATCAAAGGAATGTATTAGAAATGAAGCCTTCACATGCTTTAAGACATCAAATGAACGAGTAATGCTTTTTGTGCGTGGAGTCGGTTTTCGGCTTCGGGGAACACCACTGAATGATGACCATCGATGATTTCTGCTGTTACTTCTTCTCCGCGGTGTGCGGGCAGACAGTGCATGAAGATGTAATCTTTTTTTGCATGTGATACCAGCTCTTCGTTTACTTGGTACGGTTCAAAATGAGCCAGTCTTTCTTCCGCTTCGCTCTCTTGCCCCATACTCGCCCATACATCTGTATAGATCACATCACTGTTCTTTATACCGTATACCGGATCGTTTGTAACTTGTACGTTAGCACCTGTTTGGTTTGCGATTTCTTTTGCATGTGTGACGATCTCTTCGTTCGGCTCATAATTTTTTGGTGTAATAATCGTGCAATCCATGCCGACTTTAACTGAAGCAATCAGCAGGGAATGAGCAACATTATTGCCATCACCGATATATGCCACTTTTTTTCCTTTAAATGAGCCCTTATATTCTAAGATCGTTAATAGGTCAGCGAGTGCCTGACATGGATGGAACTCATCTGTCAGTCCATTAATAACGGGAATCGTACTGTTTTGTGCTAGTTCTTCAACGATGGATTGGTGGAAGGTACGGATCATGATTCCGTCCAGATAGCCAGATAGCACTTTAGCTGTATCTGAAACAGTTTCCCCTCTTCCCATTTGTATATCGCGTGTACTTAAATGGATCGCATGACCCCCGAGCTTAAGCATTGCAGCTTCAAAAGACACTCGTGTTCGTGTAGACGATTTTTCAAAGATCATCCCTAGGATTTTCCCTTTTAATAAGGGCGGTGCGGATGCCCCTTGTTTTTTTAAGTCTTTCGCCAGATTCAGCAGATCGATGATTTCATTTCCCGAATAATCGAGCAATGTCAGGAAATCCTTTTTCGTTCTTGTTGTGCGTAAAGGATGAACGATTGACATCAGATCAACACTTCCTTTCTTGTGTTCTTTACTAAAATTGCTGCTTGCAGATAAGCGTCTGCGGTCTCTTTTCGTGTGAAAACATGCACCCTTTCCAGAACAGCCATTTTAGCAGTGAAGTTATTCGTCTCATCAGTAAAATGGATATACGCCACTTTATTGTCCGTTTTAATCCATTCATCAAACGAAAGTTCTTTCTCCGTAACGACCTCAAATCCAAGATCTTTCCATGAGTCGTATTCAGCTTTTGCGGAATCACCTTCAATAAAAACACTTCCTTTAAAGTCCCATAGGTTATTCAGTTGAAGTGTTGATCCTTTTAAAGCTTTAACGAGTGCAGACGTAAAATCTTCGTCTGTTCCGATCACTTCACCCGTTGAAGACATAACTGGTGAAAGCACTGGAGTAACACCAGGGAGTTTGATCGTTGAAAAAACAGGTGCTTTAACGGTAATAAACGGCTGGCCATTATGCACATCTTCCAGTTTTAATTCGTTTAAAGAAGTTCCAAGCATCAGTTCTGTTCCTTTTTGGACTAAGTTTACATCTGTGATCTTACTCATGATCGGAGCTGTTCTTGAAGCCCTTGGATTTACTTCAATCACATAAACTTTTTCACCATCAACAGCAAATTGTATATTGAACAATCCTTTATACTCCATGTTTGTTGCGATTTTTTCCGAATAGCTGATTATTTGGTGTTGAACATCTTTCGTAAGCGACTGTGGCGGGGTTACGGTCAAACTATCGCCAGAATGAACGCCGGTTCCTTCAATATGTTCAAAAATGCCTGGTATAAATATGTCTGATCCATCTGTTAGTACATCTACTTCAGCTTCTTTTCCTTCAAGGAACGTATCGATCAAGATCGGATAGACCACAACCTCATTCAATAAAAAGGCGTTAAGCTCTTTTTCAGAGTAGAACACTTTCATCCCGCTTCCTCCAATAACATAGGAAGGTCGGACAAGGACAGGAAATCCTAACTTTTTAGCAAAAGTTTTCGTTTCTTCTTTATCATGGGCTGTAAATCCATCTAGTTTCGGAATACCGATTTGATCTAAAAATTGATAGAAACGATCTCGGTCTTCCATCTGATCAACCGTATCTGCCGGCGTTCCTAGTACATGGATGCCGGCATTTTCTAGTTCTTCTGCTAAGTTGATTGAAGTCTGGCCGCCAAACTGCAAAATAACCTCTGTTATCCCTTCGAATTGTAAAACATGATAGATGTCCTCAAACGTTAAGGGTTCAAAGTACAGTGAATCAGATACTTCATAATCTGTACTTACCGTTTCTGGATTGTTATTGATTAAAATGGCTTCATAACCCAATCTGTTTAAGGCTAATGCACTGTGTACACAGCAGTAATCGAATTCTACACCCTGACCGATACGTATAGGACCCGAGCCAATAACAGCCACTTTTTTCTTTTGTTCTGGCTTTTTATCACTTTCTCCACTCCAGCTCGAATAAAAATAAGTGGTTTTTGCTTCAAATTCAGCAGCGCACGTATCAACCATTTTGTATGAAGGCGTGATCTGCCATTCCTCTCGTTTCTGTCTCACCTCTTTTTCAGAGACGGACCAGATTTTAGCTAAATCTTGATCTGAGAAGCCAAACTTTTTAGCCATCTTCAGCTGTGCTTCATCGATCGTTTGTACGTTTACTTTTTTCAGTTCCTGATACATCTGGATCATCTGGCTGTACACAGATAAGAAATAAGGCGAGATCTTCGTAACCTCATGTATTTTGTTAGGAGAAATACCCCTTTTAAGCAGTTCAAGAACGACAAAGAAACGTCGATCATCTGGATCAGCTGCTAATTTGAACAATTCTTCTTCTTTAAAAGCGGAAAGTTCTTTTAAGAATATACCTTCTGTTTTTAGCTCAAGTGAACGGATGGCTTTTTGGAAAGCTGAAGCCATATTTCGTTCTAAAGCCATCACTTCTCCGGTTGCTTTCATCTGAGTGCCAAGCTTTCTGTTTGCGTCAGTAAATTTATCAAACGGCCAACGAGGCATTTTTACGGCTACATAATCTAAAGCAGGTTCGAAACTAGCGAATGTTGTTCCTGTAACAGGGTTTTTCAGTTCGTGAAGGTTATACCCAAGTGCAAGCTTTGCTGCGATCTTAGCTATCGGATAACCTGTAGCTTTAGAAGCAAGCGCTGATGAGCGGCTCACTCGTGGATTCACTTCGATTAAATAATACTCCGATGAATGCGGGTGAAGGGCAAACTGTATATTACAGCCTCCAACGATCTCTAGTGCTGAAATAATTGTAAGAGAAGCTTTTCTTAAAGCTTGATATTCGTCATCTGTCAGTGTCTGACTAGGTGCGACCACTACAGAATCACCAGTGTGTACCCCTACTGGATCCACATTTTCCATATTACAAACCGTGATGCATGTGCCGTTCTCGTCACGCATCACTTCATACTCGATCTCTTTGTAGCCTGCGATACTTTTTTCTATCAGACATTGTTTGATCGGACTTGCTGAAAGACCTTGTTTGACAAGATTAGTAAGCGCTTCTTTCGAACTGGCGATTCCCCCGCCAAATCCTCCGAGTGTATAAGCGGGACGCACGATGACTGGGTAGCCTGTTGCATCTGCAAACCCAATCGCTTCTTCGATGGAAGATACGATTTCACTTTCAGGTACGGGTTCACCAAGCTTATGCATAAGAGCACGGAATACTTCTCGGTCCTCTGCTTTTTTTATTGATTGGATATCTGTACCTAATAGTCTTACGCCATATTTTTGTAGGATTCCATTTTCATAGAGATCCATCGCAAGATTCAAGCCAGTTTGACCTCCTACTGTCGCAAGCAGGCCATCCGGCTTTTCTTTTTGAATAATCTTTTCTGCATATTCAACGGTTAATGGTTCAAAGTAAATCTCGTCTGCGAATGTTTGATCCGTCATGATGGTTGCAGGATTGTTGTTGATTAAGACAACTTGAATCCCTTCTTCTTTTAACGCTTTACAAGCTTGGGTTCCTGAATAATCAAACTCTGCGGCCTGCCCGATTACGATGGGGCCGGAACCAATGACGAGAACCTTCTTGATGTTGGAGTCTTTAGGCATAGCTTCTCACCTTCTCTTTATGCTTTACAGTCTGTATGAATTCTTGAAAAATCTCTGCATGTTCTTGTGGACCAGGTGCTGCCTCAGGATGAAACTGAACACTTGAAACTTCGTATTGGCTGTGCCACAAGCCTTCCACGCTATCATCATTGACATTCTTAAACCAAATGTTGAATCCGGTAGCGTAGAGACTCTCTTTTTTCACCACATAACTATGGTTCTGTGAACTCATCGATACTTTTCCGGTCTTAACATTCATGACAGGATGATTCGCTCCCCGATGACCAAACTTAAGTTTCATGGTTTCCCCGCCAAATGCGAGTGCCAGTATTTGATGGCCAAGGCAGATGCCAAGCACCGGATAACTGATTGCAATATGTTTATAGCGATGAAAGTATTTTGAAAATCTCATAGGGTCTCCTGCTCCATTTGAGAACACAAACCCATCTGGATTCAATTTTTCTATTTCTGAAACCTCATAATGATAGGGAACAACAGTTACCGTACAGCCTTGATCGACAAGGGATTCAGCAATCGATTTCTTATAGCCAAAATCGATTAAGACAATATGTGTTTTACCCGTACCGAACTTCTCAAGTGATGTTGCCGGCCAGCATTCTTGTAATTGAAAGGATTCAGCAGACAATGGACTTGCATGCATAACAGCAGGCACTGAACCTTTTTTACGAATCTGCTGGATAAGAGCTCTTGTATCCACATTGGTGAGAGCAGGAATTCGATGATGATTCAGGTACGCAGTCAATGAATGTTGTTCTCCCTCGAGCTGAAAAGGATAGCAATCTGCCATGATGACACCCGAAACTTGAATTTGAGCAGATTCCATACTTTCAGGCTTAAAGCCATAGTTACCGATAAACGGGTAGGAAAATACGACGATCTGTCCTTGGTATGATGGATCCGTCAGTACTTGTTCATACCCTGTCATTCCTGTATAAAATACAACTTCACCTGAGCAATACTGATGTTCGCCGATCCAGTCGCCTTCAAATGAAGTCCCATTCGCTAATGTAATAGAGCCTTTCATGGTTCCATCCCTCTCTTTGTATAAAACCTATAACCATACGTATTTTTATTCATTCATTTGTATAAAAAATAAGGATTATTCGTCCTTTATGTTGATACCTTATGAAACTGTTTAAATAATTGACTAATGATTCCTGCAGCTGTTTCAAGTTCTTCTTCAGATACAGTTAGTGGCGGTAGCAGACGAATCACGTTCTCTCCTGCCGGTACGGTCAGTAAACCTTGCTCTTCCAGCCACTCTATGAAACTTCCCACAGGTCTCTCACATTCTATCCCGATCAATAAACCTTTGCCTCTTACTTCTTTTACGAGTGGATGCGAATGGAGTGAGTCTTTTAGGACTTTCATAAAGTTGTTCCCTTTACACTCCACCTCATGTAAAAAATCTTCCTGAAAAATGATATTCAGAACGGTCTGACCCACACTGCAAGCTAAAGGGCTTCCGCCGAACGTGGTTCCGTGGCTTCCAGGTCCAAAGGCAGTTTTCAATATTTCTTTACCAAGCATCGCTCCGATCGGGAATCCATTTCCCAATCCTTTAGCAAGTGTAACGATGTCTGGATGTAAATCGAAATGGTCATATGCATATCGTTTCCCTGTTCTTCCGATTCCGGTCTGCACTTCATCCACGATCAGCAGGATATGATTATCATCACATATTTTTTGAATTTCCTTATAAAATGACAGATCCGCCATGCGTACTCCGCCTTCGCCTTGAAACACTTCCATCATGATTGCGGCAGTATCCTCATCTGCAATTTTTGATAGCTCCTCGGTTTCATTCCACGGAAGATGCACAAACTCCGAAATAAGCTCACCATAACCGTCTTTCACCTTTTGCTGCCCAGTTGCAGACATAGCACCGAATGTACGACCATGGAAAGAATCCTTAAACGTTATGATTTTATTTTTTCCTGTATACTTTTTTGCGAGTTTGATTGCAGCCTCATTGGCTTCTGCACCGCTGTTGCAAAAAAAGGCTAAATCTAAAGGGGTATTCTTAACAAGTGTCTCAGCAAGGACTTCCTGCTGGTCGTTCTTAAATAGATTTGAAGTGTGCCATATTTTCTCACTCTGATCCTGGATGGCCGAAACCACTTCTGGATGACAGTGTCCTAGATTCGTTACTGCTATCCCGCTAGTGAAATCCAGATAGCGCTTATTGTTTTCATCAAACACATAGGTCCCGCTTCCCTTTTCTAGCTGAAATTCTTTTCTTTTATATGTTGGGAATAATGAACTCATGTTACTAGTACCTCCTTATAGCATCGTGTGCCTGTCAACGTTTGATCTGCTATTAGAACCTCTTTGATGTTCAGGTTCAGACAGTTCACTGTAGCTTCTACTTTAGGTATCATTCCGCCGTAAATGTGCCCATCAACAATCCCCTGCTTTAACTCAGTAACAGATAACTGATCAGCCTTCTTTCCTTCTATTTGAACTCCAGAAATATCAGTAACAAAACAAACGGATTCGGCAGATAAGGCAGCTGCAGCTTCACCAGCCACGGTGTCTGCATTGATATTTACTTCTTCTCCGTTTTCAGTGACGCCTAGAGAAGCAATTACCGGCACTTTTCCCGCAATCAGTAGTTCTTCTAAAAGGACGATGTTCACATTTATTACTTTACCGACAAACCCATACTTCTCTTGATCTAAGAACTCACATTGAATGAGTGTATTTTCGGATCCGCTTAATCCGACAGCTTGAATTCCTTCTTGCTGCAAGCGATCAACCAGTTTATTATTTGCTTCATCCATTAATGCTGTTTTAACACATGAAAGGGCTTCTTCGGATGTGATCCTTATGCCATCTTTCTTTTGAATAGGTAATCCCTTTTCTTTTAGCTTTTTATTTATTTCAGGTCCCCCGCCATGAACGATAACTACTTTTTCACCTTGATGAATCTTGTTATGCAGACTGTTAAAGAAGGCAGGCTGTAAATTTTCCAGCGTGCTTCCGCCGATTTTTAATACAGACAACAAACTTCCTCACACCCCTTTTTATGTTCGATAACTAGCATTAATTTGTACATAATCATAGGTTAAGTCGCATCCCCAAGCTCTTCCGTTTCCGAATCCTTCTGATAGGATGACCGTAATATGAATCTCCTGACCTTTTAAATAGTTTCGAATATCTGCTTCTGAAAACATGACAGGCTCTCCATCTGCCACCACTTCATGTTCTCCGATCAGTATTTTCATCTGATCTGGGTTAAAAGCTACGCCGCTATAGCCTGCAGCACACAGAATTCTTCCCCAGTTCGCGTCACATCCAAAGACTGCTGTTTTAACAAGAGGTGAACCAACCACCGTTTTGGCTATGATTCTAGCATCCTTCTCTGTTCTGGCTCCTCGTACGTTCACTTCAATTAGTTTGCTCGCTCCCTCCCCATCTTTGGCGATCAGTTTGCCCAAGTCTTCACAAACGAGTACAAGCGCATCCAAGAATAGATCCCATTCAGGATGGTTTCTGTTCAGTTCCTCATTCTCAGCCATACCATTAGCAAGCATAAGCACCATATCATTTGTTGAAGTATCACCGTCTACTGTAATGCAGTTAAATGTTCGCTCTACCGCATAAGACAGTGCTTCGTGAAGGTTATCCTGATGAATGTTTGCATCTGTTGTTATAAATCCAAGCATCGTCGCCATGTTTGGATGAATCATCCCTGATCCTTTGGCAGTACCTGCGATCGTGATCGTTTTATCATTGATTTTAAGGGAGTATGCTGTATTTTTTGATACGGTATCTGTTGTTAAGATCGCTTGAGAAAAATCAATTGAGCCTTTTAATTCGGCATCGAGCTCAAGATTTTGAATACCTGCTGAAATCTTATCCATCGGCAGATGTTCTCCAATTACTCCGGTTGATGCTACTCCAACAAGGTGTGGAGAAATGCCGAGCTTATTCGCTGTTTGAATTTGCATTTGTTTTGCGTCTTCGTACCCTTGTTTTCCTGTACATGCATTGGCGTTACCAGAATTGACGATAACGGCTTGGAGCTTACCTTCTTGTTTGATGCTCTCCTGTGTCACTTTTAGAGGAGCGGCCTGAACTTGATTAGTCGTGTAAACCCCCGCAGCGCAGGCAGGTTTTAAGCTGTATAAAAGTCCTAAATCAAGCTTTTTATGTTTTACTCCGCAATGCAGTCCGCTTGCGTAAAAGCCTTTAGGGGTTGCAATATTTATTCCTGTAACTTTGTGTATGGATGGTTTAGTAGCCTGCATTTATCCTGCCTCCTCGATTTAAGGGAACAATGGCGATTGTTGAAGTCCCTCTGTTTCATTCAATCCGAACATGATATTCATATTTTGTACAGCTTGCCCTGCCGCACCTTTGATCAAATTGTCGATTACAGATATTACGGTGATTCGATTCGTTCGTTCATCCAAAGCAAAGGTTAAATCACAATAGTTGGAACCGTACACCTGCTTTGTAAAGAGATCTGTTTTTTCCTTAAAAACTCGAACGAATGGTTTTGATTGATAGAATTCATTAAAAATCTCACTAACCGTATGCGGCTGTATATCTTCTGTAAGTTCTGCATAGATGGTAGCCATGATCCCTCTCGTCATTGGTACAAGGTGCGTCGTAAAAGTAATGTTCACTTCAGTTTCAGCAAAGGTTTTTAATGTTTGTTCGATCTCTGGGATATGCTGATGTTTGTTCATTTTATAAACACTCAGACTATCATTCACTTTTGTAAAATGTGATGCTTTATTGGGTGAAGCACCGGCTCCTGATAGACCACTTTTTGCATCAATGATCAGTGACTTCGGGTTGATCACGTTTGTTTTTACTAAGGGCAGTATCCCTAAGAGTGTTGCTGTAGGGTAACAGCCGGGATTCGCGATCAAATTCGCTTCTTTTATTTTGTTCTCATTCCATTCAGTTAAACCGTAAACCGCATTGTCTACAAAAGTAGCGTTCGGAGGCTCTTTCCCATACCATTTGCGATAGACATCAGCCTCTTTTAAACGAAAATCTCCTGCTAGATCGATTACTTTCATCTTTCCTTCTAGATGTGGAGGAAGAAGTTCTGATGATACTCCGCTTGGAGCAGAACAGAACAATACATCAAGTTCGTCTGTTTCTAGCTGTTCAAATGAGCGAAGTTTTTCCTGGTTCATTTCAAACAGGTGGGGAGCTTCATCCGAAAGTAGTTGACCTTGTTTTGAGGATGAGTATAGGAATAACTCGTTTATTTCTTGATGTGCGGTTAACAGCCGGAACAATTCTAATCCACCATATCCGGTTACTCCAATAATTCCAGCTCTCAAAACATATCACTCCTTTAATAAGTTAAGGTTCATTATAGGACTGTATAAAAATTTATTCAAGAGTATATTTATTAAATTTTCATTTATTATAAAATTCTTTCATTTTTAATGCAGTATTGTAAAAATAAGGATGGGAATTAGTAGGATTTAGTGTTCGGCAGTCCCACCACAGGGATCGAGAGCAGGTATTGAAATGAATGAGACTGAATACTGGAGGAATCCCACGGTATTTTACTTTTTTCCTGCGATAAATGAAAAAATCCCACGTTAATTGCAAAATAACCACGAGTCGACACATCGCGACAAACTTCGTCTCCTCTACTCTATCTACTCTCCCCCTAAATAAAAAAGCTTACATATAAGCCGGCCATAAACCACCTTACAAGTAAGCTTTATAAAAACGATAATTATTGTCTTAAGAATCCACCTTCAGAGTGGATGACTTGGCCCGTAATCCATTCAGCTTCTGGTGAAGCTAAAAACGCGATCAGCCTTGCTGCATCCTCTGGTTTACCGACTCTTCCTAGAGGAAACTTTGGCAGCAAAGCTTTTTTCAGGTCTTCCGTCATCCATCCCGTATCGGTCGGACCCGGATTAACCGCGTTAACCCGAATTCCTTTAGAGCCTAATTCGGCAGCCATCGTTACCGTTAACGCTTCGATCGCTCCTTTTGTTGCAGCATATGCGAGCTCCCCAATCATTGGACCCTTTGACTGACCAGAAGTCAGATGGATGATGCTTCCGTCCGTTCCTTTCAATCGTTTTGCAAATTCCACACTTAAAAGCGTGGTAGCACGGAGATTTACGGTATAATGCTTGTCCAGCATTTCACTGGTTGTTTCTTTCCAAGGGTGGTGCTCTGAAAAACATGCATTATTGACTAGAATACTTGGCTGGCCAATTTTTTGTTCAACTTGATGAAAGAGATCTGGAAATTGCTTTGGATCGGCGAGATCAATCTCCATGAACGCCGTTTCTACACCAAGGCCCTCCAGTTTCTTAACTAAAATAGTCGGATCACTTTGATGATTCTCCTTGTACGTTTGGTTATCATATGTACCCCAAGTGGTAAAGAAAATATTAGCGCCCTTTTGAGCAAGCTGTAAGCAGGCGGCTGCCCCGATGCCATTTAGACGGCTAGCTCCAGTAATTAATGCTGTTTTTCCTTTTAAAGGACGAGTGTTCATCTTCTTACCTCCTTAGCCGACTGGTGTTTCAGCCGCTTTTCCTTCTAGAATCAATCCGATGTTTCGACAAGCCCGTTCAGCCATCTTCATTCTCGTTTCCACGCTAGCACTTCCAATGTGAGGCAAAGCCACGACTTGATTCATCGATAAGAGCGGGTGATCCGGTGCGATTGGTTCTTTAACAAAGACATCTAATCCAGCTCCAGCTATGGTGCCATTTTGCAGTGCATCTACAAGTGCCTCTTCATCAACGGATGCACCTCGACCAGCATTAATAAAGATCGCGCTTTTTTTCATCGCTTGAAAAGCTTCCCGGTTAAACATCCCCCTCGTCTCTTCTGTTAAAGGTGCAAGACAAACAACAAAATCAGATTCCTTTAAAAGATCATAAAAGTCTTTATATGTCGCGCCAAGATTTTTTTCGGCATCATGCTTTCGGTTACGGTTGTGATAGAGGATGTTCATATCAAATCCCTTCGCCCGTCTAGCAACGGCTTCACCTATCCGTCCCATCCCTACGATACCGATCGTCTTATGATGAACATCTGCGCCCGCCAGCAATAAAGGTCCCCAGCTGTTCCATTTCCCTTCTTTTACGTAGTTGGCTGATTCAACAAGGCGTCTAGCTGAGGCTAAGATTAATGAAAATGCTAGATCTGCTGTTGAATCCGTCAGGACATCTGGTGTATTGCATACCGTTATGTTATTTTCTTTCGCTTTTTGAATATCAATATTGTCATAACCGACAGCGAGGTTAGCCACAACTTTTAAAGATTCGGCTTTGTCTAGAAGTTCTCCATCCACTTTGTCTGACAGCATCGTTAATAGTCCTTCCGCTTTTTGTGCTTCTTTTAGAAGAACTTCACGAGGAACGGCTTTTTCTTCATGAGGCCACATGCCGACTTCGGCTATTTCTTTTAACTTCTTAAGTGTTTCTTCTGGTAGCTTTCTTGTCACATATACGTATGGTTTCTGCATCCGCTTTCACTCCTTTCTCGTATTTTCGCATGAGCGTTATAAAAAAACAAAAAAAGAGCTCCTATGAAGAGCCCTCTTTCGTTAGATCATTGGAACGAGCCAATCCACTATTGGAATATTCAATTCTCGAACAGGCAGGCCGATCGATCTGAAAAAGCTTTTTAGAAAATACTCATTTTGTCTTTCGTACGAGATTAAGTCAGTAAAGCGGCGAACATATAATTCTTTTCCAATATCCCTCTCATTTTTATAATGGCCGTCGACTGTATCAAAATAGTTAGTTGGAAATAAGAGTCTGCCATACAGCAATCTCCAAGCACCTTTTGACAGAGGTTTTACCTTTTCGTAGTCATCAATTAAATTTAAGATCTCATCATTTCTGAATTCGGGCTGATAAATTTTTTCACGTATGCATTCTGCCACATCTCTCATTGGACTATCAATCACCCAGCCAACAGGAAGTTTAATAAAACCGTCTGAAGATCTGAGCCAGGAACGTTCACTAAAACGGTCATAACAGATGGCTGCAGATCCAATTCCCTTTGGTCCTCTTTCTAACTGATAATCGGTGATGTATTGGATGGCATTCTCTGCTAAGCCCTCATAGTAAGGAAACGTCGTCAAGAAAAGATGATCAAAATCATTTTTTTGTTTTCTTGATGACACTTCGGCATACGTATTGTGCATTTCATCTACACGATTCATCCATAAAAGCGGCCATTGTCCGTAAGCAACTTGTTGAACCGGGTAATATTGTTCGAGCCCTTTCCCCCGTTTATGGAACTCAGCTAGCTCCATGCCTAATGAAACATTCCGCTTCTCTTTTTTCTTATGAGACTTTTTAAAGATGATTACAGACTCTCCATCCACATAGGCACTGGGCATATTTGTAATGGTCGGCTGTAGAACAGGCAAGCTGTCTTCTCCTCGTTGCTGCAATAAATCACTGATGAACATCATTTCCTGCAATTGCTCATATGTCATCTGCTGTTGAGGAATTACAATATATTGGTCTCCCTTGCAGGTAAATGTCCGGTATCCGGATTCCGATCGTCTGTCTTCACAAACCAGTTGATAATGATGAAAAATATCTCTTTCAAACAAAGGCGATCCCCCCACCTATCAGCTTTCCAGCGGTTGTACGACATGAACATCCGCATATATGGATACACCATTGTATGCCCATATAGGCGAAGTGGTTAGCTTTTTTTGATAAATTCATATCTTTATTGAGAAAACATATACTATACAAAGCTAAGGAGACCATCAGAGAAAAGGAGTACAGGGATGCCAAACAAAAAAGTGGAAAATGTCGAAGAAACAGCACGCAAACTGCTAAACGAACGGGGCGTTACGGTAAACGATATAGCTGAACTTGTTTATTTTCTCCAAGTCCCCTACCACCCTGATTTAAAGATGGAAGTATGCAGAGAAAATGTTGAAAGGGTTATTGCAAAACGCGAAGTCCAAAACGCCATATTAACGGGCATCTGTCTTGATGTTTTAGCGGAAGAAAAGAAACTCGAACATCCGCTTCAAGAAATATTGGCTAGAGATGAGAGCCTCTACGGCATTGATGAGATTATTGCACTTTCTATCGTAAATATATATGGTTCAATCGGATTTACGAACTACGGATTCATTGATAAACAAAAACCTGGGATTTTAGAAAAGTTAAATGATAAATCTACCGGGAAGGTTCACACGTTTTTAGATGATATCGTAGGTGCAATCGCAGCAGCAGCATCCAGCCGCCTTGCACACCGGGCTGCTAACACAGAATAATAATAAGGCTTAAGAACAAGAGAGAAACTCTTTTGTCCTTAAGCCTTTTTTTATTCATAAAGAACCTTTATTTGATCTCCCATTCGTCTAAACCATCAACGGTATAGGTTGGGTGGATGTCGATATCTTCTAAGTGTTTTTTAGTGGTTACGCCTGTATGAACAAGAAGGGTATCAAGACCCGTTCGTATACCCGCTAGAATATCGGTTTGGTAATTGTCACCGATCATCAGCGTTTCTTCTTTTCTCGTTCCTAATGTTTCAAGTGCCATCTCCATGATAATCGGCTCAGGTTTTCCGATAAAGATCGGTTCAGTCTGTGTTGAAACTGTAATAACGGAAGTCAGGGATCCATTCCCAGGCAAGAGCCCTCTTTCTGTAGGAAGCGCAATATCTCCATTGGTTGAGATAAATGTAGCCCCGTTTCTGACAGCTAGGCAGGCTTTAGCCAATTTTTCATACGTGATTGAACGGTCTATGCCGATTACGACATAGTCTGGATTTTCTTCTACCAGTTTTAAACCCTTTTCAGTAAGAGCTTCTCTAATACCATCCTCACCAATACAATAAACCGTCGCATCTTCTTTCAAATTAGATATGTAGCTCGCTGTTGCCATGCTCGTCGTAAAAACATGATCAGAAGAAGCCGGGATATCAAACCCTTTTAAAACTTCTGCAACTTTTTTCTTGGTTTTAGAGGAGTTGTTGGTAACAAACAGATAAGGCAGGTTAAGCTTGTTCAGTTTCTTTACAAAATCAACCGCTTCCTGGATTCTTTCCGTTCCTCTGTACATCGTGCCATCTAGATCGATCAAAAAACCTTTATATGCTTTCATTCATTTCTCTCCTTTATGTACATTATCATTTGCGCATCGAACAAAAAAAACACACCTGAAGCAGACTAAACTTCAGATGCCACTCTGTTTTCTTTAATGATATAGCAGCAATAATCGCCGCCTTTTGCCATACATGTTTTCCGTTCTATGTTATCCGTCTGGAGCATTCTTTTAAATAAAGATAGTTCACATGAACAGGCTTGCTGATATTCATTGGCTACCATTGCGATCGGGCAATTATACTCAGTTAGCACATAAGTACCGGGATCCTCACTTTTTTGCCAATCCACCATATAACCTGCTTCATTCTGTATGTTAGCGAGTTCATTCACTTTTTGTTCAAACTTTGACAGGCTGTTCATCCGATCCTTATATTTATCCTGAAGCCGATCTTCGCGTCTTTTAAACAAACCATCAACCATTTCCGTCCCATTCAATTCTTCGATATCTCTTAAAAACTCAACGGTTAATCCGGAATAGTTTCGCGGAAACTGCTCATCACCGCTTGCGCTCAGATGATAAAAATGGATAGGTCTACCCATCGCTTGGCGGACAAGCGTTGTTTCAATAACGTGGTCTCTCTCTAATGTATTTAAGTGCCGTCTAACGGCCATTTCTGTAATTCCAAGAGATTTAGCCATTTCCGTAACGGTCATCCGCTTATTTCTCTTTAAAAGATAGATGATCTCATCACGTGTTGATGTATGATTCCTCACAGTCATCACCATCCTTTTTTACCATTTTACCGTATATACAAGAAAACGTACATTTCTAAATAAAAATGTTTAAAAACTAATTTGTCTTCTTTTATTCAGGTAAAAATGCAGATACGGGTCCTAATTCATTTTCTAAGTATCGCTTAACATGGTCAGAGAAAACTGAAAGTTCGGACGAATATCGTTTAATGGTTTTGTATATTTGTTCAACATCCGCTTGTGGGTAGTCCTGAACGAGCGATTTACGCAAATTCACAACTTTCTTTAGGGATCCCGCTTCTTCACTGGGTAAGACTTTCTCGTCAATAAGAATATCCAGGATGTCCTCAAAGCTCCCTGGATCACGCATGATAAAACCGTCAATAATCATATTTCCTACATCCATCATGGATTCAATAAGTAAGTGGCCGATTCGTTCTACAGCAAGAACGTTTACACGGTCTTTTGGAATAGACATCGTTTCAAATGTTGAGAGTAATTCATTCATATACACTAGATGCTCATTGATTTTCTTGCGGTCCACAAAATACATAGTCATCACCTTTTGTAAGTTTCTCAAGTAAAGTGTAACATAAAAGGAGAGCATTCATTTATTCTAAAAATGAAAATTACCGCTAAAGAAATTTGAGGAGGATTTATTCATGTCCGAAGAAAGATTTTTCTTGTATGATGATACAGAAAAAACAGAAACCCGTTTTGTTAGCTTTATGGGGAGAAATACACGATTTGATCTTGCTATCACGAAAACAAGTCGTCATTATGGAAAGTCACTTGTTTTAAATATGCTGGGCAGCCACTTTGCTATTATTGGACAAGATGATTTAGTTGAAGAGGGCTATTTAGAACATGCTTTTAACTTAACGGAAGAGGATGCTATGGAACTGCGTGAGTTTTTAGCGGAAATTATATAATCAAAATGTACCAAGCAAAAATCATCTTCTATGGGACAAACTTTTAGTAAGGATAGAATGTTATCCTAAACTGGCCCCGAGAGGATGGTTTTTTTGTTCGAAAAAGAAACAAGGCAATATACGGATTTTTCGAATGTAGAGACCGGACGCAACTATGTGATCCCTGAAGATTTGCCTGAAGGTCCTTATGGTTCCCCGATCAACCGGGCTTTAGGAAAATCAACGCCGTGGAAAGAAGAGCAGCGTTCTTACAGTGCCTTTAACTACGAAAATAAAACCTTACACGAAGGGCTGGAAAGGCATGATCCTGGTGCGCATCCAACGCATGATGACCCTGAAACTCATACCGAACCGCCCTACGAAGATTCTCGCGGCACATAAGCAAGAATAAACCCCTGAGACATTTACTCAGGGGTTTATTTTTTTCAATACAAAATAAGGACATCCGAAATTGCAATACTCATAAATGTATTCCGGCAATGTACTGATTTTTGTATCGAACGTAGCCTTTTCGTGATTATCTTCAAAAAATCCACGCAAACGAAGTTGTTCATAACCAAGGTCACCAACAATATAATCGTATTTATGTAAAATTTCACTATAGCGGGCTTTAAATTGTTCCTCATTAAAGGCTTCCCTTACATCTTCAATCACTTCATAGGAATAATTACCAACTGTAATCAAAAATGCTTCACCTCATTTCCTGATACTTATTTTACCATGCTTCGCCTATATACAGCCAACAATTTCTTTGTAAAGTATTTGCGTTTCAGGCCATTCTAATGAATAAGGAGGTGAAAACACCTGTGAAAAAGTTAGGATTGTTCTTATGTTTCGTCATCGTTCTCTCTGGGTGTGGCGGTGATGATCAAAAGAAAATGGGTCAAGAATACAAATTTTCAGAAACGAATGTTACAGACGAGAATCGGATTGGCAACAACAAAGATTACGGGGATTTTGGATATATGCGCCATATGTCCGGGGATAAAGTAAAATCAGGAAATGCTGCACCTTACTTAAACCGTCAAAAGCTTGCAGATATGATCTCAGATATGGTTCTTCAGCTTCCAGATATTAAAGATGTAGGGACCCTCGTGACGGATGAAGAAGTGTTGATCGGGTATAAGACGACAAATAAAAACAGAGTTGCTGCAGCAGACCAAGTTAAAATGACCGCATTTTCAGTTGTTCCAAGATATTATCACGTATATGTTTCTGATGAAAACGGCATGATTAATAAAATTGAACAATATCAAGCATTAAATAATGATACAGATGACATTGAAGGAATCATCGACCGCTTGATTCAGGAAATGAAGAAATCTCCACAGGGTAAGAAATGGAACCATGGAGAAAATGAGAACGGCGAAATGAATGGTGAAACAAACCCAATGCGCAGTAAAATGGAAGGAAAATAAAAACCAGAAGCAGATTTTTGCTTCTGGTTTTTCATTAGATGTTTTGCGCTGCAGCATTTACTTGTTCATCTGCATGATAAGAAGAACGCACGAGCGGACCGGACTCACAGTGTTTGAATCCTTTACTGAATGCAATGTCACGAAGCTCTTTAAATTCTTCAGGTGTATAATACTTTTGTACTTTTAAATGTTTCTTAGTTGGCTGCAGGTACTGACCTATCGTCATAATATCCACATTGTTTTTTCGCAGATCATCCATCGTTTCAATGATTTCTTCCCAGGTTTCACCAAGGCCGATCATAAGGCTTGATTTTGTCGGGATGTTTGGATTCATTTCTTTTGCACGGCGTAAGAATTCCATGGTTCGATCATAAGTAGCTCGAGCACGAACTCTTGGTGAAAGTCTTCTTACCGTTTCGATATTGTGGTTCATAATATCAGGTTTTGCATCCATCAATGTTTTAAGTGCATCGATGTCACCAAGCATATCAGATGGTAAAACTTCGATTGAACAGAACGGATTACGAGCGCGTACGGCGCGAACCGTTTCAGCAAAGACATGTGCTCCGCCGTCTTTTAGATCATCACGTGCAACAGCCGTAATAACCACGTGCTTAAGTCCCATTTGTTCTACAGATTCCGCAACACGTTCTGGTTCCTGTAAGTCTAACTCGGTAGGTAAGCCCGTTTTCACCGCACAGAAACGGCATGCTCGTGTACAGATGTCTCCTAAGATCATGAATGTAGCTGTTTTACGGACAGCCCAACATTCGTGAATATTTGGACATTTGGCTTCTTCACAAACGGTATGTAGTTTCTTTTCACGCATCATTTTCTTTAATTCTTTATAGTTTTCGTTTGTGTTTAGCTTTATTTTCAACCATTCCGGTTTACGTACATATTCTTCTTTCTTTGCCATCATCATCACCCCAAATTTTCTAGGTCTGAAAGTCACTTTTACATTCATTTAAACATTATTCCCATCAATACTCTACCATACGACAGCCAAAAGTCCAAACATGAGTTTTTTCCAACATTTTTCCTTCATGTTTTCTTGTAAGTTCAACAAACTAATGGTAAATGAAAGAAAGGAGTGGTTTGGGACGTATGAGGAAATTCACAGTCCTGTTCCTCACTCTGGCAGCCCTTCTAATGACCTTTCTTCCTGAAAGAAGCAGTGAGGCAGCCGAGCGATTCACAAAAGAAGATGTTGACAGGCTGAGCCTTTATAAAAAAATGGAGTCGGTTACACTTATTCCATGGCATTATTTTGCTGGTGTCGACCAATATGAAAGAAGTGTCCGAAAAGCACGACGGGATCTTCCGGCAAGAAAAGGGCTGGTAGGCATATACTTTTCTCCTATCCAATGGTCAGGACCATTAAATCCAATAATGGATGATACAAACCCTGAGCGGATTGCCATGTTTGGGGGAATTGGAAAAGACGGAAACAACGATGGAATCGCTGACCGAAACAATGATGAAGATATTCTTTTTACATTCGCAGAAATTATACAAAAACATGGTCACGATATAGAAAATTTCCGAATCGGGCTTTGGAGTTATTATCAAAGGGATAAAGCCGTTGATATCATTATGGAAAATGCAAAGATCTATGAGACATATGGTACGGTTTCTTTAGATAAACATAGCTTTATTGTACCGTTAAGATCCAACTACAGCTATCGCAGCACGTGGGGTGACCGCCGTGGTTTTGGCGGCCTTCGTATCCATGAAGGAACAGATATTTTTGCTGATTATGGTGTTCCGGTAAAAGCTGTTTCTTACGGTATCGTTGAAGTAAAAGGATGGAACCGCTTCGGCGGGTGGAGAATTGGAGTCCGTGATATTAATAACGTGTATCATTATTACGCTCACTTATCCAGTTTTAATAAAAGCATTGAAAAAGGGTCGATTGTTGAACCAGGTACAGTGCTTGGCTATGTAGGAAGTACGGGTTATGGCCCTCCAGGAACTTCAGGCAAGTTTCCACCACACCTTCATTTCGGAATGTACCGTGATAACGGGATTACCGAATGGGCCTTTGATCCTTATCCGTATTTAAAAGCATGGGAACGACAGGAACGAATCAGTAACAGAAAACGATAAAAAGGAAGCTTACGCTAGCTTCTTTTTTATTTTATATGGATTTCGTTTTTTAAATGAAAAAGCTGATTCCTCGATCGAGAAATCAGCTCCTTTTTATTTCTTTTTAGAAACGTAAACCACATTTGCTATACTAGCCAGCAAGCCACCCCAAAGGATCACCATACCGATAACCATCATTGCAATTGCACTTCCTGTCATATCAGCTGACCTCCTTTTTATCTTGTACAGCGTCTGCTTTCCATTTTACTAAGCTTAACAAGAAACCAAGTACGATAACCCCAATGGCAACAGCTAATCCATAAGTTACAACTAATCCAGTAGGATATCCTTCATAGTTTTCTGCAAGGTTTTGTTTGATGTTATCATACATCATGTAGCCTAGAAGAACTGGTGTAATGACACCAAGACAAACTTTCCACCATAAACCTGTTCTTAGATCTGAGATGACGTTTGCATGGTTTTGCAGTCCTCTCATCTGTTTAAAGAACCAAGCGATAAGGACAACTTCCACAAGACCTGCTAATGTGATTCCAAAGTTGTTAATGAAATAGTCTGTAATGTCGAGCATATACAATCCGCCTTTTGTAGCGAATAGTAATGAGATGACAGAAGCCACTCCTCCACCCATAAGAACAGCTTTTGTTCGAGAGATTCCGAACTTGTCTTGTAATGCCGCAACGTACGTTTCAACGATCGAGATGAGTGATGTCATACCTGCAAATACAAGCGTTAAGAAGAACATGGTTCCAAAGAATCCGTTAAAGCCAGGGAATTCATTGATGATTGCAGGGAATACTTCAAACGCCAGTCCGATTCCGCCTTTTACAACTTCATCAACTGACAATCCTTGCTGCATCGCCATGAATCCTAGCGCTGCAAATACTCCAATACCAGCTAGAAGTTCAAAACCTGAGTTTGCAAAACCTGTAATGAAAGCATTGTTGTTAATGTCTGATTTTTTAGGCAGATAGCTTGAATATGTCACCATGATTGCAAAGGCAATAGATAATGAGAAGAAGATTTGACCGTAAGCTGCTACCCAGACTTTACCGTTGTTGATCATACTCCAGTCAGGTGTAAAGAATGTATTTAACCCTTCTCCAGCACCTTCAAGAGTTACTGCGCGGATAACAATAAAAAAGAACATAATTACTAAAGCAGGGATAAAAATTTTGTTAAATCTCTCAATACCTTTTGAAACACCCTTGTATAAAACTAATAACGTAACAACCCATACGATTAACAGAGCAATAAGAACTCCCGGTACAAGACCGCCTACCTCGCCCGGCTTATCACTTAGTTTAAGAACTTCGCCATAGAAGAAATCAGATGGCTTGTCTCCCCATGAAAGGTTTAATGAATAGATAGAATACTTGAGTGCCCATGCGACAATAACCGCGTAATAAGTTGAGATTACAAACGCTACAAAAACTTGCCACCATCCAAGCCATTCTGCATGCTTGTGAAGGCGGAAGTAAGATAACGGTGCTGATCCTCGATACTTATGTCCTAGTGTGAATTCCAGGATTAATAAGGGAATACCTGCCGTTAATAGTGCGATTAAGTAAGGAATAAAAAATGCTCCTCCACCGTTTTCATAAGCAACTGCTGGGAATCTCCAGATGTTGCCTAAACCGATAGCAGAACCCACCGCGGCTAAAATAAACCCATAGCGGCTTCCCCATTGTTGTCGATCTTCCATTGTTGTTTCCCCCTTTTAGATAAGTCGAAAATTTTACAATTGTTACTTTTTTCTGACTATTCTGGGTTTAGTATATTACAACCAAATAAGTCATGTCAAAAGGTTTTTTAGTAAATTTGTCGTAATATAGCGAACAAAGTCGTATAAATATAAGAAAAAGTGCCCGGTTTACAACCGGGCACTTCTAAATTAAGCTCCTATCGGACGTTCTTTCTTATTATCTTTATCTGTCCATTTTTTTATTAGGACTATAGATATAGCAAAAGCAATGGAGGATACAAGGAGTCCAACCCATATATTTTCAGTTAATCCTAATGCTAAATAGCCTATAGCGGATATAACAGCGGCAATTATACTATAAGGAAGCTGGGTTAAGACGTGATCAATATGATGGCTTCCAGCTCCAGTAGAGGAAAGAATGGTCGTATCTGAAATCGGTGAACAATGGTCCCCAAATACTGCACCCGCAAGTACTGCTGCCAATACTGGAAGCATGAGTTCTATATTTGTCGAAGCAGCAATTTCTGCAGCAATCGGAAGCATTACACCGAACGTTCCCCATGATGTACCTGTAGCAAAAGCCATAAGACCAGAAAGTATGAATAGTACTAGCGGGAGATAAGCCAGGTTCATATGCTGATCGACTAATCCAGCTAAATATTTTCCAGTTCCCATACTATCGATGACTGAAATGATCGTCCATGCAAAGATTAAGATCGTTACAGCACCCATCATAGATTGAATACCTCTGCCTAATCCCCTTACTAGTGAAGATGCACCCATCTTTTTAGGCAAGAAGAAAAGGATTGCAGCCGCTAAACCAACCAATCCCCCATAGAGCAGAGACTTTGGTACATCTGTATTTTCAAAAATGGATAAAAGCGTAACCTTCGTAGGTTCTTCAAGACCCTTAACATTTTCAATACCTGTGTAGAACATGAAACTGACGGTTGTTATGATCAATAGAACGATCGGCCACACAAGGTCACCAACTTTTCCTTTATCGCTCTCTTCAAGCTTAATTCCTTCCCCAATTGCTCCTTTTTTCTCTGGATCAATTACTTCACCAGTAGCAAGAGCACGCTCTTCATGCTGTTTCATCGGACCAAAGTCAAGTTGAAAATAAGCAACAGCAAACACTAATATAAGTGCAAAAATTGCATAAAAATTCATAGGAATCATTTGAATAAAAGCACTGAATGCTGAAATATTTGTGATCTCATGCGTGGCTAAAATCGTTCCAATAATTCCAATAATATAAGCGCCCCAGCTGGATACTGGAGAGATCACACAGACTGGTGCAGCCGTTGAATCTAGGTAATAGGCAAGTTTAGCGCGTGAGATTCTATGGCGATCCGTAATGGGTCTGCTTACATTACCGACAGCCAGTGAGTTAAAATAGTCATCAATAAAGATAACTAGTCCAAATACCACTGTCAAAATTTGAGCTCCTCGTCTTGTTCTAACTCTTGAGATTGCCCATTCTCCAAATGCACGGCTTCCGCCAGCTAAGGAAATAATGCTTGTCATCATCCCTAAAATCAATAGGAACAATAGTATATAAACGTTCCATTCATTCAGGGCTCCTTCTGAAATAAAATGCCCTTTCACGATCGTTCCTATCTCTTTTAATGTTGCTCCAATATTAAAGTCGTGAAGCAATAATGCTCCTGCCACAATCCCCGCCCCAAGCGAGATCAGTACTTGCCTCGTTAAAATAACCATAAGTATGGCTAACACAGGCGGTATTAATGAATAAATCGAATTCTCAAATTCCACGATGTTCCTCCTTCTTCTATTTAGCCATCCAAGTTGAGGAGTTATACAAGACGCTGAGGAAAAAAAGACAAATAAAAAAGTGATCAATAGACAAGGAAATAACCTGCTATCAATCACTTAAGTAATTTATGGTTTTCCTCATCGATCAGTAGTCCTCCACTGCGTAATTACCCTCGCAGTGACAGTTTTACACTTATTTAGTGTAAACCCAGCAAAAAGAAATCGACCATTTCTTTTTGCTTCGGCGGAAGTTCCTTTCCTTTTCCTTCATCGACGTCACTCTCTGAAAAAGTACTCTTAACATCCGCTCCTCTACCCCATCGGTGATAGGCTTAAAGACATATGAAATTTACATTCACTTCACATTATATCAAAGTTCACTTAATGGTCAACCCTTATAGAATTCGTTAATTTAATCTTCTGCAACCCCATCTTCAATCTCTTCTGCGGCAGTTTCTTCCATTTCCTCTGCATCTTCCTTCTTCTTCTTCTTTTTAGCATCTTCTTTGTCTTTTATATTAGGATCAATCGGCAGTGCCGGCTGTATCGGATCACCAGACTGATTATAATAAATCGGTACTTCTCCAGGAATAAACTGCGCCATGATCTGAATAGGTCTTGTCACTGTAGCTGTTTCAGTTGCAAATGGGATAACCACCTTCGCCTTAACCGTAACAATGATATTAATTGAAATCCACGTATTATTGATGCCCACCGTCTCAATTTTCTCTTCAATGTCTGTATTAACATCTCCAACGATTGTAAACTTAATCGGTATCTTAGGACCAAGGTTAGCGAGCAGGGAGTTTTCAGTCGCTTGCCCTAAAGGTATTTCCATGATCACGCCTGGGTCATTCGAATGACTGGTTTTTAAATTTAGGTCTTCTGAAGCAGCAATGCTTTCGGGGATGCGTCCTTTCTCAATCTCTTTTAAAAACTCTTGAACGACAATAGCAGATTTATTTTGTACATTATTTACAATCTTTTGATTAACTCCGGCATAAACAATATTTCCATCTTTATCTTCTTTAGAAATTAAAATATCCTGCATATCAATAGAATCAAACAATTTATTAATAATGGCTTCATTGATCGCCAAGGATGCGATCTCTTCCGTTTTTCGTTGAGCTACATGCATTAATGTAGGTTCGATCCCACGGTCAACCAGCCACAAACCTTGTAGTGTGATAAAAATAAACAGTGTAAATGAGATCAGCAGAACATATCGAAACGGAAGCGGCCCTTTTCGAAGTTTCATTTTTTTTCGTTTTAACAAAAGGTAACCCCCCTTTCCTACAATGTATGCAGACAAGAGGGGGGCTCATTCGATATTTACGCGTTAATTTTTTCGTATTCTACAAAATCGTGCGGATATTTATTTTTCTCATCTACGATACCAGCAGTACGAGAGACTTCTTTCCACTCCTTATCGTTTATCTCTGGGAAGTAAGTATCCGCATCAAACGTATGATAGATCTCTGTAATATATAAACGGTCCGCTACAGGAAGGAACTGCTTAAAAATTTCCGAACCACCGATTACACACATTTCTTCAGCTTTGATCTTAAGAACATCATCAACGGAATGAACAATCGTTACCCCTTCTGCCTCATAATTTTGATCTCGGGTAACGACGATATTTTCTCGTCCAGGCAGCGGCTTGCCGATCGATTCATAGGTT
The DNA here is from genome assembly GCF_023715845.1 of Fictibacillus phosphorivorans. Lineage (GTDB taxonomy): Bacteria > Bacillota > Bacilli > Bacillales > Fictibacillaceae > Fictibacillus > Fictibacillus phosphorivorans_D. The sequence goes on from NZ_JAMBOR010000011.1 coordinate 103,302, forward strand.
TTTCTGCCCATTACGATGGGCTTTCCCATCGTTGTTTTCTTAAAATGCTTTAAATCATTTGGGAGGTACCAAGGCAAATCATTATCTTTTCCTATACCTCTGTTTTCATCCATCGCTACGACAAAAGAGATCATACACTTACCTCTCCTTTAATATGAGGGTGTGCCTCGTAATCCACGAGTTCAAAATCCTCAAAAGTGAAATCAAAAATATTCGTGACTGCTGGATTTAATTTCATCTTTGGCAACGGCTTAGGATCGCGTGTCAGTTGGAGCTTAACTTGCTCTAGGTGGTTCAGATAGATATGAGCGTCGCCTACTGTATGAACAAATTCCCCTGGCTTTAATCCTGTCACCTGAGCAACCATCATCGTTAATAAGGCATAGGAAGCAATGTTGAACGGAACACCCAGGAAGCTGTCAGCAGAACGCTGATATAACTGGCAGGAAAGTTTACCGTCTGCAACGTAAAACTGAAAGAGCAGATGACATGGAGGCAAAGCCATATTTGGCACATCTGCTGGGTTCCAAGCCGAAACGATCAATCTTCTTGAATCCGGATTATTTTTTATGTCTTCAATCACGGTTGAGATCTGGTCAATGGTCTCACCGTTTGGAGCAGACCATGAACGCCATTGGTGCCCATAAACGGGTCCTAGATTTCCTTCTTCATCTGCCCATTCGTCCCAGATCCGTACTTTGTTTTCCTTTAGATAGGCGATATTGGTATCCCCTTTTAAGAACCACAAAAGTTCATGAATGATTGATTTTAGGTGTAGCTTTTTTGTTGTTACGAGAGGAAAACCCTCCTCTAAATCATATCTCATCTGACGACCAAAAACGGAGACCGTTCCAGTGCCTGTCCGATCTTCCTTTTTCGTACCGTTATGTAAAATATCTTGAAGAAAATCCAAGTATTGTTTCATCTTTATCGCCTCTTTAAATTTTTTTATTCCTTGTAAGAACCTATTACAAAATCCTCATTTCTATTTATCGTATCACAGACGGCAGTCCTGTCCAATTCCCAGACGAAATATCTTTTTTGTTCTTTATTTTGCCTTAAAATTAGCGTCAATACCTAACACTTTTTCCTTTTTTACACATAAAAATAGTAAGGAGAAAGGAGTGGAAGCATGTTAGAGATGAATCCGATTTTAATAGAAGGACATCCGTTTACCGCTGTCACCCTTCGTTTGCCAAAAACAAATTTTATGGCTGTTTTTAACGAGAATGGATATATCATGTGCGGAGCTCTAGATGTAGCCTTATTAAATGAAAAGTTAGCAGACCGTAAAATTATTGCAGGGCGTGCTGTAGGAGTTAGAACGATCGAACAGCTGCTGGATGCACCTTTAGAATCTATTACGCACGAAGCTAAGGAAAAAGGTATTGAGGTTGGTATGCAAGGGAGAAAAGCACTTTTAAAGATGCTATAAAGATAAAAAACTGCGCAATTTTGGCGCAGTTTTCTTTATGCTTTAAAACGATCTCTAGTAACTTTTAATGAAATTAGATTGATACATATCACCAGTGTCAGAAACTGAATCCGTTCTGAATTGTTTGTGAATATGTAAATGAACAGTAAATAAACGCCACTGACGACAAAGGCAATCTGTAAGTAGTACATCATCTGAATTAGTTTTTTAAAATCCAAACTGATCCCCACTTTCTTCATCCAGCTCACGTTATTAAATTCACCCTACTAGTATATCAGGCAATTTTATAAAATGAATCAATTATTACTTTTTGACATTAATTTGTAATATAAGGAAATACATCCTAAAACAAATCAAGCTGACGCGGTGCCAGAAAATCGTACTGAATATCTAACAGATCAATCATTTCTTTTGCATTATCGGCTGCATCTCCGCCAGAATTGTTGTTAAACAAAATGATAAGATCCTTCGTTTCTGAAGCTAATTGCTGAACACGTTCTTTCCACTCGTTAAGTTCTGCTGGGTTGTAACGGTACAAGTACCTCACTTCCCGCCAGTTCGGCTGGCCAGAGTTATTCCAGCCATATACATTTCTGCCGTGCAATCGAATCAATGTCTTTTCCTCTGTTGTATGCATGACGATTGGTATTGATCCACTGCCAGCCTGCGGTTCGTCGCAAACGGTGTGAATCCATCCTTCATCCTCTATAAACTGGAGTGTTCTCTCTTTCATCTCATCACTAAACCAAGTCTGATTCCGAAACTCTAAAGCTACTGGAATATCACCCATCATCTCTTTTGCATATCGCAGTACCTGTACATTCTCCTTTTTACAGTCAAACCATGGTGGATACTGAAAAAGCACCATCTCCAGTTTTCTTGAATCTATCACCGGCTGTATCGATTGTATGAACGCTTCATACATTTGTTTTACAGAATCAAAAGGCAGTTTTCCTCTTGAATGTCCGGTCATGCCTTGATACGCCTTTACAACAAAAGAAAAATCTTTCGGTGTAGTAGCAACCCACTTTTCATAGTTTTTTACAGGTTGAACCGCATAAAAAGAAGAATCTACCTCAACAACGGGAAAATGACCACTATAAACTGCCAATTTATCTTTTGCAGGAGTACCATCCGGATAGAGAGAATCATGATCTCCCCACCCTGTTACACCTATTTTAATCATTCTCTAGATCCACCTGCCTTTATGTTTTGTTTAATCCCTTCTTACGAACAAAATCTTTCATATACGCACGCTTTGGAGACGCCATGGATGTAGTGATTTGTGTCACCCAGCCCTCCGTACGTCTGCCCCCGGTACGCTTCGTATAATATTTTGCTGTTTCTGATTCATATTGTTCTAATAGACTTTTCGCTTCCTCATTATCCTTATACCCGTTTTTATGAAAAACAGCACCCAAAGGTAATCGAGGTTTCTTTCCTGGGGTAGCATCTGGATATCCGATCGCCATACCGAACAGCGGAAGGACATACTCTGGACAGCCCAGTAGTTCGGATACTTCTTTAAGGTTGTTTCTGATTCCACCTATGTATACAATTCCAAGCCCGAGCGATTCTGCAGCTACTGCTACATTTTGTGCAGCTAATGAAGCATCTACTGTTCCAACAATAAAAGCTTCTGTGGATTGAATGGTTTCACTAATATCCTTATCCTTCATTTCAGCTGCAATTTTATGACGATTATAATCGAGACAAAAAACAAAGAAGTAACCATTTTCAGCAACATAAGATTGATTGCCTGCAAGTTCTGCAAGTTTTTGTTTCTTCTCCTGTTCTTCAACACCGATAATGGTACATACCTGCTGATAGCTTGAAGTTGAGGCAGCCTGCGCACATTCTACGAGCGTTGTGATGGTTTCTTCACTTATGGTTTTATCTTTGAATCTACGAATTGATCTGTGAGCTAATATGGTCTCTATCACTTCATTCATGTGAGGCATACTCCTTTAACTAATCATGTTTGTTGATTGCATTATATCCTTTTTCAGAGCAAAAATGCGAACCCTAGGCGCTGGAATCGCATAATCAGTTACTAGATTATTACCCGACTTTATAGATCGTTTTTATTTATTAAAGCATGCTTCCTCTAGATTCAAATCCCAACGTTCTTCAACTAATGGCTTTCCCGTCCACTCTTCATTTGGTTTTTCTTCTGTTCGTTTAAAATTGAACGTTTGATAAAGATAACGAGCGGCATCTAAAGTGCTTACTGTCCATAAAAAAACATGCTTATATTTTTTTTCTTTACAGAAATCAAGTGCCGTCTTTAACAGCTTCTTCCCAATACCCATACCTTGATACTTTTCATTTAAGATAAACCATCTTAGCTGAGCTACCGCGTTAGTGGATTTAGTAATCGCAACCGATCCGGCTATTTCACCGTTTACTTCAGCAACCCACAGCTCGCCTCCATCAGGATCCTTCATAAACTCCGCTAACCCTTTCATGACGTAATATTCAAATATACGGCCAAACTTATAGGATTGGTCATATAATGTTCCATGAAGATACGCAATATATCCAGCGTCACCGGGTCTGAATGGACGAATGATGAGCTCGGATGGATGAGGTTGCTTTTCCTCCGAATAAATCGATTGAATATTTTCCATTGATTCGACAAGCTTACTCAGATCACTTTCAGGCAAGTTTTGAACCATTTGCTCTACTCCATGATTTGATTTTTCTACCAAGTCGCTATAAATTTTTTCTCCATGTTCTGTTAGAAAAAGAGAGTACTGTCGCTTATCTTTAGTAGATTGTTTTTTTTCGATGATGTTTTCATCTTCAAAGCGTTGGATTATACGGCTCATATATCCTCGATCAATTCCAAGGTTCTCTCTTACTTCCGTTGCGGTGCTGCCCTTCTTGGAATGAATTTCAGTGATCACACGGGCCTCGGTTAACGGAAATGGCTGGTTATATATTTCTTGATCGATTTTTCCTAAAATATTTGCATAGTACCTGTTGAATCTACGAATCTTCTCTATGTAGTTTACTCTTTTCAAAACCATCCTCCTTACTATTCTGAATTTTATATTTTTTTCGAGTATATCCTACATTAGTTGACTTAGTCAACTAATGTAACGGATAGCAGGATTCCAAATAAAAAAGCCTCATTTATACAGAGGCTTTAATGACTTTATGCATTAAGTTAAAACATAAGGTGTTCAATTTATCGATAAATCAATAACCGGACTTACGCTCACTGCACAAACTTTAAATCCTGGCATTTTACATGTCGGATCTAGCGCTTCATGAGTAATCTTGTTTACATTTTGATCATCTCCCCAATGGAAAGGAACAAAAACAGTATCTTCACGAATTTTATTTGAATATTTACTCCTGACTATTATCTGCCCTCTTTTAGACGAAAGTTTAACCAATGCATGATTTTCGACTTTATATTTCTTTGCAGTATCAGGATGGATTTCTAAAAACGATTCGAAGGTAAGTGAATTCAATGCTGGACTGATTCTTGTTTGTTCACCTGTCAAATAATGTGAAATTATCCTTCCTGTCGTTAAATAAAGCGGATATTCAATGTCGATTTGTTCTTTTGGATAGTGGTTATTAACGGATATTATTCTTCCTTTTCCATCTGGATGTGCAAATGTTTTAGTAAAAAGTCTGCTTTCCCCCGGATGATCGTATTCAGGACACGGCCAATAGACTCTTTCTTTTTTCAAACGATTATACGTAATCCCAAAGTAATCCGCGATTCCCCCACGACTTGCTACCCTAAGTTCATTGAAAATTTCTTCTGGTGAAGAAAACGAGAAAAATTCACCCCTACCAAGAATCTTTGCAATCTCACATAATATTTTCCAGTCATGTTTGGTTTCTCCGGGATTTTTACGAGATGCTTCCCTCAGCGTTACACGCCCTTCAAGATTTGTCATTGTACCTTCGTTTTCTAGGTAAGATGAACACGGTAGGATCAAATCTGCCAATTTTGCTGTCTCGGAAATGAACAAATCAACAACGACTAAACATCTCAATTTTTCTAATGATTGTTTTACATAATTCGCATTCGGATTCGAAACAACAGGATTTGAGCCCATTACAAATAAACCTTGGATGTCTCCAGCATCTATTTTCTCAATCATTTCATAAGCTGAAACCCCCTTACGAGGTAAGTCTTCTTCGTTTATCCCCCATACTCTAGAGATATATTTACGGTGCTCTTCGTTTTCCAAACTACGGTATCCAGGAAGCTGATCCGCTTTTTGACCATGTTCCCTGCCACCTTGCCCATTTCCTTGTCCCGTAATGGCTCCATATCCACAACCGATTTTCCCAATTTTACCAGTAACTAATACAAGGTTTAAAAAATTTCTGACTGCCATGTACCCATCGGTTTGCTGCTCTACTCCTCTTGCGGTAAAAATCATCCCTGTAGAAGATGTCGCATATTTTACAGCTGCAAGTTGAATCGATTCCTCTGAAATTCCTGTCAATTTTGATATATCATTTAATTTAATCGTGCTTATATGTTCTTTTAGTTCATCGATTCCGTTTGTTTTTTCATCTATAAACTCTTCATTCAAATAACCCTTTTCAAAAATGACCTTTAGAATACCGTTAACGAGTGCAGCGTCCGTTCCAGGTTTCACTTTTAAATGTAAATCAGCAACTCCCGTTGTAGCTGTTTCCCTAGGATCAATCACAATGATAAATGATCCATTCTCCTTTGCCTTTGTCAGATAAGGCATTAGGGTCGGTTGGCATTCCGCAATATTTGTTCCTGCTAAAATAAGACAACGAGCGAAAGGAATTTCTGACAACTTGTTCGTAAATCCACGATCTATACCGAACGCTTCATTTGCTGCTGTAGCAGCCGCTGACATACAAAACCGACCATTATAGTCAATATGCTTTGTTTTAAATGCAACACGCGCAAACTTCCCTAACAAATAAGCCGATTCATTTGTTAGGGAACCCCCTCCATATACACCTATTCCATCAAATCCATTTTGGCGTTGAATTTCTGAGAATCTTTCTTGTATATACTCGAGCGCTTTCTGCCATGAAATCCGAACAAACTCTCCGTTCTTTTTTAGCATGGGATATTGAATGCGCTCCTGACTTAGTGCATGTTGATGAGCATTAAGTCCTTTTATACATACCCTTTCTTCTGAGGTCGGATTATATTTTGGCAGAACCTTATATTTTTCATGCCCTACCATCCGTTGTTCAACGATCTGCATTGTACACTGTACACTGCAAAAGGGACACTGGGTATCCATCACGTTTTCTGTTCCTAGTTCTTTCTCTTTTTGTCGGTAATAACTAAGAAAATCATTCATTTAATGGTCACACCTTTTGGCTTACTACTAGAGACAAACATAAACTTTTTCATCTTTTATCTCTACTTCGAATGTTTTCACACAACCTTCATCTGGTTTTTGAGCTTTACCCTCTTCCGTACAAATCTTCCAATTATGCATTGGACAATATACATGCTTTCCGCTGATGATCCCCTGAGAAAGGACTCCCCCTTTATGTGGACAGCTATTTTCAATTGCATGTATCACTCCAGTTGATAGTTTGAATAACGCAATATCATAGTTTCGTACTTTCACAGATTTACCTAATTTCTCTGGAAGGTTATTCACATTGGCAACGTATATACGCTCCATAATCTTTTCCTCCTTACGCTCTAACAGAGGTTTGAGTTTCTAAGTTTCGAAATAACTTTTCTTGTATTTCTTGATTCTTAACGATTTCTTCCCAAGGGTCTTTTGTATGGGCAAGAGCTTCTTCTATTCTTGCTACCAGCTGTTTTTTGTTTTCTTCATCAAACAGCACCTCGCGTATATTCTCTAATCCTATACGTTCTATCCACTTAGAAGTCCGTTCCAAATATGTTGCTGTCTCCCGATAATATTGAAGAAAAGCGGCCGTTGTTTCAATAACCTCTTTTTCTTTTTTAACCGTACATAATAAATCTCCAGCACGCAGATGAGTGCCCCCGTTTCCACCGACGTATATTTCAAAACCACCATCCACACCGACGATACCAACATCTTTAATACCTGATTCTGCACAATTACGCGGGCATGCTGAAACTGACATTTTAACTTTATGCGGGGTATTAAGACGTTCAAATTTCTTTTCAAGATCAATTCCTAGTTGAGTAGAATCCTGGGTTCCAAATCGGCAAAATTGACTGCCAACACATGTTTTTACCGTTCTTAAAGCTTTTCCATACGCATATCCAGAAGGCATATCAAGGTCTGCCCAAACTTTTGGGAGATCTTCTTTCTTTATTCCTAATAGATCGATACGTTGGCCGCCTGTTAATTTAATCATAGGAACGTCATATTTTTCCGCTACGTCCGCTATTTTTCTTAAGTCAGTTACATTTGTCACCCCGCCGTACATTCTTGGGACGACAGAATAAGTTCCATCCTTCTGAATATTGGCATGTAGGCGATCATTGACAAAACGGGATTCCTGTTCATCTTCATAGTCTGAAGGATATAACATACCTAAATAGTAGTTCAGTGCAGGACGGCATTTCGAACACCCTTCTTCGTTCTTCCAGCCGAGTACGTTCATTATTTCTTTAACAAACTTTAAGTTTTTAGATTTAATTTCTTCAATCACTTCTTCACGGCTTAAAGTTGTACATCCACACACTGCTTCTTTTATTTCACTTTGGTCAAATTCGTCACCAAGTGTGTATTCTAATAGATCTTGTACGAGAGGTTTACATCCCCCGCAAGATCGTGAAGCATTTGTATTGTCTTTTACTTGATCTACTGTTGTCAGACCGTTTTCAACAATCGCTCCACAAATTTCACCTTTTGTAACACCATTACAGCCGCAAATAACTTCACTGTTAACCATTTCTAGTGCAGCACTCTTACTTGATTCACCACCCGAATGGTCTTGGAGTATGGCAACTTTGGAGAGATTTGAAATATCAGTCCTATCGTTTATCATGTTCAACAATTTGGGTCCTTCTCCAATATCACCGAATAATACGGCTCCGGCCACTTTGTCATCCCGAAAAACTACTTTTTTATAAATCCCTTCAAAATCGTCATATACTTTGATCGAATTTGTATCATGATTATCCAAGAAGTCACCTGCAGAGAAGACGTCCACACCTGAGACTTTTAATTGTGTTGAAACAACCGAACCCTCATATTTTTTACTCTCTACACCACAAACTTTCTCAGCCAAGATTTTTCCTTGCTCATATAGAGGAGCAACTAGACCGTATACAATCTCTCGATGTTCTGCACACTCTCCGACTGCATAAATGTTCGGACAGTCCGTCTGCATATAATCATTAACAACGATTCCCCGATTCACTTGAATTCCATTATTCTTTGCTAATTGAACATTGGGTCTGATTCCCACAGCCATTACGACCAAATCAGCCTCGATTTTTGAACCGTCTTTAAAAAGCAATCCTTCCACTCGACGACTACCAAAGATTTCTTCCGTTTGCTTGTTAAGCAAAAAGTTCATCCCTTGCGCCTCGAGTTCTTTTTGAAGCATTTTAGAAGCGGTTGGATCAAGTTGTCTTTCCATTAAATGCTCACAAATATGTACGACATCCACTTCCATACCAAGATTCAATAATCCTCTGGCAGCTTCTAGACCTAGTAGCCCTCCACCGATGACAACAGCTTTTCTATATTGTTGAGCTGACTCAATCATTGTTTGACAATCTTGGATATCACGGAATGCGGTAACCCCTTCCTTATCTGCTCCTGGTAATGGAAGCATGAACGGTAAAGATCCTGTTGCAAGAATCAGTTCATCGTATTCTATTTGTCTATCTTTATCGGTATATACTTGTTTTCTTTCTTTATCAATCTCTACCACGGTTTCCCCTGTATAGAGTTGTATATTATGCTGCTCATACCATTCCAATTCGTTAATGGTAATATCATCAATTGATGTATCACCTTGTAGTACGGTCGATAATAAGATCCGGTTATAGTTTGGGTATGGTTCACGTCCAAAAATGGTAATTTCAAATCCATCCGAGTCTATTTTCAATATCTCTTCTATACAACGTACACCTGCCATTCCATTTCCAACCAACACTAATTTTTTCTTTTTCATACATATTACCTCCAATTCATTGAATGGATGGATAAACTTTGACATTCTTATGGCTGCTTCTTTTTCCATCTTTCACACTACGTATTGTTCCAATCAGACACAAAGCGGAAAAGATTGAAAACAATACAAATCCTGGTGTGTAGCTTCCGATCATATCTTTTGTCATCCCAAAAACAAGCGGCAATATAAAGCCTCCAATACCTCCGATCGCGCCAATAATTCCTGCTGATGCACCTGTTTTTCCTGGGGCCACCTCGGGCACGAGTTTGAATACGGCACCATTTCCTGCTCCTAAAAACAACCCCAACAATAAGAAAACAAAAGTGAAAATGCCACTATTATCGACTACTAAAGGGATCAAGATGGAGATTACTGAAGTTCCCACAAACAGAAACATTAATGGCATTTTTGCTCCAAATCGATCTGCAAGATAACTTCCAAAAGGCCTTATGAATGTAGCGATTACTACAAACCAAGCTGTTTTCATCCCTACATCTACGAGTGAAACTTGATAGAGTCCTTTCAACAATGTCGGTAAATAAAGGCTAAAAGCTACGAATCCTCCAAAAGTAAGAAAATAAAACATGGACAACATCCAAAGGGACCTGTATTTCATTACAGAAAATGCTTCTTTCACTGTCATTTTTTTATTTGAAAGGGGAGCTTCTTTTGTGAACAACCAAAAAATGATAGTCATCAAACCCATTAATATGGCACCGCCCCAAAACGTCCAAGAAAGGCCCAATTCAGTAACCATGGTAGGAATTGTAAATCCAGATATTGCAGATCCTATATTTCCTAATCCTACAACACCTAACACATAACCTTGTTTTCCGAACGTATACCAGGCAGAAACGTAAGAAATCGCAATTGCAAAAGTGGCACCTGCTAATCCAATCAAAAATGTCCAAAACAATAACATTTCAAAGGAAGCCGCATATCCAATTCCCACTAAAGGAATAACTAGTGCTAACATCGTTACGGTATAAACCTTCCTTCCACCATATCGATCACTTGCTATTCCTAAAGGGATTCTCATTAATGAACCCAGTAAAACAGGTATGGCTATAAGCAGACTTAGCTTTGTATCGCTCAATCCATACATGTTTTGTATGATTGGAGCAACCTGTGCACCCATTGTCCAAGAATCATAGCTATCGTGGATAACCATAAAGCATTTTTTTGTTCTTTCATTTTTTCATCCTTTCAAACGATTGGATTAACATTTCTGAAACCATACCTGAATAGCAAGAATTAAAAATGTCAATATGCCAATTCCATTGGTCTTTTTATCCATTTGATTCCTCCTATAGGTTGTTGATTATCTAATCAGTTTGATCAACACTTAAATTGTTAAAGCATCTAAAGCGGTCTGTTGACGGTTCACTTGCTCAAACCATTGTATTTTTTCACGTAATCGAACCACTTCACCGATGATGATTATACCTGGATTTTGAATCTGATTTTTCTCTGCGATCTCCACAATTGATAGAAGTGTCCCAGTTACAGTGTGTTGTTTTACTGTTGTTCCAGAGTGTACTATAGCCACCGGAGTGTTTTTGGAACGTCCATGTTTTAATAACTGCTGTTGAATATACGGCAAATTACCGACTCCCATATAGATCACTAACGTATCAATTCCTTTTGCAATGCTTTCCCAACATAAATGATCTTTTCCTTGTCTCATATGTCCAGTTACAATCGCAAACGTGGAACTATAGTCTCGATGTGTAACAGGAATTCCAGCATACATGGGAGCTGCCATTCCAGATGTGATCCCTGGCACAATTTCATATGGAATTCCATGTTTTGCAAGTACTTGTGCTTCTTCACCACCTCTTCCGTATACAAAAGGGTCACCCCCTTTTAGTCTGGTAACAATTCTTCCCCGTTTGGTTTGCCTTACTAAATATTGATTAATCATGTCTTGATCCATCGAATGCTTACCTGGTTTTTTGCCACAGTAAATCAAGTCAGCCCCGTTTTTCGCATAGCTTAATAATTCTTGATTGATTAAACGATCGAATAAAATCACATCCGCTTCCTGAATACATTTAAGACCTTTTCTAGTAATCAAATCTGGATCACCAGGTCCGGCACCAACTAAATAAGCTTTGCCCATTCAAGCCTCTCCTTTTAAATGACTGCTTTTTTTTCGATGTGGAAAGTATCACATATATTTTTCATACCTAACACAATATTGTAAGAAAACCTGACACGTTTTTTGAAGTAAGAACCTTAAGTAATGAGAATATTGATTTATATCTAATAAAAGAAGGAGATACGAAAATGCAGATGATAAATGTATAGAATTTTTCGAGGTTCAATGGATTAAATATATCTGTATGAAGGTAAAAGGAAGGATAACGAAGGAGAAAAGTAAACGCTTTCAAAACAGGCATTAAAAGAAGAGGAAAAGGCATTTTTAAAAATTTATTGGTTTTTTCAAATTTTGATTATAGTAATTTTTAATGATTTACCTTTCTCTCTGAATAATATTGAGACAATTTCATGATCATTGCCCCCATACGTTGTTGTTCGGGTTGGAGGACATTTTCTACCCCTTCTTCTTCCAATGCCTCTGCTGTTATTTTACCCACAGCCGCAGCCATCACTTTGTTATTAAACATACTTTTGAGTTGAGATAGAAACTGATTTTCTCGTGCATAATCAAAAAGAAAATGGACTTGCATTGCTGTTGTAAAGCATACTGCATCTACTTTTCCAGTAGAGATTTCATCACATAAACTTTTTAAAACTTGTGGATCAGGGGCAATATGTTTATAAGGGAGAATTTGTGAGTAAACTGCTCCTCTTCCCTCTAAAAATCGCTTAAGCATTGGTGCAGAATCACCATGGAGCTGAACCATTAATCTTTGATTATTAAATTCGAATTCCTTAAGAGAACGGATAAGTCCTTGGGTTGTCCCATCGTCATCACCAGCAATTGGAGCGATACCCCATTTTTTTAGTGCTGAACGAGTTTTATATCCCCTAGTAGCTACTTTCGCTTTATGGATGGTGGAAATAAAACTTTCATGAATACCCATGTTTTCTGCAATTTTAAATAGAGTTTCCACACCAATACCGGTTGTAAAAACGACCCAATCTACGCCTTCGTTTACGATTCTTTCAATTTCTGGTTCAACCTCTTTCTCATCCAAGAATACTGTGCCTTGAGCAGGTCTTACGATAGGGATTCCTCCCTGCTTTTCTACTAAAGTACACATCTCTTCAGTCTTTCTTGATCCTGTTAGAATGATACGCTTTCTCTCGAGCCCTTTCCTCATTATGATCACACCTTTTCCTTAGATAGATTAAATGGGTGAACCTGGTGAACTATATTTAAATTAATCCTTATGATACCTTCTTCATCGATAAAAAATCAAATAGAAACAAAGATACAATTCAAAATATGGCCTACAAAAAGACTCCATAAAAAACTCAAAAAAAATAAACCTTGGCATTTTACTTCTGAGGTTTAGGTTGGAGACTGGAAGAAATCATATCGTTAAAAATTAATTTTCCAAAGACATTACGTCACGGTGACTTCCACATGGAAAATGTACTGTTAAACGAAAAATTTCCGGTAATATCCGATTGGCAGGAAATTTGCATCGGAAGTGGACCAGAGGATATTTCTTTTTTTCTTCAAAGGGCTCACGCAAGTGGAAACCAAATCTCATCTGATGTTGTAATTAGGGTATATACAGAAACAGTAAATGATATTTTGCAGAAGAATGTATCCGTTCAATCTATAAAAACCGTTATAGATTCCGTTAAGTTGCGCACCATGCTGGTACATTGGCCACATTACTTATTAGGCTGTCCTACCGATGTTATCACTAAAATGAGTAATGATATGAAATTAACTGCAAGCAAATTAGGTATTCTTCCATAGATATTATCTTACATAGAAGTACATAAATGAAAAATATTACAATGCCAAGAACCTGTTCATGATTTACAGCAATTAGAACTTCTCTTTATCAATTATGTTAAACCTGAATTTAGAATGAATTCGAACGATACAAATTTACAAACAAAAAAACCTCGGTATATAGCTTATATACCAAGGTTTTTTTATCCTTTAACCGATTGAACCTTCCATCTCGAACTTAATCAGGCGGTTCATTTCAACTGCATATTCCATTGGAAGCTCTTTTGTAAATGGCTCGATGAAGCCCATTACGATCATTTCAGTTGCTTCCTGTTCAGAAACACCACGGCTCATGAGGTAGAATAACTGATCTTCAGAAACTTTAGATACAGTTGCTTCGTGCTCAAGTGTGATGTTGTTGTTTAAGATCTCGTTGTACGGGATCGTATCTGATGTGGATTGGTTATCCATGATAAGCGTGTCACACTTAATGTTGGATTTTGATCCGTCAGACTTACGTCCGAAGTGAGCAATACCACGGTATGTTACTTTACCGCCATGCTTCGAGATCGACTTCGATACGATGGTAGAAGAACATTCGGGTGCAAGGTGCAATACTTTTGCTCCTGCATCCTGATGCTGTCCTTTACCAGCGATTGCGATCGATAGAATCGTACCTTTCGCACCGCGGCCTTTCATGATAACAGCTGGATACTTCATCGTTAGACGAGATCCGATGTTTCCATCTACCCATTCCATCGTAGCATTCTCTTCCGCTACAGCACGCTTTGTAACAAGGTTGTAGATGTTGTTCGCCCAGTTTTGAATCGTTGTGTAACGGCAGTAAGCGTTCTTCTTAACGATGATTTCAACAACCGCACTATGAAGTGAGTTTGTTGAATAAACCGGTGCCGTACAACCTTCTACATAATGTACAGAGCTGTCATCGTCCGCAATGATCAGCGTACGTTCGAACTGACCCATGTTCTCAGAGTTGATTCGGAAGTATGCTTGAAGTGGAGTATCACATTTAACGCCTTTTGGTACGTAAATGAAAGATCCACCAGACCATACTGCAGAGTTTAATGCTGCGAACTTGTTATCTGCAGGAGGAATGACAGTTCCGAAGTATTCACGGAAGATTTCCTCATGCTCTTTTAAAGCTGTATCTGTATCTGTGAAAAGAATCCCTAGATCTGATAAGTCTTCTTTCATGTTGTGATAAACAACTTCAGATTCATATTGTGCAGATACACCTGCAAGGTATTTTTGTTCAGCTTCTGGAATACCGAGCTTGTCAAAAGTAGCCTTGATTTCTGCAGGTACTTCATCCCAAGATTTCTCAGATTTTTCAGATGGCTTAACATAGTACGTAATATCATCAAAGTTTAAGTCCTTCATATCCCCGCCCCATTGAGGCATAGGCATTTTGTAGAACTGCTCTAATGACTTCAAACGGAATTCTAGCATCCACTCAGGTTCACTCTTCATGCGTGAAATTTCCTCAACGATTTCTTTTGTCAAACCACGCTTCGATCTGAAAATGGATACGTCTTTATCTCTAAAACCATATTTATATTCGCCGATATCCGGCATCTTCTTAGCCATTGCAGAATCCCTCCTTACTGGATTGGCACTCTCATTCTTACTCTTCTTCGTCTTTCTTCCCTACTCCCTGTTCCATCGCTTTCCATGCAAGTGTTGCACATTTAATGCGGGCAGGGAATTTTGAAACGCCTTGAAGAGCCTCGATGTCACCTAAATCATAGGATTCATCATCATAGTCGTTCCCTAACATCATATCATAAAAGATCTTTGCAAGTTTTAAAGCATCTTCAACAGGAAGCCCTTTTACTGCTTGCGTCATCATGGATGCTGATGCCAGACTAATGGAACATCCTTCACCGTCGAAATTAGCAGACTCGATCTTTCCATCTTCTACTTTTAAAGTAAGCTGGATACGGTCGCCGCATGTCGGGTTATTCATATTAATATTTAAGGCACCATCTTCTAGTACCCCTTTATTACGGGGGTTTTTGTAATGGTCCATTATGACTTGCCGGTAAAGCTGATCTAAATTAGAAGACATGACCGAAATACTCCTTTGCTGTTGTGAGTCCTTTTATGAAAGCATCGATGTCATCTTCTGTGTTATACAGGTAGAAACTTGCACGAGCTGTTGCTGTAACATCCAGCCATTTCATAAGTGGCTGTGCACAATGGTGGCCAGCACGGACAGCAATTCCTTCTGAATCAAGGACAGTCGCTACATCATGCGGATGTACATCATCCAGATTAAAAGTCACAAGACCAGCTCTATGCTTAGGTCCGTAAATCGTAACACCTTCAAGCTCAGATAAACGTTCCATCGCATATTCTGCCAGTTTATGTTCTACTTTTAAAATGTTGTCGAGCCCAATGTCTTCGAGAAAGTCAATCGCTGCACCCAATCCGATCGCGCCTGCGATAATCGGAGTACCACCTTCAAACTTCCAAGGAAGCTCTTTCCATGTGGATTCCTGCAATCCAACAAAGTCAATCATCTCTCCGCCGAATTCCACAGGCTCCATTTTATTAAGAAGAGCTTTCTTCCCATATAAAACACCTATGCCTGTTGGTCCGCACATTTTGTGAGCAGAGAAAGCAAAGAAATCACAGTCAAGATCCTGGACATCCACTTTCATATGAGGCGCACTTTGAGCACCGTCAACAACCATAACCGCACCGTTCTTATGCGCGATCGATGCGATTTCCTTAATGGGATTAATCGTTCCCAATACGTTTGAAACCTGCATAACCGAGACAATTTTAGTATGCTCTGTTACCGTTTTTTCAACATCTTGAAGATCGATCGTTCCATCTGGCTGCAAAGGAATGTATTTTAAGGTTGCTCCAGTCGCTTTTGCAACCTGCTGCCATGGAATGATATTGCTGTGATGCTCCATTGGAGTGATCACAATCTCGTCACCTTCTGATAGGTTTGCCATTCCATAGCTTCTTGCAACTGTATTAATGGCAGTCGTTGTTCCGCGTGTAAAAATAATCTCTTGGGTTGATTTCGCTCCAATAAATCGGCGAACCTTTTCTCGGGCTCCTTCATAGCCATCTGTTGCACGAGTTCCAAGGGTATGAACACCGCGGTGAACGTTAGAATTAAATTCTTTATAATACTTATCTAGTGTTTCAATAACTTGTATTGGTTTCTGTGAAGTGGCCGCACTGTCAAGGTATACAAGAGGTTTGCCGTTAACTTCCTGATCAAGGATAGGAAACAGCTTTCTCCATTCCTTTGCACTCATGTTAGCGCACTTTCCTTTCGATAACCTCTACAAGACGATTTTTTACAGATTCTAAAGGCATTTGGCTAACAACTGGAGCCAAGAACCCATGAATGATAAGACGCTCTGCTTCTGTTTTTGAAATGCCGCGGCTCATTAGATAGAACATTTGCAACGGATCGATGCGACCAACAGATGCAGCATGACCTGCTGTAACGTCGTCTTCATCAATCAATAGAATCGGGTTAGCATCTCCACGTGCTTTTTCACTTAACATCAGAACACGTTCTGTTTGCTCACCGTGAGATTTTGTAGCGCCATGCTCAATTTTTGTAATACCGTTAAAAATAGAGCTTGCACTATCTTTCATTACCCCATGAGTCAGGATATAACCTTCAGAATGTTTTCCATGGTTAAAGATTTGAGCAACGAAGTTTTGTTTTTGATCGCCTCGACCGATAGTTACAGTCTTCGTATCTATAAACGATCCATCTCCAATGAGGTGAGTCGTATTATCAGAAACTGTGTTACCGTCGTTAAACTGACCGAGCGCCCATTCGATTCTGCCATCTCTTTCAGCACGGCCTCTGCGGTTCACGTAAGTTGTCATTCCTTTTGCAAGGTTATCAACAGCTCCAAAAACTACTTTTGCACCAGCGCCTGCATAGACTTCAGAAACAATATTGGCTACAGACTCTGTGTTTTCGTTCGTAGAAAGATAGTTTTCTACATAGTTTACAGAGCTGTTATCTTCTGCTGCAACGATAACATGGTTTAATAGTGCCGCTTCGTCATCTTGATAGTAAATCGCTTGAATCGGTGCAGACACCTCTACATTTTTAGGAACATAAAGGAACGCCCCGTTCAAAAATAATGATGCATGCAATGCAGTTAAACGATTCTCATCAACAGCAACAGCTTTCATGATGTACTTCTTAACTAAGTCTTCATGTTCTTTGGCAGCTGTTAATAGATCCGTGTAGATTACTCCTTGATCTCTCACTTCTTGTTCTAATGCAAAAAATACAGGTGTTCCATTATGAATAACAAGTACATTCTTCGCATCTTCTTCTGATCCGATCAAAGCTTTAACATCTTCCGGAAGCTCGTTGAATGCTACTGCATTCCCTGTAGCTTCGTGTTTGAAGTCTGTAAAGTTCCAATTATCAATCTTTGTTTTATCCGGTTTAGGCATTGGCAGGTTCTGAGCCAATTCCAATGCTTGCAAACGAAGCTCCTGCAGCCAAGCGGGTTCCTGTCTGCTGCTTGTAAAACCGTTTACGTAGTCCTTATCAAATCTTAGGCTCGTATCAACTGACATGTATAGTCCCCCTTATTGCTTACGCTTCTTGACCGACAGTTTCGTCTTTAATACCTAACTCTTCCTTGATCCAGTCATAACCTTCAGCTTCAAGACGCTGTGCGAGTTCAGGTCCTCCAGATTTCACAATACGGCCTTGCATCATTACGTGTACTTTGTCTGGTGTGATGTAGTTCAATAAACGCTGGTAGTGAGTAATGATTAAGCATCCGAAATCAGGGTTGCGCATTTCATTAACACCTTTTGCTACTACTTTAAGAGCATCGATATCTAATCCTGAGTCGATTTCATCAAGGATGGCTAATTTCGGCTCAAGCATCATCATTTGTAGGATTTCGTTACGCTTCTTTTCTCCACCAGAGAAACCTTCGTTTAAATAACGATGAGCGAACGCATTGTCCATCTCCAAGTGATCCATCTTCTTATCTAGTTCACGGATGAATTTCATAAGTGAAATCTCATCGCCTTCTTCACGTTTTGCGTTAATCGCAGAACGCAGGAAGTCAGCGTTCGTAATACCGCTTACTTCTGATGGATATTGCATAGCTAGGAATAGACCAGCTTTAGCACGCTCATCTACTTCCATTTCTAAAAGATCTTCACCGTTGAAAGTGACTTTCCCTGAAGTTACTTCATATTTAGGGTGACCCATTAACGCTGCAGAAAGTGTAGACTTACCTGTACCGTTTGGCCCCATGATTGCATGGATTTCTCCACCATTTATTTCGAGATCTAATCCTTTGATAATCTCTTTATCTTCAATCGATACACGAAGATCTTCAATCTTTAAATTAGGTGCTGACATAATACAACCTCCATTAAGAACTCATTCTTAAGATTTTGAAATAGGGCATTAAATAGCCATTCTCAATTTATTCTCATTCTAATCTTATAACAAATGAAATGTATGTTCAAGGGAACGGGCTATGAACTTTAACATTGTGCTCATATATTTCAATGTTTAATTATGTAATCCGAAAAAAGGCTAACTCATCAGGCACGAATTCACCTTAGAGTCAGCCTTTTGTTTTTATATAACCTATCTTTACGGCGTGTGATTTCTCGTTGCATCCGCCGCTACTTCTAAACCTTTTTTATATTCCTTTTCACGGTCTTTCTCAACATCTAATCGCTTCTCCAAATCCCTTTCATACTCTGCAAAACCGCAACCATGTGATTGGTGCATTGCTTTTTCCATTTCAGATGTATGCTTTACTTTTATGGGGTGGATAATGAATCAATCCTTTCAAATTTAGATAGTTATAGCTTATCAGCAGCGCTTCTTTTCCACAACCAGCATATGATCCCATGCAAAGTTTTGTGAAAGGGTAATCCGTGCTTTCAGGAAAGCACAATGGATATCCCTTTAGAATTCTGTTAAATCCGCTACATTACTTCCATTACCTTTTTGAATAGAAATAAAACATTTAATGCATGGAAGATCTAATGGCGGGGTTTCTTTAACTCATTTATACACTCTTGAACAAGGGTAACTCCCTGACTCATAGCTGCTCCTCCGCCAAATGCTGCAGAAACGCCTACAGCTTCAAGAATTTCATTTTCAGAACACCCTTGATCCAGGCATCCCTTCGTATGATAGATGATGCAATATTCATCTTGTGAGTAAATACTGATTCCTAGCGCGATCAACTGTTTATTTTTTTCGGAAATTTCACCTTCCTTGAAACAGTGACGCGTAAATTCATTATAAGCATGAGTTAATTCAGGCATATTTTCTTTATATTTTCCTAAACCTTCTTTATACCGGATTAAGTGATATTGTGCAGAGTTCACTCCTGGCATCGGTTGATCTTCTTGTTTCATGCAGTTATTACACTCCTCTCACGTTTTAGTAAACAGGATTAGTATGAGTTTATTTCCGAGTGGATATGTAATTTGGAGGGGTATTTATAGAGGGCATTTTTGGAGCAAAATCCCTTTAGCTATCTCTAAAAACACACCATCCCATGAATAGAAGGAATCCTCACAAAAATAATGCAATCATCATATAAAAGCTCCTTATAATCACGTAAAAATAGTGCCTCATCACCTATTTTTCGAATATTAATCATTCGTTGTCCTCCTGAAGTAGACAAAAAGGGTGCCTCCTTATTCGGAGACACCCTTTGATCCTTTATTCAGTTACAGGCACTACTGCACCTTTATATTTCTCTTTAATGAATTGTTGAATTTCTTTTGAGCGCAATACTTTAACTAGCTCTTTTACAGCTTTCTTATCTTTATCTCCTTCACGTACTGTAATAATGTTTACGAATGGAGAATCAGTGTCTTCAATCGCGATTGCGTCTTTTTGTGGATTTAGTCCAGCATCAATCGCATAGTTTGTGTTGATTAGAACAGCATCGCCTTCACCGTTTTTATAGGCTTTTGGAAGCATTCCTGCATCAACATCAGCTTTGAATTTTAATTTCTTTGGATTTTCTACAATATCTTTAATTTGGGCATCCGTACCTTTGCCCTCTTTAACTTTGATCAAACCTTCTTTTTCTAGAAGACCTAGCATACGGCCGTGGTCAGCTACAGAGTTAGACATGATAATCGTAGCACCTTGAGGCAGTTCATCTAAAGATTTGTATTTTTTTGAATAAACACCGATCGGCTCAAGGTGGATGCCGCCTGCGTTTTCAAATTTATAGCCGTGGTCTTTCATCTGTGACTTTAAATAAGGAACGTGCTGGAAGTAGTTCGCACCAATTTCTTTTTCATCTAAAGATTTATTCGGAAGTACATAATCTTGGAACGTTTCAATCTCAAGCTCAATACCTTTTTCTTTTAAAAGCGGTTTTGCTTCTTCAAGAATTTCTGCATGAGGTACGTTTGATGCTCCAACGATAATCTTATCGTCGCTGATGCCGCCTTCTGTTTTATTGCCGCAAGCTGCTAGTGCTGCTGCAACGACAGCAAGCAAAATAATCGATAATATTTTTTTCATATGATTTCCTCCTTGGTTTGTGCTTATCTTTTATCTAAAGCTGTTGTGAAGCGATCTCCTATCCATTGGATAACAAAAACGATGAGCAGGATCAAAACAGTTGAAACTAGCGTAACATCTGCATTATCTCTCTGATATCCTTCCATATAAGCAAGGTTTCCAAGTCCCCCTGCACCGACTACGCCAGCCATTGCTGTATAACTTACAAGTGCAATAGCCGTAACGGTAATACCAGAAACAAGTGCTGGAGTGCTTTCCGGAATAAGGACTTTAAAAATAATTTGAGTGTTTGTAGCACCCATTGATTTAGCAGCTTCGATTACTCCTTTATTAATTTCTCTCAAAGCAATCTCAACCATACGCGCATAAAACGGTGCGGCTCCGACGATCAATGCCGGTAGTGCAGCTTCTGCCCCAAGCATCGAACCTACAAGAAAACGCGTAAAAGGAATTAAAAGAATAATTAAGATAATAAACGGAATAGAGCGGAATACGTTAACAATAATCGCGATTATGCTGTTTAAAAATTTATTTTCCCATAGGTTGCCGGGTGCTGTTAAATATAAAGCAAGCCCAAGAGCAAGACCTAAAATGAAAGTAACAATTACTGAGATAGCTGACATATATAAAGTTTCTTTCGTCGCTTCTAAAACGACATCCCATTGAACGTTTGGGAACCACGAACTAAGCATTATGAATCACCTCTACTTCTACCTGAACGCTATTTAGAAATTCCATAGCGTTAGAAAGGGCAGCATCAGAACCTTTAATTTGGATAAACAATGTACCGTATGGCCCATTTTGTGTTTGCGTAATTTTACCTTGAAGAATATTTACATCTACTTTGAAATTCCGGATCAGCTCTGTGATTAGCGGTTGACCTGCACGGCCTCCTACAAAAGTAAGCTGTACAATTCTGCCCTCTGGAAACTCCTCTATGAACTGCTTAATCGTATCTACCGTTTCTTCAGGTTCTGTCACTTGTTTTACAAAATCTTTTGTGATGGGTTCTTTAGGATTCTTAAAGACGTTTAATACATCGCCTTCTTCCACCACTTTCCCTTTTTCCATTACAGCAACACGGTGACAGATCTTTCGAATAACATGCATCTCATGAGTGATGAGGACAATGGTTAGGCCTAGCTTCTGGTTAATTTCGACTAGAAGATCTAGGATACTGTCTGTAGTTTTTGGATCAAGTGCTGAAGTCGCTTCATCACATAATAAAACTTCCGGATTATTTGCTAGAGCTCTCGCGATACCAACGCGCTGTTTTTGACCACCACTCAGTTGTGAAGGATAGGAACCGCCTCTTCCTTCTAATCCAACCAGATCAATCAGCTCGTCCACTCGCTTCTTGATTTTATCTTTCGGATATCCAGCGATTTCTAATGGAAAAGCAATATTCTCTCTTACCGTTCTTGACCATAGAAGGTTAAAATGCTGAAATATCATACTTATTTCCTGTCTCGCTTCTCTAAGCTGTTTAGAAGAAAGCTCAGACATGTTCTTGCCGCCGATCGTAACCGTACCACTTGTCGGTCTCTCCAGCATGTTAAGGATTCGGATCAGAGTACTTTTACCTGCTCCACTGTACCCAATTATGCCGTATATTTCCCCTTGTTTTATGTTTAGATCTACCGTATCAACAGCCTTTACTTCACCATCTTTGGTTTGAAAGACTTTACGGACTGCATGTAAATTAATCAAAGAACAAACCTCATTTCTAATACCTTTTTCTAAAAAAAAATGCCCTCTGCTTCAATATGAGCAGAAAGGCATATAATATTCTATGCGCGTTCTCCTCATCTCCCAAAGCATTTCATGCCTTGCAGGAATTGGCACCTTTCTAGTCCGTATGTATGACATACAGCTAGCGGTTGCCGGGTTTCATAGGGCCAGTCCCTCCACCTCTCGTGATAAGTTAAGCGTTACGTTATTAAGTTAAAGCGATGCATTTTTGAATCACTGAGAAGAATATTATCACCACTGTCGATTCGTGTCAAACATTTTTGGCACTTTTCATCAAAACCCCTGTAGCGATTTGCTCCCAATGTGAGCTTAGGTAGAAGATGGCTTCCCATTTTAATCGCTGCCTCAACGTCCCGTGAAATTCGAGCATTTCTTGGCGAAGAAGCGTTGAAAGTTTCATTTTCCCTTCAAGCATCATAGAGAGATATTTGGGATTTCCTTTAAAAACGACCATGCGATTACGTTCCCCTTCCCTGTAATCGATTCTTAAGGTATTTTCATCATTCAGACTAAATCTAGGCTTAACCGGAATATTATACAGTGATAAATATGGACTTTTACCGATCTGTCTTTCAAAGAAGGTGACATCCAACATATAAAATCCCCCCGAATAGGTTGTTTACTTCACCTTTTTCGAGAGGAATGGAACGTTTACCTTTATAAAGTGTTCGACAGTTTGGAAAAATCGTTTTTGCATTTCCGACAGCAACAACCATAATTAGCGTTAATGCTTGTTTCTATGTTTGTTGTCATCCTTTTTATGAGACATTTGTTTTTGATTTAACTTTTTATTTGAAGGTTGTTTGTTAGCAGCTTGTTTATTGCGTTGTTGCTTATTCCAATGGTTCTGATTTTTATTCAAATCATTCTTCTTCACGTCATGTCTCTTGCGATCCTGCTGGTTTTTCTTTTGATGATTATCTGAGTTTCCATTATTTTTTCCGTTATTCTTTAGCCTATTTTGATTAAAGGCAGGATTAGAATGCCTTTTACCTTCATTAAATGATTTTCCTTTAGGCTGACCGGCATTTTCTTGTGTCTTTTTATATTGAATTTTGTGTTCATGATTATGCCTTTTTTCTTCTTGCTGGTTATGGCTTACTGCCTTTTTAGGCACTGCTACCTTTGCCTTTTTCTTTTGTTCACCCGCTTCTGTGTTAATTTTTCTCGGATGCGGAATGCTTTTTATATCACTAGAGGATAGAGTATTAACTTTTAGCTCTTGAAAATTAACTTCTTTGATCTTTTCCTCTTTTAAATTCTTATTGTTTTTATTAGCCGTTTGGAAGGCCTTATATTTACCTGGCGAAACGCCAAGCTGTTTTGCTTTTACACGCGTATCGGAATCCGATTCTGAAACCGTAATGGCCACAGGATATTTTACAACCGTTTTCTTCACGATTGTATTCACTGCTTGATCTAATGCGGCATCAGTTTTATCATTGCCCTCTTCACTTGAAGTCGTTGTGATGAGCATAGAATGATTAGATTCCATATAGCCTTCTTTTTCATAGGCTTTTATAAGGCGATCCGCAAATTTCTCAAAATGAATCCGATGAGCTGCATCAAGATCATATTTTTTTATAATATCTTTTGCTTCTTCATTAAAAGTATCGATTTCAATGACTTTCATGTCCTCATTAACGCCTACTTCTAAGCTTGGATTGATATCAAAGCTGACGTAAGCTGCAGCTGCGGAGTGTGTTCCGGTAGGGATCAATCCAGATAAAAGAACAACAGCTAGTACAGCCGCTATTGATGGCAGCACAAAAAGACTTCCCTTTCTGTTTTCCGAAAAATAAGAAGCCTGATACTCTTTGCCTACTGATGGTTTTTTGCCTGCCGGTACACGCACCGTTACAAATGTTCCATCTTTCATAAGCAAAGTTGCTTTTTTATTATTAATTTCTATTAAAATGCCGCTGCCGCTTTTCAATTGTATCCCTCCCGCAAGTCGCAGGATCAGTAGTAATTACAGGCAAGAGGATGAGAAGATCCCCTGCCTTGTAATCATATATACCTCACCTTAAGGCTGAATATAAGATTTCAGCGCTTGGAAATCGCCTAAATATATTAATGATACTGCTATTATATACTTTCGATTTCTCTCTATAGTTTTACGACTACAGGATACCATATTTAATAAATCTTTTATCGGCAATTGCTTTTTTTCCTTCAAAAAGGCGGCCAGCTCTTCATTTTCAGCTAAAAGACGGGCAATTTCTTTAGCATTTTCACGCGCATCCACATGTTTTGGACAGTGCTTGCTTAGCACTTTAAAATTCAGTCCAAATGTTTTTAGAAGCTTTTGGTATTCTTCAATTTCATATACACGGTTTTCTACTTGGATCTGATCTTCAAAATGATCCATTGCTGCTTTTTGTTCCGCATAGCTTTCTTCTAAACGTCCTTCTTCATCTTCTTCATCTGGCTGAAGAAAGATTAAACGGTTTTGACGAACTTCTTTACGGATATAATCGATAACGCGACGTCTGATTACCATATCTGCAAAAGATAAGAAACGGCTTCCTTGTCCTTCTTGATACTGATCAATCGCTTCATTAAAGGCAAAAAGACCTACACTAAACTCGTCCATTGTACGATCTATATATTGACTGCACACTTTGGATGTAACCTTTTTAATGAATGGCTGGTAATCACCAATCAATTCATTTCTCAATTTCTCATCATTTCTTTCCTGGATCGTTAATACTTTATCTTCAATACTTGTCATTTTATTTTTCGCTATAGGAAATACTGCATTTAAATTTAATGATGCCATGATTATCAATCACCCCTGCTAAAAAAATTACTTATGCTTTATTCATCTTCATCTTTTTTGTTTTTGTTTTCATAAAATCATTCTTATTTACCACTATTCGGTCGGGAGCAAACATGTAACAAGCTCTCCTATTCATTTATACCACGACTTTTGACATTTGTAGGATACAGTTCTATAACAATATTACATAGCTCGTAACAATTGTGACTTTCTTGTTAAATAACTGAATAGACGGAATTGAATGATAACTTACCCTCTAACTTATCGATCCCTTATTCCGACACGGTTTGACTAATTTTTTGTATAAAAAAAACACACTAATTTATGTTACAGTCTAGTGTGTAAGAGACATTATTTTACCATATTTTTCTTAAGGAAAAACCCCCTGAAAAATCATTTTTCTTAAGAATTAGGAGAACCTAAGGGAATTATGGGGCTTTTCCCACATTTTATTACAAATTATTTTTCCTTATTTAAGAAATCTATCATTGTTTGATAAATATTTCCTGCAGATTGTAGGGCATAAATCTTTTTTACAGCCATTCCCCTGGATAATACCATTAAGCAAGGTACACTGGTTACGCCATATTGTTCAGCCAGCTCGGGCATCTCATTAATATTGCAAACGCCATATGGCAATTCGGTTCCTCTTTGAGCTCGGACCGTTTCTACTGCCACTTCCGTCATTCTTTTCCCCACTTTGCAAGTGCCGCATAACGGTGTTTCTAAGTAAAGAAAAAAAGGCTTATGTATGGATTGTTCGATAATACATTCCCAATTTGCTCTATTGATTTCTTTCATTTTTAAACTCCATTATTTATTTGATAATATATACATCAGACTTTGATTTTGATTCTCTGCCATAAGGATATCACGATTTTATATAAAATGGTTAATGCGTTGCTTACTTTTCAAGCATATATCATTACCCCATATAATAAGAAATCCTCTTATCCCTGTATCAAATATACTGATTTGAACACAGCGGAATAAGAGGATTGTACAGCCTATTGAAAGAAGCCCTACGTTTTTGGGAGCTGCCCCTTTTTATAACCATGATTGAAAACATAATTAACCTAAACAGTTTTTGTGAATATTAAAATGAGCACCAACTAAAACTTTCGCCAAATACATCAGGGGGGTTGTCGCAACTTCTCTATACATTTTATTAATATATAAGTGCTCTGCATTCGGGAGCTCACGCTGTAGCTGTTTTCGTAATTTATGACCTGCTTCATCAGCATCCACAAGGATATAAACATCTCGATCTTCGATTGCTAAAGCGAGCTCTTCTAATTTATCCAAACCTAATGTGCCATTCGTACAAATAATTTCAACCGGTTCATCTAAAATTGCAGAAAGCTTTTCTTTGTCAGATTTTCCTTCAACAATGATTACTTTATTCATGCTTCCATTCATTACTCATCTCTCCTATACATTGAAGAACTATTAAATGAATGCATCGCTTAAATATATATTTGCTTTATATTATTAAAATCCTGCAAGAGATGTTCTTTATTACTATTCCCCATTTTTACTATATTCCTACCCGAATTTAAAAGAGTATGTTAATCGGCCTAATTGCGCTGAATCGTGTTTTAATCCTGCTTATAAAGGCTAATCAAGAAAATACATCCAGAAATTTTCTGTCTAAAAAGGAGGAAGTTTTAAATGGCTATGAGAGAAAAAATGACAAGAGCCGAAGCAGGACGCCTCGGAGGGAAAAAGACTTCAAAATCGCGTGGCAAGGAATTCTATCAGGAAATCGGAAAAAAAGGCGGTAAAACGACTGCAGAATCACATCAGGAATCATTTTATAAAGATATCGGCAGAAAAGGTGGGAAATCAACTTCACTTTCGCATGATAAAGAATTTTATCAATATATCGGTTCTAAAGGCGGTCAAGCCACTTCAAAATCTCACGATAAGAGCTTTTATCAAAATATCGGAGCAAAAGGTGGAAGCGCTGGCTGCTAAATGATTCCTTATAAATAAAGAGGATGATTATACAATCATCCTCTCAGAACGTAGACAAACCCCATTTCAACTTTGTTGAAAATGGGGTTTGTGTTGTTTTTAAGTATTATTTTTGAATAAACACACCTGGATTAAACTGGACATGGCCCTCGCCATGTCCAGTTTGCCA
>NZ_JAMBOR010000012.1 GCF_023715845.1 Fictibacillus phosphorivorans
GCAAACTGGACATGGCGAGGGCCATGTCCAGTTTAATCCAGGTGTGTTTATTCAAAAATAATACTTAAAAACAACACAAACCCCATTTTCAACAAAGTTGAAATGGGGTTTGTCTACGTTCTGAAACGTTCCTATTCAGGAACGTTTTTTTTATTATACGGTGATCATTTCATTTCTATTATTTCGCAGTACCGTTATAAACCCATCTAAAATATCATGACTGGCAGAAAATCCTTTTCGTTTATAGAACTCTAAAGCATCTATGTTGCCATTTGACACAAAGATAAAATAATCTTCTACATCGACAAATTGTTTCATCCATTCCATAGACATCGTAAAAAGCTTTGAACCGATTCCATACTGTCTGTAATCCTCTTTAATATAGAATTGAGAAAGACAGCCGACATGATCTCTACGGACAGAAGACATAGCAAAGAAGGTGGCAAACTCATTGGAGTAGGTTTCTTTAGGAGAAATGTTGGAATATACATAAGCAACAATCTGATCCTCATCTTTTACGACAATCGTATGGTTATGAACCGCTTTGTTCACGGAAGGGACAAGCCTTGTTTCAAAGTTCATGTTATCAAATAGCTCAGGTTTTATGTACGCCTTTGAATTCTGATAAACCATAAGTTCATTGCAGAGATCTTTACAGCATTCAATTTTTTCACCAGGTATGACTTCAAATGTAAGATTCAATCTTACCACTCCTCCTATGATAAAAATTCTCTACACCTTAACTGATTACGATATAATTTTATTACAATATAAAATGAATACAAGTATGCAGTAATTTATGAGTAAGTCAGAAAAAACTGAGTAAAGGGGAAGAGGGCGTTATCCTATCCATGAGCAGTGAAGTGAGGAAATATGGAAGAAAAGAAGATGGTCCTTTAACATGGCGTTGTGGAACGGCAAAACTCTGCGCTACAACGAACTTAAACGCAGAGTCGACGGCATTACAAACATGGTATTGTCTCAATCATTAAAAGAAATGGAGAATCAAGGACTTATTTTCAGAAAACAGTATTTAGAGATCCCGCCGTGAGTAGAATATTCTCAAAAAAAAAGCGGGAGAGAATTTAATTCCATCCATAGAATCCCTGGCAAAATGGGGGAAAGAGATGCAAAAGATTAAAAAAGAAGATTGATCAAGTCCCGACAAATGCGACTTGATTTTTTTAATTGAAACTTTTAGTTCTTTTGGATGATATGGAGAAAATAGAGGAATGGTATTATTACTTTGTGTCTAAGTGAGTCAGAATCAAATTAAACTGAGGGGTTAGAGGATATGAATAATAATCATAAGAAATTTGTTTCATTTTCATTAGCTTTGAGTCTTTTATCTTTGCCCGTTGCCGAGAACGCATTAGCTAAAAAGCCAGCTCCAGCAAAAGTAAACCTTCGTATTATGGAAACCACAGATGTTCATACCAATCTCTTAAACTTTGATTACTATAAAAACGTTGCTTCAGAAAAAGTCGGTCTTGCTAAAACGGCTACACTTATAAAACAAGCTAGAGAAGAATCGAGAGGGAAAAACAGTATTTTAGTAGATAACGGTGATCTCATTCAAGGTACCCCTCTTGGAACATTCAAAGCAAAAATTGAACCATTAAAAGAAGGGGAAGTTCACCCTGCTATAGCTGCCATGAACCTAATGGGCTATGACATGGCGACACTTGGAAATCATGAATTTAACTATGGTTTAGAATATTTAGATGAAGTTTATGACGATGCGAATTTTCCGTATATAAACGCTAATGTTTATGTAGATGATCATGATAACAATCCGAAGAACGATAAAAACAAATATACGCCATACAAAATCGTTAATAAAAAAGTAAAAGATGAAAGTGGTAAAACAAAAGTAATTAAGATCGGCTATATTGGTTTTGTACCACCTCAAATTAATGAGTGGGATAAATCCAACTTGGATGGCAAAGTAGTAACAAAAAATATTGTTGACTCTGCACAAAAATTTATTCCACGGATGAAAAAAGAAGGAGCAGACATCATTATTGCTCAAGCTCATTCCGGATTTAATGGAAATCTTTCAAATACAGAAGATGTTATATATGCATTAAGTAAAGTTAAAGACATCAGTGCCATCACTTTCTCTCATACTCATAAAGTCTTTCCAGCTACAGATGAAAAGAGCCTTGATGCCTTGTTCAAGGATTCAACCGGAAAGGTGCTTCCTGGTGTAGATAATGAAAGAGGAACGATCAACGGAATCCCCGCTGTACAAGCAGGTTACGGAGGTGGTTCATTAGGATTAATCGATTTAACACTTGTAAAAGAAAAAGGAAAGTGGAAAGTCACTCATTCACAATCCTCTGTAAGAAATGTGGAAAGTGTTAAAGCCAACGAAAAGGTTGTAAAAGCGATAACGAAAGTTCATGAAAAAACGATTCATTACGTAAACACTCCTATTGGAACGACGACAGATGATATTCATAGCTTCTTTGCACTCGTTCAGGATGATCCGTCCGTACAAGTCGTAACAAATGCTCAAAGATGGTACGCTGAAAAGTACATTGCTCTTAACAAACCAGAATACAAAGATCTTCCTATTCTCTCAGTTGGTGCTCCTTTTAAGGCAGGTAGAAACGGTGTAGATGAATACACTGAAATACATAAAGGTGATCTGACCATTCGAAGTGCCGGTGACTTATATCTTTATGACAATACCCTTAAAGCTCTTAAAGTGAAAGGATCAACCGTGAAAGAATGGCTTGAAATGTCTGCAGGTAAGTTCAATCAAATCAACCCAAACAAAACAGAAGAGCAAGAGCTTCTCAATGCAGGGTTCCCCGTATATAACTTTGATGTGATCGATGGAGTGAACTATCAAATCGATATTACACAACCTGCTAAATATGATAAAGATGGCAATGTCATTAATCCTGGAAGTAGTCGAATTAAAAATCTTTCTTATAATGGACAACCCATTGATCCGAACCAAGACTTTATCGTAGTAACCAATAATTATCGTGCCGGTGGAGGAGGAAACTTCCCAGGAATAAAAGGTAGTGAATATGTCGTTGATTCTGCAGATGAAAACCGCCAGATTTTAATGGACTATATTTCCGAAGTGAAAGAAATTACACCTACTGCTGATGACAACTGGTCATTCGCGCCAATCAGCGGCAATGCTAATGTAACTTTTGTTTCTTCACCTAATGGCCAAAACTATCTTAGTGAATATGGTAAAATCACATATACCAATCAGCTCGATGTAAATGGGTTTGGTATTTATAAAATTGATTTGAATTAATCATGAGAAGAGAGCCAAGATTTATGGCTCTCTTTTTTAATTACGATAATAACCTTTAGTAATCCAAGATAGATAAAAAATTAGTGACATGAAATTGTGATGATTTATCAATGGAAATGTAATGAAATATCGTTATCATATAAATAAACGCATCGGTCTATTTTTTTGAATTTACGTATAGATATTACTTGTAATGGTTCCTTTAATGGTTCCTTAACAAGGGAAAGGTGGGATGATTATTTTGGATATTTATTTACTCCTTGTCACCTTAGCCGCCATTGTAATGGTTATCTTAACGGTGTCCTGGCTGAAATGGCATGCTTTTATCAGCCTGACAGTTGCCAGTTTGTTTTTAGCGGTTATGGCTGGATTACCCTTAGATAAAATTATATCCGCTTACGAAATGGGTATAGGAGATGTTTTAGGACATCTGGTTGGAATACTAGCACTAGGAACAATTTTAGGGAAGATCCTTTCTGAATCAGGGGCGGGACTACAGATCGGTAAATTTTTTGTACGATTTTTTGGTGAAAAACGTTTACCATGGGCGATGATGCTTTCAGGTTTCATCATTGGGATTCCAATCTTTTTGAAGTTGGCATATTAATTTTATTGCCTTTAGTCATTTCGTTACACAAAACTACAAAGCAAAATATTTTATTAATCGCTCTACCAGTCCTTGCAAGTCTATCGATTGTAGACGCAATTGTTCCGCCACGGCCGGGTGCCCTTGCTGCAATCAGCATCTATGATGCCAACCTTGGAATGGTTCTTCTTTATACCCTTGTAATCGCATTTGTTGCTGCCGTTCTTGCTGGACCATTGTTTGCAAAATGGGTACATAAACGCGTTGTTCCGAAAAAAGAACCGGAATTAATTCACATCAATACGGCAGTAAATGATCTTCCAAGCTCAAGGTTGTCTTTCTTAATTATTTTACTTCCAGTCATTCTCATGATTCTCGCTTCATTAGCCCCTTATATTCCACATTCAGAAAGCACGATGAACCTCATTGCTCTTATTGGAAATCCAGTCATCGCGTTATTAATTGCGGTATTTACTGCTTACTGTCTTCTTGGTTTCCGTAAAGGAATGGATAGGGAACTTATTAAAAAATTTACAGAAGAAAGCTTACTCCCAGTAGGTTCTATCTTATTAATTATTGGTGCAGGCGGGGGATTCAAACAAATTCTGATCGATAGCGGTGTTGGTGAGACAATGGGCAGGTTATCTGAAAGTCTATCAATCTCTCCGCTCGTAATGGCTTTTGTCATAGCATGCTTAATTCGAATTGCGACAGGATCTGCAACGGTCGCTTTAACGACAGCCGCAGGTATTGTCTCTCCAATTATCACGAACATACCTGATGTCAATTTAGAATTACTAGTCATTGCTACAGCTGCAGGATCCATGATGTTTTCACATGTAAACGATCCAGGCTTTTGGATGGTAAAAGAATATCTTGGATTAACGGTAGCAGAAACCTTTAAGACACTTACCGTTCTTGAAATCATTCTTTCTTTAACCGCATTTGCCAGTGTTTTGCTGCTAAATATCTTTTTATAAATTATAAAAGGAATCGCAAATCTGAAAAGGAAGTTATTTGAGGGATAATGAGTAGTTTAATAAATTTTTTGGAGGGGAATTATATGAGATTTGAGCAGAAAGAAATAAATATTTTACATCCTGATTCAGGACCTTACGGAATCGCAGTCACACCAGATAGAAAAGTTTGGTTTTCACAACATAAAGCAAATAAGATCAGTTGTCTTGATCAAGAAGGAGAGATCAAGGAATATAAAGTTCCAACTCCAGATGCGAAAGTGATGTGTTTAACTGTTTCTTCAAAAGGTGATGTTTGGTTCACAGAAAATGGGACAGACAAAATAGGAAAGATTACAGCAACAGGAATCATTCAAGAATATCCTTTGCCACACTCGAATTCAGCCCCATACGGGATTACAGAAGGCTCCAATGGAGATATATGGTTTACCGAAATGAACGGAAACCGTATAGGTAAACTGACAGAGAAAGGTGAGATTCATGAATATGAACTACCCAATCAAGGATCTTTCCCAGCATTCATTACGCTTGGCCCAGATCGTTCACTTTGGTTCACTGAAAACCAAAACAATGCAATAGGAAGGATAACAGAATCGGGAGAGATAACAGAGTATCCATTACCTACAGCTTCAGCAGGACCAGTGGGTATAACAAAAGGAAACGATGATGCACTTTGGTTTGTAGAAATATTAGCAAATAAGATAGGGAGAATTACTATTTCTGGTAAAATAACAGAGTTTGATATCCCTACACCAAATGCACGCCCTCATGCAATCACTCAAGGGTTGGGTGATGACTTATGGTTTACCGAATGGGGTGCAAATAAAATCGGTAGGATAACAACGAATAGATCCATTGAAGATTATTCAATTCATACTCCGAACGCTGAACCTCATGGAATTGTTTGTGATAATGAAGGAACTGTATGGTTTGCTTTAGAATGTAACAAGATCGGAAAATTAAGCTTAATGAAATAAAACTTCAGTGGGAAATTAAGATACCTACGTTTAAACGATAATCTTGAATACATTGTTA
Source organism: Fictibacillus phosphorivorans (assembly GCF_023715845.1). GTDB lineage: Bacteria > Bacillota > Bacilli > Bacillales > Fictibacillaceae > Fictibacillus > Fictibacillus phosphorivorans_D. Next base: position 5,882 of record NZ_JAMBOR010000012.1, read on the forward strand.
CTGGTGATTTGGTTAATAGTAATTTAAATAAATAGATTCAATTATATATCCTTAAGAGCATGATTTGAAAAGATTAATCAAATCATGCTCTTGTTAAAGTAATCATGCTAGTGGCATTCAACCTATTTCCTTTTAAAGTAGTATAAATTAATCATAGGCAATTACAGTAGAATTTCCGCCAGAATATTTCCTAAGATAAAATTCGGCTTGATTGTTAGTGCCATCGACATATTTATTTATATTTTTGAAGACATGACAGCCTTTTGAATCGAAATCTTTACTCTGGGCTGTTTTATAGTAAAGACCTTTAACACCATTGTCATAAACCACATCATCTCTGTTATATGGATCTTCTTCATATAACTCATAATAACCTGATTTACTTTTCTTACTGAGACAAATTTTAAAAGCGCCTCCACCTGATTCAAATATTTCACTTTGATTGGTGAATTCATCGCTTCCTATAATATCCCATTCTCCAGCACCGGCTAAAGTATAAGCTAAGCTAGAAGAGGGGGTGACTAAAAGCGAAACGACCAAAGCAGCGACAATCATTTTAAACTTTCTAATGATTATACCTCCTTTTAACAAGATTAACTATCATTCCAACACTTAACTATAACAATCCCTCCTTTGCTTCTTAACTTTAACAAGACAAAATCTGTATTACGATAACCTAAAGAACTATTCTAGAAAAAAGCTACTAAAGTATTAATTTTGATGAACTATTAAAAGATAGACTAATTTTTCCTTCTAAATTGTTATTTTCCGACTAGTGGAATCATTATAACTGCACTATAACTGGATTATGTTTTTTATTAAAAAGGGATTATAACTAAGAAACGAAGTTAATCAAAGATGATTCTTAGTTGCAAGATTAAGGAGGATATCGATTATGAGCTATGAGCGACATACAATCATTAGGAGACTCGCCACAGTTAGTTTTTGGACAACGATCTAGTAGAATCTGAACGCCGATCTATGGACATCGAACCGAACCATACTTCGAATGTCCTGAATACGTCGAGTGGCTAACCAGCACGAAGGGGGAAGATATAAAGATAAAGATGGATTATATTCTAATTATTTTTTAGTTAACATAATATTTATTATAGGTAGCTATGTAATAAGGAATGAAACATATCTCAAAACTTAAGATTACTTAAGATAGTGAGACAAAATGAAAATTTCGGAAAAGTTCATTTTTCACAACATTTTTTAAATAGTTTTAAAAAAATCATTTCACCAGGATCCAATTCCAGTTGAACACAAATTATTTTCATTTCAATCTCTTAAAATTTTTTCTTTCATGAAAATTTCTTCTTTATTATCTTATTTGTATTTCACATCTATTGTTTATCATTAATGTTTAAACTATCAATCATATTTATTACCTTCGTTTTACCATTATAATTTACTCTCATTATAAAACATGCATCATATCTCTTTATTTAGAATAGGATTCGTTGTATAATATTTTAATTAATTCCGATAAGTTTCATCGGATTAGGAGGGTTATTGTGGCTAATTCATCTATAGACACTCATTTTACTCAAACAAGTAAACGTCATTATACTACAGTTGTTACCGAATTAAGTCCCTTGCAAAAACCTTGGGCTACATTAGGGATTCTGGCAGCATTGATTTTGTTATTCGCGATTGTAAATGTTGCTGATTGGACTCAAGGAATTCTCTTTATTATAGGGATTTTGTTAGGAAACGCATTGTTATATGCTCGATTTGGTTTCACTTCAGCATTTAGACGATTAGTTTCCGTTGGTAATGTGCAGGGATTACAAGCACATATGGTTATGCTAGCCGTTGCATCCGTATTATTTGCTATAATCCTAAGTACTGGATTTAGCTTTACAGGTGCTGCCCCTGCAGGAAATGTGTCACCAGTAGGTATTAGTATTCTATTCGGTTCTTTTCTGTTTGGGATCGGGATGCAGCTTGGAAATGGCTGTGCATCCGGAACGTTGTATTCTTTAGGTGGCGGATCTTCTTCAATGATCTTAACATTGATATCTTTCATTGCAGGTTCTGTTATTGGTGCATATCATTTTACGTTCTGGATGGGCTTACCTTCCCTGCCTCCGATTGCATTTAACGAGATACCTGGATTCGGTTATTTAGGTGCATTGATCTTACAGTTAGCATTGTTTGGCTTAATCTATTGGGTTACGGTTCAAATAGCTAAAAAGAAAAATCCTCCAATGATGAAACCACTGCCAACGACGATTGGATGGAAAAAGATATGGCGTGGTTCTTGGCCTTTATTTACTGCAGCTATCGTTTTAGCCGTATTAAATGCATTAACATTAGCGGTAAAAGGAAGTCCTTGGGGAATCACTTCGGCATTTGCTCTTTGGGGTTCAAAAGCATTGATGGCTACCGGCGTTGATGTATCAAGCTGGGGTTACTTCGCAGGTAGCAAAGGTGACGCTTTAAATAAAAGTGTTCTGACTGATGCAACAAGCGTAATGAATTTCGGAATCATTCTAGGAGCATTCATTTCTGCAGCTTTCCAAGGAACATTTAAACCGGGAAAGATTAAACCAGGAATTGCAGGAGCTTCTATCATTGGCGGTTTACTGATGGGTTACGGTGCGCGATTAGCATTCGGCTGTAATATCGGTGCTTATTTCAGCGGAATTGCTTCATTCAGCCTACACGGCTGGGTTTGGGGTATCATGGCAATGGCCGGAACTTTCTTAGCTCTATTTATTCGTCCTCTATTCGGATTGAAAAACCCAAAACCTAATGATTCTGTTTGCTAAAAAACAAAAAGCTAGTGGTGTGAGATATTAATCTCAACCACTAGCTTTTATTTTTGTTCTCATTTTAAACCCTTCATTTCAAAAAGCAACGATCCTAACTTGTTCATCACTCGTATTGGTTCCTCTCTATTAGGCACGTTCTTACTTAGTACAGAAATCGCAAATGAATGGCCAGGTATATAAAATAATCCTACATCGTGCTCAACCCCTGGTACATATCCTGTTTTATGTGCCAGTTCCCAAATCGGAATAGTTCCGATTAATCCATCATGTTCTGGAAGCAGTTTTGGCAATAAATGATTAATCTTTTGCTGTTTCATAATTTTTATCATTTTTCGACATGCATTCATGGATACGATCTTGCCTAAAGCGAGGTTTTTTAAAAAATGGTTTATTTCTTTCGCTGTGATTAAGTTTGATTCACTAAGTTTCCTTGAAGGTTTAATTTGAAGCTTATGACGTAACTGAGATTGCTTAAAGCCCCAAAGGGTCATGTAAACTTGAATGTTCTCCATACCCACTAGGTCGATTAAAAGGTTTGTTGCCGTATTATCACTTTCTATGATCATAAGAACAACGAGATCATAGATCGTCCATTCCATACCAGGAGTCAGGTTTTTTAAGATACCATCACCTGAGACGATATCCTCTCGTCGGACTTGAATTTTATCAGATAATGAATGTTTCCCTTCAAACACTTGGGCAAAAACAGCTGACATGATCGGTAACTTTATGATGCTTGCCGCATAAAATTCCTCGTCTTGATTATAGACAAACTCTTCTTCCGTGTTGAAGTGGTAAATGGAAACCCCATACGTTCCTTTTCCTGACGCAATTAAATTTAACAGCTTGTTCTCCATCAATTTCAGCATACCCGCTTACCTTCTTTCTTAAATTCTCAATATGTGTTTATCTACCTATATGTAAATTACTTAATTCGTCGTATTTACAAGGATAACTTTTAAAAATAGACTGAGAGCGTTACGTTACTTTAGAAAGGAGAGAAAAACATGAAAAAGCAATTATGTATAGTTGGAAGTGGTATCTCAGGATTACAGCTTGCTTACGCGCTTAAAGAAGATTTTGATGTTACGGTCGTTCATGCTAACTCAACGGAAAAAGTTAGAACCGGACGAGTCATGTCTACTCAAGTGCATTTTGGTCCAACACGAACACGAGAGAGCCGCTTTCACATGCCAAAATGGGATGATCATCAGTCAATCAAGAGTATTCACATGACCATCGGCAAACAAAAATTATTTGCTGGAATGTTAAAAAAAGATGCTTTGTCTGTTGATCAGCGACATTACTATTCCACGTGTATGAAAGACCTTGCATCAAAAGGAGTTACATTTCTTCATTTAAAACTAACGAACGAGCACCTAGACCGGTTAATAGAAGATTATGACCTGGTCATTGATTGTACAGGAAAATCCGGCCCTCTCTTCCCTTTTCCCATTATTCAAGAGCTTTCCCCGTTTGATAAGCCCCAGCGAAAGTGTATCACTGGCTACTTTTTAGGTATTGAGCCAAACGAACCACTTGGAGTAAATGTAACCGTACTTCCAGGTTCCGGTGAAATGTTTGAAATTCCTGCTGTAACAGAGGAAGGTCCAGTCACAATCCTGTTCATCATGGCGGTTCCAGACAAAGAACTTGATACGTTTAAAGGGATCACAAGTTCTAATGAATTCACTATGCACATGAAACAGTGTGTTCAAAACTTCTTCCCTGACATATACAAACGATTGAATACAGAGGAATTCGCTCTAATCGATGAGAATGCCTTCCTTCAAATTGCAATTAATCCAAAAATCCGAAAACCTTATGTTACATACAAGGACAAGTTCGTTGTTGGATGTGGAGACAGTGTTTTTCTTAATGATCCAATCACTGGTCAAGGCTGTAATCTCTCTTCTTATTGTGTAGAACAGTTATTTGAGACGCTGATCGATTATAAGCATGATCAATGGGATGAAAACTTAGGCGAATCCTATTGGAATCGAACAAAAGATTTTGTTACAGAAATTACAGAATGGACAAATGCCATGACACAGCCCCTTCCAGAGCATGTTGTACAGATATTATTGAAAGGTGCAGAAAATCAAGAACAAGCTGATCGTATTGCAGAATGGTTTGAGAATCCGAAAAGAGCTCATGAGGCCTTTTTCCAGAAACAAGAATCTCATTGAATACAAAAACCACCTTTTAAAGGTGCTTCAGCTTGTAGACATGACTTTGTCTACAAGCTTTTTTATTATTCAATTGTAGTCTTTAATTAACCCTTCTGAGATAAGTGTGAAGCATTCAGACTTTTTTCACGAATTTTATAATCTTGTCTTGAAGAAAGAGAACGATAGAAAACACAACACATATAGCAATAAAACACTTGATTAGAATGGCTATATCGGATCCATATAAAGAGATTGTTCTACATGGAGAATCCACAATTAATTCAAGTATGGGGATAATTGTTAGAGCAAGAACCAAATAAATACTGCCTAATATTCTGTTCACAAAGGTAATTAACTTATGTTTACGCAAGTGGAACACCAACCAAAATGAAAAGAATGTAAAAATAATAATCGTTAATAAAGTTATCCATTGGAGCTTGTAATCAGCTGGAATGATATGAGAAACTCTATTTCTTTCAATAATGTTTCTAATACCTTCCCTTATATAAGTCGTGTGCATTACATCTGAAATGTTATTCTTGTTGGTTAGTAAAATAAAACCATACTGTTTACTTGGATGAATAAACAATTCAGCTCGTGAGTCAGGTGTTTCTCCACCATGAAAAAGATAAGAATCTTGCCTTGATGTAGAGATCCGCCAACCTAACCCATAATAAAATTCTTCTTTTCTATGAACCTGAGGAGAAGTATATTCTTTAAAATTTTTCTGATCTAATAATTTTTGATTACCGAGAAGGAACTTTATGAATTTAATCATGTCAGAAGAAGTTGAAGCTATATAGCCATAGGGTACACCACTATTATCGAAGTGGTTAACACTTTTGATAGGTTTTCCGAACCAGGCTTGATACCCAGGTGTATACCCTAACTTTATTGCTTGTCTATAATCGGCTACTGTATGGTCCATACCTAGTTTACTAGTAATCTCTTTTCGAATATATTCGGGAAACTGGAATCCACTAACTTCTTCAATGATCCTTCCTAACAAAAGGTAGTTTGCTGCACTGTATTGATGGATACTTCCCGGTTCATGATTAAGTACTACTCCATTCAGTATCTCTGTTGCTTTTTTGATTGAATCTTTTTCCCTTAGTGTTAGATCTGCTACCTCTAACCCATCTTTAGATGAAATACCACTTGTATGTGATAATAAATGTCTCACAGTTATTTCGTTCTCAAAGTTTTCCTTCTCGTAATTAAATGAGTGTAAGTAAGAATAAATAGATTCGTCTAAATTTATTTTCCCTTCTTGAACCAGCTTCATAATAGCTAAACTCGTGATAGGTTTACTAATTGAGCCGATGGTAAAGAGCGTGTTATTTGTGATTCTCTTCCCATCACTTTGTACTCCCCAATTCTCTTGAAAGACCACTTTACCTTCCTTAACAATGGCTAACGAAGCACCTGGAATCTGATACTCATTTATGGACTCATTCACAAATTGTTGGATTTGACTTTTTTGGTCATTTTCTTGACCATAAGCTGCTGATGAAATGGATACCCATAAAATAGAGGATATAAAGAATGAGAGGAATTTTTTCAACCATCTCACCTCTTATTTTTATGGTCCAGGTATTTTGTAATAATCGTTTCCAATAATTGATAGGAACTGTCCATATCAAAATCTGCATCCATGATCTTTTGAAGTGCTAATCCATCGAAACAGGCTAAAAGAATACTAGCCATTTCATTAGTCTCTTGTCCTCCCATCATTTGTAATGGTTTCGACAAACTCTGTCTTCCATTTTTCAAAATCTGCGCTGCTTCCATTTGAATCTCTTTATTTTTAAGTCCCATTGAGTAAATCTCATACCGAAAACGGTACCAATCCGGGTCATTCTTTGATCTGCTTTTTATTTCTTGTAGAACTTCATGGAGATGAATATCTTGTTTAGATTTTTCGACGTATTGTTTATGATACTTTTCTTGTAAATCGTTTTGCACGGAGAGAAAAAGTTCTTCTTTATTCTTAAAATAATAATGAATCAACCCTGGAGTGATGTTAGCTTCAGATGCAATATCTTTTATCGAAGCATTTTCATAACCTTTATGAGCAAATACTAGATAAGCCGCTTTCAGGATTATTTTTCGTTTACCTTCCTTCACTGTTATCCCTCCAAAGAATATTAATTGGTCAACCAACCAAATTGTAATTCATTTCCTTTTATTTCTCAATGGTTTATTTATAAAATAAGAGTGCCATTCTAAATGAAGTGTAATCTTTTTCGTTTTCAATAAACTAGTTATTTTATTAGAAAATGTGGCGGCGTATGGGCTCACTTTTACTACCCATAAAAAAAATTGTAATATAGCCACGGCAAAATCCATAAATAATGAACAAACCCCATTTCAAATGAAATTGAAATGGGGTTTGTCTAAGTTCTGAAGCACCTTTAAAATGTGCCTTTCTCGTTTTCTTCTTAACTTAACACATTGAAATACCTAGCTTCGGGATGTGCAAAAACGATCGCAGAAACGGAAGCTTCGGGTTCCATCATACAGCCATCTGTTAACTGGATCCCTATATCTTCCGGTTGGATCAACTTAAATAATTTTTGTTGATCTTCAAGTTCTGGGCATGCCGGATAGCCAAACGAGAAACGCTGTCCTTGATAACGTGCTGAAAAACGCTCTCTCATGGTAAAATCTACAGGATCAGGAAATCCCCAACGGTCACGCATTTGTTGATGGATAAGTTCTGCGAATCCTTCCGCTGTTTCAAGTGCCAATGCTTGAAGGGCATGACTTTCTAAGAAACGCCCTTTCTCCTTCATGTCCGCAGCAAGTTCTCTAATGCCAGTACCTGCTGTTACGGAAAAGAAACCAACATAATCCATCATTCCGCTTTCTTTTGACTTTAGATAGTCAGCTATACATAAATACGGTTCTTTGGTCTGACGCGGGAAATCAAACGTCTCGATGATGGTTCGATGATCTACGGGATCATAAATGAATACACGATCTCCATCAGACTGTGCCGGAAAGAACTGATACATAGCAGAAGGTTTTATTAAGTCCTTTTCTTTTGCTTCATCTAACAATGTATCGACGATTGATTTAATATGAAGCGTCTTTTCGTCTTTTTCCTCTAGTAATCTAGATATCTTTCCTTTAATGCCAAGATGATGACCTAATAGCATCTGTAAATTTATATAGGGCTGGATGTGAGACAATGAGTAATTTCTTAAGATATGCCTTTTTGTATCATTTGGTATAAAAACAGGTGTTGTTTGTGATACTTTTGATCTTACTTTCACAGCTGTCGCAGTTGCGGCACTTTCATCTGACCTTGCACCGTTATCTATTGCAATCGTTCGCTTTCTTTCACTAAAATCAGCTGCGAGTCTTTGATGATCCTCAGGCGTTTGAATCTGGTTCGCAAGTGATAAACCTTCCATCGCATCTTTGGCATAAAGAACCATTCCATCATATTCTTTAGAGATTTTGGTGTCCGTAAATTTTCTGGACAATGCTGCTCCACCCACTAAGATCGGTGTTGATATACTCGCTTCACGCATATCATTAGCCGTTAGTACCATCTGCTGCGCAGATTTTACTAACAATCCTGAAAGACCAATGATGTCAGGCTTATTTTTCTTGACAGCCTCGATCAATTTTAGAGGGGTTACCTTAATTCCTAAATCAATAACGTGGAAGCCATTGTTACTTAAAATAATATCAACAAGGTTTTTCCCAATATCATGTACATCCCCTTTAACGGTTGCAAGTAACACCTTCCCTTTCGATGAAGAGGTATCATTACTCTCCATGTAGGGCTCTAAAAAGGCTACGGATGCTTTCATGACCTCTGCACTTTGAAGGACTTCAGCAACGATAAGCTGATTCTCGTTAAAAAGTCTCCCTACTTCTTTCATGCCCTCCATAAGTGGCCCGTTTATGATTTTTAGAGGGGTTGGATATTTTTTTAATGCCAATTCTAAATCAGAGATCAACCCTTCCTTCGTACCTTCTAAAATGTAGTATTGAAGCCTCTGTTCAAGTGTCATATCAGAAAGTGCCGATTTTGTTTCTTTCTTTTTACCGCGATAAAACTCGGTAAACGTGGCAAGCGATTCGTCTGTTGTACGAAATAAAAGGTCTTCTGCCATATCGATCTCTTCTTTAGAAATAGAAGCAAATCGCTCTAGTTTTTCTGTGTTCACGATCGCATAATCCAGTCCCGCTTGTGTGCAGTGATAAAGGTATACGGCATTTAATACTTCTCGCCCTACAGGTGGAAGTCCGAATGATACGTTACTCACTCCAAGGATCGTAAGACAATGAGGAAATCTCTCTTTAATTAGACGAATTCCTTCAATGGTTGCATTCGCTGAACCAATATACTGTTCATCACCGGTTCCTACTGGAAAGACTAGTGGATCAAATATGATATCTGAAGGTGGTACTTGATACTTTTCCACTAAGAGATCATAAGATTTTTCAGCGATTTCAAGCTTTTTTTCCGCAGAAACTCCCATACCTTCTTCATCGATCGTTCCAACTACAACGGCTGCACCGTATTTATGCAGAAGCGGGATCACTTTTTCAAAACGTTCTTCTCCGTCTTCTAGGTTAATCGAATTTATAATGGATTTACCTTGTGAATATTTTAAAGCTAGCTCGATCACCTCTTCATCCGTTGAATCGATAACAAAAGGTATCTTAACCTTCTTAACGGCTTCCTTCATGAATGCTTCCATATCACTTTTTTCATCTCGATCGGGATCAGCTAAGCAGACATCTAATACATGCGCCCCACCTTTTACTTGAGCTCTTGCGATTTCAGAAGCTTCCTCAAACTTTTTCTCCGCAATAAGCCTTTTAAATTTCCTGGAGCCAATTACATTGGTACGTTCACCAACCATGATCGGACGTAAAGTTGGGTCATCAAAAATGAAAGGTTCAATTCCTGAAACCATATGCGTTTCCTCCGTTTGAATGGATCGCGGTGAATAGTCTTTCATGACTTGTGCTAAAGCTTCTATGTGTTTAGGAGTTGTACCGCAACATCCGCCTACAACATTCAACCAGCCTTTTTCTGCAAATCCTGTTAATTTTGCGGCTAAGGATGCTGGAGTCTCATGATAATTTCCTTCTTCATCAGGCAAACCTGCATTCGGATAGCAGCTGACTGCTGTTGTGGCGAGCTCTGAAAGGGAGCGAATATGATCTTGCATGAACTCGGGACCCGTCGCACAGTTTAGACCCACTGCTAGAGGCTTCATATGTTTTAATGAAATATAGAACGCTTCAATCGATTGCCCCGCTAATGTTGTTCCCATCGGTTCAATGGTCCCTGAAACCATAAGAGGAATGCGCTTTTTTGACTCATCGAACGCTCGTTCGATTCCTAGGAAACCCGCTTTAACGTTCAACATATCTTGGCTAGTCTCTAACAGCAGCAGGTCTGCACCACCGTCGATCAGTCCTCTTGCTTGCTCCGCATATGAGTCCTTTAAAGTATCAAATGTCGTTCCGCCCGTAACACTTAACGTTTTCGTAGTAGGTCCCATCGAACCAGCAACAAAACGAGGCCATTTTTCGGACGAAACGGCATCAGCCGCTCTTCTCGCAATTTCTGCTCCTAACTTATTAATCTCATAAGCTCTTTCGCTTAGATCATACTCGTCTAAAACAAGACTCGTACCTCCAAAGGTATTCGTTCCAATGATATCTGCGCCAGCTTGTAGATAGGCTGAATGAATCGATTCGATAACTTCTGGAGCTGTTACGTTTAAAAATTCATTACACCCTTCATATGCCTCGCCGCCAAAATCTTCTGCAGAAAGATTTCTTTCCTGAAGCATCGTTCCCATTGCTCCATCCATAATTAATATTTTCTTTTTTAATTGATCTTCTATTGATGTATTAGGCATTCATCGGCCTCCTTACTAAAAGGGATGGATGATTGGTACGAGCATAGTTTACCAACTCAACCGTTAGTTCATATCGCATAAATGGTGTGATCAGATAAATGCCATTAAAGAGATCCATAGCAGTATCAAGAAGAGACTTGGCTATTTTTAACCCTTCAATACTAGCTTCTTTAGGATTATCTTTATATTTTCCTAACTGTTCCCGTACGGTGTTCGATAATTTTATTCCTGGTACTTCATGATGTAAAAATTCAGCGTTTTGTGAGCTTGTTAATGGCATGATTCCTATGAAGATCGGCCGATCAATATGTTTGGTTGCTTCATAAGTTTCAATGAGCTTTTCTTCAGAAAAAACAGGTTGACTTATAAAATAATCCGCACCATATTCAATCTTCTTTTCCAAACGTTCGACTGCTTTATCGATCACTCTAACATTAGGATTAAAGGCTGCTCCTACACTAAAGGACGTTTTTTCGCCAAGTTCTTTTCCGGATAAGGATAATCCTTGATTAAACTGCTTGATGAGACTGATCAGTTCGAATGAGGTAACATCATAAACGGATGACGCTCCAGGAAAATCTCCAACACTTGCAGGATCTCCAGTCACTGCTAATAATTCACGGATTCCGCTTGTATGAAGACCCATTAAGTGTGATTGAAGTCCGATTAAATTTCGGTCGCGGCACGTTATATGAACGAGCGGGCGAAGGTTTAATTCTGATTTCACAATCGATCCTAGTGCAGCATTACATATTCGCGGGGACGCAAGCGAGTTATCAGCCATAGTAAGCGCATCAATTCCCGCTTTCTTTAATGCTTTAGCTCCTTCTATAAAGCGAGTCGTATCAAGCTTGCGTGGCGGATCTAATTCTACAATGATGGATTGTTTTTTCTTTACTTCTTCACTTAACGGAATATATTTAGACTTTGAATCTGATTCAATAACAAGATCTTGTTTTCTTTGTTTTACGTCTTTTTTCTGTACACGCGGTAGTTTCTTAATCTCTGTCGAGAACGCATATATATGTTCGGGGGTTGTACCACAGCAGCCACCTAGCACACTTACTCCTTGCTTTCTAAACATATGAGCGCACTCTTTAAAATACTCAGCATCACTTTCAAAATGGAACTTTCCATCTGAATAAGAAGGAAGCGAGGCATTCGGAAATGCAGATAAAAATGCTTTTTGAGGAATCGGTACTTCCTCAAGCGTCTTTAACATATGAAAAGGACCTAACCGGCAATTTAATCCCACTACATCAGCACCTAATTCTTCCAAGCGCAGCAAAGCTTCTGAAATAGGTGTCCGGTCTTGCAGAAAACCGATTTCCTGAAGAGAAACTTGAGCAATGATGGGAAGAGACGTTTCTTTTCTAGCAATCTCTAATACCGTTTCAATTTCTTCCAGATCGTAATACGTTTCAAGCTGTATGCCATCAACGTTTTCCATAAGTAAACAATAGAGCTGTTCACGAAAACTCCTTTTAATCTCATCCAGTGAACTACTGTTTGGTTTTATTCCACGAATACCGCCAATCGTTCCTAATACATACTTCTCGTTTTTAGCAGCTTTTCTCGCGATTTGAACCGCTGCTTTATTAATCTCTTTTACCTGGTCTTGGAGGCCATAACGTTCTAACTTTGAATAATTGGCAGCATACGTATTGGTTTGAATCATATCAGCCCCGGCATCGAGGTAAGCCCGGTGAATATTATAAATTTGCTCTTGCTGTGACAGATTTAATTCTTCGTAGCAAAAGTCTGAGCCGTAGGAATAAAGAAGCGTACCCATTGCACCGTCACCGATTAAAATTTTGTTTTGTTTTAAATCTGCAGTTAAGCTCATTTCAGCCTCCTTATATAAAATAAAAAGCCCTCAAGAAGAAGACTTTTTTAAGGTTGGTCTTCTTATCTTTACAAGTCCATAATGGTCTTGCAGGAATTAGCACCTTTTCAACTTTACGCTGTTGGTTGCTGAGGTTTCATAGGGCCGCTCCCTCTACCTCTCTTGATAAGGGTCATATTTAATTGAGTCTACTAGCTTCATTTCCCTTTAATAATGTCTCCAAATAACGCTCACGCTTCTTTTCATCCTGTAAATAAACAGGATCGGTGAGTTCCTTTAACAATGCCTTTCTTTTTATTTTCGAATACTCATTCTTAATAATCGTTCTGCATTCAAATAAGAAATCCAAGTAAGATTCATAGTCTTCCGTGTACGTTTCTTCTAGTTCTTTTTTTATTAAACTAGACAAGCTCGGACTAGCCCCAGAAGTGGAGACTGAGAGTACTAGTTTTCCTCTTTTCACGGCACTGGGAATGATAAAATTTCCGATTTCGGGCTGGTCAGCAACGTTAATCAGCTGGTTTTCTCCTATATTAGCAGCGATCTCGGCATTCACTTCGCTTGAATTAGTAGCTGCAACAACAAGAAAAGCTTTCTCGAAATCATTTTTTCTTACCTTTCTTGCTATCCAAGTGAGCCTTTTTTGCTCATGCAGTTTCTGAATCTCCTCAACGGCATCAATACTAATCACCGTTATGATTGCTTTTTCCTTCAATAGATCTCTTATTTTACGGTAAGCAACAGGGCCGCCTCCTGCAACCATTACTTGTTTGTTAGATAAATCTAAATGAATCGGGTACATAACATCCAACATCCCTCACTTATTACAAATATTCCAATTCTCTTGTTCCAAGTGTTTCATTGATACGAGTGAGAAGTACCTCTCTTAAAATAGGATGGTAGCCAAGCGTTTCACATAGGATTACATCTTGTTGGGTATCTTCTTTATACCGATTCACTGTAAGTTTCATTCCATTAATTAAAAGACCTGAAAACAATAAATAAGGAACGATAACGACTTGATCATAAGAATCTTTGCAACTCCACAGAGCTTCTTCAAAACTTGGGGAGGATCCGGTTAAAAAGCATGTTTGTATATTGGGTATGCCATAATGGTGCTGAAAGTTTGATGCGATTTGTGTTAGATCTCTCTTTACATCGGGATCACTGCTTCCCCTACCCACTAATAATACGTTTGAGTTCTTATTTAAAAGGGCTACTTGATTCCTAATCTTTTCCCACAACAAGTGAGAAAGGGCATCATGTACTCCGAGTTCACGACCGAACGTTACTTCTGTTTCTGGATACTGATTCATTAAATGCCCAAGTATTTTTGGAATGTCTATCTTCACATGGTTAGCTGATAATAAAAATACAGGAACAACGAATATACTCGTCGCTCCTTTTTGTATACATGTTTCAAATCCTTGTGAGATAGAAGGTTCAGCTAATTCTAAAAAGCATACCTCTTTGATTGGAACAGAAACTGAATCTAAACACTGGTTTACAAACTCTTCCGCTTCCTTTTGACCTTTTCGCAGCCTTGTGCCATGACAGATTAAAAGTAAAGCTTTCATTTATAGTGCCCCGCTTACAGCAGTCAGCTTAACGGGTTCTTCGACCTCGACAAGCTGTTCAAACCACTTAAGTTCATCACGTAATCGTACTACTTCTCCAACGATAATCATGCTAGGGTTCTCAATCTTTTCCTTCCGTACGATATTTTCAATGGTATCTAATGTACCTGTTACAGTTCGCTGCTTTTCTAAAGATCCCCATTCAACTAAAGCCACAGGAGTATTCTTATCTTTTCCGTGTTTTATCAGCTGTTTACATATATAAGGAAGGTTGGTGATACCCATATAAATAGCTAATGTATCAATCCCATTCACCAAGCTCTCCCATTTTAACTCTTCTTCTTGCCCCTTTTTTCTGTGTCCTGTCACAATCGCATAGCTTGAAGCGATGTTCCGATGTGTCACAGGTATACCTGCATAGGCTGGAGCGGCAATCCCTGAAGTGATTCCGGGGATAACTTCAAAAGCTATTCGGTTTTTTGATAAGGCTTCTGCTTCCTCTCCGCCTCGGCCAAATACAAATGGATCGCCGCCTTTAAGCCGGGTTACTGTTTTTCCTTTTTGTGCATGCTTGACTAAAAAGCTGTTAATGGTTTCTTGTTTCATAAAATGGTAGTTTGGCAATTTGCCGCAATAGATCAGATCGCACCCTTTTTTCGCATGCTCCAGTAGTTCTTTATTCACTAATCGGTCATATAGGATTACGTCTGCTTCCTGAATGCAGCGCAACCCTTTAACCGTGATCAACTCCGGATCACCAGGACCTGCTCCGACAAGATAAACTTTTCCCATCATCATCCCTCCTTACGAATTTAGTAGCGTTTCCCTTTCATATAGTACAAATCCATTACCGCTTCGGATTTTTTTCTTTTCATAGAGTGAAATCTCTTCAATATCTGGCTCTTTCAGAAAATACTTTTCAAGCTCAACATCCACTAGCTGAAATGCCTGCTCATCTGTGGAAGCGGCTATGACAACAGGTACCACTTCAGATTTTAAGTTGACTTCAAACCGGTATAGATACAAAAGAAGACCTCCTTTATGAAACTTTTTCTTCAAGTTGCTCGGATATTTGATTAAGTTTTTCTTGCAAAGGTTCAAGACCTACCCTGTTGACATAATCGAAAAATGTTTCAAGAGGAAGCTTTGTTTCTTTAAAATAATCCAGTAAACGGACTAGAACTTCATCAAGAAGATCGGCATGGAATTTCCCTTTTAACTTTTCATTAAACTTTCCGCCGCCATCAAGTGTTCCGCCAACATAAATCTCAAAAGCTTGAACCATCTTTCTCTCTTTTGTTTTTAACAATACGCCCTGCAGACCGATATCGGCGATTTGACGCTGCCCGCAGGAGTTAGGGCATCCGACCATATGAATCCTTACTGGGACATCTAGTGAGATTCTTTGATCCAATCCTTCCGCGATTCTACGCATTCTTTCTTTCGTTTCAACCAAGGCCAAATTACAATATTCAATACCCGTACAAGAAACAGAGTGCCCGATGAAAGAAAGAGGACGAGTTGTGATTCGTTTAAAGATCTCTTCATTTAAAAGAGATTCTACATTTTCATGTTTCACATTAGGAATAATTAAGTTTTGGGAGTTAACAGTTCGAATCTCACCGTTGCCGTATAACCTTGCAATCTCTGCAAGCTGCAACACTTCATCCGCATCTAATCGTCCAACCGGAACATTAAAACCGATATAGTTTAATCCCTTTTGCTTTTGAGGATGAACACCATAGAAATATCCGCCGTTCCAGCTTTGCAGGGCATCCGTTCCTTTTGATGGAAGCGGTCCTGTATATTCTAAAAGTTTCTCTTTGAATTTTTCTGGACCCCAGTCTGCCATCAAAAATTTAAGGCGAGCGAGATGTCTTTTTTCTCTATAACCGTAATCACGGAAAATGGTAGTAATCGCAATTGAAATTTCTTTTACTTGATGCGGTTCAATAAAAACGTCAAGCGGTTGTGCTAAGAACGGACGTGATGATAAGCCACCGCCTATCTTAATATGAAAACCAGGAACCTCCTGGCCATCAATTACTTTAAAAGCCGGTGTAAAAGCAACACAATTTATCTCTGCATGGGCACTGTTATTCACGTTGGAACTAATAGACATCTTATATTTTCTTGGAAGGTTAGAGAAATCTTCATTGTGCTGGAAAAATTCATATACCTCTTTAACAATTTCAGAGGTATCAAACAATTCATGAGGATCTAACCCAGCTATCGGATTACCTATGATATTCCTCGTAATGTCACCACAAGCTCCTGCACTCGATAACCCTGCTGCTTGTAATCGTTTAAAAATATCCGGAATTTCTTCAATCGTCAGCCAGTGGAACTGGATCGCCTGCCGTGTCGTGATATCAAATACGCCTCTTCCATAATCTTTGCTGATATGGGCAAGTGTCTTAACCTGTTCATAGTTTAAAATGCCTGAAGGTACATTTACTCTCATCATGAAGTAACCATCTTCCTTCGGCCGCTGCAGATATAGACCAGCCCATTTGAAACTGTCCCACTCTTCTTTTGGAATTGAAGAGAATCCATTTTCTGCGTAATAAGGGATATCTTCAAAGATTTTCAGCCCATCTTTTACAAGCTTCTTCTGCTCTGTTTTATTAAGCTTGGGGTTATCAGCCCACATTTTTTCATAAGCCATGTTCACAGTCTCCTTTTAGATAAGATTTTTTTCTTGCAAATAATCTAAAATAGCATCGACACTCTCAGAAACGCTTTTTTCATTTGTGTGAATGGTAAGTGAAGGAGACACGGGTGCCTCATATGGGGAATCGATTCCAGTAAAGTCAGGAATCTCTCCTTTTCGAGCTTTACTGTATAGTCCCTTCGGATCTCGTTTCTCACATTCTTCGATCGGACAGGAAACAAAGATCTCTATGAACTCTTCTTCTGATATGATTTCCTTTGCTCGTTCACGGTCTTGTATGAAGGGTGAGATGAATGCAGTCAGCACCACTGTTCCATTATCAACAAAAAGCTTAGACACTTCAGAAATTCTTCGTATATTTTCAGTGCGATCTTCATCAGAAAATGATAGATCACGATTTAGACCGTTTCTGATGTTGTCACCATCAAGAACATAGTTTCGGATGTTACGTTCATAGAGCTCTCTTGCAAGTGCATTAGCGATGGTGGACTTTCCTGATCCGGAAAGTCCTGTGAACCACAAGACAAAACTAGAATGGTTGTTTTGTTTTCTTCGCTCTTCTTTTGTAATGGAACTAACATGCCAGACGGTATTATTGTGTGTACTCATTTGCGGCTCCTTTAAGCTGATTTTTCTTTCTGTTTACGCAATCCATTGATCAATACTTCTACTACTTCCTTTCGGCTGAACGTACTCGGAGGTAACTCCCCGTTTCTTAGGAGTTCTCTTACTTTCGTACCTGATAAAATCACATGACTTTCGCTTGAATGTGGACACGTTTTAGAGGAAGCCATCCCTTCACATTTTGTGCAATAAAAACTGTGTTCAAAGAATAGAGTAGTGATTCCGATTTCCTCTTCGGAAAACTGCGAAAAGATCTCTTGAGCTTCATACGTTCCATAATAATTGCCTACACCAGCATGATCTCGGCCAACAATAAAATGCGTACAGCCAAAATTCTTTCTCACGAGTGCGTGAAAGATTGCTTCACGAGGCCCGGCATAACGCATCGCAGCAGGGAATACAGCAAGGAATACTCGATCGCTCGGATAATAATTTTCAAGAAGTACGTGATAACTTTCCATCCGAACATCAGCTGGTATATCATCTGATTTTGTTTCACCGACTAGCGGGTTCAAAAAGAGACCATCTACCGTCTCAAGTGCTGTTTTTTGAATATATTCGTGAGCACGGTGCACAGGATTCCTTGTTTGAAAACCAACAACAGTTTTCCAACCTAAGCTGCTAAACTTCTTTCTCGTTTCACTTGGGTCAAGGTGGTAGTTAATAAATGAATTTTTTTCAATCCGTTTTACAAGTGTGATATCCCCACCTACATATACCGTTGGTCGGTCAAGCAACTTCTTTACGCCTGGGTGTTCTAAATCAGTAGTTTTATAAACTTTCTCTGCTTCATCATGCTTATCTGGGAAAAAGGTATCGCCAACCTGCAATATTCCATAAGTCACACCCTTATAAGTGAGCCGAACGTCTTCACCTGTACTAAGAGATTCGGCAGATTCGTGAGTCACTGGCAAAGTGATCGGCAGGCTCCAAACCGTGCCATCACTCAGTCTCATTTGATCCACAACAGATTGATAGTCTGCTTGATTTAAGAAGCCTGTTAAAGGGCTGTATGCTCCGACAGCGATTAATTCAAGATCAGTTAGTGCTGTTAAATCTAATTCAATTTCTTTTTGAATATGTCCATATGGTGTTTCTGGTTTAAACCGATCAATTAATGTTCCTCCGTGAGGTTGTATTGTTGTCATTTTTCTCTCTCCTCCTATTTTTTCTTAGCTATGAAGACCACATTCTCTTTTTCCAGTTCCCGACCAGCGTCCGGAACGGAGATCATCCGCGTTTATAACTGCCTTTGTACAAGGAGCACAGCCGATACTTGGATATCCATTATCGTGAAGTTTGTTATATGGCAGATCATGCTTATGGGCGTACCGCCAGATGTCTTTCCATGTCCAGTGAATAAGCGGGCAGATCTTAATACTGCGGAAACGCTCATCTTTGTTAATAAACTGAGTTTGCTGCCTCGTTGGCGACTGTTCCCGTCGCAATCCTGAAAGCCAGGCTTTTACCCCTTTGAGCTCTTCTTCTAAAGGGATGATTTTTCTAATGGTACAGCATTGGTTTGAATCAGCCTTCCATAGTTCTTCACCATGCTTATGTGCCTGTTCCTCAAGCGTTAATGCTGGCGTCTTGAGCTTAAGCCGCAGCGATGGATACCTTTTTTTCGCTGCCTCAACCACCTCATATGTTTCTTGAAAGTGCAGCTGAGTGTCCAAGAAAACCACTTTAGCATCAGGTTTAACTCGGGTTACCAGATCGACTAATACACTTCCTTCGATGCCAAAGCTGCAAGCATATACAAGATCATCGCCGTACATTTCATACGCCCAATTCAGTACATCTAAAGCCCCTTTCTCAGGCGTATCGATATTAAACTCTTTGGTGTTGTTGTTATCCCATGTTTCATAAGTTAACAATCTCTTAACCTCCTTACACGAATCACATAGTCCAACAAAAAAAGCAGCCTTAACGATTTAAAGGACATGTTCCCTTACGTTAAAGCCGCCTCTAGTTTTCTAGTCAGCGCTATCTAATTCTTACTTTCTCGTTTTTCTCGAGTTGAATTACTTTTCCATCCTGCACGATTAAAGTTATGGATCCAAATTTGATGTTATTCAACATTTGTTGAAGCTGAGGAAGAAAATCGATTTCACACTTTTCATTCGCCACTCCACTGCCTCCCTTTTTTTACAAAATATCTCTTTACATAAAATAAAAAAAACTTTCCATTTCGGAAAGATAGTGGAGGTAAACGTATTACCTTATCTTCCAAAATGTAAAAACATTCTGCTGGAGTTAGCACCTTACAAATCGCAGGTTGCCGGGTTTCATCGGGCCAGTTCCCTTCACCACTCTGGATAAGAGTTTAATTTTTAAAAATCATATCACATCTGCAAAAGATATCAAACCCTAATTTTATATTTTTTATTTTTTCTGAAAAAATTTCAATCGGCAGTTGACAACTTGTAATCGTGACACATATAGTAATAACTAAAATTTCATCCGTATCGCTGATCGGAAAAACCGAAGGCTCTTAACATCTGGTTAAGGGCCTTTTTATTTTGGAGGAGGAATTTGATGGAAAAGTTAATCATTCTAGCTTTTATTGGACTTTTGGCACAATTGATCGACGGCTCGCTTGGAATGGCGTATGGGGTTACTTCCACTTCTTTGTTATTAGTAGCCGGGATTGCTCCTGCGGCGGCTTCTGCTTCCGTCCACCTGGCAGAAGTGGTAACAACCGCTGCTTCTGGCATATCTCATATTAGATTTGGCAATGTAGATAAGCGAGTGGTTCTCCGGTTGATTATACCGGGATCAGTCGGAGCATTCTTAGGCGCTTGCTTTTTGAGCAGTCTTCCCGGAGATATCGTAAAGCCCTATGTTTCTTTATTTTTAATTGGTCTAGGATTCTACATCTTGTTTCGTTTTCTTTCAAAGATCGGGAATGCAAATCCTAAACCCACACCTGCAGTTCATTCTCTTTCAAAGAAACAGCTCATGCCACTAGGCTTACTCGCTGGATTCCTGGATGCAACAGGAGGTGGCGGATGGGGTCCTGTAACGACACCTGTACTTCTTGCAAAAGATATGAAAGCTCGAAAAGTGATTGGTTCTGTTGATACGAGTGAGTTTGCTGTTGCCGTTTCAGCCTCAGTTGGTTTCTTTATTTCTCTCGGCTGGGCACAAGTTGAGTGGTTATGGGTCGGTGCATTGATGGCAGGCGGTATCGTTGCAGCTCCAATCGCAGCATGGCTAGTCCGAATCATTCCTTCACATATCTTAGGAGTTTTAGTTGGCGGCTTGATCATCATAACGAATGTGAGAACATTGCTCTTACCTTTTGGTTTTTCTTCTAACCTCATGTTTGCTATTTATTTTGTTCTTGCAGCGTTTTGGGCAGTTGGTATTATCTACACTGTTAAAAGTGTTCCAAATGCGAAGAAAAATAAAAATCCGAACTTTTTTAAAAATTCAGTTGACTATTGATTAAGAGGTATGTAATATAATCCTTAATTCAATATTCAATCTTCTTATCCAGAGAGGCGGAGGGACTGACCCTATGAAGCCCGGCAACCAGCAGAGATGCATGGTGCTAATTTCAGCAGAACAATTCACGTTCTGAAAGATGAGACTTCGATCGTTATGAAATCATCGGGACCTCTTCTTTTGGAAGAGGTTTTTTCTTTTGGATAAGTGGACTCTGGAATCGGTATTGAATAAAAAATTAAACTTATGAGGAGAGATTTGAAAATGAGTGAACAAAAAAGAGAGTATGGGTTTGAAACAATTTCATTGCATGAAGGACAAAAAGTAGATCCTGCAACAGGTGCACGAGCGGTACCGATTTATCAGACTACATCTTATCAGTTTAATAACACAGAACATGCGGCTAATCTCTTTGCTTTAAAAGAATTCGGAAATATCTATAGCCGTTTAATGAACCCAACACAAGATGCGTTTGAACAGACAATCGCTAAGTTAGAAGGCGGTGTAGGAGCACTTGCTCTTTCTTCCGGCCAGGCAGCCATTACGAATGCTATTTTCAATATCGCAGGGTCTGGTGATGAAATTGTTGCTTCTACCTCTCTTTATGGAGGAACGTATAATCTCTTTTCAGTGACTCTACCAAAACTCGGCATCGAGACTCGATTCGCGGACATCGATAACCTTCAGTCGTTTAAAGATGCAATTACTGAAAAGACAAAAGCAGTGTATGTTGAAACAATTGGAAACCCCAAAATTGATGTAGCTGACATTGAAGGTCTTGCTGAAATTGCGCACGAAGCAGGTGTCCCTCTAATCGTTGACAACACGCTTGCAACTCCATATCTATGCCGACCAATCGAGCACGGCGCAGATATCGTCGTTCACTCGGCAACAAAGTTCATCGGAGGTCATGGAACATCAGTAGGCGGAGTCATCATCGATTCCGGAAAATTTGATTGGAACAATGGAAAGTTCCCTGGATTAACAGAGCCAGATTCAAGCTATAAAGGTATCGTTTATACGGAAGCTTTCGGTCCGCTTGCATATATTCTAAAAGCTCGAGTTCAATTGCTTCGTGATTTAGGATCATCCATTGCTCCATTTAATTCATTTTTGTTTATACAAGGCCTAGAAACGTTATCCTTACGTATAGAAAGACACGTAGAAAACGCTCTAAAGGTAGCACAGTTCTTAGAAAGCCATCCTTCGGTAGACTGGGTGAATTATGCAGGTCTTCCGAGCAGTCCATATTATGAACTTGCACAAAAATACCTTCCTAAAGGAGCTGGAGCAATTCTCACTTTCGGTGTAAAAGGAGGAGTTGAAGAAGGGAAAAAATTAATCGATAACGTAAGCATCTTCTCTCATTTAGCTAACGTTGGAGATTCAAAGTCCCTAATCATCCATCCTGCGAGCACAACACACCAGCAGTTATCAGAGGAAGAACAGAGAAAATCTGGGGTATCTCCTGAATTGATTCGTCTATCCATCGGAATAGAGACAGTAGATGATCTCATTTATGATCTAGACCATGCCTTAAAAGCAATCTCGCTTTCTCCGAGCGGTTTATAATAAATAAAAGAAGGGGGTGAATCAAAGTGCAAAATCTTTGAGTTCACCCCCCCTATTTTATGAAAAAGGACGTTTTGATAAATCAAAACCACATTAGGGGGTAACTTTGTAAGATTATAAGCTAAAATGACTGAATATCAGGTTGTTTTAGTGTTTTGTAAAACTTGAAATTAGCGTGTAGGCGCGAATGGCTGACCATTTTCGCGAAGATGAGGATTTTCACGCTTAGCTCGGCGATTCTGCGCGGTACGCGAAACAAGGTCTATCTTACGCGAACGTGTAACAAAATAAAAAAACACGTACCGTAAAAACTTCAATAAGAACTAACTATTGATAAAAAAAGAAAGCTAACTATGTCTGCTTTCTTTTTTAGGGGATGGAAACCACCTGATTAATATTTTCATTTAACCATAAGGTGGATGTCGCTATAAACTTTTCTGCAGCCGGCGAAAGATTCTTAAAAGATAATGAACCTATTCCAATAGAAGAAACAGCTTGTTCACCAGAAAGAGGTATTTTTTTCACACCGGCAGGAAGATTATATAATGCGATTTCAGGCAGAATAGCTACACCAAGCCCGTTTTTCACCATAGAGATGATCGCCTGCTCATCATCTAAACGAAACGCAATTTCAGGAAAAGATTTATTTGGTTTAAGAATCTTATGTACCATTTTTAGTGTGGAGTTTTGAAGGATAAGTTTCTCCTTTTTCAGTGCACGCGTCTTTATTACCTTTTCAACACTAAGATGTTGGTTCTCCGGTACAACACAGTAAAATGTTTCGCGCTTTAATGGAAGAACTTCGAAATCAACAGCGGGCAGCATTAAGAATCCAAAATCTATGACTCCTTGAGAAATCCATTGTGAAATCTCTTCCTGCTTCCCTTCCATAACTTCTACTTTTATATGAGGATATTGATTCATGAACTTTTTCAATATTCCCGGAAGCCATTCAACCGAAATAGATGAAAAAGTTCCAATTCTGACAGTACCTATTTCAAGTCCTTGTATTTCTCCAGCCTCCTGAAGCATCTTCTTGTTTAATGTAAGAATATCCCGGATATACATCAACATTCTTTCACCATTCACTGTTAATCTGATACCAGCTTTATTACGAGTCAATAAAGAAAAACCAAGGTCTTTTTCTAAGCTAGCAATAGCATGGCTTACTCCTGATTGAGATATATTTAATGCTTCGCTTGCCTTTGTTAAACTTCCAAGCTCTACAACTGTATGAAATATTTCGTATTTGCCAATCGACAAATTCATCCCTCTTTATATTAGTTTTACTCATAATATAACATAAATTATGAACATCTTTCATCATTTAACGACATGATAAGATGAATTTCACATTTTGCTATAAAAGTAAAGTTGATGCCAGATATAAAGCGATTAACCAAATGATAATAGCTGATCCTTTATTGATTAGCTGTTGAATATAACCAGATGCATTTACCTTCCCTACTATTCTCCCTGCTAAGGCAAGACCAATAAACCAAATCCAAGACACTGAGATACAAGATAAAGTGAAAACAAGTTTGTCCACACCTGAATAAGCAAGTGAATTTGTTCCGATTACACCAACCGTATCTAAAATAGCATGAGGATTTAATAATGAAACAGAAGCAGCAAACATGATCTGCTTTTTAGATGTCATCGTTAGTACTGATTCTTGTATATGAGTTTTGCTAGACCAAATGTTCCACCCCATATACAATAAAAATAGAATACCAGCTGTCATTACAATTAGTTTAAGAGCATGTATGGTTGACACTAATGCAGATACGCCTGAAACGGCTAGAATGATTAATAAAGTATCACATAGTCCTGCTGTTATTACGGATGGCATACATCGCCATATGTTTAACTGCTGTACTCCTTGATTAAATATAAAAATGTTCTGTACTCCTAAAGGTAAAATCAACCCGAATGCTAAAATAATTCCGTGCACTAAAGCAGTGATCAATTCAACCCACTCCCTATTTCATTGGAGGTAAAAAATGTATACAAGTCAAATTCGTACAAAAAACCACGATCGTAAAAATGTAAACACAACATTAAGCCAATCTCTTTATAAAGAGATTAAGCAATTAGCCAAAAAACTAGATCGCCCAGCTAATGAGCTTATTGAAGAAGGTATGGTTCATGTATTGAATCAATACAAAAAGAAATAAGGTTTAATTTCGCATACACAAAAAGAGACTTTGCTAGTCTCTTTTCGTTAGTTTACATAATATAATTATGGTCAATATTACCTTACTTGTCTTTCCAATTTTCTTTAATAAATGTATCTCTTCCTGAAGTGATACGCTCTTCTTTATAAGCTTCTGGGTTCTTTTTATAGAAATCCTGATGATACTGTTCTGCTTTATAAAATATACTTGCCGGCAAGATCTCCGTTACGATTGGTTTGTTAAATCGCCCGCTCTCTTCAAGTTTTTCACGTGATTTCAGAGCTAATTCCTTTTGTTGTTCCGTGTGATAAAAAATCGCAGTACGATATTGACTGCCACGGTCGAAAAACTGCCCTTCATCATCGGTTGGATCAATTTGTGGCCAATATAAATCCAATAACTTCTGATACGGGAAATCATCTGGGTCAAATGTGATCTGAACAGCTTCTCGGTGACCGGTTTCACCCGTTTTAATTTGTTCGTAAGACGGGTTTTCTACATGCCCCCCTGTATAACCAGAAACAATGCCGTGAATACCCGGCATTTCATCAAATGGTTTGACCATGCACCAAAAACACCCACCCGCAAAAGTTGCAAGTTCTTTGTTACTCAACTTACTTTCCTCCTAACTGCATATCTCTTAAACAAAATTTTAACGCTAATGTATCGAAATGAACAATCTTCAGCTTCTCACTCATAGGATAACCATTTTTCCTCATACACTGTAACCACAATAGAAAAGTGCGGTGATGAATATGGATATCCGAAAAATTGAGATAGACGTTCATAAAAGATGTAATGAGTTGCTTTCTATGCAAAAGCCAGATGGGACATGGCGTTTCTGTTTTGAAAATCCATTGATTACAGACGCTTATATGCTGATATTATTAAGAACACTCGAATATAGAAATGAAAAAATAATTAAACAGATTACCGACCGAATACGATCTCAGCAATCACCAGACGGATTATGGCGAGTATATTCCAATGAGGAACCCGCTAACCTTTCTGCAACCATCCAAGCTTATACAGCTCTTCTGTACTCCCGGTATTATAAATCCAATGATGACAAGCTTCAACCCGCAAGAGAATTTATTATTAAGAATGGCGGATTAAAGGAGGCGGACTTAATAACAAAAGTCTTTCTGGCAATGAACGGGTTGTACATGTGGCCGGATGTGCCTATCGATCCTGCTATCCTTTTTTCCTTGCCATTGACTGCACCAATTAATCAATATGACATCAGCAGCTATGCAAGGGGACATTTTGCGCCGGTTTTATTAATGATGGATGCAAAAAAGAAACTTACATCCAAATATACCCCAGACCTTTCAGAACTATATATAAACGGAGACGAAAGTTCACAACTTGAAGAATGGGTAAACTTGTTTTCTCTCTTAAATATTAGGGATTACTACTCTCAATTAAAAAAGGAAAACCTGCTTTCATATATTCAGAGTCACATCGAACCTGATGGGACGTTGTTAAGTTACAGTTTAACGACTATCTTTATGATTTATGCTCTTTTAACAAATGGATACAGCCGTGACTCCGATGTCATTCAGAATGCAATGAACAGCTTAATGAAAATGTTTTGTGAAACAGATGAAACGTTGCACCTTCAAAACTCTCCATCTACTACTTGGGACACTTCTCTTATTCTATATACTTTACTGGAAGCGGGAGTTCCAGTTAATCATACGTCCATTTTGAGAGGATCACAGTTTCTTCTTAACCAGCAACACACTAAATATGGAGATTGGGCTGTTCATAATCCTAATGTTCTTCCGGGAGGATGGGGCTTCTCAATCGGAAATACTATTCATCCTGACATTGATGATACACAGGCAGCACTTCGAACGGTTGCACATTTTTACCAGATGAACCCTTCCTATCAAACTAGTTATGAACGAGGTCTTACCTGGTTGTTATCCATGCAAAATGATGATGGTGGCTGGGCTGCTTTTGAAAAAAACACGAATCGATTCATAATAGGAAATCTACCTATTAAATATGCGAAAGATGCCCTTATCGATCCTTCAACTCCTGATTTAACAGGAAGAACAATAGAGTTTTTAGGAAGATTTCATGGATTAAACTATAAGCATCCTTCTATAAAAAAAGCAGTGAATTGGTTATGGCAAAACCAGGAACAAAATGGTTCATGGTACGGTCGCTGGGGAGTCTGTTACCTTTATGGTACATGGGCTGCGATTACCGGTTTGATCGCTTCAGGTATTGACCCGACGCATAATAGGGTACAAAAAGCTAAAAATTGGTTATTAAGTATTCAAAATGACGATGGCGGATGGGGAGAATCCTGTGAAAGTGACGAGAAGCGAAAGTACGTAGCCTTAAAGGAAAGCACCCCTTCGCAAACAGCATGGGCTTTAAATGCATTGACGGTCATTTCCGATCAGCCAACTTTTGAAATGAAACGAGCTGCTGAATGGCTGCTCAACCACAAAAAGACCAACTACCCAACGGGAGCCGGTCTTCCTGGAGCTTTTTATATTCGATATCATAGTTATCCATATATATGGCCGTTATTAGGGCTAGTTCATTTTTATAAAAAATTTACATCGTAAGCTGTGAATCTAAAACGACCTCATCATTTTGAGTAAGACCTAATGTCTTTGCATAGGACGATTGAATCTCTTTAAAGCGTTCTGGGTTTTCAGCTAAAGATATGCCATAAGATGGAATCATCTCTTTTATTCCTGCTTCCCAATCGTTCATATGTTTCGGGAAGCATTTTTGTAATACTTCAAGCATCACGTGAACGGCAGTTGAAGCACCTGGAGACGCACCGAGCAATGCAGCGATTGATCCGTCAGCTGAAGTTACTACCTCTGTTCCAAATTGAAGTGTACCTTTACCTGCGTCTGTATCTTTTATCACTTGCACACGCTGTCCAGCCACTACAATATCCCAATCCTCACTCTTGGCGTTGGGAATAAATTCGCGAAGCTCTTCCATTCGTTTTTCATTAGATAACAATACTTGCTGGATTAAATATTTTGTTAATGGCAACTCTTTTGCACCTGCTGCTAACATGGTAAGGAGATTGTTCGGTTTTACTGAACCAATCAGGTCAAAATTGGAACCTGTTTTTAAGAATTTTGGTGAAAAGCCGGCAAATGGTCCAAACAGCAATGATTTTTTGTTCTCTATATATCTCGTATCCAGGTGCGGCACTGACATTGGTGGAGCACCAACTTTAGCCTTACCATAAACTTTCGCATGATGCTGTTCGATCACTTCTGGATTATTACATACTAAGAATAGTCCGCTTACCGGAAATCCGCCTATATGTTTGGACTCAGGAATACCTGCTTTTTGAAGGATTGGCAGGCTTGCACCTCCAGCACCGATAAAGACAAACTTGGAACGATGATATTCAATCTTACCAGTATTCAGGTTGTGCACCTTTAATTCCCAAGATCCATCCTGAGTACGTTTAATATCTTTAACACTATGTTTATAATGAACTTCCACGTCCTCGTTTTTTAAGTGCTCAAACAACATACGAGTTAAAGCTCCAAAATTGACATCCGTACCAGAGTCGATTTTGGTTGCAGCAATCGGTTCTGTTAAATTTCGGCCTTCCATAATTAACGGGAACCACTCGATTAATTTTTCAGTGTCCTCCGAAAACTGCATTCCTTCAAATAAAGGATTTTCTGAAAGCGCTTTAAAACGCTTTTTCAAAAATTCGATATTTTGCTGCCCTTGAACCATACTTATATGAGGTAATGGCATAATGAAGTCTTTTGGATTTCGAATAAGATTTCGCTTTACAAGATAAGACCAAAATTGCATAGAAAGTTGAAACTGCTCGTTAATTTTTATCGCTTTGCTAACATCAATCGTTCCGTCTGGTCTTTCGCTTGTGTAATTTAGTTCACAAAGTGCCGCATGCCCAGTACCAGCATTGTTCCATTCGTTAGAACTTTCTTCACCTGCGCCTGCTAGTTTTTCATACACTTTAATTTTCCAATCGGGTGCTAGTTCTTTCAATAAGGATCCCAAAGTCGCGCTCATGACTCCGGCACCAATTAAGATAACGTCTGTTTTTTCTTGTACGTTGCTCATGATAACCTTCCTTATAACCTATATTTGCAGAAACGATATAATGTTCTGCTTAGTGTTACAAAATTCAAGGCGCCACATAGAAACACACCTTAACAATCTTCGGTAAATCATCTTTTAGAGACTCTTTATTATTGATTAAAATTTCTACTCTTTCTGATAATTATAAACTATTTACCAAAGATAAAAAAGAGGTAGTACATCCATAAGCATGCTCCGTCTATATATTATCCATTTTGTGGTATTTAGTAAACCATTTTTTGGAGGGCAAATTTCAAACATTATACGGCTTTAAAGGAATAAAATCCCTCCGTATTAAGACTAAATTTAAAAAAATCGCCCAGGATTATTCCCAGGCGATTTTTACTTACTACTCTTTTATTGTTCTAATACTTTCAGAGATTCTCTAATAAATGCCGGAATATCCTCTGGTTGACGGCTGGTCACTAGATTTCCTCCACAAACTACTACTTCTTCATCCTTCACAGTTGCCCCAGCGTTCTTTAAATCTACGTGAATGGATTTATACCCTGTAATATTTCTTCCTTGTAGCACTTCTGCAGAGATTAGTAATTGTGGTCCATGACAGATGGCTAATACCGGCTTACCCTCATCTGCAAAGTGTTTCGTAAACTGGACAAACTTGTCATCCCCTCTTAAGATATCAGGTGAAAAACCTCCAGGAATAAAAAGCGCATCAAAGTCTTCAGAAGAAACCTCTCCGATCGAAGTATTAGTCGTTATTTGAGCCTCTTTTTGTTTTCCTTCTAAAGTTGCCCCTGTTTCTGAACCGATAACGATGACTTCGTGTCCTGCTTCTCTAAATGCATTTGCAGGTTCCGTATATTCAACATCTTCAAACATATCTGCTAATACTGTTGCGATTTTAGCCATTCTAAACCACTCCTTCTTTTGTGTATTCATTTGTTGTATTACCATTTTAGGTAGGAATTTAAACCCTTTTTTAAGTTATGACTTTAAAAAAACTAAAATAAAGAAACAATATAGATATGTATCATTAAAACAGCAGCTATTAAACTTATGATGGTTGCAATGTTGTTCTCCGTTTTCGTTCCTGTCTTCGTATATAAAGGAAAACGAAAACGAATGGGCAGTGGGTAAAATAACTGTACTCCCCTCGATGTGGCTGCGTCCAAAATAATATGACTGGTCACCCCTACTGTTAACCCGCTACTTAAACTTTCTTCATACATGCAATCCATCCAATTTGGCAACATCATCACCAATAGAATCATAATCCAGCTATGTGTGATCGTCCGATGACCAAATGTTTTAGAAATCGTCTTGGAAAGGAAACTTGTCTTTTTTCCCAAGTATGATCCTGGATGACATAAATCAGGCAACAGGCTTCCAAGAACAGCTGCACCAAAATACGTCAGTTCGTGATATAGAGTATCTGGCGGGAGATCTGTGGCCGTCTTATAAAGTGCAGCAGCTGCAACTCCGCCTAACAAATGTGTATTGCTTTTCATTATGTATCTCTCTTTTCTCTAAGTTGCTATATGTTATCTGATCGAAAGAAAGAAAAGAGCAGCGAAATGCTACTCTTTTGAACTATCTGTTGAAATCAATGATTTTAATCTTGTAATTTGTCCCGTTTCACCGGTATCTACTACAAATGAGCCGTTATTGTACCTGTCGGCAGATTTGAAATTTTCAGCTGAAACGGTTTCTTGTTTACCGCTTGCCGTTTCAAGAACGAATTGTTTCTCCTCATCCGTAACCAATTTCATACCTACGATACGGTGCGGATTAGATTTCAATTCTCTGATCATTACAAGTCCACGTTTGGCACGCGACGTTTTATCAAACTCTGTAATCTTCATCTTTTTCATGGCACCGCGCTGAGTAGCAATTAGAACTTGAGCAGTTTCTGGATGATTTGTAATGGCAAAACCGCTTACTAAGTAATCTCCTGCTTTTAAATTAATGCCTTTCACCCCTGCAGCTCGCTGGCCAACGAGGCTGATTTCTTCTTCATGGAACCATAATCCATAACCAAAGTGCGTGGCGATAAACACATCTTGATTTCCATTCGTTAAGGACACATCTACAACCTCGTCTTCGCTTTTTAGTTTAATGGCCATTAAGGTACGGTTATAGCGTGTAGCCTTGTATTGCATAAGTTCTGTTTTCTTTGTCATTCCTTGTTTAGTAAAGAAAATGAGGAATTGATCTTCCTTAAATTCTTTTACAGGATAGGCTTTGATCAGCTTTTCATCCTTATCTAGACCAACGATACTTGCTAGATGCTGCCCCATGTCTTTCCAGCGGATCTCAGGCATCTCATAGACAGGAAGGTAAATGTAATTCCCTTTATTCGTAAACATCAGCATGGTGTCCGTTGTGTTGAGTTGGGATACGAGCAATAAGGAATCCGTTTCTTTCATTCCTGGCAGTTCACCATTAGATGCACTATAGGAACGAATACTTGAACGTTTAATATAGCCGTCCTCTGTAACCATCACCATTACATCTTCAGACGGAATCATGACTTCCATATCAATCTTGATTTCCTGAATCTCAGCTTCGATCTGTGTACGTCGTGGATCAGCATATTTCTTTTTAACATTAGAGAGTTCTTTTTTAATAACGTTGTATAATTTTTTATCGCTATTTAAGATGGAACGGAGGTGTTCAATCTTCTTTTCGAGTTCTTCCGCTTCTTTCTGAAGTGTAGTAATATCCGTATTTGTTAAGCGATAAAGCTGCAAGGTAACGATAGCTTCAGCTTGTGCTTCAGTAAACTGAAACTTTTCAATGATGTTGTCCTTTGCATTTCGCTTATCTTTTGACGCACGGATTGTTTCGATCACTTCATCTAAGATCGAAATGGCTTTTATTAAACCTTCTACAATATGTGAACGTTCTTCAGCTTTACGTAAATCATATTTCGTTCTTCTTGTTACCACTTCGATCTGATGCTGAATGTAGGCGTTTAATATCGCTTTTAAGCCCATTAATTTTGGTGTCTTGTTATGGATAGCTACCATGTTGTAGTTATACGAAACTTGAAGATCAGTATTTTTAAAGAAGTAGTTCAATACCCCTTCTGCATTTCCATCTTTACGAAGTTCGATAACTATCCTTAATCCAGTGCGATCGGTCTCATCACGGATTTCAGCGATTCCGTCTACCTTTTTGTCTAAGCGAAGTTCATCCATACGCTTCACTAGGTTCGCTTTGTTCACTTCAAAAGGAACTTCAGTGATAACTATCTGCTGACGTCCGACCTTTAAACTCTCAATCTCGGTTTTGGCACGAATAATGAAACGGCCTTTTCCTGTCTCGAAAGCTTTCTTGATGCCATCAACACCTTGAACAATTCCGCCAGTCGGGAAATCAGGACCTTTTATAACGGTCATGAGTTCATCGAGTGAAACATCGGGATTATCGATCTGCATGGTAACAGCGTCGATCACTTCTCCAAGATGGTGTGGCGGGATTTCAGTCGCATAACCAGCTGAGATCCCCGTTGAGCCGTTTACAAGTAAATTTGGATACATAGAAGGCAGTACGATCGGTTCTTCTGTCGTATCATCGAAGTTAGGTGCAAATTCAACCGTTTCTTTGTCGATATCTCTTAATAATTCAGAAGCGATCGCGGAAAGTCTTGCCTCTGTATAACGCATTGCGGCTGCCGGGTCTCCATCGATACTACCGTTATTTCCGTGCATCTGAATGAGGACGTTTCTAACTTTCCAGTCCTGACTCATACGTACCATCGCTTCATAAACGGAAGAATCACCATGCGGGTGATAATTACCGATTACATTACCGACTGTTTTAGCCGATTTTCTATAGGGTTTTTCATTTGTGTTTCCTTCCGCATACATCGCATATAAAATACGGCGCTGTACAGGTTTCAATCCATCTCTAGCATCAGGCAGTGCACGCTCCTGAATGATGTATTTACTATACCTTCCGAAGCGGTCGCCGATTACGTCTTCTAACGGCAGCTCTCTATATTTCTCAAGCAGTGACAATCTTTAAACCTCCTCAGAATGCAGACAAGTTCTCGTTATCAAGTATGTTCGTTTCTTCGTTCAAACCAAACGCCACATGTTCTTCAATCCACTTACGACGTGGTTCAACTTTATCTCCCATAAGAACGGAGACGCGTTTTTCAGCTCTCGCTGCATCATCGATACGAACACGAATCAGTGTACGTGTATCAGGATCCATCGTTGTTTCCCATAGCTGATCAGCGTTCATCTCACCAAGACCCTTATAACGCTGGATGATGTAGCCTTTACCTACTTTTTTCTGTGCTTCTTTTAATTCATCTTCATCCCATGCATATTCTATGATTTCCTTTTTACCTGTTCCCTTGCTCACTTTATAAAGAGGCGGCAAAGCAATGAAAACTTTCCCTTCTTCAATAAGCGGCTTCATGTATCGGTAAAAGAACGTTAAGAGCAGCACTTGAATATGTGCTCCATCTGTATCAGCATCGGTCATGATAATAATTTTGTCGTAGTTTACATCTTTTAATGAAAAATCAGATCCGACTCCCGCGCCGATCGCATGGATGATCGTATTGATTTCTTCATTCTTAAAAATGTCTGCAAGCTTTGCTTTTTCCGTGTTGATTACTTTACCACGAAGCGGCAAAATGGCTTGGAATTTACGATCACGGCCTTGTTTTGCAGAACCGCCTGCAGAGTCACCCTCCACCAAGTACAGTTCGTTGCGTTCAGGATTCTTTGAAGTTGCAGGAGTTAACTTTCCACTCAGCATTGAATCCTTTCGTTTGTTCTTCTTCCCGTTACGTGCATCCTCACGAGCTTTTCGGGCTGCTTCACGAGCTTGAGCGGCTTTAATACTTTTACGAATGAGCATTTCACTTATTGCAGGATTCTCCTCAAGAAAGTAAGCAAGCTTTCCAGCAACCACGGCATCTACAGCTGATCGTGCTTCACTTGTTCCTAATTTACTCTTTGTTTGGCCTTCAAACTGCAAAAATTCTTCCGGGATTCGAACGGATACTACTGCCGTTAATCCCTCTCGGATATCTGAGCCATCTAGGTTTTTATCTTTCTCTTTTAATAAGTTTGTTTTGCGTGCATACTCATTGATGCTTCGAGTAATCGCTGTTTTAGCGCCTGACTCGTGAGTTCCACCGTCTTTCGTGCGAACGTTGTTGACGAACGAGAGTACGTTTTCTGCATAGCCATCGTTGTATTGAAAAGCAAAATCTACTTCAATCTCATTTTGCGTTCCTTCAAAACTGACGACATTATGAAGTGTATCTTTATCTTCATTCAAATATTGCACGAATGCTTCTAGCCCAGTATCGAACTGAAATTCTTCTTTTTCACCATTTCGGGCATCTTCTAAAACGATTTTAATGCCTTTTAGAAGAAAAGCAGCTTCTCGGAGGCGTTCGCTTAATGTTTCATAATTATAATTAATCGTCGAAAACATTTTACGGTCAGGTTTGAAATGAACAGTCGTCCCTGTTTTGCGGGTATTCCCGATAACTTCAAGCGTTGTAACAGGCTTTCCTCCATCTTCAAATCGCTGTCTAAATGTTTTTCCATCACGATAGATCGTAACTTCAAGCCATTCTGACAGGGCATTAACTACAGAAGCACCTACACCATGAAGTCCTCCAGATGTTTTGTATCCGCCTTGTCCAAATTTACCGCCAGCATGCAGAACAGTAAAGATGATTTCCGGAGTCGGTTTTCCAAGCTTATGCATTCCTGTAGGCATTCCACGGCCATCATCTGACACAGAAATGCTGTTATCTTTATGAATCTTTACATGTATGTAATCACCGAATCCGCCTAAAGCTTCGTCCACGGCGTTATCTACAATTTCATATACGAGGTGATGCAAACCTCTGGCATCTGTGCTGCCGATATACATCCCAGGGCGTTTTCGAACGGCTTCTAACCCTTCGAGCACCTGTATGGCATCATCGTTGTAGTCAAATAATGATTTACTTGCCAAAATGTGTTGCTCCTTTCACGTCATACAGTACTTCTATAATAGCATATAATAGCAGAACGTTTGTTTCTATTCTAGCTCTTTCCTCATATTCTCCTCTTATTTCTCGGTCAGAGAACAAAAACCTTTAGCTAAAAAGCGTATTTATTGTGTTTACTAAAACGTAAAAAGACAAACATGGGAAAACCACCCGTGTGTGGCGGGTGGTTCATTCCTACCGGATCATAGCATGTTCCACTTTAATGCACTTATCCATAATATAAGGAATCGTCGCACTTTGCAAAATCTCTTCTGCTTCAGCATTATATAAACCGAGCTGCGCCCAGAAGAAACCAGCCTTTATATTAGCTGCGGAACGTGCGACTTCTGGCAGGTACTCACTTCTTCTGAACACATTAACGATATCTACCTGTCCCTCAATATCTTCAAGTTTTGCATAAGCTTTTTGTCCCAGGACCTCATTGACATTTGGATTTATAGGAATGATCTCATAGCCTGCTTTCTGCATATACTCTGAGACCATATAGGAGGTACGAAACGGCTGATCGGACAGACCGACGACCGCTATGCGCTTTTTTAATTTTAGCAGATTCTTAATATCCTCTTTCGTTGCAATTCCCATGTTTAATTTCCTCCCCAAGTCATTTTATATAAATTGTAGACAAAACCATTGAAATTGAAACATTTGTAAAGAACCCTGTTTGTTTCATAGAACCAATTTATTACAAGAGCATCAAAAAGCCGGCATACTCGGATGATACACGAGAGCCGGCATACAAGGTTTTAGCCGTTTAGACGGTAAATTTCACTGTACTTTTTCTCAAAATATGTGATGAGATGATCGGGATTCAAACCTTCACCTGTTACATCTTTTAGAATTTCGATCGGCTTTTTCATCTTGCCGTATTGATGCACATTGTTTGTCAGCCAATCTTTAATCGGAAGAAGGTTCCCTGATTCAACAAGAGAATCAAAGTCCGGAATATCTTTTATCATTGCGTTTTTAAGCTGTGCTGCGTAAATATAACCTAGTGCATACGAAGGGAAGTAACCAAAACTGCCCCCTGACCAGTGGACGTCTTGAAGAACTCCTTCCGCGTCATTTTTCGGAGTTACACCAAGGTATTCCTGCA
Organism: Fictibacillus phosphorivorans; assembly: GCF_023715845.1. Lineage (GTDB taxonomy): Bacteria > Bacillota > Bacilli > Bacillales > Fictibacillaceae > Fictibacillus > Fictibacillus phosphorivorans_D. The sequence goes on from NZ_JAMBOR010000012.1 coordinate 41,854, forward strand.
TTTTCTCGTTCCAGACACGTGGGAGATCCTTAACTTCAATCTCATCGTTAAATAAACCTTTTTCAATCTCATAACGAACAATAACGTGCAACGGATATGTCATTTCATCCGCTTCGATACGAATCAATGAAGGTTCAACGATGTTGATCGAGCGATAAAAGTCTTCGAGCTCGACTCCGTTGAATTGAGATCCCGCGACATTCTTCAATGTAGAATAATGATTTTTCCAGAATCCAAAGTGGCGCCCGACGAAGTTCTCCCAGAACAAGGATTGAGATTCATGGATACCCATGGATGTACCTGAACATAGAGGCGTACCCACGAGTTCTTCAGAAATATTTTGCTCATAAAGGGCATGTCCGCCTTCATGGATCGTACCGAAAACGGCTGTACGAAAATCATTTTCCATATACTTTGTTGTTACACGGACGTCCCCTGGATTAAGACCGATTGCAAACGGATGGACTGTTTCATCTAAGCGGCCGGAGTCAAAGTCATAGCCCATGTCTTTTAACACGTGCAAACTAAATTCTTTTTGCTTTTCTTTCGGGAAATGGTCGAACAAAAATTTCGTTTCAGGCTGGTCAGCTTCTGTAACTTTTTGCAGTAGCGGAACAATACGGTCACGAAGTTTTGAGAAAGTCTCATCCAAGATTTCTACTGTTACCCCTGGTTCGTACATATCTAAAAGCGTGTTGTATTTATTCCCTTCATAACCCCAGTATTCTATAAACCTTTTATTAAATGCTACAAGCTTTTCTAAGTAAGGCTGAAACAATGAGAAATCAGAGTTGTTTTTCGCTTCTTCCCATACATTCTCTGCTTTAGACTGCAAAATGACATATTCTTTGAATTCAGCTGGAGGAATCTTCGCGTTACGCTCAAAATCCTTCTTTACTTCTTCAAGTGTTTTCTTTGTCACATCTGACAGCGTGTCATACACTTCTGGCTTAGATAACTCTTCGATAAAGTTTTTCATTTCATCAGATACGGACATTTCAAATACATCTGATGATAACGTTCCAATCACTTCCGAGCGTTGTTCTACACCTTTTTTTGGTGCTCCCGTACGTAGATCCCAATACATAAGGCCGATCGCTTCATTTACATGAACCATTTTCTTTACATAATCTAAAAACTCTTTTTCGATAATTACTTTCGTTTGCGTCATTATAAATAACCATCCCTTCGCGTGATAAAAACCTACCGCTATAGAGAATTCGGGACAGAATAAAAAAGTCCTGCTGGTCAGTTTTATTTTTATTAAAAATCTTCTTTAAACATTTCTGCATATGGAGCAAAAGTTGGATCGACATTGTTCACATGACCGATCGATTGATGAAGCAACTGGTGGATCTCTTCTTTATGATGATCCCCGAGGTGAGGATAAAGGTTTTGATAAGCTTTTCTAATCCTCGACAAATGACTGAAATGATCGTACATACTAATCCCTTCTTTCTACTTGTTTTTCATTAGTATGTACAGCATTCTTAATCCTTTAAACAAAAAAATACAACCTGAGACTTATACATAAATACTTCCCAAGTGGTTTCATTGCCATTTGATAAAGGATTAAACTTTTTAATGAAATACACGAAGGGAGAACAATGTAACATGAAAACGATCGGAAACAACGGACTAAAATGGTTAAAGATCACACATATCGTTTTAGTAGCCTTATTTTTTGGCGGGATTATGAGTTCAGTTGCTATCCATACTGGGATAAAACTTGATTCTTATGAAGTGACTCTAGAAACCTATAAAAGAATTGTAGTCATCAGTGATTATGTTATTCGCACCGGTGCAGTCGGTACATTAATCGTTGGGTTTATTTATGGGATTTTCACAAAATGGGGGTTCTTCAAACATCGGTGGGTTACTGTAAAATGGATTTTGTTTATCATACAAACCGTGGTCGGCATATTCGTAGTTGATCACCTCATGATGACAAATATGGCTCTTTTAGAAAAAGAAAAAGCACTCGCATTAAGTAACCCCGCTTTTATCCAAAACGATGAGTGGAGACAGTATGCCGTATGGTTTCAGGTTGGTGTAACACTGTTTATTTTTATCATATCAGTCCTAAAGCCTTGGAAAAAGAAAAGAACATCCACAAAAGTGACCGCTGCATAAATGAAAAAGGCTGCCTCAGAAAGGCAGCTCTTTTTAAATATTGCTAGTGTTTTCTAGCTATTCGCTTTCAATTTTATGATAAATCTGCTCTTCCCATCCTCTTCATACCACATCGGGAAGTTTGTGCCCCAAACGTTGTTGTATAAGTTAAAATGAAATCCACCATGCAGAGAAGCAAAAGTATTGTCAAATTGCAGCAATCTTTTTTTTCCTGGAGAGACTAAAGGAGAATCTTTTGGCTCAATAATAGCTTCCCCATCAGCACCTTGATAAGAAAGGCCCGAACACAAGGCATGAAGGTTACGATTCCCGTCTTTTACGACTTCAAGTGGAGATATCGGCTCCCCCAACTTATCCATCTTCCAAATGTTCGGATTATCCACCTCTAGACCAAAGGAAAACCACATCGCCTCTGGTAAACGGTTTGCTTCCTTATCAAACCACTGAAGAGCAATCTCGATCTGTTCATCCATTTTAGGAAATTTGTATTCGATGATGACCATCTTTGGAGCACCGAAAGATTCTACTGCTTTACTCGGAAGCTCGAGATGCACCCGCACGTGATCATCAGTCGCGGTTTCCGTTTTGCTCAAGGAAAGGATACTCGGATGATACCTTTCATGTCTCGGTCTTGGTGTCACCAACTCCATCCCTGGTTTCCCTTGATCAGCCTCCGACCACTGATAGGTTTGGCCAACATTCTCCACATACTCCTCAAACCAGCGATGATAGTTTTCTACTCCAAATGATTCATACTCAAAAACACCCATTCGTTTTTGTTCGTTTACCCAGGATTTTCCTTTACTATCCAGTAAGCACTTTATCGATCCATCGTCTGCAAACACTATAGTAAACTTTCCGAGTGAGTAAGAACGGTTAGTTTGTATTTGCTCAGACAAAATTTCATGTTTTATCGGTTCTAATAACTGAAATGCTTCCCACACTTTCTTCTGTCTTTTATCAGACAATGCATCAATAGCTCCTTGAAGATATCCACGCTGTTCTTTCCAGGATGCTTCAAATAATTGATAGCCTCTAGTGATGGCAGATTCTAAAAAAACTTCTTTCGATAATCGATCATACTCGTCCATCGCAAAGGATCCAATATAGCTGTATTTAGCTGGCACCGAATCAGGTTCGATGGCACTTTTCTGTCTTGCATGTTGAAAATCCAGCTTGGCATAATTTTTATAATCATTTAGATATTTCTTTTCATCTAATCCCCATGTATGTTCTGGGATTAACAGCAGCCAGTCAGAAAACTGTCTATACTCCTTACTGTTTACCTCTAACTCCCCTTCGGTGATCCACTGGTTTCTGAGTCGAAGTAGTTCACGGTATTGAGCTACCTTTTTGGGATCCGTTGCTACCCCGTGGATCCACGAATCCCCAATCTCCTCATGAACGACCGGCAGAGTATGTTTTATCGCTTGGATTTTTGCCGCAAAAGCATCCATGGTTGACGCTTTGATAACGGCATTCGGAAATTTTTCTTGTAAGACATGGAATTCCCTTTTAATATCCTCAACAGATGGAGGTCCACAATTATCCCCTGTATGAGCAAATACCATCACCTCATTCAAACCATCCAGTTTGAGAACATCTCCATAGTTATCCGCATAGTTAACGATAACTTCTGTTTCATCCTTACCTTTCCATACAAAAATAGAAGGAACAGAAGGCACTTTTGAAGCCGGATTAACTCCAATATGTAAATATTGAATGCCACTATTGGCTAAGTGAGGTACGATTGCTTTTGTATGACCAGGAACATCAGTCATTTTTGCTGAAATCGTTCGTTTTCCATACGTCCTGTCTAAGCTTTTCGAGATGGACAATCCATATTGAAGCAAATCCGCATCCATTAATTCCGTATGTGTTGTAAAAGGGAGTCCGTGCCAAGTGATAAACCCCTTTTTTATAGCCCCTTCCATCACTCGCTTTTGTTCATCATTTGCTCTCTTTAAATACTCTTGAATCAACCATGAACCAGTTGTCCATACAAAACCAACAGATGTATCTTCTTGATCTAAACGCTCTGCCAACTCGATCGCCTTTGGTATGTAAGACTTAATATATTGTTCTGTCACATTTTCGGCTAAATCGGTAAAGCCAATATCTAAATGTGTTTTGAAGATCACATGCACTACTTCAATATCCTTCATGTTGCTGCTCCCCACCTTATGTACGTCTCTACATGTTTAGTTGTCACTATTCTTTGTTGATTTTCATGCTTTATCAAGCTCATTATTCAAAACCAGAAAAATAAATAGGATTACTTAATGCCGCTAGTAGCCTTGTTTTTACTTGAGGGAAATAGCGCCATACTTCTACCCGGTAAAAGGAACGGGTTCCAACGGTTAAGGTTACATCGAATGCATCCTCACCTTCCTCCACCATCATTTCCTACTCAACGCCGTTATTTGAAATGATTCTAACCGCATCATTATACTGAACATCTTTCACGTTCACCTGAACCGGTAAATTCTTATTGATACAAACATCACCAACGATTCTGCTTCCACAGGTTAAACTGATGAATGGTCCTTGTGGGGAATAACTTAAAACGACATGCCCTTTATCTACTGAGCTTAAAATCTCAGAGCTTGTTAAATTTTTACTATAAACCCATGTGGTAGGCATGCCATGGATAACATGGGGATCGGGACGATGGGCATCACTGCCACCGACCGCTACAAGCCTTCTTCCAGAAACAAGCTGGTCTTGCCACCAGTCAAGCGCATCTTGGTTATCTTTCCGCCAAGGTCCATTCCAAACTTCCACCCAGTCATAATCAAAATCCCACCCCAATCTCCATCGAGTATTTCGACAGTACGGATGATTTAACGAAATATAGGCTCCCTTTTCCCGGGCTTCGCTTAAGCGGGCATGTAAATCTTCCATATCACTGACTCTAAAATCACGGACAGGATCATTTACTCCAAAAAAGTTGAGATGCCCCCAGTTGGTGGTGAGCTCCATCCCTGGGATATACAAAGTGTCAACATCACGAGGGTAAGCCTCGTTCTGACTTGACGCATTGTGGTCAGTTAACGCAAGAAAATCAAGTCCACCTTGTGTTGCGATCTCTGCTTTTTCCCTTAATGTGAACTTCCCATCACTATGGACACTATGTGTATGAAGATCTCCCTTTAACCAGCGAAGCTTCTCCTCGGTAAACTCAATCGTTAACTTCACGGTACAACCCTTGTTAGCAACCTTGTAAGCACCTAATATAACCGACCATTCTCCTGCTTCGATCGGCCCGTGTAAATAACCAGGAGTGGCCTTGGCTAAATGGATAAAAAACTCCGTACGAGCTCCACCGCTCCACCCTCTGACACGACTCGGATCCTTAACCCCAAGGTCGATGATGCTCGAAGCCACACCTTCTTGAATAACTTCCATTTTCACTTTGATTTGTTCCGTTCCGACTGGAACCTGAAAGGGAACTTCGATATAGAGATTCTCTTCTTCATGCGAGATAAATCTTGAAATACTTTTTGATTTAGAGAAAGCTTGGATGATCGCCATTCTCTCACCTCCTGGACCTTTTTATTCTTTACCTGTTGACCCCATCCCTCCCAATCCTTGTTCAAAGAGAGGTTGAAGTACAAAATATAGGATGATCATTGGAAGAGCAGCCGTTGTCGCACCCGCCATAATTAATGGCCAATCGATATTGTATTGAGTTTGAAAGGCTTTTAAAGCAATTTGGATCGTATACATTTCTTGAGAGCGAGCAACAGTTAACGGCCATAAATATTCGTTCCAATGGCTTAGAAAACTAAAAATCGCGACTAATGCTAAACCAGGTTTGTTTAAAGGCAAAATGATTTTCCAATAAATTTGAAACTTATTGCACCCATCAATGGTAGCTTGTTCATCTAATTCCTTAGGAACGGATAGAAAGTTTTGCCGTAGTAAAAAGATGGCAAAACCGGTAACAGCAAATGGAAGGATTAATGCAGAATAGGAATCCAACCATCCGTTCGGACCAGAAAACGGCATGTTCTTCATCATAAAGAATAGAGGTACCACCATTAAGCCGGAAGGGATCATCATCGTAGCCAAAACCATTAAAAACAACTTATTTCTACCTGGAAACTTTAGTCTAGCAAAAGCAAATGCAGCTAATGAAGCTAAAAATACATTAATTGCCGTTGCTACTACGGAAACAATGAAACTATTAAAAAATGCTCGTGGAAGATTTGTTTCCTGCCATATCTTCAGGAAGTTCTCCCAATGGAATTCTGAAGGTATTATTTTAGGAGGCCATACCATTACATCACCCTGAGTTTTCACAGCTGTCATGAACATCCATATATATGGGCCTAGAAAAATTAGCAATACAATAGACAACAAACCATATATAAACGTATTTTTCATGATTTTAGTTTTTTTCATATTGTTATTCCTTTCCAGAAGATAGCTTCAATTGCAGCCATGTGATGAATAATAAGAATGGGAATAAAACCAATGATAAAGCTGCTCCATATCCAACATAGTTAAATTCGAAGGATTGCTGCCATACGTGTTTGATCACAACCATCGTGCTATCCATTGGTCCACCATTCGTTAAAATATCAACCACTGCCACGACTTGGAAGGAGCCAATCACAGACATAACCATACTGTATACCAAGATATGCATGATCGAAGGTAAGGATATATGAAGAAACTGTTTCCAAGCATTCGCACCATCTAATCTTGCTGCTTCGTAATAAGATTGTGGAACAGATTGAAGGGCAGCCAAAAAAATAGGGGTATTATAAGCAGCACCTCTCCATGCACCGATAAAAATCAAGATCAGCATAGCTGTAGTAGGCTGCAGTAACCAAGCTGGCGGGCTTTCCATGCCAAAGACCTTTAAAAGATAATTAAGAATTCCTAAGTTATTATCAAAGACCCATAAGAAGATCATTGCTGTGATTACTTCTGATGTTATAGTAGGTAAAAAATAAAACACTTTAAAAAAACGTAAACCCTTTAGCTTTCTATTCAGAAGGACAGCAATTCCTAAAGCCGCCGCTAAGCCTAGTACCATTGAGCCAAATGTATAAACCAATGTGTTCCATATACTTTTCATAAACAGCTTATCCTCTAGCATTCTAGAAAAGTTTTCAAGACCGACGAATACAGCTGGATTAGGCAGACTATAGTCTGTGAAACTTAACCAGATTAAGTAAATGATAGGAACAATCGAAAAAACAAATAGAAGACTAAGTGCAGGAAAAATAAATAAATAAGATCCGGCTATATCTTTAAACCTATGTAACTCCCTTTTCTTCTTCCTTTTTACATTCATAGAAGGGACTGTTTCCACTTTCACTATTCTCACTCCCCTAAAGAGAAAGGGTATGTTCAACTGCTACATACCCTTACCATGTATTATTTTGCGTAATTAATCGATTTTTCAGCGACTTCTTGTGCATTATCAAGTGTCTTTTCAACATCAGCGCCATCAAATACGGAGCGAAGCGCCTTACCCCAAGCATCGTTCGCTTCTGGATACGCTTCAAGCTTATATGGTTGTGCATATTTTAATGTTTCGACATATGGCTTTAACAGTGGATCATTGAAAAATTCATCTTTGTATTGATGTTCTTTTACTGGATGACGTCCCATTTCCTTTGCTAACCGAATCGAGTACTTATCGGAAATAAACCATTTCATCAATTCGAAAGAAGCTGCCTTGTTTTTTGATCCTTTTGGAACGAATAAACTTCCGCCCCCAAGTACTGAACCTTTTTCTTTTGCTGGGATAACAGCAGTTCCTAAATCTTTATAAGCGTCCGGGAATTCATTTTTAATACGTGCAATATCCCAAGGGCCTGAGATAAAAGATGCTGCTCTTCCTGTACCAAACATCGCAACAGGATGATCCGTTTGACGCTCCTGTGGTGGCGGTACAGGTGATGCTTTGTGAACCAAGGCTAAATCCGTGTATTTCTTCATGGTATCAACTACAACAGGGTCATTTAGATTGGCCGTAACTTTATCTCCATCAAACTTTAAGATATTGGTTCCTTGAGCAACAACTTGTCCAAAAAAGGACCACCCGCTTGCATTAGTAACAAAGCCGTATTGACCTTTTTCTTTGTTTGTTAATTTTTTCGATACTTCGATTAATTCATCAAAAGTCTTTGGTGCTTCTTTAATTCCGTTCTTTTTAAAGGCTTTTTTGTTATATAAATAGATAAGGGTATTAATGTCAATTGGCACTCCATACTTAACACCTTTCCAAGTGACATCTTCAATTCCTCCTGGTAAGAAAAGGTCTTCTTCTCCCCATTCTTTCCATAAATCATCCACAGGCTCCGCTAACCCTTGTGCACCGAAGGCAAAGGAGTGATTATGAGCCATATCCGGTACGGCACCACTCGAAACGGCAAGCTTAACTTTGTTGGTCATATCTCCCCATTCAATTCCTACTGTTTTTACCGAAATATTCGGGTAAACAGACTGAAATTCTTTTACCGCATCTTGAATAGGCTTTTCATTCGCGTAATCAGCTGCTAGCCAAATTTCTAAATCTGTTTTTGGTAATGAGGCAATTTTTTCGTTAAAAGCAGGAAGACCATCTTCAACCAAGTCTCGATCCGGCGGCTTCACATCCATTTTTTCATTTGATTTCTCTCCAGAATTACCTGCTGACTGACACCCGGACAAAACGAGGAGTACGGCTAAAATGGTGAACAAAAATCTTCTCATATTAATCCTCCTTAAAAAGTATCGATACGCAAACTTTTCAATTTTGTCTGATCTAAGCTGTTATGTAACTTAGTCACTTTCTTGGGTGTCTCACCCCCCTTAAATTGATCTATTAGCGAATCAAGTGCGTTTTTCTACAAGAATCTCGAACGACTAGTTTTGCAGGTATCATCTTATGTCTTGGTGCTAATTGATCATTTAAGACATTAATCAAAATTTCAGCGGCTTCCTCACCTAGTTTCTCAGGGAACAATTCTATACTCGTTAATTGGGGAGTAGTCTCTAGGGCTAGCGTCTCATTGTTACTTAATGCCACTAATGAAAGATCGTTTGGAATATCCATGCCGAGTTCTCTTGCAGCACGAAGTACACCTAAAGCTACACGGTCCGTGTCTGCAATGATGGCAGTATATTTTTTTTCTTTTACCGTTTCTATCAAAGTATAAAAACCATAATCAGAACCATTTTTATATTTTTCCTGGTCGTTATAAATCACATTTTCTTCTAGAAAATGCAGGCCAAAATTCTCAAATGCTCTTCTGAACCCCTCTTTTCGATCTTCAGCTACTGTCATTCCGTAAGAAGCATTAAGAAAGAGGATATCTTTATGGCCACTTTCAATTAAAAACTCTCCTACCTCTTTCACAATCTCAATATTATTGTTATCTACGTATTTTGTTTCTACATCTTCATTATTAGGTCTGCCAATGAGAACATATGGGAGATTTAACTGTTTGTACTGAACAATCCTAGGATCTTGTTCTTTAGGATTCAATAAGATAACCCCATCCACTGGATCCCGTGAAAAAAGAGCAGTATCTTCACCATCATAAACTCGATCTAGAAGAACGCGATATCCAATTTCCGTACACTTTTTAACAACGCCATTAATGACCTTTAAATCAAAACTGCTTAGTTCAGTATCCAATGTAGGCATTTTCAGCCCAATGATCATATTTTTCTTTGTTGCCAAACTTCTAGCTGCATGATTAGGTACATAATTAAGTTCCTTTGCTACATTTAACACTCGTTCTGTAACCTCTGCACTTATAGGTCTTTTTTTACTAAACACACTAGATACAGTACCTTTTGAAACCCCTGCTTGTTTTGCGACATCCGCTATTGTAACCATTGTTATCACCTAAAAATTTTTATTATTAAACCGGTTTAATAATAGTTAAAAAATATAATAATTCCCTGAAACGGAATTATTTTAAAGTTAAGACAAGCTTCTCTTAGGCCGTTAAACCGGTTTAATGAATATTTCCGCTTTCATTATAGAATTAGTGAACAAAGAATACAATACACAAAATTAGATTTATTCAGAATATTTACAAAATAGTAAATTAGTCGATGATCTTTGAAAAATAGTACTTTAATCCTCTTTTCTTTACTTAAGTAGATTGATGAAATCCATGAAAAAGAAAAGAACATTCTCAACAACACCTGCTATATATTGAAAGAGCTGCCTCTCTGAGGCAGCTCTTTCAATATATAGCTTAATTTGTCTTCAAACCCGGATCATTCATAAAAGTTTTCTTAGGAATAATTCCTTGGTGGTCGTTTCCCGAAGAACTGATAATAATCAGTTTTCAGATCTCCGTTATATAGTTTACGTTTTTTAGTGGCACTTCTGCCGTAATATTCTTCAAACTTTTCATTAGAAGTGATAACATACACGCTCCACGTGTCATAAGGTCTCATGGCATTACCAAGATCGCGATACATTTGTGCCACTTCTTCTCTCTCCCCTAAACGCTCACCGTAAGGAGGGTTCGTTACAAGACAACCGTACTCTTGTTTCGTAGTAAAGTCGCGTACCTGCATCTGCTTAAACGTGATAAACTCTTCAAATCCTGCCTCATTCGCATTGTTCTTCGATAGTTCAATCATCTTATGGTCAATGTCTGAACCTTGGATATCGAGCGGCAGATCATACTTTGCAACATCCTGAGCTTCTCCAACTGCTTCATACCAAACCTTTTTATCGATCCAATTCCATTTTTCAGAAGCAAATTCTCGATTAAGTCCGGGAGCAATATTTTGCCCGATCATTGCTGCTTCAATGGGAAGTGTACCTGAACCACAGAAAGGATCTGCAAATGGTTTATCAGGTGTCCAGTTTGTCAGCATGATCAGAGCTGCAGCCATCGTTTCTTTAATTGGGGCTCCAGAATGCAATTCTCGATACCCGCGCTTATGAAGACCTGTTCCGCTCGTATCAATGGTAAGTGTAGCTATGTCTTTATGGATGGCTACTTCAATACGATACAACGCTCCATCTTCCGGGAACCAGGTTTTACGATTGTACGCAGTTTTCATGTTATCAACTACTGCCTTTTTTACAATCGCTTGGCAGTCAGAAACTGAAAAGAGCTTCGATTTTACTGATCGTCCGATTACAGGAAACTCCCCATCTTCGGGAATGAAATCTGACCATGGAAGAGCTTTTGTTTTTTCAAAAAGCTCATCAAATGTTTCAGCCTTGAATTCTCCTACCACCAGTTTTACACGATCAGCCGTTCTTAACCAAAGATTAGCTTTAACAAGTGTTTTTTCGTCGCCATCAAAATACACTTTACCGTTTTCAACTTGCACATTTTCAAAACCCAGTGCTCGTACTTCATTAGCTACTAGTGCTTCAAGTCCCATTGCAGCCGTTGCAATCAGCCTTAGTTTTGTCATATTTGTAAACTCCCTTATTCATCCTCTAATTTAAGTATGCCCAAGTTCTTTTTATGTAAATAGAAAAAGCCCCGTAAGCGGGGCCCTCATTCAGCTTTAATTAGGTACCAATAACGTTCTGTAAGCCATGTTCTGTTCCTTAGTACTGCAAGCGGCTAGTGGCCTCGTACACCGGTGGTAATCATCTATCTACAAAAAGCCTTAGCTTTTTGTTCTCCTATTCGTTCATTTCCGAAATAGGAAACTCCCCTACCATAATTTGGGTTTCTCGCTCGTGGGGTTTACCGCGTTCCACTCCCTCAGTTTCCTTTGGGACTACGTCACTGTGGCACTTTCAAGGTATTAACACCATATCCAAAAGGACTTAGGTGCGTTCCCTGCCGTTAACCCAGTAAGCTCATAGAGCGAACCAAGTTACCCTGGCTTATTTTTTGGCCAGGCACGATCATTACGGTCATCTCAGATCCGTGCGAGCATGGACTTTCCTCTAAACCAGAAATCTGATCCAGCGATTACCCGAACGTTATTGATTTAGTTTTTTAAAAGCAAGATTCATTATAGCATGCCGAATAGATAAAAACAAATGGATAAAAACTGGAATCAATCGTATAATTTGCTACCAAAAACATGTTTTTCCAAGTTAGACAAACGCTGAAGGATATCTGAGTTCGTCGTACTTGAAGTGACTGCAGGCATTCTTCGAGTAGGCTGATCAGAAGAATTCTGAGCTTCACGACGCAAGCGGTTATTTTCTTGAACAACTGCATCGTACTCTTTTTGGAAGTTCTCGTAATCTTTAATAATTAAATCTAAGAACTTATCCACTTCATCTTGATCGTAGCCACGAAAGCCCTGTTTGAAGTCTTTTTCTAAAATTTCTTTTGCTGTTAAATGAAAACGCTGTTCACTCATGTGAATCACCTCACACAAAGATTTCTAAAGTTATTTTTTCATTACATGACGTAATTGTCAAATTCTTTCTCTTTTTACTCATTACGATTCCATTGTTCTTCTTGGACAAGCACATCTAAATCATAAGGTGTAATATATAAGATTTCGTATGAACTGTCCATTTCCTGCTTTTGCTTGGCGGCATCCAAATAATACTTCGGTGACCCATCCTTTTCTTCGTCGTAAAGAAGTAACATCGCATCACTTTTTTGAACAAGAAATTGATTTTTCACCCTTAATTGCTGAGGACTTTCATACGGTTTACGGCTAACAGAATCTACAAAATCTGCATTCAAGAGAATTTCTTGATATTTTTCTTGGACATTTTCTTTCCATCGCGTTTCCTGTTCAAAAAAAGGCGTTAGAACTGCTAATTTTAGCTCTGGATATTCAAGCTGTAAATCAAAAACAACTGCCGCCGTCCACATTTCTACACCTGGCTGACCGCTGATTATTACCCATTCCAGTCCCTCATCTATTAGGGATGTAATTCTTTGCTGCAGAGCTTTCTTTATGTAGTATACCCCTTCGTGATTGTCACTAAATATACCAAGCTCATGCGCCTTATAACCACTGACTAACAGCGTTTGAAGCATTTTATTCCCCCTATAACGAAAACACCCGGCTCTTTCTATAGCCGGGCTTTTTCACTAAAAGTTTTGTGTTGTGTGACTGATTTGATTACCAATCATAACGGTTAAGCCGACGATTACGAAAAATAGAACAACAATCCACTGCTTCACGTGCCATCTCTCCATGCCTAGAATATATCATTTCCCTCTTCCCATTCCGGTTATTTCGCGAAAACAATCGAACCATTCAGATTATTGACGAAAAACAGGTTGAAATTTCAGGTATTATGACGTTTTTTGCGCTTACCCGGGGAATAAAAAGAGGGGAAATTTACTTTTCCGAAAACATTTTCATGTCCTCTCTTATTTTACAAAAAACATAGACAGTTGAGAAGAGATATTTTGAATAAATTCATAAATTTGACGAATATTTACGAATATTGGTTAATTCTTTGTTCCAATCGTTCGATTCTTTTTACAAATGCCTGTTTTTCCTGTTCTTCTTTCCGTTTAGTAAGCCTCTTTTTGTCTTTCCAGATCGCAAAAGCCTGAATGGCAAAATCCAATGCTTTTTCATAATCTTTTTTAACATGTTCATAGTACTTGGAAAGTTCAATAGCCGGTTCCTCATCAAGATTATTTTCTTTTATTAATTCCAGCCAATATTGAACAGAAAAATCGATTTGCTTTTGTTTTTTATATAAAATTGCGAGTGATTTCTTTGATTGGTATTGAAGTGTTGTACCAGTTGAAAGCACTTCATTATAATAAGCAATTGCGCGTTCATGTTCGTTCAAAGCTTCATACCAGCGAGCTGTTTCAAATATTTCTCTCTCGGTCCGAATCCCTTTTCCCTGAACAAGATTAGACATATGCGTATAAAGTGTGATCAAAGAAAGGACATCCCATTCGTTATGCTGAAAGACTCCTTCCAGTAAAGATGGATCTCCCTCATTACAATATTGGAAATATAGCATAGGAGCCAAGTAACCAGGAGTATCATGAATTCTATGGACCCCAAGGATCTCTTTTTCCACAACGGATAATTTCACAGCAGGCAAGGACTCTTTCCAGAGACGTCTAGCTCCATGAAGAAGATCAAAGTGACCAAACTCCGGCAATGAAGGCACATAATCACGAATCAATGTATGTCTCGTTTTCACTTGCGGCCAATCAAAGGATTTACCGTTATAGGTCACTAGGTTCCGAAGTTCTTTGACATGATTTAAAAAATAATGATAAAGTGCTACCTCAGAACCGGGACCAGGAAGAAAAAATTGGTGGACAAGCACATGATCCTCTTTAACTTGACTCATCCCAAGCATAAAGATCGTATTCCCTGCTCCGCCACTCAAACCTGTCGTTTCCGTATCAAAAAAAAGCAGTTGTGATGCATCCAAATCTTTAGCGTTAAGCGGATGAGTTTCTTTACTGTCCTGCCACCTGCTTACAGCATCCTTAACATCTGAAAATCGATACCGTCCCCACATTTGATCGAGCGGATATTCCACTTTCCGAATGATGCAATAATCATCCTCAAAAAAGTAAGGTGTTGCTCCAAACTTCTCCCAATAATGTGCATGATCAATGGTCTTTTGTTCCTTCTCTATTACCGATTGAGAGATTAAAACCTCAGAAGTAACCGGATGGACCATATGCTTTTTTAGTCGTTTCAATTTATTTTGAATCGACATGAGCTGGCACTCCTTTTATCTGAGTAATTAATTTTACAGCTAACGCTTTACTATTGCTTCCTTCTTCCAGTGTTCCGGTGCAAGAAGGGCACCCATTTTCACACGGACATTTTTCGATCATAGATAAAGCTTGATCCAGTACAAGGTCCCATGATCCATAAACCTTTTCACTTAAGCCAATCCCGCCAGGATAACGGTCATAAATAAATATTGTAGGCTGCTGATTATGGACGGCTTTTACTTGAGGAACAACATGTAGATCATTTGCATCACACATCACGAAAAGAGGTGCAACATGACGAAGTACGTGTGCAATCCCCAACAAACCAGCTTCTAATTTTTCCTCAGAAAGATTCTCATTATGAAAAGTAAGCCATGTTGCTGAAGTATGAAGCTCTTCTTCAGGAAGATGAATCGGACCTGAACCGATGTTATCATGGGTTTCAAATTTGATTTTCTTAAAGATCGTTGCTTTTGCAACAACCATGACATCTCCGTATGCTTTTGCATTTTTGTCATCTTTTGATTCTTTATCCACCTCTAAAACGTTCAGTGTAACAGCAAGGTTTGCATCCGTAAAATAATCAACATCTACTTCTCGAACATAAGCCTTCTTCTCTTCATAATCGAGCTTTTCGACTTGATATTGAGTACCTTGATGAAGATAAACAGCCTCTTCATGTAAAAGGGTCATGGAACTAAAACGATCCATTTCACCGATAACTTTCACATCCGCCACATCTGTTTGATCAATAATAACAACATTTTCTTGTGAAGCTGAACGCAGGCTGATGTTGTGTGCAGGAAATGAATCATTCATCCAGTAAAAATGTTTTCCTCTTTTATGAAGTACTTGTTCATCTACTAAAAATTCGAGTACATCTTCGATCTCTTGATTGCCAAACTTCTCGTTTTCCTTAAATGGCAGTTCATAGGCCGCGCATTTCAAATGATCGACTAAAATGATCAAATTATCAGGATTCATCCGGGCCGATTCAGGTGAACGCTCAAAAAAATAATCAGGATTTTGAATTACATACTGGTCAAGCGGCGATGAAGAGGCAACCATTATAACAACACTCTCATCCTGCCTTCTTCCAGCTCTTCCAGCCTGCTGCCATGCACTGGCGATCGATCCAGGATACCCCGTTAGAATACAAGCATGGAGCTGACCAATATCTACCCCAAGTTCAAGCGCATTTGTTGAAACAACTCCCATGATTTCTCCATTTCGAAGTCCTTTTTCAATAGCACGGCGCTGTTTTGGGAGATAGCCACCCCGATACCCTTGTATTGACTTGTTGCCAAATTCTTTTTTAACCAGTTCTTGCAGATAGGTAAGCAAGATTTCAACTCTAACCCGACTTCTCGCAAATACGATGGTTTGAATGTGATTTTCTAAGAACAGCTTAGCCAAATTCCGTGCTTCCAGAGTGGCACTCCTTCTTACATTAAGCGGTTTGTTAACAACCGGAGGATTATAAAATAAAAAATGTTTCCTTCCTGATGGTGCCCCGTTGTTGTTAATCAATGTTATTTGATTACCTGTAAGCTGTTCGGCCAGCTCTTTTGGGTTAGCAATTGTCGCTGAGGTACAAATAAATATAGGATCACTTCCGTAAAAATTACAGATACGTTTTAAGCGCCGAATAACATTTGCCACATGACTTCCGAATACACCTCGATAGGTGTGCAGTTCATCGATCACTACATATTTTATGTTTTCGAATAAGGCTACCCATTTTGTATGATGAGGCAAGACAGCAGCGTGAAGCATGTCAGGATTCGTCATCACGATGTTTCCTGCTTTTCTAACGACCTGACGAATATTTGCAGGGGTATCTCCGTCATATGTATAGCTTTTTATGTCTAACCCCATTTCATCTATCAGTTCATTAATTTCTGACTTTTGATCTTGAGCAAGTGCTTTTGTAGGAAAAAGGTAGAGCGCCCTTGCTTCTGGATTATTTGAGATCTCTTGTAGAACAGGCAGGTTATAACAAAGTGTTTTACCCGAAGCTGTAGGTGTAACGGCAACAAAGCTTTCCTTTCTAAGCGCTGTTTCATAGGCAGACAGCTGGTGAATATACAAAGAAGAGATCCCTCTATTTTGAAGAGCGGATTGAATAGTTGGGTGTAAATTTTCCGGGAGCGGTACATATACCGCGTCACGGGGTTCTATGGTTTTCCAGTGTACAATTTGTTTAGACATTTCCGGATCACGCAAAACGTCCATAACTTGTTGAATGGATTTTTTTCGAAACATGGCTTTCACCTCACTACCTATTCTAACGAATATCTGTTCGCAAAGAAACAGGGATTTCATATAGGATATTCTTATCTTTAAGACATTTTTTCGTTAACTGGACAAAAGAATGTAGTCTTCTGGTATTTCTCAGTGATAAGATTGAATGGTGCAACCGTAAAAAAATGTAAATGGGAGTGAAAGAAATGTCAGTCGATGTTTATCTTACTTTTAATGGGAATTGCCGAGAAGCTGTAGCGTTTTATGCAGACGTTTTCAAGACAGAAAAGCCTCAAATTATGACATTTGGAGAAGCGCCTCCGCACCCAGACCACGAACTTCCAGAAGAGGCTAAAAATTTAGTCATGCACACTCGTCTACAAATTGATGGAAGCAATGTCATGTTTTCGGATACATTTCCAGGAATGCCTTTCACAGAGGGAAATAACATCACCCTTGCCATTGTAAATGAAGATGCTGATCAAATACGATCCATGTATGAAGGTTTAAAAGAAGGCGGAAACGTTGTGATGGAACTTCAAGAAACATTCTGGAGCAAACTTTATGGACAAGTTACAGATAAATTCGGTATTCACTGGCAGTTAAATTATGATAATGGAGAGAGTTTCTAACTCCCCCATTCATGTAACAAAAAACAATTAGAGCCCTCGTAAAACGAGGGCTCCTTATCATTAATATCCTATTGCTTACTGTCGATCATAATTACCTTTGACAGCTCGGGCAATAAAATGATTTAAGTGTTGAACTTTCTACCCGTTCAATTTTAGTACCGCAGCGAAAACAATTTTTCCCTTCCCTTTCATAGACGAGGCGTTGATCGTTATATCCTCCCGTTTTCTCATCACCTTCATACATCGGATGATCCATATATCCTCCGGTGTCAATTGCACCCTTTAATACAGTTTTGATTGCACGGTAAAGTGATCTTCTTTGTTCTCCTGTAAGATCTTTTGCTTTTTTAAGAGGATGTAGTTTGGCTTCAAAACCAATCTCATCTGAATAACAGTTCCCGATTCCTGCAATGAATTTTTGATCAACGAGTATAGGCTTTAGTCCTCCTGTTTTCTTGCTAATCATCTTATCAAAATCTTCTAGACTCAATGAAAGGGGTTCTGGTCCAAGTTTTGTCATTTTCTCTTCTAGTTCCTCGTTTGTTAAAAGGTGAAGATAACCTAATCTTAATCCGATAAAGTAAAGTTTGAGATCACCAAAAGATAAAATGACTTGTTTCGTCCTATCAGGAGAATTCCTGTCCTCCCCTAAGAACATCGAGCCCCCAAGCATTAAATGTAAAAGCAGGTTCTGGCCAGAATTTAACTCAAAAATAAGATGCTTCGCTCTTCTTTTAACACTAGAAATCGTTTTTCCCTGGACATGGGAAATGAAATCTTTAACAGGTTTATTTATGGATTTTTCTCTATTGATCTCCACATCAGTTATGGGTTTATTGATGATATTGTGACTAAATAGGTTACGATATGTTTCCATCTCTGGCAGTTCCGGCATATTCTTTAGCTCCTTAAGGGGTTCCTTTCTTTATTATTTTGCAGGGCATACATTTTATGTACGAAAAAAGGGACGGCCCATTTAGCCATCCCTTAATACCTTATATGCTGGTTCTTAAATCCCAAAGCTCTGGAAAGAAACGCTGATCTAAAACTTTTTTCAAGTAATTTACACCAGAGGATCCACCTGTTCCTACTTTAAATCCAATAATGCGTTCAACGGTTTTCATGTGACGGAATCGCCACTGTTGAAGCCAGTCCTCAATATCTACTAACTTCTCTGCCAACTCATAGAGATCCCAATACTTTTCAACATTTTTATAGACTTCTAGCCATGCTGCTTCAACAGAACGATTATATTCGTAACGTTTAGTAACATCGCGGTTTAACACTTCATCATCAATGTTTAGCCCTGCTTTTGCAAGTGCTTGAATAGATACGTCATATAAACTAGGTGTATGAAGAGCTGCTGTAAGCTGTTCATGCAAATCTGCATCTTTTTTATAGATTTCTAAAATGTGAGGTGTTTTATATCCTAAAGCAAATTCAATCATGCGGTATTGATAAGACTGAAACCCAGATGCCTGTCCAAGTTTATCTCGGAACTCCATATATTCTGCTGGAGTAAGTGTAGACAGAACATCCCATGATTCGATGATTTGAGATTGAATCTTTGATACGCGAGCAAGCATTTTAAAAGCTGAATGCAGATTTCCATTTTCAATTGAAGAAATCGCTGATCTAGTTTCATGCAAGATTAATTTCATCCAAAGTTCACTCACTTGGTGAATGATAATAAAAAGCATTTCGTCATGATGGCCAGAAAGTCTTTTTTGACTTGATAAAATTTGATCAAGCTTAAGATATTCTCCATATGTCATCTGATTAATAAAGTCCGTATAAATCCCTTTTTCCGATTCTTTACTGTCCATTTTTTTCTGTTCTGTCATTTGATCCACTCCCCATAGGACATTATAGCTCTTTTTTTGTCAACGCTTTCATTATACCGTATAAAAGCTATTTCTATTACCATTTCTAAAAAGGAATTTTTTAAAAATTTTTATCGAAAATTGAAGGTTTTTGTAAAAAATTACCGAAATAAAAAACAACGAAAATAATAATGGGGAGGTTTTCTTGTGACGCAGCTTCAAACAAAGTATAGGGATATCTTTGATAAATGCAAAACGAATGAAGGTTATTTCGGTGACTTTAGAGTTTCACATGATCAATATTTTGTATCGCCCATTTTAGATTCTGTCCCTGGAACAGAGATGTCGTTTAATGGAGAAAAAAAGATTATGTGGGCAACAAATAACTATTTGGGATTGGCAGAAAACGAAGAAATAAAAAAAGTTGCCGTGGAAACAGCAGAAGAATGGGGAGTCAGTGGTCCGATGGGCTGCCGCATGGTAAGCGGCAATACGCGAGAACATGTTCTACTTGAAGAAGAACTCGCTTCTTTCGCGGAAAAAGAGTCTTCTATTCTTTTTAACTTTGGTTACTTAGGTATTATCGGCACGATTGCTTCACTTGTTGGAAAAGATGATATCATAATCATGGATAAACTATGCCATGCTTCCATCATAGACGCAGCTAAATTAGCTGTAAGCGACCCACGAAATCTTCGTGTTTTCCGCCATAATGATATGAACAGTCTTGAAAAATTATTAAAATCCGTAAATAAGAATAGAAAAGGCGGTGTCCTCATTCTCACTGAAGGAGTATATGGAATGACTGGCGACATCGCAAAGTTAGATGCCATTTGTGACCTAAAAGAAAAATATGACGCACGTCTTTTTGTTGATGATGCTCATGGGTTCGGTGTAATGGGACCATGCGGAAAAGGTGTCGGTGAGTATTTTGGCGTTCAGGATAGAGTAGATATATACCTATCTACCTTTGCTAAAGCCTTTACTGCTATTGGCGGTGTCTCAGCGGCGAGCAAGGAAGTCGTAGATTGGATCCATTATAATGCAAGAACACAAATCTTCGCTAAAAGCTTGCCGATGGTTTATGTTAAAAGCCTTCGTAAAACTTTAGAACTCATTTCGTCTGGTCATGACCGCCGACACCGACTTTTCCAGGTATCACAAAGCCTCTCTAACGGTTTAAAAAAATTAGGTTATTTTGTCGCAGATACTCCTTCCCCAATTATTTCTGTTTATGTTCCTGGGGGCGACCTTCAAATGGGACTTCATTGGGTTAAATACTTACGTGATAACGGGTTGTTTCTTCAGGCAGTCATGTATCCAGTAATTCCAAAAGGATTGTTCATGTTCCGAATCATACCTACCGCAAGTCACACAGAAGAACAAATTGAAACAACACTTCAAATTTTTAAGAGATTACGTGATGAACATAATTTGAAGCTGAACGTTAATCTAAATGCAGTAGACCGGATCTATGCAAATAGTTAAATGAGAAAGGCTTGTGGTGATAAAAATTAAAAACCCGGGAGAGAATCCCGGGTCTTTTCTTACAAGGAGGTTGCTGGATTAACGAAGTCCGCCTAGCGCTTGAGCTACAAGACGCTTAGTGATTTCGCCACCAACAGATCCGTTTGCACGAGAAGTTGTGTCTGGTCCAAGTTGTACTCCGAACTCAGCAGCGATCTCTTGCTTCATTGCATCAAGAGCTCCTTGTGCTCCAGGAACTACGATTTGGTTGCTTTGGTTACGTGCCATGCGATTTCCCTCCTTTGGGAGATAATATGTACGGAAAAGACAGAGTTGTTTTTCCGTTAAGAGTAGTATGAGTTAATTTTGAAAACCTATTCATAGAAAAATAAATTTTTTTCAAAAAAAAAACAAGAACTTGTTATAAGTCCTTGTTTTGCTTCTCTTTACTTAATAAATCCTCTTCTATTAATTGAGCTTTTTGTAATTCTCTTGCAGAATGCTTTTTAAAAAATACAACGGTTCGCCAAGCAAAAATGGTGAAGATGGCGAGTGTTATAAAAGCAGGTATATATTCTAGTTTATTCTCCGGAAACACAATTGGTAGCATTTCTTTGCACCCTCTCGTAGACATTACGCTTTATTATAACAAATTAAAAGAGCAAATGAAAAGACCAGCAAAAATCAACCGGTTTGTTTATACTACCCTCTTAGTTTGAAAAACTTCCTGCCTCTAGTTCTTTCACATATCGATTCCAAGGATGCTCGTAACATTCCTTGCTGCATGAACGTCTATGTTCCTCCTCGCACGCTTCACACATTAATAAGTGCTTATTACATTCAGGGTTTCCACATTTTACATAACGTTCTTCAGGATTTCCACAATGATAACATTTGCCGACAACCGCTTCTTCTCCTGTGCGATTGACAGGTACGGAGATTCGTTCGTCAAATACATAGCATTTTCCATCCCAACGTTTCCCTTTTGTTTCTGGGTCATAACCGTAGCTAATTATACCCCCTTCTAATTGAGAAACATCTTTAAATCCTTCTTTAATAAGAAAACCAGAGAACTTTTCACAGCGAATTCCGCCTGTGCAATACGTCAAGACTTTTTTATCTTTAAACTGACTAAAGTTTTCTCTTACCCATTGAGGGAGTTCTCTAAATGTCTCTACATCTGGTCTAATCGCATTTTTGAAATGGCCAAGATCGTATTCATACGTATTGCGAGCATCTAAGATTACAACGTCTTCCTGCTCCATAGCTGCAAGCCATTCTTTTGGAGAAAGATGTTTTCCGGTAGTTTCATTTGGATTAACATCATCTTCAAGACTTAAATGAACGAGTTCAGGTCTCACCCTTACTTTCATCTTTTTAAATGCGTGAGTTTCTGAAGGTTCTATTTTAAAGACCGTGTCTGCAAACCTAGGATCATTCTTCATATCGTCCATATATTTATTGGTTTGTTCGACTGTTCCGGATACTGTGCCGTTTATCCCTTCATGGGCAACTAAGATCCGACCTTTCAATCCAAGCTCCTTACAATATGCAAGGTGTTCTTCTTTAAAAGACTCTGGATCATCTATGGATACATATTTGTAATATAGCAAAACTTGATATTGCATGATTCCACCTACTTCAGTTTCTTAAAAAATCCATTCTAATCATAACAAATTACTAAAAAAATAAAAATACTGCTAACAGTATCACTCAAAATCTTTTAATTTATCATAAAAGAGCTATACATTTATTTACAAAAATTCTCTTCCATTCCCAGTTGTTTCAGCGCTTTCATTGTGTGAATATTTTATTAGTGGGATTCGTTGGAGGAACTGGGGATTTCGGAGGATACTTATGCGTTTAAAAATTGCTGCTTTAAGTCTTTCTGCTTTTCTTTTGATGGGGTCTGCAACATATGCAGCGACACCTTATGTGGTTAAGCATAATGATACTCTTTGGAGTATTGCTCAAGATAAAAATGTAAGTATGAAGAGTGTGATCGGAATGAACTTATTAAAAAGTTCATCGATTTATGCTGGACAAACTCTTTATGTTCCAACCTCTTCAAAACAATATACCGTTAAAACAGGAGACACATTATATAAAATCGCTTCGGCGTCAAATGTTAGTCTATGGGCAATTAAACAGGCAAACCCTCAAGTACGGCAAATTAACTGGGTTTATCCTGGACAAGTTCTAGATCTTCCAGCTTCGGCTGTACAAAAATCTGCTGCACCTGCCTCAGCTCCATCTTCCGTTGGTGCATACGCTACTCAAGTTTCACAATTGGTGAATCAAGAGCGTCAAAAAGCAGGACTTGCCCCATTAACACTTGATGCTGAACTTTGTAACGTCGCTTTAGTGAAAGCTAAAGATATGATTGCTCATAATTATTTCGACCACAATTCACCTACTTACGGTTCACCTTTTGACATGATGCGCAACTTTGGTATCGATTACACTGCAGCTGGTGAAAACATTGCAAAAGGCCAGACATCAGCCCAAGCCGTTATGAACGATTGGATGAACAGCCCAGGCCATAGACAAAACATATTAAGCTCTAACTATGATTTAATCGGGGTTGCTTATTATGAAGGAGCCTGGGTACAACTTTTCAAAAAATAAAAGTCTTTCAATCGAATTCCACAAAAAAAGCATGCAGCTTGGTAGCCGCATGCTTTTCTATTTACTTATAAGTGATACTCGAAATGAGAATATAAAAATTCTCTCGTTTCCAAAGTTCCTCTCTCCTTTAAAGAGAGATTCTATCTTTTGAAGCTTAAATCCTTTTTAGTAATGGAGGTTTAAGAATTCCTTTTCTTTGGCGTTGACTTTTTAATTACAGGTTTCCCATTTTTATGTTGAGAATTATTCTGTACCTCTTCTATAACGACATTCCCTCTCTCCAAAAGCTGCTTTTGCAGTGGAACATTTAGATTTGATGTCCATTTTTTCACAGATGATAATTCAGCTTTTGTTACGAGGGAAACAACGGTTCCCTCCTTACTCATTCTTCCAGTTCTTCCTGAACGGTGAACATATTGTTTAATATCTTCAGGAAGCTCAAGGTGGACGACGTGTGTCACATCAGGAATATCCAGACCGCGCGTCGCAACATCAGTAGTTAACAGTACAGGGATTTTGCCTCGTTTGAAATCATTTATTACCTTTTGTCTTTCCTGTTTTGTTGAATTACCAGCAAGAACACCAAGTTTAATCTTCTTGTATTCAAGTTTTGAAGCGAATTCATCCATCTTTATAGAACTGTTGACAAAAACCATCGCTTTAATTCCAGGTGTATGACGGATCAGCTTTCGAAGGTTATCCACCTTATCACGGTATTCCGATACCATAAACGTATGTGTGACCTGACTAGCTGTCTCTTGTTTATCCACTTTAATAACGATAGGTTCGACTGCTAATTTACTTGACCAGTCTTCTGTTTTTTTATTAATGGTCGCTGAAACAAACACAAGTTGGCGATCTCTTAAAGTTGCATTAATTACCTGTTCAACATCGTTGTTAAAGCCAGCCTCAATGATATGATCTGCTTCATCGATAACAATCGTTTTTACTTCATGGACCTTCAGTTTTTTATTCTGTATCAATTCTTTAACTCGTCCGGGTGTTCCAACGATGTATTGAGGTTTTTTCTTTAATTTATCAAGCTGTCTCTGCATGTTGGCTCCACCAATCAAAGAAGCTCCACTTAGTCCGCTATTTTCAGTGAACTTCTGGCAAACTTCATAGATCTGCATAGCAAGTTCTCTTGTCGGTGCAAGAAATACGACTTGTGCATTTTTAATTTCTGGCTTTAACTTTGCAAGTGCTGGTAAAGCATAAGCAAGAGTTTTCCCTGTTCCAGTCGGCGATTCAATAACAACATCTTTATTCTCTAACAAACTCGGAATTGCTCGCTCCTGAATATCTGTCAATGATGTGAATCCACTCTTATTCCACGCGTTTTGGATAAATTCCGGAAAACTATGTATCAATTGTGTCATTTTTTATACCCCTTAAAATATTCATTCATTTCTTTCATAGACGCAATAACCTGTTCAAGAACGATAGAAAAACGTTCAGGTTCTTCTTCAGAAAAAGGCTTTTGCAAGTGTATGGAGACCGTATTACTGAATACGTTTCTAGATTCTCCATATATATAGGTAAGTTTTTGCTGAATATCTCCTTTTAAATCGCCTTCATACCATTTTTTTAAGATGGATTGTAGTTGTTTACAATCTGTTTCAATTTCATAGACCGGTGTTTCTATATTTATGGAAAGCTTGCTGCCCGCTCCTTCAGGATTATCTTTTAATTTTTCAGTAGCGTAATTTTCTAGATTAGCCGTTAAAGTAAGGTTTCCTTTAAAAGACCGGCTAATTTCCGAAACTAAAAAATCGATTGAGTAATGTCTGCTGATTACGGCAAGATCCACTAAATCTTTTCGATCTACAATTTCTATCGCGCCAGCAAAATCTAAATCATATACAGCACCTTCTAGCACAACCTTTAGATTATCATAAACCGATGGATGATACATCTTGCTCGCTCCTTTATTTAAAAAGTAAATTTAATGTACGGTACGTGAAATTTTATTTCCCCTGTTCATTTAATTGCTCTTTCATTTGATTTAGTACATATAAAACCGATTTTACCATTTCCGTGATGCGTTTATCTTTCATGTTTTTTTGAAAAACATAAACGCCCAAGTAACCGATGTTTTCAGCTGCGGTTTTGATCTGAATGGGATATAAGTATTTAGGTTTATTCGTGATGACCCATTCTCGCGCGAGCGGCTCCCATTCTTTTACTCTAGAATGAATGCGGTCTGCAAACGGCTTAACTTCACTATAAAAATCAGCTTCTGCTTCTCTTACCTTTGTAACCGTTTTGTAAATATGAAACGCTTCATTGATATCAGCGATTAATTCTGTGGTTTTATCGTATAAAGTGCTCATAAAAAAAGTCCCCCCATTCTTTATATCGTACCAAAGAATGAAGAGACTTACACTTTTCATTTCGTTTTATAAAGTAAACAGACTCACAAACCAGTTCTTTTTTGGTTTTTCTTTTACATAAAGTTTTTCTTCAGGGTAATTGTTCTTCAGTATAGCTACCTCAAGGTCCTGCAGCCGTGCTTCCATGTTTTCTATCTTCTTTATAAGTTCTTCTAGTTCGGAAGCATGCTGAAGCATTTGGTAAGATACAACAGAATCAGCTTTCTCTTCCACTTTTTTTTCTAGTTCTTTAATGGCTTTGTTTAGACGATCAAACTTCTCTTCAAACTGGGTTGGCAGTTCTACGGATTTTTCGGATGTTTGCGAAGACTGGATTTGAATATCATTCATCAGTAATCCATTATCTAGCTGAGCCTTGATCTCCCTCAACTGCTCGATGTCTTCCTGTTTGAACAAATAATGGCCATGCTCGTTCTTCTCACATGGAATATTAAAATGTCTAACCCAACGCTGAACTGTTGTCGGATTCACCCCAAGTTCTTCAGAGACAGTTTTGGTCTTCAGCACCATTTCCATTATGAATCCCTCCCCGTTTTCTTGTAGGAACTAATTTCGTTCTGTATCCTCCTAACCCCTTCATACGTGACAAAACTAGTTTTTATTCGGCAAAGAAAGTGCAAAAACACTTAATTAACTTTATTTCGACAGCTAATTGTTGATTGTTTGTATATTCGGTCGCTTCTACCGTAAAACTAATAAAAGTTCACGCTTGTAAAAGGAGGTGCACAATAATGAACGAAGAAAGCAAACAGCAGCAAAGACAAGATCAGTACTCACAGCAGCAAGGAACTGAAAAAACAGAACAGAAGCAAAACACAGGTTATGGTGATAAAAAACTAGAAGGTCCCGATATTCCTAGCACGTAACATTAGAAAAGACGGCATATTCTTGCCGTCTTTTTATTTGCTTTTTAAAGATTTTGAATCCATTCCTTTAGCAGGATACCCATTTTAATCTGTCTCTGTTTTTGTTTATACCAATCTGTAAGGTAAGGTTTTTCTATATTCTTAGATGGTTTATAAAACACCTCCAGATTCATTCCATTTCGATACCAGTCTTTCATTGTCTTCCTATGATGATTAACAATTGGATAGACCATTCTAAGCATTGGAGTCTCCCTGATTTTTTTTGGATACACAAACCGTTCAAAATCATGTCTCGATCCCGTATGGGTCACTGCATCAGAGAATCGGATAATCTCTTTACTCCATCGCGATTCAAATAAAAGGGAGTAAAGCATCTTCCCTGTTTCGATTCTCTTTTTAACCGATTTAAATCCATGAACGGAAATTCCGTATACATCTCCGGACAAGACTGGAAATAGTACCGTACTAAAATGCATATAGTCTTGAAGAAGAAAAGGGATCTTTTTGAATACCCTCATTCTATAAAAAGGATGTCTGATCAGAGGTTTTTCAATCACATGCTGTTCATTGATGATTAATGATGTGCATAATCGCTTTAGATCTTTCTCGATCCAAAAGCGGTGCCATTCTTCTTTCATAAATGAAGAAACATAAAAGCAATCAAGGAGATCAAATAAGGGAACTCCTTTCTCCTTGCTGTACTCATAAAGAAGCAGCTGAGGAAAAGCATCCTGGAAGATCAGCCAGTTTGCCCGTTCATATGTATAAAATAAATGTTTCCTAGTATCTCGAGACAAGAACCTTGGAAGCCATTCTCCTTTTAGATCACACATGCTATAACCTGCATTCCTTGAAACAAGGCTAGCGAGCATGGCCCATCTTATCTCAGGGTTTCTTTTAAAAAAAGAGGCATAACTTACGGTACGTGAAATATTATCACGATTTTGTGAAATCGTCTTTTTGCAGATCATTTTAATAATATCCGGATATTGCAGTTCCACGCTGTACCTCCTATGTTTTTCCTTATTCTTTTATCGTTAGCTTCAGCATTATAAAATATTTGTATCGCGTACGAAAAAGGAGTAAACTAATCTTTATGAAAGATGCAAATTGGAAAAAGGAGGCATAAACATTGGAGAAGAAAGTAATCATCTACACACAGGAAACATGCCCTCCGTGCTTCGCAGAAAAAGAGTGGCTGAAAGCAAATGATATCGAATTTGAAGAACGCGACATACGAAAAAACCAAAGCTATATGAAGGAAGTCATGGATCTGGGTGCTTCTGCTACTCCTGTAACTGTGATCAGCACAGAAGAGGGCAAACAGGTCATTATGGGTTTTAAAGAAGATGAACTTTCTGTACTATTAGAAAAGTAAACTAAACGCGGCTATGTGTATCTATTTTCGTAATAATGCGCATAGCCATCTTTCATTAAAGGAGATGAATCATGGGGACTTTTCATTATCCAAATGGTAAGAAAGCGAATTCTGTTATCAAAACACGTCCGTCTTCCCCCTCTTCTGTTAAAAAGGAAGTATCGTATAGCAACAGAGGAATGTCGCTAGAAGACGATATCAATCAAAGCAATCAATTTTATCTTTTAACGAATAAAGCGATCATTCACAAAAAACCGACTCCTGTTCAGATCGTGAATGTTGAATATCCGAAACGATCTGCGGCGGTCATTCGTGAAGCATATTTTAAACTCGCCTCTACAACCGACTACAACGGTGTGTATAAGGGAAGATATATTGACTTTGAAGCAAAGGAAACTAAGAACAAGACGAGTTTTCCGCTCAAGAATTTTCATGAGCATCAGATCACACATATGCAACAGATTTTAGATCATGGAGGAATATCGTTTATTATTCTTCGATTCTCCTCTACCGATGAAAGCTTTCTTCTGGATAGCTCGTATCTCATTCATTATTGGAAGGAACAGAACATGGGGAGAAAATCTATACCTAAGGGTGAAATAGAGGAAAAAGGACATTCTATAACTAACGGGTATCAACCTAGATTGAACTATTTAGAAACAGTGGACCGTGTCTATTTCTCTACTCCCCTTGATTGTTCATAAACCACGAATAAGGCACGAATATTGATATAATGTTAGTTTTTTATGAAGGTGAAAGGTTGGTAAAGCTATGTCAAATGATTACCGAAGCCGGCAGGAACGAAGAAAGTCATCTAAAAATGGCTCCAGTCCGGCGAAGAAAACGAAAATGCCAAGACGCAATTGGAAGAAAACGCTCCTCTTGCTTGCAGTTATTTTAGGATTATTAGGACTATTAACCGTAGGCGTCATTGCAGCGACTTCTCCAAAACTTGATCCGAAGAAGCTAGAAACTCCTGTCTCTTCCAAGATCATGGATATGAACGATAAAGAAGTTTCGCTTGTTTCCGGACAAGAAAGAAGAATCAGAGTAAAGATAAATGAAATTCCTGAACCTGTTCAAAATGCATTTATCGCAACCGAGGATGTGCGTTTCCGTAAACATAGCGGTATTGACGTAAAACGGTTATTCGGTGCAGCATTCGCGAACGTAACACAAGGATTTGGGGCTGAAGGTGCAAGTACGATCTCTCAGCAAGTCATTAAGAACACGATTCTGACTAATGAAAAATCCCTTACGAGAAAGATCCGTGAAGCTTATCTATCTGTTCAGTTAGAACAGAAGTATTCGAAGAATCAGATTCTAGAAATGTATTTAAATAAGATTTATTTTGGTAATAGTGCATACGGAATTGCAACAGCTGCAAAAACTTATTTCAACAAAGATGTTAGTGAGTTGGAAGTACATGAGGCTGCTTTATTAGCAGGTTTACCTAAAGCACCTAGTTATTATGATCCGACGAAAAACCCAAAAGAAGCTGAACAACGTCGTAACGTTGTCTTAAACTTGATGGCGCAGCACAAATTTATTTCAAAAGAAGAAGCAGAAAAAGCCAAAAAGATTTCTGTTAAAGAAACGATCAATCCTGGTAAAGTGAAAACAGAAACACGCCCTTATGACGCATATATCAAACAGGTCATGGATGATCTAAAGGCTATCGAAGGGTTGGATGAAGCTGACATCTATTCTTCTGGTCTGAAAATCTATACGAATCTCGACCCAAAAGCTCAGCAAGTTACAGAAGATGTATTAGCTGCTAAATTAAAACCAGAGCATGAAAAACTACAGTCAGGTGTAGCCATTATCGATACAAAAACAGGTGCAATACGTGCTGTCGGCAGCGGCCGAGGAGACGAATTAAGTAACCAATACTCTACTCGCATTACTCGTCAGCCAGGATCCACAATCAAACCTATTCTTGATTACGGTCCAGCTATCGAGAACAAAAAATGGAGCACAGCTCACATGCTGAACGATAAACCGGTGAAGATCGGTGATGTTACGATCAACAACTTTAATAAGAAAAACGTCGGTGACATCACGATGCGCCAAGCACTTGTTGAATCCAAAAATACAACAGCTGTACAGACATTCCAAGAAGTAGGTCCTGAAGAAGCTACCGATTTCGCTAACAAACTTGGATTCGATCTAAATCCAGATACGACTTACCCATCGTATGCGATCGGCGGTTTTGAAAAAGGAATTTCACCACTAACGCTTGCTGGTGCCTATCAAGCATTCGGAAACGGCGGTGTTTATACGAAGCCGACAACGATCCGTAAAATTGAGTTCCCAGACGGCAAAGTCGTTGAAGTCGACCCAGAACCGAAAGCAGCCATGAAAGATTACACGGCTTATATGATCACAGATATGCTAAAAGACGTTATGAAACGCGGAACAGGTACCCAAGCCAACGTGAGCGGATTAAATATAGCAGGAAAAACAGGAACGACTAACTTCCCTAAAGATATCCGTGATAAATACGGCATGCCGAGCAATGCTACAAAAGATGCTTGGATGGCCGGGTATACGACCACATATACCACAACGGTTTGGACAGGATACGATAACTACCAAGATGATAACGGTAATGCATTGTATCTCGATAATACAAAAGACGATTATTCAAAACAGATCTTTAAAGACATCATGAGTCAGCTCAAGCACAAGAATACAGACTTCAAGAAACCTAAATCTGTTATTGAAGTTCCTATGGAAAAAGGAACCGGAAAACGAGCAAGTGAGTTTACACCGAATTCCGAAAAAATTATCGAACTGTTCGTTAAAGGTTCTAAACTGCCAGATGTAAGCGACAAGTTTGAGAAAGCTACTGGTATTGAAGGACTTGAAGCAAAATTTGATGAAAAGAAAAATGAGATTGAAGTTAAATGGAAGTATAAGAAAAAAGAAGGTGTTACCTTTAAGGTCTTTGCAAGCTATAATGATGGACCTATGCAGGAAAGAGCAACGATCAACGATACGAAATTTGTTGTTCCATCCCCTGCTCCTGGTAAATACACGTTCCAAGTGATAGCAGTAGACAGTGAAAACAACACTGAAAGCGAACCTGCGACAACATCAATCACAATCGAAGCACCGGAGGGAGAACAGCCACCGCAGCCGCCTAGTGAAGGCGAGCCGGGAACACCTCCACCTGGTGAAGGCGAACCAGGCACACCTCCTGGTGAAGGTGAACCGGGTACTCCACCGCCTCCTGGCGAGGAACCTGGTACAGAACCACCTCCTGGTCAAGAACCCGGAACTCCTGGAACCCCTCCTCCTGGTCAAGGTGGAGGTGAAGGAGAAGGAGAAGAGGAAGGCGGCAGAGGCCTTCAGTTCCCTCCATTCAATCAATAACAAACAAAAAACAGCCAGATGATCAGGGTGATCATCTGGCTGTTTTTATGATTTTATAAGATATCGGTCTACTAAGTAGTTCCAGAACACAGGATACCCGAATGATAAGTTCCAGAAGCTCACGCCTGCAAACCCATATTGATCGACGATATCAAATTTTGCTTTCATACTCCTTAAATCTTCAAACCACACGATATGTTCCTTCTTATCTTTATCCCAATATCTAAAGAATGGCGCTTCATCTTTTCTGCTGTACTTAATGGCTGCACGCATTTTACCTGCAAGTTGTGTTGCCTGAACAGGATTCAATGCTTTAGCAAATTCCCCTCCTGGTTTATAAGGAAGCTTCCAGTCGTACCCATAAAGATTTATCCCCATTAATATCTTCTTCGGATCGATTTCACTTACCGCATAATCCAGTACTTCCTTTACCGAAGAAATTGGACTCACGGCCATCGGTGGTCCGCCGCTGTATCCCCATTCATAAGTCATCAGAATAACATAGTCCACGATCTCCCCATGAGCTTTATAATCATGGGATTCGTACCATTCACCTGTCTGTGTGGCACTGGTCTTTGGTGCTACTGCTGTCATCACGATATAATTCTGCTGATGCATCTTTTGTGTAAGTGTCCTTAAAAATTGATTATAAGCTTCTTTATTCTTCTTTCCTAAGAACTCAAAATCAACAGATATCCCTTGATATCCTTTTTCCTTCATTATAACTAAAGAGCGATCGATCACTTTATTCGTGATGTCTTTATTTGTAAGAATCGCTGTACCTACCTCTTCACTGAACTCCCCATCTTTTATATTTGTTATAGACAGGATTGGTTTTACGTTTTTATTTTTTGCCTCTTTTAAAAAGTCAGTATCATCCAAAGACTTAAAATCGCCCTTTTCATTTACCTCATAACTGAACATTGTAAGATAACTCAAACCCTTTGCAGCATCAGCAAAGTTTTGTTTCGCTTTTGGAACGGGCTCAGCAAATACATTTGTAATCAATTCTTTTTTTGTTCGCTGAGGTACATTTAATTGCTTTCCGGCAATGAGATTCGCATCGGTGACACCAGGGTTCGCCTGTTGTAGCTGTTCAACAGTTACCCCGATCATATCCCCGATCTCTTTTAGTGTATCTCCAGGCTGAACAGTATACGTAAAAGGTGTAGGAATAAATAACGTCTGGCCAACAGAAAGTATATCTTTCGACGTCAGCCTGTTTACCGTAGCGAGCTCTTGCCAAGGAAGTTTGTAATACTGTGAAATCTTCCATAAGGAATCGCCTTTTTTTACAACATGAATCTGCATGATACCCCTCCTAGAAACCTCTCATGCTCTCATCATATGTCCAATTGACTTGTCCTTATGTTTTCCCCTTAAAAAGTATGACACTTTTCTTTTCCCATTCTGAAAATAATTCACTTAACTGAATAAAAGATTGGTAATGGTCTAGCTGTTCCTCGATGAATGAAAGTCGTTCTTTAGCGTTTACTGGCAGTCGATCAAGATTTTTTAAGTTGTCTTTCCAGTTAATTACCATCCTTTCATCTGTCATCATTTTGTTACCGTAAAACAACGCTCTGATGAACTGCTTAAAAGAGTACTCCATCGGCTTCTTTGCACGATTTCGGTCACGATTTTTGAAGCATTCTGTAATAAAAGGATTAGTTTCTTTCCACTCATTAAAAACCTCTGTTAATTGCTCCCTGAATTTGTCCAAATTGAGCTTCCTCCTTTTTGTAACAAAGTTTACTCACATAAAAATCTCCTATGATCACATAAAAATTAAGATCTATTACATAAAATTTACAAATATATCCGTTTTTGATTAAGAAAAAACTGACTCTATCTATTTGAGTCAGTCTGTGAGTATTTAAAGAAATCATTTCTTCTTCGCTTTCTGGTTCATCCGCTTTTTTCCTTCACGGCATATCGATAGGAGTGGACATTCCGGACAGTTAGGGTTCTGTGCCTTACAATGATATCGACCAAAGAAGATCAGGCGATGGTGTGTTGCTCCCCATAATCTTTTTGGAATCTTCCTCATCAGTGTTTCTTCCACTTGCAAGACAGAATCTTTCCATCTGCAGATCCCCAGTCTTTTAGAGACGCGTTCTACATGGGTATCGACCGCAATGGCTGGAACATCATAAGCAACAGAAACGACGACATTTGCTGTTTTCCTTCCAACACCCGGAAGCTTAATCAGTTCATCACGGTCTTTTGGAATCTCTCCACCGTACTCGTTAAGCAACCGTTCACATAATTTTTGTATGTTCTTCGCCTTATTGCGATAAAGTCCGATGGATCTGATATCGTCTTGTAGCTCTTCGAGAGAAACATTGAGGTAATCTTGAGGAGTCTTATATTTTTCAAAAAGTTTTGGTGTTACCTTATTTACAAGGGCATCCGTACATTGTGCAGATAGCAGGACGGCTATCGTCAACTCGAACGGATTGGAGTGATTCAGCTCACAATGAGCGTCCGGAAACATATCCTCGATCTGTTCCAGACAAAATTGAATCTGAGCTTTGTTTAACACGATGGCATTCCTCCTGTAATGAAAAAGAAGACCCCTTTAATCAGGGTCTGTTAGTTTTTACGATTATGATTCAAGCCAATTATAGACCGGTCGTTTTAATTCATTGTCTTTTCTTATTTTATCGGATTGACCAGACTTTTGCAGTTGACGAACACGGAACTTCTCTCCATACTGCTTTGCCGCTTCTGGTGTCTTGATGCCGTTTTTCTTCCATTCAAACAGAATGCGGTCAATGTATCTAAAGTTTAGCTTACCTGATAAAACGGCTTCCTTTAATGCGGTTAGTATGAGCTCTGGAGATTGCCGGTCTTCATCCATCCAAATCTTTATCGTTTCAAGTTCCATCGGAGAAAGCGGCCGTCCGAATTCTTTTTCGAACAGAACAAATACATTCTGTTCCAGTTGTTCTTTATTGGTCTCTTTCTGAATCTGTTCTTCTTCTTTTAAAGTTTCCATCAGTCTGTTCCATAATGGTTGCAATGTATACGCCTCAAAATAGACGCCTTTTTCTTTATCCTCGTATTGATCCATTCCAAGAAGCCCTCTTCCTACTAGCGTACGAAGCATAGAAGACATCTCATGTGATGAAGCCGTCATCCGCTCCGCCAGTTCTACCGGAGTAGGAAAATAGTTTCCCGATTCTATAAAGACATGAAGCTGTATAAACAACATACACTCAGTGTCTGAAAGTCCAATCTTCTTATATGATTTTAAAAGCATGTTTGGTATGCTGATAGAGCCTTCTGACATCCATTTCTCAAATAACTTTCCGTTCACTTGCAACACCTCTTGTACCATTATAGCATAAGAACTTACGCTACTTTTTTATAACGCTAAGAAAAAAATCTCCCTAATGCAGGGAGATTTTTCATATTTATTAAGGATACAAACGGTTCAATAAACGAGGGAATGGAATTGTCTCACGAACGTGTTCCGCTCCAGAGATCCATGCTACTGTTCGCTCTAAGCCAAGACCAAATCCGGAATGTGGCACGCTTCCGTATTTTCTTAGCTCAAGATACCACTTGTAAGCATCGTCTGTTAATCCATGCTCCTCGTAACGTTTTTCCATTAGTGATAAGTCGTCGATACGTTGGCTTCCTCCGATAATCTCTCCATACCCTTCAGGAGCGATCAAGTCAGCACATAATACGACATCTTCTCTGTTTGGATCTGGTTTCATATAGAAAGCTTTAATGTCTTTAGGGTAGTTTGTGATAAATACCGGCTTATCAAAGCTCTCAGCAATGGCTGTCTCGTGAGGAGCACCAAAATCATCACCCCATTCGATATCATCAAATCCTTTTTCCTTTAAAAGTTTGATGGCATCATCATACGAGATACGTGGGAAAGGAGCTTTTACGTTCTCTAATTTGGAAACATCTCTTCCTAGCGTCTTCAACTCATTTTCACAGCGCTTAAGAACAGATTGAACGATGTGCGAGATGAACTGTTCTTGAATTTCAAGAGATTCTTCGTGTTCAACGAATGCCATCTCAGGTTCGATCATCCAGAACTCGATCAAGTGACGGCGTGTCTTGGATTTTTCAGCTCGAAAAGTCGGTCCGAAAGAATATACTTTTCCAAGTGCCATCGCTGCAGCTTCCATATAAAGCTGTCCGCTTTGAGAAAGATAAGCATCTTCTTCAAAGTATTTCGTATGGAACAAAGATGTTGTTCCTTCAGCAGAGCTTCCTGTAAGAATCGGAGGATCTACTTTTATAAAGTCATTGTTATAAAAGAATTCATTTACAGCATGGATGATTTCGTTTCTGATCTTTAAAATGCTGTGCTGACGCTTTGATCGAATCCAAAGATGACGGTGATCCATCAAGAATTCTGTTCCATGCTCTTTCGGAGTGATTGGATAATCCACCGCTTGATGCAACACTTCAACATCCGTTACTTCAAGTTCCACACCAAGTGGTGAACGCTCGTCCTCTTTTACCTTACCTGTTACGTAAAGACTAGACTCTTGAGTCAATCCTTTCGCTTTTGCAAAGATTTCATCGCCCACTTCGCTTTTTACAACGACACCTTGAACGAAGCCTGTTCCATCACGCAACTGCAAGAAAGCAATTTTACCTGAAGAACGTTTATTCGAGAGCCAAGCACCAATGGTTACAGACTCACCAACATGTTCATGTAGCTTTTTAATAGTAGTTTTCACAAAATGTACCTCCACTGTTTCTAAAATCAGTCTATACTAAAAAATTATGAATGACCGCTCACAGAAAATCAATCTTTCTTTGAATGTCGGGTGATAAAACGTTCAATTCGGTCCAGCGCTTCCATGATCGTATCTAGTGAAGTCGCATATGAAAGTCGAACATTTTCAGGAGCACCAAATCCGGATCCTGGAACTAAAGCTACTTTTTCTTCCTCTAAGATCGCTTCCACCCATTCATCTACAGATCCAAAACCTGTCATCTCAACAGCTTCTTTCGCATTCGGGAACAGATAGAATGCACCCTTTGGTTTTACACAACTAATGCCAGGAAGAGTGATCAGGCGTTCATAAACTTTGTTCAATCGCTCTTCAAAAGCTTTACGCATCTCTTCAACAGGCTCTTGTGTCCCATTGTATGCCGCTAGAGCACCATGCTGAGAAATAGTGGTTGGATTCGATGTACTGTGACTATCCAAGTTTGTCATAGCCTTAATGATCTTAGCGTTTCCAGCTGCGAATCCGATTCTCCATCCAGTCATCGAATGTGACTTTGAAAGACCATTGATGATAATCGTCTGCTCTCTTAGCTCTTGAGAAAGTTCAGCAATAGATGTGTGCTTAGCACCGTCATAAATTAGTTTTTCGTAGATTTCATCAGAAACGATTAACACGTCTTCTTGAAGGCAGACTTCACCAATCGCCTTCAGCTCTTCAGCTGTATACAGTGAACCCGTCGGATTGCTAGGAGAATTTAATATTAACGCTTTTGTCTGTTTTGTGATTGATGCTTTCAAATCTTCTGCTGTAATCTTAAATTGGTTCTCTTCTTTTCCTTCTACATAGACAGGCTCTCCACCTGCAAGTTTCACTTGTTCAGGATAACTTACCCAATATGGTATAGGGATGATCACTTCGTCACCCTCATCGATAATTGCCTGGAACAAGGAATAAAGAGAATGCTTCGCCCCTGTACTCACGATAATCTCAGATGTATCATAAGTGAGTCCTTGATCCTGCTTTAATTTGTTCGCGATTGCTTTTTTAAGAGAAAGCAGACCGCCAGAAGCTGTATATTTTGTATGTCCTTCTTTCATAGACTGATAAGCAGCTTCAATAATATGTATAGGTGTGTTAAAATCCGGTTCCCCTGCGCCGAGGCCGATTACATTGTGCCCCTCTGCTTTAAGTGCGTTTGCTTTTGCTGTAATAGCTAGTGTTGTTGAAGGAGTCAATGCCTCCACTCGTTTTGCAAGTTTCATTTCTATATCCCTCCGCTTTTACTGTTCTGATTCTTTAAGACGGTAGATCTCGTACCGTTTTCCTGTTTCAAAGTATCCATAGTAATACGTATAACGATCTTGATCATCGATGTAGACGACCTCCCATAACGGAATCTCATCTTCCATGCCTAATCGACTGTCAATAATCTTAACCGCATTTTGGTTCTTTTTCACATAATCAATCATTTGTTTTTCTGATAAGCCTTCTTTTGCCTTTTCGGAATAAATCTCTTTATCACTGCCTACCCAGGCAATCATGTCAGTTCCCTGGTCATTTTTGCCCTCTACTACATAGTAGGTTTCATTTTTAAAAAAGTGATCTATATTTGTAACTGTTTTGAGATTTAATTCTTTTTTGGCAAGTTCAATGGCTGCAGCTTCTTTTTTCTGCTGCTCGGCAAACACTCCGTTATAAAGATAATAGGCCTGCCAGCTTGTCAGAATCAAAATTCCAATAATAATAAGTATCCACTTTTTTCCCATATTTCAGCCTCTCTATGTGCGATAGATCGTAAATATCATCTTCTCTTTATTCTCGTCATCTAACGCAAGCCCAAACATTAAATCTTGGTGCTTTAATGTTTTGTTCAATTCTGAAACAACTTTGTACAAATCACTAGATTTGTCCACCTTAACTGTAGAAAGAACCTCAATTTTACTTTCCATCGTTCTTCCTCCTATACTTTGAAACTTATCCCTGTTTACTATATCAGAAATTCTTTTAAAGTGGTACTTTAGAATGCCTAAATAAAGGAGAAGATTCAACCATACAGGGCGCTTTTTTTAGTCAGGTTTACCTTTGTTGCTTTTGATAGTTGTTAATTTCCGCTGCAGGACTCGCTTTCCTCAGGGTGTGCGGTGAGCCCGTTTGCCGCTAAGCGTCATTAAAAGGTCTCACCTGTCCCACTCATCCTGTATGCGTCTCGCCCTTCCACTCCAATTAACACGCAATGATGAATATTACATATCTCATTTGATGCAACAAAGAGAAAGTCACATCTTTCTAAAATCTCTTCTCTAAGTAGCTGTAAGTTTTCAAACCTTAGAGATGATCAAGACTTATCTCTTTCAAAGCAACATTCAAAAATAGCAACTTTCAGAGCCGTTTAGATCGTTGATTTTGGTGTTTCTCTTTTTCTTCTAAGGAAAGTTGATTGGAGCGCAAGGTGCGAGACTCCTACGGGACGAGCGGTCAGGTGGAGACTCCTATTGGCGAGTAGCGGCAGGAGGCTCACCGCACGCCCCGTGGAAAGGGAGCACCTGGAGCGGAAATCAACTACTTTCAAAATCCTCTTAGAAATTATACAAAACAACCTTTCCCATAAACGAAAAGCCAACATCACAAGCTTAAATCTCCTTGTGTGTCAGCTTTTTTATTTAATCCATCCATTCCCTGAGTTCTTCAACCAACTCGTTCACCGGTTTAATGGAAACGGGCAGTTTAGGCAAGGATTGAATGAACGATTTTCCGTAACGCGTCTCAATCATCCGTCTGTCAAAAACAAAGACTGCCCCTTTATCTCTACTGCTTCTTACCAATCGGCCGAAGCCTTGTTTGAAGCGAATGATGGCTTGAGGAAGTGAAAGATCATAGAAAGGATTTCCACCTTCCGCTTTTAATTTCTCACTTTTCGCTGCCATTACAGGTTGATCTGGAGGTGTAAACGGAAGTCTGATAATGACTAGACAGGAAAGATCATCCCCTGGGATATCGATTCCTTCCCAAAAACTGCTTGTCCCGAAAAGAATAGCGTTATCAAACCGCTGAAAATTCTTAGTCAGCCTTGCTCTGCTCCCGCTGTCAACCCCTTGTGCAATCAACATGAACTCTTCCTGGTCCATCATGGATTTAAAAGCAATATGTGTTTCTTTTAACATTTCATATGAAGTAAACAGAACGAGCATACGGCCTTTCGTCACTTTTGCGATCTCGTATAAAGAGGTTGAAATCTTCGCTACAAACGTTTTTTGATCGACCTCGTTAATGAGTGGGATATCGGTCGGAACCATCAGCTTCGCTTGTTCCTCATATTTAAAAGGAGATGGAAGCTGTGCGTTCAAAGGACCGAAATCGAGTAATCCAAGGCGTTCGGAAATATAACTGAACTTGTTTCTTACACTCATTGTTGCGGATGTTAAGACAACACTGCTTTTCTTACCGAAAAATTGATCAGCTAGAATCTGATCGATCTCAACCGGTTTTGCAAAAAGGGTAACGGCATGTCTCGGGCCTTTTGATTCTGCTTCCATCCAATATACTTCCTCTGATAGCGGACAAGAAAGTA
The DNA here is from genome assembly GCF_023715845.1 of Fictibacillus phosphorivorans. GTDB lineage: Bacteria > Bacillota > Bacilli > Bacillales > Fictibacillaceae > Fictibacillus > Fictibacillus phosphorivorans_D. Next base: position 81,693 of record NZ_JAMBOR010000012.1, read on the forward strand.
GGTGATGAAGCACTGTAGCTTCATCCTGCAGATCATTTAGAACGCCTTCAATATCGACTAAGAACCCCTTTTGTTTCACGGTGAGATGTTCTTCAAACTGATCAAACTTCTTTAGCAGTCGTTTAACAGGCTTCACCAGATCTCCAATATACTGTTTCGTTCTCTCTTCCATCTCAAGAACTGGTTCAAAGAGGGCGGATTCTATATCTTTATGCGAATAACGAAGTGTATGTTTTATTATTTCTGATGAACGTGCAGATTTCGCTTTCGATAAGCAAATCGTTTTGATTTGTTTAAAAAGGTCATCAAGTTCATTTTTCGTATCTTGAAACAGATTGTCCCATTTTGCTAAATAGGTTTCATACTTTGGAACTTCCAAAAGATCAGATAGTTCTCTTAACGTATTCATCATCCCTTCACTTTCTGTTAAAGATAGTCTGTCTAGAAGTTTAATGAATGTAAAATAATCGGTTTCTTTACCAAAATGATCACTCACTACTTCTTCAATATGATGCGCCTCATCCAACACTGCCTCTTTATAAGAAGGAAGCAACTGTGAGTCAGATTTTAAATCTGTAAAAATTAAAGCATGATTTGTAATGACAAGATCAGATTCATGAGCGGCTCTTCTTTGCTTATGATAATAGCATCTCGAAAACCAAGGACAACGATGATTCAAGCATGAATTCGCATCGCTCTTTACTGTATTCCAAAATAGTTTTCCGCCGGATGCCATGGATAGTTCTTCAACATCCCCCTGCTCTGTTTCAGTCAGCCATATGATCAATTGCGCTTTGGTAAAGTTCGTATCATAATTGTCTTCCTGATGATCCTGAAGCGTGTGTTCAAACTTCCTCAAACATAAGTAATGATTTCTGCCTTTTAATAAAGTTGCTGTGAAATCAAAGGGCATGATTTTCTTTAATAGAGGCACGTCACGTTCCAACAACTGCTGCTGCAATTGAACGGTGTGTGTTGAAACCACGATAGGACGTTCGTTTTCCTTTGCAAAACGAACACCTGGTATGAGATAACCTAGCGATTTTCCTACCCCAGTTCCTGCCTCAATAACGAGATGCTGATTCGTATGAAGAGCTTCGTCAACAAGCTCTACCATCTTTTGCTGACTCTCACGGATCTCATAATTAGTCATATGCTTTTGCAAACTTTGTTCTAAATCAGAAGCATCTACACCCTCAAGAGCATCATAAGATTCATTCACAGCAGGTTTAGAAGTCTTCTTAAGAGCAAGTTTCCGGTAAAAATCATATGTTTCTTCGTCCGCTAAAAACACGGACTTATCACTGATTATATCCCTTACAATATTTTCAAGTGAACTCTGCAATTTTTTCAAAAATGGAGTTAGACGTTCGAGTGTCATTAAAGGTAAAGCTTTAAGCTTCTCTAATAGATGTATGAGAAGCATGGCCGTAACTTCTGCATCGCTATCGGCTTGATGCGGATTATCATGTTTGAGACCTAAGTATTCGGCAAGCATTCCGAGCTGATAGCCATCTGCCCCTAGAAGAAGCAATCTGGACAGTTCAACAGTATCAATAAGTGGCATAGATAGCCTGGAGTAACCGCAACGGTCGAGCTCCCCTTGCAAGAATGAATAGTCAAACATTACGTTATGTGCAACAAAATAAGCCCCTTCAAGCATCTGAAGGAGCTTTGGCGCTACTTCTTCAAATAACGGAGCATCTTTGACCATATCATCATTGATGCCTGTTAATTGTTCAATAAAAGGGGGGATGGGAACGCCTGGCTGGATGAACGTAGAATATCTGTCCGTTATCTGTCCTGCCTCAACGACGACCGCTCCGATCTGGATAATCCGGTCTCCTCTTGTTGCTGAATTTCCTGTTGTTTCAAAATCGATAACGACATATCGACGTGTCATAGCCTCTTCACCTCATTCCCCTGGGCTAACAAAAAATCAGTTGTACTTAATTAGTAGACGGTAGCCTCAGGTTCAACACCGAGCATTTCTTGTATCTTATTATTCTTGTCCATGATTGCCACTTTTGGCTGATGGTTCTTAGCTTCTGCCTCATCAAACATGGCATAAGAAATAACAATAATCGTATCTCCTTCCTGAACGAGTCTTGCTGCAGCACCATTTAAACACATCACGCCGCTTCCTCTTTTTCCAGGAATAATATAAGTCTCAAAACGAGCACCATTATTATTATTTACAATTTGTACTTTTTCGTTCGGAATCATATCAACTGCATCTAAAATATCTTCATCGATCGTGATGCTTCCAACGTAGTTTAAGTTTGATTCCGTTACAGTTGCACGGTGTATTTTAGCTTTCATTAATGTACGGAACATGTTTCTTCCCCACTTCCTTGTTTCACTAATACGTTATCTATAATAACATTATCAATTAATCGAGCTTTGCTGAATCTAACACTTAAAGCGATGATCAGCTTCTCGTCATCTTTTTCAGGAGGAAGTAGTTCAGGGTACGAGAGAACTTTACAGTATTCCACCGTTCCGACCGTATGTTCCTCCAAGTATTTTATCATCTTTTGTTCTGTCTCACCACTATCACAGTCCGATAACCAGCCTTGAGCTTTTCCTAAGCTTTGATACAAGTGATGAGCTTGTTTTCTTTCTTCTTCTGTGAGATAAACATTTCGTGAGCTCTTCGCCAGTCCATCTGCTTCTCGTTTTGTTTCACAACCAACGATCTCAATTGGAAAATTAAAATCATCCACAAGACCTTGAACGACCGCAACCTGTTGAGCATCTTTTAAGCCGAAAAACGCTTTATCCGGTAATACGATGTGAAACAGTTTAGTAAGAACGGTTGCCACTCCGTCAAAATGTCCGATTCTGCTTTTTCCACAAAGAGCATCCGTTCTTCTGTTTACTGAGACCGTCACAACCGGTTTATCTGGATACATTTCCTTTGTGTCCGGACAAAAAAGTACGTCAGCCCCCGCTTCTTCAGCTAATTTTTTATCACGTTCGATATTCCGCGGATAACGATCGAAATCTTCATTCGGTCCAAATTGCAACGGATTGACAAAAATACTTACGGCAACAAAATCAGACTCTTGCTTCGCACGTTCAATTAAGGAAAGGTGTCCTTCATGAAGATACCCCATAGTAGGCACAAATCCAATTGTCTTCCCTGTTCTTTTTACTTCCTTCATATTGTGCTGCATCTCTTTGATGGTTTTTACGATGATCATAACTTAACGCCTCCATACAAACGGTCGATCGTTTCTGCTTTCATGTTAAAACTGTGGCTTTCCTCAGGGAACTTTATCTGCTGTACATCTTTCTTGTATTTCTCGAGTCCTCTGACCATCATATCTTTAACATTTCCGTAAGATTTCACGAATTTAGGGATATGATGAAAACCGTACCCGATCATGTCATGGTAGACCAACACTTGACCATCTGTATGTTTTCCTGCTCCGATTCCTATAACGGGAATAGACAGTTTCTTTGCCGCAATCTCAGCAAGCTGCTGAGGCACACATTCTAGTACAATCGCAAAGGCTCCAGCTTTTTCTATCAACAAACATTCTTCTAAAAGTCTATTTGCCTCTTCTTCTTCTTTCGCTTGTACACTGTAACCGCCTATGACTCCGACCATCTGCGGAGTTAGCCCTAGATGTCCCATCACAGGGACACCCGCGTTCGTTAATGCTTCTATAGTAGAAATGACTTCTTTTCCGCCTTCAAGTTTTACAGCAGTTGCGCCACTTTCCTGCATGATTCTTCTCGCATTGTTCAGTGTGACGTCGATGGATCCATGATAGGTCATAAACGGCATGTCTGTGACAATAAACGTATTCGGCGCCCCGCGTTTTACTGCTTTCGTGTGATGAATCATATCTTCCAGCGTTACGGGAATGGTAGAATCGTATCCTAATACGACCATTCCTAAAGAATCTCCGACTAATATGAGATCCATCTCAGCCTTTTCACAGATCACCGCTGATGGATAATCATATGCCGTTACCATCGAAATTTTTTCGCCTTCTCTTTTCATCTTGAGAAAACTTTTTGTTGTTTTCATCCTTTTTAGCCTCCCTGTTTTTTAACAGGGCCAGAGTGCAAAAAAACCTTCTTCCAAATAGGAAGAAGGCATAGGAAACATCCCTAGACGTTTTGATTGTTTGCTCCCTCTGTCCCGGTCCTGATTTTGGATCTAGGCAGATATATGGTTGGTTTTAAAAAAAGCTAACGGTACAGTGCAGTTCCGCTGTGTGGATACCGCCTATAAGATTATTTTATCACGTACCTGACTTAGTGAGAAGGAAATTCGATATCCGCTGAATAGATCGAATGGATCACTCCATTGTCATCTTCAAGCAGCAGGACACCTTCATCTGTAATTCCTTTTGCGTAGCCAGTTATAGATCCCGTTACAGATCTTGCTGTTATTCTTTTTCCAAGACTGTATGCGCGTGCTTCCCATAGCAGCTTTATTACAGCAAATCCTTTATCGAGGTAGCTTTTGTATAAGTTTTCTATCTCTTGCAATACGACCCCAGCTATTTCAGCTCGTTTGTATGTTTTTCCGCCTTCAATCGCAAGGCTTGTTGCAATTTCTGAAATTTCTTCTGTAAAGTGTTTCTTTTCCTGATTAACATTCATCCCAATTCCGACAATCACAGAATGAATGGAATCCGCTTCCGCTTGAAGCTCTGTCAGAATTCCTGCGATTTTCTTTCCTTTGATCAATAGATCATTCGGCCATTTGATAGCTGCTTCCAAACCAGTAACTTTTTCAACGGCTCTTGATACAGCAACAGCAATAAGCAATGTAAGCTGCGGAGCTTTTTGAAGTGGAATTTCCGGACGAAGGATGAGACTCATCCAGATTCCCGATCCTGACGGAGATTGCCATGCCCTTCCCAGCCTTCCTCTTCCACCGGTCTGCTCATCAGCAATCACGATGCTCCCTTCAGGAGCACTTTCTCTTGCTAAATTGTGTGCTATTTCCTGAGTGCTTTTAACAGATGCCTTATAAGTAATCTTTTTTCCGAATGATCCTTCACCTGTATAAAGAGAGACTTCCTCTGCCGTTACAAGATCAGGAGAAGTGAGCAGGCGATAGCCTCTTTTTTGTACAGCTTCAATGGAATAGCCTGATTTTCTAAGCTCTGATATATGTTTCCATATGGCTGTACGTGAGCAGTTCAATCTTTCACTGATCTGCTGACCTGAAACAAATTCACCTTCATTTTCAGCCAGCATGTGTAATAATGCTTCTCTCATTCTTTCCCCCACCTTCTGACCCAATCCCTGATCTCTCTTTTAGAAAGAGAGAGTTTACCTTCAACGATCTCTTTTTCTAGGTCGTTAAAGAGTTGTCCTAACCAAACCCCTGGCGTTTTTTGCTTGATCCGCACGATGTCCTCGCCGTTTAAAGGAATATCATCTCTTGAATGAATGTTGATCTCCTCTGCAAGGCGTGTCAGTTCTTTAGCTTGTTCCTCATAGGGATCATTTTTAATAAGACACCTTAGCTTTAGCCCGGATAGTGCGGTAGTTAATCCCATATTATACAAATCGATTTTTGTCCACTGATCTTTTTTATACGAAAAAATAATGGCTAAAACCGACTGAATCACCTTATTGGGCAGCTTCCATTTCTTTAAGAAATCTCTTTCATCGTCCACTTTAGATAAAACGGTTACTGCCGCCCATCTTTGTTCTTCCGTTTCTAAGGAACTCCAATCAAATGACAGCATGCTCCCTTCAGAAATTTCTTCTATAGGATAGGGGAGATAAAGAAACACGCAGCAAACTTTCATAAGCTGCAATGCTTTACCAGCCCTTTCACCCTCCAGCAGTTTCTTGAACTCAACCGTTATTCTTTCTGTAGAGATTCGTTTTAAAAGGGGTGCGTTCTTTTTAAGTGCTAGTGTTGTTCGCTCTTCAATATGCATATCATACGCACTCATAAAACGAAATGCCCGCATGATACGAAGCGGATCTTCAGAAAGCCGGTGATCAGGTTCTCCTACCGTTCTAATCTGCATGTTTCTTAAGTCTTCTCTTCCCTCGAATGGATCGATAACCTGAAAATCTTTATCCATGGCCATGGCGTTAAAAGTGAAATCTCTTCTAGACAGGTCTTCTTCTAAGTCTGTTACAAACCAAACTTTAGAAGGTCTGCGATAATCCTCGTATTCGCCTTCTTTTCTGAAGGTTGTCACTTCGTAAGAAACATGATTATGTCTTACGATGACCGTTCCATGCTCAATGCCGACTGGAATTGTTTTAGGGAAGATTGCCTGTATTTCTTCAGGCTTCGCACTTGAAGCGATGTCTATATCTTTAATCGGTCGACCTAAACAATAGTCCCGTACACATCCGCCTACAAAATACGCCTTATAACCTCTTGATTCAATCTGATCAATCACATAAGAAGCTTCCTCAAATAATTTGTTCATGTGAACCTCAACCCTTTACTAAAGAGTTATAGATTTCTTCATACTCACTCACTATTTTTTCAGATAAAAAGTTTTCTCTAACGTGCAAAACAGCATTTTCTCTAAATCGGTTAAGTTTATCCTCATCTCTTAATAAGGAGATCGCTTTAGCAGCTACAGCATCTGTATCTCCTACTTCAACCATATACCCGGTCTCACCATCCACGATCACTTCGGGTAACCCTCCGATGTTTGTCCCGATTACAGGTACTCCACAAGCCATCGCTTCTAATAAGACTAGTCCGAAACTTTCCTTTTCTGATAAAAGCAGTTTCAGATCACATATTGAGAATAACTCTCCAACGTTCTCTTGTTTCCCTAAAAATAACACATCATCTTCTATATTAAGCTCACTAACTAGTTCACAAGCAACTGTAAACTCCGGACCGTTTCCGATCAGTAACAACTTTGAGTCCATTTCATTTCTAATCTTGTAAAAAGCTTGGATCACATCCTGAATCCGCTTTACGGGTCTGAAGTTTGAAATATGTACAATTACTTTTTCATGATCTTTTATTCCATATGTTTGTTTTAGCTCTAGATGATTGTCACGTCTGTAATAAACTCGTTCATCGACAAAGTTATGCACAGGAATGATTTCTTTTTGCGTCTTCAAGAGCTGCTCTGTATCTTTTTTTAACTGATGTGACACGGCCGTTACGCTATCAGATTTTTCGATGCCGAATTTAATCATCTCACTTAATGAGGGATCGTAACCCAACACCGTGATATCTGTTCCATGAAGTGTTGTAACAATTTTAATATGATCATCTAACATCTGTTTTGCGAGGACAGCACATACGGCGTGCGGCACAGCGTAATGTACATGCAGTATATCTAGCTTCTCTCGTTTTGCTACCTCAGCCATTTTGCTTGCTAGAGCAAGGTCATAGGGTGGATACTGAAAGACCGAATACTGGTTTACGTCTACTTCATGGAAAAAAATGTTTGGATAAAACTTTCCAAGACGGAAAGGTAAGCTCGACGTGATAAAGTGTATTTCATGGCCTCTCTCTGCGAGCATTTTACCTAGTTCAGTAGCCACCACCCCTGACCCTCCGACTGTCGGATAGCAGGTGATCCCGATTTTCAACTTCATAACGAACTCCTTATAAATTTTTGGTCACATACGTCTGTTCTGGAATAAATCCTTCTGCATAAAGGGTACCCGCTTCAAGTCCAAACAGTTTGTCCCTTGCTTCAACACGTTCGATATATCCGTTGGTGAGTGGTGTATCTACACTCCCTGCACGTTTAACAAACTGAGAAGGATACGCTTTTAAAGCTTCTATCTTGTAAGAATACGAATCACTAACATCCATAAAAAGAGACGGTCTTTCCGTACTGTTTATAAAATAATAGAAAATGTTCCTTACTTTATGTGCATTTCGTTCATTTGGATCTTTAATATTTTTAATCCCAGCTGAGAAGACCGCTTCTTTTACAAGCTTAGCGCAATTCCCATGATCTGGATGACGGTCAACCCAATAAGGGGCAAATACATACTCCGGTTTGTACTTTCGGATGCAGGAAACCATTTTTAAGATGAACGCTTCGTGTAGGTACAAACCTCTGTCTGGAAGCTGAAGATTCACTCTTTCTTTGACACCTAAAATATGAGCAGCTCCCTCCGCTTCTTTCTTTCTGATTTCTACACTGCCGTTCGATGAGAGCTCGGCTTCAGTTAAGTCACAGATGATGACTTCACGGCCACTTTCTGTCTCTTTTTTAATAGCTGCCCCCATTCCTATCTCTACATCATCTGCATGTGCGCCGAAAGCTAACCAGTTTTTTAGGCTCATATGTTTTTAGACTCTCTTTCATCGATTATTCTGCGCCAGTCCAAGTCACCACGTTCAAGTGCTTTTACAAACAGTTCTGCAGAAGCTAAATTTGTTGCTAACGGAATCTGATAAACGTCGCACAGACGCATTAATGCTGAAACATCCGGTTCATGCGGCTGAGCGGTTAAGGGATCTCTGAAAAACAATACCAGATCCAGTTCGTTTTCAGCGATAAGAGCACCGATCTGTTGATCGCCCCCTAAAGGCCCTGACTGCAGTAAATTAATAGAGAGGTTTGTAGCTTTGTTTATTTTAGAGCCTGTCGTTCCAGTAGCGAATAAAGTATGTTCGCTCAAGATTTCTTTATAAGCGATTGAAAAATGAATCATATCGTTCTTCTTTTTATCGTGCGCAATAAGAGCGATTTTCATGTTTACACCTCTTATTCCATAATGTTTTCAAGACCATAGACTAAACCATCGATATGCATAACACTCTCAACAGCCATTTTTACTCCTGGCATGAAAGAGGCTCTATTCATAGAATCATGGCGAATCGTGAGCAGTTGCCCCTCACCGCCAAACATAACTTCTTGGTGAGCAACTAGACCCGGCAATCTCACACTGTGAATTCGAATCCCTTCAAGTTCTGCACCTCTAGCACCTTGTAAATCTTCCTTTTCCCCAGGATGCCCTTGTCTTTTTTCTTCGCGCACTTCTGTAATAAGCTGAGCTGTCTTAAGAGCAGTTCCTGACGGAGCATCGAGCTTTTGATCATGATGCTTCTCAATAATTTCAATATCAGGAAGATATTTTGCAGCCATCTGTGAAAATTTCATCATTAAGATAGCTCCTATCGCAAAGTTTGGAGCGATTAAAGCACCCGTATTCTTTTCTTGAGCGAGCTCAGTCAGCCTCTCTAGATCTTCATTTGAGAATCCTGTTGTTCCAATGACTGTTCGCAATCCGTGGTTAAGTGCCATTTCAAGGTGTTTCTTTCCGATATCAGGACGTGTCAAGTCAACCAATACATCCGCATCTACAGATTGGATGCATCGTTCTAAGTCATCATAGACAGGCGCTTCCATTGAAACAGGGGCTCCTTCTAAATCTTTTACTTGCAAGCCGTCATTTTTAGAGTCTACTACAGCTGCAAGTTTAAAATGAGAGGTAGCTTCGATCATTTTTAAAGCTTCTGTGCCCATCTTTCCGCGAGGGCCTGCTAAAATAATTTTTATTTTATCCATTGTTTCTCTCTCCTTCATCAATACGTGTCCATCTGTCTTTATCTCGGGTTTGAAATTTATTCATGACAGTACCGAGCGCTTCATCTAAATCTATATGAAGTGAGTTTGCAAGACATATTAAGACAAAGAACATATCTCCAAGTTCATCTTCTACTGTTTTTGCATCTTCTGATGACTTTTTCGGTTTTTCGCCATAATGATGATTTACTTCACGAGCGAGCTCACCCAGTTCCTCGGTTAATCGGGCAAGCATAGCAAGAGGGCTGAAATATCCTTCTTTAAACTGTGATATGTATTGATCTACTAAGTCCTGGCTTTCTTTTAAAGTACGGTTGGCCATGTTGGAGACCCTCCTTATCGTTTTCGTTCAACATATATGTTATCGGTATTTTTTCTGTTTGACAAATTTCATGAAATATTGATTATAATAGGAATGCATGTTTCAAATAAAAGGCTGTTTTTGTAAAATGTTGTTGCCCCCAAATTTTTATAAAAGAAGTGCAACAAATACAAAATGATCATTTATGAAAAGCCATAAAGAAACAACTTCATAAGACAGAAATGAGGCATTCTATGATCTATCCTATCAAACTAAAAAATATTCTTTTCATTCTCTTCGGATCTGCTATTTTCTCTTTTGGGATTGTTCATTTTAATATGACGAATAATCTAGCTGAAGGTGGTTTTACCGGGATTACCTTAATTCTCTATTTTTTATTTTCAATTGATCCTTCTTATTCTAACCTAGCGTTGAACATCCCTCTATTCTTTGTAGGATGGAAGCTGCTCGGCAAAAATTCGTTCATCTACACAGTTGTAGGAACGGTTGCTGTGTCTGTCTTTTTATTCATTTTCCAGAGATACTCTTACATAGTGATAGACCTGAAAGAAGATATGACACTCGCTGCTCTTTTCGCAGGTGTATTTATCGGAGTGGGTCTAGGAATCATATTCCGCTACGGAGGCACAACCGGCGGAGTTGACATTATCGCTCGTCTTGGCCATAAATTTTTAGGCTGGAGTATGGGGAAAACCATGTTTATTTTCGATTTTATGGTAATCACCGTTTCTCTTATTTACTTAAATTATCGTGAGGCGATGTATACACTTGTTGCCGTATTTATAGGAGCTCGTGTGATCGACTTTATGCAAGAAGGGGCTTATGCGGGTAAAGCCGTGATGGTTGTTTCAGAGAAAAATGCTGAGATTGCGGCTAATATTATGAAGGAACTCGACCGAGGGGCAACGTTATTGAATGGTAAAGGAACCTTTACCGGACAGCTTCGTGAAGTTCTGTATTGTGTCATTGCGAAGAACGAGATTGTCCGATTAAAGCAAGTGATTGAAAGAATCGATCCACATGCCTTCGTAACGGTAAACGATGTCCATGAAGTTATTGGAGAAGGATTCACTCTTGATGAAGATAAAAACCCTATAGGAAGATAAAAAAACTCCCGATGAGACATCGGGAGTTTTGTATTAATCGTCTTGGTTCATGCCTATGAACATGAATATAAATCGAGCTAATTCCAGCAACGCTACTAATGCGCCGGCAACGTATGTTAGAGCTGCAGCGTTTAACACTCTACGTGCACCACGTTCTTCATTGTTACGAATCATACCTGTTGAAACGATCTGATCCATCGCACGTGAACTTGCATTGAACTCTACCGGTAATGTTACAAATTGGAACAATACTGCAGCTGACATAAAGATTATTCCCAGCAGAAACAAGTTTGTTGCTTGGAAGAAGATTCCGCCTAATATCAATAAGAAGGAAAAATTCGATCCGATGTTAGCAACGGGAACAAGCGCGTGTCTGAAACGAAGAAAAGCATAACCTTCAGCATCCTGAATAGCATGGCCTACTTCGTGGGCTGCGACAGCAGCTCCTGCAATCGAATTTCCATAATAATTATCTTCTGATAAACGTACTACTTTGCTGCGAGGATCATAATGGTCTGATAGCATCCCTCTAACAGGTTCTACTTGAACATTATACAAACCATTTTCATCTAAAATTTGTCTTGCTACTTCTGCACCGGTTTTACCTGTGCTGTTAGCTACCTTTGAATACTTCTTGTACGTACTTTTGACTCTCATTTGCGCCCAAAGGGGGACAATGAGCAAAATAGCGAAGTAGATTAAAAATCCACCCATCTTTGGCATTCCTCCATATATAAAGCTTTTGTTACCTTTATTTTACGGTTAAGCTCCTTTACTTGTCAAAGAATCCGCATTATCTCTTATCAGGCACACGGAGCTCCTTTTCCTTATCACCTTTATATTTTCTCCAACCCACATAAATTAATGTTGATGAAATAATTCCACCGATCGAAAAGATCAGCCAAAACAACGATGGTTCTGAATTATCATTTTTAGCAAAAAACAGAGCTTCAAAATCTGCAGCAGCTGCTTCAAGATTTTTCTGATGTTCAACATCTGTTAAGATATTATTTCTGTTTGCATCTACATAAGAAACGTGTTCGTCCAATTTTTCGATCTTATCTGAACTTAAATCGACCATCAATGCCGGTCTTACAGTTTCATATCGTTCTAACAGAAGATTTGCGGCCTGGTGAAACCCTGTTGAGTTTTTATTTCCGATTTCTTTTTCCATCGTAATAAATGGTTCTAGCATCATGAGGCCTGTCTTTTTCCATAAAGGTTCATAATTGGTTTGCAGGGCATCCACAAGGAGTCGGACTTCAGTGAGTTTATTCAGCTTCTTCTCTTTTGTCCATTCCGGATTCTGTAAGGATGTTATCGCATCAGAAAATGTGTATTCTACGAGACGTTTCTGATCAGGCCGTAAAGCCAGCACGTCTTCAATATGTGTAATATTTTCTGAAGTGAATTCTAGAACGTCTGCTGCCTCTTGATACTTTTCAACTTTTCCTAGTTCCCATATCTCGCTCGTTAGTTCATTTATTTCTGACCAATCTTTAATAGATGTATGATTCGATGCATACACAGGCATCGCAGCGAAAGAAACGATACAAAAAACGAATAATATCCATCCTACCCTTTTCATCTGTTGTCCCTCCTGTACCCTTATACTAAAAAGTATGAGAGTTGGGACAAGGTTAGACCTATTTTAAGGCATTAACAAAAAGCTAGAATTTTCTCATTCGCCAGACAAGAAACACAGAAAGGGCAGAAAGCCAAAATGTGAAATAACCGATCATATCTTGATAAGGAGATAAAATCGTATATCTTGGCATCATGTCAAATATATAATCTATAATCTCGTTATGAAAAAGCCAAAGAGCTGCTGCGCCTACATGCCAACCTTTAATTTTATAAAAAGGAGCATAAAGAAGCCCTTGCACAGCCATTCCAAGATGAGAAAAGATAAGCATAAAATTAATAAAATTTAAGGGAGGACCGACCACTGCTCCACCTAGGTTCATTCCTACAGCCCAAATACCATATTTAAATAACGAAGCTGCTGCAAGTGCTTCTATAAGACCATTCTGTTTCTTTAACAAAAAACCAATTAGAACAAACACAAAGAATAGTGAAGCGGTCGGACTATCCGGAACGAACGGTAGAAAATACCAAGGCGTTTCAATCAACTGATATTTGTACCAATAATACCCATAAATCGTACCTAAGATATTGACGAGCAGAAGGGTCATTAGAAACCATCGTTCTTTGATGATTGCGAAGATCCACGACATGTTTATGCTCCTTTACTTTTAGAAAAAAAGCCGGCCCTTACCGAGCCGGCTTTTTACATTATTTCTGTTCAAGTTTTGAGATGAATTCCGCTAATTGCTTTAGCTCTTCATCTGATCCTTTAAATGCATTTGGCGGCATGCCTGGCGGCTTACCTTCCTTAGCGATTTTCATGATTTCTTCAGGGCTCAAGCCTGTTCCAACCAATGATGGAGCTGCTGCCCCACCTGTCAGTGTGTTGCCGTGACAACCAACACAGCTCTGCTTTTGGTAGATTTGATATCCTGGATCATTTTGGTCAAAGCTTACGTCAACAATCTTACCTTGCGTTTTTGCTTTTTCCCAATCATGAGTCACAACGGATTCCCATGTTAAATATGTAACGGAAATCAAACCTAACAGCATCAAACCAGTCGCAATTGGACGTCTAGAAGGACGTCTCTCTAATCCTGTATCTAGGAATGGTGCTAACATCAAGGCACCGAAGGCTAGACCTGGAATAATTACTGTACCAATTAGAACATAATCCCCTGCCGCATACTTGTACTTCAAGAGCTGGTATAAAAATAAGAAGTACCAGTCTGGTAGAGGAATATATCCGGCATCAGTAGGATCTGCTTTTTTCTCCAAAGGAGATTCATGAACGATAGTCAATACAAGGTAACCGATTAAGAAAACGGCACCAACCATCCACTCTTTTAAAAGAAAGTTTGGCCAGAATGCTTCTGTTTTTCCTGGGAACTCCGAATAATCTTTTGGTATATTCGGTTTGCGCTCAGCAGGAACTCGAGAATCTCCGACAAACTTCATCCCTTTTCCGCGATGCATATATTTCCCTCCTTTGCTCTCTTTTCATCATTGCTAGTTTTTACAACGGTCCGGAAATACCTTGTTTACGGATCATTAGGAAGTGGGCACCCATTAAGCCTAATAATGCTGCAGGAAGGAAGAATACGTGAATTGCAAAGAATCGCGTAAGCGTCTGTGCTCCAATAATCTCTCCGCCGGCAAGGAAAGTTTTAGCGATCGGACCAACAACAGGAATAGTTTCAGCAATCTGAATCCCTACTTTTGTCGCAAATAGCGCTTTCATATCCCAAGGCAATAGATATCCTGTGAAACCTAAACCTAACATAACAAAGAAAATAAGTACTCCGACAACCCAGTTTAATTCTCTAGGCTTTTTATAAGCTCCCTGGAAGAATACGCGCAATGTATGTAAGAACATCATTACGATAACAAGGCTTGCGCCCCAGTGGTGCATTCCGCGTACGATAACTCCAAATGCCACTTCATTTTGCAGGTAATAAACGGATTCCCAAGCATTCACGATATCAGGTACGTAGTACATAGTTAAGAACATACCTGAAAGAATTTGAATAACCGTGATAAAGAAAGTTAATCCGCCGAAACAGTAAACAAACGCAGAGAAATGATGTGCGGGGTTTACGTGTTCAGGTACTTCATGGTCTGCAACGTCTCTCCAAAGCGGCGTAATATCCAGGCGCTCATCTACCCAGTCATAGATCTTTTGTAGCATTCATTACGCCCCCTTTCTTGGTTTTGCCTTTCCTAAGTAAAGCTTTCCATCTTTCACCTGGCTCTCATATACATCAAGCGGTGCTAGAGGTGCAGTACCCTTAACATTTGTTCCATCCTTCGTATAGCGCCCTAAGTGGCAAGGACAGAAAAACTGATTAGGGTGTGATGGATCTGTGTTCCAGTCGACTGTACAGCCTAAGTGTTTACAGATTGGAGAAAGTGCGATAATATCACCGTTCTTCGCTTTATAAACCCAGGCAGATTGAGTAACATCAGACTCGTACCAGCCATCTTTTTGTTTGATTTTAAAGTCGAAACGCTTCGGTTCGTTCGATAGCTCTTCTATACTCGTAACCGCTACCATTTTTTGATCTGAACCCTCTTTTAAAATCGGATCAAGGGCGAAACGGACCATTGGCATAAGCATGCCGGCAGCCATAAATCCGCCAACGCCAGTTAATGTGTAGTTTAAGAACTGACGTCTTGAAATATCTTCCTTTGACATTGTTTTCCCCCCCTTATGCTGTAAATAACGGTCCCTCCGGACTTTTACACACATATTACTAGGACATAAACATGATAGCTTAAGTTGTCTTTTACTGTCAATATGAACATGAGTTAATTATCATGAATTTATGCCCCGCTGCCACTCGTTAAAGATGAGTTGAAAAAGCGGTTTCACTTGTTCTTTGATCACTTCATGTCTATGTTTTTCATCCATACTTTCAAGAGGCAGTGCCGGAACCCAAAAAAGCTGCCCGGTAATAGTATGTTCAAATTCCTTCCAATACACATCACTCGTCATTAAAAAGATGTGTTTAAAGTGTCCCGAGGCTGTAGCATGGTCTATCAAACTTTTTAGTTGCTCAATAGGACCATGCTCTTTCAGATATGTAAAATTAGGAGATAAAAACATCCTTCCGTGAAGCTGCCGTTCTATTTCTGTGCAGAGCATCTCTGTATATTCACCCATTGTTACAGTGCTCTTAAAATTCTGTTTAAAATCGAGTGGGGTTAATGGGATTAATAAACTATCAACATACTCCCCAGACTTTAAAAATACATCTGCATCATTTGTCTTCCATCTCATCATTAAGTCTCCTTATACTATTCCTTATTCTGCTTTTATATCGTATCACAACTCTCCTACTTTTAATGTGATTCTATAGAAAATAAGCAAACACAAAAAAGGATGACTCCGTTTATGAGTCATCCTTTCCAATTAAGAGGGCTGTTTTTCCAAATTCTTTAGTTCTGTCGTCCACTTCGTAAAACTATCATAATCTTTTTGATCTAATGCTTCGTCGATTTTAGCCATGATATCGTTTTTACGATAAGTTTCAATAGACTTTTCGAGGATCATCTCCGCCCATATACCGTACTTTTTGTCCATGGTCATGTTCTGAGGCAAGTGCGGATTCTCTTCCAGCACAGAGGCATATTCAGGCGTCAGTCTTGAAGCATTAAAGTTAAGCTCTAAGTAAATCTCTTCTTCTTGATTTAAACGTATATCATGGAAAGACTTTTCTGCATCCGTTGTTAAAACATTTTGTTTGTAAAAACGGAATGGAACACCATCTGTACATTGAGTTGACATGATAATTGCTTTAGGACAATATTCAGCCTTTTCTACGAAATGCACTTTTTCCATCAACTGGTCATCACTCACTAAATAATTTAAAAGCCATACACATTCGCGCTTCTTTAACTGATAATGATTAAGGAACCATTTGATAAAATCCTTCTTCTCAAGGACCGAAACGGTGCTGCTCATTGCAATCCCCCCATCATTCAAAACACGTCTAATTTATTTAGGCTGTTTTCTGTAAGACTGTAGCTCTTAGATGTTTTCTTCCTAATCCACTATTATCGTAGAGCAACATATCCTCGAAAACTGCCTTTATTTATAATATTTATATTCTCTCATTGCTCTTAAAATCCTTCTTTGCTTCAGAAAGTTTTAAAATTCTTCCAACCGGTTCAATGCTTCCTCAATATCCGCTCTTTCAGGGTTCTTTTTTAAGATCGCCCTCATGATATTTTTTGCTTCTCCCTGTTCTCCCTCTTCTAATAAGAAATAAGCATACTCTTCTAAAAACACAGGATCATCCTGAAAAAGCTGTGCGGCTTTTTCATACCACTTGAACGCTTCTTTAAATTTTTCTGTTTCCTTATGGGCTGTCGCAAGATGCCAGTACATAAGCGGAATCTCTTCTTTTGTTTCTGCAAGAGGTTTATAGAGACTGATGATATCTTCATATCTTTCTTCACGTAAATACTGATCACCTAAACGCAGCAGAGGCTCAATTAGAGCAGGATTTAATTCAAGTGCTTTCTTTACCCATTCTTCGCCTTGCTCTGGGTAATGCATCTTATAAGCGAGTCTGGCAGCCTGTAAGTAAATATTTTCGTTATGCTCATCCCTCTTCAATCCATCTTGAATCACTTGATATGCCTCTTCTAAGGCTCCTTCTTCCTCATAAGATTCTGAAAGTACACTGTATAGCGTCGTATAGTCGGGATCCATATCCTTCAATTCTTCTAGAACCGAGATCGCTTCTTTAAACTCACCTGCTTTAAATGCGGTAACACCGTGCCCGAACATGCTATAAAGATCTTTATGGTGTTCAAGTCCTTTTCTGTATAACGGGAGTGCTTCTTCAAATTTTCCAGCGCGGCTCAATGCTTCTGCATATTTTAATGGAAGATCTTCAATTTCTCCTTGTTGATCTATGGCGTTTTGAAAAAGTGGCAAACTTGAATCAAATTTACCCTGTCTTAAGTAAAAGTCACCTAATGCATATGAAAGTACAGGGTGATCCGTATCTTTTTGATAGGCATCTTTTAATTTTCGTTCCGCAACTTCAGTTAAGCCCATCCCTTCATAAAGGTCTGCTTGAAGAATTAATGCCCTCAAGTACTCTTCATCGTTCTGATCAACCTGCTCTAAATAGCTAATTGCTTCTTCATCCATACCTTCATCCAGATAGCATTCGGCTAAGGATACGAGGAGTTCTCCCTCACCAGGATACTTCTTCAGCATATTATTTAAGATGTTCATCGCTTTTGAAGTGTGGCCCCAATCCAGATATAACTCAGCAATCTCAAATTGTTCTGCATCTTTTGCATCATGTTCTAATTGTTCTAATAGAGACATGCCTTTTTCTACGTCTCCATGTTCTACTAGTCTAATCGCATCTTGGATTGTGTTCAATGCTTAAAACCCCTTTATCCCATGTTTTCTTGTGCCTATTATACACGAGATACAGGAGATTCTCCAAAACGACGAGGCTGCGTAATGACAATTTCTTTTCCATAGCCTTGCTTATTTTCATTTTGGCTCTCAGAATGGACAATCGTTCCTCTTACTACGACTGACATCACCTTTTCTTCCATGCCTTCTGTTGAAAGAAGGCAATAATCTGCGTCGCTTCCAGAGAACAGTCCGCCTTTTTGCGGATAAATGCCTAGCAGCTTTAAGGACGGAAGAGGAAGCAGTTCATCTTCTTTCAATTCTTTATAAAGCGTAGGTATCTGCATTTTCAAGGAAAGTTCGTTCCATTTTTTGTACCATAAATCTTTTTTCTTATCTTCTATATAAAAAGGAAATCTCGGACCATACTACTTGTGTCAGCTGATTGAAATCTTCACAGACCAACTCAATAAAAGGGATTTTTTTCTGTCTGCAAAAACGGACGATGTTTGGAGTGATTTTTTCTGGCGATAGTGAGAGACCGATACAATAATCGATCGAACTTGATATGAGCAGGTGCCGTGTTCTTTTTAACTCGCGTTCCGCTTCGTGAAGGTAGTCTATCCTGGCTGAAGTTAATAGTGTAGTCGTGCCACGCTGTGTTTTCTCAGCTACCTGTTTCCTAACATCCTCTACGGCCATTTTATTGATCGACAAGAGAGGCGTAATATGACCAGGTATCATCTTAAAACCATGCATCAACATTTTCATTACATTCATTCTAAGAGGCCCTTGTGATACGTATGATATTTTTTGAGAATCCACAAGATAAGAAAGGACCGTATTTGTACCAAGGGATTCTAAAGGGCGCACAATAATATATCGCATAGCTCGCCTCCTTTACCTCTTTAAGACAAGCTATGATTCTATGAAGAAATATATGATAAAAGAAGACTCTTTTCTCATCTTTTGATACGGGTTTCTATTAATTAGGTCTAAATGACGACACAGGCAATAACTTCCCTTAACTCCCCCATCTTCACAAAAAACACCTCCTGCCAGCAGCAAGAGGTATTTTAGCCTTAAAATAAACAAAAAAAGTCCTGACATGTAAGCGTTGTCAGGAAAGAATAATATGGATAGGAGTGGAGAGAAACCATATTAACTACATTATAAATAGACAATTCTGAAAATGCAATACTTTTTTGAAAATTATGAAAATAGCCCGAGTATTAACGATATAACCCGGGCTATTAATTCTAATTTATACTTTTTACCAATGATTCGATATATGCCTCCAGATGTCCGATGATCTCTTTGTTGTGTTCTTCTTCACCGATCGTGATGCGAAGCATGGTTGGAAAACCGAGTGCACTGCCTGAGCGTACAATATAGCCTTTTTTAAGCAAGTAATTAAATGCTAGATCGGCATCAGATTTTACATCAATCAGAATAAAATTAGCTTCTGACGGATAATAAAGCAGTTTTTTCCTTTCACAAAAAGAATAGAAGAGTTCTAACCCCTCTCTATTCTTTTGTTTACACTGACCGATAAAATCCTCATCCTCCAGTGCTCCTATTGCTGCAACTTGAGCAAGTCTTGATGTATTAAATGGTTCTCGAGCTGGCTCAATGCCTTTAATAATGGTTTTATCAGCAATACCATAGCCAATCCGCAGCGCAGCTAAGCCATGTGCTTTAGAAAAAGTTCGCAGAATAACGAGGTTCGGATAGTTCCTTAAATGATTGATCGTATTCGGATAATCACTGGCTGAAACATATTCAAAATAGGCTTCATCACTAACCACAATAACATCAGAAGGTACCTTATTCATAAACTGAACAAAATCCTTTTCAGGTATATAGTTCCCTGTGGGATTGTTTGGATTGCACAACCAGACGATCTTTGTCTGTTGGTCAATTTCATTAAGCATGGCATCTAGATCATGATATCCGTTGATTACCGGAACTTCTCTAATCTCTGCTCCTTCAATAACGGCATTATGACGGTATTGAGGAAAAGTGGGAGCAGCCATTACGGTGTTCGTTTCTGGAGATAAGTAAGCTCTACAAAGAATTTGAACGACTTCATCTGAACCATTTCCAAATATAAGCTGTTCTTGTTCAACCCCTAAATAACCAGATAAATTTTCTCTAATCTCAGCTGAATATCCATCCGGATAAACATGAAGATTTGAGAGTTCTTCTTTTATCTTTTCTTTTGCTAGTGGAGAACACCCATATGGATTTTCATTGGAAGCAAGTTTGATTATTTTTTCTAATCCTAATTCCCGCTTTACTTCTTCAACAGGTTTACCAGGTTTATAGGGCTGTAACGTTAACAATTGTTCTTTCGGCTGCATTTTCCCACTCCTTTTCTAACGGGTATAAACAGGGAGTAGCGATTCGATATACTGTTTAAACGTTCCAATCGCTTCTTCTCTGTTCGTAATCAATTCATTCTCCAGCGATTCAATCTTTTTTACAATAGCGCTCCCTATGATAAATCCATCACTTGTACCTTCAAATTGTTCAATTTGATCTCGTTGTGATAATCCAAACCCTACTAAAACAGGAACAGCTGAATCTTCTTTAGCAGTCCTTAGGAAATCGTTCAATCCATCACGGAACTCACTTCTGATTCCTGTCACTCCAAGTGAAGAAATGCAATATAAAAATCCATCTGCTTCTTTTGATAGTTTTGAAAGCTTCTCTTTATTAGTAGTTGGAGCAACCAATGAGATCAATGCGAGGTGATGAGCTGAGCACATTTCTTTTAAGTAATAGCTTTCCTCATAAGGAAGATCTGGCACCAAGAGGCCGTCAACGCCATTCTCTTCAGCTAAAGTCATGAAACGATTTTCTCCTAATTGTAACAAAAGATTGTAATAAGTAAAGATGATTACTGGAATTTTCAGACCTCTTTCCCTTAGCTTTGAAACAAGTTTGATCGTTTTCTCCAAGTTCATCTTCTGCTTTAATCCTCTCATACCTGCCCGCTGTATAACGGGTCCGTCAGCAAGTGGATCTGAGTAGGGCACGCCAAGTTCTAGAGCTGCTGCACCGCATTCTTCCAATGCTAAAGAAAGTTCAATAGTCGCCTCTTCACACGGGTCTCCTGCCATAATATAAGGAACGAATCGATAATCAGAAGAATTTTGAAAATCTGTCCATCTCTTATTCATATTGATTCCCTCCTTCGACTTTCTCCATTAGTGTATGAACATCCTTGTCACCTCTGCCTGATAGGCAGACGACCACCGCTTCATCTTTTTTCATATTCTTAGCAAGCTTAAGGCTATATGCTAGTGCATGGGCACTCTCTAGCGCACATAAGATACCTTCGTTTAAGCATAGAGATTCTAAGGCTTCTAAGGATTCTTGATCGGTTACAGCATCATATCTTACTCTTCCGGTTTCATGAAGATAAGCATGTTCAGGTCCTATTCCAGGATAGTCGAGCCCTGCAGAGATCGAATAAGGTTCTGTAATTTGTCCTTCTTCGGTTTGCAGGAGCTTTGTTAGAGAACCATGTATCACGCCGTTAGTACCCTTTGAAAGGGTAGCAGCATGCTCATTGGTTTCAACACCTTTGCCAGCAGCTTCTACACCAAAAAGAGGTACGTCTTTATGGATGAACGGTGCAAACATTCCGATTGCATTGCTTCCCCCGCCGACACATGCTATAACCGCATCGGGCAAGTTGCCATCACTCATCTGAACGAACTGATCCATCGTTTCTAACCCGATCACCTGCTGAAAATTCTTTACCATTTTAGGATAAGGATGTGGACCAACAGCTGAACCGATAAGATAGAACGTATCTTCGACAGATGCCACCCATTCCCTGATCGCTTCATTCGTAGCGTCCTTTAACGTTTGACTGCCGCTCGTTACCTCGATGACTTCTGCACCAAGAAGCTTCATACGAAAAACATTCAACGCTTGTCTTCTGATATCCTCTTTTCCCATATACACTTTGCAGGATAAGCCGTATTTAGCAGCGACAGTCGCAGCAGCTACTCCATGCTGTCCTGCACCGGTTTCAGCGATGATTTTTTTCTTGCCCATTCTAACGGCTAATAGTGCTTGTCCGATTGCATTATTGATTTTATGCGCTCCTGTATGATTAAGGTCCTCACGTTTCAAATAAATCTTAGCGCCTCCATTAACCTCTGTTAATCGTTCAGCGAAGGTTAAAGGAGTAGGTCTCCCTGAATAAACCGCAAGTTCATGCTGAAATTGTTTTTGAAACTCTTCGTCATGTAAAGCTTCTTCAAATGACTTTTCAAGTTCTTCTAAAGCAAACATTATCGTTTCAGGCACATATTTTCCGCCAAAATTACCATATCTTCCTCTATGATCAGGTACGATTGCTGCTGACATCTAACATCATCCTTTCGAGTTTTTCTATACGATCTTTGCATTTCTTCCCATCTGATTCTATTCCACCACTCAAGTCAATACCGTGGGGGTTACAACGAAGCAAATTGTGAATATTCTCCGGTGTAATTCCTCCTGCTATGAAACATGGGATATTTTCTTTTTTCGCGAATGACATAATTTCCGGAACTCTCTCCCAAGAAAACGAGGTTCCTGTACCTCCAAATTGACCCTTCGAAAGGGAATCTACAATAATTGCATCTGCATATTTTCCATATCGCTCAATCTGTTCAGATATTGCTTCACTATACGGAATGGCTTTATAAATCAGCTTTTTAGTCTGTTTTTTTAAGGTAGCTATCGTATTAACCGATTCATTTCCATGGCATTGAATAATATCAAGCGGTACTCTTATTGCAGCCGCAACCATTTCTTCTATTGGACTGTCCTGAAATACTCCAGCTATCTGTTTCCGCTTCTCATGAGACCGAACCCAGGACGATACCTCCTCTGGTGATACTTTTCTTTTGCTGTCTGCAAAAACAAAACCAATCATATCAGCACGAGAGGATGAGAGAAGCAGGTAGTCTTCTTCAGTCTGACAGCCGCAATATTTAACGTACATTACGATAGATCTCCGTTATTTTCTTTTCGATAGAATCAGCGCGCATTAGTGTTTCTCCTATAAGCATTCCGTTTACACCGTTGTCTGAGAGACTCTTTACTTCAACATCTGTTTTGATGCCACTTTCACTTATCACTAACGATTCTTTACTTATATAAGGAAGCAGTGAAAAAGTATGATTGATGCTTGTCGTAAAGTTTTTTAAATCACGGTTATTGATGCCAATCATGGACGGGTTGCAGATTTCATAGACTTGCTCAATCTCCTCTTTCGTATGGACTTCTATCAAACACTCAAGACCGCATTCCTCTGCAAATTCATAGAGTGACTTAAACCGCTCTTTCGTTAAACAAGCTGCAATCAGCAATATCGCATCTGCCCCATGTTCAACACTCTCTACGATTTGTCTTTCGTCGATGATAAAATCCTTTCTTAACAGCGGGATAGAAACGTGCTTTCGGATTTCTTTTAAATATTCAAGACTTCCTTGAAAGAACTCCGTATCAGTGAGTACTGACAGACAAGCCGCTCCAGCTTTTTCGTATTCTTTTGCAATTTGTATAGGGTCAAAATCCTCTTTAATGATCCCTTTAGATGGCGATGCCTTCTTCACTTCTGCAATTAATGCCGGCTTTTTTTCCGAACGAAGCAGGCTCAAAGCAAATGGACGATGGTTTCTAGTGGTAAGATCTAGTTGTCCTGATCTTGCAGGAGGAAGAACATCTATCTCTTTTTCTTTATGTTGGATGATTTTAGTTAACAAGCGCTTTCTCCTCCTCTTTATTCATCGCTAACAGGTGTTTATACGCTGTACCTGAGCTCAAGCACTGCTCTATTACTTCAACACCATCTTTTATCCTGTTCACACGGTTTGAAGCAAATAATGCTGCCGCCGCATTTAATATCACGATATTTCTTGCTGATTCATTTCCTTGTCCTTTTAAAATGGAGATAATAAGTTCTGCACTTTCTTGTTTATCATTGACCGTAATATCTGTTAACTGCCCTCTTTTCAGGCCAGCTTCTTCGGGGGTAAAGATAAAGTCAATAACTTCATTGTTTTCAACTAAGAACATTTTTGTTTCGCCGGTGATCGAACATTCATCCAGCCCGTCTTTTCCTGTTACTAATACTGCTTTTTTAGTACCGAGCTTCTTTATCGCTTCTGCCATTGCTCTAGCCGCATTCTCGTCACTTACCCCGATCAGCTGATAAGCTGGTGACATTGGATTTAATAACGGTCCGACTATATTAAAAATTGTCCTGAACGGCAACTGGCGCCTTAAATGTGCAACTTTTTTTAGCGCGGGATGAAAATAAGGGGCATGTAAAAAAGCAATGTCATGTTTATCTAACTGGGTGTTTGCTTCATAACTGTTCGTGGCTACTTTAATACCCAGTGCATCTAATACATCTGAACTGCCGCTCTTAGATGTGACTGCTTTATTGCCATGCTTCGCTACTTTTATGCCTAGTGAGGACAAGATGATGCTTACCGCAGTAGAAATATTGAAGGTCGATGCTCCATCACCGCCCGTTCCACAAGTATCCATTACTTCATCATTAGACTTACGATTAATCTGTTTAGATAGTCTGCGTAAGGCTTTAACAAAACCTGTGATCTCTTCAGCGGTCTCTCCACGATAACTCATCAAGCTGAGTATGGAGATGGCTTCAGCATCAGTAACACTTCCGTTGACGAGGCTTTCCATAAAGTAGCAAGCTTCGTTCTCTGTCATCGTTTCTTTTTTCATTAATTTTTTATTGAGTGATTGAATCATTAGAACTCCCCCTTAAATGAATTGTTTTATCAGTACATTGTAAAAACAATTGCTTTTCAAGGTGGGGTATGAAAGGAAAATATCATAAAATACACCTCCGTATAGTACGGAGAGTGAGGGGTTATGAAGAGGACGATTTCTTTATGGAACATGTACTTTTCTAAGTAAGGATATAAAAAAGCCATGCAGAAATAACCCGCATGGCATATGTACAATTCCATTCTCGGCTCTGCTCCACTCAAACTCTCTCAACTTGTCTCAACTATGCTCAAAATATTCTAAACAATTGCTCTAAACTTACATGATACATTAAACCATTCATATTCATCTGTCAACCAATAGAAATGAAAAATACGAATCATTTCTCTTTTTTTCTATAAAAGAATGGTTCCTCTGTTTCTAATGCGTACAAGCCAGGATTAAAGATTTGTTCTGTGCTTCCCACAAATAAAGTTCCACCCGGACGCAAAGCTTTACTGAACTTTTCATATAGAGCCGTTTTTGCTTCCTCTGTAAAATAAATCATCACATTCCGGCAAACGATTAAGTCAAAATCATTTCCGCACGAATCAGATAGCAGGTTTTGCTTTTTAAAGGCTACATGTTTCTTTAGGTCATCACAAACCCTATAGCCTAATTCTTGTTTTGAAAAATACCGCTTCTTTTTTAAAAGGGGTACATCCTGAACAGCTTTCTCCAAATAATAGCCGTTTTTCGCATGTTCTAAAACATGTTCATCTAGATCTGTCGCTAAAATAGAAAAATTCGAGATTCCACTTGTTTCAGAAAGGATCATCGAAAGGGTGTATGGTTCTTCCCCTGTCGAACAGGCAGCACTCCATACTTTTAGGGATGAGCGTTCCTCCAAGAGTCTTGGTAAGATCTTTTGCTCAAGCACTTCCCACCGTGAAGGATTTCGATAGAATTCAGAGACGTTAATCGTCATTCTATCTAAAAATTCTTCCCGCATATTTTTGTCGGCAGATAACGATTGATAATAATCTGAAAATGTACGGAAAGATCTTTTCTCCCTTAATGCGATCAGTCGCCTTTTCATTTGAGCTTCTTTATATTTGGACAGGTCAATCCCTGTCATTTGCCATATATTTTTTTTAAAGCCTTCATAGTCCAAGTCCATCTATTTCTCTCCCGATCATCTTATGGTGCTTTGTTCACCATTCTTATCCCTTATATCGGCGGACTTCAAACTTTTTTCATAACATCATCCATTAACAGGTAGCATCGTATTCTTTTATATAAAAAATAACCGGCACAATGGCCGGTTAAACGCTTTCATTTTATAATAAAAAATTAAATCCAAACAGAAACTGTTTTTTCGTAAGAAACAAGTTCTTCTTCTTTAAAGAATAACCCGATTTCGCGCTCTGCACTTTCAGCAGAATCTGAACCGTGGATCACATTGTTGCTTACTTGCACTGCATAATCACCGCGGATTGAACCCGGAGCTGCTTCAGCAGGATTTGTTTTACCCATCATGTTACGAGCCGTAAGAATTACGTCTTTACCTTCCCAAACCATTGCAAATACAGGTCCAGAAGTAATAAAGTCTACAAGCTCTCCGAAGAAAGGACGATCTTTGTGCTCACCGTAATGTTCTTTAGCGAGGTCTTCAGAGATGTTCATTAACTTTGCACCTACTAATTGAAAACCTTTCTTCTCAAAACGGGATACGATTTCTCCGATTAACGCACGTTGAACGCCATCTGGTTTAACCATTAAAAACGTTTTTTCCATGTATTCCCTCTCCTATCATCTATGTATAGTATATGCGGAACAAGTTCCCCAGAGAAATCGTACCAAAAATTTTAAAAATTAGCAATGGCTCAAAATTTCCGACCCGCAATATAATCTGCTACTCTTAGAAGACTCTCCCTTGCATCCGTGTCGGGCAGTGAGCGTGCAGCATCTTTTGCGCGATTTAGGTATTTTTCGGAGATTTGGGATGCATACTCGATCCCGCCAAGACTTTTAATATCTTTTAATAATTCTTTAAGAAGGTTAGAATCTTCATTTTGATAATAAAGGTTCAGCTTTTCTTTCACTTCCGGATATTGTCGGATCGTAAATAACACTGGAAGGGTGATGTTGCCTTGCTTCAAGTCACTTCCAGCTGGTTTGCCAAGCTGCTTTTCTGATGCGGTAAAATCTAAGATATCATCCGTGATCTGAAACGCCATACCAACACAATAGCCGAACTCATACAGTAATTTTTGAAGTGAAACATCCGCTCTTGAAGTAATCGCTCCTAACTGACAGCTTAAAGCAATGAGCAGAGCGGTCTTTCGTTTGATACGCTTAAAATATTTTCTAATGTTTTGATTCGTATCAAATTGTTCGTTAATCTGTTCGATCTCGCCAAGGCACATCTCTTTCATTCCTTGTGCCAAGATCTGATGGGCACGTGGAATTTCGATATCGGTCATTAACTTAAGCGCAGATGCAAAAATATAATCACCTGTGTACATGGCTATCTTGCTGTCATACTTAGCCTTTACCGTCTTTCTTCCTCTTCTCATGTCGGCGTCATCTACGACATCATCGTGGACGAGCGAAGCCATGTGAATTAACTCCAATGCTGCTGCAGGTTTTTTAACTTGGTGAATGTTGTATGTACCAAACTGAGCAGAAAGCAGAACAAATACAGGGCGGATTCTTTTTCCCCCTGCTTTCAATAACTCCATGCCTGCTGTATGGATCATAGGCTGATCGGAACTAACCGACACGGCAAGCTGGTCTTCTATTTGCTGTAAATCTTTTTTTAAAAATGAGTATAGGTCTTTTAACTTCACTTTTATTTCACCCTATCGCCTGTTACTTATACGAAAACTTTAAGATAGAGGGTATTGTCTGCAACAATCCACACTCTTTAGCAAGCTGAAAATAAAGACTAAGTCCTTTTTCATGTTCGCCATCAAAACCGTAATTTAATCCCGTAAAATATGATTCCCAAAATGAAACAGTACCGCCATGCTCAATCACTACCCGCTCAACTAAAGGGGCAAAATTTTCTCTTAGACACCGCTCCTTGCTTTCTGTCATACTCTGAGCCACGTATGCGAGCAAACCTCTATTTTCTTTTTCCAACTCTTTACGGTATGCCATCACAGCAAAGATCATCGGAAGACCAGTCTCTTTATACCAGATTTCCCCTAAGTCGTAAACATGATAGTGTCTGTTCTTTCTTTTGGATGAAATGGCATCATCACCGATCAGAAGACAAGCATCAAACTGCTCCATCATTTTTTCAAAATGAGGTTGTTCAACCTGGAAAGAAGGCTCAATTCTATAAAACTTCTGCATGATGATCTTCAACAATGCCACTGATGTTTCAGAGCTGGACGTTAAAGCTATCTTTTTACCCCCTAATTCTTCTAACGGGAATTTCGAAAAGAGAAAGATAGAATTCACTTTTCCAAAAGCAGAAACCGACATGTCTGGGATCAAATTATAATGAGCTGCATTTTTGCCAAAAGAAAAAGAGGAAATCCCTCCTATGTCTACCTTTTTTTCTTCCATAAGGCGGTTGATTCTTGAAGGAACAGCTTCCGTTATCGTTACACCGTTCCCCTTCAATCGTTCTCTGTCTAAATAAAAGTATAGGGGTATGATGTTTGTATAGCTAATTTCCCCAATGTTCATATTCGATCAATCTCCCCAGCGTGTAAACAATTCATGGTGAACACCTAAATTATCTAATACTTTTCCTACAAGAAAATTCACTAGATCGTCCATCGACTTAGGCAAATGATAAAAGCCAGGCATGGCGGGCACAATCTTACCTCCAGCGTCCGTAACTTTCATCATATTTTCCAAGTGAATCCTATGAAGTGGTGTTTCTCTTGGAACTAAGATAAGTTTTCTGCTTTCCTTCAGCATAACATCTGCAGTACGTTCTAGCAGATTACCAGAAGCTCCATGTGCGATTCCAGATAGAGTTCCCATCGAACAAGGTATGATAACCATTCCATCGTTCTGATAAGAACCACTCGCTATAGGCGCATTAAAGTCGCGGAGCGTATGATAATGGAAACCTTCACTGCCATATGAAGCGAAGTGTTCTTCCAGACAAGCTTCCCGGTCCTCTGTGTTCCAAAGCAGCTCTTCTCTAAATACTTGCCATCCTGCTTCAGTCACAACGAGATGCACTTTGTGACCGCTCTTCAGTATTTCCTGTACGAGTCTAACACCATATACAGCACCGCTTGCACCGGTAATCCCTATTGTAAAAGTTTTCATAATAAAAGGTCCCCTATTGAAAAAATAAACATCACTACACTTAAAACGCCGTTCATGGTAAAGAAGGCCACATTCAGCTTTGATAGATCATGCGGTTTTACCAATGAATGCTCATATACCATGATGGCACCTGAAATAAAGACGCCTAGGTAGTAAATCCATCCCATGCCTGACACTACACCAAGTGTAATAAAAGCTATGAAACTAGCAACATGGAGCCATCTGGCAGTAATCAGTCCTTTTGCAACGCCAAAGGAAGAAGGTATTGAATATAGCCCATGTGATTTATCATATTCCGCGTCTTGGGTTGCATAAATAACATCAAAACCAGCTGTCCAAAAAAGCACACCGAAAAACAAAAGAAATGCTTCCTGGCTTAACGTGCCAGTTGCTCCAACCCATCCACCAAGCGGTGCCAGCGCGATTGTAATGCCAAGTACAATGTGACACAGATACGTAAAGCGTTTTGTATAAGAGTAGATGACAAGAAAAAAGACAGCAAGGGGAAGCAGCTTTACTGATAGGGCATTAAGTTGGTAGGCACTAACAAGCAGTAATGCAAGAGTCACGACGATAAATAAATATACTTCACCTATCTTTAAAAGTTTTGCAGGTATGGCTCGAGTCTTTGTTCTAGGATTTGCTCCATCAATCTCTGAATCTATCGCCCGGTTCAATGCCATAGCAGCACTCCTTGCACCTACCATCGCTAACGTGATCCACACCCATTCGAACAACGATGGCATGGTTCCTTCCTCAACGATATTTCCCATAATTGCACCTAAATAGGCAAACGGCAGAGCAAAAATGGTATGTTCAAATTTAATCATCTCTAAAATAATCTTAATTTTATTCCACACACTTCAACGCTCTCTTCTATTGCGGTTTTTTACCCGTATGCATGGCGGCTGCACCTAATGCATATGATTTCACTTCCACTTCGCTTAAACCTGCTTTTTGGAATAGATGCTTCAACTCTTCTTTCGTCAGAAAAGCTTCAGTGGACTCCTGCAGCCAAGAGTACTCTTGATAGCTTTTAGCGAAAATCTTTCCGAAAACTGGCATAATATACGTAAAATACAATTTAAAAACTTGTTTAAAGATAGGAACTGTCGGATGTGATGTTTCCAGACAAACAACTCTTCCGCCAGGCTTCACTACTCTTGCCATTTCTTTAAGTGTCTGAAAATAATCAGGTACGTTTCTGAGACCAAAACCAATGGTTACCACATCAAAGGTTTTATCTTCAAAAGGAAGTTCCATGGCATTTCCATGGATAAAGGTGATGTTGGGAAAGGAACGTTTCTTTAATTTTTCACGTCCGACCTTCAACATGTTCTCACTGAAATCAAGACCTGTCACATTCCCCTTTTCACCTGCAGCTTCCGCTAGCGCGAACGTCCATTCTCCAGTTCCACAGCAGACATCCAAACAATTATCGCCTGGTTTAACACGGATCCTTTTCATCGTGTCATTTCGCCATCTGTTATGCTGTTTAAAACTGATGAGGTCGTTCATGTAATCATATTGATCTGAAATCTTTTCAAATACAGAGTGAACCCGTTCTTCTTTGCTCAACATCGGATTAACCCTCTCCTAACATTAAGTCATTTTCAATACACTTATTAATGCTGCAGTCTTCTCGCTGGAAAACGAGTGGGACCTCTATCTTTTTTTCTCTTAAATCTGTTTCATAAGAATGTAATAATTCGAGTTGTTCCTCGTTCAGTAACATTCTCTGTTCCTTGCTTTGATAGCGGGATATGAGAAGATATCGTTCTATAAACGGGATATATTTTTCAAGACCGAATGATTCAGCAGCTTTTATATACAATAAGCTTTCAATTTGAACCACTT
Source organism: Fictibacillus phosphorivorans (assembly GCF_023715845.1). Taxonomy (GTDB): domain Bacteria; phylum Bacillota; class Bacilli; order Bacillales; family Fictibacillaceae; genus Fictibacillus; species Fictibacillus phosphorivorans_D. The sequence continues at coordinate 112,509 of NZ_JAMBOR010000012.1, forward strand.
TTTTTATGTACTCTTTACTGCTTTTATGGATTTGGTGATGCATAGAAGATTTATGTTCATTTATTTGCTGAACAGCTAGTGATAGTTTTGCGATTAAATCTAAATTTTCGCACCGGGATAATAACAGGTAGTAAAGGCTGCTAAAATAATCGCCAGATAAAACAACGAGCTGCCTTCTCTTTTTATGTGAAGCGATGTCTTCATCGAGGATATTTTCATGCCGATCAAGTGCAGACTGTATCATAAGAATTGAACTAAAATATTCCGCTTCAACAGCAGGATCCAATTCAAGTTCACTTAAGAGACAATATGCAATAAATACTTTCGCTTCATCAAAAATAGGAGGTGTTAAAAACTTATCCACATAACGATGCTGCATCAGTAAACGTGTATGCTCTTTTAAACGTTGAATTTTTTCCATGTTGTTCATCGTATACCTCCAAAGATACAGCCTTAATACGCCTCATTATTATAACATAGTCGCCAAATATTTATGGAATCAATCAATATGACAGACATAAAGAAAACTAGGCTGACCGCCTAGCCTATCCCTCGGTAAATCTTTATCAAACTATTATACCGACGGTAAGTTAATTTAACTTTAAGCTATTCTTATGATTCTGTATCTACTTCACCATGCTTCGTGTATATAACGGCTTTTCCTCTAACTTTAACGGCAGAAGTGTGCTCAGTAAATTGTGCGATCATCACTTCACCTTTATCCAATTTTTCCGAATGATGGAATCTAGTTTCTGTTCCACGGGTTAATCCAATGACATTTACACCATTCTCTTTAGCTTTTATAACAAAAAAGTCAAATTCCGATTTCATTATTGGAAACCCTCCTAGTTTTTAATCAAGCTTAATACTTCGGCCCTTGCTGCTGCATCTTTCTCAAAGATACCTCTTACTGCAGAGGTAACAGTCATAGAGCCAGGCTTTTTCACTCCGCGCATCGTCATACACATATGTTCTGCTTCGATAACAACAATTACTCCATGTGGTTCAAGAGTTTCAATCAGGCTGTTTGCGATCGTTGAAGTGATTCTTTCTTGCAGCTGCGGTCTCTTTGTTACAGCTTCCACTGCTCTCGCTAGTTTGCTCAGTCCCGTAACTTTCCCGCCTTTTGGTATGTAGCCAATGTGAGCCTTGCCGAAGAACGGTACAAGGTGATGTTCACACATAGAATAAAAAGGGATATCTTTTACAAGTACTAATTCTTCGTGATCTTCTCCAAAAATAGTTGCGAAGTGCTCTTTTGGATCTTGGTTCAATCCTTGAAAAACTTCTTCGTACATTTTTGCAACTCTTTTAGGTGTATCTATTAAACCCTCTCTTTCAGGGTCTTCCCCAATAGCTTCAAGTATCATTTTTACTGCAATTTCAATTTTCTCACGTTGAACTCCTGCCACGCTATTTGTCCTCCAATTCCAATAACACAATAGCAAAATTTTAGCATACTGCTAAAAGAATAGCAAAAGGAGAAACCCCTTACAGCTAGAGTATAGTTGATTTCCACTCCAAGCTACACGCTTTCCAGGGAGGGTATAAAACAAACTAAAAAAAGACCGTGAACTAACTTCACGATCTTTTTGCCCTATGTATAAATTACTTAACAGCGTCCTTAAGGGCTTTACCTGGTTTAAAAGCAGGAACTTTACTTGCAGAAATCTCGATCTCTTGTCCAGTTTGTGGGTTGCGGCCTTTACGAGCTGCACGCTCACGAACTTCAAAGTTACCAAAACCGATAAGTTGCACCTTGTCTCCGCTTTGAAGAGTACCAGTGATCGCTTCAAAAACAGCGTCAACTGCTTTAGATGCATCTTTCTTAGAAAGCTGAGCTTGCTCAGATACTGTGTTGATAAGATCAGTCTTGTTCATTCCATTCACCTCCTCTCAAGGGAATTTCAACAGGTATATCGGTAGTGAAATACCTTATAAAAAGTATTATTTTCATATGTAATATACAGGATTTTACTTATTTAATCTGTGACAAGCCTTATATTATACGATTCGTTTAAAGAATTCAATCTTTTTTCGACGTTTTTAGTAATTCAACCCTTAAATTTCCTTATTTTTTGACCTTTTTTTACTAAAAATCGCGATTGAAAAGGTATAAAAGTCTGCCTTTATTTCCGCTTCCTTTTTACTATTTTCATTTTACAAGAAAAAGGTGCTATCCTCATGTAAATGTAAGCATCGAGGGTGATGAATTGTTGTTTTCCATAAAAAAAGACTCCTGGTTATAGGAGTCTCAACGTTATAAAATAATGGCAATTAAACCACCTGATCCCTCATTAATAATACGTTCAAGTGTTTCTTTTAATTTATATCTTGCGTTCTCCGGCATTAATGAAATCTTACCTTGTATACCCTCTCTTACGATTGAGTTTAAGGAGCGTCCAAAGATATCAGAGTTCCAGATAGATAATGGATCTTCTTCAAAATCCTGCATCAAGTATCTTAGCATTTCTTCACTTTGTTTTTCTGTTCCGATAATCGGAGCAAATTCGGATTCTACATCTACTTTAATCATGTGAATCGAAGGTGCGATCGCCTTAAGTCTAACCCCGAATCTAGAGCCCTGTCTAATAATTTCCGGCTCATCCAAGCTCATATCTGTGATAGCAGGTGCGGCAATACCATATCCTGTTTGCTTCACCATTCTGAGTGCATCCGCCACTTGGTCATACTCTGATTTCGCATAGGCAAATTCCTGCATCAGTTGAAGGAGGTGATCTTTTCCTCGAATTTCAACCCCAACAACCTCTTTTAAGATCTGATCATACAAGTAATCTGGTGCAAAAAGGTCGATTTCAGCGATTCCTTGCCCCATCTCTATCCCAGCAAGCCTTGCATCATCAATAAAGTCATAGTTTGAGAAGAAGCCTACTACTTTATCAACATCCCGCAAGCGCTTAATATCTTGAACGGTTTCTCTTACAGCTTCTTCATAGCTTTCACGCAGCCAATGATTTTCTCTGAGCACCATGACCCAGCTTGGAAGGTTTACATTTACTTCTAGTACTGGGAACTCGTATAAAGCTTCGCGCAGTACATTATTGATATCATGTTCTGTCATACCCTCAACACTCATTGCAAGGACAGGTATATCATATTTCTCGCAAAGTTCATTACGAAGCTGCTGTGTATCCGGATGATGCGGTTGAGTTGAGTTAATCAGCATAATGAACGGTTTTCCTACTTCTTTTAACTCAGCAACAACACGTTCTTCTGATTCAACATAGTCATATCTCGGAATTTCTCCAATTGAACCATCCGTTGTTACAACAACACCCAGTGTAGAATGTTCTTGTATAACTTTTCGTGTTCCGATCTCAGCCGCTTCATGAAACGGAATCGGCTCGTCGTACCAAGGTGTATGAATCATTCTAGGTCCATTTTCATCCTCATACCCTTTTGCACTCGGAACAGCATATCCTACACTGTCTACAAGACGGATATTTACATCAAGACCTTCCCCCACATTAATTTTTACCGCATTGTTTGGAACAAATTTGGGTTCAGTGGTCATAATGGTGCGTCCAGCTGCACTTTGCGGCAGTTCATCCTGAGCCCGCTGACGTTCTGCTTCATTTTCAATATTAGGCAGAACGACTAGCTCCATAAATTTCTTAATGAATGTAGACTTACCAGTTCTTACTGCTCCTACTACTCCTAAGTAGATATCTCCGCCCGTCCTTTCGGCGATATCTTTAAAAATATCGATTTTTTCCATTCGTTTCCCTCCCGATCCAAATAAAGTTCCGGATGCTAGTCTTGGACAATACATCGTATGATTTTGTCCTATCGATTATGACAAAGGACAGAAATTTTTATTGGAACCTTTTTTCTCTGTTGTATAGTTCCATTAAACGGGAGGGCGCACTAAAGTGCCTGCTTCCGATGAAACTATAAAGCTTGTATCGTTATAAAGATTTCCAAAAAAAATCTCTCCGCCTTTTCTATGAATGTATTAGAAAAAGGGAGAGTTCATGCCTATTTTATTAAAAAAATAGGTTGTTTGTTTTCAATTTTATATGGAACGGAATGAACAGGAACAAAAAAGGAATGTTCTGCTAACAGATGGCGTATATCCTCATGCTTGTTTATGTCACCTTTATAGTTTTCGATCGCAGATTTTAAGTCCTTTCTATAATCTATAAAAATTTCCGCATCCCCATTTACCATCAAAGGCAATTTCTTCCCGGTGAAGGGGCTTTTAACGTATGGATCCTTTTTAAACCCTAATTTTTTGTAATCGAGTGTGTACCTACCTTGTTCCTCAATTTTCTTAAACGGCGGATAACGGTGTTTATCCATATAGATATTCAGAGCAACTTGTACATCTTGGATTTTGTCTGTTAATACAAGATCCGCCAATTTCACGGTTGGGTCAGTTTCAACATCTATTAAGACGTACTGATAGGTCCCACCTTTTTCGTATGAATTACCTGGTGGTTCCTGCATATATTTTGGAACGAGTTTATTAAAATCAATCAAATATTTTTGATAGATATCAGTGTCTGCTTCCTTTGTTTTAATAGGTAAAACACCTGTATCTTTCTGAAAGTTATCAACAGCTGTCTGTACGGCCGTGACCTGATCCTGGTAAGGTATGCTGTTTTGCAGCTTGCGTTCTTCAGGGTAAAGACAGCCTGAGAGAGTAAAAAGGATCAACAGTAAAGGAATTAGCCATTTCTTTTGCATTCAATTCCCTCCTCTACCCTTGTACAGGTCCGCTTAATACGACGATTACGATTAGAATGCCAGCCACGATCATACAGACCCAAGCAAAAAATGATACAACTGCCTTTATAACGCCAGATAGTTTTGAACGGCTGAACATGATTGAAAAAACTGCAATAAACATTAGACCGATGGCTGATAGTGCCACCCACATTTTTAATAAGCCTTCACTCATATGTATCCTCCTTATCCACAGCGTACATTATAGCATAATTTGTTCTATTTCCTGAATACATTTCGTATTAAGATCAATGTGGACGTTATCTGTGTGTTATCTATGTTAGGCGTTACTCAAAGTATACAAAAAAACACCCGGCTTCTGGCCGGGTATTCGACTAAATACTCCCTTATTTCTTGTTCAATACTTTTTAACAGTTGCAGAACAATCGGTTCACTGCGTTATTCTGTACGTTTATTTTCCATCGAACATTTTAGATAGAGTTGCCAGGTCAAGAGGGATGTTATTATTCAAAACAGCCTGAACGATCTGGTCTTCTTTCTGCTTCGTGACGGCCACCCCAGCCATTGCAGATACTTGGGAGATCAGCATTCGAATCGTGCGCTCATCACGTAAATTAGAACCACTTACAGATTGGGCTAATTTGAAAATATCGTCCTTTTTAACACTCGTTTTCTTCTCAATTTTATCAAAAAATTGTTGTTCACGTTCCACCTGAAGTCCTCCTCCCACTTCCTTTTCATCCCTATCGTATGCAGCATTACAAGAAGGGTGAAAAGAAAGAAGGCGATTGCCTAAATTTTTTTAGACATTCGCCTATCCGGATTAGCTCTTTAAGGATGAGACATCTTCAACTTCATGTGTACGAGATCGCTGCATCAATTCATCGACAGCTTGCTTTGCTCCTTTATTGTTGAATAGCACTTCGTACAATACCTGTGTGATCGGCATTTCGACTTTCTCTCTTTTACTTAATTCGTAAGCAGCTTGTGTTGTTCGAACTCCTTCAACGACCATCCCCATCTTATCGAGAACATCGTCAAGAGCCATTCCTTTTCCAAGCATATTACCTGCACGCCAGTTTCTACTATGGACACTCGTACACGTTACGATCAGATCACCGATTCCAGTTAGACCTGAAAAAGTAAGTGGGTTAGCTCCCATATGAGTACCAAGACGAGCAATTTCCGCGAGTCCTCTTGTGATCAAAGCGGCTTTGGCATTATCTCCGTATCCTAATCCATCAGATAGACCCGCTCCTAAAGCGATGATATTCTTTAAGGCACCGCCAAGTTCTACACCAACGACATCAGGATTCGTATAGACACGGAAACTTTGGTTAATGAATAAGTCTTGTACTTTTTCTGCCGCTTCTACTTTTTCAGAAGATACGGTAACGGTTGTTGGCTGCCTTAAAGAAACTTCCTCCGCATGGCTTGGTCCTGAAAGCACAACGACTGCCTCTAATCGTTCTGAAGGGAGCTCTTCTTCAATAATCTCTGAAATTCTTTTATATGTACCAGGTTCAATACCCTTACTCGCATGAACGATTGTGACTTTGCGTGTTAATAAATTTTTTAACTGTCCTAATACATCCCTCATCGCCTTTGTAGGGGTAACGAGGACGATGATATCTGCACCTTCTATACATTCCTCAAGCTTCACTGTAGCGATAATATTCTTTGGAAGGTCAATGCCAGGCAAGTATTTCTCGTTGCGGTGTTCTTCATTGATCTCGGTTACTTGTTCTTCTCTTCGTCCCCATAAGCGGACATTGTGACCGTTGTCAGCCAAGACGATAGCAAGCGCTGTCCCCCAGCTTCCGGCACCTAATACAGCAACGTTTTCCATACATGTCACACTCCAAACAATTAAATTTTGCGATCAATTCCTATGAACAGCCTATGTATATTTTCCCTATGTTTCCATGCTGAAACAACGGATATCCATCCACTCGTTATTGAGACGGAATTGGGAAGATACAGCAATGACAGGTCCTGTCCCAAGCACTCTTAAAGTGTTGGCAGCACCTGCATTGCCGCTTCCATGATTCCTAATATCTATTCTTTATCAGCTTTCGTAAATGAATAACTGAACCTTTTTGAACCAGAACAATAGGAAGTAAGATGAGTATGGTTCACATCAAACGATTCCCTTAATCGTTTTTCTTTCTTGCAAATATTTTAATAGGTGTTCCGACGAATCCGAATGTTTCGCGTATTCTGTTCTCTAGAAATCTTCTATAAGAGAAGTGGAAAAGCTCAGGATCATTAACGAAAATAACGAATGTAGGCGGTTTAGAAGCTACTTGGGTCGCATAGTTAATCTTTAAACGTTTTCCGTTATCCATCGGAGCAGGGTTCATGGCTACCGCATCCATGATTACCTCATTCAAGATATTTGTTTGAACGCGTAATGAATGATTTTCGGCAACTTGATTAATCACCGGGAACAGATGATGAAGTCTTTGTTTCGTTTTTGCCGATACAAAAACGATCGGTGCATAAGATAAGTATAAGAAATGATCACGAATCTTCTGCTCAAACTTTTGCATCGTCTTATCATCTTTTTCAATCGCATCCCATTTATTCACGACGATCACGACCGCTTTTCCTGCTTCATGAGCAAAACCAGCGACTTTTTTATCCTGTTCGATGATGCCTTCTTCTGCATCAATAACCATCAAGACGACATCTGAACGTTCAATCGCTTTCATCGCTCTCATGACACTGTATTTCTCAGTAGTTTCATATACTTTTCCGCGCTTTCGCATTCCAGCTGTATCAATAATGACGTACTTTTGGTCATCCTTCTCAAAACTGGAATCAATAGCATCACGAGTAGTACCCGCTATGTTGCTTACAATAACACGCTCTTTTCCAAGAATCGCATTCACTAAAGAAGATTTACCAACATTCGGTCGGCCAATTAATGAGAAATAGATGGTATCGTCATCTTTTTCTTCCTCTACTCGTTCAGGAAAATGACTGACCACTCGATCCAGTAGATCTCCTAGTCCAATCCCATGAGTACCTGATACTCCGATAGGTTCACCCATACCTAGGCTATAGAATTCATATAATAATTCTTTTCTTTCTGGGTTATCAATTTTGTTCACACCTAAGACAACGGGTTTGTTTGAACGGAAAAGCATTTTTGCTACTTCTTCATCTGCTGCTGTAATACCACTCATTCCATCTACCAAAAATAAAATAACATCTGCTTCTTCGATAGCCAGTTCTGCCTGTTCTTTCATCTGGCTCATGAATGGCGCATCACTGATTTCAATTCCGCCTGTATCGATTAAGTTAAATTCTGTGTTCAGCCATTCAGCTGAGCTATAGATGCGGTCACGCGTTACGCCAGGCATATCTTCTACGATAGATATGCGGTCTCCCGCAATTCTGTTAAATATAGTAGATTTCCCTACATTAGGTCTTCCTACTATGGCTAAAACTGGTTTAGTCATGTTGACACTTCCCTTTTTTCCTGATCATATCAATCATTTCTTTATAAATTCTTCATGTTTTATAATTAGACATCCATTTATTTTAGCAAATTCTTGACGAATTGGACAACTTAATCCATATAATTTCATCAAAACGGTTTTGCCGGATTCACTTTTTTATAAGAGACACGTTTTAATTTTTTGAACACATCTATCAATAGTACCATACAAAATTGAATCATTGTAGATGAAGCGAGCAAATCTAATACAGACATTGATCCTATTTCTAGGTTTCCGGTAAGCCTAAAAATCATTAACTGATATAATAAGTCTCCAATAAAAAGACCTATTAAAAGAAGATAGAAATAGTCTTTGTTTCTTTTTGTGATAAGAAAAGTTACCGCTGCAAGAGTTAAAATAAGCAAATATTTTTTATCGATAAACAGTTTAGCAGGGTCATAAAGGGCGAAAATCTGTAGAAACACATAGCTTACAGCTATTATAAAACTTACCGTTAAATAATAGAGGAGCTCACTTGTGTTTCGTATTACATGAACGATTCCGATGAGAAACAAGAAGGCGATAGCTGCATTCACCGTTCCTAATGAAAAAGAAATGTTATAATCAGCCAGGATGATACCTGTCAGTAATATAAAAGCTATAACATTCCTTGATTGTTTTTTTTGAAATAAGAATGTCGCTAAAACCCATCCCATCCACATGAACCAATAAAAAAGTATGCCATCATTCATGAATTTCACCTCGGTAGCATTATGCCACTTTCCGCATCCCCTTAATCGTTATGTCATAAAGTACACTTGACTTGTCGTGATCTAAACACAAAAAAGCTCCCAATAGTTATCGGGAGCTTTTGAATCGTATTATTTATACTCTTTTAACTGATCGCCAATCATCTCGGCCAGTGAAAATCCTTTTTCTTCTTTTGGAAGGTTTTGCTTAAGATTTTCTTTGTCTTTTTCATCTTGAACGGCTTTCATGCTTAAGCTCATTCTCTTTTCTTTGCTGTTTACGTCAAGGACTTTAACTGAAACTTTTTGTCCTTCTTTCACTACTTCACTTGGGTTGCCAATATGACGGTTTGCCATCTCGGAAATGTGCACTAGCCCTTCAATCCCAGGTGCAACTTCAACAAATGCACCAAATGCAACGATTCGTTTCACAGTACCTTCAATAATACTTCCTGGTGTAATGGAGGAACTAGCTTCCTCCCATGGACCTGGCTGTGTTTCTTTAATAGAAAGGGAAATTCTGTCATTATCACGGTCTACCGAAAGCACTTTAACCTTTACTGTCTCACCTTCACTTAACACATCAGCTGGGTTATCCACACGATTATGAGAAAGCTGTGAAACGTGAACTAATCCATCTACACCACCAATATCAACAAAGGCTCCAAAATCTGTTAGACGCTGAACCTTGCCTTCGATGATTTCTCCTGGAGAAAGACGATCTAGGATTTCTTGTTTTCTTCCTGCTTCTTCCTCTTCCGTTACGGCACGGTGGGATAATATAACGCGTCCTTTTTCACTATCAAGCTCCACAATTTTAACTGTAAGCTTTTTACCTTTATAATCTGAGAAATCTTCCACAAAATGTGCTTCAACCATTGATGCAGGAATAAATGCACGTACGCCTAGATCAACAACGAGTCCGCCTTTTACTACATCGTGAACTGTAACTTCAAACGTTTCTTTTGAGTCGAATTTTTCTTGAAGTTCTGCCCAGGATTTTTCACTGTCTACTGCTTTTTTTGATACAAGCAGCTTGTCCTCTGTATGAGAAAGCACTTTTACAGTAATTTGATCTCCTTCATTTAACACATCACTAACCTTTTCTATAAAAAGGCTTGAAACCTCATTAATCGGCAAAAATGCGTCTTGTTTAGCGTTGATATCCACTAATGCGTGTTTATCTTCAACTTTCAAAACTGTACCTTTAACGATTTCGCCCGCTTCTGCTTGGGCAGTATTTGTTAAACTTGTGCTCATTTCCTCTGTCATGTTCGTGGCCTCCTCAAAAAATTAAAAAATAATTTATTGAACTTTCACTTTGAAAGAACATTAACATTGTAAAGAACAAACTTATTCATGATCTTTTTTCAATTGTGCTATATTTTCCATTATAAGCGCTGTAGCTTCTTTAGCGGAAGCTTTTTGCTCGCGTAAATGTGTGAAGTCGATCGGCTTACCGAAGACAACTTTCAAATTTCCTTTTTTATATGGTCCGACAATTGCACAAGGAACAATATGAGCTTCGGATTTTAGTGCAAAGAATCCTGCACCCGCTAAACCTTCACCGATCTCGCCTGTTTTGCTTCTGGTTCCTTCTGGGAAAAGGCCAACTACCTTTCCTTCTTTCAAAAGGTTCATACCTGTTTTTAAAGCGGTCTTATCGCTCATTCCCCTTTTTACAGGAAACGCATTAATTTTAGGAAGGATGTTCTTTAATACGGGTATCGAAAAGAGTTCGGCTTTTGCCATGAAATGAACATCCCTTGGTGAAGCAACGCCCACAAGTGGAGGATCATAATTGTGAATATGATTCGAACACAGCAACACCCCTCCAGTAGCAGGCATGTTTTCTGCACCAATGATTTCAGGTTTAAAAGAAGTCTTAAAATATGTACCGCAAAGCCATTTACCAAAAGAATAAAGCTTCATATTAACGTGCCCTTTCTTCTGCAAAATTAAGAATGCTTGAAACTACTTCTTCGATCGTCATACTTGTTGTATCTAGTTCAATAGCATCTTCTGCTTTTCTTAATGGAGCAGCTTCTCTTTCGCTATCCCTTTTATCACGAAGCGCAATTTCGTTTTTTAACTGTTCAAAATCAGCTGGATACCCTTTTGCGAGATTTTCCTCATATCTTCTGCGTGCACGTTCTTCTACTGAGGCGATCAAGAAGATTTTCAGTTCTGCATTTGGCATCACATGTGTACCGATATCACGGCCATCCATGACGACTCCACCTGATTCAGCAAGCTGCTGTTGTCTTTTTACCATTTCCAAGCGTACTTCTTTCTGGCGGGCAACAAATGATACATTATTGGTTACTTCTGCAGATCTGATAGCACCTGTTACATCTTTTCCATCAAGAAATACAGCTTGACCTTCTTCTGTCTTCACCAACTCGATCTTTGTTTTCTGAAGAACGGACTCAAGAGCCATCCCATCGTTTAAATCAGCCCCTAAAGAAAGAGCTTTATAAGTTAATGCCCTGTACATGGCACCAGTGTCAATATAAATAAAAGAAAGGCGCTCAGCTACTTGCTTTGCTACCGTGCTTTTCCCCGCACCCGCAGGACCATCAATAGCAATCGATAATAATTTTTTCATGTTTCCTCCTACCCATACCTATGACAATAAATACATAGCAATAAAAGCAGGTGAACTTCCCCCTGCTTTTTCTGCACATAATCTTAAAATAACAGATTAATTCTTTAATTATCTTATCACAAACTCTGCCTAGCGGTCTATCGTTTCCAAAGCTGGTTTCTTTTCACCTTTTACGACTCCTTCATACTGAATGTTTTGATTCGTGTACATTTTAAAAGAAGGAATCTCTAAACAAACTTGCGCAATCAATAATAATATAAAATGAACAATAGCAAGCTGAATGAGTAACTTTTCGAATCTTTTCATCGTAGTCACCTTCTTTTTGGGAGTATTTTCCCCCAATAAGAGAGAACTATTCTAAATGGCCGGATTCCCTTTTCTTCATTAAAAGCTGCTGTTCAAAACAGAACCTGATGATATGCTGTCTGGATTTCGGATCTATCGATATAAACTGGAGTGGCGCCTTTTGTCTATCCTTTGCATGGCCATCTAAGATCCTCAAAACCTTACATGTTAGATCCAAATAAAGTTTCTCACCCGATTGCATAGGAAGAACCGTTAAACATTCCAGTATGTCCCCTTGTAACACACTGTGTTTTAAGGGGAGTGATAAAAGCATTCCTCCTGCACTTAGGTCTAATACTACTGAATTAAAGGAAGGATAACCATCATTCCTCTTTCTCACTGCTGTATCTAAAAGTGTTTCAACCCGAATATATTCCCTTCGCTGAAGTTTTTGGATTTCATCCTCTTTTGGTAAAGCCATTATTAATACGGGGATTTTATCCATTTTCCTGCCCAGCAGCTCGGTACGAAAAGTAAAAACATTCTTTTCCTTATCTACAAATGACGCTTTGAATTGCGTTCCATCAAAAAAATATTCTGTCCGATTCGTTGTTTCATTACTTGGATAGTCAATTAAAATCTTATCATCGTTCACGTCATAAATTTTGCATCGATATGTACCCTTTTTATTTGAAAATAAAGGCTCTAAATACAACGGTTCTCCTACAACAATCATTAATTCTTCCCCCATACTGCGTTCTCATCCCTTCCTTATTATGACAGTTAATAAAAAAAAGAAAAAGCAAAATTTCAAAAAGTGAAATTTTGCTTTAAGGCTTTTATAGCTTAGATCTCGTCATAAGAAGGCTCTGCTTCCTTCAACTTTTTAACTTGTTCTTCACTTCCATCCTCTGCGTTAATGAACACTTGATAAGTCTCATTTCCAAGTACGCCGAGGAATTCATAGCAAAATACTTCTTCGTTTATATCATTTCTAATTAAGGCTTTACTTACTTCTTTTACTTCAAATTTCGGATTCAAGTGCGTTCTTGCTTCTTTTTCAGAGATTTTGAATTCTCCAATACGTCGGTCCTTGTGAGCTAGAAGGAAATCAGTCCCTTCATAACCCATGATGTCTCCATTATCCAAGGCAACCTTTACAGTAACCACTTCTGGATAGATACGGACATCATCTTCTAGTCTTGCATAGGTAAAGACTGCAATATTGTCATACTGATCACTCGAAACCATTTCCATCTTGCTCTCCATATGTTTTTTGAGGAAATCTTCTGCCTGGAACATGGCATCATTCAATGATATTTTAGTCTTTCCTACTTTTCGGTCATAGAGTACATATAGTGGATAACCGCCTTTTTGTGTAATATCCATATAGGTTGTACCTTTAGTCTCCGGATTATAGAGCGTAAGAGAGTAAGCGTCGTATTTTGCATCTTTTCCTGATTTTTCTACCGTTATCTTTACATTTTTTTTAAGGTCGAAGAAGTCGATTGCAATCTTTTTAGCTTCTTTCTTCGTAATCTTCTTTCCTTTTAACTGGCTTAGATCACGTTTTTTCATTCTTTCCATGTTCGTGACTTCAGGGCCGAAGTTTACATCCGAATAGCCTTCAACGTTTTTATCAACCGTTTTAAAACCATCGATAATCGTGTTGTCTTCTTGCGTCTTATTTGTTGCAAGCGCCATCTCTACATCCATCCAGCGCAGATTGTTCTTTTGAGCCAAAGATTCTGTTTTACGTAATTCATTCTGTATTTCTTTCGCGTTTGCATACAAGTCTTTTAATGACTTATATTCTGTATCTGTTAATGGTTTTTTCTCCAGGTCCCGTACAGCTACCCGATAACTGAATTCTCCCATTTTCGATAAGAATTCTTCTGTTTTATTAAAGGGAAGAAGTGCTAACGGAAGCTGCCCAACATCATTATGAGCTTCAGATGTTAATCTCCAAACTTGAGCTAATGCAGGGGAAAGTTGGTTTCTGGAGTTCATTGCCAGCGTTTCACCTATCTTGTCATGAAGTGCATCGACATGAAAGTTCAAATCATGAAAAGCCCTCTGATAGTTATTCTCAGCTTGAAGAAGAACAGCATTTTTGTCTTGGTGCTCTGTATAGCCCCAATATCCTGTCCCTGCGACAGCAACGAACAACAAAACAATAAGGATTGTGCGTATCATTTATATATTCACCCCTTTTTTAGTTACAAAAAATGTGCTTTCCGATTTTTTTAATTTGAGGACGTCCCCAAATCCAGCTTGATGTAGCTGTATCAGGATTAAAGTAATAAATCGCTTCACCTGTTGGATCCCATCCATTTAGAGCATCCATTACTGCTTTTTTGGCCTGTTTATTAGGTGTTAAGTATATTTGCCCATCAGCGACTGCTGTAAAAGCACCAGGTTCAAATATTACACCTGAAACTGTATTTGGAAATGCTGAATTTTCTACACGGTTTATGATTACAGCTGCTACAGCTACCTGTCCAATGTAAGGTTCACCTCGAGCTTCACCATAAACGGCATTCGACATTAGATTAATATCGTTTTGCGAATACCCATCTGGAATATTCTTAGCCGGTTTTACTTGAGCTGGTTTAACTGCTGCTTTTTCACCTCCAGCTTTTCCCTTGCCTTGAGCTGTACCTTTTGGAGCGCCTTTTTGAGCACCTTTAACTCCGCCTTTGGCCACTCCGCTTTTCGCACCACCCTGTTTACTCTTAGGAACTCCGCCATAATATGAAAATTTCTTTCCTTTATCAATCTGTTTATTTACCCAGGCTTTATCATACTTTGAAGCTTTCACAAGTTTTTGTTTTGTTTTTGTTCCAGCTAAGCCGTCGATTTTCATTCCAAATTCATATTGGAAGTTTCGTAATGCCCAGTATGTTCTCCATCCAAAAACCCCATCAATGTTTCCTGTATAAAAACCTAAATATTGAAGGCGGGATTGAAGTTCAACAACGTCTTCTCCCGTTGCTCCTTTTTGTATGACTTGGTTAGAAAATGCATGTGCATTGTTTTCACCAAATCCAGCGAATAACCCCAGACAAAGGGCTACTGCAATAAAAGCACCCTTTATGTAAGCTGAATTTCTTTTCATGAGAAAGTTAGCCTCCTGTTAATGTAATCTCCATTTCTTGTTATACATGTATCATTTGTAATCCGGTTTTTTTTATTCAAAGTCTTCTTGCTGTGAGAGTAAAAGGTTATTTTCATTTAAAATCCCGTTTGGCTCATAATGTGCAGGTTTTGACTCATAGAAGGGCTCTAATGACTCATAGAAGTCGGTTCGGCTCACAGAAACTTCTTTTAACTCATATACCTTTCATGAAGACTCATAGAGCAGCCGGTTCGACTCATAGACCCGATGTAACGACTCATAGAACATCTTACAGGCAATTTCATCATAAACAAAACGGCTGGCGCTTTAGACGTGGTGTCAGCCAAGCTTCATTATTGGTAAGAATACCGACCGCTTTAGATAGAAAAGGTACATTTCCTTGATAAAACTGGTTCAGTAGGATTCCATCGACCGAGATTACCCACATAAAAAAAGACCGGTTAAATACCGGTCTCAGCTTGTAGACAAAGTCATGTCTACAAGCTTTTTTTATTGTACAATTAAAGTAGATAATGTTTGAGGGGAGAAATATACATGTTATCTAAGCATACTACTGAAGGACGTCACCAAGTAACTCT
>NZ_JAMBOR010000013.1 GCF_023715845.1 Fictibacillus phosphorivorans
ATAAAGCGCCCATAATAAAAAGCCTCTGTGAAGAGGCTCATTGATGTTCATATGAAAATCCCTTAAGAATGGGACTCAATTGAATATTTCTCACAAAATTTATCTCCACTTTATTGACAGAAGTCCATACTTAAGCAATAGGACCCAGCCCATTGCTTCTTTCTTAATTCAGATATGATTTTTCTTAAAAGGTATGCGCTGCGTCTTTGGCTCGTGCGATGGCGTTTTCCTTTATTTGATCGGCCTTGTCAGGCATTGCGGCATGTCCTTCGATAAAAATCCCTTCGAATGAGGGAACACCGAAAAATTGCATGATGATGCTTAAGTAGCGATGTCCCATTTCCATTCCTGCTGCAGGTCCTTCGGAATAAATGCCTCCGCGCGCTTGGATGTGTATTGCTTTTTTATCCGTTAGAAGACCAACCGGCCCTTGCTCTGTGTATTTAAATGTTTTCCCTGCAACGGCGACTGAATCGATATAAGCTTTCATTACTGGCGGGAACGAAAAGTTCCACAATGGCGTAACAAAGACATATTTATCGGCTGAGACGAACTGATCACATAACTCTGAAAGTCTTCCCACTTTTGCCTTTTCTTCTGAAGACAGTTCGTCAAATCCTTTACCTGATTGAAGTTTCCCCCAACCACTGAAAACATCTACATCGATTGGAGGAATATCATCTTTATAGAGATCCACGTTCACTACTTCATGATCGGGATTAATAAGTTTGTACTCTTCGATAAATACTTTGCCTACCGCCATGCTGTAAGACATAGTATCATCATGAGGATGTGCGGTTATGTATAAAACTCTTGTCATAGAATGAACCTGACCTTTCATTTATTCATTGGTTTCATGCAAATAAGGATTTCCGCTGATCTTCGCTCTCACTTTATCCGTTAATTCAAACGGCTCTGTTATCACTTCTTGCTCTGTTTCCCTTGTGCTTGGCAAGCTTCCATCATAATGAACTGGTTTATTTTCCACCATACACTCACCCCCCACTTATTTTATACCCTATATTTACACCTATTCATTTACTCTTTATTACAAAAAGACTATCTGCTTTAACAGATAGCCTTAGCCATGTTATTCAATTATTTACGGCCACCAAGAGCTTGAGCTACAAGACGCTTTGTGATCTCACCACCTACAGATCCGTTTGCACGAGATGTAGTGTCTGCTCCAAGGTTTACACCGAATTCAGAAGCGATTTCATATTTCATTTGGTCGATAGCTTGTTGTGCACCTGGTACTACTAATTGGTTGTTGTTAGGCATTATTTTCACCTCCTTGTGTTATTAAAGTTATAGTTCCACCCTCTTTTTTTCTTATACATACAAGGAAGAGGTAGTATTTGTTAAGAAATATAAAAAGAAACGATTGAAAAAACAATCGTTCCTGTGAAACTAATGGCAAACACTCATTTATACTCTTAATTTTTCACTGAACATTTAACTAATATTCTTTTTAATTCATCCATACTGTGTAATCTTCAAAGTCAGTTTTCTT
The DNA here is from genome assembly GCF_023715845.1 of Fictibacillus phosphorivorans. Classification (GTDB taxonomy): domain Bacteria; phylum Bacillota; class Bacilli; order Bacillales; family Fictibacillaceae; genus Fictibacillus; species Fictibacillus phosphorivorans_D. Next base: position 1,514 of record NZ_JAMBOR010000013.1, read on the forward strand.
TACGGCTTTTGGCGTTAAATCAGGGTACCCGATATAGATAAAGCCAGCCATTTCTCCTTTTGGTGTTAGCCCAAAAAATTCTTTTACTTTTTCATGATACGCTGCGCCCCCTGTTCTCCAAATCGCTCCTAAACCTAATGCGTGCGCGGTAAGCAGCATGTTTTGAATCGCGCTGCAGACTGCTGCATACTCTTCTTTTATCATAACGTTCTTCTTATCTCCAGGTTCCACACCTACCGCGATGATGACAGGAGCTCTTAAGGGATTATTCCTCGCTTTTTCCGCTTTTTTGTTCCATTCATCCGGCACTAAATCTACATTTTCAAGCCGGGCGATATCTTCTAATACTCCTCCGAGCTTTTTTCTGCTATCCCCTATTAACACAAAAAAACGCCAAGGCTCAGTTCGGTAATGGTTCGGTGCATATGTTCCTGCTTCAAGAATTTTTTTAATAGCGTCGGAAGAAACCGGATCATCTTTTACTTTGCCTATACTTCTCCTTGTTTTAATGGCTTCTGTAAGATCCATGATGGCCAACACTCCCCTCCCTAATAGAAGTATTCTGACCTTCCGATATCTAGAATACATAAAAAAATAGGAAGTAATCACCATTTTAAACGATAAACATAAAATAATGTAAGGAATCCTAACATGATTATGATATAATAAGTAACAAAATTCTGAAAAATAGTAGATAAATTGCTTTTCCTTCATTCTTAAAAGGGAGGTAACATCGATGTCTGATGATAAAACGTCGTATAAACACAAAAAAGTTATGTCGATCGGTATCGTTCGAGAGCTCACTGGTTTGTCAGAACGGAAGATTCGTTATTACGAAGAAAGAAAGCTGATCTTTCCTGAACGGACCGATCGGGGCACACGAAAATATTCTTTCTCTGATGTGGAAACGTTGATGGAGATTGCAAATCGGATAGAAGACGGCGTCCAAACCTTTGAGATTAAAAAGGAAATGAAGAGAAAACAGCAGCGTGAAGAACGAAACAAGATGATACGCGGACAGATCAACGCACAGTTTAATATAAGAAAATAAGACAGCTGGCTTACCCTACAGGTTTCCGGCTGTCTTATTTTGATAGCTTTTCATATACATCACGCAGCGTTTTACAACCCTGCTCTTGAATCTTATCCACGCATTGACACCAAAGTTCGGCAGTCATCTTCGCATCCCCTAATGCATGATGCCGGTCTTTTACTGGAATTCCGCAATGTTCACAGCAATCTTCCAATCGGATTACATTTGAATCTGGTTCTGCAATTTTTAATAAAAAAGACGTATCCACGATTCTATGCTTGAAATGCGTTCTGAATAGTTTCCAGTTGAAATGCTGCAGAAAGCTTTTTTCGTGGCTTGCATGATGAGCCACTAGGACATCCCCCTTTACAAACTTATAAAAATCGATAAGTACGTTTGATAAAGTTTGTGCATTCTCAAAGTCTTCTTCCTTTAAACCTGTCAACTGTTTGATCTCTGGGGTCAGTTCAGTATTGCATTTGGCCAATGAATAAAAGCTTTCTTCATCGACTACTTTTCCATGTTTTACTTTTACAGCACCAATCGAAAGAATCTCATTTCCTTTATCGGGGAAAAAACCGGTTGTTTCGAGGTCGAATACAACAGCATTCAGTTCGTTCAGCGGAATATCCAGACTTTCTTCAACTTTCACTTCTTTTTGAAGTTGTCTCAAAAAAGCCATGTGCTGAGCACTTGACTGCCCTTGCAACGAGGCATAAACACCCGGATTGATCTTGCCATGTACCTGTTTCATAAACTGAATGAATGGATTGATTCTCATTTACTCATCAATCCTTTGATGATTGACTGTGTATACTCCTGGAGTTTTTGTCCTGATTTTAAAATCTGTTTTAATTCTTTTCTTTCATTCTTATTTAACCCTTTTATGTTCAGATAGTGAATATCATCATAACTTTCCTTCATCGTCTTATGAAACAAAAGCCTGTAATGAAGCAGTTTCTCAAATTCACTTTTATATGCTAGCAGGTTATGGCTGTATTTTGGTAGCTGTGACAAAGCTTCCATCCTAGAAAGTGTCGAAACTTCTTCTACGTTTTCTTTAAGCGCTAATAATCGTACTGCATTCACATAGGGCAGGAATCCAGACTGCTTAATGTCAATGCTCCCGGCATGCGAACCATGAGTTTCAGGTAGAAACTGATGGAAAAAGCCGACTGCTTTTTTCGTGTGTATCGTATTTTCTAAAAAACGTTCTAGAAGTTCGGGCTTATTCTTGATGGTGTCATGAACCGTTTCCTTTAATTGAAGAAGATATTCCCTCTCTCCTTCCAACGCCCTCGCATCATAAAAGATCAGCAAGTACCGCAAGCTCTCAAAGCTTCGTTCATTAAGCCATCCTCTGAGCTGTTGTGCCCAGCTCACTCTAGATTTGCACCAGACAGGATTGGAACTCATCACTTTACCATCACAATAAGGATAACCCGCTTCATTCAATCCAAACGCTAATTCCTTTCCAAAGGCAATAAAGTAAGCGGCGTACTCCTCGCCATCTTGCTCATAAACGATACCGTGGTCTTGGTCACTGATGATCGCCTGTTCATACCTGCCTGCACTGCCCATGACAAACCAAGCATAATTACAAGGTGGTCGACCCATTTTCTTTTGAGCTGAATCAAACACCCTTTTCATGAGGGAATCGTGAAAGGCATTTAATTCGTTGGAGTCATTTATTTTTTCAATTTGGCTGTCTCGCCATTGTTTGATTTCGGTATAGGACATAAAAAAACACTTCCAATCGTGTAAAAGCATTGAGGCGCCCCCAATGCTTAACACTGTTTAATTTGCGATTTTATTCGTTTTTTCATTTGTAATAAATGCTTCAGGATAACCGTAGGTGCCGTGCTCACTTACGTCTAGACCTATAATTTCTTCTTCTTCACTCACACGCAATCCTTTCATCACTTTTTTCATAATAAATAAAATGGCGAAAGAAACTCCAAAGGCGTAGACCGCGGAAACAGAAACACCCAATGCCTGAACACCAAGCTGCGAGAATCCACCTCCGTAAAATAATCCCGGCTGACCGACTGTTGCGAGTTCTGGTGTAGCAAACAGTCCCGTCGACAATGTGCCCCAGATTCCTGCAGCTCCATGAACGGACAACGCGTAAATTGGATCATCCACTTTCAACCTGTCGAAGAACTTTACACTGTAGAAAACTAAGATTCCCGCTATAAATCCGATCACAACGGCCGCCCATGTTTCCACGAAAGCACAGGATGCTGTAATGGCTACGAGCCCCGCAAGTGCACCGTTTAAGATCGTGGGGATATCTGATTTCCCAAGCACAACCCATGAAATGATAAGCGCAGCTACTGCTCCCGCACCAGCAGCAATGTTCGTGTTAAGAGCAACAAATCCAAAAAAGCCATCATCTACTACAAGCGTACTGCCGCCGTTGAAGCCAAACCAGCCTACCCATAGAACGATTACCCCAAGTGCTGTGTAGACTTGATTATGACCAAAGATGTTGTTAACGGTACCGTTCTTATTGAACTTCCCAATGCGCGGTTTGAGTAAGACTGTTGCCGCGAATGCTGCCATCGCACCTGTTAAGTGAACGACGGTCGAACCTGCGAAGTCTTGCTTCCCATGTTCAGCTAACCATCCGCCACCCCAGATCCAATGTGCAACAACTGGATAAACGACTACTGAAAAAAGAATCGCGAATACGACATATGCAGATAACTTAGCGCGCTCAGCGAAACCACCAAATGCGATGGTTAAGGAGATGCCAGCAAAAGCGAGCTGAAAAAGGAAAAACGCTGCTGTGGCATAAGGCATGTCACCTAATTGTTCACCAGAATAAAAAAAGTCCGATAAACCAACAAAGAAATTTGCGTTTTCTCCAAAAATAAATCCGTAGCCAACTGCCCAGAATACGATCGATGCCAACCCAAACGTAAAGACTGTTTTTCCGGCAATGTGACCGGCATTTTTCATTCTAGTTGATCCTGCTTCAAGCAGGATAAATCCCCCTTGCATCAAAATGACGAGTAGTGCACCAAGCATCAGCCAGACACTATTCAATGAAAATAAGATTCCTTCCATTTTAGGACGCCCCCTGTAAGTGATATTTCTTTCATTCTATACGGTTCTGGCGCAGATTCTACTTTCATGTAAGGAAATCTGACATGGTTTTTGAATGAGCATCTTTAAGTCACTTTTCTTTACTTTTCTATTACAAATATTTATAGAAAAAGGACTGTCTGCTTATAGAGAGAAGTTATTATTATTCTGAAATAAGAAGGGGGTTCAATCTTGAATAAGGATCATTTTGATTTATTTCTCGTTGAAGCTGCCATTGAAAACAGATTGCATCGTGTGGTATATACAGTTCCTTCAGTACCTGAGGCATATGAGAAATTCATGGGGGAAATTAAGAAGAATCAGGATGTTCAGAAGATCAAATCACTTGCTGTAAAAAAAGGCACGATCCCGCTCGACATTTTCAAATAATTCTATTACAAAGCGAAAGGGAACTTCCTTTATGGAGAGTTCCCTTTTTATTGAATATGAGGATAATGTATGAGGAGGATTATGAACGAAATGATTACAGGGTTTTAACTTCAGCTTCATGCAGTTCGTTTTTGGCGTTTTGTGCAGGGTGTTCTTCTGCCCGTTTTCCCCACCACGTCGCTAAGAGTGGACCTGAGATGTTGTGCCATACGCTGAAAATCGCACTCGGGACAGCGGCAAGGGGTGAAAAGTGAGCCACTGCTAGAGCAGCACCCAATCCTGAATTCTGCATGCCCACTTCTATCGAAATCGCCTTTTGATCAGCAAAGTTTAGCTTTAATGCTTTCGCGATCAAAAAGCCGATCAAAAGTCCGAGCACATTATGAAGGACAACAATAGAGAATATTAAAAGACCTGTTTCAGCGATCTTTTCGGCATTAACTGCTACTACAGCTGCGGCAACGGCTACGATTCCAACAACGGAAACTAGCGGCAGGACCGTAATGCTTTTTTCAACCTGTTTGCGGAACAATACTTTTACCACAATCCCTAAAACGATAGGCACGAGCACGATCTGTACGATGGATAAAAGCAGATCACCCGCTGAAACGGCAAGCCATTTACTCGCAAACACTAGCGTTAATGCTGGTGTTAGAATCGGCGCTAACAAGGTAGATACCGAGGTTACCGCAACCGATAAGGCTGTGTTTCCTTTCGCAAGAAACGTCATGACATTTGATGCGGTTCCGCCTGGACAGCACCCAACTAAAATCACGCCTACTGCCACTTCAGGACTTAAACGGAAACCGACTGCCAGTCCAAATGCTAGGAGCGGCATGATCGTATATTGAGCAATCACTCCGATCATTACACTTTTTGGCTGTTGAAAAACGGCCTTAAAGTCACCGAGCGATAACGTTAGTCCCATACCAAACATGATGATGCCCAACAACAAGGCAATATGAGGAGCGATCCATGTGAATCCACCTGGAACAAAAAAGGCTAGGATGGCAAAAAGAATCACCCAAACTGCAAATGTACTGCCTGCTGCTTTACTTATTTTCTCTAGAAAACTCATGGTTCCCACTCTCCTTTTATGAGAGTATAAACTAGTTATCAGAAATTTCAATATATATTCAGCTAAAAGTTGAAAATTGTTTGGTGAGGCTTCCTCAAAATGTAAAATTGGACGGTGATAGTGTATTTTTGTACAGTCGCGCGCGCTGTATTTTTGTACAGTGGAATTTATACATCGGACAACATCCGTTCATTATCCGCTAAATACCCTCGTAAATTGCGGTTATCAATCCACTAACTAACAAAACAAACTTTCCGAATGTACAAATCCCAAACACAAAAAAGCCAACTCAAAATTGAGCTGGCTGCTAAAAACTACAATTCTTCCATCAGTTTTCTCTTTCTCTTCATGAATGCTTGCAGCTCCTGATCAACTTCTAGGTATTCATCGGTTCCTGTTTTGCAGAAGCTGATCTTACCGAGCAACTCGGTTATTTTATTTTCGACCAACACCAGTTCGTCGGCTATATTCCGATCTGACTGACCTGTCGTCTCAGCCTTCTTATCCTCATATTCTTTCAGCCCCATCTCATAGCGATGGATTTGCTTATTCTCGATGACGAGCAGTTTATCGCAAAGCTTCTCCACAAAGAATCGGTCATGCGACACGATCATGAGGGTGCCGTTGAATTCGTTCAATGTATCTTCCAGTTGCTCCCGGCTTGGCAAATCTAGATGGTTTGTCGGTTCATCCAGGATCAGAACATCATAGTCTTGAAGGATCATCCCTACGAGCTTCACGCGTGTACGTTCTCCTAAACTAAAATGAGAGATCGGCTTTGAAAGTTTCGCGTGATCGAGGCCCATGTTCGCAAAGATCGTTTCTGCTCTTCTCACACGGTCCCGCTCCTCTAACTCTAGATACTCATAGACGTTCATGTCTTCAGGAAGGTCACTTACATCCTGTGACAGGTATGCGATTTTCATCGATTCACTTTTCCAGATAGAACCCTTTGTTACAGGTTCTTCTTCAAGCAGCATCTTAATAAAAGTCGTCTTTCCTGCTCCGTTCGAACCGATGAGCGCAATCCGTTCACCATGCTTGATGTAAAAATGGCTCTTTTCAAATAGAAGATTTTCACCGTATTGTTTTGTCAGCCCCCGAATTTCAATCAGCCTCTTTCCTCTTTTTCCGGCCGAATCAAAATGAAAGAACACGTCTGCCTCTTCTTTAGGCTTTTCAACACCCTTTTTGGACAATTCTAGGTTCAATCGGTTCAGCTTGGACTTCACCTGCTTATCCTTTTTCTTCGCCTTTGCCCGTTCGAACTGCTTAAGACCCATCTGTCTGTTTTCAGAAAGTGTGCCTCCTTTACCTGCTTGTTTATGGGCTTTTTCGGCAAAGTTCTTTATGACGCTTACTTGCTCCTCGATCATCGCCACTTTTCTCTGCTGTTTTTCATATTCACGTTTCTGTTGTTCATACCGGCGTTTTTTTTCACTTCGATAAGCGGAGTAGTTCCCATCATATATGTTCAGTTTTCCATCTTCAATCTCAAAAATTTTATTAACGGTTTGATCGAGAAACCGACGATCATGCGAAATGATAAGAGCGGCTCCATCATAGCGGCTCACTTCTTCTTTCAACCAGTTGATCCCTTGAAGGTCCAGATGATTCGTGGGTTCATCGAGGATCAAGAACTCTGGGTGGTTCGCCCAGATCTTCGCGATTGATAACTTTAACCGCTCTCCGCCGCTAAGATGCTGAAACTCTTCATTTTCAATAATTTGTTTATGAAGGCCCAGACGTTTGCTCGTCTGAAAAAGCTCTTCCGCTGAATGCGTTAGCTCATCTTCAACATTCAGCGTATAATCTGTGGATTGCGGCAGGTAGCCCATCTTCAGATTTAATGGCCACGTTGTGATCGATCCCCTATCGTATGCCACTCTTCCCATCAGCATGTTCACAAGTGTGGTTTTCCCGCTTCCGTTCCAGCCAACAAGACCGATTTTCTCCCCTTGTCTGATTTCAAAACTGATTCCTTTTATAATTTCTCGTTCTCCAAATTTTTTCTGCAGATTCTTTACTTGTAATACCGTCGTCATGCAGTCTCACCTCGTTATCTATTTATAAACAGGAGGCAAACAAAAAACCTCCCTGGAGACCAGAGAGGTTTTTACTGCAAATTTGCTTAGTACATATCCAAACAAACACAAAAAACAACATGTTTTTGTGTGAAGTCACATTTGGGTTGTGGTACTTGTATACGCAAAATGGGCAGACTGATCCTATTCTCCAGGTCTCACTATTTATGAGTTAGCCTAAGAAAATAAGATTTTTCCACATCAGCGTAGTACCTTTCCTTTCCCTTTTGACTTCTTACAGTTACAGTATATTTTGGCAATACTATATTGTCAATTAGATTAAAATTAAAGGGTTTTTAGATCTAATTGTCTAATAGGAATAATATTCAAATTTTGTCAAGAGGTGAAAGAATCGTGAACACAGATGTAAGTTTATTCGGTTATATGCTGCAGATGCGCAGCCAACTGCTAGCAAACAAGATAACTGAGATTCATCAGCTAAGGAATCATTCACCTGAACCTGACAGGAAAGAAATGATCGAATGGCGCAGCAAGCTCTTCGAGTATCTCGGTTATGCTTTAAGTGAGAACTATGAAAAAGCTCAGGCTGATATTCAGGATTGGGCAGATTTAAAAAAGCAAAACGTCCCACATGAATACTCGCTGACCTATTATTTAAACTCGGTCTTCTATACCCGAAGTCTCATCTTGAGCGTTTTAGAAAAAGAAATAAAGGATAACACCGTATCTTCAAAAGCGCTCCTCGAAATCTTAAAGGTTATTGATCCATTACTCGATCATGCCACAAATTCGTTGACCACTAACTATACGAAAAATACATATCAAAACGAAACGGATGAAGACTTAATTATAACGTTAGAAGAATTGAAGGATTTTAAATTCGCCTTAAATGAGGCAACGATTTTCGCTGTAACAGATCAGAATAACATCATTTCCTATGTGAATGACCATTTCTGTAAAATCTCAAAATACTCTCGTGACGAGTTGATCGGAAAAGATCACGGTGAGATTTTCAAATCCGGCTATCATACAGAAGAATATCTAGATAACATTATCCATTCCATTCAACAGGGAAAAGTGTGGAAGGGAGAGATCTGCAACAAAGCGAAAGACGGGTCTCTCTATTGGGTAGATGCGACGATCATTCCCTATTTGAATTACGATGGCAAGACATATAAACACATCTCCATCCAATATGACATAACCGAGCAAAAGAAAACGGAAGAAATGCTGCTTAAATCAGAAAAGCTCTCTCTAGTAGGGGAACTGGCAGCTGGCCTTGCCCATGAAATCCGTAATCCTCTCACGACGATCAAAGGGATGGTCCAAGTGCTTCAGGAAACAAGTGAAGACAAAAGAGCCCTGTATTCAAATATCATCTTGACGGAAATCGACCGGATCAACTATATCGTCAGTGAATTTATGGTGCTGGCGAAACCGCATGCGATCTACTTTACGGAGTGCAGCTTAACAGAGATTCTAAAAAAAGTAATCTACCTCCTAGAAGCCGAAGCGAATTTAAAAAGCGTAGTCATCCAACATGAATTTAATGAAGAAGACATTACGTTGCATGGAGAAAAGAATCAGCTTACTCAGGTTTTTGTTAACTTATTCAAAAATGCGATGGAAGCACTGCCGAACGGCGGTATCATCCGGGTTTCCACATCACTCATTCAAGACCAAGTTAAAATTTCAATCGAGGATAACGGCGTAGGCATGACAGAAGAGCAAGTGAAAAAGATTGGTGAGCCGTTCTATACCACAAAAGCCACTGGTACTGGCCTCGGGTTGATGGTCAGCTATAAGATCATCCAGAATCATAATGGCAATATTTCTGTTAAAAGTGAAGTAGGTAAAGGAACAACCTTCGATATATGCTTGCCATTAATCAGGAACACACTTCATCATACATACAGTTCATCACATAATTAAAAGACGATGCCCCCAGAACAACCGGGGACATCGTTTTTTTATTTGATGACATACGTCTCTGAACGATAGTTTTTCTTTGTACCAACTGGGTTATAGTTGTTCTCTATGTTTCCACACGCATCCACTGCGAACCATTTTAACGTGGTTGTCCTATCAATGAGTAATGACTCCGCCCCTTCACGAGTACCACTCAACTGTAGTTTAGGAGAATCATAGGTTGGACGGCAACCATCCAGTGTATAGTAGATGGTTGCAGGCTCACTCATTTTAAAGTTTACTTCTACGGGATTTTTTAAGAGTCAGCCAAATATAAAAGCCATTAAGAGAAAGATAAAACACCCAATGGGATAAAAAATACTCATAACCAAAGATAAGATGGATAGCCTAAAGAATCGCCTATGACCGATGAACAACCTAACTGAAATAAAAGACAGCAAAAAACTGATACCCATTAAAATCTTATATGCCATTATGAGATGGTCACTGATATGCACCGGTAAATTAACATAGGATACGGTGAAATTTTCGAAATTAAGCTTTCCGAGTTGTAAGGTAGAAAAGATAGAAATAATTACAGGAGCGAGGAATGTAATAAGACTAAAGACCAAAGAGCTAATAAAGATTAAACGATATGATTTAATTGGTAATCCCTCCTCCAATCTTTTTTCTCATTTTACCAAAATATAGTGAAAATAGCAGAAGAACATTACTTCAGCTATTTTCTAATTTCTTACCTATACCCTTCTGTATTTGCTGGTTTCCCGGCTTCCACTACTTCTACTAAATACCGAAAGCAATCTGGCTGTGATCCATCCAGATCATAAAAGTCATATTTCTTTGCAAGTTCTCCACTTGAATAAGATAGACCATTCATTTCATGCCGATACTCATCCTGTGCGATGGCTGCCACAGCTCTTCCCACAAATCTTGGTGTTTCTGAGATGGCAAAGTGCGGGTCTTTCTCTGTTCCTTGTCTCCAGTTTTCCTCGGTTACACCAAATATCTCAAGCATAATTTCTGAACGCATCCAGCCTGGTGATACAGATACCACTGTACATTTGTAAGGAGAAAGCTCATGCGAAAGAGATTTTGCCATTCGGATCACAGACGTTTTCACTAGATCATAAAACATGGATACTCTATAGTTTTTATCGTTGTATTCTTTTGTCCCGTCCGTCATCTCAACCACGAGTCCGCCTTCATTTTTTATTAATAACGGAAGTGCATAATGGCTAGTGATAAGGTGTGTATCTACAGCAAGACGCAGCATGCGCAACCCTTTTTCAAGTGAATGTTTCCAAATGGGTGTATCCCACTCAATAAGATTTTCTCCGCCCCATATATCATTGACCAAGATATCGAGTCTGCCTTGTTCTTTTTCAATTTTTTCGATCAGCGCTTTCACTTGCTCGGGTACGAGATGGTCTGTCTGCATGGGGATTCCTATCCCACCTAATTCATTTACGCGATCGGCCGTTCCTTCAATCGTTTCAGGTCTTCCATATTCAGAAGTTTCGTTACGTGTCGTTCTTCCCGTAATATAAACGGTTGCTCCCGCAGCTCCTAACTCCATTGCAATCCCTCGTCCGGCCCCTCTTGTACCGCCGGCTACAAGTGCTATTTTTCCTTCTAGTGGTTTCAATTTGCATCCGCTCCTCTTTTAAATTATCTTTAGTTTATCCTTTAAAGTTGACACCTAATGTCATATTAAAATATAGGAGAAATCATATGAGAGCAGACCGACTGATCAGTATCTTATTACTGCTGCAAAATAATAAAAAGATGACAACGAAATCATTAGCAAAAGAACTAGAAGTAACTGAACGTACCATCCATCGTGATATGGAGGCATTAAGTGCTGCTGGGATTCCCGTACTAGCTGAACGCGGCAAACATGGCGGGTGGCGGTTGGTTGATCAATACCGAACAAAGCTGACAGGCTTAAAAGATACCGAGCTAAAAACGCTATTTCTTTCCCCTTCTTTTCAGTTGCTTAGCGATCTTGGTTTTACAAAAGACTGGAAGGAAGCAAGACAAAAGCTGTTGGCATCCCTTCCGACCACGATACAATCTCAAGCAGATGATATGTGGAACCGCGTCCATATCGATACAGATACTTGGAGACAGTCCCCGCAAGAACTTTCTGCATTAAGTACCTTGCAGCATGCAATCTGGGAAGAACGAAAAATAAAGATGGGGTATGAAAAAGCAAACCAGCAAACGTCAGAGAGAATCGTTGAGCCATTGGGGCTCGTCGCAAAAGGACGTACTTGGTATTTAATCGCGTCCTCAAACGGGGAACTCAGAAACTTTCGTGTATCACGAATAAAATCTTCTGAAATCATGGATGAGGGATTTGCAAGACCCCATAACTTTAATTTGGCGGAGTATTGGAACCAATCCAAACAAACCTTTGTTCAAAATCTGCCTGTTTTTAAAGTGGATGTTGAGGTGTCTCCTGCTATCCTTCCACGGTTATCGTTTACCGGTCGTTTTGGAAAAGTTCTCAGTACCGGAACACCAAATAAGAATGGTTGGATTCCTGTTAAGCTTTCTTTTGAAACGAAGGAAGAAGGAGTAGCCTATATTTTAGGATTTGGGGATCAGGTCAGGATTAAGCATCCTGTTTCTATGATTAATGATGTGACTAAAACGGCCGAGTCTGTGCTCTCTCTATACAACGAAGGACTGACTTCATAAAAAACAAATTTTACGGATCTTAAGCTGGTTAAGGGTAATTTGTTCAAGAACGTACTTCTATAGGCGTAAGGAAAACTCTTTTTGCTGTTCACCTCTTACCCGGCAAGAAAAATAAGGAAATTAAACCTTTTTTTGATTATAATGGAGATACGATTGGGCATATATATTTTTTATTCTATCTTATTGAAAAAAGGGGGATGTTCATATGCAAAAATATAGAAGAAGAAACACTCCAGCCTTCACCGTATTGGCGTATTTCACTTTTTTTGCAGGTGTTTCTATGTTCTGTATTGGTCTCTATAACGCGGATAATTTGCAGTTGAATGAAAAAGGGTATTACATTGCAGTGATGATCTTAGTCGCAGTAGGAGCAATCCTGACACAGAAAGTTACACGAGATAATGCAGAAGATGATGAGATCATCGCGGAACAAGAACGCCGAATGAGTAAAGCGGAATAGAAAAACAAGGGAAGGCTTTAAGAAAGCCTTCCCTTGTTAAATTCGTCATTTAAGTTTTTCGTTATTTTTTACGATTTTTTCTTTTGAAAGATCGCAACGGAAGACGATCATCTCATGGGTTGGGTTCTTGTGGGCACAGGAAAAAACTCATTTACAGAAAAGAGATACGGATTTATTTACGAACTTTTTGTCTTAGAGGCATTTCGAGGGGATGGGGTTTCTAAACGATTGATGGAAACGGGTATCCAACATCTTAAACAAGAAGGATATTCAGAAGTTCGTTTAAATGTATATGTAGGAAATCCAGTGATCAAATGGTATGAAAAATTGGGATTTGAAAATCGTACGATTACTATGAGCATGCCTATTTCAAACGAAAAGGAAAAAGACAGCTAGACCAGCTGCCTTTTTCGTGTTTATGCTTTTACTGTTCGTTTTATTACTGGGATATATATATCAATCTGTTTTTCTTTGCCCAAACATCTTTCATCATATAATTCGAACTCAAGACTGCCTTCTTGCTCGTATTCTGAACTCGGGAACCACTTTGAATAGATTTCAACCCATGTGGACTGGATACTCGACGGGAAGTTTTCTTCTGTTGCTTTCGGTGTTGTAAAGACCGCATACTCTTTTTTAGGGAAGCCTCTGTATACTAATCCCTCTGGTACCGGTGTCCCCTCCTCTACTTCCATCCCGATGATATAAACAAACTCTCCAGTTGTCATGTTGTAATCTGTACAAAGCCCTAGCTCATTTTTATTAAGCGGACTTGGTATTTTTGCCCCTAGATTGTTTTGAAGATAATGCTGCCAAAATTTAGGGACCTCACGATTGTTTTCTCCGTCTACGTTCCGAGTTTTCAGTTCATAGCCGATCAGGTTGAACGCCGGTTTTGTTACTAACTTCATTTCCATTGAAATTCCTCCCGTAAAACTGCTTCTACTCAGGTAAGCTTTTTGATGAAGAGACTTCGGAATAAAAGTTGCATTTCGGTACTGCCGAGGCGATACACCAAAATTTTTTTTAAAAGCACGATTGAATGACTCCTGGTATTGAAACCCGAGATCCAGTGCGATATCGATCACTTTTTCATCAGATTCAATCAAGCGGATGGCCGCTTGCGTCAGCCTTCTTTTTCGTACATAGTCCATTACGGATTCCCCTACGACAAAGTGAAACACGCGATGATAATGAAAAGGCGAGAAACAAGCGAGCTCTGCAAGCTCCTCTAATGTGATCCGTTCGTGCAAGTTCTCTTCTATATAATCCAGTGTTCGCTGAATACTAACTTTATAATCCATCTCTACCACCTACCCTGCCTCTATCATATACACGAACCCTTATTCGTTCTTAACCTTTTTTGCTAACCTTTAAATTCTAATCTTTTTTCTACAAAAAAAAGCCAATCCCTTTAATTGGATTGACTATTGTTCTTAAGATTTTATAGTTCCTTAATACTCAGTATCCATCATGTTTCTCGGACATGATAAAGTAGTCTGGTACGGATTTATCGTATCCATACCGCACAACTTTTCCGCCGCACTCAGGAATCCATCTCAGATTTTTTATTTCATTCATTTAGTGAATCAATCAAAAAAGGAGATATGGATCGTACTGCTAGTTCTTGATTTCGCAAAAAATTCCGCTTGAGCTCCATCAACAAAACCACCAATACTTCGGAAAATTCCACATTCACCTGCTGATAAATATCTTGCTCCTACATAATCATTATAACTTTCAGGATCATACTCCCATAATTCAACTTTCACCTCACCAGATGGACCCACGTTACGATCTCGACAAATCATATAATCTCCACCACCAGAGGCATACACATGACTTTCAGCACCATTTGAATAAAGAGTTTCTTCTCCTAAGTAATCCCATGATCCAGCTCCAGCTAAGTTAGCAGCTAAGCTAGAAGAAGGAGTGGCTAAAAGCAAAACGACCATTGCCGCAACAACCATTTTAAATGTTTTCAAGGTTTCATTCATCCTTCCGCGTTTTAACTTACACAACAATACCGCTTTTGTATGAGACAATGATGAAGAAATGTTACTCTGTCCGAACACAAGTAACCTGAGATACGGCTAAAACCCCTTTCTCAACTACTGTAAAAACTTACAGCGACATGGTTGGTTAGAAGATATATTAGATCTATTAAATTATGTATTTTATTTGTTTTACTAGTGGGATTTTATGACTTGTTATAATAAATCCCTCCTGTCTTTCTATCTATATCATTATTTCACTGTAATAATATTACAAAACCGACTCAGTATTCTAGATTAAAATTTCCTATTTTTAGTAAGACATAAAGGGTCATATTAACTAATTCCATAATAAAAAGCCAACCCTTCTTTTGAGGTTGGCTGCTTATCTTATTGAATGCCTACTGCATGAAATGCTTGATTCACCGATGTTACTTCTTGGGAAGATGCACCGTATAGATCCCTTGCAGCTTGGACCGCTGCTGCCCTCGCTTGGCTAAAGTTAG
Source organism: Fictibacillus phosphorivorans (assembly GCF_023715845.1). Lineage (GTDB taxonomy): Bacteria > Bacillota > Bacilli > Bacillales > Fictibacillaceae > Fictibacillus > Fictibacillus phosphorivorans_D. The sequence continues at coordinate 16,742 of NZ_JAMBOR010000013.1, forward strand.
AGGAAGACGTCAAGTATACGGTATTCATGCGGTAGAAGATTGCTCCCAACTTTGCCCGTCCTATACCGGTTACTGAAACTCCATAATGTGTTCCGCCTTCACTTAATAAATAAGCCGCTTTGTTGATGATACCGCTGTTAATGTGAACTCCCCCGTTGTCACCTGTTCCTGTGTATCGAACAGAATAGTGATCCGGATCTTGATATTTAGCTGGGTTTGACATTGAGCGCAAGGCATCTCCTGCTGTACCTGGCGTATAGATATCTTCACCGATTTCAAAATCTGGATTTTTGCCGTTATAGTACTCAACTAAAGTTCCGAAAATATCGGACATTGCTTCGTTCAATGCCCCGGATTCATTCTGATACACAAGATCAGAACTTGTATCGGTTACCGCATGCGTAAGTTCATGGGCTACTACATCAATTCCACCGGATAAAGGGATGAAGGTTGTACCATCACCGTCTCCATAAACCATCTGCGATCCGTTCCAGAACGCGTTATTGTAATTCTTATTAAAGTGAACGGAAGATTTAATCTGTGCGCCATTATTGTCATAGGAGTTTCTGCCGAATGTATTCTTATAATAATCGTACGTCACGCCTGCATAGTAGTGCGCATCCACTACTGCTTTATCGTAGGTACTGTCGAAAATATTATCTGTCCCACTATAAAGCGTTCCTGGAAGGAAAAGTTCAGGCAGGAACGTACTGTTTTTCATGTCATAGGTGAAGATGCCTTTACCGCGTGTATTGTCTTGCATATAATATTTTCCGCTCGAAAGTGTAAGATTAAGAGTCTTAGAATCTCCTAGAACACCTTTACCGGTTCCCGTTGTGTTCGTTCCCGTTACTTCATGCATATCGTTGTAACGGTTGAGGATTTCCCCCGTTTGAGCATCTATAAAAAAGTTCCAGTTCCCTGGTTCTGGTGATAAGTAGTTTAAATTTACAAGATACGCATAATGAGCAGTATCCTCTTTCATATAGACGATCTTTTCAGCCTGAGGCTTTTTCTCAAATTGAGGAGTCAGACCAAGTGCATCTACAGCAATTTCCATCGCTTTTTTCGCTGGGATCTGTTTTTTAACCTTTAACTTCTCTTGCTTGTCCAATTCAGGAACAACTTCTCCTGAAATTACAGTCAGGACACCGTCTTTACTGATATGAGCGACTTGAGTAGAGCCCCAAACCGGTACACCGTTATAGTTTTGTTGAAGGCGAAGAACGTTGTTCCCATCTGCTTCTGTAGTACTTTCGATAATGGAAAATGACTCTTCGGCTTTTTTATTGCCTAATTTATAAGAGGATTTATGACTGTTCACGTAATCAAAAAGAATCTGCTGGGCTGAAGATTTAGATGGACCAGTTAGTTTTCCAGATAAAAAAGCTGGAGTTCCAAATTGGCTGTTCACCTTTGTTTGCACTTGTTCCGTTTGCGCTGAAGCTGGTGAAACAAAAGCCCCTGCTATTAGTGATGCTGCAATCCCTACCGCTACCCACTTCTTTTTTCTCATCGTTATTCCTCCATTTTCCTATAACAAATTAGCTAGCAAGCAACATCATATCACCTTTTCAACTTAATTTATATGAATTTTCTGAAAGTTAAATAGTTGTTACTAGGACTGAGGTTTAGTGATATATTCCTAGAGTCCTTTGGCATATTTTCATTTTAGTTCTTTGTTACCGTAAGAATATGTAACTATTAACCCCACAAAACTAACAAGTTAAAAGTTAACAGGTCCTCTTTTTCAGGAGAAAAGTATAATTCGCCAGTGTCTAAAACAAGTAAAATAGCACCAGAAATGAAATAACGTTAAAAACGACCAGATTTTTTTAATCTAGTCGTTTTCCCTTATTTATTATTTCGAATGATGTAAAGCGAAACCTCCTGTTTAAAACACTTTTGCATAAACACTTGTATCTCTTAGTATGGTTGTTGATCCCACTGCTAAAGAGTCATTCCTGTGAATTCCTTCTCGTGTAAAGCCTAATCGTTCAGGTATAGCAGCACTTCTAACGTTTTTCGTGTCACAGCGTATTTCAATACGGCGGGCTTTTAACTCATTCACTGCAAAATCAGTTATTCCTTGAACGGCTTCAGTCATGTAGCCTTTTCCAGCTTGTCTGGAGTCAATCCAATACCCGATCTCAAATTTCGGAATATCCCAATCAATCCTGTGCAAACCAGATGATGCGATGAATTCACCTGTTTTTTTTAAAAAAACAAGCAGGCGCAAATTTTCTCTCTTCAAAAATTTCAGGTGTGCTTCTCGAATGTTTACTTCCACATCTTCCTCTGTTTGATCAAGATGCGCAAATGGCAGCCATGGTTTAAGATCTTCAAGAGAAGCGTAGATCGCATCAAATATTACCTTGCCGTCTCCAGGCATCGGCATGCGAATGAACAGTCGATCTGTTGTAAATTCAGTTGGAAAGTCTAAAAGTATCGGTTTCATCAAGTACCTCCGAATTGTTATAAATATTGTATGATATAGGTTACTAAAACCCCTATTTAATGGAAAACGACTCATTGTTTACATAAAACTCCAAGGGGTACTATTTTTATAAGGCAACGATTTAGAAAGAAGTTGCCAAATCTGCATGAAAGGAGATCTCTTGATGTTATATGAAAAGATTCTCGTAGCAGTTGACGGTTCAGAAGGAAGCTTTGTTGCTCTTCACAATGCCATTGAGATCGCCAGAAACACGGGTGCTGAAATGACGGTGCTCTATGTGTCTAATGAAGTATCTCTTCCTTTATATGGCGGTGTTTACCCGGTAGGCATGTCAAACACAACGGTTGAAGTGAAAGAGGCTGCCATTGCCGAGCAAAGTCATGGAGAAGAAATCCTGAACAAAGCTCAATTTAGAATTGATCCTACAATCAAAACCACGTCAGCCATCCTGCATGGAGACCCGTCTGCGACTATTTGCTCGTATGCGGATACCCATAACATCGATCTCATCGTCATCGGTAACAGAGGCCATAGCGGATTTAAAAAACTTTTTCTAGGAAGTGTCAGTCAAAAGGTCGTAGCTGACGCACACCAGCCAGTACTTGTCGCAAAATAACATAGCACTTACAAAAATGAAGCCCACTAAAATAATGGTGAGCTTCTCTTTTTATTTCAGCATTTCAGAGACCGTTTGGAAACTGTACCCTTTAGCTTTCAAGTCTTTGATGATCCCTTTTACCGATTCCAATGATTCTTCACGGCTGCCATACATCACATGCAGCAGGATAATAGATCCGGGTTCTATTTTTTCATTTACATGCTTTACGATTTTCTCGGAGTCCGAGGCGATTTCAGGGTAAGAATCCGGTTCCAGGTTCCATAGGATCGTCTTTCGGTCGTGTTTGTCTAAATATCGAGGAAGTCCGATCAGTTTTTTTCCATATGGAGGTCTGAATGGAATCGGTCCTTTGTAACCGGCTTTCCGAATCAGTTCATCTGTTTTCTCGATCTCATTCTTGATAAAAGTTGGTGTTTTCAAAACCATTCGTTTATGAGAGTATGAATGGTTTCCCAGTTCGTGGCCAGATTTCGCAAGCTTTTGCGCCTCTTCAAAATTCTCCTTTACTTCTCGTCCAGTAACAAAAAACGTCGCTTTCACATCTTCTTCTTTTAGAATCGATAAGATCTCGTCTGTGTTATCCGTAGGACCATCATCAAATGTTAAGGCGACTACCTTATCTGTCGTTTCAGCTTTTGTGACGAGCCCGCCGTAAAACTGAAAATCTCTTGAACCGCTTATTCTGAAAAGACTGTATGCGACGACTAATAATACGGCAATTAAAAGCAGGGTAATGAATATCTTCTTTTTCATTTGTTTCTCCTTTAAATGTGGTCATTCATTAAACCTAATTCTTTTTATAAGTTAAAAAGTTTGCGTTTGCTAAAATTCGACGGGAATTTTCCAATCCCTTCAAATTTGGAGGAAATAGCTTTCTATTTTAAAATAACTATATTTTTAAAAGTGAAGACTATCACGGGGAAGTATTATCCACGCAGGGGCCGATGATCCTGCAGGCAACTCAGACGACCGCGTTTTGTGCGGGGAAATTAAGAAATCGCTTTGCTTTATGAGTGTGGAGAAACTTTGCGAGGTGAAAGGTGCATTGAACCACTTAAACGATGCATAGAAGTCTAGTTTTTGTGCATAGAAAAGCGTAATGTGCATAGAACTTTATTTTACGTGCATAGACCAATCCTTTTTGTGCATAGAAATCGAACTTATATGCATAGTCCTCACAGAACAGTACATAGAAAATCTTTCACGCTACTTCAAACATAAACAAAAGGCTAACGCCTACCTCTTGGCGTCAGCCAAGTTTCATTATAGTAAGAATTTCAGGAAAATGGACCTTTCATTGTAAAATAACTATTCTATCAGTCGATTGAATGGGTCAGCATCGAGTCCCCGACTGATATTTTTATGTTAAACAACACCGTTTTTTATTAAAAGCTAAAAAAATGAACTAAAAAAAGCTGACTCCATTATTCGGGATACAGTTCAGTTTAACCCTTTCTGGAATCAGCTTCTTTTTATTTACTTCTTCACACTCGTTACTTTCCAGCCTTTTTGGTCTACCCACTCAAGGTTTACCGTATATCGTTCACCCGGCTTACCATCCGGACTTACTTCGGCTACCGATTTTTGTGGTCCGCCGCCGTTAGCGATCTTCCAAACCGTCATGTTTTCATCAAGTCCAGTAGCAAGACGAATCGCTTTTAATTTCTCGTTCCAGTCTACACTGCCTTTTTCATAGCTTGATGTATGTGTTCCTGTTTGGGAAGTTCCGATTGGTTCATTGAGTTTAGGCTTATTGGCTGCCGCTTGCTTTTTCTTTTTCTCTTCTACTTTCTTCTTTTTCTCTTCTGCTTTTTTCTTTTGATCTGCTTCTTTTTCAGGATCTATACCGATCTCTTCAGAAGGCTCTTCAGTTGCTGTAGTTGCTTCTTCTTTTTGATCCTTGTTTGTCTCGTCATCATCATACGCACTCTCATTATCTGGCTGAAGCTTTACGACTTTATGTTTTGGTTCTTTGCTTTCCTTTTCAACCGGTTTTTCTTCTTCATTCCCTATTAATAATGCGTCTTTGGGCAGAAACAACAGAGCCAAAAGGATGGCACTTAGTGTACTGAACAAGACAACATTTCTTTTCTTTGTGCTGTTTTCTCGCTTATTATATCTTCCCATCTATTATTCACTCCTTAAAATACGGTTCCCTCTCTGTTTATAACAAAACAAAAAACTCCAATAAGAGGAGTTCTATCTCTTAAGGTCTCGTTTAATTACTCAACACTATTCGTTGAACTGGTGTAAAAAGATGAGGGTATAAGGAGCTTTACTAGAAATTGCTATCAAGTGAGTTTGGGAAATGGGGCATAGAAAAACAGTGCTTTCCCGCTAATGAAAGCACTGCATTCCTGTAGATTATGCAACTGATTTATCTTGTTTTGCTGCTAATCGTTTCATATCAAAACGTACCAAAATTGAAACGACGAGTGCCACAACGAACAGTCCTGAGAAAAATGACAAACTGTTAGCATAAGATCCCGTTGTGTCTTTGATCCAAGCAGCAAACAGTGGACCAGCTAGGCCTGCTACTGCCCATGCTGTTAAGATGTAACCATGAATCGCTCCAACTTGCTTTGTTCCGAATAAGTCGCCGATATATGCTGGGATAGATGAGAATCCTCCGCCATAACATGTGTAAATGACCGCTAACATCACTTGGAAGAGAATGGCCGAAGTGGTATGCGGCAGCATAAAGAAAAGAGCGATCTGTAAAACAAAGAACGTCGTATACGTGTTTGGGCGCCCGATATAATCGGAAATGGAAGCCCACCCGATACGGCCGAATCCATTGAATAATCCTAGCACTCCGACTAGTGCCGCAGCCTCTGCTGTAGAAAGTCCGATACTTTCTTGTGCGAGAGGTTTGGCAGCTGAAAGAATAGCTATTCCGCACGTTACATTAATAAAGAGCATGATCCACAGGTAATAGAAGCGGCGCGTTTTCACAGCTTCATTTGCTGTGAGTTGAGAGAGGTCATTCTTAATCTTCAACTTCCCGCTTTCCACTTTTTCTTTAAACCCTTCCGGCAGCCAGCCTTCTTCTGGTTTTTCTAAATAAAGCGAGGATAATGTCATGATGGCAAAGTATGCGATACCTAAAATAAAGAAGGTGTTCGCCACCCCTACGGACTTAATTAACGCATCCATGATCGGTGAACTGATGGCAGCCGCGAATCCAAAGCCCATGATCGCAAGACCTGTCGCGAGTCCGCGGCGGTCAGGAAACCACTTGATCAGTGTTGAAACAGGTGCGATGTAACCAACTCCAAGCCCTATTCCGCCAAGCACCCCGTAAAAGATATAAAGCAGCGGCAGTGAGCCTAGATTTACAGCTAGTCCAGATCCCGCAATCCCTACTCCAAAGAAAATGGCAGCCAGCATACCCGCCTTTTTGGGACCATGCTTTTCGACAAAATGACCTAGAAATGCGGCTGATAATCCCAAGAAAAGAATAGCGATACTGAATGTCATCTGGACTTGTGACGCTGACCAGCCAAACTTATCGATGAGCGGATTAGTGAAGTTGCTCCACGCATAGACAGACCCGATCGAAATATGAATACCAACAGCTGACAATGCAATAAGCCAACGATTTTTCGTCTTTCGCATTCAGACTTCCCCCTAAAAAGTTAATTTGGTTAAGTATTGATTCAAAAGGTCCCTCTATTGCAACAAAATAAAAAGGCAACATTCAAAAGAACTTATACAGGGATAAGTCTTAAAGAATGTTGCCTAACATCTCTACATACTCGTGCAGAGAGATCATTCATCATCATTTTATAAAATAGAAAATGAGCAGATCATGCAAATCTTCCATTCCATTTTGCAATAGTTGTAACCGCTTTTAATGTTATCAGATAGAACGGCAAGCCGCAATATAATTTTTTGATTTTTTTGACAATAACGATTTGAGATGTTTTTCTTCCATTTGAACGCATTTCATTTTACAGCGTTTGACCAGGTCACTTAAAAGGTTTGTGTCTGGTGAGGGTGTTAATTGAATAGGTTTGTCCAAAACTTCATGGAACACCTCGACTAGAATTTTCTCGGAGACTTGTTGATCTCCTGTTATTCTAGTGATTTTTTGTAAAAGTAGTGTGCTGTATGAACTGACGATTTGTTTAAGTGCATCCGGATCTTTTAACCCTCTTCTCTCAAAAAGCTTTCCATCTAGGTCGTTTTTTAGTTTCATACAGCATCACCTTTTCTTAGATTTATTTTACATTACCCCATCTCATCTCTTCGTTAAACGTTTGTATAGGCATTGCGCAATTATTTTTGTAGCGCACTGATAATCGCATTGGTCCATTTAAATAAACCTCTTTTACTCATCACGGCTTATTTAATAATTTTTTTCCGTTTCAACGTCTCCACTGTGATAGTTTTTGCTTCGGTCCCACTTCCATTAATATTCACAGCAAACACCCACGTATCTTTTTTGGTCTTGATAAAACCTACAAACCAGCCTAATCCAAAATCGGATAACCGAGTGCCGGTTTTTCCGTGTAAGACATAGTCATCCTGATCATCTTGAATCATGATTCTCTTTACTGTCTTCTGGTGCTTCTCTTCAAATGGGAGTTCTTCTTTAACGAGTTTTTCCATAAAATCCACTTGCTCGACAGCTGAAATCTTAAGTGAGCTATCCAGCCAGAATCTATCCATTCCGCCAGAGATGTCTTGATTACCGTACTCCATCCGGTTTACGTAATCTTGCATACGTTCCTCACCGATATCTTTAGCCATATCCTGATAGAACCAGATGGCAGACTCTCTCATCGCAGATGCCAGTGAGTGATCGCGGTTCCAAGTCTCGAATTCTCTTACTATGCCATCCCACCGCTTCACTTCATATTCATCTCTTACCGCACTAGTTTGCAATCCGATTAATGCATTTGGGACTTTATACGTTGATTCTGGCGTGATCCTTGTCATACTTCTTCTCTTATTGTACAGATAGGTCTGTTGTGTTTTGACGTTCTTCAGCACCATCGTTCCTTCTTTTCCCTTAAAAAGATCCTGAATCTTCAAGTCTTTTGTTTGCTGATCGGCACCAGAAGTTATTGTTCCTGAGAAAACTACCATAAACGAAATGACTAGCAGTAGGGCTGTTCTGATCATCTTCATTATTTCATCCTCCTTTTTTATAGGTAATTCTCATGATGTCGATTTCCTTTTGATACCCTATACTTTAAGCAATCGATGAGACCACGAAAAGCTTTGTTTTTTCCGTCTGTACCCATACAGATCAATAAGGAGAGATCATCATGCTTACTAAATATGAAGAAGTGATAATAGAAATTAAAAATAGAATAGAAGAAGGACATATAATGCCTGGGGAAAGGCTGCCTTCAGTCCGTGCTCTATCAAAAGAGCTTCAATGCAGCGTTAATTCAATCCTTAAAGCTTATGCAGAGCTTGAAAAAGAACATAAAATATACCCTGTTCCAAAGAGTGGGTATTTTCTGGTTGGGCGTACACCTCCTGTTCAGGAAAAACAGCCTGATCTGATCGACTTTTTATCCGCAGGGCCAGATCGCAGCAGAATGCCTTACCGGGACTATCAGCATTGTATGAACCAAGCAATTGAGTTTTATAAGGAGGAAATGTTTCAATACTCGGAACCGCTCGGACTTTTCACTCTTCGCCGTCAGCTTTCCAAACAGCTTCAGAATCTCCAGGTGTTCGCTCCTCCTGAAAGAATCGCTGTTGTATCAGGCTCTCAGCAGGCACTCGATCTCTTGATCACGCTCCCTTTTCCAAACGGTAAAGAGGTCATCTGTGTAGAACAGCCCACTCATTTTAGTTTTATAGAATCGATTACGTCGAGAGGATTAGAGGCCGTAGGAATTGAGATGACGAAAGATGGGATCGATCTTGAGCATCTAGAAGAGATCTTTAAAACACAGAGGATTAAGTTTTTTTATACGGTCTCTAGATTTCAGAATCCAACGGGCTACAGCTATTCGAATCATGAAAAAAAGAGGATGGTGCAGCTGGCACAAAAATATGATGTGTATATCATCGAGGATGATTACATGGGAGATTTGGATACGCGAAGGAAGGCTGATCCCATGTTTGCTTATGATCCATCTGGCCGGGTTATCTATACTAAAAGCTTTTCCAAGGTACTTCTTCCAGGTTTAAGACTTGGTGTCGCTGTGCTTCCTAATTGGATGATCGAGAACTTTACGAAGGCTAAATTTGCCGCTGATGTCCACACGCCCGTCCTTACTCAAGGGGCTCTTGAGATTTATTTAAAGAGCGGTATGTATTCTGCGCACATTCAGAAGTTAAGAAAACAGTACAAAACGAAGGGAAAAATCTTAAAGCATGCCTATTTAGAGCACCTTCCTAAAGGGACATCTTTTTCAGGGGGAGATTCCGGTTTTTACTCAACGGTTAAACTGCCGGGGCGCTTGAAACCTAGGCATCTTATTAAGCATCTCAAAAAAAAGAACGTCCTTGTGCAGGACGCTACGAATATGTACCTCACACCTTATCGTAAAGAAAATCAAATCCGGCTCAGTGTGTCACAGGTAGAAGATTCGCTCATCTCTATTGGTGTACAGAGGATAGGAGAAGGGATCCGGGAGCTTTTATTAAAAATGTGAGAAAAGGCTGATAGGTTGATTCAGCCCTTTTATTTTTATTTCCAATCTGTTGAAAGGCTGGATAGCGTATTTTTACAATCACTCACGAGCTGGTTGATCAGTTCTTTTGCTGTAGATTCTTTGCTCATGGCAGACGCCTGTCCTGCCCACATCGAAACGAACTCTTTGTTTCCTTGCCTTGCCGCTTCTTTTCTGATGTCCGATGTTAACATATGCTGAATCGGATAAGGCGGCAAGTTTTTGGTGTTCTCTAGACTTAACATCATTTCGTTCTTCATTCCTCGCGCGCTTTTTCCGGAGAACGCAGAAGTTACTTTTGTATCGGTATCCTTGCTGGCGAGGATCGCAGACTTGTGAATCTCGCTTGCTCCGCTTTCTTTGATGGTCAAAAAAGCTGTGCCCAGCTGTACCGCTGATGCTCCTAGTGAGAGAGCCGCCATCATTCCTCTGCCGTCCATGATACCGCCTGCTGCAATTACAGGACACTCGACAGCATCCACGATTTGAGGAACTAAAGCCATCGTGCCAATCAACGCTTCCTCTTCACCATTCAAGAAGGTTCCACGATGCCCGCCAGCCTCACTGCCCTGTGCCACGATCATATCCACACCGCGTAACTCTAGGTTCTTCGCTTCTTTTACAGTCGTCGCAGTCGCAATCACCGTAATTCCGTGGTCATGGAGTTTTTCTACCAAATCAGCAGAGGGTTCGTTGAATGTGAAACTCAAGACCTTTACGCCTGCTTCTATCATCACATTAAGCTGCTGTTCAAAATGATTCTGAATATCGGGGACCGTACTGACTTCTGGAAGGCCGAGCTTTTGTCGGTACTTGTTTAATTGTTTCTGCATGCTCAAGATCTGCTGTTCATTTTTTTCATAGACTTGTGGAAGAAAGAGATTCACAGCAAAAGGCTTTTCCGTTAATGTCATAATCTCTGAGAGTACCTTTCGTATGTCTTCTGGAGACATGTATCCTGCTCCAAGCGTTCCGAGAGCCCCCGCGTTGCTGACTGCAGCTACAAGCTCCGGAGTCGTCGGTCCTCCTGCCATTCCTGCCTGAATTATGGGGTATTTGATGTTTAGTCGTTTACAGATCTTCACGTACTCATTCACCTCTACCATCTTTTTTTAAATCATAACAAAAAGAAAGAGCTTTAGTCTGTTTTGACCAAAGCTCGATCTCTCCTGCACTATACGGCGACCTTTCTGTTTTCATACATTTCTTGGATCGCGTCTTCACTCTTGCTTTCATCAAATTCATTCTCACTCTTTGAAACTACAATTGTCGCGATTCCGTTTCCAATCAAGTTCACGATGGCACGTGCTTCACTCATGAAGCGGTCAACGCCAAGCAATAAGGCAAGCCCTTCAACAGGGATAACCTGCATCGCAGTCAGCGTGGATGCGAGGACGATGAATCCTCCGCCCGTAACCGCCGCAGCCCCTTTAGACGTGAGCATAAGAACCAAGATAATCGTTAACTGTTGAGTCAGACTTAGATCGATTCCGAACACCTGTGCCAAGAATACAACTGCCATGGATAGATAGATGGATGTTCCATCAAGGTTGAACGAATAACCTGTTGGGATGACAAGTCCAACGACTGACTTCGAGCAGCCGAACTTTTCCATCTTATTCATCATTCTTGGCAGGACAGATTCTGAAGAACTTGTCCCGAGTACAATCAGAAGTTCTTCTTTAATGAACTTCAAATACTTCCATAAACTGAACCCATACAATTTACAAATGATGTTCAATACGATAAAGACAAAGCAAAACATCGTCGTATAGACAGATATCATAAGTTTTCCTAGAGGTAAGAGCGACTGAAGACCGTAATTTCCGATCGTAAACGCCATCGCACCGAATGCTCCAAGTGGTGCAGCTTTCATGATGTAACCGACGATTTTGAAAAAGACGTTCAGCAACTTCTCAAAGAACTCAATTATCATTTTTCCGCTGTTCCCAAGCGCTGTTAGTCCTACCCCAAACAAGACGGAGAAGAAAAGGACTTGAAGGATATCACCTTTTGCAAAAGCGTCAACCATATTACTAGGAACAATGTGTGTGACGAACTCGATCCAGTCGATTTTTCCGCCACCTTCAGACGTATACTGTGAAACGTCACCTTTTTCAAGTTTATCAAAATCAAGTCCGGCACCAGGTTTAAGCACATTAACAACGATCAAACCGATTACGAGTGCGAGAGTTGTCACGATTTCAAAATAGATAAAAGCCTTTCCTCCAACTTTCCCGACTTTCTTCATATCCCCCATCTTTGCGATCCCAAGGACGATCGTTAAGAAGATAATCGGTGCAATGACCATTTTCACGGCATTGATGAACGTATCACCAACAGGCTTCATCTGCTTACCGACTTCCGGCCAAATCAATCCAACAAGCACACCAACTGCGATCGCAGTTAACACTTGAAACGTTAAGTTCTTAAAAAGCTTCTTCATGTTTCTCGTTCCCCTTCCGTGGTATGTTGCATTGAATTGTCTGGGGTCTGTCCCGGGACAGACCCCAGACAATTCATACACAATTCAAAATAAAAAAGCAGTATCAACATTTGTTAATGTCATGATACCGCTTTCAATCATTTGTTAGAATATTATGAACGTATTGGACGTTTTGGTCTTTTTGGTCTCGAACGTAATTATCTCACCATTTTGTACATTAAAACATCATCAACGTACTCATTTTCACTGAACTTAAACTCGTTCACTTTGCGTCGTTCTTCGACGAAACCAAGCTTTTTGTAGAGTTCGTTCGCTCTTTATGAATCGAGAACGTACCTAGTGAAACTATTTCAATCGTGTACGGTTAAGGACGAAAATTGTTCAGTTAAGCTTACTTTTTGTAAGGTTGCATCATATTTTTGTACAGTTAACCGCCATTTTTGTACGGTCCGCTCCAATTTTGTTCGTTTGACAGAGAATCACCTGTACGAACTCAGCCACACTAACACGATCAGCTTACTTCTTCAACAAATAACGGTTCACAGGGCGGCCAATCGTTCCATATTGGATATCCAATTCGATGCTTCCGTTCTTCACGAGATAGTCGAGGTATCTTCGGGCGGTCACGCGCGCGATTCCTACTCCTTCTGCCACTTCCTCAGCAGATTTCGCTACAGTTTGGGTCTTGAGAAACCCTTCAATCTGCCTGAGCGTTATTTCGTTTAGTCCCTTTGGAAGTTCAGTAGAATCAGCCACTGTTCTGCTCGTTTCCGCAAAGAAAAGGGTATCAAGTTCTTTTTGTGTAACGGATCTAGATGGTGATAGGGTTGTGTGAAAATCTTTGTATTTTTCAAGTGCCTTTTTGATCCGATCAAAATTGAACGGCTTGATGATATAATCGAAGGCACCATTCTGCAGCATCGCTCGGATAGATTCTTGATCGTTTGCGGCCGTGATGATGATCACATCAACAGGAATCTTTTCATTTCGTATCTGACGGAGTGTCTTCATACCATCCTGGCCAGGCATGTAAATATCGAGGACCACAAGATCTGGCTTTAATTTTCTTACGAGGCTTATGCCCTCGTTTCCGTCTGAAGCACATGCGATCACTTTGAATCCTTTTACTTTTTCGATAAACGCTTTATTGATCTCCTGTACCATCGGATCATCTTCAATCAGCAATACCTTTAGTTTACTCATACTTCTTCACCCCTATCTCCCATTGGGAATGTGATTAGGAAGCTTGTCCCTTGATTCTCGTGGGATGAGACTTCTAGTTCACCTTTCCCTTTTTCCACAATCTGCTTCACTAAATATAGGCCGATGCCTGATCCGTTCTCGCCTTTGGTTGTGTATCCCCTTTCGAATAGGTGCTCCTTAACATCGTTATTCATACCTGATCCATTATCTTCTACTAAAAGAGCACAAACATCCTCGTTCTGCTCGATGCTGATATCGATCCTTGCATCTGGAATCCCTGATACGGCATCAAAGGCATTCTCGATTAAATTTCCTATGATCGTTACAAAATCATGCTGATCGAGATGTTCGGGGAATGACTCAAACCGGCTCTCACTGTCGATCACAACCTTGACCCCTAATTCCTTTCCGCGTCCCACTTTACTTAATAAAAGACCTGCTAAACTTTCATTTTCGATTCGCTGGTTTAAGAACTTTGTGAGTTTCCCTTTTTCTTCTGATATTTGAAATACATATTGCATCGCTTTTTTTATTTTTCCAAGCTGAAGCAGTCCAGCAATGGTATGCAGCTTGTTCATATGTTCATGGTTCTGTACCCTAAGGGCTTCAACGAACGCTTTTACACCCGTTAGTTCCTCTGCCATTCTCGCCACTTCTGTACGATCTTGAAAGATGGCTACCGCACCGACGATCTGTCCGTTTACTTTAATAGGGACCCTGTTACTCATGATGACTTTTCCCTTGACCCGGATTTCCTGATTATAGACAGGGCGACTGAGTTCAATGATTTCTGGCAGACGCGTATCGGGAATCACCTCGCGGATCGGCTGTCCCACCACATCCCCTGAAACATTAAAGATTTGTTTCGCTTTTTCGTTAAAAATAGAGATGTGCTCCTTCGTATCAATCGCGATGACGCCTTCATGCATGGAGTGGAAGGTTGCTGTTCGTTCTTCCAGCATCCGGACGATCTCATGCGGTTCCAGATAAAACATCTGCTGTTTCAGGTGGCGCGCTAAAAGCCAAGCCCCAATGATCCCAAACGAAAGCACAAGCAATAGAATCAGCGTCATCTCGTCTTTCAGATCGTGAAACACTTCGTTAAACTCAGGGATAACGTGACCGACTGCAACAACACCGATCTGCTCAAGGTTCTCATTTTTAATCGGAACAAAAGCTCTTACTGCTGTACCCATCTCTCCTTTTGCTTTCGATATAAAAGTATGGTCTGCAAAAGCGGCGCTCTCGTCTTTTCCTTCTGATTTCGTTCCTAACATTTCTTTCACAGGATGAGAATACCGGACTCCATCCATATTCATGACAACGATGTAGTCTGCCTCATTGATCACTCGAATTTTCTCTACAACCGGCTCTATTCTCATCCAGCCGTCTTTTTCTTGAATATGCCCTTTCACCTCTGGAAGCTGAGCAACCGTCCGTGAAGTGATCATCGCACGTTTTCCAAGTTCTTCTTCTTGAATATCAAGAATTTTTCCGATTATGACGACACCACCGATGAGAATGGCGTAAAATACGATTCCAAAGGTGAGTACCATGATTTTAGTGCGGATAGGCAATCGTTTCATCGTCATTTCTCAGCTTCCTCCTTTAATCCTGACCTTATTGTATCATTCTCGACCACGTATGTTAGACTATTAAAAAAATGATGGATTCGGGGTCAAAGAGGATGAAAGCATTCTTAAGTGTTGCATTGTTATTATGTGTTGGTTTAGCTGTGTCCGTTTGGATCGGATTCCATTCGAGGTTCTCAGAGGGCACGCTCCCATTTGATGACGACCAAAAAGGGATCAAAGACCAAGTTGTGATCAAGTTCAGTCATGTCGTTGCTGAGAACACACCGAAAGGACTGGCTGCACAGCGATTCGCAAAACTTGTTAATGAGAAATCAGAGGGGAAAATAAAAGTAGAAGTGGTTCCAAACGGCGGACTGTATTCGGATCAAGAAGAACTCGAAGCATTAAAACGCGGAGATATTCAGATGATTGCTCCTGCCACAACCAAATTGAGTACCTTCTCTCCCAAGTTTCAGGTACTCGATCTTCCCTATGCCATGCCGACACGTGAAAGTATGATCGAAGTCTTAAACGGTGATATCGGTAAAACGCTTCTTCAATCTCTTACAAACAGCAACATGAAGGGTTTGACGTTCTGGACAAACGGCTTTAAGCAGATCACAACGAACGATGGGCCTCTCAAATCACCGTCCGATCTAAAAGGACAAACTTTTCGCATCATGCCCAGCCCTCTCTTAGAAAAACAGTTTCAGCTTCTAAACGCCAAAGCGGTCGGACTAGATTTTAATGAGACTTATCGATTGCTAGAATCAGGTGAACTGAACGGTGAAGAAAACACGATCTCCAACATTTATTCAAAAAAGTTCTTTGATGTTCAAAGTCATTTGACGGTGAGCGACCATGGATTTTTGGGCTATGCGGTAATCATGAACGAAGATTTTTGGAACGGGCTATCAAAGAGTCAGCAACAGATTCTCAAAGAGTCGCTACAAGAAACAACAACGTGGAACCAAACGTACTCTTTTGAGATGAATGATGAGCAGCTCCGTTTGATAGAAAAGCAGTCAGAAATCGAAATCTACCATCTGACAAAAGAAGAAAAACGAAAATGGGCCGACTTTTTCGAGCCCGTTTATAAAGCATTTGATGAAGAGATTGGTACGGAGTTGATCGAACAGATAAAGAAAGTACGTGCAAACCATTCTGAACTCTAAATCTATAACAATAGGCGCTGATTCTAAAATAGAATTTCAGCGCCTTTTTTGTATATCTAACACCTATTCGTCTTTCACTTTCACCCCGAACACTTCGATCAAGTTGACTGCCTGAAGGGGTGAGATAATGGCACCCCTGAGATCTTTCTCTTTTACATGAATAAATGAAAATTGGCATCTGCTTAAATCTATCTCTTTTAACGAGGTGTCTGAAAACTGAGCTTCTTCGATATTTGAAGTTCCAAATTGCACGTTGTCCAGCTTTGCCCCGATGAAATTGGCTTCCTTCAACAAGCAATTATCGAACCGAACATCTCGAAGGTCCGTGAGACTGAGTAAGGAATATGGAACTGGACAATCCATAAATTGAACATCCCGCAGAACCGTCTCATCAAAATCGGCACCAACCAGCTTACATTCAATAAACTCCACACGGTTAAACCGGGCTCCACTTAATTTCACGTTCGACAGATCACATTTTTCAAAAACAACATCATTCCATTCCGAAAAAGGCAGCTTAGAGTCAGCTAAGCTGACACCTTTTATAAGCATTTCATTAAACCGAATATATTTTGCATCAAGGGTTCCCGAAAGTGATTCAATCTTTCCCATTTCAAACGAATCACTATTCCCTAAACTGCTGATTTCTATGGTTTCCAAGTTTTCAGGAAGATCCGGTCTGTTGATCGGTCTATTTTTCTTTTTCAATGCCTTCTCCTCATTTCACTGTTTTCTCTTTTTGACTGTTTCGATATAACTACCATATCCCCTCTCAACGCACTTCCCTCCCTTTTATATTAAAAAAGGTCCATTTCTGTCAGTTCTCTTTCAAACTCTAGGAATATGTAACTGCTTTTTATTTAAAAATAGTTCGTTCCTTAGTAACTAGGTTGAGATTTTACAAGTCTGTAAAATGAAGGTGAAGACATCATGGCCAGATAAAAGCTGTTAAAAAAGCTTTCGAACGAAAATAAAAAAGGAGGCGTTGATGATGAAAAGAAGGTATGGAAACAAGAAGTTTCTTTCTATTATTTCGGTAGTCATTGCTTTAGTGGTCAGTACTCTCGCATTCATCCCCACGCTCCAGGCAACCGGTGATGGCTCCTGGACAAGTCCGTACTCTGTGTCTCAAGCATTATCCAACCAAAATAACAGCAGTAAAACGGTGCAAGGGTATGTTGTCGGACAGCCTACTGCGACCAATACGGTTGTGACGAGTAACTACCCGAACGATTACGCACTCGCTCTTGCTGATAGTGCTACAGAAACAAACACAGCCAACATGTTATACGTTCAAATCCCTTCTTCGTTTCGTTCAGAATTCGGCTTAAAATCAAATCCAACTTTAAAAGGACAAGCGATTAAAGTTACCGGAACGATGACGGCATATTTTTCTCATCCCGGTTTAAAAGATGCAACGGCTATGCAAAAAACATCAGGCTCTGACCCTGGCGATCCAGGAGATCCAGGAGATCCAGGAGATCCAGGAGATCCGACTGATCCGCCCGCTTATGACGACTCTTATTATGATTCTGCTAGAGGAAAAACGGGTTCTGCCCTAAAAACAGCTTTGCATAATATCATCGACGATCACACAGAACTTTCTTATTCTCAAGTTTGGGAAGCGTTAAAAGTAACGGATGAAGATCCAAACAACCGCAATAACGTTATTTTACTATATACCGGCCGATCTCAAAGTAAAACATCGAACGGAAGCAATGTGGACGACTGGAACCGCGAACATGTTTGGGCGAAATCGCATGGTGATTTTGGTACGACGATGGGGCCCGGGACTGACATCCACCACCTTCGTCCGACAGATGTTACGGTAAACAGTACAAGAAACAACCTTGATTTTGACAATGGCGGCAAAGAGCACTCTGAAGCACGTGGAAACTATTATGACAGTGATTCGTGGGAACCGCGAGATGCCGTAAAAGGCGATGTAGCACGCATGCTGTTCTACATGGCTGTCCGTTATGAAGGAGACAGCGGCGAACCTCAGCTGGAACTTAACGACAATGTTAATAACGGAAAGGCTCCCTACCATGGCAGAATGTCTGTACTGAAACAGTGGCATCAACAAGATCCCGTGGATGATCGGGAACGCAACCGCAATGACATTATCTACAACAATTATCAGCACAACCGAAACCCTTTCATCGACCATCCGGAGTGGGTTGAGGAAATTTGGTAAACCATAAGAAAAACGCTTGGGCTATCATGTCCAAGCGTTTTTTATTGTATTTTGATTAAACAGTTAAAGCCCCACGGAATCCTCTTGCTGCATAATAAGAATCTGCGCCATTGTGGTAGACAAAGACATGGCCATAACGATAATCACAGAAAAGAGCACCGCCTAGTTTTCTAATATCTGAAGGGGTTTGCACCCAAGTGGATGTTTTTTTATCAAAGGTTCCAAGCTCCTGTAAGGCTCGATACTGTTCTTCTGTTAAAAGTTCAATGCCCATTTCAGCTGCAACATCCATCGCACTGTTCTCTGGTTTATGCTTTTTTCTTGCATCGAGTGCTGCACGGTCGTAACAAAGACTTCTACGGCCTTTCGGGCTCTCGGGTGCACAGTCATAAAAAATATATTCATCCTTCGATTCATCATACCCCACCACATCGGGTTCGCCTTCTGTTCTTTCCATTTCATTGAGCGACCACAATTTTTCAGGATTAGCTTCTAGCTTTTCTTGGACTTTGTCCCACTCAAGTCCTTCATGACGCTCCCTATTTTTATCAAAACGAGTTTTCAATGTTTGTAAAAGTTCTTCTCGTTGTTCAATTGACAATTCCTTTTTTGTTTTGGTTGGCATATTCGTTCCTCCTCCAAATTCAGCTCATAATTTATTATAAGTAAATACAAAATGATAATCTAACAGATATTCAAACAATTATTTAATAGAATCGAACACATTACATAAACCACTCAAAATAGACGAGACATATCCCGCACGCCGCCCAGGAGACCATTGAGAAAACAGTGACGATCATGTTTTCTGACCAGCCGTACTTTATTCCGTAATGATAATGAATGGGTGTGAATTGAAACAGTTTCTTTTTGGTTCGTTTGAAATAAGCTACCTGGATGATGACCGAAAGCTGTTCGGCAAGATAGATGATAAACAGGATAGGAATCAAGATTTCAACATTTTCAATGATTGCGAGAAAAGACAGCGTACCACCGATCGCTAAAGAGCCGGTATCCCCCATGAACGCTTTTGCGGGATATAAGTTATAGATTAGGAAACCTAGAATAGTAGCGATCATCACTAAACAAAATACTTTCACTTCTGTGTTATCCGTGATTACAAAGAAAAAGAAGTACGTAGGGATCGCTACCATGCCCAATAGCCCGTCCATCCCGTCTGTAAAATTTATCGCATTTGCGGTACCAACGATAAAAAGTGTGATGATCACGAGATAAGGAATGTATGGCAATACAATGTGGAAGGACTCCGTTACTCTGATGCTCGTATCGATGTTAAACAGATCGATTCCTGTGTATAAGAGCAAAATCGTAAATCCAAATTGAAAGATGAGCTTTGTTCTCCCCGACACCCCGCCAGGATCTTGCTTTGATGCCTTCCAAAAATCATCGAGAAAACCGATAAAGCTAAACAATATAAATGTACCCACCAAAAAGAGCATAACAGGACTTGTGTAATAAGATAAAGCCACTATGATTCCAACGAAGAACACACTCCCCGCCATGAGCGGTGTCCCCTTCTTTTCTTGATGATCAGCGGGAAGTTCCACTCTGATCGGCTGTGTGAGCTTTAATTTCTTCAGCGTAAAAATCAATATAGGTGCTATAAGAACCGTTAGTAAAAACGTAATGAATGCAGGGGTAAGCTGTAAAAGCACGATAATCTCCTTTCAAGTTCGCCATTTATATAGAATTCGATAAAAGGGAAAATGTTCCTTCAAATTTCATAGAGGTCTAAGGTTGTCAGAATTGTTTGGGGTCTGTCCCGGGACAGACCCCAAACAATTCTGACCATTCAATAGGACCTTGTGCTATGGGTCTTCAGAGTGATGGACAGCTTCTTACCAGATTGATACTTTTAAAGTGTAAGAATTTTCAGAAATAAGGAGATGTACATATGAGAGGAAAACGCGTCTTAGTTTGTACCATGCTGAGCACAGCCATGCTTCTATCCAGTATGACCCCAGCCATTCTTGCAGAAGATTCTACCGTCAACCATCACATTAAACCAGGGTCTTGGAACAAACCCGTTCAATCTTCCGCTGTCCTTCACCCGGGAACTCCTGAAAGTGCCGGACTCAAGAGAGAGCCGCTTCGGAAGATCGATTCTTTTATTAAGAGTGAAATGGAAAAACGAACGATGCCTGGTGCTGTTGTTCTTGTTGCACGCAGCGGTAGCATCGCGAAGCATGATGCATACGGGTACTCCGCTCGCTATACGGACGACCAGTTTACCGAAATGGACAACCCTGTAAAGATGAAAAAGGATACGATCTTTGACATTGCTTCTATCTCTAAGCTTTTCACGACGACCGCCGCCATGCAGCTTTATGAACAAGGAAAGTTCAATCTGGATGATCCTGTCGGCATGTACATTCCAGAATTTAATGAAAACGGAAAAGAATCCGTAACGATCAGACAGATCATGACTCATACCTCTGGCTTTGTGGCATGGATTCCGCTTTATAACATGGGAACGAACCGTGAAGAAAGGCTGCAGATCGCTTTAAAATACCCATTAAATAATGAGCCTGGTACTACATATACATATAGTGATCTAAATTTAATCACACTTGGAGTTTTAGTAGAAAGGCTGTCTGGTCAAAGACTTGATGAGTTTGTAAAAGAGAACATCACAGAGCCTCTTGGAATGAAAGATACGATGTACAACCCTCCCGCTTCTCTTCGTGACCGTGTGGCAGCAACCGAATATCAGCCGAACATCGGCCGCGGCATGGTGTGGGGCAGTGTGCATGACGAAAACGCATGGAGCCTTGATGGTGTAGCTGGCCATGCAGGTGTCTTCTCAACGGCTAAAGATCTCGCCGTTTTTGGCCATATGATTTTACAAAAAGGAACGTATGGGTCGACTAAGATCCTCGAACCGGAAACTGTCCGATTATTAACCGAAAACCAGCTCCCTCAGTTTCCTGACGACTCACACGGACTTGGCTGGGAATTGAATCAAGGATGGTATATGGATTCGTTATCAAATGAAGAAACGCTCGGTCATACCGGATATACAGGAACATCAATAGTTGTATCTCCAAAAAATCAGACTATCGTGTTAACGCTGACCAATCGGGTCCATCCATCACGGGATACGGTTTCAATGAACCCAATTAGACGTGAAGTGGCTCAACTTGCTGGTGATTCGATATCCGTTCCGATGGGGCATAAAGATAAAGCTTGGTTTTCAGGCTATGGGGATAATCTTGCAAAAAGCTTAACGTTTAAAGTAAAAGAGGATCAGAAGAAACTTCACTTCCAAAATTGGTTCAGCATCGAAACCGACAGTGACAAAGGAATCGTTCAAGTATCTGAAGACGGTGAAACGTGGACAAACCTTTCTGACGTTTATACAGGCAAGGATGAAAAATGGACAAACGAAAAGATAGAACTTCCAGATGAGACACAATTCGTCCGCTTCCTCTATGAGACGGATGTTTCCGTAAATGGCAGGGGCTGGTATGTTGATGATGTGTTCACCACAGATTCAACAGGAAATAAAGAGAAAGTAAAAATGAGTGAAAGCCAGTGGGAACAGCGCAGCTGGTAGAAAAACGAGAAGCAGTTCTGCATCTTTTTGCAGGACTGTTTTTTTAAAAAAGGGTAAAAATAATCTTTACCGAAATATATAAGTGCAAACAATAAGGAGGAAAAATCATGGCCAAACCATTCATACATGAGATGCATTATTTCAGGATACCTGTTACTAATCTACAAGCGTCAATAACCTGGTACACAGAATGCCTAGGTTTTCAATTAAAGCACAGTGACGGTAAGCTTGCTGTTATCGAACTAAGTTCTGGTCCACTGCTCATATTAATACAAGGAGATCCGGATTCTAAAGGACATTTCACCATAAACGGGAAAGCTGAATTTTCGATCGGATTTACAACGTCAGCCATCAACGAGCTGTATACCTATTTAAAAGACCAAAATGTAAAAGTAGATGACATGCAAGAAGACAACGGCCACAGCTATTTTCATTTCTATGACCCTAGCGGAAATAAACTTCAAGTACATAATTAAATCAAAAAAAAGCAGTCACGCCATAACTGGCAGACTGCTCTTCTCTCTTCTTATTTTCACTCCGTAACAATCCGATCCGGTCTCGTATACACGTTCATCGAGTCTCCACGAATAAAACCCACCGTCGTAATGCCTAGCTCTTCAGCTGACTGCAGGGCAAATTCGGTCGGTGCGGACTTGGACAGTACGATCTCGCAGCCGATCTTCGCTACCTTCAACAAAATCTCTGATGAAATCCTCCCGCTGAAAACAAGAATCTTGTCCCCTATGAAAATATCATTCTTCAGGCAATAACCATAGATTTTGTCTAGCGCATTGTGACGCCCGATATCCATCCGGCTCAGCACGATTCCGTTCACATCACACAGTGCTGCGTTATGCACTCCGCCCGTTTCCTTAAATATGCCCGCTGAACTTTGCATCTCTTTCATCAAACGGAAGCAGTCATCAGGGGTCACTTTCACCCGAACGTCGTTCATGCTCTTAGCTGTAAGTGCATCGTTCGCAAACACGAACCCTTGTCTGCTCATTCCACAGCACGACGTTATGTATCTTTTATTCTGCAGATTCTGATAGAGCGGGTTCACCTTATCTAACGTCACATGAACAAAGTTTCCGTCCTCCTGCACCCAGATGTCCCGAATCTCTTGATAGTTTCGGATCACACCTTCTGAAGCAAGATAGCCGACAACCATGTCCTCTATATACTCCGGGCTGCAGACCATCGTCACGAATTCTTCCCCATTGATTTTGATCGTGACGGGAAGTTCGGATACAACGGTGTCTTCAACGAAAGACGCTCCACCTTTTTTAAATTGAAGAATTTCGCGCTTCGTTACGACTGGCTTCATGAAAGTCCCCCCTTAAGCGATGGGTTTATCAAAGACAAAGACTGAAACGGCCATGTCCTCATCTACTTTAAAATCTGAAAACAGATGAACAAACTTTGCACCTGTCACATCTTCTAACCCCTCAGGTGGTGCTGTTGCATAGATGTCCTGGATGAGGCGGGTTCTAGCAGCATGAACCATTTCTTTTCCTTCAGCTGTTCTTGCAATAAACTTCTCCGTTGGGGTCAAGTTGCCGTACATGGTTGAGATCGCCATGTTTTCAACAAAGACTGTATGTATTTTTTCAGGACCTTTTCCTAATAAATTCTTACGCAGTTTTCGGATGATATCATTGAAGTCGTGTATTTTTTTTGACATGTTAACCACCACCATTGTCTCACCATTTTTTACTAATCATACATGATGTACTTACTTTTCGCACGTAAAAAAATTTAGTTAGTTTGGAAGTTTCGTTGTTTCTTTACTATGAAACCGCTATAATAAAGGGAGAAAAGTTGGAAGCTGGAATAATGATTTGTTCCTCTTCCCTCTTAACGAATGATATAACTCGTCTATTTTTCAGAAGCCATCCGTTTTTATGAAAAATAGAAATGTTGGATTGGTCCGATAGTAAGTTCTGCTATTAAACTATTCCACCATGATACACATTTTCTGCGCCTCATAGAATCTGTGCTTTCGTGGTGGATTTTTTTGTACTTTCATCATTGAAAGGAAGGTCTTTAATGGAAAAAATGATTCAGATCAAGATAGACGGAAAGACGTACGAAGCATCAGCAGGAACGTCCATCCTGGATATCATCAATAAAAATGAACTTCCCCATCCTCAGATCTGTTACACGCCGCAAGTGGACCCGATCGAGACGTGTGATACTTGTATCGTCGAAGTTGATGGCAAACTGGTGCGTTCGTGCTCAACGATGGCCTTAGACGGCATGACGATTGATCGTTCATCTTCCCGAGCGAAAGATGCACAGAACCAGGCGATGGATCGACTCTTGGAAAATCACCTTCTCTATTGCACAGTCTGTGATAACAACAACGGAAACTGTAAACTGCACAACACAGCCGAACTGATGGAGATCGAACATCAGTCTATTCCCTACTCGCCGAAAGAAGAAACGGTGGACATCGATATGTCTCACCCGTTCTACCGTTATGATGCAAACCAGTGCATCACGTGCGGTCAATGCGTGGAAGTATGCCAAAACCTTCAGGTGAACGAGACCCTTTCGATCGATTGGGAACGAGAACGCCCGCGTGTCATTTGGGATGCAGGTTCAAGTATCGATGAATCCTCTTGTGTCAGCTGCGGACAGTGTGTAACGGTTTGTCCTTGTAACGCCTTAATGGAAAAAACTATGCTAGGTGAAGCAGGTTTCATGACGGGCTTGAAAGAGGATCTTCTGGAGCCGATGGTCGAACTTGTAAAAGAGGTTGAGCCTGGCTATAGTGGTATCTTTGCCGTGTCTGAAGTGGAAGCAGCGATGCGTGAGACACGTACGAAAAAAACAAAAACGGTTTGTACGTTCTGTGGTGTAGGTTGTTCGTTCGAAGTCTGGACGAAAGGAAGAAAGATTTTAAAAGTAGAACCGAGTGAAGGCCCTGTAAATGCTATTTCCACTTGCGTAAAAGGAAAGTTCGGCTGGGATTTCGTGAACAGCGAAGAACGTCTGACTACTCCCCTTATCCGTAAAGACGGGGTGTTTGTTGAATCCACTTGGGATGAAGCCCTATCCTTAATCGCGAGCAAGATGGACCAGATCAAACAAGATTATGGCAGCAACGCTCTCGGGTTCGTCTCTTCCTCTAAAATTACGAATGAAGAAAATTATTTAATGCAGAAGCTCGCACGCCAGGTTTTCGGTACAAACAACGTGGATAACTGTTCCCGCTACTGTCAGTCTCCTGCAACAGACGGCTTGTTCCGAACAGTCGGTATGGGTGGTGACGCTGGTACAATCCAAGATATCGCTGAAGCCGGACTCGTCATCGTTGTTGGAGCGAATCCAACAGAAGGACACCCTGTTTTAGCGACGCGCATTAAACGTGCAAACAAGCTTCATGGACAAAAACTGATCGTCGCTGATCTTCGTAAACATGAACTCGCTGAGCGCTCTGATATTTTTATCAGTCCAAAACAAGGAACCGATCAAGTGTGGCTGATGGCCGTTACAAAGTACATGATCGACCAAGGGTGGCACGATCAGAAGTTTATTGAAGAAAACGTCCATTACTTTGAAGAGTTCAAGGAGGTATTAGAAAAGTACACACTCGAGTATGCTGAAGAGATCACAGGTCTTAAGCAAGAGACATTGATCGATGTAGCAAAATTGATCCGTGACGCAGATGGTACCTGTATCCTTTGGGGCATGGGTGTGACACAGAATACAGGCGGAAGCGATACATCTGCTGCCATTTCGAACCTCCTTTTAGCGACTGGAAACTATCGACGACCTGGCGCAGGTGCTTATCCGTTACGCGGGCATAACAACGTTCAAGGCGCCTGTGACATGGGTACCCTTCCTGCCTGGCTGCCGGGTTATCAGCATATTACAGATGACGTAGCCCGCTCGAAATTCGAAAAAGCATATGGCGTTTCGATCGACAGCAAACCAGGAAAAGACAACATCCAGATGGTTGAAGGAATCGGTAACGGTGAGATCAAAGCGATGTACTTGATCGGTGAAGATATAGCTCTCGTGGATTCCAACTCGAACCATGTTCATGACATGTTGTCACAGCTTGATTTTTTCGTCGTTCAAGATATTTTCTTAACGAAGACGGCTCAATATGCAGACGTGATTCTGCCAGCGGCTCCATCCTTAGAAAAAGAAGGAACCTTCACGAATACTGAACGCCGCGTTCAGCGTTTGTATCAAGCACTGCCGACAACTGGCGAGTCACGTCCCGACTGGGAGATCATCCAGGCGATTGCGATTCGTATGGGAGCGGACTGGAACTATTCGCATCCGGGCGAGATTTTTGCAGAGATGGCGTCATTAGCCCCATTGTTTGGTCAGGCTAGCTATGATGTCCTTGAAGGCTGGGGCAGTTTCCTTTGGGGAGATTTCAGTGGTAAGAGCACACCTCTTCTTTACACGGACGGATTTAATTTCCCTGATAAAAAAGCGCGCTTTGCCCTTTCCGACTGGATGCTGCCAGCTGAATTCCCTGAAGAGTTTGATCTTCACATTAACAACGGCCGTATGCTGGAGCACTTCCATGAAGGGAACCTGACGAACAAATCGGAAGGAATTCAGCATAAAGTGCCAGATGTGTTTGTTGAAGTATCACCAACTCTTGCAGAGGAACGCGGTTTGATCGACGGTTCGGTCGTCCGGCTGATCTCTCCTTTTGGAGCCGTTAAACTGAACGCATTGGTTACCGATCGTGTAAAAAACAATGAACTCTACCTGCCGATGAACTCTGTGGATAAGGAATCCGCGATCAACTTCCTTACCGGACCGGCCGTTGACCATCGTACGCATACTCCGGCATACAAGCAGACAAAAGTACGAATGGAAATCATCAGCCGTGAAGGCGAAGTGAAATTGCCTGGCAATAACCCAAGAAACAAAAAGCGCTATCCACAAAATGGCGTGGAAGTACAAAGAAAATGGAACCGTCCTGGCTATGTCCATCTGACGGATGAAGTGTAGGAGGGCTGATTTCATATGGCAGAACCGATTACCGTTGTGAAGAAAAAGGTAAAAACAAATGAGCAAATTCAGCAAGAAAAACTCGCTGAACTTCAAAAAGCATTAGCAGAAAAAGATGCTGCCCTAACAAAGGCGCTCGATTTTATCGGAGAGCTTGATAAGATCGGTGCATTGGAAGCGGCAAACGCCATGCTTGAAGCCAAAGACAAGATTGCAAGTATCGCAATTGGCCAGGCCTCACGCGAACCGGTCACGAACATGATTAATAACTTGATGGGTGCAGCCGGCGTCTTGACGAAGATGGATCCAGAATCAACCTCTAAACTTCTCGACAGCGTCGTGTCAGGCTTAAAACAAGGGGAATCTTTTGTAGAGAGCGAACAAAAAGTCGGGGCTTTTGATTTGGTGAAATCATTAAAAGATCCTGATATCAATCGTGCGATCGGCTTTGGTCTTCACTTTTTGAAAGGCATGGGCCAGGAACTGAAGAAATAAATGAAGGACTTACCTATTTTCTAGGTAAGTCCTTTTTCTATGCGTTCCCTAATTCCGCTTAATAGGATGCTTAACCCCATTTCAAACGCATCCACACCATGTATACTTACCGAATGCTCAGCAAGTTCTACAAGTGCAGGAAATTCACTTTTGTCCAATGCTTTAAACATTTCACTTACCTCTTGCATTCTCTTTTCTGTCGATATACCTTCTGCTTTCGCCATTTCAAGGAGAGCCATTTCATCCTTTACAAAAGAAAGAACATAATTATGAATCAATCCTGCTGCAGCTGGCACTTCAGCCGCCTTAACCCCCGCTTTTAATAATACTTGATAGATGTATTCGATCAACTTGAGTCGTTCAGCTGTCATAGGGATAGTTTCTGTCATAATCTCAACAGAATCTCGAATGGCGAACAAAGCGCTTCGATACCCTTTACCAAATTCAATGATTTGCTCATCCCAGCTCTTTGCCGCGTCAGGATAAGGAATCTTTTTTACGATCTCTTCAGATAGCAACTGCATTAACTCTTGTTTATTTTTAATGTGCCAATAGAGAGAGGCTGCACTCGTATTCAGGGACGTTGCGACGTTTCGCATCGAAAGCTTCTGTAATCCTTCAGTATTGATCAAATCGATAGCTGTCTCAAGAATTTTATTTTTATCAAGAATATCCTCATAGCTCGTTCGTTTTTTTCTACCCATAAAAAAACCTCCTTTGCCTATTGACAATTCTAACATTTACCATTTAAAATTAACAGTGTTAAATTAAATTTAACGGTGTTAAATAAAGCGTAGAAAGAAGTGAAAAAAATGAAGAAATCTTCTCCAAAAAAGTTGACGCGAAAAAATTGGTGGCTCATCTTTCATTTAATCTCAACCGTTCTATTTGTAGGAGGAAGCTTTACACAATGGGTCCTCATGATCTCCGCACTCACAGCAAATTCAGCAGAAGTTTTAAGAGTGTCACATCATTTCATGCATATCGTGGATCTTTCCCTAATTATTCCGGGGTTATTAGGAGTCATAATAACAGGCGTTTTTCTTTCCCTACGAACACATTGGGGGTTTGTTAAGCATTATTGGATCATAGCAAAGGAAATTATTACCCTTATTACTTTAGGAATTGGCAGTGTATTAAACATTTGGGTTCAAAGTTCTATCCAGATTACAAAAGCTAAAGGTTTGGACGCGCTGACAGATCCTGTCTACCTTCATGACCGAAACATGCTAATCATCAGTGCCATCATTCAAACATCACTTCTCCTATTTGTGATTGTCATATCCGTTTTAAAGCCATGGGGAAAGCGAAAACAACAAAAGCAAACCAAAGCATTATCTCAAAATGGATAAAGCCTCGGGGATACTCTCCCGAGGTTTTGTTTTTATTAAAATTTGGCTCCTGAAACGATTAATTTAGCATGTAAAAGAAGCTGGGTACGCGGAATCCCACGAAAAATAGAATGTATCCCACGTTAATTCACTTTTTTCCTGCGTTAATTGAAATAATCCCACGTTAATAAAAAAATAACCACGAGACGACAAATTACGACAAAAAAGAGCCCCACCCTCAAGATTGTTCATCTTAAGGGCAAGAGCTTATCAGCATGCCCCTTCTAAACATTGTCAATACCTTTTCTCGCATATTCGTCAACCATTGAATCCCATTCCACTTTTTTATGTGATAAACTTCCAAAATTATGTGATGAACCTCAAAAATATGTGATCGGTTAAAAAAACGCTGTAATATTAAGCTTCATCATGAAAATCTTCCCTTAAAAGCCCCATCACAATGGTGTCATAGTAGTTTCCATCAATAAACGTATCTTCTCTTAGACGTCCTTCGATCACAAATCCGACTTTTTCATAAGAACGGATCGCACGCGTGTTTCCGCTCCACGTATCAAGTTGGATCCTTCTCAAATTCATCGTCTTAAACAGGTAGCTGACCAAAGCTTTTAAGGCATCGGTTCCATATCCTTTGCCCCACAGCTCTTTTTCTCCAATCCCAATACCGACTACGCACCGTCGTGAAACAATATGAAGATCTCGATACCCGATCGAGCCGATATGCCGCGCATCGTCTCCAAGGGTATAAATCGAGAATTCCCCTACCTCTCGTTTATCAATGGAAAGAATATCTTTTTCATAGCTGGCTTCAATTTTTTCTAAAGGTGTATGACTATAACGATACATCCCGGAACCGGCATCAAGCTTAGCTGTTTCTTCATCGTTTCGCCAAAGGTACGATCGTTTATGGTCTTCTAATGATACCGGCCGTAACTCTACCAGTTTACCTGTAATCATAGAGGTGATTCCTCCTTGCTGGTTTTCTATTAAATTTCTTCTGACAAAATCCCGTAACCATTACCAAAGGCATCACCCCTCTCTCATTCAATTATTATTTTATGAACGGTCTGATCTTCGGGAAAACGTTTAACGCTGTGTTATAAAATACATCTTCATGATGCTCTTCTGGTATCATCTCTTTCACAAATTCAATGTACGGCTGTATTGGCACGAGTGGCCAGTCGGTGCCGAACAAGAACTTCTTATAGTTATCCGTAAAAGTCAGCGCATGCTTCAGGTGGTTGAAGAAACGGGGTGAATCTTTGTATCTCTTAATCTCTTCTCTTGTTCCGACGACCAGTCCGGAAAGGTCCGCATACATGTTGCGGTTCTTGTATACCACCTCAGCTCCGTCCAGTGTCCACGGATCACCGAAATGAGCCATCATAAAATTCACATCACGATGCATAACTGCCACTTCATCCAGTGTTAAGGGATGAGAATACTTCAGCAACCCGCGCTCTGAATACGTGTCTCCTGTATGGAACACGACCGGCAGATTGTATTTAGCGGCTAGTCTATAAACTGGCTGGTATACCTCATCATACGCATAGAACGGATAATAGCCTAAGTAGATCTTCAATCCGACCACTTCTGGTTTTTGCACCGTTTCTTCGAGTTCTGCCAGTTCCTTCTCTCCTAGATGATGAGGATTGATGCCTGCGCAGTACACAACATTTTCAGGAATTCTCTTTTCTAGATCGATTCCCATCGGTGTAGCGGTCAAGGGATCCGGAAACCCCTCAACCTCTTTTTCTGTAAGACCCATCGCAATCCCGAGAACAACCCCGGCATCCTCGTATTCTTTTATAATGCCTTCATAGGAATAGTCTAGTTTGGACAGATTGATTGCCGTGTGCTTAAAGCTTTCAATGTTTGAATAGTGCATATGTGCGTCGATGATTTTCATAGACTCTCTCCCTTAGCAAAAACGGATTTTCTTCAAATCTTCTAAAGCTATATCTGGAATTACTTTGTTAGAGAACAGATAGAACACAGGCGATGTAAAATGTGTAGAACCGTGTGCCAAGTGAAGTTTCTCAGCGCATCCGAGTTCAATCACTTCCTTATTGATATAAGAATCCACGAATGTAGCATTCTGATCAGCGACAATCTGCAGCAGGTTCTCATGCTCATCACTTCCGAACACAACGCTTCGGTCAACAGCCATCTCTTGTTCGCCTTTTCCTCCATAAACCATCGTCCATTCACCTGTTTCACTCTGGAAGCTCGCCCAGCTCTTTGTCAGTTCAGATCCTGGATTTAAAAAGCATCCCGTATAAAAATTCTCCCCATTAAGATAACTCCCCATTGTCTGAACGATTTCTGTTGTATGACAAAGAACAGGCACGCCTGGCAGCATTAAGAAATACGTATGGACCTCAAGCCCCTTGAAGGTTTCATGCTTTTCGTATTTAGTGGAGATTCTCAAGCCTTTCCACACGTTCCCTTTAATGTCCTCTTTCTCAGCAAACGCCACGGTACTTTCCTCTTTTAATAGAGAGTTCAAACTCGTTCCTCCTACAAGTCCTGCGATCCCACCCATCCATGGATTCCACCATGATTTTGGAGCAGGCTTAGGAAATGGTGTGTCCATCCATTCCTGTCCTTTATATTGGAGGGAAAACAGACTTGGAGCGAATTGGCCAGAAGCTGAAATCTTCAATTCACCGTTATCTGCAGATAAAACTTCGAGCTCATTCTTTATGCTTTTCTCGTATTGAACCGGTGTTTCCTTCGTGACAAAAGCCGCAGTTTGACGCGTAATATCGACCTCATCCAAACTCATTTTAGATGTTAAAACGTGAACCGGTTCTTCAGCATCCATTGGAATCTCAAACGATGCATGAGTCAACCCCTCGTCTGATGTGAACAAGTGGCTTTGCAGAATTTCATCATCCCTTTTGATTTCTATTAAGCCGTTAAAAAACGCTGATTTTCTGTCTTTAACCACCGCTTTACATTCCTCCCCGCTCACGAACGGGTTTCCATCTTCCAAAGAAAACATCATATGGTTCTTAGGGCGCTCAGCAGCCATGTTGCTTTTTTGCACGGCGTATTCACGGAAAGATTGCCAGTCTTGAAATGCACCGATTGAAAATACAACAGGCTTTGTTTCGACCGATTGATGTGCTGCTAACTTCCCAAGGTTATGTTCAAAATACATAAACCATGATGCAAAATAGATGCTTGCCTCTTTTGACCAAGAGATTCCTCGAGGGTTGTTCTGTCCTCTTAAGAAGATCCAGTTTTCAGTGATGTTTTTGCTTTTCCAATAGTCAAGAAAAGACCCC
The DNA here is from genome assembly GCF_023715845.1 of Fictibacillus phosphorivorans. GTDB lineage: Bacteria > Bacillota > Bacilli > Bacillales > Fictibacillaceae > Fictibacillus > Fictibacillus phosphorivorans_D. The sequence goes on from NZ_JAMBOR010000013.1 coordinate 48,755, forward strand.
GTCGAATCGTTAAGTTCCACAATATCTCCCTCATAAGGCAATACGGCTCGCTCTAAAATCCGGCTAAAAAGGATCGGGTTATTCAGCCAAACTTCTTCTGACGTTTCTGTTTCCTGTGTATTCGTAATTTCATAATGCTGCTCAATCAAACCTTCACCATACAATTTCACCACAGAAGCCAGTTCGAGCCCTGGAAAAGCATTTGAACGATAAATCGCTTTCATGCCGGCGTATCCCTCTTCAAAGATCGGTTCTACACAGTAAGGGCGAATTCGTGCCAGCTCTTCTGAGAACGGTTTACCGAGTTTGGGATGCATCAACGCGATTTTGAAGTCTTTACTTCCTTTACCTGGTTTGATCCAGTTATCGAATTTGTCGTGGGTCAGATGATATTGTCCGTTGTACACGTGAAAATAATCTGCACATTCACCTGCAAATTTTTTACCGATTCCTTTGAAGGCAGTTCCTATCCTTTTAGAAAAAACAACAGAGCTTCCATCCTTTTTTGTTGCCTTAATCTTAAGGTCTGCTGAATAGAATCCATGCTTTTTTAACGTAAAAGGTACAGGCACCGATTGCTTAATACGAGCCGCTAACGAAATACGGAATATGCGGTCTTCCAGATCGATCAGTTCTGATTCAGGCAATTCAAAGGTAAAAGTAGCTTCTTCATTAAAATTATTTTCAAGGTCGAGATAGAACGTTGAAGCATTTCCGATAAACGATAGAGTATCAGAAAACTTGCAGCTTAAATTCAATGGAAACTTTGGGCTGATTCCTACTTTAAAAGGTGCTTTCTTACCATTGATAGTAAGCATGGCACTCACTGTCGGATGTGTCCGCCAAATACTCTGTTCTTCATCGATCGCATTCACTGTAAAAGGCACTTCAATCGTCTCTTCGCCCGTTACCGTTATTTCCTTAGCGACCTGAAACTCGATATTCTTGTCGTTCATCCCTTCAATAGCTACCGTTAAAGGTTTGCCCGATTTATTGATGATTTGGTACTTCATTTTATAATCTGAGCCAAATACAAGATTGAAGTCTTCAACCGTAGCAGAGATCAGATAGTCATCCGTTTCAATGAGACGGAGGCCCCTTCCAAAACGTTCAAACTCCATTCTTAATTTCTCTTGTTCCTTCGTTTCCCACGAGTACTCATAATAATGAAAATCATTTTCTTTTTTCCCATCAGGTACGACTTCTATCTTTCGGGTGCTATTTTCATACCAGTCCACCTTATTGAAGAAATCAGAAACCGCCTCAATCTGCATGACCGAAGGCATGAAGTTCATAAGATGTGTAGTATCATCGCGATCTTCCCAAAAGAAACCGCATTTTTTATAAAGAGGCGTTGCTTTTGTATTACCTGGCCATGTATAAAGATCGAGACGCGGCCACTTCATTTCAATCGCTTTTTCAACAGCTTTTAAAACAAGCTTCTTCCCGATCTTTTTCCCATGATAATCATCTCTCACATTCAAAAGTGGGATGTAAAGGGCTCCTTCATCTTCCCGGTACTCACCAAAGCTGCAATAACCGACGACTTTTTCACCATCTAAAGCCAAATAAAGATGGAGGTTTGTGGAGTTCGCTTCCTGTTTTAAAACTTGCTCTTCGGTTCTGAGCGAATTGCTTCCACCCCAGCCGTCACGACTGTTGTTCCACATCTCAGCGACTCTTCCTGCATAGCTTGGATCATATTCAACGATTGTAATTTGATCGATAACAGATTGTTGGACTACTTCCATTTTTGTTGCCTCCAGTCGTTTTATTTATGATTGTTGTGTTATTCGTTTTTTATTGACGTGATTTTCTGTACTGTATCATCGTGAGCACCCCTTTAATTTGTTAAGTTAAAGTTAAGTAGGTAAAAGAGCAAAATAAAAAAAGCCACCAGAATACTGATGACCTTTGGATACACGAAAAAAGTGCATAAAAAGGCCCCAGAATGCATACACATCCCAGGGCTCCGATTCACATCATGAAAATCAAACGGATTCCATAAAGAAGGTTGTGTATTGGACTTTACATTTAATTGTTTTGATTGTTTCTAAGTTAAATTGAATCATGTCCAACGCCTCCTTTATTTGAAATATTTTCCTTACCCTAGATATTGTAATTCAAAGCTCAGGAAAAGTAAATATAATTTTCTGAAGTTTTAAAATTGTTCTGAATGGAATGTATAGAACAGCTCATAGAACGTTTATATCGACCCATAGAACTTCGCTTTTGACTCATAGAATTTGTTTAGGCTCATAGAGTCTAAGTTTTGACTCATAGGCTTTATATTTTGACCCATAGAATGATCAGTTTGACTCATAGCCGCAATGTTTAGACTCATAAAAAATAAAAAGTCACTTTAACAAGAAAGAAGCCAATAAGGTTACCCCATGCAACATCGCTGTTACGGGTGGCTTCCCTCATTGACTTCTCGTATTAATGATTCAATTTAACCGCCAAATGAATACGCGGGGCTACCTTTCACATCAGTTTCTACTTTAAAAAGGCCTCCTGTGAGTGGATATTTCCCCCATTCTTCTTCGGTCATGTTCTTTCTTGCTGTCGTGATGTAGAGCGTCTTAAGATCAGGACCGCCAAACGTGCATGATGTTACATTTAAAGCTGGCACCGAGATCGAAGTCAATTGTTCACCCGTCTCAGGATTCCATCTTGAAACTTGTGCACCGTTCCAATGGGCAATCCACAGCATCCCTTCTTCATCAATCGTCATTCCATCCGGAAATCCTTCCCCTTCTTTAAACTCGATTACTGGAACCGGATTGTCGATTGCTCCAGTCTCTCCATCATAATCAAAACGCGTTACCTTCCTAGTCGGTGTATCGATTAAGTACATGAACCGATGATCCGGCGACCAAGCAAGCCCATTGGATATCGTGAGGTCTCCTACTTTCTTTTCCACATTAAAATCCGAATGCAAACAGTAGAGCGAGCCCTTTCCTTCTTCTTCACTCAAACTTAAGGTTCCCGCCCAGAACCTGCCGTATGGATCACACTTTCCATCATTAAAACGATTCTCTGGTAGCTGTTCTTCAGGATCAACGATTTCAGTGAGCTGCTCCGTCTCTGAATCCAAGAAATAAAATCCTTTTTGCATCGCCACAACAACCCCGCCAGATTCCCGAGGAACCACGGTACCGACTTGCTGACCAACATGAATCTCTTTATTTTCATTTGTCTTTGGATCGTAAATATTCACGGTCTTCCCTAAAATATTCACCCAATACAGTACACCTTTTTTCGAGTCCCAGCATGGTCCTTCGCCAAGAGCCGCTTTCGCTGGCAATACTAATTCTGCTACGTCTTTCACTCTAAAACCTCCTGTTGGCAGTTCGTTATCTACTTTCATTCCCTTAACTCACTATAAATATGATTTTGATTATATCATTTCTTATCCAAGGTACGAGTAGAAACGGGAAATTACACGAATAGTTATATTGCACTATCCTAGCGAGTGAATACATTTTACCAGATCATTCTTTAATAGATTTCTAGCCTGTTCTAAACCTGCTTCTATCGACTAGTAGATTTATGAAAATTCTATAAAAAATAGTCTATTTTACTATTTCTGAATACTAATTTCCTTTAGCTATTTATAGTATAATATGGGACTTTTTGTAGATGTTTGACAAATATTGTTTTGTTACTTTTAAATGACAGATTATTTGCAAAATAAAAATATCTGAAAAAAATGATTTGGACAAGGAGGCTAACGTTAGGGATCGTAAAGTTACGATAATAAATGGAGAAAAGGGGTTTTTAGGTGAGTAGATTAAATATCTTGAAAAAAAGCATCGTACTTTTATTTATTTTTTTATTAACATTTTCAAATTTAGCCTTTGCCACGACACCAAACACGAACACAAATAACCTAGGTTCAGAAAAGGCTACATCAGCAACGAAAGAAGAAGCTTTTGATAACGTGAAGGCTGACCTTCCATTTAAAGCTAAGGACAAAGTCAGAGTAATTGTAGAAGTAGAAGGTAAAACTGCCATTGAATTGGCAAAAGAAAAAGGAACCAACTATACAAAGCTAGCAAAATCTTCACAAAAAGCATTGCAAGAAAAGGTAACAACTGCACAAAAGCAAGTCAAGCAGAGTATTGCTGATCAGAAAGTCGCCATGAATTATAAATTTAACTTTACGACTGTTGTAAATGGATTTAGCGGTGAAGTGCAATACAGTGAGATTAAAAATATTGAAAAACTGCCAGGGGTAAAAGGCGTTTACGTATCAAACGAATACGAAAGACCAATCGTGGAACCCGATATGGTCACAAGCCACGAATTTATCCAATCCTATAAAGCTTGGACAGAAGGTAAATACAAAGGCGAAGGAATGGTCGTTTCTGTGATTGACTCTGGGATTGATCCCTCTCACAAAGATTTCGTACTTAGTCCTGAAACAGATGAAGATCTTACAGAATCAGAGGTTAATAGTCTAAAAGAAGAACATCAGTTGTCAGGCGTATTTTTTACTGAAAAAGTGCCATATGGGTATAACTATTTTGACCGCAATACGAAAATCCGTGATTTAGTACCTGATGGATCCAATCATGGTATGCATGTTGCAGGTATTGTAGCGGCGAACGGTAACCCTGAAGATGGAGGTATCAAAGGTGTTGCGCCTGAAGCACAACTATTAGCGATGAAAGTTTTCAGTAACGATCCTGGGTACTCCTCTACTTTTTCAGATGTTTACATAGCAGCGATCGATGACTCAATCAAATTAGGAGCAGATGCGATTAATATGAGTCTAGGTTCTGTTGCTGCTTTCTATTCTCCGGACGATCTAGCAAATCTAGCAATCACTAGAGCCGTAGATAATGGTGTGGTCGTTTCGGTATCAGCCGGAAATTCGCGCCATATTGGTGACCCTGAGAAAACACCGTTTGCAGAGAACCCGGATATCGGGGTTGTTGGAGCACCAGGTCTATCCTATGATTCTATCCAAGTTGCTGCTTCTGGAAATAAGCAGACGTGGTTTAATTACAATCTATCTTTAAACGGAAATCTGATCGACGGCTTCGGTTATTCAAGCGATGATTGGGTTGAAAAACTAGGCGAGCAACAATATGAGATCGTTTCATTAGGAAATAAATCCGGTTCCGAGTCTGATTATGAAGGGATCGATGTTTCGGGTAAAATTGTTGTCGTTACACGTGGCGGTACCCCAGGTCCGTTCATAGACAAGGCTGCAGTTGCAGCTGAACAAGGCGCGGTAGGAATAATCGTGGCAGACAATGGTACTGGCGGAACGATCTATCGTGATCAAGGACATTTTGCAATCCCTTTCATACTTACAACAAAAGAAACGGGCGACCAATTAAACAGCCTTTATAATGATGGAAATAAAAGCCTTACTTTCACGGTTGATACGGCTGAGCCCTCTCCACAACAGGGACGACCAACTTCTTTCTCTTCATGGGGATCCACACCAAGTTTGGATCTCAAACCAGAGGTCATGGCGCCAGGTGGTAACATCTACTCTACCCTCAATGATGATAAATACGGGTGGATGAGTGGTACATCTATGGCAGCCCCTCATGTTGCAGGTGGATCTGCGCTCGTAATGGAGTACATTCAAGAACACGCAGATTATAAAGACCTATCTGCTAGTGAACAGGCTCATTTAGCAAAAACGTTATTAATGAATACTGCTGAGGTTGTAAAAGGTACGAATGGATATGCCTTCTCCCCTCGTGTGCAAGGGGCCGGGCAAATGCAAATACACAATGCAACAACCACTCCTGTACGTGTTGTTGATCCAAATACAAACGAAGCCAAGGTGGAATTACGTGACTTTACGGAGAAAACAGTCACTTTTACCGTAGAAGCGACCAATGATTCTAAGGATAAAGATGTCACTTATGCTGTTAACGTGGATGTGCTGACTGATGCTATTCAACGAACTGCTGAAGGAGATTTGAACTGGTCAGCAGCTGTAGAAAGTGAAGGAAATCCTCATTTACGAGGCGGTGAGCCGTTAAAGAATATAAATGTTGATGCACCAGAAACCGTTTCCGTACCTGCTGGAGAGTCCGTTGAGGTTCAAATCAGCATCGATCTTACTCATGCAAGAATCCCTGGTTATAATGAAGACGGATCACCGAATGAAGAAGGATTCGACCTAAAAGAAGACATCTTCGTAGAAGGATTTGTCCGTTTTGAAGATGTTGATGGTGAAGAAGCCAACCTTGTTGTCCCTTATCTCGGTTTTTATGGAAAGTGGGATCGCCCAAGCATTTTTGATGGCATGAACCACATAGATGATAAGTTCTTTTATCAATTTTGCTGGGGAAATCCATGTGCCGGCCTTTACCAAAAACCTGGTAACGATGGATACCTTGGATGGGATCCGATCAATGGTTATGAGAATGCTGTAAGCAAATATGCTATCTCTCCAAATGGTGATGGCGTTTATGATACCGTCACGCCTATGGTTACTTTCTTAAGGAATGCTAGTGATGTCCAATACAATATCTTGGATGAAGATAAGAACAAAATCCGGACGATCCGAAATGAAAAAAATGTTAGAAAAAACTATGCAAGCTGTTTTTGCCGAAGAGATTCCGGTTACTTAGCAGAACGGGGCTGGGATGGAAAAGTCAACGGTGAAGTTGTTCCAGATGGAAAATATTATTTTGAAATCAAAGCTCGTATCGATATGAAACATCGCCAAGCAGACTGGCAAAGTAAGAAGATTCCTTTTATGATTGACACGAAACAACCTGAAGTTTCGGCTAAGTATGACCTTACAACTAAAACATTGACCTGGGAAGCGAATGACGGCACAGGAATCGGGATTTCTCATTTCTTTATCAAAGTAGATGGAGAGAACATACTGCCAGAAAATACGTTTTTGCCTTCTAACACGAGAGAATATGATTTATCAGATGTAGAGGTTCCTGAGGGTTCTGAAGTGAAAGTTGTCGCTTATGACTTTAGTCAAAATATCACAGAGCAAGAAGCTGATCTTGTAGTAAGCGGTGACGAAACGGATCCCATCATTGTCTTACAGGCTCCTTCAAGTGGAACGATTCTTTCTTCAAAAACCATCAACTTAAGAGGTTTTGTAACGGATGAATCCCCTCTCGAAGCTGTTTATGTGAATGGTGAATCTGTTGAGTTCAATCGAGTAATCGAGTTCGATGAAGAAAGATACCGCTTTGATATGGAGTGGACCGTTGAAGAAGATGAAGTCTATGAGATTGAAGTTAAAGCCGTAGATATTGCGGGTAACGAAACCGAATTCCGCAGAAGACCGATTTTCGTTGATACAACACCGGCAATCATCGGGGTAGATGCACCCGCTGCTGTTCAACATTCTATGACATCCACTCCAATAAACATTCATGTTCAAGATAATTACGATTTAATTCGAGTTTTCGTAAATGATGATGAAATCGAGTACCATCCTGGTCCAAGTTCTTTCGAGCATCCAGTTCCGTTGGATCTAAACCTTCAAGAAGTAGTCAACCTTAAAGAAGGAGACAATACATTTACCATTCGTACAGTTGATTTAGCAGGTGCCACGACCACACAAACAGTTAACATCTACCGGCTGAGTGAGGGAGAAACTTCTATCATTAATGAAACAAGTGTTACACCAAGAAAAATAACAAACTTGAAAAAAGCTGTTTCTATTTCTGCAAAGGCAACTAAATCGATTAAATGGTCTACCAAGATTGTTACCCCAAGTGGTGATCAAATTGAATTACCAAAGACCAGTGGTAAACGATTTAAAGAAAAATACAAGCTCGGAAAAGATGCTGAAAATGGAACATATCAAGTTGTTTTCAGTGGCGTCGGTTCTCCGGACGATCATGTAGCTCAAGTCATTGAGGAATTCATTGTGGAAAAATAGGTTAAAGGCTCTTTCATGAAAAGCTCCTGTCATTCTGCAGGAGCTTTGTTTATTAGAGATATTGAGCAATGGTTGCTGAAACCTTGTCAGTTTATTCATTAGATTTTGGAAAAAACATTAGAAGTTGGTCATAATGAAATTGTATAACCGGCTTTGACCATTTAGGTGTTAAACTTCTACAAAAATGTTGACGCGAATTTATTGTGAGAAGAAAAGTCAATGTGTGGATGACGATATCACTCACGTAGATGAATATAAAAAATGATCTAGAACGTTTGACTGAGATGGAAAAAGTCATCGGAGAGGGTTATAAATCGATGGATTTATATCGCAGACAAACGAAATAAAAACAAAAGTGACGAACTTTCTCGTCACTTTTGTTTTATGGAAACTGATAGAACCGCTAGTTATGTTAGTCAAAAAACCAAGGAATTTTATCCGCTGTGAAGAATACCTTTTAATATTCCATCTGAATATAGGAGGTATCTAAATTGAAGAAAAAACTCCTTATCGCCGTTTTTTTATTATTTGGGTTCGCTTTCGCATCAACGTTTTTTAACGGACAAGATTCACAAGTAAAAAAAGCAGAAACCACTATATCCACAGAACCTTCAAAAAATGATGGAACTGTTTTCTACAAAGGTGAAAATGACTTTTGGGAAGCAGAGTTTTTCATTACAAAAAATATGGTGAACCAGCTAAGAGTCGAACCTAAATCCACGAATAATGAACTCCCAAAACAGCTAACCTTCACATTAAGTACGGCTTTTTCTCAAGATAAAAAACAACATCAACTTGGTAAATTTACCGTATCGTTTGATGATTTCCCAAGTGAGTTGTCCCTTCATTTTAAAGAAAATAAAATCTTGAAACCTCTAGAGGAAAACTTGGTCTTAAAAATCACCGGTGAAGGACATTATCAGTTTTTTAATATGTATGTAGTTGATTAATCGTTAACCATCTATACAAGTAGGCTAATGTAAAATTTACTTATCTTTAATTTCTCTTAATAGCTCAATCATTTTTTCGTTTTGCTCAATCATGGTTTCATTTTGTTTTCTGAATTTCGCCATATCAAACAAAAAAACAAGTAAGATGATTAAAATAAAAAATTCCATAACCCACTCCTCTCTAGGGTTTCATTTTAACATATTTATACAATTGAATTTCTTTGATTAGGTGATAATTACCTCTTCCCTTTTTCTATATCTACCCGTTATTGTAAGAGATAGAGAAAATATCTGGATGGAGCTGAACGAAACATGGAGAGGATTTATCATTTGCTTGAAAAAGAGCTAGTGATCGCTTTAGGATGTACGGAACCTGTTGCTATCGCATTAGCTACGGCTACAGCAAAAGAATATACCAAAGAGAACGTCACTTCGATCTCTGTTTCAGCGAGCGGAAATGTAATAAAAAATGCCCTGTCTGTTGGTATTCCCGGCATGAGCTTTACGGGGATTGATTTCACAGCTGCTCTTGGCGTTATCGCGGGAGATCCTTCTAAAGGGCTTCGAGTTTTAGAAGGTGTTACAAAAATAGATGAACAGGCTGCTATGCAACTCGTTCATGAAGGCAAGGTACACGTACAGACAGCCGTTACCCCTGAAAAACTGTATATTGAGGTTCATCTAGTGACCGCTTCCGATAATATCAACGTAATCATTTCAGGTGACCATACGAATGTAAGTTACATCTCTGTAAACGGTAATGTCATTCTGGATCAATCCGATACGACGAAATCCACACCGGAAAAACGAGAAAAATTCCCTGAACTTACAGTTGATGACCTTTATACGTTTATAACTGAAGTACCTGTAAATCGATTGGAACTTGTTAAGAGAAGTGTGGAGCTGAATCGTGCCATTTGTGAAGAAGGTCTTACTAATGAATATGGTCTAAAGGTGGGTAAAACCCTCTACGATCAAACCAAATCAGGCATGCTTACAAATGATCTTGCGACTTACAGTATGGCTCTTTCAGCGGCTGGTTCAGATGCCAGGATGGCTGGATCAACCATGCCTGTCATGGCTAATTCCGGAAGTGGAAATCAAGGGATCGCTGTTACGATGCCGGTTGTAGCTGCTGCGGAAAAGATCGGCACCACTGAAGAAAAAATGCTGAGAGCTGTAACGTTGAGCCACTTGCTCTCGATCTATATGAAGTCAAAGTTTGGCCGTTTATCGGCGTTATGCGGTGTGACGGTTGCGGGTGCCAGCGCTTCTGCTGCGATCACCTACCTCTTAAGTGACGATCTGAAAAAAATCAAATCAGCTATTCAAAACACATTAGGGAATGTCAGCGGAATGGTGTGTGATGGTGCAAAAGCAGGCTGTGCCATGAAGGTTGCTACTTGTTCGAGCGCTGCCGTGCAATCAGCTATTCTTGCCTCACAAGGATTATGCATTCCTTCCACGAACGGTTTTATTGAAGAAGATGTTGAACAAACGATCGAAAACTTCTGCCGTCTCGGGAATGAAACATCGAGCACAACAGATACCGTCCTCTTGGATATGATGGTGAATAAAAAAATCTCTGCAAAAAGCTAACTTATCTGATGAGTTAGCTTTTCTTTTTGTGTTAAAATTATCCATATGATTATGAAACCTTATAGCTCTTTAAAACGTTATTAATAAAATATTTATCGAAAAAAATGGAGGCTTACGTGTATGATTTACGAAATGACCGTTCAAGTTCGTGTTTCTGATATAATAGAAGGCCAGCGATTTTATGAGACGCTGCTTCAACGAAAGCCAGATTTTATTCCTCATGAAGGATTTGCGGAATGGGAGTTGATCCCGAACTGTTGGCTGCAAGTCGCTGAAGGTATACCAACAGAAGGTTCAGGTCCGATCCGACTTGGTGTTGAAGATCTTGGTGCAGAGAGAAAACGTTTGATGGATCTTTTAAACGTGGAGGCATTTGAAATTCATGAACGTCAAGAGGTCCCGGTGAAATGGGCTACCTTTTCAGACCCATGGGGTAATCAGCTAGGTTTGTTTGAATACAAAGATGAAAAGAATAAGAAAGAGAAACTTGAACTTATAGTTAGGAGATAGTCATGAGATTTATTATCGCATCTGTTATATCCGTTCTATTCGGAGCTCTTGTGTTTTTCGCACTTCCAGGCGGCGGGAACTTATCTGAGCTAAATTGGCAAGGTGTTGTATTCGGTCTATTTTTCGGCATTATTACAACCCTTCCATTTTTCTTGTTCTGCACGCTCCCGACTGCTTTTATTGTGGAAGGGCTCACAACAAAGTACTGGATTAGGCTTAGAATACGCGCTCTTTTATACATTCTTTTAACGGCATTATTTATCATTATCTATCGATTCACACTATTTTATTGGATGGACTTTGCTGAATCCAATCTCTTTGCGGTGTTTGGGTACAGCCTCGCTTGTTCCATTGCTTTTTGTTACATTTATACCCTTTTAAAAAGAAAACGAAGAATTGAGCCCGAACCAGAATTAGAACCAGAACCGAAAAAAACAAGAGGCTCCAGAAGATATAGGGGCTCTCATTAAATAAGAAAAAAATAGTAGCCCAAACCACGGTGATGGTTTGGGCTACTATTTTTTTGTGGAGGTATTAGTTTGTTAGACCCATTCAAATTCTTTTTTTCTTAAAGCCGACAATTCACTCTTTTTTGAAGGAAAGTCCTCTTTCTGAGAGGGCCGCCTTTAACTTAGCCATGGCATTTGGCCCCATGCCATGAAGAGCGGATACGGTTTTTTCACTTTTTTTCGCCAATTCTTGATAACTCGCAATACCAGCACCAGCTAATGCGCGCTGTGCCGGTTTGGCTATTTTCGGAGGAAACTGCTCCTCAGATTTCTGTGCCAACTTCCTCATCCTTTCAAAATTTAATGGTTATGTACTTTTTTCTTTATACCTTATCCGTTTCCTTTATTATCCCCAACACCATATAAAAGAAAGGACTAAATGCTTTTTGGACAGGTGGCTGACCAACGTCAGCCTTCCTTTTTGGGTCAAAAGAGATTTTACGGTACGTGTTCTTTTAATCTGTTACACGTTCGCGCAAGATGACCCACTTTTCGCTCAAAAACCTCGAGTTACGCTCAGAATCGCCGAGCTACGCTCAAAATTTCTTATCTTCGCTCAGAATGGGTGGACTTTCGATCAAACCTGCTGATTCGAGCCTATCTTACTACGACAAACAGCATGATAAACAAATAATTTTAGCTTGGAAGCTGACAAAGTCATTCTCTTATCTCGTTTTGATTCATCAAAACTTCCTTTTTCTCTCGTTTCAAATTAAAAAAGAGGCTTGAACTCAAAGTTTTCACACTTTAAGCCTGCCCCTTTGTACATGATCGTTATTGAATAGCCTTTTTAACTTTTAGAACGTTTTCTCTGATTTCACTCAATGTTCCTTTTGTCATTCCACCGCCAAGACCAATCGCTACTGCTCCTGCGTCTAGCCAATCTTTCGCATTTTGATCGGATATACCGCCAGTTGGAATAAAATTGATATCTGGAAATGGATCACGCAGTCCTTTTAAATAAGATGGCCCAAATTGACTCGCTGGGAACAGTTTCAAGAGAGTAAGTCCTTGATTATAGGCTTTGGTGACTTCACTAGGTGTCAACACGCCTGGAATGTACAGGACGTTTCGTTCTTGTGCATAGTGTACGAGTTCATCTACATATCCGGGACTAATGAGAAATTGTGCTCCAGCAGCCACCGCTAGCTGAGCCTGCTGAATATTCATCACCGTACCTGCCCCTACAATTAGATTCTCGTAAGTGGAAAAGTGACGAATCACCTTTTCAGCCTCTGGGATCGTAAACGTTAACTCCAGGCAGCTAATTCCTGATTCAACGAGTGCTTCTCCCTTTTCTATCGCTTCGTTTACTGAAGAAGCTCGTAATACAGCGATCAGCTTCGTTTGTTTCAATAAGTCCTGTTGCTGTTGATGTTCTAACTCTTTAAACGCTAATGTCGCCATCATTTCACTCCCTATTCTAGATTACTGTGACGAAGAAAGGCAGATCCGTTATCTTCAGATTGCTTTTTTGCGATATTTAAACACACGGCGTCACACAAAATATGAACACATTGATCAAACAATGACCCCAGCGGCTGAATACTTGCCGCTTCATTCTCACCTCTAAACTTTGTAGCTGCAGGAACATGCGCGATTAATGTAGCGTGTTCCGCAAGTTCTGAGCTTACGTTTGTGGTTATTGCAACGACAGGACATTGGATTTCCTTTGCCTTTTTCGCTGTATGGACAACACTCTTTGTCGTTCCTGATCCGGAAACGGCTACTAGTACATCACCGGTTTTTATAGCAGGAGTTATTGTTTCACCTACCACGTATACGTGAAGACCTAAGTGCATGAGACGCATGGCGAACGATTTGGCCATAAACCCCGATCGTCCTTCTCCAATGACAAAAATACGTTTTTCTGATAAAAGTTGATCGGAAACCTGGTTGATCACCGTTGGATCAGCTTTACTTAGTACTCCTTTGATCTCTTCAAGAATGATATTTACTTGATTCATAAGTTCAACCCCTTGACTCTAGCGTTTTCTGAAAAAAACTTCGCTGCCTTTTCAGGATCTTCCGCCTTCGTTATTCCTGACCCTATGATGACAACATGAGGATTTAATTTCATGATTTCCGAAAAGGAATCAGGTGAGATCCCGCCAGCAACAGCCCACATCACATTTTCATTGGAAGTTAGCGGTAAGGTCCATCCTGTTTTTCCGCCGTGTTCTTGCTCATCTTTGCTAATATGTGCGCATAATACCAAGTCTTCATATTCGCTTAGATAAGCGAATTGCTCATCAGTTGTATTTAAAAGGTCGATCATTACCTGTTTGTTGTAACGCTTTGCAACATCACGGCACGCCTCGATCGATACCTTTGGTGCAGCTCCCATAACGGTTGCCACATCCGCACCGTTTTTAAAGCAGAGTTCAAACTCATAGATCGCATTATCAAACGTCTTTATATCAGCCACGATGGTTTTATCTGGAAAAGCGCTTTTCATTTTCCGTACACTATCCATACCAAACTCTTTAATTAACGATGTGCCTACTTCGATCCAGTCGATGTGATGTTCAACTTTTCTAGTCACATTTATGGCTTCTTCAATCGATAGGCGGTCTAAAGCGAGTTGAATCATCATAATGCTTTCGTCTCCACTTTTTTAATAGGTTGCGCTTCCGCTGTTGGTTTAACAAGCAGCGTGAAGATGACAGCAAGAACCAAAGAACCTGCCATGAAAATGTAAGATGCGCTTGGTCCGCCAGTTACACCATTTAAATAGCCTACAAAATAGGCACCTGCAAAGGACCCTAATGCTCCCATACTGTTAATCAAGGCCATTGCTCCACCTGACACATTTCTTGGCAGGATTTCAGGAATGATGGCAAAGAAAGGTCCATACGGCGCATACATCGCACCACCAGCGATCACTAGTAAAACAAATGACAGCCAGAAGTTCGAATCTCCGATAGCATAAGATCCATAAAACGCGATCGCTCCAATTAGTAATGAGACCCATACGAAACTTTTACGGTTCAACGTTTTGTCTGAGTAATGGGAAACTAAGAGCATACCAACCACAGCAAGTACATATGGTGCAGCAGATAACCATCCCGTTGCTACGATGTCCATCTTAGACGCATTAGAGAGAATCGATGGCAGCCACATAACGAAACCATACACACCGATACTCCAAAAGAAATATTGGAAGCAAAGCAGGATGACTTTTTTCGACTTAAACGCTTCCCGGTAGTTCTTCACAGGCTTCATGCCCGTTTGTTCCTTTTCCAATTCGTTTTCGAGATTTTTCTTCTGTTCATCTGTAAGCCATTTCGCATTTTTGGGTCTGTCGTTTACAAGTTTCCACCAGATGAATGCCCATAGGATGGCTGGGACACCTTCAATAATGAACATCCAGCGCCAATCGAACGCTTTTAGCAGATAACCAGAAAGAATAGACATCCAAAGAACGGTTACTGGATTTCCTAATATTAAAAACGTATTAGCCCGGGAACGTTCTGCTTTTAAGAACCAACCACTCAAGAAAACGAGCATCGCTGGCATGACAGCGCTTTCCACAACCCCTAAAAAGAACCGGATGGGATAAAGCCAGGCTACATTCGTTGCAAGTCCGGTAGCCGTCGCAAGACCACCCCATAAAATCAATGACCAGAAGACCAGTACTTTCGCGCTCTTCTTTTCCGCATAGATCGCCCCTGGAATCTGGAAAAAGAAGTAACCTAGAAAGAACAACGCTGCCAAGAAAGATGAAACGGATGCGGTAATGCCAAGATCTTCTCCCATCCCTCCTGCAACGCCGAAACCATAGTTCGCACGATCCAGATAAGCCAAACTATACGTAATAAAAGCAATTGGAATTAATCTCAGCCAGCGTTTTCGTGTTGCTAAAGGATCTATCGTTTTCCTCATTGTAAACACTCCCTTTTAGCTATAAATGTTTGTAATGTTTCAAGATCTGGCAAACCATCACTGTCTCCAGGCGATTGAACCTGCATAGCTCCAATCGCATTTCCTCTTGTAACCGAATCAGGAATGGATGATTGATCAAGCAGTCCACTGATCAGTCCTACTGCGAATCCATCACCAGCCCCTACTGTATCTACAACTTCTCTGACAGGGAACCCAGGCACTAGTCCACTCGTTCCACCGTTTGTTTTAAAATACGCCCCTTCTTCTCCTAGCTTAATTACGACTAGTTTCACCCCCTTATTTAAATAAAAGTCAGCGATTTCTTCTGGTTTTCTAAACCCTGTTAATATTTCGCCTTCTTCTATTCCAGGCAGTACCCAATCGGCTTTGAATGCTAGTTTATTAATCTCTCTGGTCATCTCATCTTGTGATCCCCAAAGGTTCGGACGAAGATTCGGATCAAACGAAACGGTTTTTCCGTGTTCCTTCATGGTATCGATTATATAATGAGCAAACTCTCTTGCCGTCTCTGAAAGGGCAGGTGGAATGCCTGTTAAATGAAGGTGTTTCGATTTTTCAAACTCATAGTGATGAAAGTCTTGCACAGACATGGTACTAGCCGCTGAATTCTTACGGAAATAATGGACAGACGGATCACCGCTTGTAACTTTCGACTTTAACTGAAAGCCAGTAGGATGAGAATCTACTATTCTAACCGCATCCGTATCGATCTTTTCCTTTTGAAGCGAATCAAGAATATACTGGCCAAACGGATCATTGCCAACTTTACTTAAAAAACAAACCTTGTAACCTAGTCTCGCAAGACCGATTGCCACGTTAGTTTCAGCCCCTGCTAAACTTCTCGTAAAATGAGGAACCTCATGCAGCTCTCCCACTTGATCGGCGATAAACATTGTCATCGCTTCGCCGAACGTTATGATATCCATGTTTTTCATTGATGTATCTCCTCTCAACCTGATCTTTTAGAAAAACGAGTATTCTATGCTTCTTTTAAAAGTGCCGTATAGTATGAAGTGATATGTAATAGATCAGCACCTCTTAATGGGAATTCAATCGCCCTTGGAACATTTTGATCCAATGAATGTAGAATGTTCCGCCATTCAGCATGCTCTTCTTCTGGCAACGGAATCGTGACGAGCCCTTTCTCCGTCTCTTCTACTTGTTTGAAGTGAATATATTTAACGTAATCTGCAAGTTTTTCAGATGCTTTCTCTACATCTTCACCTGTGAACTTCCAATTCCCAACATCAAAGGTCATGGCGATCGGTACCTGTTGTTTTGAAGCCTCCTTCAAAAATTGTTGGATGCGCTCTAAGTTTCCGCCATGGGAGGTCTGATCGTTTTCGATTAAAACTTGCAATCTATTTTCCTCAACTTTTAAGGCGCGAAGAACTGATGTAAGCTCTTGTATTTCAGTTTGTTTCGGATCGAAATGACCGAGAGAAAATTTCACAAATCTAGAGCCGAGTGTAATCGCTTCCAAAATTACTTGTTTAATAGAATCATGATCTAAAAGGTTATCCTGCTTATAGAGTTCAACTGGTGCAGAATAGACCGAGAACAACTTCAACTGTTCGAGTGACTCACGAAGACCTTTAAGTGCTGATCGATCACAATCTGCAAATAGTTCTCTTCGTATTTCGGCTCCCCTTGCACCAGACTGTGCTATCAACGGTAAATACGCATCTTGCCCTCTTTTTACTACTTCTTCAATATCAAAAGAGTTTAATGTAACGATTATGTCTCTCATTTTGCACTCCTTACCTCCAATGGAACCGGTTTCGTTTTAATTTAAAAATTTATGGAACAGTCTTATGGGAACGGTTCCATTTTCTTTTTCAATAGAAGATCTTCAATTGATGAAGATCTTCTTACTTTTGGGTAGAGCCTCTGATGTTTAACTTTGCTGTGAATGCAATGGTTTGCGGCAGCATGTTACTTCCTTTTACTTTAGACAGAATCTTTTCCATTGCCGCAACACCAATCTCATAGGTAGGTTGAGCAATGGCCGAAATGCCTGTGCCAACGGCAATCGCCCATTCGGGATCATCAAAGCCCAAAAGCGCAATATCATCAGGAATCGATAATTTAAGATTTTGGATTGCGACCACGATTTGAAGGAGTACCACTCCATTGGCTGCGAAAATGGCTTTTGATTGATTTTTTGAGCTTTCTAGGAAGTGAGACAACTTAGTCATCAGCTCATCTTCTTTGGCGAGGTCCACTTCATAAATCTCTTCCCAGCTTGCGTGATTGTGTTTTCTCAACGATTGTTCAAACGCTGCTGATCTTTCTTTTCTTGAACTTACTCCTTCAATTGGTTCTGTAAAAAATGCAATCCTCTCAAAGTCCTGGTCGATCAGATGATGCATGGCTTCCTTAACAGCACTGTGATTATCAACACCGATCATGTCAAAATCCAGCCCTTTAACCTTTCTGTCTACCAAGACTACCGGGATATTTTCAAGCGCCAAACTTTTGAGTGCCTCATTATTTCGGCCTGTCGTATTAATGATTAACCCATCAATACGGTGTGCTTGGAGCATCGAAATATAATCGCTTTCTTTTTGCGGGTCATTATCCGTATTACACACCAGCAAGTTGTATCCGTTTTGATTACAAATATCTTCGGCACCCCGTATGATTGCAGTGGTGTAAGGATTTGTGATATCAGCGACAACCATACCGATTAAATGACTAGTATTTCTTTTTAGTCCTCTCGCCATCACATTCGGTCGGTAATTTAAAGCGGCAATCGTATCCTCGATCCTTTTTTTAGTTTTAGGAGCGAGTTCATTATAATTCCCCGCTAGATACCTTGAGACGGTTGTTTTGGATACCCCTGCCTGCAACGCTACATCTTTAATCGTTACACGTGGGATCTGTGATTTACTCATTCTAAAACTACCTGCTTTTCTAAACCTCTCAATGGAACCGGTTTCATTTTTTTATCATTGTAACAACAACCATTCAATTAAGCAAACATAATTTCAGGTTTTTTTGAAACTTTTTGAGTTTTACGTGAAAGAATACGCGACGGCAGGCAGTGCCGTCCAATAAATTCAGAGGTAAGAATAGAATAATGGGTGTTGTGTCTTTTTGCCTAAGTCCCCTTATTTTCTTAGTTTCCATGATGATTTCTAAAAGGGTGGCTGACAAACGTCAGCCTTCTTCTTTAATCTCAATAAAGTTTTCACGGTACGTGTTTTTTTATTCTGTTACACGTTCGCTCAATATGACCCACTTTTCGCTCAAAAACTTCGAGTATCGCTCCGAATCGCCGAGCTACACTCAACATTCCATAGCTTCGCTCAGAAAGGATAGACTTTCGCGCAAAGTACTTTATTCAGGCTAACTTAGCACTAAAGAAGCTTGATGAGCAGCCATTTTTGCTTGGAGTCTAACAAAGTGAGTACTTAATCTCGTTTTGATTCATCAAAACGCTCATTTTCTCATGTTTGATATAAAAAAGGGCTTGAACTCAAAAGCCTTTACACATTGAGTCAGCCCTCTTAACTATCTTATCTACCTATCTCGAACAGATGCACCTTCTATGAGACTAACATTGATCCGTTCGTGTTCATGCTGTTTTTTACTGATTAAGTTTAATAGTAATTCTGACGCTAAAGATCCCCATTTATGCTTCGAGTAATTGATAGTGGCCAGTCTAGGGTGAATATACTGTGACACTTCAATATTATCAAACCCGATCACATGAACGTCTTCTCCAATTTGCAGGTTGGTACGGCTAAAATAGTTGTATACTCCGATTGCCATTTCATCGTTTAAGCAAAATACGCCGACGGGTTCTGAGTACTCCTGGTGGATCTGTTTAGCAGCGATCTCTCCGGAAGCTTTGTTAAAGTTACCGTCGATTTCAACGTATTCGATCTGCGAGTACCGTTGAACTGCTTTTTGCACTGCCTCTAATCGCTGACGCGCATCAAACGAGATCTCAGGACCTTTCACAACATAGATTTTTCGATGACCTTTTTCTGCAAGATGATCGATAGCAAGTGTTGCACCTGCTTTATTGTCGAGAAGAACTTGCGAGATATTCGGATGATCCATTCGCCGGTCCATCACAACAAGCTTATGGCCACGCTCAGCATGACTGAGCAATTCCTCTGTCTCATACGTCGCATCGAGAATAATGGCACCGTCGATCATACGCTCCGGCAAGAAACGGTGCGATTCTTTCCCGCTGCAGACGATCAGTTCGTAGCCGTTTTTGCTGAGCGTCTCCATCATCCCTTGAAGAAGCTCCCCGTAAAATGCACCGCTGTAGTTTGTCAGATAGATTCCGATAATCTTGGTTTCTCTCTTTTTCAAAGAACGTGCCGCGGCACTTGGGATATAATTTAATTCTTTTGCGATTGCCTGTATGCGTTCAGATGTTTCCTTTGTTACTTTCGGACTTCCGTTTAAGGCATAGGAGACCGTGGATATGGAAACACCTGCTTTTTTCGCAATGTCTTTTATACTTACCAACGAAATTCTCTCCTATCTCTTTCTGTAAACGTTTTCCTTCATTATACCGAATGATTATAAATAAATCTCCACCGTATTCTCATCTTCTGCCAATTCTTTAACGAACTCGGAGCGATTCAATATAAATCCGCCATCTCGGTAAAGGTTTTGATACGATTCAGCTTTTATCTCTTTACCGTTAACAACAAGACGACTTTTTTCCATATCATTACGGTAAATAAACGTTACGGGCTTTTCATCAAGCATGTAGTTAAATTGCAATCCATCCATGTCTTTTGGAAGAACAGGGTCAATAATGAGTTGTTCGCCATGCGGACGAATTCCTAAACAATTGGATATCAGCTGGTTCATATAGATTCCAGGGCCTGATGAATAAATTCGCCATCCGCCTTTTACTTTCTCCTTGCCTTCTTTCAGTTCACCGAAACGCTCTTGTGCTTCATAACGCGTTTTAAAATCACCGTCCGAACTGCTGAAGTAGGCATTGCTTTGGCGTCTTTCTGGGTTGGGAACTGCATCTTGAATCATGACTGGATTGATCTTTTCTAGACCGCTCCAGACCTCGCCTGTTTTTCCGAGTTTCGCCATCGCTTCAACAAAACGAATGTGGGCGTGAACGTATTGAAGCCCGATCTCGCGTCCAAAGTTTGAAGCTTGTTCAGCACGTTTAAAGTGTGTGCTGACACCGCCTTTGTAGTGAGCTGGCTTATCCATTAATCTCACACCATCTGGACAATAAAACTTATCCATGATCACATCAAGATGCTGCGCTGCTTGTTCTGGTGTTAATAGTTCTGCGATCATACTGCGTGTCATTGGCAGCAAGCGATAGTTGATTCCAGTTGTGTTATCACTAGGGTGAAGCATGAGCTTAGGCTCGTCCGCATTCTCCATATACACAAATCCAGGAATCACATCGTGACTCAGCATATATTTTTGATAATCTGACTTAATGTTTTCTGCTAATTTCGCTAGTTCTTGAGACTTTTCTTCGTTCACATGGTTCACCTGTTGTGAGAACTGTGTCATCACTTGATACGTCAGCGCGACGGTCCATGAACTAACCATGAACTTTTTCAGTTGCGGGTTAGCCGGCTGAAGCGTATCATCCCAGTCTCCGTCACCATAAGACGAAAGGTGTGTATCGTGCAAGAAGTTCGCTTTCATATAGTCGATCTGCTTTTGAATATGAGCCATTAATGTCGCTTTTTCTTCGGTAAAGCCGAATGAACTACTTGTATAAGGAATCTCTTCGTTTAAGATTGAAAAATCATTTGTAGCTGCAAGATAATCCGTAACAGCTTTTAACGGCCAAACGATGATATCTCCATGTGATTCTCCCTGCTGAATCTTAAAGTATTGATCGAACATGAACCATTGCGGCCAGTTGCCAGTTTCTTCGTACTGATGAGAGTAAACCGTAAGTAAGATTTCTTTTACAGCATCATAATGCTGTGTCGCTAAGAAATATTCAGTTGGCCCCTGACATACATCACGTGTACCCCAAGCTGCACCGCCGTATTGCTCTAAACCATGCGGAACTGAGTAATGGATCAGCATGTTATGTGTGTACCAGTGTGCTAAAGCATTCATTTTTTGAAGCTCAGCTGTCTCTTTTCCGTCTTTTGATAAATGGAAGCCGCGATTGGTGTTTCGGATAAATGCACGGTAACGCTCGATCTCTTGATCTGCTTCTTTTTCTGTAAAAGGAATAGCTTTCCCATCGATAAGACCTTGAACGGTAACTGTCCATTCGCTCGTTGGAGCTAGATCAAGGACTACGAGTGAAGCTGACAAAGGATTCAGGTTATCACCGAAGATCGTCTCATCCTTCACGTGCATATCTGTTCCATTTACTTTCATTCGATACGTTAAGTTTTCATATGTTTTGGCACTGTCTGAATTCGAATCCGCTGTGAACGTAAGAATATTTTCTTCCTTTACCAGGTTAAACGGCACTTCGTATTCCTGATTGTTCATCGATATTTGATTCGTTACGACGAAGCGGTACTTCTTTCCGCTCTGTGTCTTCACTTGAAGCTCCACTTCAGGCGAATCAACCGTTGTGAAGTTTGTGATAATAAACGTTTCATCATTCGTTTTATAGAACCAGCGTGTGTAGTTGAAGCCCACCTCAAATAGAGAAGGCATCGTCAACAACTGAAGGTTGCCGTCGAGTTCCACGTAAATGCGCTGACCGGAAGTCTTCATTACATTTAGTGCATTTCGTGCATTCGTCATCATCTTATGAAACGAAGTATTCCCCACGACCAGCTGAGAGTTGAAGATTCCATACATGTAGGAAGTGGTTGTGATCGTATCTTCTTTTAGATGAACGTTGTCTCCTGTTACTAGAATGTGACCGTGCGGACGCTCAACGATTCTTTCTTTTTCTTTTAAAACGATATGTTCATATGTCGGTGTGAAGAAAGACAGCAATGTGTCTCCTTCATATTCTTCTAAAATTCTTTCCGGGAACAATTGGTCAACTTCTTCGGTCGACAGATTTGACGTTTGTAATGTCCCTGCAAACTCTTCTCTTTTGCTTACCTTCGAAAGAGAGATCGCGTCATTTGTATGAAGAGCCTGCACGTCTTTCCAAGCATCCAGCACTTCAGACGTATATTCAACAGAAGTGATCGCTTCAGGATGATCCTCTTTGAAACAGCCGTAGAACACAAACTGCTCTTTCCCATCCAGTTCTATCAATTCTGATTGAAGCGCAATGTAAGCAAATTCATATTGATAGACTTCATTTGGAAGATTCTTTTCATAAAGGGCTTCAGGTACATCCGTCTCTTTGTAAGAGCGGCCAAAGAATTGGAAACCATCCGTCGCATACCCCGTTGCTTTAGTCAGTGAACCTTGCTGCAGGTACGGAAATGCAGTACCGTTCGGCTGGTTCTGACGTGAACAAACGACATATCCTAATGTTTCTTTTTCAAAAACACGATGGTCCACATATTGAGCAATGAACGCTTCATTTGTGCGAACAGTTCCTCGATGAGCGAGTCCAACATCCTGTCCATATAGGATATCTGTCTTTACATCTGACCCCTCTAACTCTACATCCCAGAACCAGATGCCTTTTTCTGATAACGTGAAAGTTACGGTGTAAGAAACACCCTCAAAAGATCCTTTCCAAAACACTTGTGAGTCTGTATGAGAAACCGTGCTGTTGGAATGAATGCCTAATAACGGCGTTACTTTCATGCCTTCTTCTTGAAAAAGACGCAGATATAAGTTGTTTAATGCGCCGTCTACCGAATTGCTCATCCATTGATTGATCATCGTGTCATGATGAGAAACTTCATAAATATCACCGGATGGTAAAAAAGTAAAACGAATATCTCCAGCTTTAATCTCAAAGTTTCCCGTAGTCATCGTTTTCATCGATATCCCTCTATTCTCTAATTGGTAACTTCTACGAGCTTATTTCCTACCTAATCACTTGAATCATATACCGCATTATCGAAACGTTTCTATTTAATTCAAGGCGATTATACGCTTATTCTTGGAAGAGTGTCAATTTATGACTCACCTGCCACGTTCGACCTAAAATGCTTAAAACCCTAATGTTCTCAACAAAAATTGGAAGTTTTTCAACTTTTAAAAATTCTGTGTTGAAAACGATTACAAGTTGAATTATAATGTGCTTATCGAAACGTTTCAACAGTAAATTCAAAAAAATTCAGGGTATATTAAAAATGAATTGCTTACCTCTAAGTTGGTTCAATCCATCTAGATAAGCAAAATTTAGGGGGAACAAACATGAAAAAACGTTGGTTTAAGAAGTCAATGGTTACATCAATGGTTGGAGCATTAGTACTCTCTGGCGTACTTGCAGGCTGCTCAAACGATTCAAGCGGAGATAAAACAACTCTAACGGTCTGGGGTATGGGAGAAGAAGCTAAATCTCTTCCTAAGATCGCAGAAGAATTTGAAAAAGAAAATCCAAAGATCGATGTAAAAGTACAAGCTCTTCCATGGGATCAAGCACATGATAAACTGTTAACAGCTGTTGCATCTAAAAAAGGTCCCGACGTTCTTCAGATGGGAACAACATGGATTCCTGAATTCGCTTCAGCAGGAGCTTTAAAAGACTTAACACCTCACGTAAAAGATTATCCTGAACTAGACCCGAAAAACTTCTTTGAAGGTTCTGTTGAAACGACAAAATTTGAAGATAAAATGGTCGGTGTACCTTGGTATGTTGACACACGTGTACTTTACTACCGAACAGATCTCTTAAAAGAAGCTGGTTTCGATGAAGCGCCAAAGACTTGGGACGAGCTGAAAGAAGTTGCTGATAAGCTTGCTGACCGTGGTAAAGGAAAATACGGTATCTCTATCGATGCTAAGGAACAAAGTCTAGGCTTCATGTTCGCTCGCCAAAACGGAGCTGAACTTTTAGATGAAAACAACAATCCTAAATTCAACGATCCTAAGTTTGTTGAAGCGATCGATTATTTGAACAGCTTCTTCGAAAGTGGAGCTACACCTAAAGATGAACTTGGCATGGACATTATCCAAGGTTTCCGTGGTGACGGGATTCTTCCGATGTTCATCAGTGGACCATGGATGATCAAACTGATCAACGACCAGGCACCTGATCTTGAAGGAAAATGGGCAACAGCAGTACTACCCGCTAAAGAAAACAACACCTCATCTTTAGGTGGGTCTAACCTTTCTATCTTTGAACATACGAAGCATGAGAAAGAAGCATTGAAATTCGCAGCGTTCATGAGTAAACCTGAAACACAATTGAAGTGGATGGAAATGACGAACTCTCTTCCTGCAGCACAAAAATCTTGGGAAGATAACGCGCTTACTGACAACGAATATTACAAAACTTTCGGTGAACAAATGAAAAATGCACAACCGATGCCTGTTATTAAACAATGGGAAGAAATCGCTCAAACGTATTTGAAGAGCTTTGAGAAAATCTACCGTGGCGGAGCAGACGTTCAAAAAGAAATGGATGCTTTCAACAAGAAATCTGAAGAGATTTTAAAGAAATAAGTCCGGTTTAACAGAGGTATAACGAGCAGCTAATCCTGCTCGTTACCTTTTTATTGTTAGACTTTAGGAATTTTGAAGGATGTGAAAAACATGAAAAGCTATTCAAAAACAACTCCTTATCTCTTTATTGGACCGGCTCTGATTTTATTGGCCTTATTTTCTCTATTTCCGATTGTTCTTGCATTGGTGATTAGTTTTACTGATATCGACCTGGCTGGTTTAGCTGATTATGCAAACATCAGCTTTATAGGACTTGAAAATTACGTAAACATATTTAAGGACCCGATCTTCTTAAAATCCATCGGTAACACCCTCTTTTATGTTGTGTTCGGTGTTCCGCTTGTAATAGCTTGTTCTCTCGGAATTGCATTATTGATCAATTTTGGTACAGCACGCATCTTTAAAGCGTTTCGACTCGTTTTTTATATGCCTTCCATTACGAACGTTGTCGCTGTAGCTGTTGTTTGGACATACCTCTACAACCCTCAATTCGGTTTATTTAATTATTTATTGGGGCTTGTCGGTATCCCGGCTATTCCTTGGCTGCAGGATCCAACGATCGCAAAAGGTTCTTTGATCGCCCTTGCTGTTTGGCGCGCCATTGGGGTTAACATGATCATCTTCCTTGCTGCGTTACAAGGGATTCCGAAGACGTATTATGAAGCAGCACAGCTTGATGGAGCGAACAACTGGAAACAGCTTACGAAGATCACGATTCCGTTACTCCGTTATGCGATTTTCTTCGTATCCATTACGACGATGATCGGCTGGATTCAATTTTTCGAAGAACCATTTGTTATGACAAAAGGCGGACCATTAGACAGTACGACTTCAGTTGCACTATTCATCTACCGTAACGGGTTCCAGCTAAGCAACTTTGGCTATGCCGCTGCCGGATCGTTTGTCTTATTTATCGCTATTATCATCATCACGATGATTCAGTTCAGATTGCAAAAGAAAGATACCGACTTTTAAGATGTGAGGTGAGAACATGAAAACAAAAGTATCTGATGCTAAAAAAGCTTACAGAACTCAGCAATGGATCGCCGGAATCGTTTTAACACTCGGTGGATTGCTGGTTGCCATTCCGTTTATCTGGATGGTCCTTTCCGCATTCAAACCTGAAAGTGAAGTCCTTCAGCTCACTCCAACTTTGTGGCCTGAGACATTTACGACGGAAAACTTCGTTTATCTGTTTGAAAACATGAACTTTGGTGTTTATTTAAAAAATACAATCATTATTGTCCTCTGTTCTTTCGTCGGCCTTTTCTTTAATGCGATGGCTGGATATGCTTTTGCAAAATACAAATTCAAAGGCAGAGACAAACTTTTCTATCTCGTACTTGCAACCATGATGATTCCTGGACAGGTTACGATGATTCCTGTCTATTTGATACTTAACCAGATGGGATTAACGAACACGATGACAGGTGTAGTGTTGCCCGGCTTAGTCGGCGCATTCAGCATCTTCTTATTCAGACAGTTTATGTCTACAATCCCAGACGAACTGCTTGAGGCTGCTCGTCTGGATGGAGCAAGTGAGTTCCGCGTATTCATACAGCTCATCCTTCCGATCTCAAAACCAATCATGGCGGTACAGGGAATCTTAACGTTCATCGCTGGATGGAACAGCTTCCTATGGCCATTGATCATCGCGAACGATGAAAGTCTATACACGCTTTCCGTTGGCTTGAATCTACTGAAGGGACAGTACGGTGGAAACTTCGCCTTGCAGATGGCGGGTTCAACCTTCATGGTCGTTCCGATCGTAATCATCTTCATCATTTTCCAAAAGCACATTATCGAAGGCTATACCATTTCAGGGATGAAATAAGAAAGAGGCTGATGCTGATCAGCCTCTTTTTTAATCCTAAATATTTGTTTTGTACAGTCAGTCCCCTTTTTTGTAAGGTTAAGGTTATTTTTTGTACAGTCCGCTCGTTTTCTTCACTCAACCAGTACTCTTTTTCAATTCATCAAGTGCAATCTGTTGATATTCTTTAAAAAACGAGTCAGAGAACGCATCCCACTCTTCAGCTGCCATAATAGATTCCTCTGAAATTTCACCGCATACAGGTTTCTGCAACAAATCTGTTAATCTTTCCGCGTAGTGTTCTACTTTTTCCTGTGGAGCTCCACTCAGTACACTTCCGACAAACTCAATCGGAGAGTACCAATCTGCCACTCTTTGAATGTCCCGGTAAATCTGCGTTAATAAAAGGTTTCTTGGCCCTTCCCACTGTTCGTTCACAACAACATCACGGAAGATACGCGGCAATGATGAGAACTCCTCCATTACACCGTGTCCTCCAAAAATAGAAATCGCATCCCGTAGCACTTCTGCCCCTTCATTTGTGGCACAGATCTTTTGTAACAAAACGAGTTCCCTTAAGTTGAACAGCTGTTTTCTTAACTCAAGCGGCTGATCCTTAGGTATGCCTGGATTTAATGGACGGTCCAGCCTCAGGAATAGATCGTATATTTTAAAAGCTCCTGCTGTCGTCCGTTCAGCAGCATTCTCGATTCGTTTCAACGTCCTTGCCGAAAGTGGATAATCCTTTACCTTCTTACCAAAAACCGTTCTGAAATCGCTATATAACTTCGTTTCTCGTGCTGCCCGAAGCATGAAACCTGCACATGCGATTCCAATTTCAAGTCTCGATAGAGTAAGAACAATGCCAACTGCTACGGCAATTCCTTTACCTACTGGCCCTATCGGGTAAGCCAAAGCCCCATCGTATTGGATCTCCCCTGTCGGAAGCTCTGCTGTTCCCATCTTCCATTTGATCCGGTTAATTTGATAGCCGTTTCTTTTTTCACTCTCTTTATCACCAGGCATCCAGGATGGAACAATAAACGTTGAAACTTTATCTGAACCCGTGATCTTAGCCGTAACCACCGAATAATCCGCATGAGCCACTGAACAAAAAAACTTGTTTCCGTACAGGCGATAATTCTTTCCGTCAGGCACTGCCTCTAGAACGTTAGCTGGGAGATCGGAACCTCCCTGCATCTCACTCATGAACTGAGCACCGATCGCATAATCTCCTTCTAATCCCTCTTTTGTGTGCTGTAAAATCTCTTGAAGCTCAGGATGGTTCTCATCTGGATATTCCTCAAGTAGGGCAATTAGTCCAATCGTACAAGTCAGCGGACAAGCTACTCCCGCTTCTCCGAGCTGATGGATCAGCATTCTTTTCACGAAGCTTTCCCAAGGTCTCATTTTATTAGAAAAAAGTCCTTCACCAAATACTTCTTTTTCAAGCTGTTGCATTTCCATTGGACGTACAATCCGATCGATCCGATTATTGAATGCATCATAATGAACCATATAAGGACGAACTTCTGGCCTGGCGTTCTGCTCAGCCAATCGGTTCCATCGTGAAGAAACTTTAGGTGAAAATGAGAGAACTGCACGATGCAAAGATATGAATTCCGATCCTGTAAAGTGTTTCACAGCTTGCTGCAAGAACAACTCATCCCGGTACCAATCGAGATTTTTTCGTTTTTCTACAAACTCTTCAAATGTATAAGAATTCTTCCCTTTTGTTGTTGGTTCGTGTGAGGTTGTGTTCATAAAAGTCACTCCTTTTTCACAAGTAGGATTTATAACTTAGTTCGCTTAAATGACCTTAATCCCTGTTGCTTACGGTACGTGATCTTTTATTTATTACACGTTCGCTCAAACTTTCCGACCTACGCTCAGAATCATGAACCTACGCTCAGAAGTAGTCTCGTTTCGCTCAAAATGACTCACGTACGCTCAAAACATATCCCTTTTCGCTCAAACCCTAAAAAAAGGAAAATACATCCAACACGTCAAGTGGGTTTAAAATGAAAAAGCACCCTCTTCCATCCTGGAATGGGGTGCTCTCTATTTATTGAATCGAAAACACTTCTTTTTCAAGCAAGCCTTCAGGTTTTTTACCGATTGGATCTTGGTGGAAGTAATCACGGATTACGCCATCTTTTAAATAGTTAGCGATCGAAACCATGATCATCCCTTGATCCAATGCAAGGTAGGCTTTCGCGATCTCACCCGTTTCTACATTTACTGAATCGTAAAAACCATAGGTGCTGTATGTGTTTAATTCTTTTAGTGCTTTGATGTTTTTACGAACGGCTTCCGGATCATAATCGAGTGCTAGAAAAGAAGCATGAGCCGTTACAGTCGCACCATCTTTGTATCCTGACGTACCAAGCGGTGTTGCTGCGAATTCACTGTATCCGTCAGGTGTTGCTGAAGGCGAGAAGCCCCATGCCGGATATCCTTTTTCCTTTGCATACGCTTGCTGAAGTTCAACGTGGCGTGCATTGTTCAAACCTAGAGCGTTCTTCCCTAAGTCTTTTTCTTTTAAAACGATTCCAGGCATCAAGCTTTCGAACATGCTTCCGCCCCAACTCGGTACAAATTTTACTCCGTTGTATTCATAATTCCCTTCAAAAACCGTGACTCCATCATATACTTCTTCATGTCCATCTGGTATTTGAGCCTGCCAATCCCACTCTTTTGGCATCGTACGGTACATCTTCCACCAGTGTTCGCTTGGAACATCCCCTTTTCCGATAGAGATATAGCTCGCAACACGAGGCTCGGTATTGAACAATCCGTAATGATGATCCGTCAATTTCCCTTCAGCCGCATCATATCCTCCGCGGAACTGCCCTACTTCTGGGTCATATAGCGTTGTGTAGTTCATGTTCTCAACCAGTTTGCTCGTTTGAGGATTAAGTTCATCATAGGCTTGTCCGGCAACAATTAATCCAGCTGATAGCCAGCCGTTATCGACTTGAGAGATGAACTGTCCCCAGTCTGTTTTTAACGATCCGTCTTTCGTGTTGTACCAGTTATAGTATAGCCCATTCCATTTCTCCAGTTTTTCAACCGTATTTAACGTTTTTTGGATTCTTTTCACTGCCTCACTCTTCGTAATGATTCCTAACTGCTGAGCAGATACCGTACTCATCATATACATCCCTATATTTGTTGGAGATGTGTGAGTCGCATTTTTCTTACCCTCTGCTGTATAACGTGTTTCATCATACGTCAATCCAGTAACCGGATCAGTATGGTCTTGATAGTACTTATACGTTTTCTTTGCAATCGCTTTCAATTCTGCCTTAAAAGCAAGGTCGTTCCCCACATCAGCCGCTGTGGCTTTCGGTGTAACTAACAAACCTGCAAAAAGACTAAACACTAAAAGAAAACTTATAACCTTTTGGGGTTTCATAAAGTGCTGCTCCTTTCTCTCTTTAAAATCACAATCGAAACGTTTCACCAATATTTTATCACTTACAGAGAGACAAGATAAGTAGTTAACCCAAGAATCGGCCATTTGGGTTATATGAATGATAGGATTAGAGGTAAAAAAGAATGATTTAAATGGAAATATAAGAAAAAATCTTTCACAATCATCTAACTAAAGGAAAATAAAGAATTTTTATAGAAGAGGGTTTAACCAACGACCAAAAGCGCTTTAAAAATTAGGTAGCTAAATGGATGTTCCAAAAACGAATGGGGACAACCGATTGTAGATGAATTCTACTAGAAAGGAGATTACCTATGCATTTTAAAATCAACGAAGCGATCGAGCTATTAGAACGCACACCTAAAACACTTTCCTCCCTCTTAACCGGCCTCTCTCCTGAATGGCTAACTTGCAGCGAAGGTGAGGACACATGGAATACTATCGAGGTTGTCGCTCATCTGATAGAAGGAGAAAAGGTGAACTGGTTCCCGCGTATGAATATGATCCTAACGCAAGGGGACGATTATACCTTTCCATCCTTCGATCGTTTTGCACATCTCACCAGAAATGAAACCAACATTGAGCAGCTATTGCTAGAGTTTAAACACTGCCGGGAAGAAAGTCTTGATAAACTACGAAACCAGCTTAAGGGCTTGAAAGATTTTGAACAAACGGCGAGACACCCAGAGTTCGGACCTGTTCGGTTAAGGGAATTACTCTCAACGTGGGTCGTTCATGACTTAACCCATCTCTCTCAGATTACAAGAGTCATGGCAAAACGGTATAAAGATGACGTTGGTCCGTGGAAAAATTATTTAGGAATACTGAGATGAAAAACACCCCTTTTCGTTCTAAAAAGATAAAGCCAGTTTCGGTAAATAAAATGACTCGCGAACAATTCGAGTATATTATGAAGACGGTGACGGATCACTAAATTGATGGACTTCATGTGTAGCCTTTCGTGCTCAAGCGGTGGATGGCACAATCATCGAGATCTTTGAGTGGGAATCCGGGCAGGCAAAAGATGCCCTCACGTATCTCCAGTGGTTATGAAAGTTTGGAATAAGATTAAGGAAGTTGCTGAGATCAAAAGGATCTCCTCTTTAGAAGAATTCAATCATCCTTTCCCAAATTTTCACCCTTATTCTTTATAAAAAAATGAAAAAAAGGGCATCCTCATGATGACCTTTTTTTCATGCTTCATCCGGTTAGATGTGATCCTCTTTCCTATCCTCAAACACGCCACCTTTGTCTTACAAATCCCTTATCTAAATAAAACAAAGGAATGTGTTCTGCTCTAGTGGAATAAATAGAATATAAAAGGAGTGATTTTTTGCTCAGTGAAGCTGATTTAAACATTATTTTCTATATTATATTCTTACTGTCAGGACTGCCTCTCAGCTACAAATATGCAGTGTTTATGGTAAAGCATACGGGTATGGTTATCCCCCACTTTTTTATAAGCTTGATGATGAACCTATGTGTTGGAACTCTTGGCATCATTGGATGGATTTTTTACGCACCGAAGATCAGCCTCTATTTTACTCTCGGCGGCATTTATCTTGGTGCTTGGATAACGGCGATCAGCTTGATCCTCTTATTCACTGTGCTGTTAGTTAAAAGAAAAGCCTTATTAAAAAGCTTTGAACACTGAATCTCTACGTAAGAAAACACCTTCCCTATATTTCATGGGAAGGTGTTCGTTCGTTAGGCATTAACTTTTTCTTTTTCTAGATCACTAGCAGGTCCAAAGAATTCAAAATGAATTTGTTCCTTCTTTATGTTCAATTCTTGAAGTGCATGATAAATCGCCTTCATAAATGGAACCGGGCCGCAAAAGTAATATTCCGCTTCTTTTTCTAATGGCAGAACTTTACAAAGCCATGCAACATCAATATATCCTGTCTGGTCATACCCAAAATCTTCTTCTAATGGTTTTTCATAAACAAAGTAAGTTGAGATATTCTTAGCATCTTCTGCTACTTTCTTTACTTCATTCTTTAATGCATGCGTCTTACCGTTAATTGCTGCATGAATGAATGTCACTTCACGCTCAGGCTGTTTTTCTGCTGCTGTTTTCAACATACTCACCAGTGGAGTCAAACCAACACCGCCACTGATCAACACCGCTGGCTTCTCACTTTCAGTGTCTAAGTAAAAATCTCCTGCAGGTGCACTTAGATAGAGTACATCTCCTGCTTTAACCCCTTCATGCAGGTACACAGATACGATGCCATCTGGTGAATCTGTGCCTTTTTCTTTTTTAACAGAGATTCTGTAATGCTCTTTTCCTGGTGCATCAGATAGACTGTACTGGCGGATATGTGTATTTGTTTCACCCGGGATTTCCAATCTTACACTTACATATTGGCCAGGTTTAAATTCTGCGATTGGTCCACCATCTTGTGGTTTTAAGTAGAATGAAGTGATCACACTGCTCTCTTCCACTTTGTCTGCAACAACAAATGCTCTGAATCCATCCCAACCGCCTTTTTGTTGTTCTGCTGCTTCATACATGTCACGCTCTACACCGATAAATACATCAGCGATCACGCCGTATGCTTCGGCCCACGCATTAATAATGTCATCCGTTGCCGCGTCACCTAGTACATCCTTTATCGCTTGCAGCAAGTTTTCCCCTACGATTGGATAATGCTCTGGTTTTACCCCTAAACTTCTATGTTTATGTGCAATCTGTTTTACAACCGGGATGATTGTTTCAAGCTTCTCAATATTAGCAGCTGCAGCATAAACAGCATTTGCAAGGGCTGCTTGCTGGCGTCCTTTTTTCTGATTCGCGTGGTTAAAAATATTCAAAAGTTCCGGATGCTTCGTAAAGAGCAGTTGATAAAAACGGGAAGTAATAGCCTTTCCGTGGACTTCTAATACAGGTACAGTTGACTTAATGATTTCAATCGTTCTTGCTTGTAACATGTCAATTCCCCCTTCGTTCTTTTTACATCTCTATCGTAAAAGAATTCGAGGAAAAAGATTGTGATTCAAATCACATTTCCTTTGGACGTTTTGTGAACAAAAAATGAAATGTAAGCGGAACCAATTTATATGTTAGAATTGGAAAAAGTCATCATTCCCTTGAAAGGATTCCTTTTTCTATGGAAATCATTCAAATGCAAGATTATGAATTAGTAGCCACACTTAATAAAAACGTTCAAGATGTACACGTTGAACTTTTTCCTGAGTCCTTTACTCCTTATAAGTATGAACCGATCCGAGATTACTTTAAGGAAATCATGATGGATTCGAATCAACTTTTTTTAGTTGTAAAAGAAGATACAACCCCAATTGGTTATGTATGGTTGACCCTGCGTCATTCAGCAGAAACACCGTTTAAAAAAGCGTCTAAATCCTTGTACATCCACCAGATTAGCATTGATAAAAATCACAGCAACAAAGGAGCTGGTTCACAAGTTATCGCTTATATCGAAAAACTTGGAAAACAACTTGGTGTCACCAAGATTGAACTCGATTATTGGATCGAGAATAAAATTGCGAAAAACTTTTATAAAAAAATAGGGTTTATGATTACTCGCGAAGTCGTACATAAAGAAATTAACTAATGTAGGAGGTTTCATAATATGCCGCATCTACTCGTTTATCTTTATAAGATTAAACCGGAGGCAAAAGAAAAGTTTCTAGAGATATCAGCGGAAACGAATAAAAAATTTCAGGAATATGGAGGTGTGACAGAGCAAATCTTTAAGTTATCCCCTTCTTCAAAAAAATATGGAGCGTCCTTAATTCCAGAGAAACTCGATTTACAAAAAGAAGAGGAACTTTGGATTGGACTTCTCCAATTTCAGTCAGAGGAACATGCCCGAATTACAATGGCGGACTTTGATTCTGACGAAGAAGTGAACGAGCTATTAAACGAGTTTGTAGCCCACGTCGCCCCACTTGATCATATTTTGTTTGGAGAGTTTGTTTCACAGCACAGAACAAACAATCCCTAATATACCTCTAAATAAGTAGAGGTGTTTATCCAAACTCTTTTTGATGTGCTTTTTTCATCTTTAAATACTCTTCATCTTCTCTAGCAAGTTTCCATTTCTCTTTGAAGATTTCAGCAGACTTTGCTTTTACAGGATCGATCTGCCTTTCATTGATTTCGCCATTTTTATCATATTTTCGGCCACCCTTGTAGTTGGTGTATCTCCTTGCACGGGTATATCCCATCTGCAGAAACTTCCTGGCCATATCAGCGCCAACGAAATCTTTGTTCTTTTTGTACTCCAAAAATTGTTCGTAGATTTTTTCTGAGGATTTTTTGGCTTCGTCTGGCGTTTTAAAACGCCAATGAGGAAGGATTTCACTTTTATATGGTTCTACCAGAAGCACGCCTTGTTCTCCGCGGCCCACTCTATATAATTCTGGCTTCTTTCGAAAATCAATATTATCAAAATCAAGGTCATAATCAAATGGCACAGATCTCCCTCCTTCTTTCTTATCCTTACCCATTTTCAAGTTATTCAAAAAGGGGGGATGCCGATTCAATGTGGTTTTTGAAAAGTTCTAAGGTAGTTGATTTCCGCTCCAGGCGCTCCAAACAACCTGCAAACCATCTATTTTTCCATATATTACAATTTATTATTTGCTAGTAAAAACGTTCAAAAATAATAAATCCGCTGCATTAGAACAGCGGATTTTTGATGGGTTAGTTTATTTTGTAAAAAGTTTTTGGCGCTTCTTTAATAAATGGACAAGGTAAGCCTTTGTAGAACACGGTCAATTCATGCATAGCACGTGTACAGACCGTATAAAAGAGTTTTCGCTCTCGTTCTTCCTGATAGCCCGAAGCGTCGTAAATGGCTGCAGCATCAAACTCTATCCCTTTGGCCAAGTAAGAAGGAATGATTATGATCCCTTTTTGGAAAGCTGCATCCTCATTAATCATTAGTCTTAGGTCTACTTTTGACTTTAGTTTTTCATACACTTCTAAACTTTCTTTAGCTGTTCTGCAGATAACAGCGAGGGTTTCATGACCTTGATTCTGCCAGGACTGGATAAGGCTTTCTAATTCCTCGTGAATCTCCTCTTCTGTATTTACCTTCAAAACAGATGGTTTTGCGCCAGGTCTGTTGAACGGAATAATTCCGCTATCATCTTTTAATAGACTTTTTGTGAATTCAACAATCTCTTTTGTAGAACGATAGCTTCTCGTAAGCGTAATGGCTTCTGTGTGTTTTTTGTTTAACAGCTTCTCTAGCATACGAAAGGATTGATCTGAAGCATGGACATAGATGGACTGATTTAGATCACCGAGTACCGTTAAGTTAGCTCTTGGAAAAATACGCTGGATGAACGCGAATTGGAACGGTGAAAAGTCCTGCGCTTCATCAATAAACACATGTCTCACGGCTGCATTTGTTTGGAACCCAACCAATAATTCTTTTACATAAAGAAATGGTGTGGCATCTTCATTTGCCAGATGGTTCTGCTTCAGGTTGAAGAGCGTATGATTGCAGATCTCACTCCACACATCATATTCAGGAACCAATTTATTATTTTTTTGAAACAGTTTAGCATACAAACTCTTCATATCTAAAAAATTACACGCTTCAACAGAATCTCGAAGTGGCTTAAACGCAAGTCTTGTAACGTACGCAGACAGGACCTTCTGTTCGCTCGCCAGATCATTAAAGGAATCTGCACTATATTTATCTCGTTTTTGCAGTTGTTCATAAAGTTTCGTATAGACTGACTTATCTAGAAATTGAATTTCTTTTTCAACCCATGGTTTCTTACGTTCTTTTTTCTCAGCTCGTTTCAGTTCGTTCAAAATCCATTGAGAAGTCTTTTTCATGCGATAAGGAATTGTTTCGCGTGAATCCAAAGAGTAGAAATACTCACTGATCTGTTTCGCTCTGATCATGGTTTTGTCCCGAAACTTCACATCTAAAAATTGCATGCCGGATTCACTTAACGATTCAACATATCGATGGATTGCTTCTAAGAAATCAACGGACGCTTTAAATTTGATTCCTGCTACCCGTGACGATTCCCCATCACCTGAAAGGATAGCTTCCATTTGTTTAAACGGCGTTTCCACAGAGAATTCCTTCGCTAAGTGATGATCGATATAAGCTTGAAAAGTGGTCTGCTCCATATTTTCTTCGCCAAGTTCAGGAAGAACATTTGCAACATAGCTATTGAACATGTTGTTCGGAGAGAACAATACAATATGATGGGATTGTAAGGTCTCCCGGTCTCTGTATAAAAGATACGCTACACGCTGCAAGGCAGCTGATGTCTTCCCGCAGCCTGCTGCTCCTTGAACAATAAGCAGATCACTATCCGTGTTTCGAATAATGGCATTTTGTTCTTTCTGAATGGTCGCTACTATGCTTTTCATTTGAGTATTCGCCTGATTGCCAAGGACCTGCTGAAGAAGCTCATCGCCAATTGCTTCCCCAGTATCAAACATCCCCTGGATTTGGCCGTTTTTTATGATGAACTGTCGTTTCAGATCTAAATTTCCTTCTATTGTTCCACTCGGCGCTCTGAATCTTGCCTTACCGAGGGAGTGATCATAATACAAGCTTGAGATCGGCGCACGCCAGTCATGAACTAAAAATTCACTTGTCTCTTCATCATAATAAGATGCGATTCCGATATAGACTTTTTCCGCTTCACTTTCACCCTTTTCGGTAAAATCAATTCTTCCAAAGTAAGGTGAATACTTTAGTTTTTCGTATGTCTTTAAGCGGCTTTCTGCTGAAATATGACTTCTCTCTATCTCAGATAACAGTTCAGACTGCTGTTTTATGCTTGCTGCCGTTTCAATGGCATCATCCGGATCATCCAGGTTTACGGTTACGTCTGACCAGAAGTTTTTTCGGATTTGGACCACATCAGATCGTTTTCCGCCTAGATGCTCTTGAAGTTTAGAAGTAGCTTGAGAAAGTTCCTTTATTACTTCATTTACTCGTTCTTGTTCATTACGCTGCTCCCGATTCCATGTCGTCATCCGATCTCTCCCTATCATTAATTTTTCTGTTGACACACTTTATCCTTTTGGTTTATAATATAATTAAGGGATATTATAAACGTTAAATTGGAATAATGCGCGTCTTTTATATAATAGCACATTCGGGTGCAAAAAGTACATTATTATTTACATAAAAAAGTGACTTCCTGTTCAGGAAGTCACTCTTTTCTTTATCCTTGTTGAACCTTGGATTGTTCAATCACTTTTTTCATGGCATGCATCTGACCGAGGTGATACGTTTCATGGAATACAGCGAAATTCATCAATTCACCAAATGTTGTGAAGTTGAAAAGTGGTTTTTCTAACTTTTCCTGTAAGCGTTCTTCAGGAATCTCTTTTATCCGAGCCATTTGATCCTTCAATTGTTCTGTTAGTTCTGAGAGTGAGGGTACTTCACCTTTCCAGTCAGCTGGACTTGTTCCTCTGTTAAATAGTTCAATGTAGTTTAATGGAAGGTGTTTTGTTTTTTCAGGATATCCAAACATAAAATATTCAGCTATTGTTAAGACATGTCCAACGTGCCAATGGATATTGTTGTTGAATCCCTCTGGCTGAACTTGAGCAACTTCCTTATCTAGTTCTCCTAGATGCTTCAGAAAAAAACTTCGTGCCAATTCAAAGTTTTTAAATGTTAACTCGTTCATTCATACGCCTCCCCAGGAATTTTGTAATCACTATTAAACTAATTATACTCCCTTTTGAATTATCTGACTATTAATGACTACCGATATTGATCATGGATCGGACTAAAAAGGTCTTCACCCGTTTTCCTAACTACCGAGAAGTTGTTAACATTATAATGGCCATGAAGAATTTTATTATGATGTTCGATGATCTGTTGAGCTTTTAATATTGTAGAGTCTGTCGTTGAATGGGCATCGCCTACTAATGTTACATCCAACCCGTTTACCGTCGCCATTCTTACAGCCGTATCGATGCAATGCTCTGTTTTACAACCCATAATGACCACATGTGTAATTTCTTTTTCTTTTAAATGATTCAGTAGAGAAGTATCATAGAATGCATTTGTAGCTTTTTTATCAAAAAATGCTGCGCCTTCAGGTACATGAATCTCTGAATGAACTTCAAAGCCTCCGCCTTTACCCTCAGCAACATCTAGATCTCTTACAAATAAACTTTCCGCTCCTGCTTCCAGGCCTTGTTCGATTACTACGTTAATATTTTTCAATAGAGTTTCTTTGTTGAAAACAGCTTGTTCTTCTTTATTCCCATCGATTAGTTCCTGCTGTGCATCGATGACTAATAGTGCGTTTTTCATTTTAATATCTCCTTTAGCAAAAACAGATTATTTTTTTCTAGGAATCGTTAATGTTTTCCATTCTTCTGACTTAAGCATTTTTGCAATATAAATAATTTGGCCGATGTGATTCGAATAGTGATACATCTGGTTGTTGATGGCATCCATTACAGAGTGAGGCTCATTACGGATATAGATGGTCCGAAGGAGATCTTCTTCTTTCAAACCGTCTAGTGTATCAAAGAATACTCCCCATCCTTTGTCCCACACTGCTTTCATTTCTTCTCGGTTAGACATCGTGTTTTCGAACTCACCATCACGGTTTCGATCTGGTTTTTCTCCATCCGTGTTAAACATGTCTGTCCATCTGGAGATCATATTACCGCTTATGTGCTTAACGATTATAGCAACACTGTTGGAATCTTCATTTGGATACCAAAATAATTGTTCTTCCGAAAGCTGATCAAACGTCCTTTCTGCATAGTCTTTTGCATCTAGAAAACGTTTTTTTATAGAACGCAAGTATTCAGTAGCAACATCTGTTTTCGCAAGACTCATATTACACAGCTCCTTTACAGTTCATCACCTCTTACTCTATTTCTCTTCTTTTCTTATATTTCCTATGAGACCTTATCAAAAGTTAGCAGATTTATTTAATATAAACTTATCGATACATAAAAAAACTGCTGCCTCAAGTGAGACAGCAGTTTAGTTACTTCTATTATTGAAGTTCGTTGATGAACTTTCCAGGAATTAATTTTAGATCTTCATGGATTGTGTTTAATTTCTCTTCAAAAGCTGTAAACAACTTATTAGCTTCTGTTGCTTTTGCTTCATCTTCTAAGCCGGCAACTTTTGCTTCATAGGACTTCTTCAGCTCTTCTAAAGCAGCTTTAATCTTTGTTTGGTGATCTTCTGATAGGTCAGAAGGAACTTCAACTGACGGAATCTCAGATACTGCTTTTTCTCCAGCTGCTTTCGCATCAGCTTTAAGCTTATCTAGCTCTTCTTTAGGAGGTGCTTCTTCGCCTTCTTTGGCTGCACCTGCAGCATATGCATTGAATGGTGCATGATACTCTCTAAGCTGTCCGATCAGTTCTCCTTCAAAGTTAAGAAGGGTGATCTTCTGTGTATTATCATCTTCCTTTTTTTCTGTAGCTGCCGCAGGTTTTCCTTCTTCTTTCGGCTTTTCTTCCTTGCCGCAGCCTACGCTAAGCGCAAGAATGGCAGCTGCTGTTAGTGCTAAGAATTTTTTCATTGAGAATGCCCCCGTTATCTTTTTCTACTTTTTGGAACTTTCTCATTCTAAACCTTTTTCTTAATATTGTAAATTAAAATATTATAATATTCTTTAAATATGATAAAACAACCCTTAAAGCCTTTATAAGACTGAATTATCGTATTATTTTAAATAATCTTTAATTATACTTAAAAGTTATATTATAATAATTTTTTGAGTTCCTTTTCATGATTCAATAACCATTCTTTTCTCCAAAGTCCACCTGCGTATCCGGTTAATGTTCCATTGGAGCCTATAATTCTATGACAAGGTATGATAATACTTAATCTATTTTTTCCGTTTGCACTGCCGACTGCTCTGATCGCTTTCTCATTTTGAAGGGAGCAGGCGATGTCACGGTATGACACCGTCTCTGCAAACGGAATTTTAATAAGCTCATTCCAGACAGATTGTTGAAATAAAGTTCCTTTCTGTTCATAAGGAAGTATGAATTGTTGCCGCTCCCCTTTAAAATATTCGTCGAGCTGGTTATAGCAATCTCTTAAAAGCTTTGGAATGTCAGGCTGATGTTCCATAACGTTTCTATCAACAAACATAATAGATTGTATTCGTTCTTCGCTGCTTATGATCTCAATGACTCCGATTGGAGATTGATAGTCTAGCTTAAAAGCCTGATTCATACAACGACCTCCAAAGATAGAACGTAGCATACGCTTCCCAGCCGCTCCATTTCTTTGATTTCTACATTCATCTGTTTCTTTAGTTCATTATGCAGGCCAACATCAGCAACAGGAAAAGCAGTTGGTTCTAACAGGCACTTCATCATAACGTAGTCTGCCGTCCATGCTCCAACTCCTTTTAATGTTAAAAGGGTCTCATGTTGTTTCTGTGGATTTTGGGTATCGAACAGTATCCTTTTTGTTAATCTTCCTGATGTTATTT
This sequence comes from Fictibacillus phosphorivorans, assembly GCF_023715845.1. Classification (GTDB taxonomy): domain Bacteria; phylum Bacillota; class Bacilli; order Bacillales; family Fictibacillaceae; genus Fictibacillus; species Fictibacillus phosphorivorans_D. Next base: position 89,325 of record NZ_JAMBOR010000013.1, read on the forward strand.
CTTTTGCTGCACCCATCACAGAATCCGATTTGCGACTTGTAAATGGAAGTTTTCTTAAATCATCTATATGAAGATTTGCAATTTTTTCAGGTGTGGGATAAAGCCAGTATGTTGTGTTCTCATATTCCCGTTTTACTCCAAAGTGTTCGATAAAGTGTTTTTTTAAGGTGTAAGCAAACTTCAGATTGATCTGCTGACCCATAATCGCCCACGTAACCGCCTCAAATAAGTCAGGAATGCCGATCATGCGTAAACCGTAATATTTTTTAGCGATTGTCTGTAAAACCCCATCCCTATTCGCCATCTGATAAAAGCCTAAAAAGGTCTCGCTCAAGGTCAAACCATTCAGACATATACTGGACCACTTGCTGCTTTACGGCATAAGTTGGTTCTCCAAGACAAAACTCCACTATGAGACTATTATCATCACTACAAATCTTCAGAAGGAACTCTTCCTCATTCATTCTAACCAGCTTCAATAGGCGTTTGTCCTGAATAGTGTGCAAAAGCTCGAGACATTCGTTAAAGTTGAACGCCTCTGGAAGCCGTATGTTAAGATATTGGCCATGATCGCTCCACTGCATCCTATGACTCCTTAACTCTAAAAGATTTCCGGTAATCGCTTGGCGAACAATCTTCCACTCTGCGAAAAGCTTTATAAAAATTAGACGGACTTCCAAATCCAACCTCATAACAAATCTCTAAGTTTGTTCTTGTTGAATGCTTCAGAAGAAAAGCTGCTTTATGGATGCGGATTTTCTCTAAATATTCACGCGGTGTTTCTTTCATCTCTTCTTTAAATAGCCGTTCCAGATAAAACGGACTGACTCCGACATGGCCAGCAATATCTTGTAGAACAACCTTTTCGTTAAGATGGTTCACCATGTATCCAGTCGCTTTCCTTACGAGATCAATCTGTGGGCAGTGTTCAATTTCAGGCTGGCATCTCTTGCATGCTCTATAACCTGCCTCGATGCATTCAGATATCGTCTCATAAAATGTTACATTGACCTTTTTGGGTTTACGCGATCGACAGGATGGCCGGCAAAAGATCTTGGTTGTTTTAACAGCCGTATAGAACAATCCATCATAAGACCTGTCACATTCCATGATCTTATTCCACATTTCTTCAAAAGACATTTTCACAAGCGTCATACCTCATCCCTCCATCCCTGCTTTTTTTCTTTATTTTATCAATTCCCAAATGGAAAATCGTCCTCAATCTTGCTGTTATGGTCTGATTTATCTCCAAACAAAAAGAGAGTGGTACAAAGGCACTCTCTTGAAGGAATCAATATTTTAAATCATTTTTATTTCGTAACAGCTACAGGTCTCGATTTTTTACGGTTCTCTTTAGTCTTGTATTGAAACAGAATGACGATTGCGATAATGAAGGATGTGATTCCAAAACCGATCACCATATGGAAGAAGCCGATCGTGTCCAGGAACAGTCCTGTTAAAAGCATCAATGCTTGGAAGATAATATTATCGACCATCCCTTTAATCGAGAAGAACCTTCCATGATACTCAGATGGTACATCCGTTTGGAAGATTGTTGTTACTACCGGGAAAAGCGTTCCCGCTGCAAGGCCGAACAGTCCGAATGAAAGAACCGACATGACCGGGTGATCCGCTAAATACAAGGATGTATGTGCTGTCGCGATGATAAACGTTATCGCAAACATATAGGAAAGCTTCGGATTATCACGGAAGAACCTTTTAGACAAGAACGTTCCAATGAATACACAGACTCCTTCTGTCGTATATAGAATCCCTTTTATCCCTGGATTGTCCTGCAAGTCACTGATCTCGATAACCATGAGATTGAATCCTGATAAAAACAAATAAGCTGGAAGCAATAAAAAGATTCCATAAACCACTTTTGGCTGCTTCTTTACGATTGGATACAATTCGCCAAGCGTTCTAAAGAAGTTTTCCCTACGTCCTTTCTTATTCGTTTCTTTTGGCTTCTCCTCTACATTCAGAAAAAACGTTAAAATTAAAAGGATCACGTAGGATGCTAGCGTTACCGTGTATAAGGAAAACAAAGACATCCCAACGAGCATAACTCCGCCGAGTGCGGTTCCTACGATTCTGGAAGCCGTGAAAATATTCATGTTTACGCCATTCGCATCTAATAGCTCTTCTTTTTTTACGATTAAAGGAAGCAACGTCTGCATCGCAGGCTGCGAAAACGTACCTGATATTCCGATCACAAGCATATACACAACCATCCACCAAACATTGTTATAAGCGATCGCTAGGTACATAAAGAAGATTGCGGCACACCTCGCAAAACCCGCATAGATGAGGATCTTCTTTTTAATGCTGCGGTCGATTATCCTTCCCGCCATTGGAGCAAGGAAGATTCCCACAAGAAATCCTGCTAAAATAATGAGTGCTTGTAAAAACGAAGACTCTACATTCATCTGTAAAAATTCAAGATTGCCGATAATTCCGACCCATAATCCTGTACTTGATACAGCTAGACCAAACATCAAGATTAAAAAATTCCGGTTTCTCCACATTGCGTTCTTACCCCTCTCAGCCCCACCGAAACAGTGATCCAACCTCAGTACTCAATCAAGTGAAATATTATTGTTTTAGTATACCAGTATTTTGAAAAAGTAGCGTAAAAATTTTGCTCATTTCTTTCCTCTTTTTACACTCTGTTATAATGACTAAAGAGATGTTAGAAAGGGGTACGTTATGAAACAACTAATTCTTGCTGAAAAGCCAAGTGTTGCACGTGATCTCGCCCGTGTACTCGGCTGCAAGCAACAAAATAAAAGCTATATCGAAGGGCCGAAACACATTGTAACGTGGGCACTCGGACACTTGGTAGAGTTAAAGATGCCAGAAGACTATGATAAACAATACAAACAATGGCGACTCGAAGATTTGCCAATTATTCCGAAACACATGGGATTGAAGATTATCCGCCAGGTCAGCCATCAGTTCCGGGCCATTGAACAGCTTGCGAAAAGAAAAGATTTAAATGAGCTTGTTATCGCAACAGATGCCGGACGTGAAGGTGAACTTGTCGCACGCTGGATCATGGAAAAGATTCGATGGCAGAAGCCTGTGAAGCGTCTTTGGATCTCTTCACAGACAGATAAAGCCATTCGTGATGGTTTTAACCATCTAAAACCTGCTAAGCAATACGATAACTTGTATCAATCAGCTGTCTGCCGATCTGAAGCGGATTGGCTGATCGGACTCAACGTAACACGTGCACTGACGACAAAATATAATGATCCTCTTTCAGCAGGACGTGTTCAAACACCGACCCTTGCGATGATATTAGAACGTGAACAAGAAATTAATTCGTTTGTGCCGAAAGATTATTGGACAATCGATGCAACCATCGGCTTATTAAAAGCATCTTGGGAGCGAAACGGAGAAAAACGTTTATTCGATAAGAAAAGAGCTGAAGAAATCACAAACAAAGTGAAGGGGCAAACAGCAACCGTCGAGTCTTTGCAAAAGAAAGAAAAAACAGAATCACATCCGATGCCGTATGATCTGACGGAGCTGCAACGAGACGCGAACCGCCGATTTGGTTTCTCGGCAAAGAAGACTTCTTCCGTTCTGCAGAAACTTTACGAGCAATATAAGCTAGTTACGTATCCACGAACAGACTCGCGCTATTTAACGAAAGATATGGAAAATACAATGTACGACCGGCTTCAAGGAATGTCAGGCGGATATCGTGATGAAGTTCAGCCTCTTTTAAAACACAAAGGGAAAGTAGTGGCGAAAAAAGTCTTTAACGATGCAAAAGTTACAGATCACCATGCGATCATTCCGACAGATGAACCGCTGCACCTTGGTGACCTTGATAATGATGAACGGAAATTATACGATCTGATCGCACGCCGATTCCTTGCCCTCTTTTACCCGGCTTATAAGTCTGAAACATTAACGGCTACATTAAAAGTGGCTGGAGAATCATTCATGGCAAGAGAAACATTGGTATTGGATGCAGGATTTAAAGTTTTATCAGGAAAAGAGGCAGAAGCACCACAAGATCTAGCTCGTTTAAAAGAAGGCCAGACACTCTCTGTAAAAGATGTAAACCTAGAGAAGAAACTAACCGAACCGCCAGCACGCTTTACGGAAGCCGATCTTTTATCCCGTATGGAGAAATACAGCCTGGGGACGCCAGCTACACGTGCGGATATTATTGAACGATTGCTAGGTTCTGAGGTGTTGGATCGTAAAAACAATAAGCTGATTCCTACTCCAAAAGGAAAACAACTCATTGAACTTGTGAATGATGAATTAAAATCACCTGAGTTGACGGCTAAGTGGGAACAAGAACTCGAATCCATTGCACGTGGAAAAGGCAACCCGAAAGAGTTTCTTGAAAATATTCGTAAACAGACGAAGCAGCTCGTAATGGAGATTAAAACAAGTTCACAAGAATACCGCGCTCATAACTTAACAGGTTCAAAGTGTCCGGAATGCGGCAAGCTTTTAAAAGAAGTAAAAGGACGTGACGGTAAGGTACTCGTATGTTCGGACCGCGAATGTTCTTATCGCCGCCGTAAAGATCCGAAGCTTTCTAACCGACGCTGTCCACAGTGTAAGAAAAAGATGGAGATGCATAACGGAAAAGCCGGTACGTACTTCCAATGTAAGCCTTGTAATGTCGTTGAAAAAGCGGATGAACGCAAAAAGAAAGTATCAAAACGCGAAGAACGGCAGCTCTTGAAAAAATACAGTGCCAACAACAAAAAAGAAGACGAAGGTTTTGGCAACAGTTTAGCTGATGCTTTAAAAGCCGCGATGAAAGATAAAGAATAATAAGATGGTCGGCTCACCCTTAAAGGTAGCCGGCCTTTTTTGGTTTCACGGTACGTGTTCTTATATTTATTACACGTTCGCTCAAAACGTTTAATCTTCGCTCATAAAACTCATCGTACGCTCAAAACTGCTGATCTTCGCTCAAACGGCATGCCGTTTCGCTCAGAATCTTAATTTTTCGCTCAACATCATTAAAAATACTAGGATGAAGTTTATCACATTCATAAATTCAGCAAAAAAAGAACCGAATCTCAAAAGAGATTCGGTTCTTCCTTATTTTTCGCTGATTTCATCGCGCCATTGCTGCTTCCACGCCTCAACTTTGCTGTCAATCTCTTGTTGTAAACGTTCGGCTTCATCCATTTTTTCTTCTTTTATTTTTTTAAAATGTTCATTTCTTAAATTTGTGCTGGCCTCTGCTTGTTCGATCACTTCATTCCCTTTATCCCTTGGAATGAGGTTATTCTGCTGAAGATAATATACAGCATTCCTTATACGGTTTCCTTCGTTGGTCGAGATATGAAATAACGGATTATAGATATCACTCATCCGCTTCTGCGCATCAATGTAATCCTGTGCGCTTACACCTTGTGTCCAAACAAGTTCCCCAATCGAGGGGCGCCATTTTTTCAGAACTTGCTCTTCGAGAGAGGCTTGATCACGGACAGAAGCGTATTTTCCTTTACCCGCGTTCGCTACTTTCATTAATTGCTGCTGCCCCTTATCATCTACATCAAAACCGATAATGTTCAACTTCGCTTCAATGTTCTTATCTGTAAGCTTTTTCGCTGCAGCTACTGGATCGCCACCGCATGTTTCCATCCCATCACTTACGATGTATACGATATTTTCGTACTCACTTTCAGGAAACTGACTTAACAAGTCATTCGCTTTATTTATAGCCCCTGCAAGAGGTGTCCAACCACTCGCATCAAAAGACTCCAGCGATTCATCAAACGCTGCTTCTTCATAACTAGTTAACGGATAGACTTCCTCAATCCCCTCACATGATCTCGCTTTGTCTGAGTCATCACCAGATCCTTGATGACCATAAGCAAATAGGGAAACATTTGTATCGTCAGGAAGATCACTCGTGAACTTTTTGATCGTTTCTTTGGCAAGGTCCATTTTCACCCCGCCATCCACTTCCGCCTTCATACTTCCGCTCGCATCTACTAGAATGACCACATTTGGTTTCTTATGTTTCTTTTCTTCTTCAATCTCTTCCGGACTGGTTGGGAGCTCAGGCATTTCGTAGCCGTGTCCATATGACAACAATTGCTCATAATAAGAGGCGTACTGTCCAGAACCCAATTGATAGACTAAATAATCATAGATTTCCTGGCTAGATAGATCTTTATTTTTTTGAAAGTAACTCTTGATCTCTTTTTCGGCAATGGGTTTAAACTCATCTCTGTAGTAATTAATATAGTCATAGCCAGCCCAGCCATATAATCCTTCCAGCTTGGGATCCATGTATTTTTCAATCAAGACACCTGGTTTTTGTTTAATCATATCTTCCAGCTCTCTTGGTGCTTTAGGTACTTTTTCTGGTTGTATCTTTTCTTGTGTTTTTTCTGTTTTCTTATTTATCTCTTTTTCTAGAGCTTTGTCTTTCTTTTCAGAACATCCAGCAAGCATGGCTATGGATAAAAACAAGAGCACGACAACCATCTTTATATTGTTGTTCATATAGACCCCCTACTATAGACAAAAAATGATACCGTTTCAAAGATTCTTTGAACAGGAAAATCGTAACATAATGTGGAAGACTTTTAAAATAATAAATAGAATGGATTGGGTGTGATTGTGATGGAACTTCAAGATGTAATGAGTAAACTAGAGGAAATGGGCAATGAACAGACTCGCAGTACTTGGGTAAGGTTAGAAAAGTAAAGCGGGTGTAATCATTATGATCACACCCGCTTGTTATCCTTTACATTTTTTAACGTGACGGCTACAGTCGTACCTTGTCCAGGAATGCTTTCTACTTTTAGACTGCCATTATGATCAGTAATAATCTTATTACTAACCGTAAGACCAAGACCGATTCCCTTTTCTTTATTTGTAAAGAACGGAACCCCAATTGTTTTCAGGCGATCCTCTGGTATACCGACTCCCGTATCAGCAAAGATCAGTTTTACTGTTTCACCCATCTCCTCTTCGATACCAATCGTTAAGACTCCCCCATTGCTCATAGCTTCGATCGCGTTTTTAATAATGTTTATGAAAACTTGCTTCATTTGATTCTTTTCACACGTAACAAACAATTTCTTCTCTTTGAACAAAAGGCGGATCTCCACATTATTTAGATTAGCTTCCGTTGCTAGAAGCATAACCGTATCCTGAAGGAGCTGGACTAGATTGACTTCTTTCTCGATTTGAAGAGCATCTGGTTTTGCCAGTGCCATAAACTCATTAACGATATGCTCTATTCTGTTCAGTTCCTCATAAATGACTTCATAATAAAAATGCTGTTTTTCCTTATCCATCTCATTTTGTTTTAATAAAGAGAACAACCCTTTAATAGAAGTAAGCGGATTGCGGATCTCGTGGGCTACACCTGCTGCAAGCTCACCTAACACAGCCAGTTTTTCGCTATTGTTTATAAATTCTTCCGCCTTTTTCTTTTCCGTGATGTCTCTGGAAATGAATACAAGACCATCCACTTTTCCGTCTCCAGATAACATTGGCATTCCTTTACCTTCAAGAAGAACTTCTTTTCCAGACACATGTATTTTTCGATATTCAACCGGCTCTGGGTCCTCTGAAGCAGCAAGAAGCTCAATATACTTTTGAACAGACGCGTGATCTTCCCTATGAATAAACTTGAAGGCATCTTGCCCCAGTAAGGTTTGAGGGTCGATACCTATTATGTCTTTATACGAACGGGATACAAACAAGTACTTCCCTTCCAAATCAACCACGCAGATTAAATCGTTACTATGTTCAAGAATGATGCGGTGAGTATGTTCACTTTTTTTCAAAGCGAATTCTGCTTCTTTCCGCTTCGTAATATCCCTAGTAGCTACAGCGGCATAACGGCTAGAGTTTTCCTTTTGAATTGGCATCCCTTGTGATTCGAGCCAAATATATGAGCCGTCCTTTTTCGTGTAGCGGTATTCTACAGATAAAGGGATTTGCTCGGTAATCATTCTCATAAACTCATCCATTACAAATGAACGGTCTTCATCATGTACTAAACTAAACGGAGAAGTCCCAATCGCATCTGTATGTGAGTGGCCAGTAATCCATTCATAAGAAGGAGTCAGATACGTTAATATACCTTTATCATTAACAAGGCCTATGATATCTATCATATTCTCTGTAATGAGATTCAAATGTTCTAACGTTTCTTTTTTCTCCATTTTTTGTTTCGTGATATCCTTGATAATAATCTGTGTTGCATCTGATGAAAAAAACATGAGCGGTAATCCAATCACTTCTAAATTAATACGGTTTCCTTTTTGGGTGATCCATGTCTGTTCGACAGGCATCGGTGAAACGCCACTTTTACAAGACTGAATTCTTTCTTCGACTAAACCATGTATGTTCGGCGGGAGGTTGTCCCAGATTGGTTTACCGATGATATCTTCTTCTGCTTCTAAAATCTTTCTTGCTGCGAGATTTACATAAATCCACTTACGGTCTTTCTGAATGAGAAAAGGGGTCTCAGAGTGCTCCAATTTCTTTGCATATCTAATAATATGGCTAACAAGTTTATCTGCTGCTGAATGACCATCTGGAACCTTCATATTACCCTCCATCAAAAAAACGCCTTTTCCAAGAGACATTTTTTTAATCTAAATTATAAACACATTTTCTTTTATATACAAAGTATTTTTTTATGAACAACTTTTATATTGAATTCACTTAAAAATAGGTAGTGGAAGGTTAGTTGAGTATAGGTGGAGTTTTAAATTTCTTTTCAAGCTGGGCTTTACTCTGAAGAAAGGAAAAGTTTGCATTTCGTAATGCGGTACCACGGTCTGGACTTGTTTTAGAAACCATGAGGGTGTGTTCTTGTTTATAAAAGAGCATGCTGAACACGACGGTTGTTTTATGGGGAAATTGAAAAATATCGATATCTACTACGTCACCTCCTAAAATCACTCGAAAAAAACGATACCGCGGGGAACTTTTCATCTTCTTCCACCCCTTTTCAATTTTTCAAGTTAAATGGCTAGTGTTCGTATGTGTTTAATTAATTTAATAATAGAGTCAGTTAGTATATTTGTCAATATATTCTGTCAATTATAGTCGATTTCCTGGGAAATTAGTAGTGTTATATTGTTTTTATTTCGACAAAAGAAAAAAGACGGCAGCTTGACCGTCTTATTAATTCTCATTCGGTGCCTTTTCATATGGCGGTGTTGTTTGTCCACCAGCACCAGATGCGTCTCGATCTTCTTTAATCGGCGGGTCCTGACGTTCTTTGTTAGAAGAATTATGTTCAACCGATACAACTTGGAAACCCGTTCCTTGTAGCTGTTCGTTAAGTTTTGACTCAACTTCACGTCCTTCATGTACTACACTTTCATCATATTCAAGCTCGACAGTAATTGATTTCATGATATCTCCTCCTTTATACATTCGTACCCGTCTCTGAAATTTATAAAACAAAAAGACCAGCCATTTTCTGACTGGTCTAATAGGATCACGCTTCTTTTTCAAGGAGAGTTTGCTCAGCATCCATTATCGATGCATCACTTTCTTCGTGAACTTCCCTTTTAGAAACTTCTATTTTCTTAACTTGATGGCCATCAAGTTCGATTACTTTAAAATCATAACCCTCATAGATGATGACTTGCTGTTCTTGGATCTCAGAGTTTTGTGACAATACCCATCCACCGATTGTGTCCAGTTCACTATCATCTATATCGAGTCCGTAAATATCATTCACTTCTGATATAAGAACCTTGCCATCAAAATGTTTAACGTTCGGACTGATCGCTTGGATCATAGGAGACTCATCTTCGTCAAATTCGTCTCGAATTTCACCAACAAGTTCTTCTAAAATATCTTCAATGGTTACGATACCTGCTGTTCCTCCATACTCATCAACAAGCACAGCCATATGAAATCCTTTTTTCTGAAGCTTTAATAAGGTTTCTTTAATAGGTGTATTTTCAAAAACGCTCAGTGTAGGCCGAATATAGTGTTCCAGAGGAAATTCCTTACCTTTGATCAGATCAAAGAATATTTCTTTCGCATTCACCATACCAAGCACATGATCTTTATCTTCTCCCACTACGGGGTAACGTGTATATTTTTCTTCAGCAATGATATTAATATTTTCCTGCATAGTATTATCCAAATACATACATACCATTTCTGTACGAGGGACCATGATCTCTTTTGCAGTTCTATCATCAAATTCAAATACTTTTTCTACATAGCTGAATTCTGACTTGTTGATCTCCCCACTTTTGTAACTCTCACTTAAGATTAAACGGAGTTCTTCTTCTGTATGCGCCATGTCGTGTTCTGAAGCAGGCTTCAAGCCAAGCAATCTTACTAGAAGCTGTGCACTTCCATTTAAGAACCAAATAAATGGGTACATGACTCTATAAAAACTAATCAATGCTGGTGATAGCATCAAGCTGATCGATTCAGCCTTTTGAATCGCTATCGTTTTTGGTGCAAGTTCACCAAGAACCACATGCAGAAAAGTAATAGATGAAAAGGCAATAGCAAATGACAGCGTATGAACAACTGCCGCACTTAATTCCATGCTTTTAAATACCGGACCTAGAATAGCTTCTACGGTTGGTTCTCCCAGCCAACCAAGTCCTAAAGCTGTGATTGTAATCCCTAGCTGACATGCAGATAATGATCCATCCAGGTTTTCGATAACCTTTTGGGCGGAAATCGCACGTTTGTTTCCTTCTTCTGCTAGTTGATCGATTCGTGATTTCCGAATCTTTACGATCGCAAACTCTGCTGCTACGAAAAAAGCGGTTAGTAGAATTAAAATGGCTACTGCAAATAACTTCAATAAGGTCAAACTGTCCAAAAAGACTCCTTATACCCCAATACTGCTGGAATATAAGTTGTCACCTCCTAGGGTTTATAAATTTTATTTATTTAGAAAAGTATATCACAAATTACAAGAAGAGACTGAGAAAACGATTTTCCAAATTTTTAGTTGAAATATTACAGACCTGTTTTCCGACCCCGAATTTTCATTTCTTTATCCGAAATGATATATTTACGATAATTTCTATGAGTGAAAGGTGAACTTACAAATGGATTTAAAAGAATTATTGATTTACATCTTTTTCGGCATGGTTCAAGGATTCACAGAACCTATCCCCGTTTCTTCAAGCGGACACCTTGTAATCGTTCAATACTTTATGGGTATTGAAGTAAAGGATTTAAACTTTGAGATACTTGTTAATACCGCTTCTCTTCTAGCCGTAATACTTGTTTACAAAAAAGATCTGTACGAACTAATTAAGAATGCTGTTAGTTATTTATCCACTCGTAAACCAGAGTATAAATCTGATTTTATGTTCTCTGTTTATCTGGTCCTTGCGACGATACCGGTCGCTGTACTCGGCATTCTTTTCGAGGATTTTATTGGAGGACATCTAAAAGGTATTCAGCAAGTAGGGTTTTCACTACTTGCGACGGCCGTTGCTTTGTACTTGATCAGAAATCTAAAGGGATATAAAGGAGACAAAAGTCTCACTGTAAAAGATGCTGTCATCGTTGGTTTCGCACAAGCTGTTGCGCTTATTCCAGGTATCAGCCGTTCAGGTGCCACGATTGTAGCTTGTATGGCACTCGGTATGAAACAGGATACAGCTCTTCGATTTTCGTTCTTTTTATATATTCCAGTAAGCGCAGGAACCTTTTTGATGTCTATTGGTGACATTGCTGAATCCTCTAATTTTAATGAAATGGTGTTGCCATACACCGGTGCATTTTTGGCGTCTCTTATCTTCTCCTATTATTCATTGAAATGGTTTATGGGGATTATGAAGCGCGGCAACCTTGGTTATTTTGCATTGTATTGTCTGGTAGCTGGATTATTTATTGTACTTTATTTCTAACAAGAAAGAGCTTGAGAAATTTTTCTCAAGCTCTTTTGTTATTCTTCAGCCAATTCTACAGTATCCAGATCGACTTCTCTCTTGAGTACCATCTTATTTTGTTTTTCGTCATAGAAAAAGATTTTCATCTGATTGTCATCCATCAGCTCCATATCACCGGTAAGTAACCCAAAATATCCATTTCCAAGCGGAACAAGGTTTTTATGGAATTCAGCCTGGTTTGACATATCGTTAAGGTTGTGGTCAACGGTCACTTTGTTCCCAAAAGGCATCATTACCATAATAATGGCGATCACGATTAGCGTAATTCGAATCCTGCGAAGTTCAGCACGAAAATCTGAGTCCATAAGTTCCCCTCTTTCTTTTTATCCCTTACATTTTACCATAAAAAGGAATATAAAATTATATATAATAAAAAATGGGGCCTTTGTTGGGAGACTTCATTAATTATTAATGTTAATCTAATAATTGGAAAATAATACCCAATTAGAAAGGAGTAACTTCAATTGGAATTTATTTTAGATCATAAGTGGACTTTTCTTATCATAGCGGAGGTCATTTTTTGGGTATCAACCCTTTCTTTCTTGATCGTCAGATACTGGTTCAATCTAAAAAAATTAAGCACCGTCTTTTTTGTACTATTTATTTTAAACGACCTATGGATTGCCACTATGGGATATTTTGATTATTTGAGAACGGGTGAGTTTGCGACATATCAAACAATCATCACAATTGCACTCGTATACGCACTTCTTTTTGGTAAGAGCGATTTTAAAAAACTCGACCATTTTATCCAGCGAAAAGTCGCTAAGTGGCGTGGACTGCCAGAACCTGAAGTCGAGACCATTAAACCGCTTTATGGAAAAGAACATGCCAAACAGGAAAGAAAGAATTTTTTGGGACACATACTCCTCTTTTCAGCGGTTCAAGTATTGTTCTATTTCTTGTTTGGTTTATCTGATGCGGTCTCCTCTACTTCGCTCGATACTATGTTTGAGGAATGGTATGATCAGGAAGAATCCAACCTTTTTTATAACAATGATACGGCCAATAAGATTACCCGTGTTTGGGCTCTTATTCTAGCCATTGATTTCATTATTTCTATGTCCTACACCCTCTTCCCAAAAAAGGAAAAACAACATACACGTTCTGCTTAAGCCCTTGTCATCTTATAAAAAAAGCCACTTGCATTCGTGCAAGCGGCTTTTTTGTAACTATTCAGCTTTACCTTCTACTTTTTCAGAGGATATGACTCGCTCATTTCCCATCATAAAAACAACAACAGCAGAGATCCCAATTGGAATGAGGGCATACATGAAAACAGTACTGATCGAATCTGATACCGAAGCTGTAATGCTTTCAAGAATCTCATTAGGTATTTTCGCTCTTTCTTCCGGCTGGAATACCTTTTGAGGGTCTATGTTGGTGAAAGCACCTTTGGCTGCTTCCCCTTTTCCTTGAAGGTTCTCGCTTAATCTGTCATAAAAAATCCGGTTTTGCAGTGCGCCAAAAATCGTTACACCGATCGTCATCCCTAAAGAACGAAGAAAGGCGTTCGTTGAGTTGGCTGATCCGCGATAACGGAATTCCATACCATTGATCGTTGCGGTTGGCAGTAAGGAAAACGAAAAGCCCATTCCAAAGCCCACTAGGATCATAAACAAGGTAAGCGTTAGTCTTGTCGTATCTGGAGTGATACCACTAAGCAAATACATTCCGATGAAATACGTAATAACAGAAACGATCATCAGATTTCGGAAGGTTGTTTTGGTCTGAAAGATACCTCCAACCATACTTCCTGCTACAGAACCAAGCATCATAGGCGTTAAAATCATGCCCGCACTTGTTGCGGAACCGCCATAAACAGCCTGAACAAAGATGGGGATAAATACCGCCAATATGATAAATGTTCCGCCATATAAGAAACCTAAAATTTGAGAAGTGGCAAATAGACGGCGTTTAAACATCCAAAAAGAGATGATCGGCTCGGCCGCTTTTTGCTCCACTACAAAGAACACTATGAAAAAGACAGTAAAGGTCGTGAACAAAGCGACGATCGGGGTAGAGTCCCATGGGTAGGTCTTCCCGCCGAGTTCAAGGGCAATCATAAGACTAACAACGGCCGCAACCAGCGTAATCGCACCCCACCAGTCAATTTTTTGCTCACGGTGTTCCAGTGTTTCACTGTAATAACGGTAGATGAGATAAAGGGATGCTGCACCAATTGGCACATTAATATAAAATACCCAATGCCAGCTGATTGCGTCTGTAATGAATGCACCTAATAAAGGACCAAGAACACTTGAAGTACCAAAAACAGCTCCGAGAAGCCCTGTCATCTTCCCTCTTTTTTCAGGAGGAAAGATGTCAAAAACAATCGTGAACGCGATCGGCATCAATGCCCCGCCGCCTATACCCTGAATCGCACGGAATGCGATAAGCTGCTCCATACTTTGTGCGAGTCCGCAAAGCATGGATCCTACGAGGAATAGGATTAGACCGAAGATAAAGAACCGTTTTCTTCCATACATATCTGAGAGCTTGCCGTAGATCGGCATCCCTGCCATAACCGCAACCATATAAGCTCCTGTCACCCAAACAAATTTATCAAAGCCTCCAAGGTCTGCAACAATCGTTCCCATAGCTGTCGCAACGATCGTATTGTCCATGGCAGCCATTAAGATACCGAGTAATAAACCAGCCACAACTAATTTTATATTACTTTCCTTATGTACCATTCTTGCCATCTCCTAAATTATGCTTAATAAACTTAAGTATACATGAGGGACTGACCCCCAACAATTTATTTCCCTTCCTGATTTTAAGTTTTTCTGTTCAGGTGTTTGCTCTATTTTATTCCTATTTCTAAATCCATTTTATTTATTAGATCTACGTTCTGTACATATCTCGACAAGTATTTCCCTTTAAACAAGAAATGTGACGTTCTCCTCCCTATCCTTTACACTATAGGTAAGTTAAAAGAGGGGGATATGAGATGGCTCAACATGTATTTCATTTAAAAGCACACTGGCCTGGTGGTCGCAACGACACCGGATCGATTGCCATGAAAAATCTTAAAACAATGGTTTCAATTCCGCCAGAGATGGACGGACCTGGAATCGGAACAAACCCAGACGAAATGCTCCTTGGAGCAGCTGCAACATGCTATATCATTACGTTGGCTGCTATGATGGAGCGAAGCAACGTGAATAACATAGATTTAACCATGGAATCAGAAGGAATTGTTGATGTTACGAATGGTGTTATCACTTATAAAAAAATCATCCATCGCCCAACTGTCATAATCAAACAAGAACAGCTAAAAAACATTTCGGCACTTCTGCACAAACTCGCCATAAAGGCTGAAAATTCGTGTATGATTTCAAGAGCTTTGAAAGGTAATGTCGAAATAGAGGCAAATCTGACGATAAAAACTCAGTAAATGGTCTAAAATCGCCTTGTGTTACCTGTACTTTCCAAATTTATTATGATAATATAAAAGTTAATTAAGGTAAATATTTTATTATTTGGGTTCTTAGGTAATCCCCCAAATAGAAAGGGGCCGATGTATCATATGAACCAACAAGATGTGAAAGCCATACTAATAAACTTGCAGAACAAACAATATATCGAATCTGATATTACACATACATTTAGTTCAAATAACAATGCCGTTTTTTCTGTAAAGTACTCCAAGAGTGAGAATACTTATGAGGTTATTCAAATTGAGACGAACTCTCTAGAGAAATTTTCAGACGTTGAATCCGCTGTTGAATCCATCAGCACCAAGATGATTAAATAAATAAGCTGTTCCTTTTATATGGAAAGAGGTTCCCATTAAAGTGGGGGAACCTCTTTTTTGATTATTTTTGAAGGTTGATCCAGTCATTACTTTTTATTCTTTTAAAATGGTCTCTTTTTGAAGTCATTACATAAACAATAGCATCTTTTTCTCCGTCTTCCGTTGTTACTTTAACGGTGATGCGTTCATACAAATTATGAGTACCATCTTCTTCGTACTCTTCCAGCTTATCGAGTTCTTTTAACTGGTCTGCCGTAATTTTATAAAGCTCACCTTTCACAGGGATTTTACTATTTTCGCATAATAACGCCGGGTAGCCCCCTCCTGTATCATACAAAGTTCCTTCAATCGTACAATTTTCGCCCAAACACTCCGCTTTATTCAAATAATAGGCATATTTCTCACCTTTTCGTAAAGTACCATAAACAAATACAAGATGACTTTTCACTTTTATTGGCCACCCCCGCTATTCGATCTCCTCACAGTCGCTCTTTCATCAAGAATACCCTGCACATATAAAAACCTCAAACACCTTTCATGTTTGAGGTTCATCAACATCATTCTTATTACGTTTATTCCACATCAATTATGTGTTCGTTCTTCTTACGCCCACCTCTTGCAGCATCAACAAACAACACAAGAGCAGTCACGATATGCATGATCATGCCGAGAATCGGTACGAAACCAACAACAGATGTGATAAGTCCTAGAACACTACCGTGGAACCTTTCTTTTTGCACGACACATATAATCAATGTAACCAAATGAAGCACAAACATAAATTGAAGCGGTGCCCATCCAGAGCCTAGAATGATAAGACCACCTAGGAAGGGAATTCCAAGAAAGGCTTCAATACCCCCTGTTACCCACTTTAAAAGTCTCGATAAATTCATGAGACGACCTCCTCGATTATTTCTATCCTATTTTACGACTCATGAGCGGGAAAGTTCCCTTTTTCATCATTTTTTGTAGCCCCTTTATATAGAATCATTCCTATAAGTGTTCCAAATGTGTTCAATATCAGGTCATCTACATCAAAGGAACGGAATCCGATCTTAAGTTGGGATAACTCTATAATGAGTGAGACCAAAAAACCGATTATTAACGCTCTCCAAAACGTAAAGGCAGGAAACCTATATAATAGAGCAAAACCAAACGGCATAAATAAAAGTATGTTACCGCCTATATTTCGAAGGGGAACCATGTAATAAAAATGGTCCAAGGATTCGAACATACTTTTAAACGGGATTACATTATATTGCCGTTCCACTCCTGGTCCAACAAATTCATACGGATTATAAAAAGGAAAAGGAAATAAGGTTGCCAAATAAATGAACATTAACCCAAAAGGTATAGCAGCAGTCCTGATTTCTCTTTTAAATGAAAACTCTTTTCTCCATGTAAATCTAATTCCTCTGCCAATTAGCCAAATCACCATAAAAATCATCATTAATAACAGTACATTATACAAATTATCCACCACGACTTCGTTTTCTTTTAATCGTAACAAAAAACCCCCAACATTTGGAGGTTTTGTCATTTATTTATTAACCTTCTTTGCACTTTCAACAAAATTCGTGATGATTGCCATCATATTTTTATTTTCATGTCTTAACTCTTCTGGATGCCATTGTGTTCCAAGTAAGAATTTTGAATCCTTGTCTTCTAGCTCCAGCGCTTCAATAATTCCGTCTGAGGCTCTTGCAGCTATTCTCAAACCTTTTCCTACTTCACCGATCGCTTGGTGATGGAAACTGTTAACCGCTACTTCCTTCTCACCAACGATTTTATAAAGTTTACTATCCTCATCGATCGTTACAGTGTGAGTAGGCTCCGTTCTTGTAGCAGATGTTTGGAAGTGATTGATACTGTCATCGTGTTCACTTGTAATATCTTGTACAATTGTCCCACCAAATGAAACATTCAACAAATGATAACCACGGCACATCGCCAAAATGGCACGATCATGTTCTCGAGCTTTTTTAACGAGTTCAATCTCAAAATCATCACGGTTCTTATTTACTTTTTTAGCTTGTGGATGAGGCTCTTCTCCATACGTGATAGAACTGATATCCTCTCCGCCTGTAAAGATGATTCCGTCACACAATTTTGCGTAATAATTAGCTTCCTCAGGCTTACCCATCGGAATTACAACGGGAATTCCACCAGCATCTCTTACTGTTTCTGCAAATTTATTATAGACAATAATCGATTCCACGCTCTCATGTTGAGTTTCAATTGTATTAATAGACATGATAGTACTAGTTAGGCCGATCAATGGTTTTTCGCTCATAGTTTTTTCTTCCTTTCATTTGTCTTTCTCCTTCTTATGTATCACTTTTAACATAGAACTAAACTCCCAATATTTATCATTCCTATAACCTGCGTGAGTTTATTCCTGAAAAATAATCCTATGGAACCATTCTTTCCATCATCCAATTAACTATAATTGCAAAAGAAAAACAGCTCACCTGCGCGAACTGTTTTGTTTGGCCGTAACAGTTCTTCTTATTGCATGGGAGTCTGTTGTTTATTTGGAGAATATACTAATTCAATGTCACCATTCTCTTTAACACTTTTAACGATATATGTCTTTTCGACACCTTGCTCAGTATTATAAAAAGTTATTTTATCTCCTTCTTCAAAATCCGATGTTCCTGTGTCCCAGATTTTTTCATCATCCGGTTTTCTCATAACATTCACCTCTCGATATCCGACTAAACTGCTTATAAATAGGTAAGATCGTACTCTTTTTGCTATTTTCCCTTAAAGAAGAGAAAATAATCACAAATCATAAGTATGCGTAATCTTTAGATATTGAGAAACGAGTGAACCCTACAAAAAATGTATGTATATCTCATCATTATTCGAAGAAACAAGAATCATGTAAAAATATAGGGGCTTTATGGTTATAGTTCTCTTAAAGGTATTAAAACCCTTTAATACTACTTAAAATCTATAATTATTTGTAAAAGAATGATTTTACGACAAATAATCAGTAGAATTTAAAAAGCCATGAGTTAGCTTTTAAATCTTTTTGAAGGTGGAGCATCAGCGATTACACTGTTGTTTTCCGTTTAGCATATTGCTTTTTCAAAAAATCCATAACCACATCTTTAATCATGATGTTTTCACCAAGTTGTATAAGTTTACTGCCTACAACGCTTGGATATCCGCAGACCTCTTCATACAAAAGCGGTGTCCCCGTCGCGACCTGATATGTTATTGAAAAATTGATCTCTTCCCCGTTCACACGGATATCTGACACTTCTTCTCTCTCACCGGTCCAGCTTATTCCTGAAAACTGAAGCTTCCCGATCGGAATCCCATGTGGCCGAAAGCCGCCTCCGTAAATCGGTTTATTCGTCACGTCTTCAAGATACGTCTCTTTGATGAGGCCGGCGATCTGTTTTCCTGTCAGTTCCATCACAATAGGTGTGTGCATACTTTTACAGATGTCTAACATGTTTCTTTTTGTAATCGTTCCACTCTTCAAACCTTCTGTAAGTCCTCCGCCGTACATGATTCCGATCTCAGTATGCCAATATTCTTTTAAACTATCAGCTGTCAACTTTACAAGCTGTTCATGCGAAATGTCTTCTGGTGATTCTGTAAGAACTTCTGATAAATATTGTTCTGCTTGAAGTCTTCCGTTCATCAGCACTTCTTCTAAGTCCGGATCTTGTTCATCTGCCAAAGTCATTTCTGTTAATCGCCCGGTATAATCGATCACGTTTATTGTTGTAAGATCGACCGTGACCGTAAGCTCCCCAACATACTGACCGTAACTCCCGGCTTGGACGATGATCACATTAGAAACGTTTTCTGGCTTAGGCAAGACATTATGCGTGTGTGCACCAATGATTATGTCTATGAAGCTAGATAGTTCTTTTGCTAGCTTTCTGTCAGCTTCTAGCCCTAAATGTGAAAGAAAAACAATCAGATTTGCTCCTTCACTTTTAAGAGAAGACACTTCCTTTTTTATCTCACTCACAGTATCAAGGTTTTTAAATCCATGCTTTCTTTCATATAGGTCTTCAAAAAGATCCGTTGCACCAAACAAGCCAATTTTCAGATATTCCCCAGCTTGTAAAATCAATGACTTTTTTGTGCCGCCAATTTGAGAACCGTCCGCCTCTGTCAGGTTCAGCAGAAGCCATGGCACTTTTGAATCTATGCTTAGCTGTCTGATCTTTTCCTTGGGAAGACGAAGCAACTCGTTATTCCCAACTGACATCGCGTCATAGCCCGTAGCTGACATCATATCAAGATGGATGTATCCGTTAGTTGCCAGGCACTCGTTCATGCTCATGTCCATATGATCTCCGCCATCAACCACAATGACATTATGATTTTCCTTCATGAGCTCCTGTTTTCTTTTCTTAATAAAAGCAGACTGTCTCGAAGCTAGGTCGTATTGACCGTGAAGATCATTTGTATGAAGAAACGTCAGTTTTTCTTTCATAAGGCTACCCCCGTTTTGTTAACAGTTACAAACCATAACAGCATTCCCATCCGGATCCTCCACATTGAACCAGGCGACTTCACCATGCCACTCGATCTCACGAGTGATCTTAAAGTTCTTTTCTCTTAAGTCTTTGTATGCTTCATCTATGTCTGGTGCAAAAAGGTTAAACATCGGACCTGTCCCCGGAGCCCGGTGAAACGTTGGATCGAACGTATGGTCATCCAGGGTTAAGCCTGTTTGGCCAGTGACTGGAATGTTATATACAGGTGATTCCACTTGATCCAATTCAACTGTGATTCCTAGGAGCTTTGCATACCACTCTGCAGATTTTTTCAGGTCTGACACATGAACAAAAACATTATTAATATGACTTTGGATTGGAGCAATACTCGTTACTTTTTCACTCATACCAAACGCCTCCGTCTATTATTCTAAATAGGTTTTGCGGAAACCATAAAAGGACCTGAAATTTTTAGAACCATAGAAAAGTCTCCTTATAAAAGGGCCTTTAAATTCCGAACCCCTTTTTCAACTTCAGAAAGCGGATCTTCTTCAAAGTACTCCTGCTCGATGACGCAATAATCAACTTGCTCTTCATCCGCAAGCTTTATAAACCCTTTCATATCCAGAATACCTGATCCCACGATCGTACTTACCTTCTTATCGTCTTTTGTTGCCATATCTTTTAAATGAAGAGAAACACAGCGGCCTTTATATGTTTTCAATAGATTTTCTGGTTCAAAGCCTGCATACTTCACCCAATATGTATCAAGCTCCATCTTTACCAGTTCGGCGTCCGTTTCTTGAAAGATCACATCAAACGGAAGTTTTCCTTCCACCTCATAAAACTCGAAATCATGATTGTGATAGGCCACACGAATTCCGTATTCTTTGCTTCTAAACGCTGCTTCGTTCAATGTTTCCGCTACTCGTTTATAATCGTCGATCGATTGCCTTTGTTCTTCTGTTAAATACGGCATGACCATCAGATCGTTCCCCAGCGTCATCTGATCATCCATTTGCTTTTTGAGTGCGTCACCTGAAAAATGTTCGACTGGGATATGTGCACCCGCAACCGTAAGTCCAGTAGCGTCGAGTACTTTTTTCACTTCTTTCGCCGCTATTCCAAAAAGCCCGGCAAACTGAACACTGTCATAACCCATGTCACTCACTTTTTCTAATGTTCCAAGCAGATTCTTTTCAGCCTCTGAATGTATGGAGTATAGCTGCAATCCAATTTTACGCATGTTGATCCTCTCCTCATTTTTTCGTTTATATGATTTTGTTCATTGACACCGATGCTTGTTTAAAGCCTAGTTTTCTATAAAGCTTAATCGCATTTTCATTGCTCCCAAAAACATGTAGTCCAAGTGAAGCAGCACCATGTTTTTTCACTTCTTTCTCAAAAAACCTTAAAGCTTCACTGGCAATCCCTTGATTTCTATACGCTTCAAGGATGTAAATATGGTAAAGGAATGCTTTTTCATCCTCTTTCTTAACATGAAACCAAAGATAGCCCGCTAATTTTTCATCACTTTTTATGTGGTAAAAGTAATGTCCCTCTGTATCCTCTTGATCAGGCAGTAAACTTTCAATTTGAGTTTCTGCATCCTTGTTTGCCTCTTCGATCGATACTAGGTAGTGCTCTGCAATATCTCCTGCATAATCCGGAAGCATAAACGCTATGTAGCTTTTAAACTCTTTATTGTTCATCTTTTCAAAAGTGATCAATATTCTTCACCTCTTCTCTTTTACCTGATCCATATAACTTGTTCTGAAAAGAGGTTGTAATGTCCTGCATTAATTTTTGAGGCACCTCCTTCTACACCACTTAAGTCTCTCTCATCTATAAATCTTTCAATCATTAAAAAAGTTATCGATATAACTCATAGCCGTTCACAAAATATTGAATGGTATCCATTTCATCTTCATTCAGCTCTCTGCCTACCGACTTTCTATATGCATCTGTAATAGCTTCTTTTTTCCCTTTACAAGATTCAGTAAGGTCAGCCAACCTCCTTAATGTATTGGCCTCTTGTCTGTACTCTGTCTTTGAAATGGGTCCCCCATGAGACAGAATATACGTTTCTGCATCAAAGGAATCGATCACATCTAAAAGCTTGATCGCGTTCGAAACCGTGTAGTTATTTTGCGGTGCATACATGTTCGCGTATAGGCTATCAGCTAAAAACAAGATTTTTTCTTCTTTTATGTAGATGACGATCGAATCTGTCGTATGGTCCCCACCAACATGTTGTAAGACACACGTCACACCACCGAGATCAATCTCCATTTTTTCATCAAACGTGACGGTAGGAAGTTTAATATGAATATCTCGGTTTTCTTTAAATTCTTTCTTGATAGCGTTTGCACAAAATTCAATTTCAATCCCTTGTTTCACTCTTTCATCTAATGCATCATCATTCCATGAAAAAGGGATCAATTCTTTCATCTTCTCTTTTGTTTGGCAGGAGGCAATGGTCGGAAAATCCAATGCTGACATGCCAAAGATATGATCCCAGTGCCAATGCGTAATCACAGCTAAGCTAGGCTTCTTTATACCGTTCTTGTTTAATTCCTCTAAAAAGTATGTTGCGTGATTCTCTGAGTTTCCAGCATCAATCATCAAGGTTAGTTCATTTCCAATTACTGCACTTAGAATCGGCCGGTCTGTTTCAGAAACAGGCGTTTGATACCAAAATCGATCACTTAATTTTTCTAATGTCTGCACCCTTCTTCTCCCCAAATAAAATTTATATTTTCTTTATTGTAACTCTTCATTATCTCTCAGGGTTAGAAAGATGCACATTTTGTTCGACATGAATTTCTTTTGGCAATGAGGTCGGTGCGTTTGGGACTTTTCGTTTTTTCATATTGATCACATCAGAAGAAAAGAGCTTTACCATCATACTTCCCCCATACCTTTTTG
This sequence comes from Fictibacillus phosphorivorans, assembly GCF_023715845.1. Lineage (GTDB taxonomy): Bacteria > Bacillota > Bacilli > Bacillales > Fictibacillaceae > Fictibacillus > Fictibacillus phosphorivorans_D. The sequence continues at coordinate 112,391 of NZ_JAMBOR010000013.1, forward strand.
CTCTGATAAGAATAGGCTGATTATATTGATTCTTAAATTGAAAATCTGGTCCGTACCAGCTGACTGTTGCATCTCGGCCAGGTGGAACATACGGAACTCTCTTGCTGTGGGAATAGCGCTGTACAATTGTCAAACCTGCTCGGTCGACCGCATTAAAAAGAGTAGAGGAAACTTGGCATATCCCCCCGCCAACACCTTCTGATAACTCTCCTCTTACAATTATAGGTGCACGCATATAGCCTTTTGCTATTGTTCGATTTCCGACAACTTGATTAAAAGAAAAAGTTTCGCCTGGAAAAACTACATGGCTGTCCAATGCTTTCGCAGCAAGCTCAATATTATTGGAACGGCTTCTGTTATTGGAATTAAAATACGTTATGTATTGCCCGACCTGCTGCGTTTTAATGTGTGCAAGCAGTTCAGTATCCACTCTCGGATAAAGGTTAACTTCAGGAACATCAATCTTTACGGAACCTTCTCCAAAGAAATACGAATAAAAATTTTCTTTAAACATATGACGATTTAATTTATAACCGACTTCTCCGGGAACGATTCCGCCATGATCATTGATCTTTGCGTTTACCGGCGCCTTATAGGTTTGTGTTTCTAACTTCTTAATAAATCTTTCGTATTTTTCGCTGTCGATCATGGGTATGCCTGGGATTGGTACTGAAAATTGGGGACGATTCACTTCAGCAATCGTTTTTCCTTGCTGGTTTACCGTTAAGCTATCAGGCATATTTAAGGGCTGTGCAATTAATAACAATCCAGTTAACCATTTTAGGAACATTTCGTACCCCTCCACAATAAATAAGTCATACCTCGCGTTTTTTACTTTTTCCTAATTTATCGTTTTTATTACAGCTTTTAATAAATAACCATGTCAGTATAGTTCTTAAGTAAAAAAACGCCTGAATCTATTGTGATTCAAGCGTCTTTCTCATTATGCTTTTGTATTCAACGGTTTAAGTCGTGCTTCTATTTCTTCACGTTGAGGCTCTAAGAATGGCGGGAGAGCCAGTGATTCTCCAAGGTGCTCCAATTCCTCATCTGTATCAAAACCTGGACCGTCCGTGGCAAGCTCGAAGAGAATACGGTTAGGCTCCCTGAAATACAGGGATTTAAAATAGAAACGATCGACGAACCCCGAATTCGGGAATCTGGCTGTTTTTACTTTTTCAATCCAATCCCGAAGCTCTTCTTCATTATCTACACGAAACGCCACATGATGGACACCACCTCGGCCAAGTCGCTCGGGTGGAAGATCTGTACGTTCTTCAATATGAACTTCTGCTCCGGAACCGCCTTCTCCTGTTTCAAGCACAACGATATCAGGCTGACCCGAAACTTCAGCTGAGTAAGATCCTTTTTTGCGGAATCCTAATAGTTCTGTTAGTACTTGTATTGTGGGTTCAGCTACAGGAACAGTCAGCCGGACTGGGCCGAGACCGATGATTGCGGTTTCTTCTGGAGTGGTACTTTTGCTCCAAGGTTTTCCGCCTGCTACTCCCTTATTGTTTTCGTCAGAAACTAAGATGAGACGCTGCCCTTCAAAATCTCGGAACGCAAGGGTCTGGCGCCCGGCGCGGTCTTTAATCCCTTCTGTTTCTATTCCATGCTCTTTTAATCGATCCTCCCAAAATTTTAATGCGGCATCATTTTTTACACGAAGGGAAATCGCAGAGATTGAATGATTTCCGTCATGATTACGGCCCGCCATGGGAATCTCAAAAAACGTGAGCTCTGTTCCCGGATTTCCTTTTTCATCTCCGTAAAACAAATGATAAACACTCGTGTCGTCTTGGTTCACGGTTTTCTTGATCAGTCTGAGCCCCATCACTTCTGTATAAAACTTGAAATTTTCAGGGGCTTTTGCGGTAAGTGCAGAAACGTGGTGAATTCCTTTGAGTTTCATTATAAAAACCTTCTTTCCCACTTTTTATTTATTATCTGCTTAATTATGAAAAATGCCCAATATTTAGCTTCTAGGTGCCCAGAGCATGACAGAAACACCGACTAGGCATATAGCAGCTCCTAGCCAGTCATAGAGATCTGGTGTTTTCTTGTCCACAAGCCAACCCCATAGTACCGCTAGTATAATAAAAACTCCCCCATATGCGGCATATACCCTTCCGAACGTTGGGAAGTTCTGCAAAGTTGGAATCACGCCATAAGCGATTAATATAAGGCTCCCGGCTAATCCATATGTAAAGGGCTTAGATTCCCTCAGCCAAAGCCAAACGAGATATCCTCCGCCAATCTCGGCAAGTCCAGCTATAAGGAATAAAAAAATGGCAGCAAGCATGTTGACCTCCTCTTTCACACATCCTTCTTTTATTGTAAAAGAAAAAAGACCGAAAACAAAATTCGGTCTCCTATCTGACTTCAAGAAAATGCATGCTGAACCATTCTTTTTCATCACACCAAACTTTCCTGGGGATAAACCCGCACAAAACGGCGATCTTATAAACAAAGTTTCCGATTGTCGAACCTGGAAAAAAGACAACTTTTCGTTTGGAATGAAGGATTGGGAGCTTAAATTCTGCTGTATAATCTGCTGAAACGGCGTAGACGTTTAAACTTGGATAGTCATTGGATAAGGTTCTTGCAGATTGATAGAGAAAATCCTTTGAGATTATTTAAGATAAACAGTTCTGTCCGATAGCTTCGTGATCGATTCAAACAGCTCTGAACCTTTTTTATCATAAAGATATTTAGGTGAGGTTGATTTTGGCATCGATCGGAGGCCGTTCATGATTTCATTCTACATATCCGTCTCGATTTCGTTACCGACATAATCATGCACGTTTGGCTTCACAGTCCTCATGAAAGGTCCTCCGCTAAACGCAAGCCACTGAACTGCCACCTTTTATCTGCTTGGAAAAAATTGCGGTAAGTCGGACGAATATGGGATTTCGAGGTCGCACAAGAACCGCCTCTTAAAACCATCTGGTTACACATAAACTTTGCGTTGTACTCGCCGAGCGCACCTTCCAGCGGTTTACTTTTTGGATAGGCGGTGTAAGGGCTACTCGTCCACTCCCATACATCTCCATAAGCTTGTTTGAAGGGAACTAGCGTTGTTGAACCGTCTTCACAAGGGTGATAATATTCACTTTCTGCAAAGTTTCCTTCGATTGGAATGGACGCCATTGCATGTTCCCATTCACCTTCTGTAGGGAGTCTTTTCCCACTCCATCGGGCGAAAGCATCGGCTTCATAAAAACTGATATGGCAAACCGGCTCATCTAGATTTAGCTTTTTTTCACCTGTTAACGTGAAAGTATACCAGCCGTCATCTGCTTTTCTCCAATAAAGAGGATGCTTCCACTCTTCTTGTTTTACCTTGGACCAACCATCAGACAGCCAATGTTCTGGCTGATCGTATCCTCCTGCTTCTATAAAAGAAAGGTACTCTCCGTTTGTTACGGGATGTGAAGCTAAACAGTAAGGTTCAAGCCATACCTTATGACGCGGCCGTTCATTATCAAACGAAAAGTCTGCACCTGAGTATCCGATCTCTACAAGACCGCCTTCAATCGTAATATAGGATTTTTCGGTGTTTGTTTGAGGAAAAGGGATTGATTTGGATTCTGCAAATTGCGGCAATAAAGGATTGCATGAAAAATTATATTTCACATCTGTTAAAAGAAGTTCTTGATGCTGCTGCTCATGCTGAAGACCGATCTCAATCAAATCATAAATATCTTGGGGCAAATGATCATTATAAAGATCAACAAGCTGCACGATAGCCTCATCCACATGTTTGCGATATTTATAGACTTCATCCATCAATGGCCTGGAAAGCACTCCTCTGGAATGGCGGGGATGATAGGAGCCGATCGTTTCATAATAGGAGTTAAATAGATAATCAAACTTTTCGTTATAGGAAACATAAGAAGGATCATGTTCTTTTAAAATAAACCGTTCAAAAAACCAAGTTGTGTGTGCGAGGTGCCATTTTGGAGGACTGACATCAGGCATTGCCTGAATGATGGTATCTTCATCTTGAAGTTTGGATGCTAGTTTTTCTGATAAGGACCTGACTTGTTGGTATTGTTCGCTTAACTTTTCAGCTGCAGCATGTTCAATCGCCATAAATATCCTCCCTTAATGTTCATTTCAGGAATTACATCTTGATATATATATTGGAGTTGGTGATTCTGCATTCCACTCAGTTGAAATACTCCAGATGAAAGTATAAATAGCCCAAAAAAGGGACTTTCAAACAAGCGATTTAGCACTTATGGGGTATTAGAGGTATGTATGCGGTGATTGAGTTGGTAGGAGTGAGTCTGAGGTGTATAACTGTACAAAAATATGGGCTGACTGTACAAAAAAGGGGCTCGTACCGTACAAAAAGGAAAAAAGAGATAACTGCACCAGCAGCTATCCCTTCCTTATTTAATCACTTAAGAACTTCCGGTCAAAGATAAAAGGACCAAAAGGGACGACTGATGAAAGTCCCGCTAGAAATGCTCTCATAAACGGCCACTTTCTAACGTTCCACACATAGAGAATAGCTAGAGCATAAAGAACGAACAACAGACCATGAAGCCCCCCGACGATCGTTACTGCCATCGGCTGATCCATGAAATATTTTAAAGGCATTGCGATAAATAGAAGGATTAAAAATGACCAGCCTTCTAAGAATCCTATTGTTTTTAACATTTTGATTGGGTTCATAATAAATTACCTCCCATATTGCATTCTTGCATTCTACCTTTAGTTTTATCATAAATCAGATCATGATGGACTTCCCAACGGTAACTATTGTGTGAACAAATGGGGTCAGTCCCCAAACAATTTATTTCCCACCCTGTTTTTATCAATTTGCTCTAGAGAATTTACTCTATTTGCATATATGTTTTTATTTGTTTTTATTTTGAACTTAGTTTTTTTAAATCTTTTATGATCTGTTCATATGGTGTATTTTCCACTCCGTCATATCTCGATAATACTTTTCCGTTTTGATCGACTAGGAAGAAAGAGGTTGCATGGATGAATTGATCAGAGTTCGGGTCTGCCGTAACAGGTGTTTTAAATGACTCCTTCGCAAATTTTTCTATTTCCTCTTGGTTGTACCCACCCAAAAAATGCCAATTTGAGAAATCAGCATCATAATTCTTGCCAAACTTTTTTCTTGTTTCCGCGTCATCTCGCTTTGGATCAATAGAGAACGAAACGAAATTCACATTAACGTTCTCCTCTTTTGACATCTGCTGAAGTTTAGCCATATGTGCGGTCATCGGCGGACACACGGTTTCACAATTAGTGAATATAAAGTTTGCCATCCACACTTTGCCTTTTAAGTCTTCGCTGCCAAAGGCTTTATCGTTTTGATCTTTAAAAGAAAACGACTGAACGTCCCAGTCTAATGACTGAGACGATTCTTTACTGCTATTTTCATGTTGTTTATGGTTTTCATGTTCATCATGAGATCCGCCTGAACCACCACAAGCTGTTAATGCAGCAAGTAATACTAGGCTAATAATCATCATTATTTTCTTCACTACCTTTCACCTCTACTATCAAATTCTACTTTTTCACGATAACCAAACTTGAAGCGGCTTAATCTTCGGAATAATAAAACGGTCCAATAAATAAACAAGGATAAAAGAAATTCCAGCCAGCGGCATTAAGACTCCCGTAATTAGAATGAGTCCGAGCAGCCAAGGTTTTCGTTTTTTATCCGATTTTTTAGGTATTCCTAATTTCCCTCTTGGTTTTCTTTTTTTCCACATGATTAATGAAAAGATAACAATCACTATAAGACCAAGTGCAGCAACGGTGCCCAGCAGCTGATTAGCAAGCCCAAAATAATGTCCTTCATGTATAGCAATACCAATCGAAATGGCTTTAGCCATCCAACCGTAGTCACTAAACCTGATTTCCTCGACAATCTCACCATTGTATTGATTAAAGTAAACAGTTGCTTCATTTTCAGGCTTGTCCCGTGAGGATGCTACAGTATATACGCCATCTTCTCCAACAGGGTTTGAGATCGTATACGGTTTTTGAATCTTGTTTTCATGAGCCAAATACATGACCTGATCTAAAGAAAGTTTGCTATCTGCTCGTTCGGAAACGGGTACAGGATTATTTTCTGTAGCCCATGGTATATCTTCCGCTACTTCATCAGTCGTATTTTTTGCTTTTGGTGCTGTCCAAGCATATGTTGGATAACCTGCCTCCGCAGATGTCGCAAGCTTATTAACCTGCTCTCCCATCACATCTGACCATGGAAGGCCAGTAATGATTAAAATCAGAATCATTAAAGACAGCCAGAATGCTGTAACGGCATGTAGATCTCGCCAAAATATACGGCCATTTTTCTTCAATCTCGGAAACAGAGTGCCCCTTAACGATAATTTGTTTCTTGGCCACCAAATGTAAAGCCCCGTTACTAAAATGATGACCGTCCAGCATGCAGCAAGTTCGACTAATCGATTAACGAATGTACCGCCGACAATCCATTCACTATGCAATTTTGCTATTACATTTTTAAAATGTTTATCATCTAGAATGGTTCCTGTAACTTTAGCGGTATACGGATCTACGTACACCTGTGTTATAACATCATTCTCACTTATTTTCACTAACGTCGCACGATTACCTTCCTTTGGTAAACGAACCGACCCTATTTCTGCATTAGGAAACTCTTTCTTCACAGCTTCTGTTTGCAGTGATAAAGGGACCGTCTTTTCACCTTGCTGTACGATGAGTTTATCTTTGTATAGCATCGTTTCGATTTCACTCTGATACAAGTAAAGAGCACCACTTATGGCTAGTAAAATCAAGAAAGGTGCAAAAATAATTCCACCATAAAAATGCCATCTCCAAAAAATCTGATAAAGGCTGTTCGCTTTTTTCCCTTGATCATCATGTTTTTGTATGAACTCATGAGCCGCTGATTGCATCATCTTACTCTCCTTCTCCCCCTCAATATGAAGAAGTATAATCTTTTGCTCACTTTTGGTAATCACTCTAATGGGTGATTATGCACAAAAAAAGTGTGTCAAATTCATGACACACCTTTCTCAAACAATCCCGTTGTCGAATGCATAGCTTGCTAGTTGAACCCGATTATCCAGCTGAAGTTTACCCAATATATTTTTCATATGAGTCTTCACTGTATTTTCAGTTATACTGAGCTGTTTTGATATTTCTTTATTTGAGCAGCCTTTCGCCACAAGCTGCAGCACCTCTTGTTCTCTAACGGAAAGAGTTTGTTTACCTTGTCCATCTTTTTTAAACTCTTTCCAAATCCGGAATGCCATTTCTTTTGACATCGGTATCTCATCCAACGAATACGCCTTAAGTCCGTTTAGGAGATCTTCTGTTTTCAAATTTTTGAGAAGATATCCTTGTGCTCCTCGTTTTAAAGCTTCAAACCAGTCAGTGATATCATAGGAAACCGTCATCATCACAATCTTGATGTTGGGATATTCACTCTTAATCTTTTTTGTTGCATCAAAGCCATTCATTTTAGGCATCGAGATATCCATAAGAATCAAATCCGGCAGAAGTTCTTTCGTTTTTTCTATCGCCTGTATACCGTTCGATGCTTCTCCCACGATTACAAATTCCCTTTGATTTTCAAGTATTTCCTTGACTCCCTCGCGAGCCAGAAAATGGTCATCTACGATCAATAATCGAATAGGCTGTGTCATGACATGTCCTCCTTTTCAATCACTAACTCTGTTAATCCTCTTTCACTTTTAAGCGTGAGCTTCCAGTCCATCGATGCTGCACGATCTTTTAAAATCTTCAATCCAAATCCATGTGTTACATTATTTATATCAAAACCTATTCCTTTATCTATTACTCTACAAACCCATCCATGTGGCTTGAGTTCAGATTCTACCCATACTTCTCGAGATTTAGCATGTTTAATAACATTGATAATAGCTTCCTTAACACACGCAAACAGTTCAACCTTATCTTTAGAAGTGAAATCTTCATCCGTCAGCTGCCAATTTCGATGAATCTTCAGATCATGCTGACCTTCCATATCATTAAAAAAAGTATTTAAGGATTTTGTCCACGTTATATCCGATTCTGATGGGTTACTTCGAAGATTTTGAATGGCGCTTCTCGTATCATCATGGATGTGCTGCAGTGTTTTTTTCAATTTGTTAAGTTGTTTACGGTGGTGAACGGAATCATTGTCTAATTTATTTACTTGAACAGAAAGGAAAAATAGTGATTGTGCGATTCCATCGTGTAGCTCTTTTGCAATTTTCCCCCGTTCCTCTAAGACCGCTTTTTCCGAACGCTCCCTCTGCAGTTCCTGTTGCATACGCTCTAACCGGCTGAAAAGTATATTTAAAAAGTAGAGAGTTACTAGAAAAACGAGGATAGCTGATAACCAGTTTCCTGCGCTCATAGAGATATAGGGCAACAAAAACGAATGGCGGGCATTTTCCCACAATCCCACTGAAAATGTAGGAATTAAAAGAATCAGCCACTTAATTTGTCGATATGTCATAAAAGCAATTCCCCTCATGAAGTTCTTTCTAAATAAACATTTAAACTATAACATAAAAAAACCGGTGCATTTTGTAGACTAACCTAGGTATTTGGGACACAATAAAACACCTTCGAAATGATACACTTATTAAAAGTGAAAATCGGAGGTGTTTTTGCATGGGCAAAAACGTTTATTCAAAAGAAACAAAGTGGGCTGTTG
>NZ_JAMBOR010000014.1 GCF_023715845.1 Fictibacillus phosphorivorans
ACAGCTTGAACCTTAAACTCAGGTTTATAGGTGATAGAACGATCTGAAACATGGCTTACATTTGGATTGTTTTCAAGTTGTTTTCTTTGAAGTTCGTTATAGATAATTTTACTCACTGTGGATTCCCGTTCTCCCTGTTTGGTTTGATTATAACGGTTTTCTTGTTTAAGAACACAAAAAATCCCGAATACCGGACTTTTTATAAGTGTCCATTATTCGGGATACAGTTCATCTCTATTGAGTGACCGCTTTTTTATATTTGTTTTTTCCCCGTGTAGTTAAGCCGTCGCTTCAGCACCCCGCACCATGATTTGATTCTGCCATTTGCGTTTTCTCCATCTTGCAAGCATGAATAGGCCACGCAACCATTCGTCTGCAATAAAAGCGATCCAGATACCGGCTAATCCCATGTCGAAGATGATGCCGAGAAGATAGGCGAGGGTTACACTGACTCCCCACATCGAAATGACGCCAATCACAACAGGAAACTTAACATCACCGGCAGCCCGCAAGCTTGAGATAATAACAAGATTGAACGAACGGCCAGGTTCGAGTAAAAGAGTTAAATACAACAACAGTGTACCTTCTCTTAGGATCTCAGGATTGTCTGTAAAAATGGAAAGAAGAGGTTTTGCAAAAAGGGAAGCCACTCCTGCCATTAAAAAGCTGATAATCATCGCATAAATCTGGCTCTTTAAACACATCTTGTAGGCAGAGTCATAAGATCTCGCACCTATCATGTGCCCAATTAAAATTTGTGTCCCTTGTCCGATCGCCACAGCGAAAAGAAATATAAACATCATGATATTAAATGTGTACACCTTTGTTGTAAGTGCAGAAGTCCCAAGCCATGTAATGAAAAAAGTAATGACCATTTGAGAACCGCTATATGAAAGGTGTTCACCTGCAGAAGGGAGTCCAATTTTTAATACACTTTTAATATGAAGCGGAATCAACTTGATTGAGCTTGCAAAAGGCAGGGGGATAGAAGTCCTCTTGAATAATAGATACCAAATAACAACTAATCCTAAAAATCGACTGAAAACCGTAGAGATGGCGACTCCTTCAACACCAAGAACAGGAAATCCGAAAGCGCCGAAAATAAACAAATAGTTTCCGATCACATTTAAAATATTCATTCCAATCGTTACATACATCGCATCCTTTGTGTACCCGTAGCTGCGAATAGCTGCACCAATCGTCATAATAACAGATTGAACAAAAGAAAAACCTCCGACAATTAAGAGATAGCTTTTCGCCTCTTTTATCAATTCTGAAGGAGTGTTGATCCACCTTAAGAAAATGTCACCCCAAATCAGTAACATGCCACTCAACAGCAAACCAATTAGTAAGTTTGTCATGATTGATACAACGGCAACCTCTGCAGCTGTTTTTTCAAGTTTCGCACCTATCGCTTGTGCAATAACCACACTCGCTCCTGTAGCAACAAAACCGAACATCACAATAATAATTGATAACAGCTGGTTTGTCAGACCAACAGCTGCGACCGAGTGATCAGAATATTGGCTGAGCATAAGGGTATCAGCGTTCCCCATCAACATATGAAGCAAAATCTCTATAAATATGGGCCACGTTATGGCAAAAAGGGAAAGCTTCGCTGCTTTACTTCCATTCATTAAATTCCCTCTCCATCAAGTTGTTTAGAATATTTTCCTATTGTAGCAGAAAATTGCATCCATGAAAGAAAATCCCCATACTTTTTAGTAAGGGGATCTATGGAGTACAAACAATCTTCATAAGGATGAGGTGTCCGCCGCACGCCCAAAGTATTTTACTTTTTTCGATACATGCTGAAACCATAAGGGGGCAATACGCCTGAAGCATCATTACCAAATAACAATTCATAGCCTTCTGCGATCACATAAGCATTCTCAACTGATTCATCTCCAGCGTTTAATACAATCATGATGCTTTCCTCATAAGAAGATCTTTCATAAACGAGAGTCCGGCCCTTTGCCGAGATGAATGAAAGGCTGCCTTCATTTGCTAAAACCCTGTGTTCTTTGCGCAGAGTAAGTAACGTTTGGATATGGTGAAAAAGGTCTAAATCTTGTTTTTCTTCATCCCACTCCATACATTCCCTGCACCCAGGATCTATTTCTCCCGCCATACCAATCTCATCTCCATAATAAATACATGGAGTCCCTTTAAAACTCAGCATGAGAAGGAAGAGGAGTTTCATTTTGTCCTTATTGCCATCACAGAAGTTTAAAACACGTTTCGTATCATGAGAGCCAAGAAGGTTAAACGCTACTTCATTCACGTTTTCAGGATACATCTGCATAACAGCGGTCATTTTTTCAGAGAATCCTTTTGCATCAATCGTTTCTTTAGCAACAAAATCAAGGGCCGCATTTGTAAAAGGATAGTTCATGACTGCATCGAACTGATCTCCTTGAAGCCATTTTATCGAGTCATGCCAGATTTCTCCTAAGATATATGCTTCAGGTTTCGCGTTCTTTACAACTTTTCTAAACGCTCTCCAGAAAGAATGATCCACCTCATTAGCTACATCGAGTCTCCAGCCATCGATATCGAACTCTTTGATCCAATAACTTGCTACCTTCAGCAAATATTCAAGAACTTCCGGATTTTCGGTATTCAACTTTGGCATCGTTTTTTCAAACGCAAATGTATCATAATTCGGTCGCGGTTCTGTTACGATTGGAAACTCTCTTAGATGAAACCAATTTTTATATCGGGAGTTATCCTCATTCTTAAGAACATCCTGAAACGGTTCAAAATAATAGCCACTATGATTAAACACGGCATCTAGCATCACTTTAATCCCATTTTCATGACAAACCTGTACAAGCTTCTTAAACGTTTCCTTATCTCCGAATTGTGGATCGATCTCTAGATAGTCTATCGTATCGTATTTGTGATTAGACTTAGCTTTGAAAATGGGAGTGAAATATATGCCTGAAATACCTAACTTCACAAGATGATCAATATGATCGATCACACCTTGAAAATCACCGCCGAAAAAGTTGTCCGGCTTAGGTTCTTCACTTCCCCAAGGAACAGCATCTTCAGGATCATTACTCTGATCACCATTTGCAAAGCGCTCAGGGAAAATTTGATACCAGACTGTATCTTTAACCCAACAAGGAGCACGGAATACATCAATCGCGTTTAAAAAAGGAAAACAGAAGTAATAAGCAGTATCGTCAAGGGGGGCTTCTTCATAAAATCCTTTTTCCGTATACACTACTGTTTCATCACCGTTCGAAATTTTAAACCCATAACGCAACCTTCGAAAAGGCGGTTGAATCTCTATATGGTAATAATCAAACCATTCATCTGTTCCGCTTAGAGTCATAAGGGAAGAAGAGGTTTGCCATCCTTCCTCCGTCCAGTCGTACGGATCTCCGTAAATCAAAGTAACCTGATCAGCATCTCCTTTTTTGGTGCGCAGACGGATATGAAGAGTTTTCTCATCATAAGCATACGCATAATTATTTCCCGGCCTGTGGTAGATCGCTTCTTTTAACATGTCTGTTCTCCCTTCTTTAATCACTGAAGTAGTTGATTTGCGCTCCAGGTTGCTCGCTTTCCACGGGGCGTGCGGTGAGCCTCCTGCCGCTACGCGCCATTAGGAGTCTCCACCTGACCGCTCGTCCCGTAGGAGTCGGCAACCTTACACTCCAATCAACTTGTCAATGAAGCAAATTTATAATCTTTTAGAAGGCAAAAAGAGCTTTTATAGGAATAAAAAAAGGGCACAACCTATTAATTGCCTAGGTTGTACCCCTTTGGATGTACATTGCCTTCCTATTGTTGAAAGTAGTATAAACCGCTTACATCATGAAAATCAAGGAAAATGAAAGCGAATCCAAAAAAAAATAAAAAAGTATTGTAAAAATGATAACCCGAGGTATAATGAAATGGAGCAGGTAATGCAATCGTTTTCATAAGCGACAATAACGACATAAATTCCTAAGAATTATATTTTTTTGTTGCTTTGTGCAAACGTTTGTATGCTTTGAATTTTTATATCTAATGGGGGTACAATTCATGAAAAAGTTATTAGCTTTGCCTTTAACTTTTGCTCTTGCTGCAAGTGCTCTAGCTGCTTGCGGGCCGCAAGAAGGGACAACTTCAACCGGCGGAAAGAAAGAAGATTCAAGCAAAAAGCCAGAGAAACTGGTTATCTGGGAAGACCAGGAAAAAGGTGTAGGGACAAAGGATGCTATTAAAAAGTTTGAAGAAAAACATGGCATCAAAGTAGAACTTAAAGAAATCCCTATGCTTGATCAACAAGAGAAACTTCGTCTTGACGGACCAGCTGGTAAAGGACCAGATGTTATCACAACACCGCATGACCGTATCGGGCCTTTAGCAATTGAAGGATTGATTACTCCGGTCGAAGTTTCTGACGATGTAACCAAGCTATACACAGAGTCATCAGTTAACGCATTAACATATGACGGTAAACTTTACGGACTTCCAAAGTCAACTGAAACACCTGTATTCATCTACAACAAAAAAATGATGGATAAAGCACCTGAATCATTAGAAGATCTAATGGCGTACGCTAAAGGCGACAAGGGTGGCGCTCAATACGGATACCTTGCAAACTGGACGGACTTCTACTTTGCACACGGTGTGCTTTCTGGATTTGGCGGATATGTGTTTAAAGAGGACAACGGTACATTAGACCCGAAAGACGTTGGTCTTGCAAACGAAGGTGCTGTTGAAGGACTTGATTACATCACGAGCTGGTACAAAGAAGGTTTATTCCCGAAAGGAATTATCGGTGAAAAAGCTGGTTCTACAATCGATGGCCTGTTCACTGAAGGTAAAGCAGCTTCCGTTATGAACGGACCATGGTCTTTCCAAGGCTATAAAGATGCTGGAATCGATATTGGTGTAGCTCCAATGCCTAAGCTTCCAAACGGTGAGTACGTAAAAACATTCATCGGTGTAAAAGGTTACAACGTAAGTTCTTTTTCTAAGAACCAGGAATGGGCTACAAAGCTAGTTGAATTTATAACGAATGAAGAAAACGCAAAAGTACGCTATGAAAAGACGGCAGAGATCCCTCCAGTTGTATCTTTAATGGAGGACCCAATTATTGCAGACAACGAAGCAGCTAAAGCAGTAGCTGTTCAATCAGAACGCGGTGTTCCAATGCCTAACATCCCTGAGATGGCAGAAGTTTGGGTTCCAGCTGCAAATGCACTACAGTTATCTGCAACTGGAAAATCTAAGCCAAAAGCAGCATTAGACAGTGCAGTGAAGACAATCGGACAAAATATCGAAGCGAACCACAAAAAATAAGCAGCAATAAGAGGAAAGCGGTATCCGTTGTCGCGGGTGCTGCTTTCTCTCACTATTGTGTATGTTGGAAAGGTTTCGCTAAAAGAATGGGTCCTGAAATCTTTCGAACGATACACAATTTAGTAAGTGGGAAAAGGAAAGGGGAAACCTGTAATGACACATCGTAAGACGGCAGCATTGCTGTCCATCATTCCAGGAGTGGGCCAATGTTATAACAAACAATGGGTTAAGGGATCAATATTTTTATTCTTGGCCGCTTGTTATTTTATTGCGTTTCTGGATTTTCTAAACATTGGACTATGGGGAATTGTAACACTTGGTACTGAAGTGCCGCGAGATCATTCGATCTTCTTGCTTGTAAATGGGGTAATCTCTCTAATTGTCGTTGCAATCGGACTTGGCTTTTATGCTCTGAACTTTTATGACGCTTATCAAAATGGAAAAAAACGCGACATGGGACTAAAGTTAAATACTCTTCGTGAACAGTATCATAATGTGATCGACAAAGGATTTCCTTACCTTATGGTGGGACCTGGGTTCCTGCTTTTAGTTTTTGTCGTGATATTTCCGATCATATTTATGCTTTTGCTATCATTCACGAACTATAATTTATACAACTCACCGCCTAGCAAACTCGTAGACTGGGTAGGTCTTCAAACATTCATTGAAATGTTCACACTTGATATTTGGCGCGAGACGTTTATCTCTGTATTCGCATGGACGATTATCTGGACGTTTACGGCTACAACACTGCAAATCGGTGTAGGGATTTTCCTTGCTGTTCTCCTTAATCAGAAAGATTTAAAATTCAAAGGCTTAATACGTACTTTATTGATTCTGCCATGGGCGGTACCTGCGTTTGTATCCATTCTAATCTTCTCAGGATTATTCAACGATACGTTCGGTGCGATTAATAATGATGTTTTAGCAGCCTTTGGAATCGATTCCATCCCTTGGATGACAGATCCATTCTATACAAAAATAGCATTGATCTTTATACAGTCCTGGCTTGGTTTCCCATTTGTTATGGCGATGACTACTGGGGTTCTTCAATCCATTCCGGGTGAGCTCTATGAAGCAGCAACTGTTGATGGGGCAACAACTTGGGACAAATTTAAAAAGATTACGCTGCCTATGATTCTATTTACGACAGCTCCAATCTTGATTACACAATATACCTTTAACTTTAATAACTTTAACGTAATCTACCTGTTCAACAATGGAGGTCCTGCGATCCCTGATCAGAATGCAGGGGGGACTGATATCTTGATCTCATGGATTTATAACCTAACGATGACATCTGCTCAATACAGCAAAGCTGCAGCAGTAACCGTTATGCTATCTATTATTATTGTTTCCGTGTCACTGTTCTACTTTAGAAAGACCAAATCATTTAAGGACGAAGGAATGATTTAATATGAGTATAAAAACAGCAAATAGAATTCGTTTAACTCTGTCCTATCTTATTCTTCTAGGTGCAATTGCTGTTGTGATCTATCCTATCATTTGGGTAGTCGGCTCTTCACTGAATCCAGGAAATAGCTTATCAAGTTCGACGATTATTCCTGAAAATGCAACGTTGGATCATTATAGAAAGCTCTTTGCTGAAACCGAATATTTAACGTGGTACTGGAATACGCTGAAGATCTGTTTTATTACGATGGTTCTTTCCGTCATCTTTATCGGTCTTACCGCATATGCGTTTTCAAGATATAAGTTTGTTGGGCGCAAGAATGGATTGTTGCTGTTCCTGATTTTGCAGATGATTCCTCAGTTTGTAGCAATCCTTGCAATCTATATCCTTGCATTCCAGGTAGGATTACTAGATACACATCTTGCGCTAATCCTTGTATACGTTGGAGGATTAATTCCGATGAACACGTATTTGGCGAAGAATTATTATGATACGATTCCAAAAGAGCTGGATGAATCTGCACGTATCGACGGTGCTGGGCACTTCCGTATCTTCTGGCAGATTATTTTGCCACTTTCTAAACCGATCTTAGCGGTCATAGCATTATTTAGTTTCATTTCGCCTTTTGCTGACTTTATCTTAGCTTCGATCCTTATCAGCTCGGATGAAAAACAGACATTGGCAGTTGGCTTGTTCAACATGATCTCTAATAAATTTGGTAATAACTTTACGCTTTTTGCGGCAGGTTCTGTGTTGGTTGCGATTCCGATCGGTTTGCTTTTCTTATCGTTGCAGCGTTATTTCATCTCTGGATTAACAGCAGGCGGAACAAAAGGTTAAAAAGTAAGCAGTCAGGAGGAACGGCGATGGGCAAAAGATTTATTTTCTTGGCTATGTCGTTTCTTCTTTTTTTATCTGTTCAAAATAAAGCGCTTGCAGAGAAAAAGGAAGAACGGTCATGGAAAGACGAAACCATCTATTTTATAATGATTGACCGTTTTCATAACGGAGACAAAAAGAATGATTTTGATGTTGATCCAACTGATCCATCCGCCTACCATGGCGGAGATTTTAAAGGGATTACAAAAAAACTTGATTATCTGAAAGATCTTGGTGTAACAGCCATCTGGATGACCCCTGTGGTCAAGAATGAGGAACGAGGCTACCATGGCTATTGGACAGAAGATTTTTATGAAACCGAAGAACATTTTGGAACTGAGGAAGAACTGAAAAAGCTCGTACAGAAAGCCCATGATCGTGACATAAAAGTTATAGTAGATCTTGTTGTCAATCACACAGGCTATATTCACGCCTGGCAGAACAACACCGAAAAAAAGGATTGGTTTCATCCCAAACAGGAGATAACCAATTGGGATGATCAGCAAAATGTAGAAAACGGATGGCTAGCAGGTTTACCAGATTTGAATACTGAAAATCCAGAAACAAGAAAATACCTACTGGACATGGCTGAATATTGGATAAAAGAAACGAATATAGACGGCTACAGACTCGATACAGTAAAGCATGTTCCAAAAGATTTCTGGGTTGAATTTTCGGAAAGAGTAAAAAATGTGAAGTCAGATTTTTATCTGATCGGTGAAGTATGGCACAACGATCCACGGTATATTTCAGAATATAATAAAGCGGGAATTCAATCCTTTGTCGATTATCCGCTTTTTAATGAGATGGTAAGGGTTTTTAGACAAAGCGGTCAATCACTTTCAGAACTGCATTCTGTGTGGGAGAGAAACAAGTATTATTATGATGATCCATACATGTTAGGTAACTTTATCGATAATCATGATAACATCCGTTTTGTAAGAGAAGTACTTCTTAAACAAGAGGATCCAGAAAAGAGATTAAAGATGGCTTTGACCTATCTTTATACCGCTCCAGGAATTCCGATTCTTTATCAAGGAACAGAACATATGGTGGACGGTGGAAAGGACCCAGACAACCGTCGAATGATGGCTTTCAATCAGAACAAAAAGATCGAAACATTTACAGCGAAACTTGGAAGCTTAAGGCAGAAACACCCAGCCCTTCGCCGTGGCGATTTTACGATGATAAAAGATGAAGGAGCAAAAGGGGTATTTAAGCGAACATATAAGGGTGAAACGCTTTATATCGTATTTAACAATGATAAAAAAGCTGTCAATATCGCTTTTCAAGATAAGGCTTTTAAGGGTCATAAACTTGTTGATCTAATGAACCAGAATGAAGAAAGAGCAGATGGAAATAAGGTGGAATTCCAAATAAAAGGAGAAACAGCCCTTATTTTTCTTTTGCAAAAGCATTCTAATAAACCTTTTCTCTACGGTGCAATAGGAGCAGGTATTCTTCTTGTGATCTTGTTAATAAGCTTCTTTTTTAGAAAAAGCAAAAGTTAAAAACTTAATGAATTCTGTATCTTTTTTCCTAAGGATTCTATACAATTATGTTGGATTAAGAAAGCGTATACTGCCAGAGTATTAGTTGGAAAGGAGGGCTCCCAATATGTCAGTTACCATTAAAGATGTAGCGAAATTAGCAGATGTTGCTCCTTCAACGGTATCGAGGGTAATAGCGAACAACCCGCGAATATCTGAAAAAACAAAGCGAAAAGTGAAAGAGGCCATGGATTATTTAGGCTACCACCCAAACTTTAATGCTAGAAGTCTAGCTAACCGCAGCACTCAGGCGATCGGTCTCGTTATGCCGAGTTCTGCAGATAAAGCGTTTCAAAACCCGTTTTTTCCGGAAGTGATCAGGGGTATCAGCACGATGGCGCATGAGCAAGAATATGCCTTATATATGTCCACTGGAAAAACAGAAGACGAAATATTTGATGGTGTTGTCCGCATGGTACAGGGACGACGAGTAGATGGCATCGTTTTGCTTTATTCGCGCGTAGATGATCGTATCATGTGTTATCTGCAAGAACAGAAGTTTCCTTTTACCGTGATCGGTAAACCTTTTAAGAAAGCAGAAACTATCACACATATCGATAATGATAATTTCAAAGCTGGTCAGGAGATGACAGAGTATCTACTCTCTTTAGGACATGAAAGAATCGGTTTTGTTGGGGGAGATTTGAATCTCGTCGTTACGATCGACCGATTATTAGGTTATGAAAAAGCGATCCGACATGCAGGACTGCCACATAAGGATGAATATATCGTACATGAAGAGTTTCTAAAAGAAGGCGGGCAGGAAGCCGTGAAAGAACTTCTGGCGTTGAAAAATCCGCCAACAGCCTTGTTGGTGATGGATGACCTTATGTCATTCGGTGTACTAAGCACATTAAATGATCTAGGACTTAATGTTCCCGAAGACATTTCCTTATTAAGCTTTAATAACGTTATGCTGTCAGAACTTTCATCACCGGCTTTAACGTCTGTCGATATCAATATTTTTCAGCTTGGGTATGAAGCAGCAAAAGGATTACTGGAATGCATTCAATCACCAGAAAAACCAGCAAAACGAGTAGCGGTGCCGTTCAAGCTCATTGAAAGACAATCTTGTAAAAAGATAAACTAACCTAAAAAAGCCCCTATCTGATGAATTTTATTCTATCAGTTAAAGGCTTTTTTCTTTTAGTGCTTGAATAACAGGGGATATAGGCTGCTTGTTTTTCGTCGAGAAAAAATCTTGAAAAGGGTCCCCAATTTCTTTAATACGGTCATGGATAACCGTTAAGGGGAATAACTCTGGACGGAGATCTTGTTTTACTTCATGCCAATAAAGCGGAGCGGCAACGAGTGCATCCTCATTTCCTCTTACGGAGTAAGGAGCTATGATCGTTTTACCTTCAGCATGCTGGATATAATCGATGTAACATTTATTTCCTCTGTTCTTTTTTAAACGTTCAATCGTAAACCATCGAGGTTCCTTTTCAATTAAATAGTGTGCCAGGAATTCAGTAAAAAGACGTGATTCCTCAAATGTAACCTGATCGGCAGGTAATGGAATATAAATCTGCATCCCTTTATTACCACTCGTTTTAATAAAGGTTGTCAGGCGAAGGCTGTCGCAGACTTCTTTTATCATTAATGCCGCTTCTACAGAGAGTTTAAACTCATCCCGCGAAGGCGGATCGAGATCCATAACGATTTCTGAAGGGTATGAGGTATCGGATGTTCGGTAAGGAATATGAAATTCAAAAGCGAGCTGATTTCCAAGCCATAAGAGGGTTGGCAGGTTATTGCACATAATGTAATTAATATTCTCTTTTTGAACCGTTTGAATAAATGAAGGAGCGTAGTCTGGACAGTTCTTCTGATAAAACCGTTCATCTCCTACTCCGTGCGGATATCTGATCACAGTAAGTGCGCGATTTCGAAGGAAAGGCAGCATGAACGGTGCAAGATGTGTTAAATAATTGATGTATTCCACTTTTACAATCTGCAGTTCTGGCCAGAGAGGCTTATCAGGACTTGTCAGTGTAACGATCTCTCCATTCACTTGGAGGTTCAGAGATTCTTTTGCAGGTTTTCCCATGTGCAATCCTCCCAATCAGCATCAAAACGAAAACGGACAAAGCGAGGCTGCCGTAACTGATTTTTGTAGACTTCTAAAAAAGAAAGCTCCACACATAGAGATGGTTCAATTAAAATGATGGAGTTTGATCTTCCGCTTTGATTTTTCTTAACAATTTGTATGAGTGCTTCCTTCTCTTCCGGTGAGATTCCGTGTGAAAATAATCCAACAAACATAATTTGATCATCCTTTATCACACCAACATGGAAAAATCCGTTTTCGGTATCGTAACCCATTAAGATAAAATTACTGTACGTTAGATTTTTTACCTTTATCCAGTGGTTGGTTCGTGTTCCAGATAACCACTTACTCTTTATTTTTTTGGCTACGATTCCCTCGCTTTTGCTAAGACGAACCGTTTGCTCAATATCTTCTCTATCTTTTGTATATGGGATAAAGTTCAAATGAGAAGAAGGGATGACTTTCTCTGTGTCAATCAACAATGTCTTCATTAACTCTGATAGCATTTCTTTTCTATAAATAAAAGGTTCATGAGACATGTATCGTCCTTGTAAAGCTAATAAATCAAAAGCACAAAAAGAAGACGGATACAGCTTAATTGCTTGTTGGATTCTTTCATGTTGTTTCAGCCTTCCTCTTTTTTGAATCTGTTCAAAGTTTGCTTTAAATGGGTTTTCTAATATACAAAGTTCACCATCGATCAAAAGGGGAAATAAGTGATTCACTTTATTTTCAATACCCTTTAAATAATCAGGGATTTCTGGAAAGATGGTGTGCAGGTAATGACCATTTCTAGATGTCATAACAATCTTTGAATGATCCCAATAAAGAAGACAACGAAAACCATCGTACTTTACTTCAAAGACCCAATCCTCACCAACCGGAAGTTTGTCCGAAAGGGAAGGGAGCATGGGTTTTAGAAATGCAGAAATCATGAACTTGAGGCTTTCTTCTTAGCTGTAGATTTTTTCTTTTTTGTTTTCTTTTCCTCGCCCGATTTTTTCTCGCCCGTTTCTTTTTGTTTTTTGGTTTCTTTTTTCTTTGGTTCTTTCCCTTTGCTTTCATTGATCGAAGCTTGTAAAGCTTCCATCAGGTCAACGACATTTGTCTTAGGTTTTTCTTTCGCCACTTTCACTTCATCACCAGAAATTTTACTGTTGATCAGTTCTAGAACCGCTTCACGGTACTCATCCTCATATTTCTCCGGTTCAAATGGAGCAGTTAGCTGTTCGATCAGCTGCTTCGCCATTTCAAGTTCTTTTTCATTCAGTGAGACTTCGTCAGTCAGCCCAGGAACATGATCCACATTACGTACTTCGTCAGGGTAAAAAATTGTTTCTAAAACTAATCCGTTTTTATAAACACGAACAGCGGCAAGGTGCTCTTTTGATCGGAGTGTAAACTTAGCTAGGCCTATTTTTCCTGTATCTTCCATCGCTTTTTTTAATAGAGCAAATGACTTCGTGCCGTTTTCTCCCGGTCCTACAAAATAAGAACGGTTATAAAAAATCGGATCGATCTCCTCTAATTGAATGAAATCGATGATTTCTATCGATTTATCAGATACACCTGCCAATTCATCCAATTCATCTTTTTCAACGACAACAAACTTTCCAGGTTCATATTCATAACCTTTGACAATCTCTTTAGAATCAACCGTTTCTTCACATACCGGACATACTTTTTCATATTGAACAGGGCTATGGCACTTTTCATGTAAATATCTCATCTTAATATCTTTATTTTCAGTGGCAGCAAACAGTTTTATCGGAATATTCACAAGCCCGAAGCTGATTGCTCCTTTCCACATCGTATGCATGAATACCATCCTTTCTCAATTTCAATTTACTTATAGTGTTTGATTTCCAATAAAATAATCGTCATGTATATTTTTCCAACTCTATATACATTTCGACAATAGATTGTAGAATCCGTGAAAATCCTGCATAATGGATGGCAGAGATTGATAATTAAAGGGTGATTTTAGGATGGAATGCAGTACACAAGAACAAATCAATAAAAAGCTGGCTACTTTCCTTATCGAGCAGAAAGCAAGCATCGTTGAAAAATGGCTTGAACACGTACTGTTGCCACAGAATGACCCTTTTTATGAGGAAGTCAAAAAGAACGGATATCAAACGATTCTTGAACTGATCAATTACTTGGAAACAGGATCGCTGGACAGATTAAACAAACTTACGAATAAAATGGCTACAGAGCGAATTGAAGCCAAGGCGGATATTGGGGACTTTGTACATAATATAAACATTGGTCGGAGCGTCGTTTATGAGCTTTTGATGTGCTCTTTATTAAACGAGCATGAAAAAGGCAAAGGCGTTCTCATGATGCAGCGGTATTTCGATCATCTTCTTTATTTAAGTGTAAAAGACTATACGGCATTAAAAGACTCGATCATTGAAAAGAAAAATCAGTTCATTCAAGAAATGCATCATGACAGGTTAACGATGCTTGGACAGATCGCAGCGAGTTTTGCACATGAATTTAGAAATCCCCTTACATCGGTTAAAGGATTTATTTATTTACTTCAAAGAGAGTTGGAGAAAACGGAACAATCTGATCATTATTTTGATATCATCAAAAACGAGATGCAGAGTTTGGAAGAAAAGATCACTCAGTTCCTTTATCTATCCAAAATGAGAGGTCTTGAAGATAAGCTTGTACATGTACCAATAAAGACGCTTATAGAAGAAATGATTGAATTTATGTATCCTCGATTCACGGAAACAAACATCATCATCCATGCTGATTTGGATGAAGAAGTAATGATTGAGGGTGACAGTTCACAGATTAAGCAAGTCTTATTGAATATTCTTGTTAACGCTGTTGAAGAGTTAAGCGAGTGGAACGGTGAACGGAAAATAGAAGTGAAGCTGAGAAGAATGGAAGATAAGGCTGAACTTTCTATCTGCAATAACGGTAATCCAATCCCTGATTATCTGCTGGAGAACGTATTTGAACCATTCGTAACGACCAAATCCCTTGGAACAGGTCTTGGCTTATCGGTTTGCAAACAGATCGTAGAGAAACATAATGGCACGATCGAAGTGAGTTCAGAGGAAGACATCACATGCTTTACAATCATGTTCCCAACCTTATAAAAGGAGGGCTGACTTGAAGTGTAAAAACTTTTGAGTTCTAGCCCTTTTTTTATATAAAAATTAGAGAAAAAAGTGTGTGTTGATGAGTGAAAAACGAGTTTTTCAGTACTGACCTAATAAAATTTTAAGCAAAAATAACTGCCTAACAAGTTGTAACAGATGTTAAGTAGGACTGAATCAGCAAGTCTGAGCGAAAACCTACCTTTTCTGCGCGAAAAAAGGGGTTTTGAGCATAACTCGGCATTCTCCGAGCGTAACTAGAGGATTTTGTGCGAAAAGCGGGTTCTTACGCGAACGTGTAACAAAATAAAAAAACATGTACCGTAAAAACGTCATAGAGATCTTTTGATCAAAAAAAGAGGGCTGACGTTGGTCAACCCTCCTATCATGCTTATAAATGATCAGGTTTTTTAGAATATGGCTGCTTGCCTTTTTCTCTGATCTCATGCTCAGCTACATTATTTAACTTATTTCTCGCTTGATTGTCTACAGGCTTTTTATCATCATCTTTTGTGTAGCGGTGTTTGTGTGTCATATCGTATCCCTCCTGTTTCTAACATCTGTCAGAAGGAAATCGATTATGCATCATGTTTCAAGAAACTTTTTTCGGTGTATTTAAAAAGAATAACGCGATGGTTCCAGGTCCTGCATGAGCCCCTATCGCACATCCGATCATCGTGATCAAAATGTTTCGGTTACCGGTTTCAGCGATGATTAATTCTTTCAGTGCTTGGGCGGTTTCTGTATCATCCGCATGGCTGATTCCAATCGTCACATCATCCAGTGCTTCGGATCGTTCTTTCATGAGTTCGACCATACGGCCTAAAACTTTCTTTTTTCCTCGCAATTTTTCAAGCGGGAACAACTTGCCTTCTTCCATATGAAGGACAGGCTTAATCTTTAAAAGCGTGCCCATCACAGCAGCTGTTTTACTAACCCGGCCGCCGCGCAATAAATATTCAAGGTCATCAACGGTAAAAATAGATTCAAGATGTTTCTGATAGTGCTCGAGGGTGTTCTTAATTTCGTCCATTGTTTTTCCGGCTTTCGCTTCTTTAGCTGCCTCGTAGACCATTAGACCATAGCCAAGTGAAGCAGCCTGACTGTCAAATACCTCAATTTCGGCGTCTGGGTATTCTTCAAGTACCTCATTTTTCATAAGGACCGCGGTTTGATAGGTACCGCTTATTCCTGAAGATAAGGTTATGTAAATAGCGGGAGTCCCATTCTTAGCATAAGAACTTAATGTTTCTTTTATAAGAGAAGGTGGGACTTGTGCCGTTTTTGGCGTCGCTCCATCTTTCATATATGTATATAGCTGTTTTGGCTCAATGTTTGACCGGTCTAAATATTCTTCGTTGTTTATCTGTACAACTAATGGAAGCATAGCAATATCGTACTCATCAAGAATTTGTTTGGGCAGATCAGAACCTGTATCCGTAATAATTTGAATCATTTCATTTCACCTGCTTAGCTTTTTCTATAGTTTACCGTGTGATGGAATGAAAAGGCAATCATCATCTTTCAAAAAAGGTTAATTTGGCTATTGACGATGGTCTGCTTTTTCTGTTAAATATAAATCTTGGACATTGAAAGGAGGGGCTCAACAATGATTAGAGATCGTTTCCGAATTACAGAAATCGGGACAAATGAGATGAAAACCATCTTTTTTATAATTGTAGGTGCTATATTAAACGCAATATCACTGAATATGTTTTTAATTCCCGCTAAAGTATACGCTAGCGGATTTACTGGAGTTTCTCAGCTGATATCATCCTTGCTTGAAAATACAGAATTTCCGATCTCAACAGGTATTTTATATCTTATTTTTAATATTCCGGTTACGGTTCTTGGCTGGATGAAAGTAGGAAAGTCGTTTACGATTTACAGTTTTTTAAGTGTCATCATGATTACTTTTTTCTTAGAGGTCGTTCCGATTACAGTAGTATCGGAAGACATCTTGCTTAACGCCGTATTTGGAGGCGTTATTGCTGCGTTGGGAGTGGGGGTAACCTTAAAATACGGTGCGTCTACTGGCGGATTGGACATCATCGCAATGGTCCTTTCACGAATGAAAAATAAACCGATCGGCAGCTACTTTTTCATATTAAACGGGTTGATCATTATGGCCGCAGGTTTCTTGTTCGGGTGGGAAAAGGCATTATACACCTTAGTTGCTCTCTATGTTTCCTCACGCGTCATCGACGCCGTACATACCCGTCATGAAAAGCTGACGGCAATGATTGTTACGAAGAAAGGAAAAGAGATACAAGAAGCCATCCATGGCAGAATGGTCAGAGGGATCACCATCATCCCCGCAAAAGGAGCCTTCTCTAACCATGACAAAGAAATGCTCATGATTGTCATTACGCGATATGAATTATACGATCTTGAGCTTGTACTGAAAGAAGTAGACCCAAATGCCTTCACAAATATTATCCACACGCAAGGCATCTATGGATTCTTCCGCAACGACTAGGGACAGACCCCAGACAAATACAAATTCATTAATTTTGTACACACGGTATGGACATTTTCCATGCCGTGTTTTATTTATGAATCTTTTCGTTAAAATCACCATATAACGGTAAAAATGAATAGGAAGGTGGTGATTTGCTTGGCGCGAAAATTAAAACAGAGTTTTGTGCTCTTTTTTGCTTTAATTATTATTCTTGCTATCGCATCTGGCTGTTCCAAAGATAATGAAGAAAAGAAGGTTAAAGGGAAGGAAAGCGTTAGTTCGCAACTCAATCCTGTATTATCTATACAACAGAAAAATGATGGAATCGACTTTTTGCTAGCATTAGAAAACCAAAGCAATCATACGGTAACCTTACATTATAACAGTACAAAGATGTTTGATATCACGGTTACTGATACTACAGGCAAAGAGAATTATCGATATTCAAAAGGGAAGAAATATAAACAACAAACAGCGAAGGTTCAGATTCAATCAGGAGCTAGCCATATATGGAAAACGAAGTGGAAGCTTTCACCAGAGGAAAGGAAAGCTGGTATATACAAAGTTAAAGCCGAATTCACCCCAATCAAAGTCACACCAGGCTCAATTAAAACAGAGAAGCTTGTTATTACAGATAACTTGACCTTGCAATCAGGAATGGGTGATTTAAAAAACAACTCATTTCGAAATATTCATTTCACTGGAACAGATGGAGAATATAAAGTTTCAGGTGAAGCTAGGGTCTTTGAAGCATCATTTGCTTACTTAGTTACGGATGGTCATGAAGTTTTAGTGGAAAATCATGCGCAGACTGCAGAAGGAGCACCTGCTTGGGCACCTTTTTCAATAGAAATTGAGATTCCTGAGGATGACTTGCCGATAAATGGTACACTAATGCTTGAACTGTTCTATTATAGTCCGAAAGACGGCGAGAAAACGGATGTATTAGCTGTTCCGCTTGAGACATTTAAATAAAGGATCTGTGAAATTTCAGAACATCTATCCCAAATAACAAACAACTAAAATTTATGACGTGATAAAAACAAAAACCAGCCCTCAAAAGGCTGGTTTTCTCATTCATTAAGCATTCTCATTCAAAGCTTTTTCGATTTCAGGCATGAGTTGGTTCCAGTCACTGTCCGCTGTTTTGTTGACTGTGATGAAATTTTCAAAGCCGAAGATCGATTCTACACCGTCGATTGACAATAAAGCTTTTGCTAGAGAAGAATCCGTATCATCTCCAACACGTGCAGATAATCTTCCTTCTAGAAACTTTTCAGTTGCATCAAACTTGATTGCATTCGGATTTGGTGTCGGGTGGATCGAGAATTCAATGGCCATAAAAACACTCCTTCGTTTATTAAAAGTTAAATGCGTATCTCTTTGAGATGATATCATGAAAATCTAGTGAGTTATACAAATGCTTCGTTACAGAGTTGTTGATTCCTGTTTCCAATTCAATCGATTTAATTCCATCACGTTCAGCCCAATAAATCAGATGAAGAAGTAGTTTGCGGGCAATACCCTTATTTCTGTGCTCTTCGTGGACATAAAGTTCATTCAGCCATAAATAAGGGCCACCGATTCGAATACTAATTCCCAAATTGAAAAAAGCAAGACCAATTATAGAATCTTCTTCTTGAGCGACTATGATCCCGCTCTTATCGGGATTTTCCAGTGCGAGCTTAACTCCAGCAAGCGTACGGGAATGCTCCTCAGGCTCACCATCCATGGTGCGCTGCTGTATGAAAAGGTGCGCAATTTCTTCGATGATATGGGATTCGGCTTCACTCGTTACTCGATATATTTTCATTAGAATGCCCCCAAATTACTCGTAAAAACATTAAATTTAAACATAACATAACACATTATAACAAATTTATTGAAGGAATGACGTTTGTTAAATGGAATTTTATTTCGAATACCTATAATACACATTCAATTAAAAGGAGGTGGGTGGGATTGAAGACTCTTGTTTGTTTTGGGGACAGCATAACCTCGAAAGAAAAGAGTGAAGACGGTTCATTGCGTTTAACATCCCGTTTAAGACAAGAATTAACGGAATGGGTAGTGATGAACGCTGGTATACCTGCGGAAACAACAAGGGCAGCCTTGGTCAGACTTCAAGATGATGTTTTGCGGCATCATCCCGATATTGTAACTATCCTGTTTGGCGCAAATGATTCAAGTGACCACAGACTCATTCCTTTAAAAGAATACGAAAATAACCTCACATATATGGTAAATAAAATTGGTGCAAAAAAAGTAATCCTGATTAGCCCTGCACCTGTTTTTGAAGAAAAACAAAAAGCGAGAACGAACGAAAGAATGCAAACTTATGCTCAGACTGTAAAAAAAGTCGCAAAGCATGAAGGAACGGCATATGTTCCGCTTTTTGAAATACTTAATGAAATGGAAATCGAAAAGTTTGTGATCGATGACGGTCTTCATTTTAATCAATATGGATATGAAGAATTAAGTGATCTTGTTTTAAAAACAATTAAAACGCTAAGCACTATATCATTTCCAAAAAAACAGCTTTCTCTGTAAAAGGAGAAAGCTGTTTATCGTAGTACTACTGCAATTTGTTTTGATCTGAACCATCTTCTAGAAGATTTTGAGCATCTTCCAAGCTTAAGCCTGTCGCTTGAGAGAAAGAAGGAGGTTGCCCATTTTGCCCTTTTTGATTAGAAGTTTCCGTATGATTTGAATGTGCATCAAGTTCCTGCTGAAGTTCAGCGAGCTGAGCACGTTCTGCGTCAGAAGAATTCGCCATGGCTGAGGATAAAGCATTCTGAGCAATTTCCATATCATGACCAGAAAGGTTCGTATGTGATGTATGGTTATTCATCTCATGAGGTGAATGTTGAAACTTTCCTACAGCCTGTTGAACAGCATTTCTAGCCATTTGGAATAATTTATTTGCCATCGTTATATGCCTCCTAAAGAGTTTCTTTCTTCTTTTGCCCGCTTGCGGTCTTCTTGTTCATTTTTGCTGAATGCCATGGTTGTTTCTTGACTTACCATATCAGCACCTTGTTTGATCGTTCGTTTTGATCGGCTTTTTTTACTCATTAAATATACCTCCTTTTTCTCCCGTAGGATTAGTTTTAACCGTGAAGGAGACATTATGTAAAAAGAAGATGAAACAGCCTATAAAAGAAATGGAAAAATAAAAAACCTCTGGAATTCCAGAAGTTTTATGTGTAATCAAACTAGCTTTAATACATTTTTCAAATAATGTGCAATTCCTTCTTCTTCATTTGTTTTCGTAACATAATCTGCCCGCTCTTTAAGTTCATCAATAGCATTGCCCATTGCTACTCCGTGTCCTGCGTATTCGATCATTTCAAAGTCATTGTCTTCATCACCAAAAGCAACGATACGTTCTTGTGGAATATTATAATAAGCGGCAACTTTTTCAAGTCCTTTTGCCTTATTTATTCCTGAACGGATCACTTCGATAATGTTCCATGGAGCTGCCCAAATACGCTGATCAACAACTTCTGCATGTTCTTTTTTCAGCATTTTTCGTAAATCACCAATGTGATGATCTTCCGGATGTACTAAAATGGCGGTTGGGTCCTCGGTTAAAGTCTTTTGAAGATCCCCGATTTGTAGAGGATTTTCGTTCATGATGAACGTATTTACAATTACTTCATCGTGTTTTCTTAAATACACATCATCAAGAACTTCCACCATGATGTTTTTTACCTTGAAGGTCTCACATGCTTTAATGATTCTTTGTGCAACATCGAGTTCCAAAGGTGAATGATGAATGCCGAAAGAGGCATCATGTGGATGATGGACAAAAGCACCGTTAAAATTTACGATCGGCGTTTTTAGATCAAGCTCTTCATAGTACATGTTTGATGATCGAAATGGTCTGCCCGTTGAAATGCAGACGTGGTGGCCTTTTTCAATTAGTTCAAAAAGCAATGCCTTTGTCTTGCGGGGAATTTTCTTTTCAGCTGTCAATAAAGTTCCATCAAGATCAAGTGCGATTAAGTATGGTTGTGTCACAAAAGTACCTGCCTTTTTATATGCTTTAGGTAGAGTGTAATATTTTTCCTTGAAAAAGTCTATGGATACAGGTCTTCATTCATGAAAAGGAAGCTTGTCTCATGATAAGATGGAAAAAAAGAGAAAGAGGAGATACATTTGGTTTCAATTCAGAACGGAATGATTGGGAATATTCCTTTCCTTATGGCTGAAAAAGAAGAAAATAAGGGAATGCCATTGCCACTCTTTATTTTTATACATGGTTTTACAAGTGCAAAGGAACACAATCTGCATTTTGCCTATACACTTGCTGAAAAAGGCCTTCGTGTTATTCTGCCAGATGCTCTTCACCATGGTAATCGAATTTTACCAAACCCTCCAAAAGTAGTGGAATATGAATTTTGGAATATCGTGCATCAAGGTATTAGAGACGTTGATGCAATCATCGATTGGGCAGAGGAAAATAACCTCGTTACTGATGGAGAGGTCGCGGTTGGCGGAACTTCCATGGGAGCTATCATCACGTATGGTTCGCTTGTAAACAACCAGGATATTAAAGCAGGATGCGCATTGATGGGAACGCCTTCTCTTGAGGCATTTGCAAGATGGCAAATTGAAAGGATTGAAAAGGCTGGGCATAAGCTGCCTCTTTCAATAGAAGAAATTGAACATTCATACGAAATCATCAGTAAATTTGATCTCGTGCAAAATATGGATCAGTTAAATAACCGTCCATTATTCATCTGGCATAGTGAGGTCGATGCTGTGATACCATATGAATTTGCAAAACCTTATGTGGACTCTCTAACCCAACATAATAAGCGATCTGTATACATGAATGATAAGTTATCGGGTCATAAAGTCTCGCGTGCAGCTTATCTAAACGCAGTTGAATGGATCGCTCAAAATATAAAAGCAAAAAAAGAAACGGTGTAACCTGGTTACCCCGTTTCTTCTAACTTAAGGCGATATGTTCTTTTTGGCTGATACATATGATCAATTTCGTCTATTTGCTTTTGAAGAGAGTGCATGATACGGAGTGTCCAAACACCTTTCTCATTAAATTCTTCTGGGATGTCGGTAATGGTTACTTTATTGCCGCTTCGGTGGTAATATTCATAAGAAACCTTCATAAATCAACATCCTTTCTATAATTTAAAGAAATAATACCAAATATAGTCCAAAAAGTAAACTGAAAAGTGTTTATATTCTGATAATTTAAGGAGGATCTGTTTTGCCTGTTGTAAAAAGAAATCCGATACCCGTTTCAGACGCAGTAAAAAAGATCATGGAACATACCTCTCTATGGGGAACCGAGGAAGTTCCGCTAACAGAAGCGGATGACCGAATCCTGGCAGATGACCTTTCTGCTACACATGATGTGCCCCCATTTAACCGTTCACCTTATGATGGCTTTGCTATTCTGTCAAAAGATACTGCAGAAGCATCAGAAACCCATCCTGCTAAACTTCATGTTTTAGAAACGATAGGTGCAGGGCAAGTTGCTGTTAATCAAGTAAAAAGCGGAGCAGCTATAAGAATCATGACGGGTGCACAAATACCGAACGGCGCAGATGCTGTAATCATGCTTGAACTAGTTAAAGAGATGGATGAACACGGAGAATCTTATATCGAAATCAAGCGCAACGTTAAATCAAACGATAATATATCATTTCAAGGCGAAGATACAAAAAAAGGAACATTGTTAGCAGAAACCGGAAATCGGATCACGCCCGGTTTGATCGCGGTTCTTGCAACGTTCGGGTATCATACGGTCAATGTCTTTAAAAAGCCTATTGTTGGAATTTTATCAACAGGAACCGAACTACTTGATATCAAAGAACCCTTACAGCCCGGTAAAATCCGAAACAGCAATGCTTATATGGTGGCTGCGCAAGTAAGAGCAATGGGTGCAAAAGTCAACATGTATCAGCATCGGGAAGATGACTTTGAATCCCTTTATGAGAATGTTAAAGAATGCTTAAAAGAATCTGATCTTTTAATCACGACAGGGGGAGTATCTGTTGGGGATTATGATTTTCTTCCGGCCATTTATGAAAAACTGGGAGCTCATGTATTATTTAATAAGGTTGCCATGAGACCAGGTAGTGTGACAACGGTTGCTGTTCATGAGGGGAAATGGCTATTTGGTCTTTCAGGTAATCCTTCAGCCTGCTTCGTTGGATGTGAGCTTTTTGTTAGACCTGTTGTACAATCCGGTATGAAAGTAAGGAAACCGCATTGTAAAGCTGTAAAGGCGGTTCTTGGTGCTGATTTTCCAAAGGCTAATCCATTTACACGTTTCGTAAGAGCTGTTTTGACAGAAGGGGTTGAAGGAAACGTAGTAACTCCGGCGGGACTTGATAAATCAGGATCGGTCTCTTCACTTCTGGCAGCGAACGCATTTATTGTACTTCCAGGCGGGACAAGAGGCTGGGAAAAAGAAAGCGAGGTTGGCGTTCTGACTTGGAATGGCGAAGGGAGTGAGTGGCCATGGGATTCCCCGTTATTCTTCAAGTCGCAGGCTACCAGAACAGCGGAAAAACAACAGTCATAACGAAACTGCTAAAAGAGCTGACAAAGAAAAAAATAAAAACTGCCGTAATAAAGCATCATGGGCATAGTGACGTACTTAATCTTAACGATGCTGGAAAAGATACAGAAAAGCATAGAGAAGCAGGAGCCTTCATTACAGGTATTTCTTCTAAAGGAGGCACCATTTTTTCGATGAACGATGAATTGCCTTTAGAAAAGACAATTGAAGTTTATAAAGCTTTAGATATTGAGTGCGTATTAATTGAAGGATATAAACAAATTCAGTATCCAAGGGTCCTGCTTTGCCGGAACTCCGATGACAGTGACTTAATAAATAAATCAAATGAACTTATCGCTATCATCAATAGAGATCAATTAATGAACCAACCTAGTGTTCCACAATTTATAAGATCCGAAGAAACAGAGTGGATCAAATTTATGATGGAATATCTAACAAGCCGGGTTAATGAGGAGAGGGCATAACATGAAAATGTTTACTATCACACAAAAACCAATCATTAATCAAGACGTTATTGATAAAGTGATTCATCACAACGCAGGGGCAGTATCCGTTTTTATTGGTACGGTTAGGGAAATGACCGGTGAAAAACAGACGCGGTATCTGGAATATGAAGCATATGTACCTATGGCGGAAAAGCAACTCGAAAAAATTGGAGATGAGATTCATAAAAAGTGGCCGAACGCTATAGTGGCCATCACACATAGGATTGGAACACTTCAGATCTCTGATGTTGCCGTAACGATCGCTGTTTCAACTCCTCACAGACAGGATGCCTTTGAAGCCAGCCGGTATGCGATCGAACGAATTAAAGAAATCGTGCCAATCTGGAAAAAAGAGCATTACACGGATGGGGAAGAATGGGTAGGAAATCAACAAGGCACAAAAACGTATCCAGAAGGTCATCCAGAAGGGATTGAAAAATAGATGGTACAAATATTGCTCTTCGCAAGTCTCGCCCAACAAGCGGGTACTCAAAGCGTTTCATGGAAAATAGAGTCTCCTGTTACAGTGGGACAAGTTAGAGGTTACCTTCAAGACCATGTCGGGGAACTTCCAGGAATCGAAAATGCGCTCGTAGCCGTAAATGAAGAATATGCTGATCAAGAAGTTGAGATCAAAAATGGAGATACAGTTGCTTTTATACCTCCTGTAAGCGGAGGTTGAAAAAGAAGGAATGTAACGAAGATTATTCGTTGGATTCCTTTTTTTCTTCTTTAATACATGAAAAACAATAAAGTTTTCCTGATGGTGAGATTTCACCTTGAAAAAATCCATCCATACAATATAAATCTTTTTTACAGCTCTCACAAGGTCCAACATATTCTTTCATTTGTTTCGCCTCCGTTTTATTCAGTTTGACTTCTTCATGCGCGGCATCGAAGTTACAAGTTGTTTTTAACCTGCTGATAAATTTTTTTCATACCTCTGGTTTATCTTTTTAATGATCGCAAAGGTGAATAGCGTGTAGCTCCCAGAAAAACAGCCCCTTTCTTCTAACTAACTCATGTAAGGTTAGTTTAATGGGCTGCCTTTTACAAAGTTCACACATACTTTTCTCCATAAGATATTCAAACCCTTTTCCAATGTCGGTTACGTGAAACGTCTTTGATTTCCTGTTCCGGATACATGTTTTCCGAGTTGCTTACGTTGAAATTCTTGCTCTCTGAGTGTTTTAAGGTGTCAACCTTCACCCTGATTGTACGAGTCTAACACCTGGGGAGGTATTTATTGCGGAGAATCCCACGTTAATTCAAGAAATCCCACGTTAATTGGATTTTTTCCTGCGTTAAATTAAATAATCCCACGTAAAATGAAAAATAACCACAAGTCGACAATCCGCGACAAATTTAACGATTCCCGGCCTGATAAAATTCTCAACTTTTATCCTTTCCTCAGGTTTTTACATCTTACGAAATGAATTAAAAAGTAGAAATTATTGTGTCTAAACGGGACAAAAGAACCAACTTCTTTTTCTTTGAATAGGATAAGTTAAAAGGAGGGCGTGTGATGTTTCGAAATCAATTTGAAGGACAGAATCCCATTCAGCAGGCACTTGGTATAAATAGAAATCCATTTAAAAAGATATATAAATCATGCTTAAAAAGCAGAAATCAGCATGTACAGTTGATGCTCATTGATGGAATGGTCTACTCAGGGTTTATTGAGCATGTCGATCAGCAGAATGTTTACTTTGCGATTCCCTATGTGGAAAACAAACCAAACCAATCCCGAAATAACCAGGCTCAATATAATGTTGCCGGTTATCAATTATACCGATGTATGTTTCCGCTGCAGGCAGTGGCGGGAGTTACAGGAGTATTCTAGTCCCTAATTTTAGCATGTGAACCTTTTCTTTTTTTTAGCAAGTGTTATCACGCAAACCGCGGGTAACCTATAAAAGAAAGGAGGTTCATAAATGGGACAGCGCAGGCATTTTACACACGGTCAAAAAGCTCCAAATAACGGTATTTATGTTGAAATTGGCGAGACTGGAAGCATGGTCAATGATCCTCAGCAAATTCATTTGTCAGCAGGTGACCGGTTTCCGGAGACAACAAACCACAATCGTGTATGGACATATAAAAGAAAACCTTAACATAAACAGACAAAATAAAATAAAAACCCGGCATCCCGCCGGGTTTTCATTTTTATATCTCTTCGCTTTTTGCAGGCAAGATCTCACCAAGTACTGAGATCACGACAGTAAAGATTATACCGAAAATTGATGCTTTAACAAAATCGAATGTTCCGCCTTGCATAGAGACTAATACATAAAAAATCATATTACTTAACAATAAAGACCAGATTAACGTCCAAATATAACGCATGCTACATTCACCTCTTTATGTAAACGAATTCTTTACCCTTCTGTATAGTAACAAAAGTTTAGGAAAAGGAAAAGATTCTTATTAGAATTTATCATTTGGCAAGGCAAGAAAAGCAAAAATTTTCATAAAATGTTCATGCTTAACAGGATTGACTCACATATATAAAGAAAGGAATACGTATACAGACTATTGCTGACACTTTGAATAGACTTTTAAAGAGGAGGCTATATTTATGGAACAAAAATGGGAAGAGTTGAAAGCCCTGGAAGAACAAGATGAGAAGAACCTTACTCCGGAAGGAAAAGAGACTCTTGAACAGCTGAAAAAAGAACTCAATTCCTAAAAACATAGGCAGATAACTTTAGCTATTTTTTTGCCCCTGCATACATTAGTTAAGAAAAGCTAATGTGAGGGGAGAAATGTGAGTATCGATAAACGCACTTTCCAAATAGACAATCAATGGAATATTATCCATCTGCCAGAGCGCCCAAATGGATTTGCGGTTATGATCATCGGTGATTGCAATCATTACGTTGACGCTCATACCAGTCTCTGGAAACAAAGCACTGAACGCGCCCATCTAATTCAATCCCTCAAAGAACAAGGCTATACGATTTTTTATTCGAACTTATATGGACGGAATTGGGGAAGTCCCAACGCTGTAACGCTTGCTAAAAGGCTTTACCATTATGTGATGAAACATGAAATATTAAATCCAAACATCCATATCATTGCAGAAGGCATGGGAACGCTGGTCGCCCTGCGGTTAATGGAAGAAATGGAACCTCAAATTCGCTCAGCTGTCTTTATCAATCCTTGTTTTGACTTGAAACATCACTTTAACCACGAAAGGCAAAACCGCCTTTTCTATAAGCGGTTAGTGAGGGAAATAAGTGCGGCGTATCAAATAGAAGTACGTAAAGTCGCTTCTCTTATTGATCAACTGCCAGATGTAAAAGATTTACATGCCAAAACACCTGTAAAAATCTGGCATGCTGCAAGAGGAGTTTCCTTCAACTTTCGAGACCATAGCCGTAAATATGAAAAGAGAAGACTCGAAATCCAGGCGCCTATAACGCTTTTAATACATGTACCAGAAAATACAATGAATCCTGCTAGAGCCTTCAGGGAATTTTTTAGAGAAAATGAAAAAGTGCTTTAACCCCATTGTTTCTTTTATTTGAAAACAAATGGGGTTTTTAAATGGGAAAAAAAGTATCGTAATTTAGGCTTCTCTCCCATAGGATAATAAGAAGAGAAAAACGAAACTGGAGGCTCATACATGAAAAAGGCACTTGTTACAGGGGCAGCAGGGTTTATCGGTTTTCATTTGTGCAGCCGATTATTAGATGAAGAAGTGGATGTCGTAGGAATCGATATGGCTGAGTCGCCAGACCGTATCGATTTTATTGCACGACATGCAGGATTTCAATATCTCCCACAAAATATTAATGAAGCAGATCTAAAGCCGTATACAAAAGACTGTGATGTAATCTTTCATCTTGCTTGTTCAATTAAACCTGATGCACCGTGGGCCAATATTGAAGAGGAAGTTCAAAGGCATGTTTCTATTCTGAAGAAAGTCGCTTCATTTGCCAATCCAGGTACCAAACTCATATATGTTTCTTCTTATGATGTTTATGGAAAAAGACATGGAGATGTAATTGAAAATTCTCCTAAGAATCCTGAAACGCTTTTTGGCCTAATAAAATTAACCGAGGAAAATATGATTAAACAATTAGCTGAAGAAAATGATTTTCCTTATGTCATAATGCGTTTGCCTACCGTCTACGGACCAGGACAGCCAGAACATCATACTTATCAGCAAGTGATATCCCAAGAGGATGAGAGGCAAGAACAAATTTCAAAAGATACCGTAACGGAAGATGTATTATTTGTAGAAGATGCGGCGGAAGCATTGTTCTTAGCAGGAAAAGCGCCTGCTAAAAATGAAATTTACAATATTTCTAGCGGTAAACCCAACCATTGGCTTGAGGGTCTTACTGAATTAAAAGCAGAAAAGCTGACGTTCACAGAGAAAAGAAAAATGCGAATTAAGGGAGAGAAAGCTGAGCAAGAACTCGGCTTTCGGGCAAAAACCAAAATCAAAGAAGGTATACAAAGACAGATCATGCATTTTAAAAATAAGAAAACCAAGCCGAACTCTAATGAAATCTAACTATAAGGTGGCCAGACGTTTAAGAAGTCTGTGCTACTTTTTTTGTTTCAGTCTATAAAAAAGTTTCTTGGATCCTTTTTTTTCTTTATAATAGTTTGGGGACTCTTTCTCCATGTAACAGAATGAGGAGGCTTTATAACGATGAACAACGAACTTAACATGAAATTTATGCAGATTGCGATGTCTCATATGCCTGAGGCAAAAGCTTTTTTAGAAGAAAAAGGAATTGAACTGGGAATGGAAGACATTCAACCGATGCTCCAGCTTTTATTAAACGTCATGAATGACGCTTATGAACTCGGTAAAGAAGAAAACCAATAAGCTATGTAAGCAAAAAGCCAACCTGAGCGGGTTGGCTTTTTTTTACTTCTTTTTAAACGCGGAGAATATAGGTGATATCTGCTGAGCAACTTTAACAGATTGATCAATTACTGCAAAAATCTTATTGTAGTCCAGAGATCCTTCCTGCGTTCTGAAAGAATGTAAAAATGGGCGCGGTGGAAACGGCGGCTGAAACTGTGGTGCAGGCATTCCTCTAAAACCAGGCCCGCCAAAGCCTTGTGGAGGCATTCCCTGTCTC
Source organism: Fictibacillus phosphorivorans (assembly GCF_023715845.1). Taxonomy (GTDB): domain Bacteria; phylum Bacillota; class Bacilli; order Bacillales; family Fictibacillaceae; genus Fictibacillus; species Fictibacillus phosphorivorans_D. Next base: position 28,924 of record NZ_JAMBOR010000014.1, read on the forward strand.
ATATGAAGAGGATACTGCTGCCCATGGTTCATCGGATAACGTCCAGGAAACTGCGGAGGATACATCGGCTGTTGTTGATGCAGAGGATTGTGCATTTTGAACCACTCCTAATATCAATTTCACCAAACTTACATTTTTCTTCCTTACAGGATATGCCCTAAGCCCTTTATTGGTGAAAGAAAACAACTTAAACTAGACAAAATCGCGAATTTGACATAAAATTAGTACCAGGTCATAATATTTGATGTTAATTTGTAGGGAAAGCTATAACAATATTTTTAAAACTATAAAAACAAAGGGGTAATGTTATGAATGCAGGAATCATTGGGATGGGCAGCTATATCCCTGAAAAAATTCTGGCGAACTCCGATCTTGAAAAAATGGTAGATACGAATGATGAGTGGATTCGAACTCGTACCGGAATCGTAGAACGCAGAATTGCAGCAGACAATGTAACAACTTCACATATGGCAAGGCATGCTGCTGAAGAAGCCTTGAAAGAAGCAGGTTTAACAGGAGAAGACCTCGACATGATCATCGTCGCAACCGTAACTCCTGACAATCCATTTCCTTCCGTAGCTTGTCAGCTTCAAGATTATTTAGGTGCCAAGCATGCAGTGGCAATGGATGTCAGTGCTGCATGTGCAGGATTTATCTATGGAACAGTAGTAGCCAAACAGTTTATTGAATCGGGCACATACAAAAACGTACTCGTTGTTGGAGCTGAAAAACTATCTAAAATTACGGATTGGGATGACCGCAATACGGCAGTATTGTTCGGTGACGGTGCAGGTGCAGCAATCTTGGCACCCGTAAGCGAAGGAAGAGGGATCCTTTCATTTGAATTAGGTTCTGATGGAACAGGTGCAAAGCATTTATACCAAGATGAATTTATTCGTATGAATGGAAGAGAAGTTTTTAAATTCGCTGTAAGACAGATGGGAGAATCATCTCTAAGTGTCGTTCAAAAAGCTGGTCTTTCAAAAGAAGACGTAGACTTTTTGATTCCTCACCAGGCAAATATTAGAATTATGGAAGCTTCCAGAGAAAGACTTGAACTTCCGAAAGATAAAATGATCGTAACGATTGATCAATTTGGCAATACATCTTCAGCTTCTATTCCAATGGCACTAAAAGAAGCATTAAAAGATGGTAAGATAAAAGAAGATCATACAATCGTACTTGTTGGATTTGGTGGAGGCTTAACATGGGGTGCACTAGCCATTCGATGGGGCAGATAAGCTGAATTTAACATACCTGATAAAGGAGAGTAGGTTTTATCATGAAAAAAAGAGTAGTCGTAACGGGTTTAGGAGCTATAACTCCTCTTGGAAATAGTGTTGAAGAAACATGGAAAAAGATTTTAGAAGGACAGAGTGGGGTTGGACCGTTAACGAGAAGAAATCCAGAAAAGTTTCCTGTAAAAGTTGCTGCGGAAGCTACGGAGTTTGATCCAACAGCTTTTATGGATAAACGGGATGCTCGCAGAATGGATCGTTTTACACAATTTGCTGTAGCGGCATCACTTATGGCCGTTAAAGATGCAAACTTGGAAATCACCGAAGACATCGCACCTCGTGTGGGTGTTTGGATTGGTTCAGGTATCGGTGGAATGGATACACATGAAGAGCAGTTTAGAATTTTTGAAGAGAAAGGTGTTCGTCGTGTTAGTCCTTTCTTTGTACCAATGATGATTCCTGATATGGCTTCAGGTCAGGTTTCTATTGCAATCGGTGCACAAGGAATGAACTCTTGTACAGTAACTGCATGTGCATCAGGTGCAAACTCTATCGGAGATGCGTTCAAGGTGATTCAGCGTGGAGATGCTGATGTTATGGTAACAGGCGGAACGGAAGCCCCTATTACAGATATGGCATTAGCAGGCTTTTGTCAGGCTGGTGCACTTTCAACAAATCCAGATCCGAATACAGCTAGCCGTCCATTCGATAAGAACCGCAGTGGATTTATTATCGGAGAAGGTGCTGGTATTCTCATTCTTGAAGAATACGAATTTGCTAAAAAGCGCGGAGCAAAAATCTATGCAGAAATCGTTGGATATGGTGCAACTGGAGATGCCTATCATATCACGCAGCCGGCTCCTGGAGGAGAAGGCGGTGCACGTGCAATGAGACAAGCCGTTGAAGACAGCGGTCTTGCTGTTGAGGATATCTCTTACATTAATGCACATGGAACAAGTACTGATTTTAATGATAAATTCGAAACGGCTGCCATTAAAGCTGTCTTTAATGAGCAAGCCTATAAGATTCCTGTAAGTTCTACTAAATCAATGACAGGACATCTGCTTGGTGCTGCAGGCGGCATTGAAGCTATTTTCTCAGTAAAAGCGATTCAGGAAAGCATCCTGCCTCCAACCATCAACTATGAAACACCTGATGAGGAATGCGATCTTGATTATGTTCCTAATCAAGCAAGACAAGCCGAAGTGAAAGCTGTACTAAGCAATTCACTAGGTTTTGGCGGACATAATGCGTCTCTTGTGTTCAAAAAAATAGAAGAATAATGAATAAAAACCCCGTTTCTATAGAGGAAACGGGGTTCTATTTTTCAATTTGCGAATTCCCTTATTTTAGAATAAAAAGGACAACCTCTGACTATACTGATTTTAAATACAAATCGGTAAAAAAGTGAGGGGTACAAATGTTATACTTACGTGATGTTTGGGTCAACTGGTTTGAAGGAGAAGAGAATGGATATAACGTTTGTGAGTTTCATGAATGGAGAAAAGATGACTATATTGAACTCCTAGATCAAGTACCAATTCTAAAGGTTGAATCAACGCTTTTTCATTACATCGAAAATGATTTAAACGATCTTCCAGATGCCTTATTAGAAGAAGTGCATCAAAAAGCATATGTCAGAAAAAACAACCAGCGCGTACAGCTCGAACATTGCTTTATCATTACGGATGAGAAAAAATCGTTGATTGTAGATACAATGGGTTATAGAATTCCGATCAGAAAAAGCAGACTCATTCCAAGACAAGAACAGCTTGTTTTTGAAATGGCAGAGCAAACCGAAACAAAAGTTTACACATTCAGCGAAAAACAGATGAATAAAGAATATCATATCTTGTCACCTAATCCTGACAGCATGAGAGGGTTAACGAGAAAAGAAAGGCAGTTAAAACAACTTCTTTTTATGGCACTGGATCAACTCCATTCAACGAAAAATGTTGCTGAAATGAGGTATTGGTGCACGGAGTGGATGCCTGAGCAATACGGAAAAATTCAAAGAATGGATTTTGACGAAGCATGGGACGCACTATATTGCGAGTTAAAAAACGGATGGTCAAAGCAGCATGAAGATATGTGTGAAAGACTTGTAAAAGGACAACCCTACTTTGAAAAGATTTGGGAGCTTGAGAATGGAACTCAAGTAAACTAAAACGTGCTATCTAAGAGCGATTCTATTTCTTATCGAATGGAATCGTTCTTTTTAAATTCAAAAATTGCGTGATTAATAAGGCAAAACTAAAAGGCTTAAGTCCGGTACAATACCGGACTCAAGCCCATGAAGCTGCCTAATGAAATAACCAGTCTAACTTTTTGGGGTCACTTCAATTTTGGTCGTTTTACTTGGGTATATTTGATGTTAAGGTCAGATGCGTTTACGTGCTAATCCCATAGCGCGCTCAGCTTTGTTAAGAGTTTTGTTAGCAACACGGTTCGCTTTTTCTGCGCCTCGGTCGAGGATGGCATCCAATTCGTCCGTTTCTAAATATTCTTTATAGCGCTTTTGGATGGGCTTCAATGTATTGATGACTGCTTCAGCTACCCCTTCCTTGAATTCTCCATACCCTTTTCCTTCGTATTTTTCTACAAGAGATTTAATGCTTTCTCCTGTGAGCTGTGAATATATCGTCAACAAGTTAGAGATTCCTGGTTTCTTATCTTTATCGTATGCGACAACCCCATCAGAGTCAGTAGTCGCTCGTTTGATCTTCTTTAAAATAACCGATTCGTCATCGAGCATAGAGATAAAAGAATTTTGATTCGGATCTGATTTGCTCATCTTTTTCTCTGGATCCACAAGTGACATGATCCTCGCACCTTCAGAAGCTATTCGTGGTTCAGGAATAACGAACACTTCGCGGTATTTCTTATTGAAGCGTTCTGCGATATCACGAGTCAGCTCAATATGCTGTTTTTGGTCATCGCCAACAGGAACGATACTTGTGTTATATAAAAGAATATCTGCCGCCATCAATGGGGGATACGTTAATAAACCAGCAGAAACCGCTTCTTTTCCGGAAGACTTATCTTTGAATTGAGTCATACGCTCTAATTCACCGATGTAAGAAACACACTGCATCATCCATCCCATTTTTGTATGGGCAGGTACTTCTGATTGAATAAATATTGTGGATCGTTCTGGATCAATACCTGCTGCTAAATAAAGAGCAGCTAAATTCCGGCTGTTTCTTTTTAGTTCAACAGGGTCTTGAGGAACAGTGATCGCATGTTGGTTAACTACACAAAAATAACAGTCATGTTCATGCTGAAGCTCAACAAAGTGTCTCATAGCTCCAATATAATTGCCGATGGTTAAGTTACCGCTCGGCTGAATGCCTGAGAAGATTACAGACATGATTCATCTCTCCTTTTTCTTTAAAAATCAATATAAAAAGGCCCACACGTCTCCTTATATAAGGGACGAATGGACCGCGGTGCCACCCTTTTAATTCTCATAAAATGAAAATCACTCGAATACGTACAGGAAATACCGATACGCTGCCCATTTATATCGTGCGGACATATACACGTCTGAGCCTACTAAAAGGTTCGGTCAGAATGCTCCAAAGCCCATTCCATCATGATCCACTGCCTGTTTTCACCAGCCACAGGCTCTCTGAGAGCTTCACATCATGTACTCTTCTTCTTCATCACATTAATCTTTATTTTTTAGTAGTATACACAAATTACAAGGCGTATGCAACGGCAATTGAAAGAAAGGTTAAAAATAAACCACTGTACAAGAATGATTTCATAAAAGAAACATTAACTCTTTCGGAAAGATGAAAATTTGATTTAAAAGAGATTTCATCTTGAACATCTGGTGTTTTTGATAAAGTCTTAACCACTTTTTTAAAACTAAAGGAGAAAAAGTCGAAAAATCCGCCTTTTACAACATATAATGCGATGCCGATCAATGCAATTGAAAGGGCAAAGTAAAAAAGAGTGTTTACGTATTTTTCAAGGGTCAATGGTCCAGAAGTTAAAAGAGCAACGATGAAAGCAATGGTGACCGGGAATGCTGAAATAACAAGGATTCTTCTTATGCTTATGTTCATTGATTAAGCCTCCAAGTAGTAAAAAATACACCGTGAATATTTAAAAATGTACCACTAAAATTTATGTATACCGTCAGACTATACTCCCATTGTAACAAATGAAATATAAAATTGACGAAAAATAATTAAAATCAAGCATTTAGTGAGAAGAATAGGAAATCGAGAATGTAATATTACTGCTAGTTTACATATAAATTTGGAAACATTTGTAGAAAAGTAAGAAAAAATAGTCTATTACAACATAGTCCTTTATACCTATTTTCTGTTAAGGAAAAGTAATTATAATGGGCTTTTTGTAAAACTCTTAAAAAAAATAATTCCACAATTGTTTGAAAACTTGTATAATCGAACTTGTAGAAGAAAAGTCTGATAATTCTTGAGACTTTCATCTGCTAACAAATTAACAGGATAAAAAGGGGAGGTCGACTCATGAAGAAGTCAAAATGGTCATTGCTTCTTACGCTAGTTCTTGTTCTTAGCATGTTCCTAGCTGCTTGTAGTGGCAGCGGAGATAAGAACAATGCTGGTGAAAAGAAAGGCGGCGAAGGGGAAGCTAGTAAAAAACCAACGGAGCCACAAGTACTTAACATCCTTGATAGTGAAGAAATTCCTTCATTGGACTCTTCACAAGCAACAGACTCTGTTTCATTCGAAGTTTTGAACAATGTTATGGAAGGTTTATACCGTCTTGATAAAGACAACAAACCTACTCCAGGTGTTGCAGAGAAACATGAAGTTAGTGAAGATGGAACAGTTTATACGTTCCACCTAAATCCAAAAGCTACATGGAGCGATGGATCTAAAGTAACAGCTAACGACTTCGTATATGCTTGGAGAAAAGCATTACACCCAGATACTCTTTCTGAATACGCTTATATCATGGGACCAATTAAGAACGCTAACGCGATTCAAACAGATGGTGACCCATTATTCGGTAAAGTAGAAGAGCTAGGTGTTAAAGCAGTTGATGAATCTACACTTGAAGTAACTCTTGAAGCTCCAGCTCCTTATTTCTTAGGATTAACTGGATTCGGAACTTTCTATCCACAAAAAGAAGAGTTTGTTAAGCAACAAGGCGACAAGTACGCTTTAGAAGCTAACACTCTACTATATAACGGTCCTTTCGTACTTAACGAGTGGAAACACAACGAAGGATGGCAGTACAAGAAGAATGATAAGTATTGGGATAAAGAAAATGTTAAGTTAGACGAAATTAACGTTAAAATCGTTAAAGACGTTGCTACAAGCGTAAACCTTTATGAAACTGGTCAAACAGATATCACTGGTCTTAGCATGGAATATGTTGACCAATACAAAGATAATGAAGATCTTTACACTCGTGGAGAAGCTACAGTATTCTTCCTACGTTTAAACCAAAAATCAGAAGCTCTTAAGAACGTTAACATCCGTAAAGCAATTGACATGGCTTATGACAAGCAATCTATGGTAGATGTACTACTTAACAATGGATCTACTCCTGCTTACTATCTAGTTCCTGGTGAGTTCACTCCTGGTCCAGATGGAGAAGACTTCCGTAAAACAAACGGCGACTTCGGCGGATATGATTTAGAAAAAGCAAAAGAACTTTGGGCTAAAGGTCTTGAAGAAATCGGTAAGGATTCTGTTGAACTTGAGCTATTGAACTATGATACAGACGGCGCTAAACAGATGGGTGAGTTCTTCAAGAACCAACTTGAAAAGAACCTGCCTGGAATCAAAATTAGCATTAAAGCACAACCATTTAAACAAAAGCTAGATTTAGAATCTAAAGGTGATTATGACTTCTCATATGCTGGTTGGGGTCCTGACTACCAAGATCCTATGACGTTCTTAGATATGTTCGTAACTAATGGTGCACATAACCAAATGGCTTACTCAAATCCTGAGTATGACAAGTTAATCGAAGGTGCTAAGAAGGAAGCTGACGAAGAGAAACGTTGGCAAATGATGCTTGATGCTGAGAAAATTCTTTTCGAAGACCAAGCGATCTCTCCACTATACCAACGTGGTGTAACTGGACTTCAAAAGCCATACGTAAAAGGCTTAGCTCATCACTTATTCGGAGCTGATGTTACTTATAAGTGGGCATATATTGAAGGAAAGCAATAAACTCTATTGAAAAATAGTAAATAGTTTTTCTCAGGAGAGTACATGTGTTCCTGACATGTACTCTCTTTTTTGCCTGTTAATTATTATTGTAATATTTTATGTGATGATGAAAGAAATCAGAAAATGTCGAAAAGAAAATATTTTCTATTGATATAAAATATTTTGTCCCTTAAGATAGATATTACAGAAAGATTTCAGAACATTAAGTTTGAAACATTTGGGGGAGGTGTTTGTAATGTTGCGTTATATAATTAAGCGTGTGTCTGCTATGCTATTAACACTGCTGATCATTGCAACCATTACATTCTTTTTAATGAAGTTATTACCTGGTTCTCCTTTTAACAACCAAGAGAAGTTATCTGAGTCCCAGCGCTATGCACTAAATGAAAAATACGGGTTAAATGACCCGGTGCCTGTTCAATACATTAATTATCTAGGGAAATTGGCACAGGGTGATTTAGGATATACGTTCCAGTTTGATGGGCGTACGGTTAACTCTTTGATTGCAAACGGTATGGGTCCATCTGCAACAATCGGGTTTGAAGCACTGTTGTTTGGAACATTAGTTGGCTTGGTATTAGGAATTGCAGCCGCGTTGAAACATAACACATTTATTGACTATGGGGCTATGGTCATGGCTGTATTTGGAATAGCAATACCATCCTTCGTATTTGCGGGCCTTTTGCAATACTATGTAGGAGTTAAGCTTGGATGGCTACCTGTAGCGTTTTGGAACGGTCCGGAGTATCACATTATGCCAGCATTCTCTCTATCCGTAGGAGTAATCGCAACTGTAGCACGTTTTATGCGTACCGAAATGCTTGAAATTTTAGGAACAGATTATATCTTGATGGCTCGCTCCAAAGGAATCAGCAAACAAGCGGTTATTATCAAACACTGTGTACGAAACAGTATGATTCCAATTGTTACGATACTTGGACCTATGGCTATCGGCCTAATAACAGGGTCATTGGTAATCGAAAACATTTTTGCCATACCTGGAATCGGTGAACAATTCGTAAAAAGTATCAACCTTAATGACTATCCAGTAATTATGGGTACTACTTTATTCTATAGTTTCTTAATAATCCTAATCATCTTAGTTGTGGATATCCTATATGGAATCATCGATCCTCGTATTCGTGTTGCAGGAGGTAAATCATAATGAGTATGTCAGAAAGAAAACTAACACCCGATTTATTTCGCCCTGCAAATATAGATACAGCGAAAGGCGAAGAAATTACTAAACCAAGCTTAAGTTTTTGGCAAGATGCTATTAGACGATTAAAAAAGAACAAAGCAGCGATGCTTGGACTTTTTGCAATCGTATTCATTATTGTATTCTCTCTAATCGCACCATCGTTAAGTAAATATGGCATGGACGATCAAGAGCTAATGCGTGCAAACTTACCGCCTAAAATTCCAGGCTTAGAGAAGATTGGCTTTTTGGGAGTAAACGGAGTAGATATTCGTGGTGTAAATCAGTACGAAATGAAAAATGTACCCGCAGAGGACGAGTTCTGGTTCGGAACGGACGTACTTGGACGTGACCAATGGGTTCGTGTTTGGAAAGGTACACAAATTTCTCTTTATATCGCATTCTTAGCAGCAACAATCGATTTGATCGTTGGAGTTGTATACGGTGGTATTTCTGCTTTCTACGGCGGAAAAGTAGATAACGCCATGCAGCGTGTAGTTGAAGTATTATATGGTATTCCCAATCTGGTCGTCATAATCTTGTTCATCATCATACTAGATCCTGGGATACTTTCGATCACACTAGCTCTGGTAATAACCGGATGGATAGGAATGTCTCGTATCGTTCGTGCACAGATCCTATCATTAAAAAATCGCGAGTTTGTATTAGCATCAAAAACCCTAGGGTCTACAAACGGCCGATTAATTTCAAAACATTTATTGCCTAACACACTTGGTGCAATTATCGTTACAAGTACTTTTACTATTCCTGGAGCGATTTTCTTTGAGGCTTTCCTAAGCTTTATCGGTCTTGGAATTCAGCCGCCTACTGCTTCACTAGGTGCTTTAATCGCAGACGGATTTAGATCATTACGTATCTATCCTCACTTAGCAATCTACCCTGCATCCATCATGTGTATCTTGATGATCAGCTTTAACTTGCTAGGGGATGGATTACGTGATGCGCTTGATCCGAAAATGAGAAGATAGTAAAGGAAGGAGATTATATAAATGGAAAAATTATTAGAATTAGATAACCTTCATGTCTCCTTCCAGACGTATGGGGGAGAAGTTAAAGCAGTTCGAGGTGTAAGCCTTTCATTAGATAAAGGGGAATCACTTGCCATCGTTGGTGAATCCGGATCTGGTAAATCAGTTACTTCTAAAGCAGTTATGAGACTATTGCCTAATAGAATTGGTTCGATCAAAGAGGGAGCTATTCGCTTCCATGGTAAAGACCTGGCTAAGGCCTCTGAGCGTGAGATGGAAAAAATTCGAGGTGCTGAGATCTCAATGATCTTTCAAGATCCAATGACATCCTTGAATCCTACGATGACAATCGGTAAACAGATCATGGAAGGATTGCGTAAGCATCAGAACATGAGTAAGAGCGAAGCAAAAGAGCGCTCAATCAATCTATTAAAACTTGTTGGTATTCCCAATCCTGAACTTCGAGTAGATGAGTATCCTCATCAGTTTTCTGGAGGAATGCGTCAGCGTGTAGTAATCGCGATTGCATTAGCATGTAATCCGAAAGTACTAATCGCCGATGAACCTACTACTGCACTTGATGTAACGATTCAAGCCCAGATCTTGGACTTAATGCGTGATCTTCAAGAAAAGACGGGTACAGCAATCATTCTGATCACACATGATTTAGGAGTAGTAGCGAACCTTGCTCAACGTGTAGCTGTTATGTATGGCGGCAAGATCGTTGAAACGGGAACTGTCGATGAGATCTTTTATAAGCCGAAACATCCATATACATGGGGACTCTTAGCATCCATGCCAAAATTAAATGCAGATACAAAAGAATTATTAGCTATTCCAGGAACACCGCCTGATTTAATGAATCCTCCTCAAGGATGTCCGTTTGCAGCGCGTTGTCCATATGCGATGGAAGTATGTATTGATCACATGCCAGAAGCTAGTCATGTTTCTTCCTCGCATCAAGCGGCTTGCTGGTTGTTAGATGAGCGAGCGCCAAAAGTTGAACCGCCTGAGGCAGCAGTAGTTGGAGGTGCTCGATAATGGCAGTTGTAGAGAGAGAAAAATTACTTGAAGTTAAAAATCTTAAAAAGTATTTCCCAGCTGGAAAAAAGGGCGTTTTACAAGCAGTTGATGATGTTTCCTTTGACATTTATAAAGGCGAAACACTTGGACTTGTAGGAGAGTCTGGTTGTGGTAAATCTACTACTGGACGTACAATTATTAGACTTTATGATGCAACAGACGGAGAAGTAGTCTATGAAGGTGAAGACGTTCATGGAAGAAAATCCCGTGCAGAATTAAAGAAGTTTAACAGAAAGATGCAGATGATCTTCCAAGATCCATACGCATCCTTAAATCCAAGAATGACAGTTAAGGATATTATTGCTGAAGGAATTGATATCCACGGGCTGGCAAAAACAAAAAAGGATCGCGACAATCGAGTATACGAACTTTTAGAAACAGTTGGTTTGAACAGAGAACATGCTAACCGTTATCCACATGAGTTCTCAGGTGGTCAGCGTCAGCGTATCGGAATCGCTCGTGCACTTGCAGTAGATCCAGACTTCATTATTGCCGATGAGCCTATCTCAGCTCTTGATGTTTCCATTCAAGCACAGGTAGTAAACCTGATGATGGAACTGCAAAAAGAACGTGGACTTACTTATTTATTTATTGCCCATGATTTATCTATGGTTAAACATATTTCTGATCGTGTAGGTGTAATGTATTTAGGTAATATCGTTGAACTTACAACAAGTGATGAGTTGTACGAAGAACCTCTTCACCCATATACACAAGCTCTACTGTCAGCGATCCCTGTTCCAGATCCTGAGTTAGAGAGAAGCCGTGAACGGATCATCCTTGAAGGTGATGTTCCGAGTCCGATCAATCCGCCAAGTGGATGCCGCTTCCGTACTCGCTGTCCACATGCTATGGATGTATGTGCAGCTGTTAAGCCAAAATGGCAGGAAGCAAGAGAAGGACATTGGGTAGCTTGTCATCTTTATGATGAAGAAGCGGTTAAACAAAACAATTAACACATTTAAAACGGTCTCTTGTCATTACAGGAGATCGTTTTTTATGTTAAACTTGAAAGAGTGTGTGTAAAGTGATAAATCCATACACATCCCTACTAGGATTGAGAAGAAAAGGGGTTCATCCATGAAATTAAGTTTTATCGTAGATAGTGCAAGCGACCTAAAAATAAATGATGAATATAAAGATATACCGTTAACTATCGTTCCTTTAAATGTTCAGTTTGGAGAAGACCACTATTTAGATGGCGTAACCATAACAGAAGATGAATTTTATAAGAGAATGTCAATCGAGCCGGAACTGCCAAAAACAAGCCAACCCTCTCCACAGTCGTTTTTTGAGGCGTTTCAAAAAGAATTAAATAAAGGAAATGAAGTATTATATATCGGGATCTCTTCTAATTTGAGTGGTACAGTGCAAAGTGCAACTATAGGTAAAAGTATGCTTACCGAGGAAGAACAAGACCGAGTAACGATTTTAGACTCTGGAATTGCTTCCGGTGGTGTACAAATCTTATTGAATAAAGCAATCGAAATGACTAAAAAGGATACTTCTTTAAAAGATATTGTTCAACAACTCGAAAGAACCAAAAGTGGTCTTAAAGGATATGTACTTCTAGAAACGCTTGAAAATGTTAAAAAGGGCGGCAGAATTTCAGCTGTACAAGGTGCAATCGCTGGGATGCTAAATATTAAACCTATGATTTCTATTATAGATGGAGTTGTTGAAACGATCGGAAAGTTCCGTGGAAGTAAAAAAGGACTAACAAAAATGAAAGAAATGATTTTAGAGTGGAAATTAGAAAACCCTGAAAAAACCCTCTATTTAATCCATAGCTATTCTTCTGCAGAAGAAGTGGAAAAGGAATTCCATGAATTGTTTGAGCTAAATAGCTTTCCAAAAGTAATTTATACCCGCTTTGGTAGTACCATTGGAACGTATGCTAGTGAAAAAGCGATTGGATTTGTAGCTCATTAATCTTTAAAATAATAAACACTCTTTTTCCTACTTAGGAAACAGAGTGTTTTACTTTTTCTTCTTCATTATATTCATCTACCATTTCATCTAATTTTTTGATCATGGTTAATGCCTTAATGTCACTAATTGTACGATAGTGATGGGATCCACCTGGTTCTTCATCCGCTTCATCAGCAAGAGCAACGACCTTCTGCAGGGGATTTAACTTTAATGAGCCATCTGGCAGGTAAGAATCGGTATGAAGTAAAATGGCCAAGGCGATCTCTTTTGCTTTTTTTCGATCTTCTCCCAATGAGACCAAAATACGGTGAGCGCGCTCCGCTCCTTTAATGGCATGAATATCATTTTCCTTATACATGTCATAGTCCCAATGACCATTTTTATACCATGTATAATGTCCAATATCATGAAGAAAAGCTGCCTTTGTGGCTAGATCAGGATCGACACCATGTTTAAGAGCTAACCGGTAAGCATGATAAGCAGTTGAAATGGCATGAACCATACCAGAACGTTTCACATATTTTTGTACATGTGGGTGTTTATATAGTGCCGTTAACGTGATTTTTCTCATAAACGAATCTCCTTTCCTCAAAAAATGTATATTGTTAAATACTTTACCACCTTTTGGACAATATATCAACTTTAATAAAGCAAAAAGAAGCGTAAAAACGCTTCTTTTATTTACGGAAATATTCATTCCATCTCTCAGTAACTATTTGATCAATATCAGGAAGCGTTTCAACCACATCTGGATAAAATGGCTTCATTCTTGCATCAATGATGATGGTTCCTTCATATTTAATTCGGTTGCGGTCAATCGTACTCTTAGCATAAACATCATAAGCTGGATCAAAGCGGGTAAAAGTTGTCCATAAAAATTCAGCTTGCGTGGATGCAATGGATGCATCATCCACTAAGAACACGAGTGGCCAATCTTTAAAGGAATCTTGGGCATTAGACAGCAGATGTTCTGCAAAATCAGGAGCTTCATCAAAGGATGGTCCGCTTATCGTTAAACAGCCTCCGCAGAAAACACTAACATCTTTGATCCCAGATATAGTTCCGCCTTCATATGTTCTTTTCAGTTCACGAACCGGCTCACCAAGTCCTGTCATTATCGCTTTTGAACCTGTATTAAACTTTCGTCCGGTATAATCTAATGTATCCATAGACGTATCATGAATTATCAGCAAATCTCGTTCAGGAAGGAATCGTTCTAGAACTCCTTCTGCTAATTCGGCGAAATTTTGAAGGTTAACCGGTTTGTTTGTTACCATCAAAAACTTGGTTAAGGTTAGCTGACCCTCTCCCATAATACGAAATGCATGAGCTAGACCTTCCTTATAATAAGATTCGCGGACAACAGCCCCTGCTAATGCATGGAAGCCGGTTTCTGCATATGTCCATAGATCTCGTACTCCATTCATGACGACAGGAAATAAAGGACTCATCAACCGCTGCAAGTATTCTCCGATAAAATAATCTTCTTGTTTAGGTTTTCCTACTACTGTAGCAGGATAGATCGCATCTTTTCGTTTCCACATCTTATCGACATTAAAAACAGGGAAATCATGTGCCCATGAGTAATATCCGTAATGATCTCCAAATGGTCCTTCTGGTTCACGAACATGAGGAGGAACCACGCCTCCAAAGGCAAACTCCGCTTCAGCAATCAGAGGATGAGGATGCCCTTCTACATGAGCGAGGCTTAGTTTTTCTCCCATAAGCATGGATGAAAACATGAGTTCCGGTACTGCTTCTGGGAGAGGAGCAATTGCACTAATCATCAAGGAAGGAGGTCCCCCTAAGAATAGTGTAACGGGTAGTGCTTCATTCTTTTGTTCTGCCTCATAATGATGGAATCCGCCGCCTTTATGAATTTGCCAGTGAATTCCGGTTTTCTTTTCTTCTTTAATCTCAATCCGATACATCCCTAAGTTGTGCTCGTGTTTATCAGGGTGTTCCGTATACACGAGTGGAAGAGTTACAAATGGATTACTGTCAAGATGCCATCCCGTGAGTGCGGGGAGATCTTTCATATTGACATTTGTTGTAAACGTTTCAAGTATAGGAGATTTATTTTTACTGGCTTTTTTTGTTCCCAGTGAAAGAACATCCTTGATCATACCTTTTTTCTTCCAAAGAATAGAAGGGGAAGGTGGTAAGAGATCATCAATGGATGAAACAAGTTCTTTAACTAATTGTTCAGGTTTAGGCCCAAAAGCCATATCTACTCGTTTTATAGTCCCAAATAAATTTGTCACAACAGGTATGTTTTTACCTTTTACATTTGTAAATAGGAGAGCGGGGCCTTCTTCTTCAATAACACGTCTGTGAATTTCAGGTATCTCTAAATATGGATCGACTTCGGCATGTATCTCAATGATCTCTTTTTCTTCTCTTAACTGATTAATGAACGTTCTAAGGTTTCTATGCATTTGTACACCTCTATTATGTATGTTACTCTTGTATTATAAAGCAGTTCGGTTAAAAAATGTGAAAAAACAACCCAAAAGGTATGGGTTGTTTCCGTTTAATTTCTTCTTTTAACAGGACTCCAATTTTGTTGAAAAGACTTCGATTTATCCACGAAATGTGTAACTTTCTTACCGCCGAATAATTTTACCGCGATGAATTGGGATATCGTTCCCATCAGTGCTGTAATACCAACCACACATAAAGCTAACAATGCTAAATCGGTAAAGAATGATAGCAAAGAGATTGCCTCCTTTTTTTTACAACTCGTTCACCACGTACTTCTTTCTCTATTGTAGCCCATGATTGCAAAGTAAGAAAGAGGGAAAACTATATATTATATTATTTAAGGAGCTGATGGGGAAAAAATGAATTGGTATGAGAAACTAAATCAATATTTTCCGGTGGAAGAAATGAAATCAAAAGAGCATATGGAACTTCTGCTGGATGAAAAGCGTGATATCTATCATAAAGACGAAGGAAAACATCACGTCTTAATGTACGTTGAACTGCCAGACTTTATTTTTATTGATTATTTATTTGTTTCTAAAGATGCCAGGGGACAAGGACTTGGTCATCAGCTTATTAAAAAATTAAAGGCAAAAGGTAAACCGATTATTTTGGAAGTTGAACCTGTTGACTACGAAGACAGTGACACCGAAAAACGGCTTCGTTTCTATACTCGAGAAGGATTCGAACATGCATCAAGTATCGGGTACAGAAGGCGGTCATTAGCAACCAATGAAGTGAATGAGATGGAGATCTTATATTGGTCACCTACAAAAGAATCAGAAGAAACTATTTATGAAAACATGAAAAAGACGTATAATGAAATACACACGTACAAAGATCAAGAATTGTACGGTAAGTCTTATCAACCTGCTAGTGAAGTGCTCACCTTGGATACTGAACCAACGGTCCCTAAGCCGGGAATGGTAAAAGATGAGTCTTCCGATACGCCAAGGGAGTCTGCTTCCGAATAATATTTTCCTTGTTAAAGGAGGAGTAGGCGTTATGAAACGAAAAGATAAGAAGAAAAAAACAAAGCGCGAATTATGGAAAGAGATGCTTAAGAAAAATCTAAAGAATCTCAAACCAAGTATTCCGAGTAAAGGTCCTGCATCTCAAGTAAAAAAAACCATTGCTTAAAAAGGGCTATGCCAAAAGTAAGTCTTCTTGCTTTTGGAAGCCCTTTATTTTTGTTTTAAACTTTTTTATGTTTTATGAAACTTATCTTTGGGTAATACGTCTATATATATGTAGATTTATTCGGTAAAGCTGTGAAGGGCAAGCTATTGTATTACATCTGTATGACAATTTCGTAAAAATTTACAAAAGTTTGTATAGCCCCTACCGAAAATGTAAATTATGTAGTATACTATGAATGATGATTTAATAACTTTTTTAAAGTACCTAAATCAGAGAGAGGGGAAGGAGAGTTCCAATATGGTCACACTATTTACTTCGCCGAGCTGTACATCATGCCGAAAAGCTAAAGCATGGTTAAAAGAGAATGAAATTCCTTATCAAGAAAGAAATATTTTTTCAGAACCATTATCAATAGAAGAAGTTAAGCAAATCTTGAGAATGACTGAGGACGGAACGGATGAGATTATCTCTACTCGTTCAAAGACATTCCAGGAACTTAACATTAATCTAGAATCCATGCCTTTACAAGATCTATATCAATTGATTGCAGATCATCCTGGATTATTGAGAAGACCTATCATCCTAGATGAAAAGCGTCTGCAAGTTGGTTATAACGAAGATGAAATCCGTCGTTTCTTGCCAAGAAAAGTTCGTACTTTTCAGCTTATGGAAGCACAGCGTCTTGTAAACGAATAAAAGAAGAACTTCCGCTTCTGAAATTTGCGGGAGTTTTTTTATGCTCATTTTATGAAATAACCCTTGTCAGCATATGCTGACAAGGGTTTTCGTTTTATCTTGATTTTCTTTTTATGGAGTTTGTCAAAATACCTGCAAACATGATTCCAATGATTAAGAATACATACAAGCCGTATTTCAGCATTGTGTTATCCTCAAAAACGGAATGTAGCATTTTTTCTTCGATGATCATACCTGCAGCTGTAAAAGCGAGTATACCTGAACCAAGATAAATTAATATAGGAAAACGTTCCATGAAGTGCAATATTATTTTACTTCCCCATATAATGATTGGTACAGATACTAATAACCCAATCACGACAAGAACGATGTTTCCGTGGGCAGCTCCTGCGATCGCCAATACATTATCAAGACCCATGGCGATGTCTGCAAATACGATGGTTTTAACCGCATCAGATAAATTTTTCCCTGCTTTAACATCAAGCTCTTCATCTTCTTCAAGAATGAGCTTGTACGCTATGATTAGAAGTAAAATTCCCCCGGCCAGATATAAGAATGGAATATTTAATAAATAAACAGCTAAAATGGTTAATACTACTCGCACTACGATTGCTAGTCCTGTTCCTAAGAAAATGGCTTTGTTTCTCTGTTTCTCAGGTAAATTTCTGCTGGCAAGTGCTATCACAATAGCATTATCACCACCCAGCAAAATATCGATCGCGATAATTTGCAAAAGGGATATCAGAAAATCTGTTTCCAAAAGTAAAACCCCCGTATGTAATGAAATTTCATGTGTTTTATGGTACAATATGTTAACCTTAAAGACCTTTGAATTATAGTCTAGCTTGACCTTCTGCGTCAAGCAACTGCTGTTCTATATTCAAAATCTAGGCTTAAAAAAGGGCAGTAAATACGGGCCTTTTTTATTTCCAGATTAGCTGTTTTGTCATAGAATAAGGTACAAGAGGTTTAATTGTGATTGACGTATTTTTAGTTGGGGAATAAAAGGTACTAAGTGTTGCTTTTTCTAGGGGTATTTATCCCTTCACGAACAAACCGGAGAGAAGGGAGAGAAGCAGAAATGGAAATTGAAAGAGTGAATGAGTTCACCATAAAATTTTTCATAACGTACAGAGATATCGAAGACCGCGGATTCGACCGGGAAGAGATATGGGCTGACCGTGAAAGAGGAGAAGAACTTTTCTGGGAGATGATGGACGAAGCACATCAGCAAGAGCAGTTTCCATTAGAAGGTCCTCTTTGGATTCAAGTACAGGCTCTGGATAAAGGTCTTGAAATTATTGTTACGCGTGCACAAATGTCTAAGGACGGTAAAAAGATTGAACTCCCAATAGGTGATGATAAGTTAGATTTGCCTGTTGATCAAAATATTGAAAAGCTACTCGATCAGCAATTTCAAACAGATGAAGAAGAGTATGATGAATTAGAGGAATCAGAAGACGATTATTTATCTTTCTTAATATCTTTCGATGACTTTGAAGATGTAATTCTTCTCAGTCATACTATTGATTCTTCTTCATTTGAGAATGCACTCTATCACTTTGAAAATAAGTACTATCTGTATGTAACATTTAATCCAGATGCATCCGACAGAGAACAAGACGATCTGTTAGCTCAGCTTTTGGAATACGGCAATGACTCAGATTTATCCGTCTACCGTATCCAGGAATATGGAAAAACAATCGTTTCTGAGGCTGCATTAGATCATGTACAAAAATATTTTAAATTATAAGTAAAAACCGATTTCAGGTACATTTGAAATCGGTTTTTATTTTTTTACATAAAGGGCTATTCTCTATATTTACGGGCTGTATGCTTATTATTTAGAAAATCTTCAAATGTTCAATAAACTCCTTTACATCATAATGAATGTAGTATGTGGAGGGAGTGGTGACAAAATGCTAGTTGCGCTTTATGACAATCAATTCGTCGATATGACTGGAGAGACTTCAAAGAATCAATGGTATACAAAGATGAAGACCGGTTTGCTTATATGTCCTGTTTGTAAAAATAAAGTAATTCCTAAGTGCGGATCAAAAAACGTCTGGCACTTTGCACATCAATCGCAATACACTTGTGCAGGTCTTCATGAAGCCGAAACAAATTATCACTTAATGGGAAAAAAGAGTCTTTTTCAATGGATGAAAATGAAAAACGAGAACCTTTACTTGGAATATTATTTACATGATATTGCTCAACGGCCGGATATTTATTGGAGTGAGGAAAAACGTGCAATAGAATTTCAATGTGCAACCCTAACAATTGATCGTTTTATGGAAAGAATATTTGGCTATCAATCAATGCGAATAGAATCAGACTGGATTTTTGGTATGAAAAGAATCAAAAGAAATAGCGAGAACTTATATTCACTACAAATGATAGATCTTACCGCTGCCAAAAAAGACAAATCAGGTAATCTTTCTTTAAACTACTTTTGTCCTCTTAAAGAACAATTTCTTCTCCTAAGAAACATCCTTCCTATTTCGCAAAGGAAGGTGATTGCTGAGGGATATACATTTTCTTCTAGAAATTTGGACGCCCATTTTTTGTTGGATACATTGAACAGTAGAAGTTTCGAGAATAAAAAACGATTATGGAACCTACAAAAAAAGACATGGAGGATGACCGCCTATAAAAATGTTTCTCCATCAATTATGTATGTTAAAAAAGTGATGTATTTTAATCATAGGTCTATCACATTGTTTTCACCTCTAGCAGGCATCCCTTCATCTAATTATTACTTCTTTGAAACTTCACCTTTTATTTGGCAATCCCACCTATTGTTTTTTATTGAAAGACTATCTTCTCCCTTTAATCGGAATCAACTTGAAAAAGAGTGTAAAAGGCTAATGGATAAACGGATCTTTATTGAAAGAAAACTGCCTTATGTAAAAGGAAGTTTTAAAGATGCTGTAAAAGGATATGTAAACTTCTTAGAATCTGTAGACCGGATTGAAAAAATAAACGACAGTCAATATAAAAAGAAAAAGCCTGTTCCTTATCCGAAGACAATTGATGAAGCTTTAGAACTAGACAAAATTTTCAGTAATAAAGCCGTATTTTTTGACTTTGCATAAGCATTATCTGGTAAAATGTAGATATATATAAGGAGAATGTAAACCATTTTCTTTAATTTCCTATGGAGGTGTTTGTATGTCTCAAACAAAAACAAAATCATTGCCTAAACGTAATGAAGTTGCCGTTGAAGATACGTGGGATTTAGAAGCCATATATGCGTCTGATGACGTTTGGGAAAAAGAATTTGAGGAAACGAAGCAGATGCTTCCAGAACTTAAATCGTTTCAAGGGAAATTAGGTGAATCTGCCGAGACCCTTTATACGTATCTACAAAAACAAGACGATGTAACAAAAAAGCTCGGTAAACTTTATACATATGCTCATATGAGATATGACCAGGACACAACGAATTCATTCTACCAAGGACTGAATGATCGTGCTTCCAATCTCGCTACACAAGTAAGCAGCACTGTTTCTTTTGCTGTCCCTGAGATTCTATCTCTTTCTGAAGAAGCATTGACTCAGTTCCTTCAAAGCTATGAGCCGCTGACTCTTTATAAACATGCATTAGACGAGATTAACCGTCAGCGTCCACATGTTCTATCAAAAGAAGAAGAAGCTCTGTTAGCAGATGTCAGAGAAGTTGCGAATACGTCAAGCAATACCTTTGGGATGCTTAACAACGCTGACTTAAAGTTTCCTGTTATTAAAGATGAAAACGGGGAAGACATTGAGGTTACACATGGCCGCTACATTCGTTTTCTCGAAAGCTCTGACCGCCGTGTAAGAGAAGATGCATTTAAAGCAGTGTATGGAACGTATGATTCTTATAAAAACACATTTGCAAGCACACTTGCTGGCACGGTAAAACGCGATAATTTCTTTGCGAAAACGCGGAAATTTGAGTCAGCTCGCCAAGCTGCATTAAACAACAATAATATACCTGAAACGGTATACGACAATTTAGTAAAAACGGTTAACGATAATCTTAACCTGTTACACCGTTATGTACGCCTTCGCAAAAAAGCTCTTGGCCTTGAAGAACTTCATATGTATGATTTATACACGCCGCTAGTGAAAGATGTGAAGATGGAAGTTAGCTTTAAGGAAGCGCAGCAGCTCGTGTTAGACAGTCTAGATCCTATGGGTGAAGAATACAAATCCATCGTTAAAGAAGGGTATGAAAAGCGTTGGATTGATGTTCACGAGAATGTTGGAAAGCGCAGTGGAGCTTATTCTTCAGGTGCTTATGGAACAATGCCGTACATCCTAATGAACTGGCAAGATAATGTGAATAACCTGTTTACTCTTACACATGAGATCGGCCATTCCGTTCATAGTTACTATACACGTGAAAATCAGCCATATCCTTATGCTGATTATTCGATCTTTGTGGCAGAAGTAGCATCGACATGTAATGAAGCGCTACTTAACCATTATATGCTACAGAAAACAACGGATAAAAAAGAAAAACTTTATTTGTTAAACCACCACCTAGAAGGTTTTAGAGGTACTGTTTTCCGTCAGACGATGTTTGCAGAGTTCGAACAGGAAATCCATGTTCGTGCAGCAAAAGGGGAGCCATTAACTCCAGAACTTCTAACGAAAGTCTATTATGATCTTAATGTGAAATATTTTGGAGAAGATTTAGTGATTGATAAGGAAATTGGCTTAGAATGGGCTAGAATTCCACATTTCTATTACAACTTCTATGTCTATCAATATGCTACAGGGTTCTCTGCAGCCGCTTCTTTATCCAAACAGATTCTTGAAGAAGGAAAACCTGCAGTTGATCGTTATCTAGAGTTTTTGAAAGCAGGTAGCTCAGATTATCCGATTGAAGTATTGAAAAAAGCTGGTGTCGACATGACGACTCCACAACCAATTGAAGATGCTCTTAAAGTGTTCGAGTCGATCTTAGACGAGATGGAAGAACTTCTTTTCGAGAAGTAATCCTATCATCCAAAAAAATCCTGTCCGGAATATCGGACAGGATTTTCTAATGCTATAAGATCCTTTTTAGTTTAGAACGATAATTGTAACACAGCATCGTAAATAATATGGCGATAAAGAGAGTCGGGAATGCAATGATTTTTGGTGCCATATTTAATAGAGAGAGTACAAAATAATAGAAACTCCCTGCTAACGAAATTAGACTAATCACAATTAGTATGAGATACATTCAATCTCCCTCCTTAGTACATGTTTATTCTTTATAAGAACGGATATGCAAGCACGTCCAAAAAGAAAATAAAACAAAAAACCCACTGATTTCTCAGTGGGTTTTCAGATATCTCCAAAACGTACCATATTTTACGGGAACTCGTTCAACTTTTTGCTGTAGAACAAGCCGTTTTAATTGTTTTTCCGCTTCTTCACAACTGATTTGATAAACTACGGAAACTTCTTTTGTAGCAACAAACGAATAATTAGCAAGAAACTCTTCAAGAGGAGGGAGCGATGCTGGTTCAATCGCTACACCAGACATTTCTCTCAGAATCTCCACATAAACATCATAAGAATAACAACCGGAAATCTTAATTCCATCATCATCAGTTTTATCATTAAAAACGATAAGAGTCGGAATCTGAGTTACGTCCATCTCTTGGGAAAACTTTAAATCACATCTGAGCGCTTTAATCGCAGCCTCTGAAGAAAGGTCGTTTAAGAATTCCTCCTCATCAAGTCCGACAGAACGGGCAATCTCCAATAAAACGTCTTCGTTGCCAATATTTTTTTTGTTTAAAAATAGGCTCTCTCGAAGCTTTCTAAGAAACTTAATCCCTTGCTGTTTGCCTTGAAGTTCCGCTGCCTTAATTGCTAGTGTGGCTTTATGCGGAGATGAGATAGGATTCTCCAACCATACATCACCATCACAGCTCATACCGGATAATGATGCGGTTTTTTCCCATTTCTCAGCGATTTGTTCGGCAGTTTTTAATCCTTTTCTTTTCGGTACATAGGTATTTAACGATTCAAGACGACCACTTACAAAATGGCGAAGTCTGAAATAGTGTCCATATTCAACTTGCAGTTTTTTGAGAACAGGTTCCAATGACCAGCATTCTGGACAAAGCGGATCGATGACAGAATAGATTTCCAATGGCTTTTGACAGGATTGACTTTTAATGTTCTTTTGATCGTCATAAAAGGAATTGGAATTATACAGTGTCAGCATTCTCGCCCCTTTCTGTATCTTCATTCGTATTTACCATATGATAAGCAGTCATTGTTAAGCGGCTTAGTAAAAACTCTTGAAGTTCTGGTTGCAGTTTTTGAATAGTCATCGCACGTTCCATACAGTTTAACCAAGCTTTTGCATGAGTATTAGTTATAGGGAACGGCATGTGACGAGCTCTAAGCATAGGATGTCCGAATTCCTCTGTATATAATGGCGGTCCGCCAAAGAACT
Source organism: Fictibacillus phosphorivorans (assembly GCF_023715845.1). Taxonomy (GTDB): domain Bacteria; phylum Bacillota; class Bacilli; order Bacillales; family Fictibacillaceae; genus Fictibacillus; species Fictibacillus phosphorivorans_D. The sequence goes on from NZ_JAMBOR010000014.1 coordinate 52,317, forward strand.
GACTTAAAAACCTTGTCTGCTTATAAGCCGTTTCGGTTAAATCATCTGGAAAGAGAGGTGACAGCACAGGATCTTTACTTACTAAATCATAAAAGGTGTTTACAAGCTTTTCGATTCCTTGCTTTTCTCCTAACAGATAATATGGTGATTTTGTTTCATTAAACATGGTGCAAAAGCTCCTTGCGTTAATTTGTAAGTTTATTGTAGCAAGGTTCATGATTTGTAAGCAAACAATATGAACATTAGAGGTCTTTATGTTTAACCTTTGTTAAGTGTAGGTCGGGATATTCTTCCCAGGATGTTCGCTTTCCGTGGGACGTACGGTGAGCACGCTGGAGTCTCGCGCCTTCCTCTCCAATCCCTTTACAATGAAGGATAATCAAAATATGCGAATGACGTTTTTATGGTACGTGTTTTTTATTCTGTTACACGTTCGCGCAAAATGACCCTATCTTCGCTCAAAATCTTCGAGTACCGCTCAAAATCGCTGAGCTACGCTCAAAACCCGTGATCTTCGCTCAGAATGGGTGGACTTTCGCTCAAACTTACTTATTCAAGCCTTAATTTGATTATTAACTGCTTAATTGGCAGTGGCTTTTGCTCAGAATTTTACTAATCATTTGGTTTTGATCTATCAAAACGTTTTTTTCTCATTTTGATATAAAAAAGGGGCTTGAACTCAAAAGTTTTTACACTTTTGAGTCAGCCCCTAAGCAAAAGTTTTGTAAGTATTCATTATTTTTTTCACATAAGCGATGGTTTCTTTAAAAGGAGGGATCCCGTTATATTTATCTACGTTTCCCGGTCCTGCATTATAAGCAGCAAGTGCGAGCTCTTTATTGCCGTTATATTTCTCAAGCATCATCTTCAGATATTTTGTTCCAGCCTCAACGTTTTGGGCAGGGTCGAAGGGGTTGGTGACGCCAAGGCTTCTAGCAGTAGCAGGCATTAGCTGCATGAGTCCTTGTGCACCAGCATGACTTTGGGCTGTGCTGCTAAAATTGGATTCATGCTTAATGACAGAGCGGATTAAATTTGCATTCACACCATATTGATCAGCAGTACGTTCTATTAAATCATCCAGATTCTTTGAAGGAATGTTCATCTTTTCAGAAACTTGCAAAACAGAATCCATTGTTAATTGATTGGATCGATCAGATCGAATAGATAATGGAGCAGGTGTGGGATGATTTATTCGCGAAAATGATTGCATCTGTTGCACAGGCGACGAACCAATGCCAGCTTTCGAATAAGCTTCATCTAACAATGCGGCAAAGGGGCTGGATTCAGTACTGCTGTTCGTTGATGACCCAGGATTTATTGAAAGCTGCTGTAGAGCTTGGATTTCCATGAGTGCTTTGAATGAATGAATATTCAAGAGTATTCCTCCTAGTAAAGAAACAAAAAGATCATTTATGATTCACAGCGTTATTTTAACGACATCTTTTTTGCAAAGAAACGGTGGATTTTGCTCTTTGTTTCACGGTCTGGAATGTTTTTTACTTTTAACAGCTCCTGAAAAATTTGCTGTCCTTTCTTATAATCGGCAGATTCGTATTCTAATTCATAGTCTATATGACCTAAATAATGGTTTTCGTCTAGAACGAGTAAACCTCTTTGGTAAGGGAATTCTACGCGGTGCGTTGTTAATTCTCCTAAATATTTTATATTCTCAGTGTGGATACCTAAACTCTGAAGCTTTTTAGTTACTTCTCCTTCTGGAAGAGTCATTCCATTAATAAGACCGGGGAAAGCATCCTTTTCAATCGTTTGATGGGTTTCAAGGATGTGTTCGTCAAACTGCTGTTTTAAAGTTAGCGTGTATGTATCCTTTTTATAGCGAATTCTCAAAGCACACTTATAGTTTTTTAATTGAAAATCTTCCGTATCAAAATAGTAATTCGTTTGCTCAACAAAATCCGTTTTTTGGACCTTAAATGCATCAATGAGCTGTAAAAACTCTTCATAGGTTATTAAGTTTTTAAATTCGATCTCAATTTCTTGGGACACGGCTTGATTCCTCCTGGTGTATAAGTAAGATAAGTGCATTATCTCATAGCAAAACCAGCATCTCAATTTCTTCATGATTTCTATTTTGTGTTACACTATTAGAGAAGAAACAGGAGGTTTTTATGATGATGCCACTACGAATGAATGTGCAGTCAACTGCATGGGGAAATAACAAACTATATTTACAAGTATCAGATAAAATGAGCGACCAGCTTTCTAAATGGAAAGACAGCGAACGGATGTTAGTAGACTCAGATGGATTAGCATTTATCTATGTGCTTGAGAATAATGATGGTTTTATCCACATCTCAATAGGCAGCAAGCACTGGATGGATATAAAAAAAGCTTTGTTAGAAAAGGCTGCTGTGGCCGTTCAAAATGATCAAGGAGAAGAGCTTGAACTTATTGCTTTCTCTAATGAAATGGAATACTTGACTGAGAACATTCAAGGCAACGCAAACTATGGTCAGGAAATGGAAGACGAAGTGATGAAGATCTTTGGAACTGAGGAAAAGGCACAATGAGTATGGACTGGGAAGCTCTATTAATTCCGTATAAGCAAGCTGTAGATGAACTAAAGATTAAGTTTCGCGGAATCCGTGAACAATTTGAAAGGTCTAACCAGCATTGTCCTATTGAATTTGTAACAGGAAGAGTAAAGCCCGTAAAGTCGATTGTTAATAAAGCCTATCAAAAAAATATTCCCGATAATCGTTTGGAAGAGGAGATACAAGATTTAGCCGGTTTAAGAATCATGTGTCAGTTTACTGATGATATTAAAACTGTCATAAATCTTCTCAGACAGCGGAACGATTTTAAAATTGTTGAAGAAAGAGATTATATTACACATAAAAAGCCAAGCGGCTACAGGTCGTATCATTTGGTTATTGAGTACCCTGTTCAAGTCTTGGGCGGGGAAAAGAAGATTTTAGTTGAAGTACAAGTAAGAACACTTGCTATGAATTTTTGGGCAACGATCGAACATTCGATGAACTATAAGTATCATGGTCAGATTCCGGAAGATATCCGTCAGCGTCTGCAAAGAGCAGCTGAAGCGGCAAACCGTCTCGACGAAGAGATGTCTCAGATCAAAGGTGAAATCCAGGAAGCACAGCTCGTGTTCTTGGAACGCAATGATAAATCCGGTGAAACCAATCTAGGATCATAAAGGATGGAGAGAGAATGAAGTTTGCCATCATTTCTAAAGGCGATAACAAATCGAATATCTTAACGGAAAAAATCCGTTCCTATCTTGAAGAATTCGAATTAGTTTATGAAGAAAAGGAACCCGAAATCGTTATTACGGTCGGCGGTGACGGAACATTGCTTCATGCTTTCCATCATTATGTGCACCGAATCGATAAGACTGCTTTTGTTGGTGTTCATACCGGTCATCTTGGCTTTTTTGCAGACTGGCTGCCAGAAGAGGTGGAGAAACTCGTTATACATATCGCCAAGACACCTTTTCAAATTGTGGAATATCCTCTGCTGGAAGTGACGGTCCGGTACATTGACGGAATTGACGAGAAGAGGTACTTGGCTGTTAATGAATGTACCGTAAAAAGTGTTGAGGGATCACTTGTTATGGATGTTGAGATAAAAGGTGAAAAATTTGAGACGTTCCGTGGTGACGGCTTATGTATCTCTACACCTTCCGGGAGTACGGCATACAATAAAGCTTTAGGCGGGGCGATCATACATCCTTCTCTTGCGTCGATTCAACTCTCTGAGATGGCATCGATTAACAATCGTGTGTTTCGTACGATAGGTTCACCTCTTGTATTGCCTCAGCACCATACTTGTATTTTGAAGCCTGTAAACGATGTGGACTTCCATATTACGATCGACCATTTGTTTTTGGTCCAGAAAAAAGTAAAATCGATTCAATATCGTGTTGCAGAAGAAAAAATAAGATTTGCTCGATTCCGCCCGTTTCCATTTTGGAAAAGAGTTAAAGAGTCGTTCGTCAGTGAATAAGATGAAAAGATTTTTTGAAATTTCTTGGGTTGTAACTGAATCTGATGCTCCTGTCTTATTAAGAGAGTTCTTAAAAGGCAAACAAATATCTAAAGCAGCGCTCACCGATATTAAGTTCCATGGCGGCGCTCTTTTTGTGAATGAAAAAGAAGTAACTGTAAGAACCTCTCTTTCAAGAGGGGATGTTGTGAAGGTTCACTTTCCTCCTGAGAAGCAAAGTGAATCAATGAAAGCTGAGAGTATACCGCTCGATATCGTTTTTGAAGATGAACACTTTCTGGCAGTAAATAAACCCCCTGGAATGCCTACGATTCCATCTCTTTATCAACCTAAAGGGTCACTAGCTGCAGGTGTTTTATTTTATTATCAGCAACATGGGATTCCGGGAACATTTCATGCTGTGAACAGACTAGACAAAGATACTTCAGGCATCGTCCTTGTGGCAAAACACCGTTATGCTCATTCTTTAATGTCCAAGCAGCAAAGAGAGAAGACAATCCAGCGTGAATACGTGGCACTCGTTCATGGAGATTTAGAACAAAACCGTGGAACGATTACGAGCCCGATAGGAAGAAATCCGGATAGTATCGTAGAACGTATGGTGCGTGAAGATGGACAGTCTTCCATCACTCATTTTGAAAAAGTACGTTATCTTTCTGATCATCTTATTAGTGCTGTCAGACTTAAGCTGGAAACAGGAAGAACTCATCAGATTAGAGTGCATATGGCGTCACTGGGTCATCCTTTAGTTGGTGATGATTTGTATGGGGGAAGCAGAGAACTTATTGGACGTCAGGCACTTCACAGCGAGACCGCAAGATTTGTTCATCCATTCACCGGTAAAGAAATCTTGATAAAGGTTGAACTGCCTGCAGATATGAATAGGTTCATGTCTTAATTATATTCCAAATCAGTTATTAAAGTAAGGAGTGCCGTTTTCAGTTTGAAAACTAGCACTCCTTTTTTTAATCATCAAATGAACGGAATTTTTCTGGAACAAACGGCATCGTGGAAGGTACACTAACCACTTTCATCTCGGGATACCTGAGTGCACTTAGCTTTCCACCAAAAACACATCCTGTATCGATATTCCAAGTGTTTTTAATATGGCGCACGTCTTCTACAGGAGTATGACCATAAACGATAGTTAAGTCACCATGGTGTTCCTTCGCCCAATCTCTTCTCACAGGTGTTCCATCCGGGTTGGTTTCACCGGTTATATCTCCATATAGGACAAACGTTTTTACTTTTTTGTTCGTCTGTCCTATATAATCTGCGCGAATTCCCGCGTGCGCTACAACCAGGTTTCCAAAATCAAGCTCTAAATAAAGAGGAGCGTTTTCATATAACGTACAAAAACGGTCACTTACTTTTTTCCTTCTTGCCTCATCGAGTTCTTTCAGTTCAGCAACAGTCGTCTCTAATCCATGTTTCACTTGAACATTCCTGCCGATCAAATAACGATATAGTTTATTACAGTGATTACCTGGTGTGTAAAGTGCCTGTTTCTGTTCAACGAGGTCACATACATGTTCCATCACTTTTATCGATTCAGGACCTCTGTCCGTAAGATCTCCGAGAAACACAAGTTTTCTGTCTTGTTGTTTAGGTAATCCATCCGTCCAACTGTAACCTAATGCTTCAGTCAGCTCCTGATATTCCTTAAAACAGCCATGAATGTCTCCGATAATATCATACTTCATCATTTTCACCTCATCTCCCTTAGGATACTTCAATGGCATAAGAAAAACACCTGAAAGATCAGGTGTTATTCAAACATATATTTGGTTGTTCTCGATCTAACGTTTAACACGAGGCCAAAAGCGATCATATAGGCTAGGATTGAGCTTCCTCCGTAACTGATGAATGGTAGAGGAATACCGGTAATCGGCATAACTTGAATGTTCATCCCAATATTTTGGAACACTTGGAAGGTAAGCATTCCTATGACGCCTGCACATAAGTAGCTGCCAAAGGCTTCGTTGCTCTCAAGAGCCGTGTTAATCATTCTGTATACCATCAGGAAGAATAAGGAGATTACGATACTTGTTCCTAAAAATCCAAATTCCTCTCCAATAATCGAGAAAATAAAGTCAGTCTGTGCTTCTGGCAGATAGACGGAACCTTCCGTAAAACCTTTACCAAAAAGCATACCGCTGCCGATAGCTAACAAAGCGTTCCGTGTGTGATATCCTGCATCTTTATGTTCATAAGGTTCCAACCAAGCATAGAAGCGATTCAACTGATATTGATCAAGAATATGATCAACGAAAAACTGTGGAAAGGTAAAATATATCCAAACTAGGATTGATATGAACAAAATAAAGGAAAGAATAAGGAATAGAATAATTCTCCATCTCACACCCGATACGAGTAAAAGACTGCCAGTGATCGCCATGAAGACGAGCGTTGTACCTAGATCGGGCTGCATAAGTACCAATAGAGTAGGGAAACCGGCAATTAGTGCTATTTTCCCAAGCAATAAGAGGTCTTCATGCATGGTACGAATAATATACTTTTCATTATGCGTTGCTATTGTATTAGCAAGAGCAATGACAAGCGATACTTTTACAAGTTCCGACGGCTGCAAGGCAAACGGTCCGAACCTGTACCAGCTCTGTGCACCGTTAATATTGGGAACAATGCTTTCTGGTGCTACAATTATACCTAAAAGCAAAAGTATGCCTAGTCCGTACAAATACCAGGAAAGCTTTCTGAACTGATCAAAATCTAATACCATTACTCCAACAACAGCGATACCGCCAATGAAGTACCAAACTAGCTGTTTAATAACAAAGTTGCTTCCGTATTGATCCATCATCTGAGCACTGTAGATGGCAATACAGCTTGTAATGACCATGAGGAACAAAATGAAAAGAAGATTGTAATCAAGCTGTTGCCATGGAGATTTATGGTTATTCTGCATGTGGAATCGACTCCTTAAAGTAAAACAATAACATGTATTATCTTACCTAAAAACAATGGGTTTGCAAATCATTTTAAGCACAATCGTTTGACTTTTCTTTTTGAGGTTAATATAGTAAACCAATAATAATTATGGAATTTACGGAGGTCTTATGGAAGAGCATGCTTCTTTTACTTCATTAGTAGTAGTAATTCTTACTGCATTTTTTATTCCGATCTTACTAAACAAATTTAAATTGCGTATAATTCCTGTTGTGGTAGCGGAAATCATCGCAGGAATTATTCTTGGAAAGAGCGGCTTCGATATCGTCGAGCATGACGCATGGCTGGAGATTCTCTCAGTCTTAGGGTTTATCTTTTTGATGTTTTTAAGCGGCCTTGAGATTGATTTTAGCATCTTTGCAGGAGGCAATAATCAAAAGAAAAATAAAGAAGCGAAAAAAGAACCAAACCGTATTTTTATTTCATCGGTTATCTTTTTGTTTATACTTATCCTTTCATATGGATTATCTCTCTTGTTTGTCTGGGGAGGATTCGCAGACAGTGCATTCTTTATGACTCTTGTTATCTCAACAATTTCACTTGGTGTAGTCGTGCCGACATTGAAAGAAGAAAAGTTATCGAAAACGACCATCGGTCAGATTATCTTATTAGTCGCTGTGATCGCAGATCTCGTTACAATGATTTTGCTTGCTCTTTTTGTATCCTTGGAATCAGGAGATCCGAGCAGAATGTGGCTGCTACTTATTCTATTTGCGGCTGGAATCCTCTTATACTTTGTCGGTAAACAGATGAGACATCAATCTTTTCTGGAAACCATGTCTAAAGGAACCATTCAGTTTGATACAAGAGCTGTATTTACACTGATTATTGTATTAGTAGGTTTATCGGAAACGGTAGGGGCAGAAAATATATTGGGTGCCTTTTTAGCCGGAGTACTTGTCTCGCTGCTTTCACCAAATAAGCATCTTGTACACAAACTTGATTCATTCGGCTATGGGTTCTTAATTCCTATCTTCTTTGTAATGGTAGGTGTTGAGCTAGATATCCGGTCCATTTTTTCAGATCCAAAAGCGCTTGCTTTGATTCCATTACTGCTTGTCGCTTTGTTGATTTCTAAGTTTCTTCCTATATTGTACTTAAGAAAATGGTTTGATTGGAAAACCGTGACTGCAGCAGGATTCTTATTGACCTCAACGCTTTCACTTGTTATCGCAGCCGCTAAAATTGGTGAACGTATCGAGATTATTGATGCAAGAACATCATCTGCCCTTATTTTGACAGCTGTTATAAGTGCGATCATCACGCCTATTTTCTTTAAGAAGTTTTTCCCGCGAAAAGAAGAAGGAGAAGCAGTCAAAGAACAGCTGGTTATTGTTGGGGCAAATCAATTCACCTTGCCAATAACGTCTGAACTTGATAAAACGAGATACGAACAAAGAATCTATCACACCAAACAAGAAGAAAAAGACCAGAAGCAATTAGAAAGCTTCAATATAAAAGAACTTGAAAATTATGAAGAAAATACATTAAAAGAAGCAGGTGTATTTAATACAGATGTTATCATCTGTGCAACAGGTCAGGATGATACGAATGAAAAAATTGCTCTTCTAGCAAAAGGAGAGGGAGTGAAACGAATTATTGCTCGGATAGAAGATCCATCAAAACGTGATGGACTTAAAAATGAAGGGATAGAAGTATACTCTGTTTATTTCTCATCTCAAGTACTATTAAAAGCATTAATTGAAAATCCTTCTGTTGTCGACATTCTCACTACTCAAGATAACAGCCTGAACGAGATCATCGTTCGAAACAGTTCATATCATCGAACGGCGTTAAGAAATTTCCCTTACCTGGGAGACAGTATCATCGTTCGGATCTATAGAGGAAAAGAGTCAATCAATCCTCATGGTGACACAGAGATTTTGCTGGGTGATAAGATGGTTGTGACAGGAAGCAAACAACAAATTCATCAGATGAGAGAGATACTTTCTTAATAAAAAGGTGCTGGTTGATACCAGCGCTTTTTAATTTGTAAAAAATAGAGCATGCTAGTAGTAAAACAATAGAAAGGTGAAGTGAACATGATCCCAATCGTTTATTGTCCGAATTGTGAGGCTCAGCATAATCTTAACGATGAAATCCTTATCGCTCAGTCGAACCAGAATGTGATATACCGCTGTCATGCATGTGGTTTTGAAGTGAAAAATATTGAGACTAGCAAAGGTTAACTAGTGAATATTCCTATCTTATCTGTTATACTAATTAGGACTTGGTACTAATAACAAATACTAAATACATGAATCTAGTGAATAATAACCCATGGGGAGGAGATTTTTTTATGTATCAACTATCATTACAGGATAAAACATTTGTCATTATGGGTGTTGCCAACAAAAGAAGCATTGCCTGGGGAATTGCTCAGTCTTTATCAAAAGCAGGAGCACGTTTAGTATTTACATACGCAGGTGAAAGACTTGAAAAGAATGTACGCGATCTTGCAGAATCACTTGATCGAAACGACTCGATCGTTTTACCATGTGACATTACAAATGATGAAGAGATCAAGAAGACATTTGCTACTTTAAAAGAAGAAGTTGGGATCATCCACGGATTAGCACACTGTATCGCATTTGCGAATACGGAAGAACTTAAAGGCGAATATCTAAACACTACTCGTGAAGGGTTCCTTCTGGCTCATAATATCTCTTCTTATTCACTAACTGCAGTAGTTAAAGAAGCTCGTCCATTAATGAAAGAAGGCGGAAGCATCATTACACTTACTTATCTTGGTGGAGAAAGAGTAGTGTCAAACTACAATGTAATGGGTGTTGCCAAAGCTTCACTAGACGCAAGCGTAAAGTACCTTGCTAGTGATGTAGGAAAAGATGGCATTCGTGTTAATGCAATTTCAGCAGGACCAATTAGAACACTTGCTGCAAAAGGAATTGGAGACTTTAACTCTGTTCTAAAAGAGATCGAAGAGAGATCTCCATTACGTAAAGCTAACACACAAGAAGAAGTAGGAGATGCCGCTCTATTCTTGATGAGTGATTTGGCTCGTGGAATTACAGGTGAAATTCTTCACGTGGATAGTGGCTATAATATCATTGCTCGTTAATTAAGAATATGCAAAAACCCCGAATGCTCACGATGGGATTCGGGGTTTTTTATTTGCATCTAGCTGCCGCTCACGATGGGGGCAGTCCTAGAAAAAGAGGATGTTAGTTTAAGCTAATGGTTAAGCTCCTAGGCAAACTACACCGCAAATGCAACGAGAATCCGTTACATATGTTCTATTAATTGCTGCGCCAGTTCCGTCTACATCAGCATATGTGAACACAGCAGTGTAAGTTTTAGGATCAAAACGAACTAGTGTAAATTCAGTAGGAGTAGTAGTTCCTAATAAATCTACTGGTGTGTTTGTACCTCTGTTCACAAGTAGAACACGACTTTGCTGTCCTAGGGAACAAAGGTTATTATTTGCGTTTGCTAGCTGATTCAACAATTCGCTAACACCGCTAAGTTTGTGGCCTCCTGCTTGTTCACTACCGCAACAGGAGTTGGTAAATAGGCTCATTAAAATTGCCTCCTTCGTTGAATTAGATACATGTACCTGATTCCTCAATCAGGTTAATATACTATATACATTATTAGGTAATAGTGGTACGAGGCATAAACCTATTTCTTTGAAAATATGTAGATGCCTAAAGGGTTTTATCTTTTAAATAGCTGATGGTTTACATTTTTATTTTTTTTTTATTTCTAATGGTATTCGTCCAAACAACATGTCCATCTTTCACATATAAAATAAGAACTAGTATTAATTACTAGGTTGTTAAATGAAAGGGGATTATTTAGTATGCCAATTGTAGACCGTTTAGCAATTAGAGCGCAGCTAGCATTCCTTGCTGCTTCTGGTCAGATCATTAATGAGGTTTATGTTTTAGGTACACAAATTCCAGGGGAACCACTACTCACAGCAGTTACAGTTAAAAAAGTTTCAGGTAATTTTGTTGTGTTTAACCAAGCTGGATCCGGTGGTCTTGGAGATGTTATCATCGTTATCGATAAGATCGTTGGGCTTGACACATTGCTTTAAAAACAAAAATGAAGGTCTCTTTTAAAGAGACCTTTATATGTTTTATGGGAAAGGTGTCTAAACCAAAATCTTGAACTCTCATATAATGCAAAGATAGAAGGTGATTGATTGGAAAAGTTAAAATTACTATTTATTACAAAGGAACGTTCAAATCAGTTAGAACGAAGCAGCTACTATTTAGCCCAAGAATTAACGAAACAAACGGAGCTTTTTATTTGGAAAGCGGATGGAAGCGTACATGATATTCTTTCAAGAATTCCATTTCGTCCAGATTTTATATTATTAAATGATTTTCATCCAGATTATCTGCCTAAAATTACAGGTCTTAGCAGCGTTCAAATACCAAAAGGAATGTTCATGCATGACCTACATTATAAAAAGTTTCACAGAAAAAGGTTTATAGAATCTGAAAATATACAATTGGTGTTTACTCATTACCGCGATGCATTCCTTAAATGGTACCCCGAACTCACTTCGAAAATGGTATGGTTTCCTCATTTTATACATCCCGAAATATTCAAAGATTATGGACAAAGTAAAACAATAAATTACTTAATGATGGGTGCAAATTATCCAAATATCTATCCATTAAGAAATAATTTTATGTATCAGCTAAAAAGAGAACCTGGCTTCATTTTCCATCCTCATCCGGGATATAGAGCATTCAGATCAGAGGAAAAAGGTATATATGCAGGACGACGTTATGCAATGGAAATTAATAAGGCAAAAATTTTTTTAACTTGTGATTCTATTTATAAGTATCCACTTTTAAAATACTTTGAGGTGTTAGCATGTAATACCTTATTAATTGCCAGCCCATCAGAAGAATTAAGAGAATTAGGTTTTATCGATGGAGAAACATTTATAGCCGCAAATCAATCAAATGTACTCTTTAAAGCAAGACATTATCTTAATTATGAAGAGGAAAGAAACCGAATAGCCCTTAATGGTTTTAAGATGGTAATGAAACGCCATACCACGGAAGTTCGTGTAAAAGAATTACTGCTTAAGATAAGAGAATTTATCAAATGAGGAAGTAGATAATGATTTATCGTACAAAGTGTAATCCATTCTATGTAAATACTATACCTAGAAGCGGAACACAATTACTTAGGGAGATACTACTATGTATTCCTAGATTAAAACATGATTGGGAAGACCAGTTTTATTTTGAAGAATTTCAAAAGATGGACTCAAGCTATAAAAAATATAGTGAACGGATAAAGCAATTAGATAATAATGAATTTGCCATCGGTCATTTGTATTTTTCACATTATTGGACTGATCTTTTGAACGAGATTGGTATGAAACGAATCTTTTTATACCGTGATCCAAGAGATGTAGTTGTTTCACTGGTTTACTTTGTTTTGAACCAATGTCGTACCGATCCTTTCTATTCATACTTGACTCAATTCTGTTCAAATCAAAGAGAGCGATATAAAGCAATCATCGAGGGTTTTCAGGAGGATCACTTATTTTTTCCTGGAATCGTTTCAATGTACAGACAATACATGAATTGGAAGAATGACAAAAACACACTAATCATTAGGTTTGAAGATTTACTCAGTAAAAATAGAAGAAATGAAATGGAAAGACTAATCGACTATCTGATTCCTGATCAACAAAAATACAAAGAAGAAATTCTTTCAAAAATGGTGTCCCAGGTTAACCGTACTGACTATATAACTGGGAAATATGGATTAATAGGGTGTTGGAAAGATGAGTTCGATGATGAATTAATGGAACGATTTGATAAGTTGTGCGGTAAAGTTTTAATAGAATTAGGCTATGAACCTTCAATTCATTTATAGAAAGGTCTCTTTTGGAAAGGGGGAAAAGTGTGTGTTAAAGTTATTATTAATTTCAAAAGATACTTCAACCTTTTTGAATAAAAACTACTTTTATTTGGAGAATGAATTATTTAAAAATACTGATCTTATGATATGGAGAGAATCGGGGGATATCGAATATATCTTGAAGCAAGTTCCCAAAATCCCTGATTTCATTTTAATCATTAACGATATAGGAACCGAATTTTATCCAATAATAAGCGGGTTACCCAAAACTCAAATTCCATTTGGGTTGGTTGTGAACGATTCCCACCGTTTTATAGCAGAAAGAAAAAAATATATTTCTCAGAATAACATAAAAAATTTCATTGTTCTTTCCAAGCAAAATTTTTTGAAATACTATCCTGAACAAAGAAATAAACAAATATTCTTTTTCCCGCCATTTGTAAATACCGAGGTTTATAAGGATTATAATCTTGATAAAAATATGGATCTAATGATGTTAGGTGACAAAGTTTCCCCTATTTACCCCTTAAGAAAAGCCATTGACAGATACTACAAAAGTGATCCCAGGTATGTATCAATGCCTCATCCGGGGTGGAAGAACTTCACTAAAGAGCAAGAGCAGAATACGTTGATGGGTAAAAATTACGCCCAATTCATAAATCGAGCGAAATTATTTTTTACTTGTGGTTCCGTTCTTCAAGTGCTTACGTATAAATATTTCGAAATTCCAGCTTGTAAAACGCTATTATTAGCACCTACTTTTCCTGAATTAGAACAAATAGGTTTTGTGCCTGGAAAGCATTTTGTAGATATAAATCTTCAAAATTTCGCCGCTAAAGCAGAATATTATTTAAAGAATACCGTGGAAAGAAATAGAATTACAGAAGAAGGGTTCAAATTTGTTCAGCAGTATCATTCACATATTTATCGAACCGAACAGTTAGTTAAAAAAATGATTGAAATATGCAATCAACAATAATAAGAGGAAGATCATCATTGAATAATAGAAGAAACCCATCGCAAGGAAATCATTTTGATAAAGTATTTCTCGTTTCATTCCCAAAGTCAGGAAATACTTGGATGAGATTTTTGCTTGGTACATTACTGTCTAATGAAAAAGTAGATTGGAAGAATATTAACCAATATGTGTTTGAAATAGGAACTCGACCAATTGCTCCTATTAAACATTTTAATCATGTACAATATTTTAAAAGTCATTCTTATTATGACCCTAGTTTTCAAAAGGTCATATATATGGTAAGGGATGTAAGAGATGTAGTTATCTCTTATTATTATTATTTATTAAAAAGAAATGTACTTATTGATCGAGTAAAACTTAATGAATTCATTCCACAATTTATAAAAGGAGATTTTGATTCCTTTAAATGGGATGAACATGTTAAGAGCTGGTTGAGAAATAGCCATAAAATAGCTAATGGTTTTCACCTAGTAAAATATGAAGATCTACAAAAGCAGCCGATCGTTGAAATGAAAAAAATAATGTCCTTTTTGAATGTCGATGTAAATGATGAAAAAATAATCGATGCTTTAAATTGGAGTTCATTTCGAAACATGAGAGCTTTAGAAATAGAACAGCAAAATTATTCGTACATGTTAAGGAAATCGAATAAAGCTATTCCTTTTATACGAAGTGGAAAAGTTGGGGAATGGAAAACTGAGCTGGATCAAGATCAACAAGAACTTCTGAAACAAGCGTACGGACAAACATTAATTGATTTAGGTTATGAAACTTCATTAGATTGGTAACTCATATAATAATTATAGACATCCGATTGTTCCAACAATTGGATGTCTATTTTTATAAATTAAATGTTTTTAATTAATACCTAAAAGGTCTAATGTATGAATAAGTTTGTTTATATCAATGGTCATGTTATTCAAGACAGGATGTATTCTAGAAATCGGGGGAGCAAGATTACATTTGAAAAAGGAAAAATCTAAATCTAAATAGTTACTTATTTTTATAAATTCATCTGAAGTCGTAGTGAATAATTGGATAATTTTTGTACCAGGCTTACAAAACATAATATTAGACATACCTGCACCATTTGTACCTATTATATATTTCGCAGAATTAAAAATATTAATCTGTTCCTGAACAGACTTGTTTTTTAGAACAACTTTCTTAAATCCTCTTTTTTCTAGTATTTGTATTACACGTTCTTCATTTATTACTTTTCTCCAAGAGGCATCATCACGACTAATATAGATCTTCTCATATTCATCCGAATTTTTTACAGTATTTTCATTTAATAATGAGTTTCTTAAGTAATCAATGGACCATTTTACTGATGTATCGATAGTAAATGGTACGGAAGGGAGAACTAACTTCTTAGCTCTTAAATGCATATTGGGTCTAAGCTGAATGATTTTATCCCTTGGAATCCCGAGCATTTGGAGTGTTTGCCATTGATAAGGATATCGAATAGGGGGCAAGAGATATTTATTGATTTTAATACCGCTAAGTTCTAATAAGTGAAATCTTGCAAGATTGTCATGTAACCAATGCCAATAATTTTTATGCCCTGCCCATGCGATCACGGCGACAGTTTCGTGTGTATAGGTTGCAGTTGGTATTCTTTCCTGATTAAAATATGGCCATAAAAGGTGAAATGTCATATCTCTCAATAGCTTTAATGTTGGAGTCATAACGTAAACCCTGCCGTTTCTTGTCCAATCAAACCAAACACTACCGTTATAAACAGTGGCAACATAAGCATTATCAAACTTTTGATCGATATTGTATGTTAGGGGCTTTACCCAATCTACCCATTGAGGTGGGTCTCCTTTAGGAGGCTTAAACCGAACAATTTGATTTGTATAAAACTCTTGATAAACTTGATTAATATTAGTTTGAGGAGTAACTTCATCTAACCATTCTTTTGTCTTTGCATAATATTTTTTCTCCATATTTCCTCCTTGTAATTTTCTTCTTTTTTATGCAATTTTTCTTCTTTTTTTATTCTATTAAATTAAAAAGAAAATTGTTCTGGTTAATTGTCTCTAATACGGTAAATTCAAAATTAATAAAACTAACCTAGGAGAGACACCCACAACTTGTCTGATAGTTTTCATATAATATAGAACACCATTATTTACGAACAGGGAGGCATCTATTTGAAGAAAATATTAGTTACAGGTTCTTCTGGATTTATTGGTAAAAATTTAATTGAAAGACTTCATCGTGAACCGGATCTAGAAATAATGTCCTTTACGAATGGAGATGGAATGGGAAAATTACGTAGTTATTTGGATCAGGCAGATATTATATTTCATTTAGCGGGAGTCAATCGGCCGAAGAACGAGGACGAATTTGAAAAAACAAACAAAGGACTTACTGATGAAATGGTAAACTACTTAAAAAAAATGAACAAGAAAACAAAAATTATCTTCTCTTCTTCTCTTCAAGCAGAACTAGAAAATCCGTACGGGCTAAGTAAAAAAAGGGCGGAGGATAGTTTGATAGCCTTTAGCAAAGCTACCAATAATGAACTTTCCATCTTTCGACTACCGAACGTATTTGGGAAATGGTGTAAACCTAATTATAATTCTGTAGTTGCTACTTTTTGTCATAATATTTGCAACGACAAAAAGATAACCATCCACGATCCAGACAAAGTTTTAAATCTAGTTTATATAGACGATGTCGTTGAAGGATTGGTTGAATGCATATATGAACAACAAGCAGCAGATGACTATTACCGTCATATTCATCCGGTTTTTCAAGTAAGTGTGGGTACTATTGCAAATAAAATTTATGAATTCAAAGATATTAGAAAATCACTTCTCATCCCCGATTTATCAGATAAGTTTACAAAATACCTCTATACTACCTATCTTTCTTATCTTCCACAAAATCAATTTGGTTATGATCTGCCTGTTCATAAAGATGATAGAGGCAGTTTATTCGAGCTTATAAAATCTCAAAATGCTGGTCAAATTTTTGTTTCCGTTTCTAAGAGTGGGGTTAAAAGAGGTAACCACTATCACAACACAAAAGTAGAAAAGTTTTGCGTTATAAAGGGAAAAGCTGCCATAACATTTAGGCATATTCATTCAGATGAAATCCTTGAATATGTTGTATCTGATCAAAATATTCAAATCATTGATATACCACCAGGTTACACCCATGCGTTGGAAAACCTAATAGATGATGAATTAATTGTTTTGTTCTGGGCTAACGAAGTTTTCGATCAAACGAAACCAGATACGTATTATTTAAATGTTGATAATAAAAAAATAAATAAAAAGGGTGATTCAATATGAGAAAGAGAGATTTTATTAAATTAAAAGAAAGTGATCTTGTAGCTGTAGCCTATCCAAAATCAGGGAATAACTTTCTTTTATTTCTGTTAGGTATGTTGTTGTATAGAAAAAAAATGGATTGGTCCAATAAAGCTAGCATGGTTCAAAATATAGTAGGAGATATCGTTCCAAATTTACCTTCCCCAAGACTTGTTTGGAGTCATGAAGGTTATGATCCGCAATACCCTAAAGTTATATTTCTAGTGAGGGATCCACGAGATGTTGTCATATCCTACTATTTCCACCTTATTAAATATTATTACAAAGGAGATAAAAGCAAACTAAGCTTTGACACTTTCTTTAATAGATTTATGGATGGAAAGTACGGGCCTGGCCAATGGAATAGTTATGTGGAAGGCTGGATAGACAATCAGAAAAATATAAAAAATGGTTTATTGCTAGTAAGGTATGAAGATCTTCTCAAGGATACTGGCAAGGAAGTGGAGAGGATTCTAGAATTCTTAGAACTAAAACGGTCTCAAAAGGAAATTGAAGATGCAATTCAATGGGCATCTTTTGATAATATGAGGGCTTTAGAGCAAAAACAAAAAATGTATTTAAACGGAACAAAAAATGTAGATGAGAAGATGCCATTTGTCAGAAGTGGAAAAGTAAATGGTTGGAAATCATTTTTAAGTGATGAACAGCAAAAAAGAATGGAAAAAGAGTTTAATAAAGCTTTACGAAAACTTGGCTATCTATAATTTTTTATAGATATAGAATGGATAGATATGTTTTTGCTGCGTTCATATTGCCTATTTTAAGTTTGAGGGTTAGTTGTCCATTGCAACAGTAGGTTAAACTCATATATTAAAAATAACCATTGATTAAATTAGATCAGGTTATATAGAAAAATTTATTCTTCTTAAAGATAAATTAGGAGGTCGAATTCTTGTTTAATAGCAAAATATTAATTACAGGTGGGACAGGTTCTTGGGGAAATGAACTTGTAAAACAGCTGTTAGAAAAAAATCCAAAAGAAATCAGGATCTTTTCAAGAAACGAAGCTAGTCAGGTAGCCATGCAAAGAAAATTTAACAACAACGAAAAAATTAAATTTATTATCGGTGATATAAGAGATAAGGATGCTGTATTAAAAGCAAGTGAACAGGTAGATTATATCTACCATTTAGCGGCTCTGAAACACGTACCTATATGTGAATATCAACCAATCGAAACGATTAAAACGAATATTATTGGAACGCAATTTATCATTGAAGCTTCCATTCAAAATAAAGTAAAAAAGGTAATCTATATATCTACGGACAAAGCTGCTAACCCATCAAACTTTTATGGAATGACGAAAGCAATTGGCGAAAAAATGATTATACATGCAAATTTATTAGGATCCGATACAAAATTTGTATGTGTAAGGGGCGGAAACGTCTTAGGTACAAATGGCAGTGTAATCCATGTTTTTAGAGATCATATACACAAATTAGGTGAGATCGGAATTACGGACTATCGGATGACACGATTCTTTTTGACTTTAGAGGAAGCGATTCATCTTTTATTTAAAGCTACCGAAGAAAGTTTAGGCGGAGAGATTTTTGTCATGAAGATGCCTTCTTGTAGGATTAAGGACTTAGCAGAAGTTTTAATCGAAGACTCTGGAAAGAAAGATATAAAGATTATCGAAAAGGGCATCCGCTCTGGCGAGAAAATTGATGAAATTTTACTAACAAATTATGAAAGTCAATCTACTTACCATTATGATGACCAATACTTTGTAATATTGCCAACGATTGATATTAAGGGACTCAAGGAACATTACGCTTCCTATAAGAAGTTCGAATTAGAGACTTATAGCTCTGGAGACAGACTTATGTCAAAAGAAGAAATCAAACAAATGCTAAGAAAAGGCGGATTTATCGCATAATCTTTTTTTTACAACGCCACAAGGTGTTTTCAAAAAAGAATCGTGGAACGAGAGGAGAGAACAATGAATCAAAAAAAGGTTAATGAAATAAATGATCAGAGAAAAATCGAAATGGATGAATGGGCTTTATCCGATTTATACATGTTGGATATAGGAGCCTACAATCCCCTTAAAGGATTTATGAGTGAAGAAGATTACAGAAGCTGTTTAGATAACATGCGTCTAACAAACGGACAAGTATGGAGTCTGCCGATTGTTCTTCCTGCATCTGAGGAAGAAGTAGCTATACTTGCGATCAACCAGAAAGCTGCTCTTACTTTTAAGGAAGAACTTTACGGAGAGATAAAAATAAAAGAAATATATAAGGTTGATCGGAGCGAAGAAGCAGAAAAGGTTTTTCTAACTCGTGATAGCAATCATCCTGGAGTACAGGCAACTCTAAAAAGGAAACCTTACAATATTAGCGGGGAAGTTAATTTCACAAGAAAATATCAATTTCCTTTTAGCCATTATCCTCATACTCCAACTGATACAAAAGAGTTATTTAAGCAAAAAGGCTGGAAAACTGTTGTAGCTTTTCAAACTAGAAATCCTATCCATAGAGCTCATGAGTATATCCAAAAATGTGCTTTAGAAATCACAGATGGATTGTTCATCCATCCATTGGTTGGAAAAACGAAGTCAGATGACGTTCCAGTTGAAGTAAGAATGTCATGTTATGAAACACTCATAAATAACTATTATCCAAGAGACAGAGTGATCCTCGGGGTGTTCCCAGCAAGTATGAGATATGCTGGCCCAAGAGAAGCTTTGTTTCATGCTCTAGTAAGAAGAAATTACGGATGTACCCATTTTATTGTTGGAAGAGATCACGCTGGAGTTGGAAACTATTATGGAACGTATGATTCACAAAAGATTTTTCAGCAGTTTTCGTTTGACGAGTTAGGGATAATTCCTCTCTTTTTTGAGCATAGCTTTTATTGTAAGAAGTGTCAGCAAATTACCTCCTTAAAAACATGTCCTCATCCCCCATCTTCTCATCTCATTTTTTCAGGTACAAAAGTTAGAGAATTATTACGTCAAGGCATCACCCCTCCCGAAGAGTTTTCTAGAAAAGAAGTCGCAGATCTCTTAATTAATGAAATGAAAAAGCGTCAGGATGGAAGTGAAACATGAATCAGCATATATTTTGGCAGCAAACTCATGTTACGAAAAAAGATAGACAACAGAAGAATGGTTATAAAAGCGCTGTATTTTGGCTGACCGGACTATCAGGTTCTGGAAAATCGACGTTAGCGAATCAATTAGAAAAGCATCTGTTTCATTTAAACTATTCTACTTACTTGCTAGATGGCGATAACGTCCGACACGGTTTAAATGCAGATTTGGGATTTTCACAGTCTGATAGAATTGAAAATATAAGAAGGATTGGCGAAGTTTCGAAACTGTTTGTAGACGCTGGATTAGTTGTTGTTACAGCATTCGTTTCTCCATATACAGCAGATAGAAAATTCGTTCGTGATTTATTTAATGCAGATGAATTCTTTGAAATCTATATTGAATGTCCCATTGAAGAATGTGAAAAAAGAGATCCTAAAGGGTTATACAAAAAAGCCCGTGATGGTACCATTAAAGAATTTACAGGTGTTCAATCTCCCTATGAGGTTCCTCCTAGTCCTGACCTTGTTATCAATACCGCTAAAAATGATATAGAAACATGTACCTCTTTACTATTGGATTTTGTGAAGGAAAAACTAAAAAAGTGAGTAATATAAAAAAGCTGCCTTTTCGCAGCTTTTTTACATTGATTTTTTATTAGGTTTCCATGTTACCTTTCCGCAAGAACTGCAGCCCTTTTTAACGGGTGGTTTAATAAGAGAATTATTCCCGATATTTTTTGCTTTCGCTGCTTTAATTTCAGTGTATAGCTTCTGAATTTCTTCCTTATTCACTTTCCATCTCTCCTCTGTCTGAATAGCCTGGCTGTATGTTTAGTATATTCTTGATTACCGGACGGGGTGTTTTGATTTGTATGAAATGGACGGATGACGGATTTTTCATTTTTCTTTATATCCGTATTAAACGGTTTAATCGGATGTCTTTTTGTAGATGCTGATTTAAAAGGATTAATAGGCTGTGCATTTTTTGAAATAAATTGGCCCTGTTCATAAGGTTTTGGAACTGACTTTGTGATTAAAGAACCTGTAGGTGAAAAAGGCCTGATTGGAGGTACTGAAACAGGTTGACGATTAACTGGTGGATCCTCTATCTTTTTTACTGATGGTTCATCGGCGGTTGCGAGTGGTGCGGGATCTTGAGATTCTTTTTTCTCTGTTAAGACGGCTTCAGCTGTCTTCGTCTGGTTTTTAGGCAGTTGTGTCTCTGCAAAACGAGCATTTACGGATTGAAGAACTTTATTAACGCATGTAGTAAACGTTGATTCCGAGACTGAAGCTAACGATTCAAATGAAAAACGCATAAAGGACTGGATGATTAAATAGCATAACCATTCAGGTACTTGTTTTTCGAATTTAGGTTTAATAGCTAAAAAGAGTGGTCCATCTTTTCTTTTTAAAGTGATGCCTTTATGAATGCCTGCTTGAACGGGTAAATGAAAAGTAGTGGCGGGATTCAAGTAATACAACTGTTTGTCAGGCGTGTTTATAGCTAAAGGCATAGGGTGACCTTCATGTAAATTCAAGTAAAATCTTTGATCGCATTTTTTATTGTCATCCGTAGTTACTTTGATGCCCGTATGATGTAAAAGCTCTTCAAGTTCTTTAACATGTTGCTGTGATAACCCTTGTACGCCTATTCGAAAAGTGGAAAGTGCTCCTGAAATGTTCTCTCCCTCTTCATCGATCTGCATTCCCCAATAAGGCAATAAAAGACAAAGAGATTCATATTCTAAAGGTGTTAAATCACACACTTTATTATTGTTATACCGGATTGACTTCATCTTGTTCCTCCTTTAGCTCATCTATAAAAATAGGCTATTGTTCTTGTGTCATAACCTACTCTATTCCCATAGTATGTATGGAATCTTCAGAACATGATGAGGAAAGGAAGGGAAACGATGGGAAACAATCATAATCAATTGCAGGATGAGTGTATCCGCGTCCAGAAAGTTTACGACTGGGTGACCGGTGCGCTAGACGTAAGAAAAACAGTAACTCTCACTCCAGAACAAATCGAAGCTATCGAAGAAGCACTCGATGATCCTTCACGTCGCCCGTTGAGGTTCGTAGCTAAAGTTCCTAAAACAAATAACGAAGCAAATGAAGCATGTGAAGAACTCTATTTATGCGAACAAGTAGGAGATAAGAGAGATGTTACAGCTATGCTTAGTGGGGGGCAGCTCACAGAAGCTCAGCTGGTAGAACTATTGTTTACAACAGATGTAAGGGTGCAGGTTGTAGACAGAGCAGGTGACGTAGTAACAGAGTTGATGGTGAATGCATCTGTATTCGAATCCTTTGTTCTGTGTTATCCGGATGGAACAGATCTATACTGCCGCATCACTAAGATCTTTGCCAAAATTCCATCAGGTACTGTGTTGCTGAACAGTCCAGCACCTACCTCTATTGCTTTAGACATTACATTCTGCATCGACATTCAAGTTGAGGCTGAAGTAAAACTTGAGGTGCTTGCTAAGTTAAGTGCACCTCGTGAAAATGATTTAAGTCCAGTTGAAGGCGAGGGAGAAATGTGTCCACCGGTGTCGTTTCCACAACAATGCCCAGACATATATCCCAGGCCAGGCTGCCTGTGTGGAGCCGTTGGAAATGCAAGCGGAGTAGCAGTATGTGGTGAGGAAGGTGCAACGGAATCTGGCCGTGCTACGATCTTCCTCAATCTCAACAACTATCAGCTTGCAAAAAGTTCGTTTAAGCTAAACTTTAGAAAGTCAGCAGAAGATGAATTCACTTTCACAGCTACTGAAGTAAAACAAGACACTCTTTGTTGTGACGAATATAACGGCGGACACAGGATAACTGTCTCCGGAAGAGGGTCAGTTGAATCTGGAGAGCAGTTTGACTTTAATCTCGCAGTAGTAGAAACAGAAGAGGGCACTCTTTTTGAAGTCGAATTAATAAATTCTGAATCCTTCTCTACAGGAACAATTAAAGCAGATAGTGGAAGAATTACAATCCAGCAAGCACTGCAGCACACATAAACAAAAAGACCGATTGGCTTAAAGGCCAGTTGGTCTTTTTTGTTGTTTGAACCTTTGCTTAAAAAAGAGTGAAGGAATAAGAAAGGCGTACATACAATAGGATAAGAGCCTAATTCTGCAGGGGGGATATGGATGGGGACAAAAGACAAAATAAGCTATGAACGGCTCATAACAAGAGTTGAATATTATAAAGAAAAAGCACTCGATTTAGAAAAAAAGTTAGTGTTTGCTGAAGAAACTATTGAACGACTTGAAAATGATACAAACAAGGTGAATTACCAAAGTCTCATTGAAGAAAAGGAAGAAGAGGTTGTCGAACTAAAAAAACAAATTGAAACACTTAATAAGCGCTTAAACCGGGCAGAAGTACATGAAATGGAAAAAAGAATTCAAAGCTACGAAGACTTATTAGAAACAATACAAGAGGAATTAAATGATAAAAATCAGCAGATCGAGCTTTATCAGCAACGTGTGAAGAGTATGGAGAAGAGGTTAAACATTAATCGTACATCAGAGCCTATATTAGAAGGTGCTGAATCGGATGAAGAACTGAAGGCAAATGTCGCCTTAAAAGATAAAAGCTGCATGAGTTACTTTGATTATTCCGTTATTTTTCCAAAAGAGAAAACCGGCTTTGTCAGAGGGTCTTTCTATTTAGAAAATACGGGAACAGAAACACTAGATAACCCCTTTATATGTTTTCGTTTTCAGCCAGCTGAGTCAGCTGCATTAAAAGGAAAAATCGTTTCTTTAATCGCTTCACCCACCAAAGAAGAAATGAACCAATCTCAATGGATGTTTATGGATAACGAATGGGCTGAAGAAGCAAAGGAACGAGGGGAGTTATGGATCTGCCCATTAAGGGAAACGAAATTAAAAACGGGTGACAAACTCACATTAAATGACTTTCAGATTCCGATAAAAAGTAAAATCGATAACAATATCATCATTGAAGCGTTCGTATATTTCCATAAGCAAAACTATCGGGTCAAGGCAGTTAACCATATTGCGATAAACTTTTAGGAATCAGCCTAAGCCAACTCGTTGTTCATGAATAAGATGTACTAAACGAGGAGGTTGAATGAGGATGGATAAGAATAATAAGAAGTACAAGGAAATTTATGCAGATACAGTAATTATTAAAGCAGGCAAAGTTATTATCCATGAAGATGAAAATCATTCAGTATCTTATAGCTCAAGCTCTTACAAGCATGAATCTTCATCTAGCTCTAGTTCAAGTTCATATTATGATCCATGGGAATAAGCGATTCACATGTTTTTAAGAGTGCCACTAAGGTGCTCTTTCTTTATTTAATAGACTTATATTAGAAGGAATAGGGAAAAGAAAGGAGAAAGAGATAATAAAGGAGATGTTGCAGATGGGTTATATGATTTCTTATATGCCAATCCAAAGCATGCAGTATGCCAGCCGTATGGAAAAAAGTGAAGCGGGTCTTCCAGTAGTTCCACGCATTTCTCCTATTCGTAACGAGAAGTTTCCGATTCCCTTAAATTTAAAAAGTAGTTATGCATTTAAGGAGAAAAAGAGATTTCATCAAGTCTTAGCAGAAATTGAAGGAAAAGGGTTGATTATTAACGAAACCATTTAATAGGTTTCTTTTTTTTGATTTTTTTCAAAAGATACGATAAAAAACGAGTGACTAACAACTGAGGTGATCGTATGGAATTTATTGAAATAAAGGATGGATGCTATTATTTTAAAAGTGCCGTCAATATAGGCTATATACTTAGCGGGGATCGAAGTATGGGTATGTTGATCGACGCAGGTCTCGAGGCTTCTGCTGCAAAAAAAGCGTTGAAGACCTTGCAGGAAGAGAGACTTCCTGTAACTCATTTGTTCATTACCCATGCTCATGCTGATCATTTTGGAGGAGCACAATATGTACAAAAAAACGTGGACGTTCACACGATAGCCCCTGCACTGGAAGAAGCTATTATGAGATATCCCACACTCGAACCGATGTACTTATTTCATGGAAACGTTCCTTTAAAAGAGATGCGAAACAAATTTTTAGAGGCGCCTCCTATTTCTATCGATGAAATCTGTGAGCCTGGAATCTGGAAAAAGGATTCTTTCGAAGTAACATTCATGGCTTTTCCTGGACATAGTTATAATCAATTCGGGGTTTTATACAAAAATATTCTCTATGCCGCTGACTCGTTTCTTGGTAAGGAAGTCCTTGAGAAACATAAGATTCCTTTTATAGTAGACTCCGCCTCAAATTTCTCTACACTTCAAGATCTCCTGAAAGCAGAGGTTTCCGGAATGCTTCCAGGACACGGTTCGTTTTTGGAACGATATGAAGATACGATCAAAGCAAATATCGAAGTTCATCAAAGAGTATTAAGTCAAGTGAATAACTTTCTAATCGCATCCGGTGACCGTGGTCTTTCTCTTGAAGATCTTATTTCAAAGATGCTTCTAAAACATGAAATCGAACCTGCAAATCTGGGTTCGTATTCCTTATTTAGAACAGCTGTTACATCCTATTTGATTCAGCTGATCGAAGAACGCAAAGCAGTTTATACGATAAAAGAGGGCAGGCCTATGGTTTTTTCGGGTCAGTCATCGGCATGAATAACAGCTCGCCTTCTGATAGTTCTGCATAAAGTACTTCTTTAACTGTCTTATAGCCATGTTCATGAACCTTATTGATAAGCTCTTTCTTTGAAATGCCTGCTGTAGATAGATTATCCATATTGATTTCTCCATCAAGAATTAAAGTAACAGGAAGCCCGGGTTGTTGGTCGGTATGCATGTTCAAATCTTGCCGATTTGGAGATCCATACTGATATTTCGGCATGATGCTTAATGAGCCGTTCGTTTCTAGGATGGCATATTCCACTTCACGAAGACTGAAATAACCTTTTTGCCGAACTAAATTTTGAAGCTGGTTGATATCTAACTTGCACTTTTTAAGTTGACGACGGTCTAAATATCCTTTGCGAATCACAATTGTCGGTGCACCTTCAAGCAATTTTCGTGTACCCTTATATTTTTGAGTAATATACTCTACTATATAGACAAGAGAGCCCCATATGGTAATGGCATACAGAATAACAAAAATAGAAGTGTCATCATCATACATCGCGTTTCCTACTAGTTCCCCTAAAAAAATGGATGAAACAAAATCAAAAGGTGTAATCTGTGATATTTGTGTTTTTCCCAATATTTTTGTCAGAACAAAAAGAGCTACAAATCCTACTGTCAACTCTAACGTTAACTGCCCAACATGTATGTTCATTCAGCCATATCTCCTCGTAATAACATATTACCTTTCAGTTTTGACGAGATAGGGGATTTATAAACTAAAAAAGTATTGATTCCGTCACTCTGACGAATTCAATACTTTTTTCATGGCTACATGCGGTATATTAGCATCCAAAAATGGCTCAGATGATATGGTTTCATACCCTAATTTTTTATAAAAGTCTTCTGCCTGAATTTGTGCATATAATATAAGGCTCGGTAAAGATTGATCATTAGCAGTATGTTCCATAGCTCTCATCAACTTTTCGCCTAATCCTTTATTTCGATGG
The DNA here is from genome assembly GCF_023715845.1 of Fictibacillus phosphorivorans. Lineage (GTDB taxonomy): Bacteria > Bacillota > Bacilli > Bacillales > Fictibacillaceae > Fictibacillus > Fictibacillus phosphorivorans_D. Next base: position 79,070 of record NZ_JAMBOR010000014.1, read on the forward strand.
GAAGAAAGGATACACACTCGTTCGACTTTTCCTTCACCTTTAACTTCACGTAGTCTGGACGCTCCAACAGGTTTGAGATTTTCATCGTAGAGCACAAAATGAACAGCTGAATCTTCGAACTCATCGATCTCTTCACTTTCGTCGATTTGCTGTTCACGTACGAAAACATCTCTTCGAACTTCTAATGCATCTTTATAGCCTTGTTCTTTAGAGGTGTACTTTTTAATCAAACTGATTATACTCCCTTTCCAAGACGAAACGTTTCATAAACGGTCCAGTATCCATTTTCTAGTTGGTAGAGCAACTGGAAACGATCAATTCGTTCTTCGTGTTCAATATCAATCATTCGAAGACGTTCTAATACATCTGAATGCTCTTCGTCTGAAAGTTTTTGTCCCAATGTAATGTGCGGAACAAAATTATATGGCTGCTGCTGTTCAAGAGGACCTGAATACAGCTGATCGTGCAGTGCCTGTAATTCTTCAGCTGCGTTTACTTTAAGATAGATAACATTATTAACAGGGTGGAAGGAGCCCACTTTGTTAATCATTATGGAAAATGGATCAATGTTCTGAGCGACAGATGAGATATATGAAATCTGATCCTGAAGCTCCTCTTCAGTTGCCTCAAATGGTTCTTTTAAAGTAATGTGAGGCGCGATAAGGGCATAATGGGGATCATACCTTTTTCGGTAAGAATTTACTTTATCTTGTAGATTTTTTGATGGAAAAATAGCAATACCGTATTTCATAATTCTTCCTCCCTCATCTTTTGAAATAGTATACCAAATATTCTTTTTATTTCCCACAGTTAGTGGGTATTGTAAAGAAACGTTAATGCTGGTATTAAGTCTTTTTGCCAGTTTACCCATAGGTGATTACCTTGAAACTCTGAGTATTCATAATCCAGCGCAAAATTACTCAATAACTTGTTCATTTTTCGATTCGGATTTAAGAAATCTTTTGTTATACCTTCTGGGTTCGTGAATTGATGTTCTTCATCACCGATGGAATGATAGATTGTCAATGTTTGCATCTGTTCGATAGATTCAACAGTTTGCAGCAGTTCATCTGGAATGTAAGGTGATTGAACTATTACTTTTCCAAAGGTATTCGGATATAGCAAACTCAGCTTCAAAGCAACATATCCGCCAAGTGAATCTCCAATTAGTCCCATTCCTGCACCAAGCTGTAATGTATTGAACTTCTCATTCAAATAAGCTGTTAATTCATAGGCCATAAACCGTATATAATTCTCGTGTTTTTCACCTGTGGAATCATATTTAGCTTTTCTGTCTTGAATTCCCTTATGGTTCACACCAATAACAATACAATCTTCCATCTGATCTTCTTCCATTAAGCGATCAGCGGTTTTTGCCAGCTTTCCTAATTGAAAGTAATCCCTGCCATCCTGGGCGATTAGAATAGGGTATTTAACTAATGGAGTGAATCGTGAAGGAAGATAGATCAGTAAGTCTATCGTTTCATCTAAATAGTTGCTATGGATTTTATCGTCTGTAATGGAACCTTTAAGAATGGCCATAAACGGACCTCCTTTGCTGACAACATAGTTTGTAGGTTGTTTTCGAAAAAAATAGTAGTTATAAGCGAGTTGATTTCCGCTCCAGGTTGCTCGGTTTCCTCAGGTTGTGCGGTCAGCCTCTTGCCGCTCTGCGTCTAAGAGTCTCACCTGTCCAACTCATCCTGCAGGAGACTCGCACCTTCCTCTCCAATTAACTAGCAAGGTAGATACATGTGCAAAGCAATAACCTTTTTAAAAATAGCTAGTATGTAAAAGCGTTTTCATCCAACTCGTATAATTGTAACATAAAATGCTATAATTAAAGAATCAATACGGCCATGATCATCAGTGAACATTTAAATGAGGTGAAGTCTGTGAAAAATAGAGTGCATAGCAGGGAAGTTGAGGCGGCGGCAAGAAGGCTGCTGAATGAAAGAGGTGTCACTATTCCTGAGATTGCCGAAATCGTTTATGAGATGCAGATTCCTTTTTCACCAGGACTGACAAAAGAAGAATGCATTGAGAGCGTTGATGCAGTCTTAATGAAACGAGAGATTCAACATGCAATTTTAGTAGGTGTTGAACTTGATATTTTAGCTGAACAAAAAAAGCTTTCAGAACCTTTACAGAGTATCGTAGAACAAGACGAGGGATTGTTTGGAGTAGATGAAACGATCGCCCTAGGTGCTGTATTTGGTTACGGAAGCATCGCGGTTACGACGTTTGGCCACTTAGATAAATTTAAGATGGGCATTATTCAAAAACTCGATACGAAAATAGCAAATGGAAAGGTTCATACTTTCTTAGATGACTTGGTTGCAAGTATAGCAGCTAACGCCTCAAGTCGGCTTGCACATCGACTTCGTGATAAACAGGAGAAGCTGACAGACGAAGAAATTGAACAGCTTGAAAACGAAGAAAAAATAGGTTGATTGAAGAGCCTCCGCGATGGCGGAGGTTTTGTAATTTTTTATTGACAGACTTAACGCTCTGTCGTATATTTTAAATTGTTCCAAAAAAAAGAGATCCGATAGCTCAGCTGGGAGAGCGCTACCTTGACAGGGTAGAGGTCGGGGGTTCGAACCCCTCTCGGGTCACCATTGTTGTAATATCAAGGTTTGTAGCCTTTTATAAGTACATAAAAATGTTATGGTCGTAGCAGAACCTTGTTACAACCATCTAAGACCACTTCACAAAATCCAATGTGAGGTGGTTTTTTTATGTTAATCAAATTTGCGGTACAGGATTTTTATGAGGATCGAGAGTTTAAAAACTTATCACCTAAGACGATTACAGCCTACAAAGACATTCTTAGTCAGTTTTTTAATTTCTGTAATGAGCAGGAAGTATTGAACGTTGAAGATGTGTCAGTAAACACCATTAAGAAATACTTAATGTATTGTCAAAAACGTGGTAATAATGCCACTACTACAAACTCAAAACTTCAACGTATTCGTGCTTTTCTTAATTACATGATTGAATGTGAAGTTATCGAAAAGAATCCTGCTAAGAAGATTCAGAAGGCAAGAGAAGATATTAGGATTGATGTATTTAATGACCACCACATTAAGCAGATGTTGAACTATTACAGACGATTGAAGAATAGGGAACATGTATTCCATGCTTATAGAGATTATTCAATCATAATTACTCTTCTAGGTACTGGCTTACGTTTATCTGAACTGTGTTCAATTAAGTGGTCTGATATAAATTTTGTTCAACAAACAATGTCTGTATTTGGGAAGAATAGAAGAAAAGAATCAATACCAGTAGCGGAGAAATGTATTAAAGAATTGTCGGCTTACAAAGTGTACTGTGAACAATTCTTTGGACAAGAGAATCTAAACGATTATGTATTTACAAATAGAGAGAATAAACCTTTAACACCTAATGCAGTACAAAATGTATTTAAACGTCTAGCCAAGATAATGAATTTTCGTGATGTACGTTTATCTAGTCACACGTTTAGGCATACGTTTTGTCAAAAGTGTATACATGCAGGAATGTCTACATTTGCAATCCAAAAACTTATGCGACATTCTTCAATTGCGGTTACAGAAAAGTATGCTGCAATGTGGGGTAATGATCTTAGAGAACAGAACGAGAAATATAATCCTCTTAACCATATAGATATTTGATAAGCAGGGGTTAATCCTTGCTTTTTTTATACAACAAAAATAGTCCCAAAGACCTATTGGAACTATAGCGAGTTTATAGTATTATTAAAGGGACACCTTTCTGAAAAAAAGTGTATAGTATCCCACTATCAGTATTACCTAACTTAATTAATACTATACAGGTGCTATTTATTGGTGTCAACAAAAATATTTTGGAGGTGGTTTTATTGAGGGATCAATAACCAATGTACATATGTGGCTGTGTTTATTAAATCGAAAAATAAAATGGAGGCAATAAAATGAAAGATTTAAAATCCTATATTGTAAGTTATCGGAATGGGAGTACCGATTCATTAAATCACTTAATCGGAATTAGAAAAGTTAAGGAAACGAACGCTAAAGGTGAAGTAGATGTAATACCTAGAATTAAATATAACGATAAAGCCTTAAACACCATTTATTTTGAAATCACAAAAAAATATTACAAGGTTGATAACAAAGACATTGAAGAATGGTTTTTAAATGGTTTATGTGAGGTTATTTTTGAGAAGGCTGACATAAATAGAACACCACAGGAAATTATCTCTTGGACTGCAAAAACACTTGATGGATACATACATAATAAAACTATCTTTGAAAGAAAAGACGACAAACATACAGAGCCAGAACAGAAAAAGATTAAAGTACATAACCATGAAGATGATGAAAACCTAGATGATTCTAATTCGTTATATGATTCAGCAGTCTATAAAAATTATATAGAAGTTGAAAGTAGTAAAGGATACATAGAGTTTATTGATTTTATAGGAGGGGTTAAAAATATCCTTACTCCGACACAATACAAGTTGTACAAACTAATGCAAGATGTTCATAAGAAACAAAAAGACCTTGCAAAAGAATTGGGTTGCACTCCTGAAAATATCAGTAAACAAGTTAAACAAATACATAGAAAAATCAAAGAAAATTGGATTTATTTTAAGTCTGTAAAGTCATTAACCCAAACAGGATTATATGAAAACATAAGTAAATTTGTAGAGCAGTACAAAACCATAGAAGAAATTGATACTGACAGAAACTTTGATTACTTTGCATTGTTGGTTAAGTATCTTAAAACGAATTATAAGAAAGGTGAGCAAACACCTGGATTTAAAGATTTACATAAAAATAAAGTACAATATCATCTTTCAGTTTTTGACATCTTAGTTGATAGTTTGTCTGCTAAATCATGCAAAGTTTTGTACGAAATCTTAGAATCTGATATACATAATGTTGGGATAAGAAAAAGAGATAAGATTAGAATTGCAGAACAAAGTTTTAAAGTGTTTAGAGATTACATAGAACAATGCAATGTGGCTTTATTTAAAGTGAGTGGATTGATAGCGAAACAAAAAGAAATTGAGTTTAACAACATACATAATAAAATATCTTAGAATATCATAAGTTGTACATAATATTACATAATTTGGTTATTTTTTAGTTGATATATAGGTGAAGGGGTAATAACCTCTTCATCTTTTTATTTCTCAATCAAACCCTCATTTTATAGAGATTTAAGAAAAGTGATTTTTTGACGTTTTTGACCTTATATAATCCGATGCTTATATAATTTCGGTTTTTGCACCTGAAATTGTTCGATAAAAGGAAGGGGGAGAATTTAAGATAAATTTCATTGATTACCTATTCAAATTAGGTCATGAATGAAGGGTGTCTTACTCTTCACTCCTAATATTATTGTTTAATTTTTAATTAGACGATAGCCATAATATTTCTTTCATTTTTAACCTCCACTTGAGAGCAAGGGATCATCCTTGCTCTATTTCTTTTTTTAAAATATTTACTCATATTTATAACAATTTATATATGGAGGTGTTTGACAAATGGAGTTTTCTATTCCTGTTGAAATGGTCGCTTCACAAGGAATCTTCGCATGTTTATTTGTTTATCTACTCTTAGATACACGTAAAGAATCAAAGCAACGTGAGGAGAAATTAACAGTACAGATTGAGAAACAAAATGAAAGCATGGATAGAATCGTTCAATCAATTGAGCGATTAGAAGAGAAAGTATCAAATATAAAGGGGGCTTAATATATGGCAGAAATTAATACAGCAGGGTATCAATCAATTAGAGATTATATCCAAGCGAATTGGAAGTACATTGAACTAAGAAATGGTTCAACTCCAATTGTACGTTTATCACCATCTGATAGTAGAGTTACATGGACACATCAAACAGGTGAACAAACATTAAAGTTACAAATCATTGTAAAAGGTTCTGATAGTGATATTCCAGTACCACAAACATTTTCATCTTCCGCTATTTATTCAGTAGCAACAGGTGGAAGTGCTTATTCAGTTGAATCATTTACATCTTTCACAATGGAATCAGATCAAGATGAATTAACGGTTACTCATTCAATTCAAGTGCCACAAGTTTAGGGGTTGATGTTCTATGTTAGGTTCTGGAACACAATCGAATCCTTTTATTATTCAAACACCAAATGATTTAGATTCAATGCGTAACAATGTAGCCAGAAATGTCTTTTGGGAATTAGGTAATGACATTGATATGAGTAGTTGGGGTAATTGGACACCAATTGCTTATTATGATGGCGTATCATGGAAAAATGCCTTTGAAGGTAACTTTGATGGTAAGGGATTTAAAATAACAAACCTTACAATCAATATTACTAATACAGATGGTATTTATCTCGGTTTGTTTGGTCAGTATCATTATGGTACTTGTCAGAATATTGGTTTGGAAAACTTTCAGATCAATACTAATGCAAGTATGGGTTGTAGATATTCAGGTTCATTAATTGGATACACTTACGGTGCAACTATTCGTAATTGTTATGCAAAAGGTGGAAATGTAAAAGGTCAGGATGAAACTGGAGGATTAATTGGTAAGGCTCAAGGTGGAATACTTGAAAACTGTTATTCTACTAATAATGTAACAATTACCACTTCTTATTGGGGTGGTGGATTATTAGGTACAGCCGATACTGGACAAATCATAAATAATTGTTTTGCAGCAAGTAATGTTTCTTATACAACTTCTGCACAACATAATGGTTATAGTGGTTTTGTTGGTTATGTTCGTGATGGATCAATACCGTTTTCTAATTGCTTTTGGGATACACAAACTAGTGGTCAAGCAAATCCACCTAAACATGGGTACAATCCATTTACAGGTAACGTTTCAGGTGTGACTGGTAAAACAACAGCCGAAATGAAAACTCAATCCACTTTTACAAACTGGGACTTTACAAATACATGGTTGATAAGTAATGACTATCCAGCATTAAAAGTATTTGGTGTACCTTTACCACCTGCTAAAATACAAACAATTTCAGTTGTTTCATTTGCTGATAATATTTTCACAGTAGCGGGAAAAGTTTCTAAAGTTACTAAGAATACAGAATCAATTCTAAGCCGTTTAAACGCTTATGTAGATAGAAAACTATCAACTCAACGTAACACTTCGAGTTACACGATACCTATTAATACAAGCGTTCAGAAGTCTACTAGAATCGTAAGAAGTAGCACACAAAATGTAATTACATTTATTAACCCAGTTCATACATTTATAGAACGAAAGACAAATACATTTAGACACTTATTATCTTTTATGGATCACTTAGATACTTCTGTAAGTGTTAAATATCCAATTCAAAATAAAGGTGCAAATGTTTATGTCTCATACGTTCAGAATCCCTCTGTGTGCCATTTTGAGGTAAATATGACTAATGCCTATCCTATTGTAAATCCTTCCATTAGTGAGGTGATAGAATGATTCTACAAGGCGATACTGTCAGGTTGAAATGCCACTTTAAAACCTTTAATGGTAATGCGGTTGATCCAACTGATATTAAATTATTTATTTATGACGAAATGGAAATATTAACTGAAGAAATAGCATTAAACGACACTCACAGAGAATCTGTGGGTGTTTTTTATGTGGACTATTTACCTGCCATTGGATTGAACGAATTTATTTTCGAGTTCTCTGGCAGTTATAACAACAAACCTATCCTTTCAAGAGGAAAGGTGAAAATTCAATTCACAAAATAATCTAGGAGGTTAGAAGTATGTCAAAAGAAATTAGTTTTTCGCAAGAACAGTTAGATGAAGCAGTCACTAATGCAAAGACACAATGGGAAACAGAAGTATTAAATCCTATTCAATCTGAACGTGATGAATTGCTTCAATACAAACCAATGGAATTAAGTGAGGATGAAGTTAAACTTCAAACAAAGCAGCAAGAGTTATTCAGTAAAGAAGTTGCTCTCACACTTAAAGAGAATGGTTTAGAAAAATTCGCTTCAATTGTAAAAGTATCAAATGAAGATGAGTTAAAAGAAGTGGTTGAAGAACTTACATCTGTGGTTAATGACTATAAAGTCGAGATGGGTTATAAACCTACAGACCATAAACAGAATGATAAGTACAGCCAATTCGAGAAGAACAAAGATACAAAGAACATGATCGGCTCTAAGTTAGCCAATTTATTTAAGTAAACTATAAAACCAAATTATAAGGAGAATGATTATTTATGTTTAAATCTACTAATTTTACAAACGCTGAACAAATTTCACTTGCTAAGGAAATTGCACTTATTGGAGTACAGTCTACACCGCTAACATCAATGTTAATGGCAAAAGGAAACATTGAAAAAGCACTTTCTACAGTTTACACATGGAGAGAAAAGCAATTATCACATGATGAGGATTTGTCAGCAGTTGAAGGTGCAGACACTACAGAATTTTTTGAATCTGCTCGTGCTGAACTTAACAACATTTTGGAAATCTTCAAGAAGGGTGCTAGTGTTTCTGGAACTGCAATTGCAATGAAATCTAACCAACTTGCAGAGGAAGTAAATGACCGCCTTCTTGAATTGAAAATTAACATGGAAAAGAAATTCATCAACGGTATCAAGAAAGATGGTTCTGTAACACCATTCAAACGTCAACTTTCAGGTCTAATTGAAATGGCTGATCCATTAAATGCAGTAGCAGTAACAGGTGCTATTACAGAAGATAAGATTAAAGAAGTTATGCGTAATCTTTGGAATCAAGATTTAGCAGAAGGTACTTATTACGCTCTAGTAAATGCTGATATTAAAGAAGATGTAGATGGTATCTACAAAGATCGTTACAACTATGAGCATGTAACTACTAACTTTGGTTTACTTGTTGATTCTGTATCAACTAACTATGGAACTGTACACTTTGTACTTTCTAAGCATGTTCCAGCAGATAAGATGGTTGTATTCAACGATTCTTACCTTGACCTTGTGTACTTACGTGAGCCACACTTTGAAGCATTGTCTAAGACAGGCGATAGTGTTAAGGGTCATGTAATTGCTGAAGCAACACTTAAAGCAGGTTCTAAGAAAGCAGTAGCAGTTGTAACTGTTTCCTAATACATAATTATTGAAAAGAGGATATTCCTTAATTGGATTGTCCTCTTTTTTAAACTCATATTTTTGAAAGGGGTGAATTAAATGCCATGAATCTTAGAGAAGAATATTTATTAAAACGCAGAAGAAAACGAATTACCATGATTGAACTTGCAGCCTTTGTTGGTTGTTCACAGAGTTTAATCAGTCGTTATGAAACCCACAACTGTGGAATGTCAAAAACAAAACTAGACCTATATAGAGAGTTTATAGACCAATACGAATCAAAAATATAATCAAGTGGAAAGTGTAGGTGAAAAAATGAAAGAAAATAAAAATTCGTCATAACCACTCCTTCTTTTAATCATCTCGGTATCAAATGATACTGAAATTTTTCAAAGGATTAAAAGGAGGAAGTCAACAAGTGTTTTTTACTTGTTGATGGTTATAGACGACACGTTACTTAATGTTGTCTGAAGGATGTTTTACCAATCAAGAGGGAAGTGGGAGAATTTTATTCTTTCACGAATTATGAAGAAAGAACTTAAAGGAAAGTTTCCAGAATGGTGTAATGATTTTACACAAGGTCAGCACACAACAATTTTACAAGGTGATTTAGATAGTTTAATGGGATGTGCCATTGAAAGTAAAGTTAAAGGAAATAAAATCAATTACTTCTATGAGTTTGATAATTTGTATGTGGCTGATAAAACCGATAAAAGAAAAGCAATAGGAATTGATTTAGCATTAGCAAGAGGGAAATCTTTCTGCAATCACGTTGTAAAAATTAATAGAAATGATGAAGTAAACCCACAAACAGCAAACATAAACGTAATTAATAACATACATAGTGGAAATTACACACAAAAATACGCTATGTCTACCGCTTTAATGATGTGGAGTTATTATGGATTACCTTTACCAAAGAGTAAGGAAGGTAAAATGATTCTTCTGGCAATTGATAGTGGTTATTTAGGACATTATAGCGATAACTTTAAAAGAACACATAATACATACTTAGAACAATTAGGATTTACAGAATTAATTGATCTGCTCAATGAAAGCAGCAGAGAACATTTCAATAAAATACACAGTACATACAAAACAAAAAGTGAAATTCATCTAAATGAAGATGGATATTTATATACAAATTTAGCCCTTGCAGAAATGCAGGGGTTTTTTGATGTGGATTTAACATTACCAACGCAACAATTCACATTAAGAAATCAATTCAAATCACATAAGGCTAGTACATATAATATTCAATCAAAAGGTCAGATTGATAACTTAATAAGTTTTGCTTTAACAAGAAAAAATGAAATGAAATACACAGTTGCTTAAAGGTATTGCTAAATACCTTTTTCTGTAAAACGATTTACGAACGTTCGTATTTTTGATATTATAAAAATAGACTAAAACACGAACGTTTAATAAAATTAATTACTATATAATTCGTTTTTAGGAGGGAAATATAATGTTAAAGAAGGATTTCTTCTTCGTTTATAATAAAAAAGTTTCAGATTTTCTTAAAGAAAGGGGTCATGAAGTAATCACAATTGCACAGGATTTGAAAAGTAAGAAGGTGTTCTCGCTTTTTCAAATTACACCTGAACTTCAACAAGCATTAACCGAATATAAAGCACTTAAAAAATAAATCGTAAGACCAATATTAAATCAATTTTAAATCGGAGGTAATTCAATGAATTACGAGGAAATTAGTAAACTATTACAATACAATGAATACAAAGGGTCTGAAAGTAAAATTTTTATGCCAAATGAAATATTTGAGGATTTAATTAAAAGTTTGAACGAAGAACTACCTCAAAAAGAACAATCAAAAGTTGAATACATAACTGAAAAGAATAAAGTTAGAAAGAAACGTGGATTAAATAAAGGTGTAAGTACGAATCATATTGCATTTGCTTACTCTTACATATATCTTGTGACATGGTTGTATAGATACACTAAGTACACAGTATTAAAAAGTGGGATAAGTAACAGTACGATCAAAGAAATTTTAGGATACAAACCAGAAACACGAACGGTAAACTATCTCATTATTAAGAATGGTTTACTTGATAAAATAGGCTATTTGGAAACTCATAAAGATTTCCCTGTCTGGTGGTCACAGTCACAATATGAAGCATTAGATTTTCAAATGTATTCAGAGGAAAAGGATTCATTTCCCTATCACACCATTCCAAAAAACTTCACAATAAAATATCCAATAAAGGGATTTTATAGAGAAGTAAATGACGATGGAACAGTTGAAATAGAAGGAACATTTAATGAGGTAGATAATACTCACTGTGTTCCATTTGAAGTATTCATGTATTGCATGAGTAAAGATGATATTGGTTGTACAGGATTCTATTTGTACAGTTACCTATTACACAAGAATGATATTTATGGTGATTATGATGTTTCTCTTGAGGATTTATCTAAACAGACAGGAATTGCAGACAGGACACTAGATAAATATTTAGGAATATTGAAGGCTTATAGAATGATTGACTTCAAAATTAATCAAGAGTTTTTTGCTATTGGATTAAGAGAAGAGGATAGAATGGCAAATACATACTCTATAAATGAATATGGAGAGTTTTCAAACGAACCCATTCCATATGACAAGATTAATATTGTGAAGAAGAAAGACTATTTTCAAATGCTTGAAGATAAGAAACAGATGGATAGAGAAATTTGGGGTGGAATTTTAGATATTCCGCTTGAAAGCCTACCTTATTAAAAGTTGATTTTTTAACAATGTACTTTTTTGCGGTACATTTAAGACACAGTGAAACGATTGTCCCAAATGGAAAGTTATCAATTTTCTCAATTTAATATTTATCATTTTCAAATTTACCAATCAATCAATTTTCAAATAATGTATACCGCAAATAAATACATTGTTAGAAATGTGAAAAGTATAGGTAAAAAATGTAAGTTGAGAGGTCATGAAATTGTGACCTCTTTTTCTAATTCAATTATAAAATCGGAGGAATATAAAAATGAAATTATTTAATCGTGTATTCAAAAAGGTAATCGTGAAAGATGAAGTTGATGGGAATAAAGATGGATTTGAGAGTATGGATCAGAACATTAACAAAATGCAATCACATATTTCTAGTATGCTTCGGAGTATTGACAGGATTTCTGAAATTAATAAAGAAAAGACGAAAATTACTTATGAAATGTTAGAACTTCTCAATGGGGTACATGAACACTTTGACAAGAAAATTAAACGTGATGAGGTGGTTTAATGAATATCTATGAAGCGTTAGATCAACTACCTAATTTAAAGAAACAATATTTCCAATGGAAACATGATATTAGATTTAAGCGTGATTTACCCAAAAAGTCAGAAGAGGACTTTCTAAGAGAAGTAGGAAGGAAATCACTTGATGGTTTCATTAAGTGGGAACGAACAAGTGAATATAAGAATCTTCTCATGTTGTTACTGGATAGTCGTATTGCAGATGATTTCGAGGAAATATATAAAGTAGTAATTAAGAAGGCAAAAGAAGGTGACGAGAAATCTATTCGTATCTTCTTATCATTTCAAAAGGAAATTCAAGCGAATACGAAACTTGCAGCCAAGACTTTTAAGGTTGTTGAGGAAGATACACAAGAGGATGATGAGTTAGAGATTTAGGGGTGTCTATTATGACACTCCTTTTTATATTGGGGGTGAGAAATTGGCAAAGAAAATGACAACAAATGATAAGTTAAAGTTGGTTATGAGTGATTTTAAATTGTTCGCTAAGAATTTCATTAAAATAATTGATAATAATGGTGATAGTGTTCCTTTTGTATTGAATCCTGAGCAGGAACAATTCACTCAAGAAATGACTAAATATAATATTATCCTCAAAGGTCGTCAGATTGGATTTACAACTTTTTCATTAGCATACATGATTTATTCTGCAATTGTTAAACCAGATACATCTTACATGATAATGACCCAACATAATAAGGTTACTCAATCGTTGTTAAGGAAAATCAAGAAGATGTATAAGTCATTACCACATGAAAAGTACCCTAAATTGTTTCCTAAACTAGAAATATCAAATAGAGATGAAATCTATATGAGTAATGGTTCAAGAATCATGGTTGCAACAGCAGGTGGAGAAGATAGTATTTCAGGAAATACATTTGAACTTATACACTTTTCTGAAATGGGTAAGTATCCAAATGAAGCACAAGAGGAAATCATTGCTACAGCCATTCCAGCACTTGCTAAGAATCCTTACAGTAAGATTATTATAGAATCTACTGCAATGGGTTATAACACTTATCAAGAAATGTTTACGAAAGCATTTAGAGGTAAGGAATCAGTATGGAAAGCACACTTCTTTTCATGGTTAGCAAAGGCTTATAGTAGTCAGTTTCGTCATAGTTTTGATGAAGCCGAAAATTGGTTTAAACTACATAATCAAGGTAGAAGAATGTCAAAGAAAGACCTGGAACATGATGAAAGAGAACTTCAGGAAAAGTACGGTGCTACATTTAGACAATTGATGTTTAGACGTTATTACATAGAAACAAACTCATTAGAGAAGTTTCAACGTGAATTTCCTACAACTCCTGATGAAGCGTTCCAAACAACAAATGTATCTGTATTTGATACAAGAAAGATTGTTGAACGATTACAATATGTACTTGATCCACTCCAATCAAAAGAAGTGTATGAAATTCTTCCAGACATATTAAAGCCTTACATAAACAAGTATCTATTCATTTATCATCTACCTAAGAAAAGTATAAGAATGTACGGAGGTTGTGACGTTGCTTCGGGAACGGGAAAAGACTTTTCTACATTCACAATATTTAATGCAGAAGGTCAACAAATGGCTGCATGGTATTCAAATGACATTCCTGTCTACAAATTCGCTGAAATAGTGAATGAGTTGGGCAGGTTTTTTAATTATGCGTTTATTTGTGTCGAGCGTAACAGTTATGGATTACCTATGTTGGAAAAGTTGCGTAAAGAATACAACTACATGAATCTTCTTAAACAAAAAGTATTCGATCAAAAAGGGAAGAAGAAACTTCAGTTAGGATTTATGACTACTAATACAACTAAGCCAATCATCATAGGTGACATGAAAGAATCATTTGAATTGAGTTTCATCAACATTGAATGTGTAAGAACGTTAGAAGAAATGAAGATTTATCAAGACAACAATGGAAAGACAGGTAATAAAAAAGGTGAAAACTTACATGATGATATGGTAATTTCCGTTGCTATGAGTGTTCAGGCAATGAAACAAGCCAAATATTATGTAGATATTGCAGGGTAAGGGAGTGAATCCTTTGCCCTTTTTATTATTCCTAGAAAGGGGAAATACAATGAAAAGTGAATTACAAGCCAAGTTAGATTTGTATGTAAAGGAGTATCATGACAATCAATCTGAATGGTTTATTGAAGAAACTGAAACAGTAGCCAATCAGCAGCGTGTATTAGACGTTGAGAACATGAAGGAATATCTGAATGGGAATCATGCCATTACTCAAAGACCTAATGAAATGTATAACGGTAAAGAGTTTGTTCCTAGAAAGATTATTCTTCAATATGCTAAGACGTTATTAAACTTCCAGACCGCTTATCTACTACAGAATCCAATTACTTTAACTGGTAACGAGAAGGTTGTAAAAGAATATCAGAATGTAAACAAGAAGGGTAAATACGACAGAATCAACACAAAGATTCTTGATAAGGTTAATAAATATGGATTGTGTGCAGAGTATGTCTATTTAGATAAGGGTGTAATCAAGAGTAAGTTAATTGATCCATCTACTTCTTTTCCTATCTATGACCATGAGAATACTTTGATAGCATTTATTGAAGGTTATATCAATCAAGCGGTTAGTTATTATACTGTATTTACGGATGAGGTAGTTTATAAGTATGACAATAACGGTGGAGAGTTAAGGCTTGCTGGTCAGTATCCTAACCTTAGTGGATTACCTATTGTATATCATAATCAGAATGAATTGAGTGATACTGAAGGTCGTAGTGATCTATTAGATTACATAAGCATATTAGATTCAATGGAGGACTTATTAAGTAAGTATACAGATGGTTTCTATAAGTTTATGAATCCGATTCCTGTTGCTATTGGTCAGCAATTAAAAGGTGATGGGTTGCCTGTTCAGGTTGTTGGTGGAGGTATTACATTAGATGATGGTTCAGACTTCAAGTTAGTTAGTAATGGATTAGATTACAAGTCATTTGAAACTATTTATAAGACTTTGCTTCAATCATTATTAGATGTGTCACAAACTCCTGCTGTAAGTATGAATAAGACAGATATAAGTAACTTGTCAGAGGTTAGTATTAAGTTATTGTTCTCATTGGCTAATATCAAAGCAGGTATGAATGAACAGTTTATGCGTGATGGTATTGAGCAGCGTTTCGAGAAGATTAGAAAGTTAATGGAATACAGAGGTGTAAGTTTTTCAGATATGGAGTTTGAGAGTTTAGATGTTGTGTTCCAGTATGCAATGCCAAGCAATGATAAAGAGATCATTGAGAATCTAAAGGTATTACGTGAATTGAGTGGTATCAGTTTAGAGAGTTTGTTAGAACATTCACCGTTTACAAAAGATGTCCAGATGGAGATGAAAAGGTTAGATGGTGAGGGGAATGTAAAGGATAAGAAGAAACTTGCAACTCGTAAGAAGAAGGAACAGGATGATAAGGCAGTAAGTTAATGGAAATGTAGTAGTGTCAAGGGTTCATGAGTGATAGGGATATATTGAGTTTCTCGCACCTGTTATGTATAGATAGGTTTGGCTGATAATAAATAGGTTGATAAATTGAACAGAAATAAGTACATACGTTCGTATATTCCTGTCTTTTTCTCTCATGACCACAACATATACTATATTGAGGTCTTAAATTAGTGATTATTGCTATCTTGTACCGAACGAATATTAGCAAGGCATTAGAAAGGGATAAAACGTTGATTTTATGCAGTTTTTAGCCTACTGAATACCCCTAGTTGAGTAAAATTATCGCCTAGCATGTCACTTTACACACCCATGAAATTAATTTATAACAATCGTTAAATAATGTATAATTTTAGGTATTAAGGAGGTTTTTGGATGAATATTAATCGAGAACATGTAGAGTTTCATCATAATGGTAAAGAATTAACTGCAAGATTAGATATATATTCAAGAAAAGGAATTGAGTATGGCTATGTTATAAATTTCTCTTATAAAGATATTAATGTAAGTGTTACATTTGATAATGATGAAACAACATACTGGCATGTAGCAAAAAGAGAATGTGAGATAATAGATGAAGTTGGAGAACAAAAGTATAAAAAATACGACCAATATAGAAGCAAAATTAATTCAATAGAAAAAGATTATATTATTGCTGGAAATAATGTTTACTCTTATTACCTTAATGATGAATTGCGAAGTGGAGAAAACATTTATTATCTTATGGGAATAAAAATGGCTGATGGTACTTCTTTGGATGGATCATCTCCAAGTAAATTCTTTTATGAAGAAGATAGAAAAAACAAGAAACGCACTTTTGAAAACTTATAAAAAAAAGTAAAACAATACAATGTATTACCTAGTGAAAATTGTTTATTAGAAGATAAAACAAAAGATTATCGAAAAATGAAGGAATGGATAAAAACAAATATTACCATATAAAAGGAAATGTCTCCCTTTTTGTCGTATTTAGTAGATAGGAAGGGAGGTGGGAAAATGCAACTTAACACTTATAAATCTTTTGGTGATCTAGTTAATACTGGTCATCTATCAAGTGATGTAAACTATTACTTTTCAACTGCATTAAGAACATTAGACGATTTACTTGTAGAAGAAGAAATAAAGCATTTTTATGTTAAAAATCCATTTAGTTCAGAATTAAATAATATGGAAATGATTATCTTTTTAGATCAAACAATTTTTATTATAAATTTGACTAAAGATAGTACAAATATTACTTCTGTAAAATTAAATAAAGTTGATAAAGTTGAACTTTGTGTAAAAGAAACGGAATTTAGAGAAGTAGTACTTACAATTCATATAAATGGTGAGAAACCTCTTATATTGAATAGTTTAGAAGACAGTAATCATAATCGGAACCCTAAATATGCAGAAAACATAAAAAAGATATTTAAATTTTTATCGTAAGCACTCCCTTTTATAGTGCTTGATTCCCTTTAGGAGGATTAATGGATTTCATTACTCGTGTATTCTCAAATTACGTTCATCATAAAATGACTAAAGAAGAATCGAAAGCGTTGATTCTTGGAACATTTGCAATTCTGACAGATGACTATAGATCAGATGAACAAAAAATAAAGATGATTGAGAATGTTTATAAAAAAGTATTTCTTAGTCAAGATAACAAAGAACACTCTAACTAGGGTGTTTTTTATTTTTGTCTAAATTGTGCTTGTACTTACTATTATCAAAATTATAGGTAAAATTTAATATTTGTAATAAAAGGAAAAAACTTCCTAAGCGTCAAATATACTGGGTATAAAGATGTATAGGAGGATTCATAAGTTGACATTAAAAAAGGTAGTAACTATCTTTGCATTTGTTTTACTTATAGGTTGTTCATCTCAAGAATCTAAAAATCAAGAGGTCTCACAGGAAGTATTAGATAAGATAGGTGAATCATTAGAAAATAGTGATAAGAATGATGAAATTGTAAAAACACTTCAAAAGTTAATGGACAACAAAAATTACACAGATGTGATGAAAACTTTCCAACAAAAATACAACGAAGTAACAGATGAAGAACAGAAAACAACTGCTAAAAATTTATATAAGGAATCAATTGTTCAGTTGCTTGAACATGATAACCTAGTAATTGTTGAAAAATTACTTGAAAGTCCTAATGCACATAAAGAAGTCCTCTCTACTGATATATTAGACAGAATAAAGAGTGATCGTGAAGGGATGGAAACAGCACATAAGGAATCAGCAAGTGCTGAAAACGTAGATAGGATATTAGAATTACTTGATAGTAAAGACTACATGACAATTTACCAATATGATAATGATGAAGCAACCGAAACTGTGCGTACTTTAATTAAATATGCTAGAGCATTAGATCATCTTGCAGTAATGAAAGATACCCAAGATATTTGGTTTAAAAGGTATATTGGGTGGATTGATCCAAAATATAACGGTGTCAGAAGTAAAGAAATAATTGCCTTTGCAAATAAATATCTTACTAAAGACGAGTGGCAACAGTTATATGCAGAAGAAAGAAAGTGGGATCAAAGATTTGCAAGAGCAAATGCTCGTTCTGAACAAGAAAAGAAAAACCAAGCAAGTAAACCTTTACCTACTATTGGTATGACTACAGATGAAGTTTTAAATTCACAATGGGGAGAACCCGAAGATATTAATAAAACTATAACTGCCTATGGTACTGATGAACAATGGGTTTATCCAAACTTTAAGTACCTTTACTTTGAAGATGGAATTTTAGTAACTATACAAGAATAGGAGAGCCAAAAGGCTCTTTTTTTTATTTTAGAGAGGA
The DNA here is from genome assembly GCF_023715845.1 of Fictibacillus phosphorivorans. Taxonomy (GTDB): domain Bacteria; phylum Bacillota; class Bacilli; order Bacillales; family Fictibacillaceae; genus Fictibacillus; species Fictibacillus phosphorivorans_D. Next base: position 97,637 of record NZ_JAMBOR010000014.1, read on the forward strand.
AGATGATTAATGACTAACCTACAACGATTAGAGTTAGAAATTAAAGGTATCACACTATCACAAGATGAATTGTCTGTATACCTTATGGAATGTGATTTAACTCCACATTCTGAATACTTACCAACGTCAGCCACGAACAAACGTAATATTTATCGTGCTGCATTATCTATACTTGAATCAATTGCAAATAGTCCTGCCACAATGAAGAACTACAAACAAGATGATATGACTGTAAGTGACTTTGCAGACAATCTACAATCACGTATAGATCAACTAGAACGTAAAATTAGAACTATGCCTATAGATGAACAGGATGGAAACAACTTTTTCATGTTGTTTAATGCGTAAGAAAGGAGTTTGACATGATAAATTTATTCGAAAGTAACAATGAGGATTTGCAATACATAGTTGATAACTTTGGTCATGAAGTGTCTGTAAACAATACACCTGTATTAGCAATCATTACAAATAACGTTGTTTCAGAATATGAGGATAGATTTATTTCTTCTATTCAACCTATTGAACGTGGAGATTTAGTTAAAGATGGTACGTTTAATTATCTAGTCATTACTGAATCAGTTTCGAAGAGATATTCAAAGTTTAAAGCCATTATGAGACATTGTAATTATGAAATTGAGATAAAAAATTACATAAAAAAACTAATTGGTTATAACGATTTTGGAGCACCTGTGTATGAAAATCAATATGTAGATTCAACTTACATACATGCGATTATTGATAATAAATCTTTCTCTGTTTATGAAAGTTCAATAAGATTACCAGACAATCAAATTCTAGTAACCCTTCAAGAAAATGAATACAATAAAGGGAAATTTACTATAAATGATGACTTTAATGTGATGGATAAATCATGGAGTATTATAAATGTTGATCTAACAAAGAAAGGTTTAATGATTTTGACTTGTGAAATCGCATAACCACTATACAAATTTTGGTGACCACCTTATAATAGAAAGTGTAATATCATATTGTGAAGTGGTCGGTACTTTTAAAAGTAGACACACTCCTTGATACAATTGACTTTGACTTTTCTAACCTTGACAGGGTAGAGGTCGGGGGTTCGAACCCCTCTCGGGTCACCATACATAAATTGATTTGATTTTAATGCCTGTAATCCTTGTGTATCAAGGGGTACAGGCTTTTAGTTTGGTGAAGCGATTTTTCTTTTGAGCCTCTCTTAAAGTAATTTGCTAACTTTTTGTTAACGAGACTCCTCAATTGGCGTCATTATATAAATCTGGTACTTCTTTGTACTCATTCGGCATTAGATAAGCATACTAATCTAAAGTTGATGTAGAACTTATCCTGTTCATCACTCTTAATACTTTCTGGAGATTTTGTATTGTGCCTGTCTACTGTACAACAAATACTAAGTTTGATCTGACTGTCTTTAAAGTTGTTAATTCATATCCTTTTTTTGGAGGATGTAGGCGAGTGATCTCCTCACGTGAACACTTTTTTTTAATTCGATATCGCTCCATTGTATATCAAATTATTACTAGAATACCAAGAGCATCTATCTACAATAAAAGATGAGATAGATGCTCAGGCACAACATAATTATTGTGTTTTTAATTCTTTAACCGTTTCACCTTTAATTAACTCTGGCTGATAATAAGTTTTATTAGGTAAATCCTTCCTTCCTTGTAATTTTTTAATTACCCAATCAGCTGCATCACGTCCCATTTTTTCTTGGGGGTGTGTTAATGTAGTAAGTTTTATATTTGCATTTTTGGCAATATAAGAATTGTCCTGACCAATAATTGATAGGTTTTCCGGAACGGAAATACCAAGTTGTCTGCAAACATTAGCGACTTCTAACCCTACCTCATCGTTATAACAAACAATTGCAGTTAACACTTCTCTATTCTCATTTAGGAACTTTTTTAAGTTAGTGGATAAGTCCGGCTTCGTCTCTGTCGTGAAGGAAAGGACTTGCTCCGGATGAAATCGCAATTTGGCTTCTCCCAGAGCTTTTATATACCCCTTCATTCGAAACTTCCCTTGTAAATCATCATTTTTCGAAATAAGTCCAATTTGTGTATGTCCCTTTGAAATCAATTCTCTTGTTGCGATATAGCTAGATTTCACGTCATCGAGACACAAAAAAGGAACTTCCAATTCTTCATAATAAGCATTGATCATGATGAAGGGAGCATTCTGTTCTTTGAACAATAGGTAGTAAGCAATATTGGGATTGTACAGATTGCTTTTGGTCGGTTCAACGATTAAACCATCCACGCCATAAGACAACATCATTTCTAATGCCTTTTTTTCTTGTTCTACATCGTTATTTGTACTGGCTAACAGCAATGAATAATTATCCTCATTCAATCTTCCTTCAATTCCGCGAATAATGGAAGGGAAAATGTAATCAGAAATGTAGGTTGTGATTACCCCAATTGTTTTATGAGCGGAATTCCCACCGATTTTTGAATGGTATTTGTTACTGACATAAGTGCCCGATCCTTTTTCACTTCTTAGAAACCCCTCATTTGCCAGCTCTAAAATGGCCTTTCGAACGGTGTGTCGACTAACATTGTACTTTACTTGCAGGTCGGATTCAGTTGGGATTTTTTCGCCTAAGCTGTAATCTCCTGAAAGAATTTTTCTTTTAATATCATCAATTATGACCTGATATTTTGTTTTCATTTCTCTCACTTCTCCCAAAGTTCACATGATAATTGATTATCTCAGTAAATTTGTATGGACATATTCTAGCATAGTTTTAAATGAACAAAATAACAATATCCTTATTTTAATAAAGTTTTATTCACAAGAATATAGTGCACATAAGTAAGAATAAGAAAGTATCTTTCTGTTTAATTTGTACGCACTTTTGTTATTTATTATTGACAAATGTACGCACAATAAATATACTGATTTGTAAATAAGTTAGCAAAAGGGAAATCGTCTCCTCATTACAGTCGATTTTGAAAGCGCTATTAGAAAGGGGAATAACGTGAATACGAATCGCGCAAACGTTAAACAAGCGATTATCAAAGGAGAAACTTCACTTGGAATCGAATTTGGATCCACACGTATTAAAGCGGTGCTGATTGATAATCGTTTTGAAACAATTGCTTCTGGAAGTTACGAGTGGGAAAATCGCTTGGAAAATGGATTTTGGACGTACAACTTAGTCGATATTATTACTGGGTTGCAAACAGCTTATAGTGAAATGAAACAAGTAGTTGAAAGAAATTATGGGATTACCATTCGAACAATTGGGTCTATAGGGTTTTCTGCAATGATGCACGGTTATATGGCTTTCGATCACACAGGTGAGCTACTTGTTCCGTTTCGGACCTGGCGCAATGCAACAACTGTATCTGCAGCAAAAGAATTAACAGATCTATTTCATTTTAATATCCCTGAACGGTGGAGTATTGCCCACCTTTATCAAGCAATATTAAATGAGGAAAAACATTTACCACGAATTGATTTTATTACCACTTTAGCTGGATATATTCATTGGTTACTAACAGGTAAGAAGGTAATTGGCATTGGGGATGCTTCGGGCATGTTTCCAATTGATGAATTGACAAAGGATTACAATGAATTGATGGTAGAGCAGTTTGACGAACGAATTGCACCTAATGGTTATAGATGGAAATTAAAGGATGTTCTTCCGAAAGTTTGTATTTCGGGCGAAAAAGCAGGGACATTAACCCAAGTTGGAGCAAAGATTCTGGATAAATCCCATAATTTACAACCTGGCATTCCTTTTTGTCCTCCGGAAGGTGATGCAGGAACAGGGATGGTTGCAACAAACAGTGTGAGGAAACGAACCGGAAACGTTTCAGTCGGAACTTCGGTTTTTGCCATGATTGTATTAGAGAAAGAACTTTCCAAGGTATATCCTGAAATTGATTTGGTAACGACACCAAGCGGCAGTCCGGTGGCAATGGTTCATGCGAATAATTGTTCAAGTGATCTCAATGCTTGGCTTGGCTTGTTCCGTGAATTTTTTGAGGCAATGGGACAAAAGATTGAAACAAATAAATTATATGAAGTGATGTTGAATAAAGCATTGGAAGCCGACTCAGACGGTGGTGGGCTTTTAAGCTACGGTTATTTCTCAGGTGAAAATATTACAGGATTAGAAAAAGGACGGCCGCTATTTGTCCGAACACCTGAGAGTCAATTTAATTTAGCGAACTTCATGCGGACTCATCTTTTTACGGCTTTTGGAGCTTTGAAAATCGGAATGGATATTTTAACAAAAGATGAAAGCGTTACCATTGATAGCATACTAGCCCACGGAGGGTTATTTAAAACCCCTGTTGTTGGACAAAAAATTGTAGCCGCTGCAATGAATACACCAGTTTCGGTTATGGCAACAGCCGGGGAAGGCGGAGCATGGGGAATGGCGATTCTTGCTTCTTACATGATGAACAAAGTTAAAAAAGAGAGTTTAGAAGAATTCCTGGATAACAAAGTCTTTGAAGAGGTTGACAAGCTTGAAATTTATCCTGATGGATTTGATGTTAAAGGATTTGAAGCATTTATCGAACGATACAAAAAAGGTTTAGTTATTGAGCAGACTGCAGTAGAAACATTGTTAGTATGATTTAAATACGGAGGTATTAACGTGTTAGAACAACTAAAAGAAAAAGTATTTCAAGCAAATTTGGACTTGCCTAAGCATGGACTTGTGAAATACACGTGGGGAAATGCAAGTGGTGTTGATCGCGAAAGCGGTTTATTCGTTATCAAACCAAGCGGTGTTGATTATGAAAAGATGAAACCGAGTGATATGGTAGTTGTTGATTTAGATGGCAATGTTGTTGAAGGAGAGTTGAACCCTTCATCAGATACACCGACTCATGCAGTACTATATAAGCGTTATACGGAAATCGGAGGCATTGTGCACACTCATTCAACTTGGGCGACCATTTGGGCTCAAGCAGGTCTAGATGTTCCTGCGATGGGGACCACTCATGCAGATACATTCTATGGTCCCGTTCCATGTGCCCGCTTTTTGACACAAGAGGAAATTGATCGTGGTTATGAAGTAGAAACCGGCAAAGTCATCATCGAAACTTTTGAAAAGCGTGGTTTGGATATTTTGGACGTTCCCGGTGTTCTACTTCATGGTCATGCTCCATTTACGTGGGGCATAGATGTAGAAACTGCTGTAATGAATAGCGTGGTGTTAGAGGAAGTTTCGAAAATGAATTTATTTGCGAGAGAATTAAATCACTTTGCTGAAGTATTGCCGCAACGTATTTTAGATAAACATTATCTGAGAAAACATGGAAAAAGTGCCTATTACGGGCAAAGATAAACAAACTACAACTAAGAAAAGAGGATGATTATGATAACAACAGAAAAGAAAGAATTTTGGTTTGTAGTAGGTTCACAACATCTTTATGGGGAAGAAGCATTGGCAGAAGTTAAAGCACATGCACAAACAATGACGGATGCATTAAATGAAAGCGGTGCCTTACCTTATCCACTTGTATTGCAAGATTTAGCTGTAAGTGCTGGTAAAATCACAAGCATCATGAAAGAAGTCAACTATCGTGACGAAGTTGTCGGTGTCATCACTTGGATGCATACTTTTTCTCCTGCAAAAATGTGGATTCGCGGAACAAAATTATTGCAAAAACCTCTGCTTCATTTAGCAACACAATTTAATGAAAGTATACCTTGGTCCACGTTTGACATGGACTTCATGAACCTGAACCAATCTGCTCATGGTGACCGTGAGTATGGTTTTATCAATGCCCGTTTAAAAAAACAAAATAAAGTTGTCGTAGGTTATTGGGAGCGCCCTGAAGTACAACAACAAATTGCAGATTGGATGGACGTAGCCGTTGCATATAACGAAAGCTTCGACATCAAAGTCGCTCGCTTTGGTGACAACATGCGTAACGTTGCAGTGACCGAAGGGGATAAGGTTGAGGCACAAATCCAATTTGGCTGGACAGTTGACTACTTTGGTATTGGAGATCTTGTTCAATATGTAGATGCAGTTACGGACGAAGAAATTAATGATTTATTTGCAGAATACGCAGATCTTTATGAATTTGAATATAGTAATTACAGTCAGGAAGACTGGGAGAAGAGCGTAAAAGTACAAGCAAGCTATGAAATCGCTATCAATCGTTTCCTTAATGATGGTGGTTACACGGCTTTCACATCTAACTTCGAAGATCTATATGGAATGAAACAGCTTCCTGGTCTTGCAGTCCAACGTTTGATGGCACAAGGATATGGCTTTGCGGGTGAAGGAGATTGGAAGACAGCAGCACTCAATCGTTTACTGAAAGTAATGAGTCACAACAAATCGACTGGTTTTATGGAAGACTACACATACGAATTAGCTACTGGTCAAGAATCAATCCTTCAATCACATATGCTTGAAGTAGACCCATCTTTAGCAAGTAACAAACCAAAAATTGTTGTATCTCCATTAGGTATTGGTAATCGTGAAGACGCGGCACGTTTAGTATTCGACGGAAAAGCAGGAGATGGAGTGGTAGTTTCAATGGTTGACTTTGGTACATATTATAAGCTGTTGATTAATGAAGTTTCTGCATTTGAGCCACCTGTTCCAGCCCCAAATCTTCCAGTAGCCCGTGTACTTTGGAAAGTGAAGCCAAACTTCCAAGACGGAGTGAAAGCATGGGTTGAGAATGGAGGCGGTCACCACACAGTTGTTTCATTAAATTTAACAACAGACCAAATCATCACCTATGCAAAGCTTGTTGACCTGGAATACGTAGTTATTAATTAAAACCTCTAACCTCCGAGGATGTTTGCTTCCTTGGAGGTTAAAAATAGGTATTTCAGAAGTTGCAGAATGAAAATGGGAACCTTTAGAAAATATTCATATTTCATTAATTTGTAAGCGCATTCATTGTTGTGAGGCAAAATTGAAATCGTTTATACAGTGAAATAGAAATATGGGATTTATAGGAAATAGTTTTAAAACACATTTGATATTTCATAAATAGTCATCTGATTTTTTTAAGTGGTTGGATTTTAACAATATAATTTTAAAACCTTGAGGAGGGAACTTTAATGGTTAATGAAAAGAAAATCTCAAGTGCCTTTATTTATTTTTTTGGTGCTTTTGCCGGCATTCTCTTCGGCTATGATATTGGTGTTATGACGGGCGCTTTGCCTTTTCTGCAACATGACTGGAACCTGCAAAACGACGCTGGAGCTATTGGCTGGATCACCTCTTCGGTCATGCTAGGAGCTATTTTTGGAGGTGTGCTAGCCGGACAACTTTCTGATCGTCTAGGACGACGCAAAATGATTTTACTGTCTGCTATAATTTTTGTTGTTGGATCCGTCTTGTCAGGAATAGCTCCACATAATGGGATACTTTTTTAAATAGTTGCTAGGACTTTATTGGGAATGGCCGTTGGTGCTGCTTCTGCGTTGGTCCCAGCCTATATGTCGGAAATGGCTCCTGCTCGTTTACGTGGACGTCTGTCAGGAATTAATCAAACAATGATTGTTTTTGGAATGTTGCTTTCGTACATTGTTGATTATCTATTGAAGGATTTACCAGGAACAATGTCATGGCGGTCGATGCTTGGTTTGGCTGCCGTCCCTGCTTTAATCTTATTTTTTGGAATGTTAAAGTTACCAGAATCACCCCGTTTTCTAATTAAGAACAATAAACTTGATGAAGCTCGTAAGGTGTTGGGCTATATTCGCTCTAACAAAGAAGAAATTGATTCTGAAATAAAACAAATTCAAGAAACTGCTACAGAGGAAGCAAAGGTAATTCAAAAAGCATCATGGGGTACACTCTTCAGTAAAAAATACCGTTATTTATTAATTGCTGGTGTGGGTGTTGCTGCCTTTCAACAATTCCAGGGCGCAAACGCAATTTTTTATTATATTCCTTTGATTGTAGAAAACGCAACAGGGCATGCTGCTAGTTCTGCGTTGATGTGGCCAATTATTCAAGGAGTAATTCTCGTATTAGGTTCATTAATTTTTCTGATGATTGCTGATAAATTTAATCGACGCACTTTATTAACAGTAGGCGGAACGATTATGGGACTATCCTTTATTTTGCCGGCAATATTGAATGTACTAATTCCTAATGCAGATCCGATGATGATGGTTATTTTTTTAAGTATATATGTAGCGCTATATTCATTCACATGGGCCCCTTTAACTTGGGTTATAGTTGGAGAAATTTTCCCTCTTGCAATTCGCGGGCGTGCGACAGGATTAGCTTCTTCATTTAACTGGATTGGTTCTTTCTTGGTTGGATTGCTATTTCCTATCATGACCGTTTCGATGACTCAAGAAGCTGTTTTTGCAATCTTCGGTGTTATTTGTTTTCTTGGAGTTTTATTTATCCGGACACGCGTTCTTGAAACTCGCGGTCGTAGTTTAGAAGAAATAGAAAAAATTGGAGAAAATAGAGAGAATAAGGGGAAAATTGCATAAATAGATATTTCATAGGAATCCATACTAAAGGCCGGAGTTGCTACTTCGGCCTTACTAAAATATTCTAGTGACTATATAAAAGCGAAATTACCATCAGTGTTACAAACAAACCCTTTCATCGTCTCCACTCCCAAACATTATTCATTCGAAATAAATAGCCTATTTTCCCGCTTTATATAAAAGAGCCATATTCTTTAGATCTTTTTTTAAGAGAGAAATTGGTTGTTTTTTGGACGAACTTTTTTAGTCATCCCACATAAAATATAGTGAAAGTGATTTAGGATTTTTTGAAAGGAGAAGTCTTTTTGTTTAAACGCCCTCGAATTTTCCCTAAGAAGGGAATGGGAATGCCTACCGCTGCTGCTGGTGCGATGGGAATGGGTCCAACAATGGGTGCCATGGGTATGGGACCAGTTATGGGAGCTATGTCGCCTCAAATGGGTGGTACCGGTTATCCGGCAGTCTCACCATCTCAGTATTATCCTCCGCAAGTTTTACCTGCACAATATACTCCTACTAAACAACAACTGCAATACAACCAACAAGACGTGTATGTGCCAATAATCCATCCTACTCAAAACACACAGGTAAATCAGACAAACTATAAATATGTTCACTATTTCCCACAAAACACAAACGTTGTGAACCAATCAACACAGCAGAATGTGCTTGGAACAACCCAGCCAATAGCGCCAAATCCTTGCCCGCCACCGTGTGTGCCATGTCCTCCGCCACCATGCGGCTGGAGAAAGAAGTAAAGAAAGAGCTGCCTGTCATAGGCGGCTTTTTTGTTGATTCTATACTGATCAAATAGGGAAAAGGTAGTAGTGTGAAAAAAATGAGCGGAGGGATTAACTGTGGATCATACGGAAAAAATTGTAATGATTACAGGGGCGGCTCAAGGAATTGGAAAACAATTAGCCATGGATTTTGCAAAAGCAGGGTGGATTCCTTCTCTGATTGATTCGAATCAGAGAGAGCTTGAGATAACACTTGCTGAAGTTAGGCGAAATGAGCCAAAAAGTATTATGATCCATGCCGATGTAAAAAATCCTGAAGAGGTAATAAAAGCAGTATCGGAAACAAATGATAAATTAGGCAGAATACATTGTGTGATTAATAACGCAGGAATTACCAAGTGGAAATCTCCATATAAATTGTCCGTAGATGAATGGGACGAAATCATACAGACCAACCTAAGGAGCGTTTTTCTATTTTCGAGAGAAGCAGCGAGGTATATGAAGATATCAGGAGGCGGGTCAATTATTAACATGGCTTCAACACGTGCTTTTATGTCAGAACCCGATTCAGAAGCTTATGCTGCGTCAAAAGGAGGTATCGTAGCCTTAACACATGCTCTTGCTGCCTCATTTTCAGAAGATCGAATAACCGTAAATTCCATCAGTCCCGGTTGGATCCACGCGGGAGATGATGAGTTACGAAAAATCGATTATGATCAGCATCTTTCAAAAAGAGTTGGAAAACCTTCTGATATCTCGAGGGCTTGTTTGTTTCTTTCAGAGCCTGATAATAATTTTATTACTGGTGAAAATCTAACAATCGACGGTGGAATGACGAAAAAAATGATCTATGAACATTAAAAGTTTCCTATAGGGAAAAAGGTTGCTCTAGACCCACCCGGAAACCATTCTTTATGATTAAAAAGGTATTACAGGAGAAGGAGAAAAAAACATGCAAGCTGATCAACAAAAAAGAGTGGAACGCGGTGTTTATTATAGTTTAGGAGCATATATTTTTCTTTCCATCGTTAAACTAGTGTCAGGGTTTATTTATAGTTCTGATGCACTTATTGCAGATGGATTAAATAACTCAACTGATATTATCGCATCTATTGCCGTTTTAATCGGTTTAAAAATATCAAGGAAACCAGCAGATGAAGACCATCCCTATGGACATCTCCGTGCTGAAACCATCGCTTCGATGGTAGCATCGTTCATTATGGTTGTAATCGGAATAGAGGTATTGATTTCTTCCATAAAAAAAATGTTTAGGGGTGTCGAAACCGAGCCATCTCTAACAGCAGCTGTCATTGCTTTATTTGGGGCAGGTGTTATGCTGGGTGTATATTTTTACAACATGAAAGTTGCCAGAGAAACGGATAGCCAAGGTTTAAAAGCTGCGGCACTCGATAACCGCTCTGATGCATTTGTGAGTATAGGAGCTGCAGTAGGTATTTTTGGTGCTCAAGTTGGTTTGGCTTGGCTTGATCCTGCAGCAGCAGTATTAGTCGGTTTCATTATTATAAAAACAGGATGGGATATCTTTACCGAAACCTCTCATAATCTTTCTGATGGGTTCGATTACGAAGAAGGTAAGGAGATGGAGCACAAGATTTTAGATGTAGATGGTGTAGAAAACGTTGGTGACCTGAAGGCCAGAAAGCATGGGAACCGTGCAATCATCGATGTAACCATTAAAGTCGATCCTTCTCTGAACGTAGTGGAGAGTCATGAGATCACAGAAAAAATAGAGGATACGATTAAAGAAGCATACAATGTTGAAAGTATTCAAGTCCACGTTGAACCTGAAGACGGAAAGAATAAATAATGATGTTTATTCCGGTTCAATAAACTCGATTCTGTTTCCGAAAGGATCACGAATGGAAAACCGTATATACCCAGGGATCTGCACTTCATTTTGAACTTTTACTTCATGAACGATCAAATGATCTCTTAACTCATAGAGCCCCTGAACAAGAAAGGCAGGATGGTGTTTTCCTTTAAAAGATTGGTCTTCAACACCAATGTGGAGTTCTTGGCTGCCGATCTGAAACCACATGCCTCCGTTTTTTTGAAGAGCTTTCGGTTTAGGAATCTCTTTTAAGCCAAGCACCTCTTTATAGAATTTCATTGCTTCTAATTCTTTGTCTGCAGGGATACATAACTGCACATGATGAATTCCTGAAATTTTCATAGACATTACCCCCATTGAATGATTAATTGAAGAATGAGCATAACGGTTACAGTCCTCATAAGGATTGTAACTTGTTTTGTTTTTAGCTTTGGTGCAAGTTTAACAGCAACTTGTGCACCGCAAATACTCCCGAACATAAGAGGTATAGCAACATTCCACATATAATGACCCGCAAAATAGTAAGTAACAACGGCCCCTGTACAACTTAAGAACGTGTTGAACCTTGTAAATGAGACGGTTCGCATGTAAGAAAGGCCATTTCTCAAAAAAAGCTGCATCTGCATCGTACCTTGGCCAGGGCCGAACATACCGTCATACGCACCTATACCAAATAAAAAAGGGTATTTTCGTACAGGAAGCTGTTTTACCTCATCTTCAAAACTGCTTTCTCTCTTTGTTTTTATAAAAGTAAGAATTAATGCTCCTGTTAATAAGAATAAAGCGATAATTGTTAGGTTTTCTCTAGAAATGGATGAGGCGATCAATCCACCGCTTATTCCTCCTATTAAACTGATTGCTCCAGACAAAAAGTATAGTTTAAGTGTGGTGTCATTTTTTCTTAAGAGTACATAAAAACTTGAAAACGAACTGAACATGTTGGCAAATTTGTTAGCAGCAATTGCGGAGTGGACGGGAACACCTAATAAAAGCATCATCGGAAAGTTGATCATGCCTCCGCTGCCAGAGAGTGTCCCGATAAATGTGGCAACAAAACCGACAACGATTAAAATATACACGGCTACACATCCTTTCATTTGTGTTTACATATATATCCTATGTTACGGTATACTTAAATTAAATTACATAAATCGGACTAAGTTCTATAAGAAAAACTTATTGATCGAAAGAAGGTTTTAACATGCAATTATCTGAGTTTCGCATTTTACATGTATTAGCGGAAGAGTTAAATATGAGAAAGGCATCTGAGAGGCTATATGTATCTCAACCCGCTTTAAGCCAGCGGCTGCAATCCATCGAGAACAGTTGGGGTACGATGATTTTTATCAGATCACAAAAAGGATTGACACTAACTCCTGCTGGAGAAAAGATCATATCGTATGTAAATGAAGTGCTGCAAAAAGAGGAAGCGGTGAAAGAAGAACTGCAATCCCTCTCAGAGCATGTCCATGGAACACTGAAACTAGCAGTAGCTTCGATCATCGGACAATATTGGCTGCCGCATGTCTTAAAGGAATATGTGAACCTATATCCCCATGTAAATATATCGCTTATAACAGGATGGAGTTCTGAGATTATTAAGCATCTCTATGAGGATCGTATACACTTAGGAATTGTGCGCGGTAATCCTGAGTGGCGCGGAAGTAAAGAGCATATTTTATCTGACCATCTCTATTTGGTGGATACATCGATCTCCTCTATTGAAGAGTTATCAGAGACTTCCAAGCCTTTTATCCAATTTAGAAGTCATTCAACGTACTATCAGGAGATACAGGATTGGTGGCACAGTCACTTTAAGACCACTCCACAAAAGACGATCGTAGTAGACCAGATTGAGACGTGCAAACAGATGGCATTGAACGGAATTGGTTATGCGATTTTACCTTCGATCAGTCTTCGGCCAGAGGATGAGGTATTTAAAATTCCTCTTTCTGATAAAAAGGGAAATGTTCTTAAACGAGATACTTGGCTTATTCACCAAGGAATGGGTACTGAACTAAAACAGGTTAATGTGTTTATGGATTTGATTCAAAAACGAACAAAGAATAACGTTTGAATGTTTCGATGTTTAGTGGTTTAATACAATACAGAATGACTTTTAAGGAGGACATAGCAATTATGAAACAGATGGATGCAAACGAGATTATTTCATTTATTCAAAACAGCACTAAATCTACACCTGTAAAAGTTTATGTTAAAGGAAATCTTGACAATATCGATTTCGGAAACGAAACAAAAGTATTTCCTTCAGGCAATACAGCAGTATTGTTTGGTGAGTGGAAAGACATCGAAGCTGCCATACGCGAAAACGAGAGCAGCATTGAGGATTATGTTGTTGAGAATGACCGACGCAATTCTGCGATTCCTTTATTAGATCTAAAGAACATTAAAGCTCGTATAGAGCCAGGTGCTATTATCCGTGACCAAGTTGAAATCGGTGATAACGCAGTTATTATGATGGGTGCTTCTATTAATATCGGTTCAGTAATCGGAGAAGGCACAATGATCGATATGAACGTTGTTCTTGGCGGACGAGCTACAGTAGGAAAGAACTGTCACATTGGTGCAGGTACGGTTCTAGCAGGAGTGATCGAGCCTCCATCTGCTAAGCCAGTTGTGGTAGAGGACGATGTAGTAATCGGAGCAAATGCAGTTGTACTTGAAGGTGTTACAGTTGGGAAAGGTGCAGTTGTTGCTGCAGGTGCTATTGTTATTGAGGATGTTGAACCTTATACAGTTGTTGGAGGTACACCAGCACGTGTCCTTAAGAAAATTGATGAAAAAACGAAATCTAAAACAGAAATCAGAAAAGAACTTCGTCAGTTAAACGATTAATAAAATTTAGGGGATGAGTAAAGATGAAACCATTGATTGAGATCAGAAAAGACCTGCATCGTATACCGGAGCTTGGCTTTCAAGAATTTAAGACTCAAAGGTATCTGCTTGATCTCATCTCCACTTTTCCTCAGGAGAATTTAGAAATCCATACGTGGGAAACGGGGATTTTTGTAAAAGTAAAAGGTGAAAACCCCGAAAAAATGCTTGCTTATCGTACTGATATGGATGGACTTCCGATCTTTGAAGAGACTGGTTATGAATTTGCGTCTATACATGATGGACTCATGCATGCTTGTGGACACGATCTTCACATGACGATTGCCCTTGGTCTGTTGTACCGTTTTGCAGCGGAGCCGCTAGATGATGATCTGCTGTTTATTTTTCAACCAGCAGAGGAAGGACCCGGTGGAGCATTGCCGATGCGAGAGAGTGAGCTTTTTCAAAAGCTTAAGCCGGATCAGATCACCGCGCTTCATATCGCTCCCGAGTATCCAGTTGGAACAATTGCAGTCAAAGAAGGGTTGCTGTTTGCAAATACCTCAGAATTGTTTATTGATCTAACAGGAAAAGGCGGACATGCTGCTTATCCACATTTAAGTAACGACATGGTAGTTGCAGCAAGCCATCTTGTGACACAGATGCAGTCGATCATCTCGCGTAATATTGATCCGTTAGATTCAGCCGTTGTAACGATAGGGAAAATCACGGGTGGAACCAAACAAAATATCATCGCCGAAAAAGCAAGACTTGAAGGGACGATCCGAACATTGTCACCTGAAGCGATGGATAAAGTGAAAAAGCGGATTGAAGCTCTTGTAGAAGGGATCACAAGTGGTTTCGACTGTGAGGCTGTGATTGATTATGGTTCTAATTATCGTCAAGTTGATAATGAACCGAATCTGACGAGAGAGTTCATGGCATTTGCTAAACAGCAAGAAACAGTGAAGGTAATTGAATGTAAAGAAGCCATGACAGGGGAAGATTATGGCTATTTTCTAGAGAAAATTCCTGGATTCATGTTCTGGCTTGGTGTTGATACGCCATTCGGTTTGCATCATTCAAAATTACAGCCGCGAGAAGAAGCCATTCAGTATGCGGTAGATCTTTTAACTCAATATTTCACCTTTAAAGGGAAACGAAATTAAAACGGCCATTACGGCCGTTTTTTGTTTTTGTATCAGGTTTGTTTTTGATAGTAGTTGATTTCCGCTCCAGATGCTTCTTTTAGGGAAATAAGATCTAAGCATCCAAGTAGGTAACTTATCTAAGGCATATTGTGAAAAGCCTTCGTTACATATTACCTCCCTGAGTTGGAAACATTAACATAAGTAAGGAGGTGGGAATATGGCTAGAATTGGTGTTGAACAATCCTTAACGAATGTTTCTGAAGCTCTTAGAGCAGCTGGGCATGAAGTAGTGGAACTTCGACAGGAACAAGATGCAAACGGCTGTGATTGCTGTGTAATTTCCGGACAGGATGAGAATGTAATGGGCATGCAGAACGCGGTGACTCAAGGCTCTGTCTTGAACGCTCATGGTATGTCAGCAGATGAAGTGTGTCAGGCTGTTGAAAGCAGACTGCACCAATAAGCATTCCCGGGGACAGCCATGCTGCCCCTTTATTTCTGTTTAGCGATTGATTGAAAAGGGAACTAGTTGAGCATTCTTAATAAAATTTTGTAAACAAAGATGGGGAGGATCTTATGCCAATCTTAAATGTACTTATGATCATTTTACTCATCATTTTAACAGCATTTTTTGTAGTCACTGAATTTGCAATCGTTAAAGTCCGCAAAACGCGGATTGATCATTTGGCTTCAGAAGGTAACAGCAAGGCTATAGCCGCACAGAAGGTACTGGAAAACCTGGATGGGTATCTTTCAGCCTGTCAGCTTGGTATCACGATTACGGCTTTAGGCTTGGGTTGGCTAGGGGAGCCGACGGTTGAGATCTTTTTAAGACCGCTATTAGAGAACGCTGGACTATCTGAAGCGTTAACCCACACTTTATCATTTTCCATTGCCTTTTTTCTCATCACCTTTTTACATGTTGTTTTAGGTGAGCTTGCTCCAAAAACAGTAGCGATTCAAAAGGCTGAAGCCATCAGTCTTGCAACTGCTAAACCGATTATCATCTTTTACAAAGTCATGTATCCGTTTATTTTTTTATTGAATGGTTCTGCTAACTTATTAACACGTATATTTGGTATAAGTCCAGCCAGCGAACATGAGGTTGTACATACAGAGGAAGAACTGCGGCTCATTCTTTCTGAAAGCCTTCAGGGCGGAGAAATCAACCAGTCTGAATACCGTTACGTGAACCGGATCTTTGAGTTTGATGATCGAATCGCGAAAGAAATTATGATTCCGAGAACAGAGATGGTCTGTTTGTTTAAAGAAAATACATGGGAAGAAAACTTAGCCATCATGCGTGAAGAAAAATTCACAAGGTATCCTGTAGGAAAGGATGACAAAGATCACATTGTCGGACTTGTAAATATTAAGGAATTTTTTAATGAACATTTTATCAATCAGCAATTTGATCTTGATGATTTTATTCGTCCTGTCATCACAGTGCATGAGACGATCCCTATTCAAAAATTACTTGTCAAAATGCAAAAAGAGCAAACGCATATGGCTGTCTTAGTTGATGAATACGGCGGTACTGCCGGTATCGTAACAGTGGAAGATATATTGGAAGAGATTGTTGGGGAAATCAGGGACGAGTTTGATGTGGATGAAGAACCTGAAATTCAGCAAATATCAAATACCAAAACGGTTGTGGACGGAAAAGTGCTGCTTTCGCAAATTAACGAAATGTTTGCTCTCGATATTGATAACAGAGAAATCGATACGATAGGTGGTTGGGTGCTGACCAGGTCCGTTGATTTAGAAATGAATCATTCATTTAATTACGAAAGCTATCGGTTCACGATCTTAGATCTAGAAGGCAGACAGATTAAGAAAATAGGCATAGAAAAATTACCGGATTCAGAGCTTAATGAACAAATAGATAAAGACTCCTGAGTAAATCAGGAGTCTCAGCTTGTAGACAAAGTCATGTCTACAAGCTTTTTTTATTGTACAATTAAAGTAGATAATGTTTGAGGGGAGAAATATACATGTTATCTAAGCATACTACTGAAGGACGTCACCAAGTAACTC
>NZ_JAMBOR010000015.1 GCF_023715845.1 Fictibacillus phosphorivorans
TAGAGTTACTTGGTGACGTCCTTCAGTAGTATGCTTAGATAACATGTATATTTCTCCCCTCAAACATTATCTACTTTAATTGTACAATAAAAAAAGCTTGTAGACATGACTTTGTCTACAAGCTGAGCCAGCTCACTAAATCAGTGAGCTGGCTTTTTCATTTGGTATATTTCGCGCGCCTCACAAATAAGATGAATTATCTAATAGTATTGGGGGAGGACGAGCTGTGTCGGTAAATAAAACGGATTACACGATCTCTGAAGACCTGGTCATTAAATACAACACGTTGAGCGCCAAGAAAAAAGAACTTGAAAAGGAACTGGATGAACTGAAGAAAGTCTTTCATATTTATTTTGATAACCTAGTCGGTCCGAACGAAAAAGGGGAAGTCACCGTCAACCATTATAAACTCCAGAGGCAGATTCGAAGGTCGGAAAAGTTTAATGATGAGAAGACCGTACACCGGCTTACCGAACTCAACATGACGGATCTCATTCAGCATGTTCCGAAGCCTGATGAAGAAAAGGTGAAGTCTGCCCTTACGCTAGGCTTAATAAAAGAAGAAGACTTGGACGGCTGCCTCATCAAAAGTGCGTCTCAAGCCATTGTTGTAAAAACACTTAAATAAAAAGAGAGGTGACTTGTGTCAAAACAGTCACCCCATTTGTTATGGAGAGTGATAAGACGATGACAATTTTAGTAACCGGCGGGGCAGGATATATTGGCAGCCACACTGTGCTTTACTTAAAAGAAAAAGGTGAGTCCGTAGTTGTGCTGGATAATCTCATCACAGGGCATCGGCAATCGGTACTCAACGACGTTCCTTTTTATATGGGGAGTTTACACGATCAAGAACTGCTTCACTACATTTTTCAAAACCACAATATAGAAGCAGTTATTCATTTCGCAGGAAATTCTCTAGTAGGTGAAAGCGTGAAGGATCCACTTTCTTACTATGAAAATAATTTAGGTGGAACCCTTTCTCTATTAAAAGTGATGAACAAAAACCAGGTGAAAAAGCTCGTATTTTCTTCAACAGCAGCCGTTTACGGAGATCCAAAATGCGTTCCAATCCAAGAAGAGGACCCAACAATTCCTACAAATCCTTATGGTGAAACCAAGCTTGCGATAGAGAGGATGCTCCATTGGGGTGAACAAGCATATGACATCAAGTCGATCTCGCTGCGCTATTTTAATGCAGCAGGTGCAGATCCTGAAGGACATATTGGAGAGCAACATCATCCGGAAACGCACTTGATTCCGATCGTCTTGCAAGCAGCATCAGGAGAACGGGACAAAGTGAATGTGTTTGGCGATGATTATCCTACACCAGACGGTACATGTATCCGTGATTATATTCATGTGATGGATCTGGCAGATGCACATTATTGTGCACTGAAAAAAATCAGGAACGAAAAGAAAAGCGGCACCTACAATTTAGGCAACGAAAAGGGCTATTCCGTAAAAGAAGTGATTGAAACGTGCCAGGAAGTCACAGGGCGTGAAATCAGAGTAGAAGCTTCTCCAAAAAGAGCAGGGGATCCAGCAGTACTTGTGGCTTCCTCACAAAAAGCTCGAAAAGAATTAAAATGGAAGCCGAAATATTCGAATCTAAAAGACATCATTACTCATGCTTGGAACTATCACTCGAAAAAAGAAGTTCACCATAAGAATATGCACTATGTTAAATAATTTGATAAAAAAAACAGTCCATTATCTGGGCTGTTTTTTTAGTCCAATCGTTTCAGTACTCAACGAAATTCAGGAATACATTTACTGAAAATTTAAATAGTTAAAAATATTGTAAAAATGAGTAGATTCTTGTCTAAAGGCTTAGTATAATTTACCTATTGGAAGATTTTTGCTTTATAAATTTGAGAAAGGAGAGAAAGGTAGTAGGATAAAAGATAAAACAGGAGGATGAATGGATGGAAAAGACGATGCTTCTCGGAACCTACGAAATAAATACAAGTACAATGGCACTTTTGCCATATTACAATGAGTTTGGAGTCGTGCATACCGAAATATTGGAATCAGAGAAAAATGAAAGAGTTGCACTTAGTCCGATCAAAATAATTAATGAAAGTTGTTTGTTCTTCGGCTCCAGTTATGAAGGAAGGCGAGAAGCCGTACGTCGTTCGATGGGTTATGTAAGTTTGTCCCCGATCATGATCAACCTCGAATTAGGCATTTTTTTCTTTCCTGTAGAATCACCCAAAAATGAAACATGCATCTGGTTATCTCAGTCACATGTGCAGCGAATTGAAGCTGTCGACTCGGATACCTGCAGCGTCCACTTTAAGAATACCGCAAACCTTATACTACCCCAATCGAAACATGCATTAGAGGCGAAACTGTTCCGTACCGCACAATACCGATATATATTAAGTGAACGAGTCAGTGAGAGAAACATGAGATATTAATAAATATAAAATACTAAAACGCCTGATGCATTTATTGCACAGGCGTTTTGTTTATTGAAACTAGTTATTATTGCTTTTAATGGAACTTTATTCCTTTTGTAACGTAGTAATAGAAAAGAGGAGGAGACGGGATGAAAAATGTTCTGATTTCAGTTGTTACACTCTTACTTATGGCTTTAGTAAACTACATGCTTGCACGTGTTGTAGGGTGGAACTTTATCGATCTTGCTTTGTTCGTCGGATTAGCCTTTGTCATCATCATCCGTTTTTTTACGTCAACAGGTGGAATGTCCTCTAACATGGTTCGTGTACAAACTCAAGCTCTTACTGGAATAAAGGTGGAAGAAGAAAAACAGACATTTAATCCGAGTTATGCTTATTACACGGCGATTGCTTATACGGTTGTATCGTTTATCAGTGTTTTTATGTATTATAAGGATTACTTTATCTGAGATAGAATAGTAGTAGAAAGATTAGTAGGCGAATTCCCATATATAAAACAGCCTTCTCATTAAAGAGGAAGGCTGTTTTAAATTTATGCTTCTTTTCTTGCCTCTGCACTTTCATCTTCATAGACTTCGTGATCTTCAAAAGGTGTAGCAAACTCAGAATCATCAGCAGGTCGTGTAAACAGCGAGATACCTACTATACTGATTAATCCTGTGGACATACCGTATAGAATAGGGTTAGTAGAAGTTAACCCTTCCATAAATAAACCAGCTAGAACGACGACTGTGCTAATTAAAATGGCATAGAATCCTGAATTAGGTGTAGCACGTTTCCAAAAGAATGTCATGACC
This sequence comes from Fictibacillus phosphorivorans, assembly GCF_023715845.1. Lineage (GTDB taxonomy): Bacteria > Bacillota > Bacilli > Bacillales > Fictibacillaceae > Fictibacillus > Fictibacillus phosphorivorans_D. The sequence goes on from NZ_JAMBOR010000015.1 coordinate 3,224, forward strand.
AATGGAATGAAAATAGCACCTGATAAAATTGCATAAGCGACGTCTAGAGCGACAAGGACATCTTGTATCCATATAGAAAATGTAATAGCAATCATACCTATAAACAATGTCGTAACCCTGGATGCAAGTAATAGCTGCTTATCGGACATGTTTTTAAGAAAATATTGTTTAACGATATCGTTCGTAATTAAGGTTGAGGAAGCGAGTAATGACCCTGAAGCGGTGGACATCAAGGCAGAACAAACACTGGCAAGAACAAGACCTAATATGCCGTTCGGTAATATCGTAAGCGCCATCGTTGCAAAGGTGTTTTGCGGGTTTTCTAGATTTGGAATGACAAGAAACGCGCACATCCCGATGATACTTCCGGCAATCGCATAGGCAAAACTGTAGACACCTGCAAAGATGGAACCGTTCCTGGCAATCTTTCCTGATTTCGCCGTAAACACCCTTTGCCAAATATCCTGTGATACGACCATTCCTAGTGCAAACAATAAGAAGTACTGAAAGATCTGCTGGTAACCTATAGATGTAACGCTTAGATGGGCTTCTGGCAGCTTTGATACCAACTGACTAAACCCATCCACTTTTGCTAGACTCATAGGAACCATGATGAAGAAAATACCGATCGTCATAATAACAAACTGAATAATATCTGTTACTGTGACACTCCACATACCGCCAAGAATGGTATAAAAAAGTACAATTCCACCGCCTACAAGCATAGAAGTGGTTAAGTTCCAACCTAATAAAACATTGATAATGGTCCCCATCCCAATTACCTGAGTAACTCCGATCATGAGTGTATAAATAGAGGCGACGATCGCACTGAGCAATCGTGTTTCGGACTTATATCTTTTTCCTAAGAGTTCACTAATTGTCGTAACTCGTAATGAATCAATTTTTTTGATAAAGATCGTACCGAGAAGGATAATGCCTAGTCCGATCATAGAGACAAACCAGATGCCGGAAATCCCATACTCGTAACCTAGTTTTGTCGTTCCAATTGTTGCAGCACCGCCAAGAATGACAGCAGATAAACAACCCAAGTACATAAACATTCCTAAATTTCGTCCTGCAAGTGTAAAATCCTCAGATGTTTTTGCTTTCGTTGAACCAATTATTCCAGCACCGATCAAAATTGCAAAATACAAAAGGATTACAACTGTATCAAGGGCTTGCATCAGTAATTACCTCCTTTTTGATGTAATGCGCTTATCGTTTTATACGTTTTCGTACTGCACGCTTAATTCGGACTGAAGTTCATCAAGATGTTCACGAACGGCAGTTTCAAGAACGACAAGACCTTGATCAATTTGTTCTTTTGTAATCGTAAGGGGAGGGATCATACGAATAACTTCACCACTGTTTCCGCATAAGTAAAACAGAACGCCTTTTTCGAGGCACTTATCAAGAATGTTCATAAGACCCTTTCCATCTGGTTTACCGGTTAATGGATCCACGATTTCAATCCCGATCATTAAGCCTAACGCACGCACACTTCCGATCACAGAATATTTCTCTTGAATAATTTTAAGTTTATTAGCAGCGTAAGCTCCCATTTTTTTTGAGTTCTCTACTAGTTTTTCTTCCTTCAAAACCTCTAAAGTAGCAAGGGCTGCTTCACATGCAATGGGGTTTCCGCCAAACGTCGTCCCATGACTTCCAAGCGGCCACTGTTTCATCAATTCTTTGGATGCCACTGTTGCACTTAAAGGAAGTCCTGATGCGATTCCTTTTGCGATCGCCATTATATCTGGTGTAACATCCAAAGCTTGCGCGGCAAACCATTCTCCGGTTCTGCCAAAACCCGTTTGAACCTCGTCAAAAATGAGGAGGATCCCATGCTGGTCGCAAATTTCTCTGACTTTCTTCAACCATCTGCTAGGAGGAACAATATAACCGCCTTCACCAAGAACAGGCTCAACGATTACACAAGCTACTTCTTCTGGAGTGACTTGATGATTAAAAAGAGATTCAAAATCATTGACTAGCTTTTCGACAACATACTCATCTGCGTTCACTCCATCAGGGGAACTCTTCTTATTCGCATAAGGAACTTGATAGACTAACCCGTTTGGCTGTAGAAATTTACGATACTTGGCTTTTGATGTTGTAACACTTAAAGCGCCCAGTGAACGACCATGGAAACATCCTGTGAATGAGACGACATAAGGTCGTTTTGTTACATGCTTGGCAAGTTTGATGGCACCTTCAATAGCTTCGGTCCCACTATTTGCAAAAAAGAAACAATCGAGATCACCGGGTAGAACGTCTGACAGTTCCTTTGAAAGCTTTAAGATTGATTCATACATGATCACGCCAGAAGGGCCATGCATGAGGTGATCGGATGCATCTTTTATGGCTTGTACAACCTTAGGATGACGGTGGCCGGTATTAGCTGTTGCAATACCTGAAGTGAAATCCAGGTACTGTTTTCCGTCAACTCCGTAATAATAACAACCCTCAGCCTTTACAACAGGCAGGTTTGGATGATCCTTTGCCATACTCGGTGCTAAAAGATCAGGCATTTCATTGATAAGGTGATTCCAGCTTGCTGACACACGATTACCTCCTTGGATATTTCGTTCGTAGTTGCATAATAAATACTTAAAGAGAATATCCATGCAAGTTTTATGCCAATTTTTTTAAATGATATGATACTTTTTCATTTTTCTTACGATAGAAGGCTGACTGATACCTAGAGCTTGTGCCATTTGAACGGTTGTCTTGTATCTTTTTCGAGCTTTTAATAAAATATCTTTCTCTGTCTCTTCTAACGTTTCCTTAAGGTTTAGCGATTCTGTCATGTGAGTGGCAGTAGAAGGCAGCGCTTCTTTAATATGTTCTGGCAGATGTTCAACCGTTATCAAAGTAGAAGGCGAAATCACCACTAAACGCTCCATAATATTGATGAGTTCTCGAACATTTCCTTTCCATTCATAATGAAGAAGGTGGTGGATGACTGCCTCGTCCAATTTTCGTTCTCTGTTGTATTTTTCTCCGAATTTCTGCAACAATAGATGAATCAGAGGCACGATATCTTCTGTTCTTTTACGTAGTGGAGGAATGGTCACAGGAACAACGTTCAATCGAAAATAGAGATCTTCTCTGAACAATTTTTCAGTGATTGCCTTTGATAAATCTTTGTTGGTGGCAGAAATTAAGCGGAAGTCAACGTGTATCGGTTTGGTTCCGCCAACTCGGTAAAATTGCTTTTCTTGAATCACCTTTAATACTTTAACTTGGTGGGGAAGGGAGAGCTCACCAATTTCATCTAAAAATAGTGTGCCGCCATTTGATAGTTCGATCAGTCCTCTTTTGCCTTTTTGATTCGCTCCTGTAAATGCTCCAGGCTCGTAACCGAAAAGTTCTGCTTCGAATAAAGATTCAGGGATTGCGCCGCAATTCACTTCTATAAAAGGGCCGTTTTTTCGATGGCTTTTATTATGTATAAACTTTGCCAGAAGTGATTTCCCGACACCCGATTCTCCAAGAATTAGTGCATTTACATCCACTTCGGATAATTGGAGAGCGGTACTAATTACTTTTTTCATCTCTTCACTATTCGCTACGATTCCTGCATCATGCAGCTGTTTACTTCTTAAATGCTCCAGTTCGCTTTTTACACGATCCATTTCTTCTTCCATGTTTAAAAGAAAATCCTTGTATTTAATTAACTCTGTTATGTCATGTGAATAGCTAACAACTCTGTATAATTCACCCTTATCGTTATAAACCGGGATGCCCGTTACAAGGAGTTTTTTGCCTTTATTCGTTGTTTGAACAAAGGTTATTTTTTTATTTTCTTTCACGACCATGGGCGTTAAGATTGGGGAAAATAACCCTTGCGCTTCTAAATCATATACCGATTTTCCGATTAAGCTCTCCGATTCTACACCGTAAATCTTACCTGTAACTTCACTTACTTTTAAAATAATGCCGTCAATATTCGTTACTAAAATATCGTCTTTCAATGAATGGAGAATTTGTTCATTTTCGTTCCATTTTAAAGATGGGCTCAAGACTCTCACACCTTTCGACTGGCTTAAATAATTATTCAATTCTGAATAATTATTCGTATTTGAATAAGTATAGCGTATTAAACAAATGAAGAATATGCTTTAAATAAAAAAAGAACTCTCCGAGGGAAAGTTCTTTTCATTTGCGGTTAGGCTCCAAATCAAATCTTTCTTGTACTGATGTAGCTCATCAGCCGCTTTTGGAGGTCTTAGTGAGGCATATTACCAGGTGTGTTTTGCTGTGGAACTTGCGTATAGCTTTGAAGCATAGCAGTCATGTCCTGATCCTTTAATTGAGGAACCTGATAATAGCCATGTTTATTTTGATAAAGGAAGATCTCATAACTCATTTCAATAAAGTTTGGAACGCTGTCTGCGATCACACGGCGTAACACCGGGTTTGTCATCTCAAGAGCAGTCATGGCTAAGAGCATGGCTAATGATTTTGTGTTTCCTAGCATATAAGCGGATAAGCCTTGGTCTGAAAGGTCATTAACAGATTGGTTTGGCTTTTTCGGAGCTCCCGGCTTTATGCCATATATGACGTTATTATCTTGATTCATTTTGTATTGCTGAGTCGGAACTTTAGGGTCTTGTCCGGTACTGAAACTATCAACGATCGTATTGTACATCTGGGTTGCAAATGCTGCTTGACGGTGATTGATATCTTTTAATATGGGGTCTTTGATGTGCTGGTCGTACATTTGATATTGGTCTAGCATGCTGATGATCCCAGAGATCACTTCATGTGCATCAAAAAGTTCGTGTCCGCCATGGTTTTTATTCATCGCCTGATTGGCCATCATGTTCGGTTGCGTATTATTATTCATTTGATTTTGATTGGGCATTTTTAGGTCCTCCTCATGGTTGGTTACTTCTTTAGGATACCTAGTTTCCGTTTATTCATGTGTATGATATAAAAAAGACTGGTTCATTTTGGTTGCCGTTACAACCTTTCTGAGCCAGTCTTTCTGTTAATTATTATTTACTTCATCATCACGCATGAGCCAACCCTCAAAGTGTCGTTTCACATAGTTTTCAGCAGCTTGGAAACTATCAAACGTTTCTTCGACAGGGTGTGTCTTATGGGTGATTAGCCATGTTTCATTATCTTCTGAATAGATTTTGGAAACTTCCTGATATTTGTTCACATAAAGTGCTCCATCAGGGTTTTCCTTCACATTGTGTTCATTTTTCGGTGCATCTATTCTGCGAGGCTGTTCCTGGAAAGCGGCAACTACAAATTTCTCGAAAGCTTCAGGAGTCATTATACCACCAGAGGCTTTAGGGTGACCGCCGCCTCCATATTGCTTCGCATAAACCGAGCAATCCACTTCTTCATGAATGGTACGAAATCCGAGTCTCTTGTTTGCGATGTTTAAGATCACTATAAGATCCAGGTGAGGATTTTCACGGTTGATCTCGTTGCCGAGTTCCGAATGATAGCGTTCTGCATGTAACACACCGATCTTATATGTCTTTTCCTCAGAACCTTCGCCTAGTGACCAAGTATCCCAGATTTCAACCATTTGGCGCTGTTTTTTCTTAATGTAGTCTGCGATGTTTTCTTCTTCTAGGTCAAGGATCGTGGTTTCTGTTTCAGAGAACTCAAAGGAATCTCCTTTTAAGCGCTCCATGATCCGTTCTTCAAACTTATCAGGAGGAAGAATGAAGAATAAGTCGTTCAGACGTTTTGCTTCAATCTTCTGATCAAACCATTCCCATGTATCATACAATCGGACTAACTCGACATATTCTTTCAGCGCGCCAGTGTCTTTCAGCTTGCCATTCTCTAATAAATACTCATAAAAAAGAGATGTTGCACAAGTGAGACGACCATCGTCATAACGAACTTGAACATGGCCCCAATCAAATCCATTAAAGTGAAGAGCGGTCGAATGGTGATCGATCAGTTTCACTTTTCCTCCAGCGTTGGAGCGTTCGTCCAGTCTCATCATTAATTCTTCGTTTACAGCGATATCGGTAATGATAATTTCTGTTTTCTTTTCTTTTGGATTATCCAGAAGCTGTTCAACGCGGTCATTTATCGTTCCATGTGAACAATAGGAAATCTTACAGTTCTCTCCAAAAGCCATTTGTGCGAGAAAGCCGCACGACTTTCCATCTAAATCGTTGTGTGAAAATAAATGAATCATGTTAGTATCCTCTCTATTTTGCTCTCTGTCTAGAGTATCGTCATAATGGGGAAAGTTCAACCTAAAAAAACATTTACAAAAGTTGGAATTAGGTAGAGAATGGTAGTAGAACAATGTTACACACAAAATTGGGGGTTGTTAAATGAAGGACTTTCTGAAAATTTTTCAGAACCGAAACTTCAGCAAGCTGTTCCTAGCTGGATTCACTTCGATGATGGGAAGTATCATCGGCGTTACGGCATTCATGTTTTATCTGCTAGATAAGTTTAGTGAACAGCCGTTTTTTGCCACATTGGCCGAGTTGATGTACTCACTGCCAACGTTAGCCGTCTTTTTTATTGTTGGCGTACTTGCAGACAGAATGGATCGTCAGAAGATCGCATTATATTGTGACTGGATTTGTGCGGTTCTCTGTTTGGCGCTGATCGGTGCGATCTGGCTAGACTGGATGCCGTTGATCTTTACGATTCTTTTTCTAAGAAGTGCTGTAGGCAAGTTCTTTTTCCCAGCGGATCAAGCTATGGTACAAGGTATTCTATCAAAAGATGAATATGCGGTAGCAGCTGGGTTGAATCAGATGACAGGAAGTATGTTTATGCTATTTGGAAACATGCTTGCGATTTTTATTTACTGGAATGTAGGTATTCAAGGTGCTATTGTATTTGACTTGATTACATACGTCGTTTCCGCTTTATTGATCATGAGCATGAAAGTGGATGAAGAAGTACGTCTGCCTAACGGGAAACATAAGTTTAAAGATATACATATCGGCATGGTATGGAAAGACTTTGGTGCAGGTTTCACTTATATAAAAAATTCAAAATTATTAATGTCGCTCATTTTTGGTTTTTTCTTATTTGGTGTCGTAAATGGCGGGTTATCCGTCATGCCAGCTTTTATCATGAAATATAAACTCGCTCCTGACAATTATGAACAGATGATGATGTGGATGGGTATTGTATTTGGTGTATCCGTTCTTACAGGAAGTGTGATTTGTTCAATACTTTCTAAAAGAATAAAGCTTTCAACGGCTATTATTATTGGTTTATTTATAAGTGGTACCGCGATCGGTCTTTGTGCGACAGCTCCAAACATTTGGGTTTTCTTTGTTTTTACAGTTCAGGTTGGACTTAGTATACCGCTAGTAAACATCGGTTTAGGAGGATGGCTTCCTAAGATTGTTGATCCCAAAATGATGGGACGTGTACAAGGAGCAATCACACCGATTAATATGCTCTCCCATACGGTTACACTCGCTTTGATCGCGGCGTTTTTTCCGAAATTTTTGTCTGTTGAAGCGCTGTTCTGGGTGGTAGGCGGAGCATTGTTCACCGTTGGTTTGTTCTATATGTTCACACTGCCTAAGTATGATGTTGAAGAAGCAAAAGAACCAACAGAATATCCACTGAAAGAAAAAGTACCGGTGTAAAGCTGGTGAAAGTATCGAACCCCTTATATAATGAGAGACGGAGGGGAAGTTATGGCATTATTTCAAAGCATTTTATTCTGGATTTTTCTGATATTGCCGGCCGGTCTTTTTATCTTGGCCATCGCCAGAACATCGTGGGTGTTGATGCTCGTGAATTTGTTATTAACATTGCCGTTAGTTTGGTTTGTGGGCTGGATTACAGAAAGATATGGTGCAGTGTTTGTAGTCATTGTGATCCATGTCATCACAGGAGTTTGGCTGTGGGTGAAAAGACAACGGTTTGATTTTAGATATTAGTTGAGAAGGCTTCAGCAGCATTTCGGTGTCTGCAGAAGCTTTTTTGTTTGAATAAAAGGACCGGCTGGGATAGCCGGTCAACACTGGTGGGGAGGTTAGACGTTGGAATAGCTAACCTGATTTTAGAATAACACGAACAAACGTTCTTGTAAATCGTTTTTGGGTATTTATTTAGAAAATAAACATAAAGGTGTCAAGAAGATTTCAATGGGGAATCATGGGTCATATATCTTGCCGTGTTTTATGTAGAAGGCATACACTATTATTTAAACGTAGTATTCTTATTCGATATGAAGGGATTGTCATTTGTGAATGATTTATATGACGCATATATAAAAAATGATACGCAAGAAAGATGGTTTAAGAAAATAGATGCTTTGGCCGATAGGTTTGCAGAGCGAGCGGATCAACATGATCGTGAAGGCAGTTTTCCGTTTGAGAACGTAAAGGACCTTAAAGAAGCAGGATATCCTTCGCTCACAATTTCAAAAGAGTTTGGCGGAGAAGGTTTGAGCTTGTATGAGTTTGTGCTCCTGCAGGAAAGAATTGCAGCAGGAGATGCAGCAACTGCTTTATGTCTTGGATGGCATCTTGGTTGTTTTCTTGAACTGACAGAAGAGCGATTGTGGGAAGAAGAGAAATTTCGTTGGTTTTGCGAACAAGTGGTAAAGGCTCAAGCTCTTGTGAATCGTGCTGCGTCCGAACCCGCCACCGGGAGTCCAACACGAGGAGGGATGCCGCAAACAAAAGCTGTTCAAGAAGGAAATGACTGGGTGATTAACGGCACTAAAACGTTCACATCCATGGCACCAGCCTTAGATTATGTGATTGTTTCGGCGCAAATAGGAAACACCGGGAAAAAAGGAAACTTTTTAATCGATATGAAGCAAGAAGGAGTTACCGTCGAAGAGACATGGGATACGGTCGCGATGCGAGGAACACGAAGTGATGACCTCGTTATGAAGGATGTAAAGGTAACAGCAGATGCGCTCGTTGAAGAAGAACGAGGAAAACTGGATCTTCCAAAAGCGTGGCTGCTCCATATCCCTGCTTGTTACCTTGGTGTGGCAGTCGCTGCAAGAAATGAAGCTGTTCATTTTGCTAAAAGCTACAAGCCGAACAGTTTGCCTGGAGCGATTGCTGAGGTTCCAGAAGTTCAACGTAAGATCGGTGAAATGGAGCTTGAGTTATTTAAAGCACGTGAGCTTTTGTATTCGACTGCTGCAAAATGGGTGAATGAGCCTGAATCCAGGATGGAGATGGGACCGGCGATCATGGCTGTGAAGCACATCGCAACGAACTCAGCGGCAAAAGTTGTGGATCTTGCGATGAGGATTGTTGGCGCGAGGAGCCTTGCAATGTCCAGTCCACTGCAGCGTCATTACCGGGATGTGCGTGCAGGTCTTCATAACCCTCCGATGGACGATATGGTAATCAGTGCACTGGGGAAAAGAGCTTTAAGCGAGTAGCTGAACATCATTTGTAAGCCTTTCAGCTCCAAAATCGGAGCCGGAGGGCTTTTGTTGTTCAGTAATGAGATGCGAGAGTGAGGGTATTAAAGTGTGCGGGATTTGTCAAGGATTGTAAACTCGTGGGTAAACTGTTAAAACTTTTGGATTGAGGGGTAAATCTCGTGGATAAACTGCCAAAACTTTTGGATTGATGCCGCTTTTTTCTGGATTCGACCTGTTGGATAGGCTTCCATACCCAGTTAGGTATCGCCTTAAAATTGTTTCGGCACCCTAAACGGCTCCTAATTAGAGCTCTTTATGCTGGGGCAACCTGACTTGCTTCGTTTTTTGTCAAATCACCTTAATGTCCTACTAAAAATAGAAGAATCCCTTCTGAAATTAATCAGAAGGGACATCCTCAATATATAAGTGAAGTAGAGGAAGCTTAGTGCTCCGTATCTCATAAATAGTCTAGCTCTGTTGAGGCTCGTAGAAGCAGATGCTGTTTCCGAACGGGTCCCCAATCCTGATTTCTAGATGACCATGAGCGCTCTCCAAACCAGGTCTCGCATACTTATATTTTTTCGAGGATATTCTTTGGTGCAGTTCTTTTATATCTTCAACTTGTATACGGATTTTTATGCCTGGGTTGGAATCTCCATAATGTTCAGAGAGATGCAATTGGCAAGAACCTGCTGATACTTGCATATATAAAGGATAATCCTCTTCATATCGATGCTCCCAATCAAGATTAAACTCCAAAAAGTCTAAATAAAATTCTCTTGCTTTTTCAATGTCCAATATTCGAAGGACGGGCGTAATACTCTTTGCTTTAATCATGTAATAACCTCCTATTAGATATTTTCTCTTTCAAATTGCCAATCCCTCTCTATTTGATGAAGGATTTTTATTCCAAGGTAAAGAATGATAAAGGAATGAGGGAGGATATTTGGGCAGTGGTCATTGTATTCATCGACTAGTAAAGGAGAAAAATCAGATGAAAGAAAAATTAGTCCGTGTAGGTACCACCTATGTACCCGTTCGTGATCCAAACGTATCAGCGAGATGGTATGCTGAGAAACTAGGAGCACAAATCAATTATCAGGATGACGATAAAGCGATTATGAATCTGGCTGATCAAAGTTTTTTTCTCGTAAAAGCAGAGCAGAACGAAAGCTCTAACTTTAAAGATTACAATGGCACTCAAAGATTCAGCTTAACGTTTGAAGTTGACGGGATCGACTCGCTGTATCGATTGCATAAGGAATTCAAGAGTCTTGGAATTGAGACTGGTGAAATTGAAGATCGAGGGCATGCGGGAGAAAATTTTGTTTTCTGTGATCCTGATGGGAACAAGTATGATGTTTGGAGTGAATTAAGTCCGGCATATAAAAAGCTGCGTCCTTCTTTTTATGAGGAGGTATAAAAGAAAGATGGACGAGCAATCTTTTTTTCTCTTTAAATAGCTGTACTTTTGTTAACAAAAGGCTTGTCTTTTAAGGGCGGTAGGAGCGGAACCATTAGACGGTGAAGGCATCATACCTTCATCGGATACAACTGCTTACGCAAATAGTTTCCTAGGTACAGGCATCATTCTTTTGCTTCTTGCCGTCTACGTTTTGTGATCCTCTAAAAGAAAAGACCACGTTCAAACCGATTCGAAGAAAAAATCATGCTTGAAATGAAAGGAAAAGGGGAATTTCATAGTAAGAATAATAGGAACCAGAGAAGAAATCTCAAGGTTCTTTTTTCGTTCTAATACTCGTGCTGGGGAGGTGAGCGTATGAAAAAGGGACTTGTGCTCGTAATTATTTGCGGCTATTTTGTGGCAGGTACTTCCGCGATCGCATTAGCTCCGACACTTAGTGATAGCGCTGTAAACCTATCTAATCCAATCAGCACGACAATCATCTCAAATAAACAAGTATTATATGATGAACAAAACCCGCTTCAATAGAGGAGCGGGTTTCTTATAGGTTCTTATCGTTTTCCGGTTAATCCATACATTACAAACTCAACAATCTGCTCGATCTCTTTTTCATCGTCCCACTTCTGATCAGGGAAGATGAGGAAGCGGGGAAGGATATAACTGATGATGCTTGAAGCTGACATTCGTATGATGGTTTCAGGAGGCAGGTCAATGATTTCGCCTTTTTCCTGAAAGTGCTCGATGATCTTCTTGAACTTTTTATACACATGCTCGGTAAAAAGCTCCTGATAGGGCTTGCGAAGCTCATCATGAAACGCGATCTCTTGAAGGAAAATCTTTAAGACAGGAAAGTGTTTTTTTACAAATTCCAGACGATTTTTTGCAATCACCCTTAATAAGTCCTCGTAATGCTCATATTCTTTTTCAAATACTTCTTTCGCAAAAGTTTTTATAAAAAAAGGAGCAGCGAATTTCGCCATTGTCGGTGTAACAATCGCTAATAGAAGTTCCTTTTTTGTTTTGTAGTGACGGAAAATCGTACCTTCAGCTACCCCTGCTTTTTTTGCGATCTCACTTGTGGATGAGGCAGCAAATCCTTTTTCTGAAAAAGTATCGATCGCAGCAGCTAATATTTTTTGCTGTTTTTCACTAAGTACAGGGTCATCCGTGTCATGCATCAGCTCTTTAATCCATTCTTGGTCGGACATGCGTGTTTCTCCTTTAAACGTGCGTTTCTTTTATTATAGACACATTTTATAGACATGAACAAACGGTTATAGCTTTCTATGCTTTTTCAACGCCAAGACGTTTAATACCATGAAGAGCAACGAAAAGCCTGCGAGTACGAGTACTTCGTCATAGATGTCCGCCCATCCTCCGCCTTGAATCATAACTTCCCGCATCGCTTGGCCGCCATAGGTCAACGGCATAATATAGCTGATAGGCTGAAGCCAGTCGGTCATCGTTTCAATGTTAAAGAGCCCTGAAAAGAATACTTGCGGAACGACCACAAGCGGTATGAACTGAATCATCTGCAGCTCATTTTTTGCAAAGGCGGACAGCAAGGTTCCGAGTGAGAGTGCGGTCACGGCAAGCATGAGGGTGATCAAGATCACATACCAAATGGAACCAGCCATCATGATATCAAGAACATAAATCGAAAACGATACGATGATAGCAGATTGAATAATCGTGAAAATTCCGAACCCTAACACATATCCTGCGACCATCTCCCAGCGGCGCATCGGTGTAGCAAGAAGTCTCTCAAGCGTACCTGTTGTTCTTTCGCGCAGAAATGAAACACCTGAGATCAGGAATACGAAAAAGAAGATAAAGAACCCGATAAGAAAAGGTCCCATGTAGTCGAAAGATTCCATATCAGCCGAACCGTGAAGGTAATCGACTTTTGTTTCCATCGCGTTTGGCTGAGGACTTTTTGGAGCCAAGGATTTCAGTGTTTTTTCCACAGTCATCATAACCGCTTTGTTAGCTGTCGGATTGCTGCCTTCCAGCGTAATTTTCGTTGTTGGCGGATCGATCTCGATGATCGCATCTAGCTTTTCATGTTCTAAGTCGTCAAAAGCTTGTTTGCTATTTTCATAGATCGTAAAAGATGAATCAGCACCTTCAAGTTGTGAAGCGAATGGTTCTGTACTGCTGATTACAGCGATCTCAGGGTCATAGTTGTTCCCAGAAAACACGAGATTCACAAGCGTCAAGATGAGTAAGGGTGCCAAAAACATCATGGCAAGTGTTCGTTTATCCCGGATGAACTGGCGGATGATCCGTTTCACTAAGGCTCTAGTTCTCATTTGCGGCACCTCCATAAGAAAGAAAAGCCTCTTCGATCGTTGCACTGGTCGTAGATTCTTTCAGCTCTTGAGGGGAACCTGAAGCTATTAATCTTCCATCACGGAGCATGCCTAGCTGGCCGCATTTCTCCGCTTCGTCCATGACGTGTGTGGTAACAAGGATCGTCGTTCCAGCTACACTCAGTTTGTATAGTTCGTTCCAAATTGATTGACGAAGAACAGGGTCAATCCCCACAGTAGGTTCGTCTAAAATTAATACTTCAGGTTCATGAAGAAGGGCAGCCGCTAATGATAAGCGCCGTTTCATTCCCCCCGAATACTGATGAACAGGTTTCTTTAAAAAGTCCGTCAGGTTAACAAGTGAAGCCGTGTGTAGGATTCGTTCTCTTTGCTTTGTTCCTTTTAATCCGTAAATAGAAGCAAAGAACTCCAGATTTTCTTGACCGCTCAGTTCAGCATAAAGGGCATCAGATTGAGCCATAAAACCAATACGCGTCATGTTGTAAAGATTCGGCATGGCCGTATCGAGTACAGTAATATTGCCGCTAGTCGGTGTTTCAATCCCGGCAATCATTTTAACGAGAGTGGTTTTTCCGGCACCAGAGGGACCAAGCAGCCCATAGATCTCGTTTCTTTCAACATTTAAAGAAATATTGTTAAGCACTGGCTGTGAACCATAATTCTTTGAGACATCCAAAACTTGTATGACAGATGACATGTGGAGAACCTCCTTAAAGACGAATTAAAAAGTGAGTACTCACTCATTTTTCCTGTTTCCAGCATATGCGAGAGGACAAATAAATGTCAAGTGAGTACTCACTCATTTTTTCTCTTTTTGGATTCCAGTTCAATATCATATATCCTTCAAAAAAAGACTCCCATTCAAGGGAGCCTTTAGAGATCTTTGTGATTTTGTGTTTTCTGATAACGATATTGCAGCCATCTGTATCGGATAAAGCAGCCGATGCAGAATCCTAAAATGGCGATGAAAGAGGCTGCGGCTACCATTGCAGTTGCAGCGATTGCTAGTCCTGTCCAGTTCAGCGTATAGGAAATAAATCCAAGTGCTAGTAATGATATGGCGATTAGTTGGTTGAATTGTTGCTGATCCTTATCTTCAGGGATATAAGCGGATGGACTCTTTCTCAAAAATAAGGCAGCAACTTTCATGACAGGGTTAAAATCAAAAAACATTCCTAGTAGTCCAGCAAATAGCGGCAGTAATAGAATCCAGGCTTGACCAGTGAGCCATGTGGCACAAACTGATAAAAAGATGAACCATTGATTTGTCCGGACTAAAGGTCTAGGGATTGAAGCAGGTTCTTTTTTCATGGCTATTTCCGACCTTTCCTATTGCTTTAGTTCTTAGTGTAAGTGTATTCGGCTAGTATGTGAAGAGAAACCTCTTTAAAAATAAGAAGGGGATTTCAGTGAATAAAAAGAATTCTTTAGAAGAGGTGAAACGGATGAAGACAAAAAGAGACGATACAGAGGTCCATTTTCAATATGCAGAAGAAATTCGAGAAAAACTGAACCAGGATACGTTTGCGCAGTGGCTGGGGATTGAACTCACACATATGGGGCCAGGAGCCGCAGAAGCTAAAATGACGATAACGGAAAATATGCTGAACGCTCATGGAACCGCACATGGGGCCGTATTGTTTGCGATCGCCGATTTTGTATTTGCAGTCGCTTGTAATTCCTATGGAAAGACTTCGGTTGGACTCCAAGTGAACATCGGTTACTTAGCAGCCTGTCAAAAAGGAGATAAAATAACCGCAAAAGCGAAAGAAATCAAGCGGAATCACCGTACTTCCTGGTATGAAGTGACGGTAGAGAACGAACATGAGACAGTTGCTCATCTAAGTGCATTGTCTTACAGAAAAAATGACTATTTTGTAGGCGGGGAAGAGTGAGCTTAAGGATCAATCACATAAAAACGGCCCTTCATCACATAATTTGCAATATTATTCCATAACAGCGAATCAGTAAACAATAAAACGGAGTGAGGCATTTTCGCCACACTCCGTTTTTTATTATTTCTGTAATGTTTTTTTGATATATTTAATCGTCTTCCTCAAATCTTCAGCTGTCGGGCGGCCGAACGGTCCCGTTTGAATATCGAAATAAAGCACACGCTTTTGATCATCCACTAAGAATAATGCAGGTTCTCCGTGTTGGCCGTGGTCTTCATAAAGTTCTCCGGTATGATACTGAACACCATAAGGCTCTGCAGCAGCACGTTCCGGATCACTAAATACAGGAAACGAAAGAGAATGAGTTTCTTTCATCTTATTCAGGTTTTCTCTCTCATCCGTCGAAACCGCGAGAATGTGTGTGTTTAATTCATTAAAAGTGTCAATGTTCTGCTCCAGTTCTTTTAACTGATCATTACAAACGGGACACCATTCTCCCCGGAAGAAAACGAGCAGGTGGAATCGATCGTCCTTCTCCAGATGCTGGTGAAAAGAAAACGGTTCTCCTGTTTCACTTTTTAGTGTAAAATCTGGTGCTTGATCTCCTGTTTTTAACATTTTACATCCCTCCAAATAGTAGGCTCTACTTTAGGTATACCTCTATCCTAGATTTTTTAACCATTTGTTCAATCCATACGAATTTTTCTCTTGGAATACCAAAAGGGTGTACGGAAATGAATTTCATAAGAATTGAAAAATGCTCTTAAAACAATTTGATGATCAAAAAATTCGAAAATGAAATATTTAGTGAAAAAAACTAGCTGATACTTTGTAGATATATCTAGGTCACTATGTAAAAAGTTTGAATTTTTTCAAAGGTAATACAATGACCATAATCCTATTTTATGTTAAAACTTTTAAAATTTAGTAAGATCTATTTGTTTTTGATAGAATAGTAAAATTTTTCTTTATTTTCAGTTATTTCCGCTCTATATTAGAAATTGTCGACGACAAAATTCAAATCAAGGAGTGAAGTAAATGTTAAAGAAGTTTGCCACGATGGCAGCAGTACTACCATTAGTTGTAACTCTTGCATCACCGGCCTCAGCGGCTAAAAGTCCCGATGTAAAGGCGAATGTAACTCCTCAAGAAATCATCGTAAAGTTTAAAGATGGTGTCTCAGACTCCAAAGCAAAATCATTAGCAGTTAAAGCAAAGGATGAAGTGAAAGAAAAAGGTGAAAAATTCCACGTGATTAAAGTGAAGGAAGGATCCGTGGAAGAAGCTATTGCAGAATATGAAAAGAGCGGAGATGTAGAGTACGCAGAGCCGAACTATACATACCATGCTACTTGGACCCCGAATGACACGTACTTCTCGAACGGGGTACAATGGGCACCTCAAAAAGTCAGTGCTCAGTCTGCTTGGGATATTACGCGCGGATCATCGTCTGTAAAAGTAGCGATCATTGATACTGGGGTTGACTACAACCACCCAGACTTAGCGGGCGGCGTTATTAAAGGTTATGACTATGTAGATGACGATTGGGATCCAATGGATAAAAACGACCACGGTACACACGCAGCAGGTATCGCAGCGGCTACAACGAACAATGCAAAAGGTATTGCGGGTATGGCACCGAACGTTATGATCTATGCGGTTCGTGTACTTGATGCAAACGGAAGCGGAACGTTGGATGATGTAGCAAATGGAATCTATCATGCCGTTGATAACGGTGCAAAAGTCGTTTCATTGAGCCTTGGCGGACCTTCTGGTGCAACTTCTCTTCAAAACGCAGTAAACTATGCAGCTTCTAAAGGTGTAGTAGTAGTTGCTGCAGCAGGTAATGAGAGCACATCGGCTCCTAGCTATCCGGCTTACTACTCAAATGCGATCGCTGTAGCAGCTACTGATCGCAACGACCTTAAAGCTTCTTTCTCTAACTATGGTTCTTGGGTTGATGTTGCAGCGCCAGGTGTAGACATCGCTTCTACTGTTCGTAACGGTGGATATGCTTATATGTCTGGTACATCCATGGCTTGTCCGCTTGTAGCAGGTATTGCTGGATTACTAGCTTCACAAGGACGCAGCGCATCCAACATTCGTGCAGCGATCGAGAATACAGCTGATAAAACATCTGGAACAGGTTCTTATTACTCTAAAGGACGAGTAAACGCAGCGAATGCTGTTCGCTACTAAACGATAGAAAGAATGGACTCTCAAGATTGGACGTTGTCCCGACTTGAGAGTTTCTTTATTATGATAGTTTCATTTAGGAATGATTTGTGTCGAACTATAAAGAAACGATAAGAATAAATGCTTATAGTTATTAGCGATTGTTTGTCGAAGTAGACATAATGACGCATTTTTAAAACAGGACTTGTGGTAAAGTTTAACAGTTTGCTAGAATAATGATAATAGTACCCTCAGCTAGAATCTTTATTCTTTTTTTATACTAAAAGGAAGGAGGTTCATAGCATCTTCAGAAGTTCTTCATCCATCCGACCACCATGATAGCTTAGATACAAGAGCCAAATGATTCACCAATCTTTTTATTAAAAAGGAGGCAAGGATCATGAGCGAAATTCGTTTAATTCCCTTTGTGCTGGAAGATGTAATGGAATCATCGAAAGAAGAAATTCCATATGGTGTTGAAATGATCAACGCTCCTGCTTTTTGGCGTGAAGGTGAAAAAGGGCAGAGTGTCGTAGTTGCTGTTCTCGATACAGGCTGTGACACAAGTCATCCTGAACTATCGAACCGAATCGCAGGCGGACGGAATTTTGTTGAAGGAGAAGAAGACGATTATACAGATGCACATTACCATGGTACGCATGTTGCGGGCACGATTGCAGCAACGCTAAACAACGCGGGTGTTGTAGGGGTTGCACCGGACGTAAAGCTATTGATCTGCCGGGTACTAGGTAAGAATGGAAGTGGAACGTATCAAGGAATCATCGACGCGATTGATTATTCGGTAAAATGGCGAGGAGAGAACGGGGAAAGAGTACGCGTGATCTCAATGTCACTCGGCGGACCGAACGATGTTCCTGAACTTCACGAAGCGATCCAAAGAGCAGTGTTAGAAGATGTTCTTGTAGTCTGTGCGGCTGGAAATGAGGGGGACAACAATGAAAATACAAACGAGTATGCTTATCCGGGGGCCTATCGAGAAGTAGTACAAGTGGGTGCAGTGGATTCAAAAATGAAACTGGCTCCATTTTCAAATACAAATGATGAAATTGATCTTGTGGCACCAGGCGTTGATGTTATCTCAACTTATCCTGGAAACAAATATGCCAAGCTGTCTGGAACGTCAATGGCAACACCGCATGTTTCAGGGGCAGCTGCTTTATTGATCGAACGCGAGGAAAAACGGTTTGAACGTGAGCTGACTGAAGCAGAAGTATATGCACAGCTCGTTAAAAACACGTTAAGTATCGGGTTGTCGAAGAAAGCAGAAGGAAACGGATTGCTTGTCCTAAACGCGCAGGAAAAGGCTGTGTGTGATGAGGAGACATTCCGAGCAATGAGAATTCCGATAGAAACGGCAGCAGCCAAAGACTCCCATTCATAATAAATAGCCCGCTTCTTCGGAAGAGAGGGGTGTTGGAGAATGGCGTATAAAATATTGGCACTTCTCATCAGTTTCGCAATGCTCGTTGTGAAAATCTATGAAGAGATGAGAAGACGTGCAAAATTGTTAGCCTTAAAAGAGGAGCTCGAACAGAAAAAGAAACCAAAACGAAAAAAAAGAAGTACCAAGAAAAAAGAGAAGGATAGTGCTTAAATGAATAATTGGAACAAAAGCTGATCTGCTGGACAAGAAACCGTCCGGAATAGATCAGCTTTTTTGCTGTGTGGAGACGATATTAAAGTTCTACAAGATGTTTTCAATTATAATATGGTTCAGTTTTTGAAAAAAAACTGTTCAGAATTGGTTTTGGAGTGCGCGTACAGCAGACGGAGGCTTGATAGGCGTTCTGGAGGCTTTAAACAAAAGCGAATCAAAAAGTTTTGGGGCTGAATCCGCGAGTTTCAGCCCTCAATCCAAAAATTTTGACCTTCAATCCAAAAATTTTGTGCATTTATCCACGAGTCGACAATCCGCCGAATTTCACCACACACTCATAACTGCCACTTGAGAACTCCAGCTTAAAAGTTGCTTCGCTGGAAAGAAAAGGAGTAGTATATTTACACTAGATGGTTTAAGAGAGGTCGTAAATATGCTTGCATTACTTTTAATTGCTGCCGTTGTCGTGACAACGTTCTTGTTCATCGCGTTTCATCCAGTGTTTGGGAGCAACCCTTCAAAAGATGATAGATCCAGATACCGTTCAAGCGAACATTATGCTGACGGTACGTTTGTTAATCAAATTGCTACCGAAATGGCTACGGATTTCAGGTCTATGTTTCCTGTATTAAAAGAGTTTTTAATGGGGAATCCGAACAGACAGCCCAGTAAGCCGATTCCGATAAAACCGCTTCAGTTATCAAAACTGAACCCAAATCAAACAACAAAAGTGACATGGTTTGGCCATTCTTCATTGATGATAGAACTGGATAATAAACGAATTCTTCTCGATCCGATGTTTGGAAAAGCACCGTCGCCTATTCCATGGTTTGGTAACAAACGCTACAGCAAAGACTTACCCTTTTCAGTTGCAGAACTGCCTCAAATCGACCTGGTTCTCCTATCGCATGATCATTATGATCATCTGGATTATGGCACGATCAAAAAACTTAAATCTAAAGTAAATCAATTTGTTGTTCCACTCGGTGTCGGCAATCATCTAAAGAGATGGGGTGTGGAACCAGGGAAAATACAAGAATGTAATTGGTGGGAAGAAGTTACGGCAAGTGGACTAAACCTTGTGTGTACACCTGCAAGGCACTTTTCCGGCAGAAGCTTAACGAATCGTAACTCTACGCTATGGTGTTCTTGGGTGATTGAAGGAACAGGGGCAAAAATCTATTTTAGCGGTGACAGTGGCTATGGCCCGCATTTTAAAGAGATTGGGGAAAAATTTGGACCGTTTGATTTAACATTGATGGAGTGCGGTCAGTACCATGAAAAGTGGGCTGCAATTCATATGATGCCAGAAGAAACCGTAAAGGCTCATATCGATGTAAAAGGAAAGAGGTTGATACCAATTCACTGGGGAGCTTTTACATTATCTCTTCATACCTGGACAGATCCCATTGAACGAGTGGTAAAAGCTGCGGATGCGAATGACATGAATATATTAACACCTATGATCGGTGAAAAGGTCTCTTTAGACGAGGAACATACTCGATCTAATTGGTGGCAAACCAGATCCTAAAAAAGGCGGCTCCGGGGAGAGTCGCCTTTTTCTTATCCATTTTTCTTCCATAATTCTAAGAGAGGTCCTTCTTTTCCGAAGAGTGGATCGGTTTCTGGCAGCGGAACTAACATGATCTCATCGAGCACTTCTGGTCGTTCGTCCGGCTCACCTTTTTTTAAGTTGTGTTCCATCCCTTCCGGATAGGCTCCTCCTACTTTAAAATCAGTGCTGCAGCCGATCAGCTTATGACCGGTTCCAGCAGGGAGTACAATGACATCTCCCCTGGAAACCGTAACGGAAACACCGTCTTCTCCACCTAAAAGAAGAACGGCTTCCCCCCTCATTACACCTAATACTTCGTGCGTGTTGCTATGGTAATGATGATAATCGAACACACCATTCTTCCATCCGTTCGTCCATCCATTTTCCTCAAAAACCTCCAGTGCATCCTGAGGTTCTTTAAGTTCACCAACGTACAAAAGAACCGGCCAAGAAGGATGATTTGGAATTTTTCCATCATCCGTAAAGAACAGTGTTTTAACATTCTCGCTTAACATTTTCATAACCATTAACACCTCACCCGTTTTTGATTTCTTTTCCCTCTATTCTATAAAAAGAAACCAAAACCTTTTCTAGAAATATATTTTAGGAAGATGAAAATAAGAGTATTCTTGCGAAAGAGCGCAATATTTGACGAAAAGTAATGTGTTTAAAATAGTTTCTTTTTTAGCATAAAGTGGTATTAAAAGAAGTACATGGTTTAAATGTTTAGGAAAGGTGGAAATCAGTATGAAGTACAAAGTCAAGGACTGGCTCCGGTTAACACCGCGTGAGAGATACCTGCTTTTATTCGCTGTTTCCCAACTGCAGAAAAAACTTCGGGCCGGTTAAAAAGAACAAAAAAATAAATTTAAGGCGTTTTCATTTCCCCAACTCCCCCTTGTTTGGTTACAATAAGAATAGATAAAGAACAGGGAGGAACACAGAATGGCTGACCTCAATACTTGGTTTGAAAAAGGCATGACTCGCTATGCATATATACACGGAATGACAGCACATAAAGAAAACCTGCTAACGATCTACAATGCATTCGTACTTCCAGATCCGATGAAAGATGCACTGCATAGCATGCAGAAAAGCCGGTTGAGAGCAATTGTGATCACCGAAGACTGGTGCGGAGATGCAATGCTGAATCTCCCTGTTTTTATGCGGATGGCAGACGAAGCACTCATTGATGTTCGTTTTATACAGCGGGATAAAAATCTCGAATTGATGGACCGATACCTAACTAATAAATCAAAATCGATTCCGATTATTATCTTTATAGATGAAAAAGGTAAAGAAATCATGAAGTGGGGACCGCGTGCACCGAAATTGCAGCAGCTGGTCGAAGAACGTAAGAAGAAGCTCCCAGCAAAAGACGATCCGCGTTACGAAAAAGCATTCAAACTGTTTGCAGATAAGATATCTACTCTTTTTACGACGGACCACGCACTGTGGGAAGAAGTCAGTCTGGATATCATTAAAAAATTATTAGCTAAAATCAACGTTAACGGCCTGTAATCGGGCTGTTTTTTTGTTATTCCGGGAGGATCTGTTACATTATTTGGAGTGGAATACGAGATGTAGAAAGTAAATTGCGCGCTCAAGCAGAATTGTGCCCGCCTATGATAGATTTTAGTGTTTATAATTAAAATAGAATGCAAAAAGAGAGAAATCATGTTGAGGTGTAAGATGAAGAAAACGAACGTAATCATTTTAGCAGGTTTTCTAGGTAGCGGAAAAACGACGCTGCTTAAGCAACTTCTGCAGTACGAAAAAGAACGAAATCATCGAACAGCCGTCCTTATGAACGAACTTGGAGAAGTTTCTGTTGACTCCGATGCCGTTCCTGGCGATATCCCGTTAAAAGAACTGCTAAACGGGTGTATCTGCTGTTCGCTATCTGATCAGCTTGAAAAACAGCTTTGGGGACTTTGTAAGGAAAATGAATTGGATACTTTAATTATTGAAGCAACGGGAGCGGCTCACCCGATTGATGTGCTGGATGCTTGTTTGTCACCATACCTGTTTGATGAACTCGAGGTATCAGGAATCATATCCATCATGGATGCGCCAAGGTGGCTCGATCGAGGTTCGATGAGTGTTCAAGCGAAAATGCTGATGATCGAACAACTCAAGCATGCGGACTTTATCATTTGGAACAAGACGGGGACGTTAACAGATGAACAGAAAAAATCTTTAAAGGAAGATGCGGAACGATTAAATGCAGGAACTCCCTATGTCCTCACTGACTATGCGAAAGTAGATATTACTCAGCTTTTCAAACTCACTGTAAAAGACAGAAAAAAACATCAACAAGTTACAGTAGACAAACTGAAAGTAAAAACGTGGATCTATTCCTTCCAAGGTGCAATCAAAAAAGAAGCTTTTGAAGACTGGCTGCGCGAAGCACCATCATCAATCTACCGGATCAAAGGGTAAATTAAACTTGAAGACGGACAAATCTATCTCTTTCAATATTCCTATGGACTCCCAAATTACGAAAAAGAGCTTATGAAGATGCCGTTAAGATTGGTTTTTATCGGTGAGAATTTAGATACAGTGAAATTAACGGAAAGCTTAAAAGAAATCGATAAGAATAGCTAAAAAACGGCGCTTGGATAATCCATCCAAGCTTTTTTTCATGAAGTATCTATTTTGTTGTGGACTTATATTACCAGTGTTTTTTACATTTGCAGCCAAACGTTATCCGAAGTAATTCCGAAAACACCAACCCACAAGGTAAATACTTACTACCCCCCAAGCAGCTGCACTCACTATCCACCAAATTACTGATTTAGCTTTTGATGCATTCCCCTTGTTTTCGGGATTTACTTTTATAAAAACAAACTTACTTTCCATATCTTTTTTCATAGAAATGAGACCGAAAAATCCAATTATTATGAATCCAATAGTTAAAAGTAACAGCACTCTTTCACTCCCTTACCTTAATAAATTTGATCGTAAATCTCTGCCTTTCTCTTTTATAGGAGCTCGGTGGAAGTCGGGTGTCATCTAGTGAAAACAAGGCTTTTAACAAACAGGGGTAAAAAGCAACCTGCATAAAGTAACCTTTTCAACATAAAAACCTTTTTTATTACTCTGATCTTATCATTATATGGTAATCTTATATTATCATAATTTTCCAAATGATTAATGAGGTGATATCTATTGCAAACAAAAGCGATAACACATGATCATCAAAAAATACATAAAGAAATTTATGGAGCAAAGTCCGGTCCTGTTCGTATTCTGCATATCCCTCAGATGAAATACGTAACGCAAGAGATGGACACAGCCTATTATATGGATTGGGCAGGACGACCAGAGCCAATGGATCAACAATGGGTTGTATGGAAGATCGTCAATCGGCTAAAACACATTACGAAAACAAAGATCGGTTATAAATTCAAACTTATGCCTCACGAGATTATTTGGCATGAAATGAAAGATAATCTAGCTAAAACAACACAGGTGATGCAAGTTCCAGATTGCATCACAGATGAGATGTTTGAAGAAGCTCGAAGTGATGTTGCTAAGAAATTGAAAGAAGTAATCCCAGAAACAAGGCTTATTATTGCAGATCCTGTTCTATGTGTACAAAAGTTACATGTTGGTCATTATCGTGACACAAAGACTATACTCGCAGAAATCATTCAGTTTGCAGAAGAAAAGGGATTTAAAGTAAAAGACAGCCATAGAGAAATTTATTTGACACCAGCGATGAAATGCCATGAACCATCTACATGGAAAACGATCGTTCGTGTAGAATTAACGGATTAATCGGGAGAAAACGATGGGTCTAGAAAAAGTGAAGTTCAAACTAGAGTTGAAAGAAGAAGATAAAGGATTAAAGTATGTACTGATCTTGATTATATTGGGTTTGTTAATAAGTGGGACCGCATTGTCAATGTATCGTGGAGAAGATGAAGATTTTGAACCACGAATGGTAGCCACTGAATGGGCACGAGCAGAACTTCAATCGAATGTATCGTTGAAGTATAATCTTTTGTCTGAAAAAGCAAGGACAACATACGTTGATGTTGTCCCAGATGAACGAAAACAAACGAAAGTTGAAGAAGAATTTGAAGAATATGATCTGTTCCAATGGAAGATTAAGAAAGACGAGATCATATATAAAGTTCATTATTATGGCATGAAGACATGTCCCGAATGTCAAAAAGCTATCTGGGTAAGAGTTAAAGCTGAAAACGGAAAATGGGTAGTGCCTGAATTTAATTTTACTGAATATGATGCAGCTAAAAGAATTAAGGGCATAGAAGCAGAGCAGATCCCAACAACTTTGGAACAGGAAGAGGAGATGGAAAAGAAAAAATCCATCTTTGAAAGAGTACTAAATCTGTAATTTAATCTTTTTATCTCAACATGAAAAGTATTTTTATGTTTTTGGTAGATTCATAAGCAATATGGGAATAGATAGATTATGAGGTGATAACGATGAAAATGCAATTGTACTTGATATTCGGTTTTATCTTTGCTCTTATTATCGCAACGTTTGCCGTTATTAACGTGGGAGATGTGGAGATTAATTATCTATTTGGCACAGCGAATTGGCCGCTTATCCTTGTTATTTTAGGATCAGCCGTTTTTGGAGGACTTTCTGTGGGGTTGTTTGGGTTGATCAAAGTGATTCAGCTGCAAAGACAAGTGAGGAAGCTGCATCAGATTCATAATGAAAAAGAATCGTGGAAACAGGAAAAAGGAGAGGGAAAGGTTTCTGAAACCGTTGCATCCACACAGGAAATTCCAAATGAGAAAGCTGAAGAAAAATAAAAATGGAGAAACCCTGAAGAACCGTTGTGTTCATCAGGGTTTTCTTTTTAACCATAAAATCTTTTTTCAGAAATTTTAAAAATAGACTTGAAAGCGAATTCATTTAAGGTTAAGATATACAACAACTCGTATCCGAAACGTTTTGGAGGATAATATGGCAACGATTAGGGATGTAGCAAAAAGAGCAGGAGTATCTGTTACAACGGTCTCCAGAGCGTTGAACGGTTATTCTGATGTAAACGAAAAAACAAGAGAACGAATTAAAGAGATTGCAAAAGAACTAAAATATAGTCCGAACCTATTGGCGAGAAGCCTCGTGATGAAGAAGACAAAAACGATCGGTTTGCTCGTTTCAGGACTGAAGATTGAAGGAAGCAAAGATAATTTCACATATGAGGTGCTTTGCGGAGTGAACGACTGTGCGGGCCAGCTTGGATATGAGCTTGTTCTTATCAGTACAGATTCACAGAAACAACAAGAAAAGACATACAAGCAGCTTGTTCAGGAACGTAAAGTCGAAGGAATTATCCTGCAGGGGATCAAAACCGACGATCCTTATCTAGAAGAAGTATTAAAAAGCGATACGCCATGCATTCTTATCGATATCCCGATGGAAAGCGATTCTGTTGGTTATGTGACAACAGACAATAGAGAAGGCGCAAAATCAGCTGTCACACACCTCTTGGATCTTGGACATCAACACATCGGAATGATCAACGGGCACAGCCAGGCTTTTGTCAGCCAAGAACGGTTGGATGGCTACCAGGATGCTCTTCAAGAGAAGGGAATCACATTTGAAGAATCGTATGTTCGGAATGGGGCTTTTTTAGAAGAAAGGGCAGAAACCGAAGCGACAAAACTTCTTCAAGAACATCCTGAACTGACAGCTCTCTTTTGTGCGAGTGACTTGATGGCGATGGGTGCAATAAGGGCAGCCAAGAAACTGGGACGCAAGCTTCCGGAAGAGTTATCGGTCGTTGGGTTTGACAACATTATCTTGTCGGCCTATTCAACACCTTCACTTACCACGATTGCTCAAGATCGTTATCAATTAGGGTTTGAAGCGACAAAACTTTTAACAGGTATGCTCGAAGGAAACATGGACAGCAAGAAAAAAATATTGAATACTGCATTTATAAAAAGAGAATCAACATGTGAAAACCACACTTAGTGGTTTTTAAAATGAAACTCACCGAAAACGTTTTGGGAAGTTATTGAATAAACGAAAAACAGGGGGAAAACAATCATGAACTACCGCGTAATCAAAGAGAACGATCTATTTTTCTTAACAGATGATAAAGGAAATATTCCACAGGAAAACAGTTATGGTTTAGGACTTTACACAAAGGATACGAGATTCTTAAGCAAGTTTGATGTCAAAATCAACGGTCAGGATCCAATTCTTCTATCCTCTTCGGCGGATGAGAACTATATGGCAAAAATTTTGCTGACGAATCCTCATATGGAAGAGGACGGAAATCTAATCCTTTGGAGAGAATCAGTCGAGATTGAAAGAAAACGCCTCATCTATGATGGTGTGCTCTATGAAACACTTCAATTAAAAAACTATTATCCGAAGCCTGTTGAATTTGAAATCAGCGTACATGTTGATGCTGACTTCATGGACATGTTCATCATCCGAGGTTTTCAATATGGAGAGATTGGTAAGAGAACAGGGGAAGAAACGACTGATCGATCATTGAGCTATTTTTACAAAGGAGCCGATGATGTTGAGCGAGCTACTAAGATTCAATGGGATCGTGAGGCCGTATCTGTAAAACAAGAAGGAGAAGTAACCTTCAAGTTTCGGTTGGATCATGCAGAGGCTCAATCTGTAACCTTTACTGTTTCACCTGAAATCGATGGAGAATCAGGTACGGTTATCGAACCGGACGCAGCACTTCAAAACCTGAAAGACTCGTACGAAAAATGGGAGTCAGAAACACCAGGTGTTAAAACGGATTTCGAACCGCTTCAAAGACTAGTAGATCGCGGTATCCAAGATTTACGAGTACTATTGACAGACCTCGGATATGGACAGTTTCCGGTTGCCGGCCTTCCATGGTTTGGTGTTCCGTTTGGAAGAGACAGCTTGATTGCAGCTCTTCAAATGCTTGCTTTCAATCCTGAAATTGCAAAAGGTACTCTTTTAACGATGGCTTCTCAACAAGGAACAAAAGTAGATCCTTGGCGAGATGAACAGCCGGGTAAAATCATGCATGAGATCCGATACGGAGAACTCGCTGCAACTAATCAAGTCCCATTCACTCCTTATTATGGAACGATTGATGCGACACCGCTCTTTTTAGTTCTTTTATCTGAATATACGAAGTGGACAGGAGATCTCTCTCTAGCAGAAGAACTTTCGCAAAACGTGGAAGATGCTCTC
The DNA here is from genome assembly GCF_023715845.1 of Fictibacillus phosphorivorans. GTDB lineage: Bacteria > Bacillota > Bacilli > Bacillales > Fictibacillaceae > Fictibacillus > Fictibacillus phosphorivorans_D. Next base: position 30,767 of record NZ_JAMBOR010000015.1, read on the forward strand.
ATGTGGATTGACGAATATGGAGACCGTGATGGTGATGGATTCGTTGAGTATCATCAGGAATCTAGCAAAGGTATCGCGAACCAGGGCTGGAAGGATTCTGGAGATTCAGTCGTTCATCGAAACGGTGATTATGCTGAAACACCGATTGCCCTTTCTGAAGTTCAAGGGTATGTGTATCAGGCAAAGCAAGGAGTAGCCGCGATTTATGAAGCTCAAGGAAAAGTAGAGGAAGCCGCAAAGCTTCGTAACGAGGCAGAACAATTAAAAGAAAGATACGATGAAGCGTTTTGGATGGATGATCAGCAGTTCCATGCGATCGCACTCGACAAGGATAAAAAGCAAGTAGGAACGTTAACGACGAATCCAGGGCATGTGCTTTTTGCTGAAATGCTCGATGATAACAAAGCGGATGCTGTGATTGAAAAATTAGTATCCCCAGCATTCTTCTCAGGATATGGGATTCGAACGATGGCTGAAGGAGAAGCAGGTTATAACCCGATGAGCTACCATGACGGAAGCATCTGGCCGCATGATAACAGCATGATCTTGTTAGGTATGAGCAAACTTAACCGTCAATCAGCAGCCAACACGGTCATTAATGGCTTGATCGATGCGGCAAAACATTTCGAATATGACCGATTGCCTGAACTCTTCTGCGGTTACAGTGCTGAGGAAGGACGTGCAGTGAAATATCCTGTCGCATGTTCACCACAAGCTTGGGCAGCAGGAACACCGCTTGTCTTTATCCAAACGATCCTCGGACTCTTCCCTGATAGCTTGCACAAAGTGATCACGCTGTCACCTAAGCTGTTGGTGGGTATGAACGAGTTAACGGTTAAGAAGATAAAAATTGGTGGAGGATTCCTTTCAGTCGATGTGCATCGTGAAGGGGAAGAAACAGTTGTCACAATCGTCGAGAACACAACTGGTTACGAAGTTGTTCAAAAGGAACAAACTGCTTGAAGAAGGGAGTAAACGCAATGCTATCTAAAAAATGGCTGTCCTCTCTAGGAATCACATCATTGCTGCTGTCGACTATACTAACAGGCTGCGGGAATGATGAAGAGAGCAAATCCGGCAAAACAGAGATCGTACTAAGCGGCTGGGGCGGTAATCCAGTAGAAAAGAAACTATTGAATGAGGTGCTCGCAGATTTTGAGAAAGAACACCCTCACATCGATGTGAAGTTGAACACGATCAATGATCAGTATATGGACGTGCTGAAAACACGTCTGATCGGCGGTACAGCGGCTGACGTATTTTACTTAGATGCGTTTGAAGCTCCTGCCTTGATCGAAACAGGTGCAATCGAACCGCTTAATAAGTACGTTACGGATGATTTTGATATAAATGACTTTGAGAAACCGATGATCGACGCGTTTAGAAGTGATGGAGAGCTGTATGGCCTTCCGAAAGATTACTCTACGCTTGCTCTTTTTTATAACAAAAAAATGTTTAAAGAACATGGCATCTCAGGCCCCCCTAAAACATGGGAAGAGCTAGAAGAGATCGCTAAAAAAGTGACTGATGAAGAAAAACAAGTATACGGACTCGGTGTAATGCCGCAGATTGAGCGATTATATTATCTTGCAGAATCAAAAGGCGGGGAAGTGATTACAGACGGACGTGCCAGCTTTGCGGATGATAAAGTCGTAAATGCGATTCAGCCGATTGTCGATATGCACATAAAAGATAAAACAGCAGCAACGCCATCTGAAGTTGGAGCGGGACAATCTGCTGGGGAAATGTTCGGCCGCGGGAAAGCGGCAATGGTTGTTGAAGGAAACTGGAACATTCCGTATATGGAAGAGACCTTCCCTGATATCGACTATGGCACAGCCGAGCTGCCCACTGTAAACGGGAAAAAAGGAACGATGTCATTTACGGTCGGATATGCGATGAATGCAGAATCCGAACATAAAAAAGAATCATGGGAACTGATTGAATATCTAACGGGTAAGGAAGGCATGAAAAAATGGACAAGCAAAGGTCTTGCATTGCCGACAAGAAAATCGGTTGCTTCTGAACTTGGCTTTGACCAGGACGAACTTCGTAAGCCGTTGGTTGAAGGAGCAAGCTATGCGACCGTTTGGCAGGATGGACCTTCACTTCCGATCGTTATGAACAACTTCAACAACCAGTTCCTCAGTGCGTATCTTGGAGACCGTCCATTGGAGGAAGCGTTACAAGATGCTGAAAAACAAGCGAACAAAGAAATCAAGGTAACGGAATAACGGAAAAGGAATGAGGTGAAGATTGTGAAAATGTTTACGAAAAAGGAGAGAAAAGAAGCGGGTCAAGGGTACCTCTTCTTGCTTCCTACCATTCTTGTACTAGGTGTATTTGTTATCGCTCCCATCCTTTATGCCGTTTTCTTATCTTTCCATAAGGTAGAGCTTTTAGGCGGAGCAACGTATGAGTTCCGAGGACTGGATAACTTTTTAAAAGTAACCTTTGATGACAGAGCGATCATCGCATTAAAAAATACCGCCGTCTATGTTGCGGTTGTTGTCCCGACACAGACTTTCTTAGCACTCGTGCTTGCAGCTTCTCTTAACGCAGGGCTGAAGGGACAAAAGTTTTTCCGGGTCGTTTATTTCTTGCCGACCTTAACGTCATCAGCGGTATTAACCCTGATCTTTATGTGGATGTATAACCAGAACGGTTTGATCAACTATGTACTAAAGATCTTCCATCTGCCGACGTATAACTGGATTGGTGACCCAGACGTCGCGCTGATCGCGATCATGATCATGAACATTTGGGCGACAGCACCATTCTTTATGGTTATCTATCTGGCAGCACTTCAGGATATTCCAGACAGTCATTATGAAGCAGCTGAACTGGATGGAGCAGGTGCGATTCAAAAATTCTGGCACATCACGGTTCCTAACCTTCGTCCGGTTACGTCGTTCGTTGTCATCATGGGAATCATTGGAACGTTCCAGCTGTTTGACCAGTCGTACATTTTCTCCGGAGGATCGGGTGGACCGAACAACTCCACATTGACGGTTGTTCTATTGATCTATCAATATGCATTTAAGACACTTGGAACGATGGGTTATGCAACTGCGATCGCCTTCATGCTTGCGATCATTATTCTAGTGGCAACTTTAATACAGCGCAAATTCTCAAAAGAAGAATCACTTTACTAAGGAGGAGATACCATGAAAAAACGATCGGCTGGAAGAAAAGCGCTTTATATCATCCTAGTCGTGTACGCGATCATCACTGTCATTCCGTTTTTATGGGCATTGTCTTCTTCCTTTAAAACACTGGGTGAGATCGTAAGCGGATCGATTAATTTTATACCAAAAGATTTTACACTGGAAAACTATAAACAAATTTTCACAAGAGAGCCGTTGTTCGGCAGATGGCTGTTTAACAGTCTGTTTATCGCAACAGTCGGAACACTTCTTAATTTGCTGTTCAACTCAATGGCCGGATATGCGCTCGCACGATTGAGCTTTCCAGGGAAAAAGAGCATCTTTATCATTATTCTAGCCGTGTTGATGATTCCATTCCAAGTTACGCTAATCCCGAACTTCTTGATTTTGAAAGAGCTCGGCTGGCTGAACTCTTATCAGGGAATGATCATACCTGGTGCGGTTAACGCGACGTTCATCTTTATGATGAGACAGTTCTTTGTGAACTTCCCGAAAGAAGTGGAAGAAGCAGCAGCGATTGATGGCCTCGGCCGATTCGGAACGTTCTTCAGGATCGTACTTCCACTAGCGAAACCGGCCCTTGCCGCGCAAACGATCTTCGTGTTCATGGCGTTCTGGAACGACTTTATGAGACCGCTCATCATTATGTCCGACATGGAGATGTTCACATTGCCACTCGGATTGAACTCGTTTAAAGGTCAGTTCATCTCCTATTGGAACTACATTATGGCAGCGTCCATGGTCTTCACGCTTCCGATAATCGTGTTGTACGCCTTCTTTAACCGATATTTTGTAAAAGGAATCAAGTTTACAGGCGATAAATAGTATAAAACTGGCTAAGCGGGATGTTAGAAGTTCCCGTGAGCCAGTTTTTTTATGCTTTACGATCGGAATCCCAGGTTAAATGAATTTTTTCCTCGCTTAATTTGATTAATCTCACGAAAAAGAGTAATAATCCCACGTTAATTTTATAATAACCACGAGTCGCCAAATCTCGACAAAACCGGTGATTTTGTCAAAATCTATATGTTAACCAAAATATATTGTAAGTTGACGCAAATGAAAACCTCCGCTATTCTTAATTCATAAACAGTTCTTACATATGGAGGTTCATGCAAATGACAGCAACAAGAAAAAGCTTGAAAACGATTGATATTACGCTGATCGGAATGTTCGTAGCCTTGATGGCGATCGGCGCTAATATTACAACGATCTTTCCGTTTATGGTCGTTGGCGGTGTGCCCATTACGCTGCAGACGTTCTTCTGTATCTTAGCAGGCGCACTATTAGGAAGCCGCTTAGGTGCGATCGCGATGAGCGTCTACGTTTTGGTCGGTTTAGTCGGAGCACCTGTATTTGCTCAGTTTAAAGGTGGTTTTGCGACCCTTGTCAGCCCGACTTTCGGTTTTTTATTATCTTTTATTCTAGTAGCCTATGTAACTGGCAAGATCATTGAAAATAACGGCAGCAAGGCGTCCTATATCGTCGCGGCACTGGTAGGAACGTTGATCAATTACATCGCTGGTACAAACCTTATGTTCATGGCTTATAAGATGTGGGCAGCTGCACCAGAAGGATTCACTTACTCTATGGCTTGGGGATGGATGATGGTTCCGCTTCCGAAAGATATTATTCTAGCTGTTTGTGCAGGGTTGATCGCTCCACGTATTAATATCGCTCGTAAAAAAGTAATGCCGCATCAAACAAAGCACGCATCATAAGAAAAGGGGAGACGGAATATGACGTGGAATCTGCTAGCGGAGAAAGTTTTACAAGGTAAAGAGATAACGAACGAAGAAGCACTTTCCATCTTAGAATGTTCAGATGATGATTTGCTGTTGCTTTTACACGGTGCATTTCAGATTAGAAAACACTATTTTGGAAAACATGTAAAACTAAACATGATCATCAATACGAAATCAGGTGCTTGTCCGGAGAATTGTGGATATTGCTCACAATCTATCGTTTCGACGGCTCCGATCGAAACTTATAGAATGATGGATAAGGACGAAATGGTTAAAGGGGCAGAGACCGCTTATAACTTGAACGTCGGCACCTATTGTATCGTTGCAAGCGGTCGGGGGCCGACGAACCGAGATGTGGATAAAGTTGTAGAAGCTGTAAAAGAGATCAAAGACACTTACGGATTAAAGGTTTGTGCTTGTCTTGGAATCTTAAAGCCAGAGCAGGCAGCACGTTTAAAAGAAGCTGGGGTGGACCGTTACAACCATAACCTGAACACATCAGCTCGAAACCATGAGAACATCACCACTTCCCATACATATGATGACCGGGTGAACACTGTGAACGTCGTAAAAGACAGCGGGATCTCGCCATGTTCTGGTGTGATTGTCGGCATGAAGGAAACAAAACAAGATGTGATCGATATGGCGCGTAGCCTTAAAGTGCTCGATGCAGACTCTATACCGGTCAATTTCTTGCATGCGATTGATGGTACCCCGCTTGAAGGAACGGACGAATTGGACCCGCGCTATTGCTTGAAAGTATTGGCTCTGTTCCGCTATATCAACCCAACAAAAGAGATTCGCATATCAGGTGGACGAGAAGTAAACTTAAGAAGCCTTCAACCGCTAGGGTTATATGCGGCGAACTCTATCTTTGTAGGCGATTACCTAACTACTGCAGGACAGGAATCAACGGCAGATCATAAAATGATGGAAGATATGGGATTCGAAATCGATCGGGCGCCCGTAACTGCACAATAATATAGAAAACAGATTGATAAGCCACTCCTAGCCTTGGTACAATAGAAACTTATTCTATTGAAGATAAGTAGGAGTGGTTTTTTTGGAGAAATGGGAAAAATGGCTTTGGAAAATAAATTGGGCAGAAATCATGCTCGGCGCAGGCTTATGGGCTGCTAAGTTCTTATTAATCATCGTCCTGTTTATCATCATCAGATCCATTGGAAGACGTGTGATCAATCGCATGTTTGAAAGAGCGGCATCCCACCGCAAGATGTCGAGCGGTCGAATCATCACACTGCAAAAGCTCGTAGTGAACTTATTCTCGTACGTATTAATCTTTGTTTTTGCAGGTATCATCTTTAAACAGTTCGGACTCGAGATCGGTACCTTGATCGCAGGAGCTGGGGTTGTCGGACTAGCCATCGGATTCGGGGCACAAGGACTTGTAAGTGACGTTGTAACAGGATTCTTTATTTTACTAGAAAAACAAATGGAAGTTGGCGATTACGTCACCATTGGTGGAGTGGATGGTATTGTAGAAGAAGTTGGTCTGAGAACAACTCACATCCGGGCGTTTGACGGAACATTATCTTACATGCCAAACCGTGAGATCAGCACGATCCAAAACCATTCTCGAGGTAACATGCGCGCATTGGTGGACATTAAAATTGCTTATGAGGAAAACATCGACCGTGCAGTAAAAATCCTTCAAGAAGCTTGTGACCGCGTGAAAACGAGCAATGAAAACATTGTAGAAGGACCTAATGTTCTTGGTGTTCAGACTCTTGGTTCATCAGAAGTTATCATTCGTATTATTTCAAAAACACAGAATGGTGAACAGTGGGGAGTAGAACGCGAATTGCGTCAGGCTTTAAAGGAAGCCCTAGAAACAAACGGAATCGAAATCCCATACCCTCATCAAGTAAATTTAGAAAAGGTGCATAAGGAACAGCCGGGAAGATAGACTCCCGGCTGTTTTTTTCCCTACACAGAATTCGGTTCTACTTTTTGTTCGGATAGAAAAATTGTTAATGGCTTGAGCTTGTTTTTGTTCACCATGATATACAGAATGTCATTTGCATGGATCTCCGTTTGTCCCGTTGGAGTTATGAGTTCATCACCGCGAATCATCGCACTTACAATGGCCTCTACTGGTAAAGTGATTTGTTCTAACGTTTGTCCAACAATTTTCGCATGAGCTGGAACAAAAAACTCTACGATCTCAGCGTTGGCTTTCCCGATTGAAACCAGTTCAAGTACATGTGGTGAAGTCGGCTTTTCTTCCTCAGTGAGTTTTAGTTTCTGTGCGAACCATGGAATCGTTGAACCCTGCACAAGTGCTGAAGTCAAGACAACGAAAAAGACTAAATTAAAGAATAGCTGGCTATTTTCTACACCTTCTATCAGAGGAAAAGTAGCCAATACAATCGGAACGGCTCCTCTTAAACCGGACCATGATAAAAATACTTTTTCCTTAAAATTAAAAGGAGAAAAAATAGTACTTAAAAAAACACCAATCGGCCGTGCGATAAAAATAAGGATAAGGCTGATCAACATCCCTTCCACCATAATTCCAACGTGGAACAGTTCACTCGGAAAAACAAGAAGTCCTAGGATCGCGAACATTAAAATCTGCATCATCCAGGCAAACCCTTCGTTAAAACGGACGATTGAGTTTTTATAGGTGAGGTGATTGTTACCCATCAATACTGCGGCTACATAAACAGCAAGTAATCCGCTCGCTCCAGCCAGCATCGTGATCCCATAGCAAAGGATCGCGAAAGATAACGCGAATACCGGATAAAGCCCGCTGGATTCGAGGTGTATTCGGTTGATGGCATAAACGGCCAACTTTCCAAAAAGATATCCGAAAACGATTCCCATCCCCATCTGCCAGAAGAATGAGAAAATCAGACTAAAAACTGAACTAGTCTCTCTGGTTAACAATTCGATAAACGTAATCGTAAGAAACACGGCCATTGGGTCATTGGATCCCGATTCTGCTTCTAGCGTCGCAGCGAGTTTGTCTCTTACATTCTTTCCTGATAATACAGAGAACACTGCTGCGGCATCTGTTGAGCCAACAATGGATCCAAATAAAAATGCTTCCAGCCAAGTAACATTAAGCAAAAATTTAACTGCCGCTGCGACTACCGCAGTAGTTAAAAATACGCCGAAGGTTGCGAGCGAAAGAGATGGATACAAGATGGGTCTCACATCGGTCCATTTTGTTTGCAATCCGCCTTCAAACAGAATAATGATAAGTGCAATTACACCGACCAGCTGAGCAATGTGAGGGTCGTCGAAATAAATAAAGTTAAGTCCATCACTTCCTGCGAGCATACCGAGCCCGATAAAAAGAACGAGAGCAGGTAAACCGAATTTTGATGAGAACTTTGTGGTCACTACACCCAGAATTAATAATAATGCCAATAATAAAATGAAATAATCTACGTTAAGTCCGCCTTCCAACATTTTAGCTCTCCTTAGTGTTAATTTTCTTATGTAATCCTTTGTTGTGATGAAAGTGTGGATTTCCGTTCCGGATACTCGCAGTTCACGTATCGATTTGGTATGTGTAAAGGGAGTTTAAACCATCCCTTTTGTATATAAACCTTTTCCAACATTTTTAAACAGTATTGACGACATTTAATGTCTTGAAACAATTGACAATTTATCCAAAAGAGGGTAGTCTTGAGCCATAAGAGTTGAAACGTGACCATCACTTAAAAAGGTTTAGCACATAAACTATTTATGTGAAGTTTTTTCTTCTTCAAATGCGGGTAAGGTTAGTTGAAGAGATTTTCAGGAGGGATTGAACGTGTCAGCGGACCATCAAAAAAGAGAGAACCTAATTGCTGATCTATTGCTACATAACATATATAAAACAAAAGATGGACGTCATTTATACGAACTTTCTTTGCAGGATCTTGAACAACAATTACATGAAATACTTTCACCGCCTGCACAAGAAAAAGCCACTTAAATCATATATGAAAAAAGAAATAGATAGTACAGAAACCGGCTTAAAGAAGCTGGTTTTTTATTTTGTTAAATAAGGACTACACATAGTTAGAATCATTTTGACCTCCTCCAGTATCTACCTGAAGCGGAAATCAACTTTTATCTTAGGGAAAAAGATAATAAAAAGAAGATTTCCAACTCAATTGGAAATCTTCCTTCTTTCTTTAGATCTTATTTATTTTCTTCTGATTGTTCTCCCCACACCTCGGTGTTTTTTAGACCGATGCTAGATGGGTAGAATACTGGATTCTTGCCTTCTTTTTTCTGTTTTATATAATCACCAAGTGCATCAAATGCAATTTTTCCTAATAACGAAATTGCGATTAAGTTGATGATTGCCATTAATCCCATGAACAAATCAGCTAAACTCCAAACGAAATCAAGGGATGCGATGGCACCGAAACCTACCATTCCAACGACTGCAATTCGATAGATGAATAACCACATTTTGTTTTGGCTGATGAACTCAATATTAGATTCACCATAATAATAGTTTCCGACAACTGAACTGAAAGCAAACAAAAGAACGATGATAGCCAAGAACGGACCGCCCCATGAACCAAGGAGGTTGTTCAAAGCTTCTTGAGTAAGGATGATTCCATCTGCTTCTTTGGAAGTATACATACCTGAAAGAAGGATGATAAAAGCAGTTGACGAACAAATCATGATTGTATCAACGAAAACACCGAGTGATTGGATCAACCCTTGTTTTACTGGGTGGCTGACATCAGCCGTTGCTGCAGCGTTCGGCGCACTACCCATACCTGCTTCGTTAGAGAAGAGTCCGCGTTTGATACCGTTCATCATCGCGGCACCTAGTGCTCCACCAGCTACTTCTTCGATGCCGAATGCACTTTTAAAGATCAAGGTGAATATTGCTGGAAGTTCAGTGAAATTCGTGATCATTAAAAATAATGCAATAAGGATGTATAGGCCAGCCATAATCGGTACGATGATCTCGGAGACCTTTGCAATTCTTTTAATACCGCCGAAGATAATCACTGCTGTTACAACTGCTAGGAAAATACCAATATAACCAGGCTCAATATCAAAAGATTGCCCAAATGCGCTTGCGATCGTGTTTGATTGAACGGAATTGAATGCTAGTCCAAACGTGATCGAAATCAAGACCGCGAAGATCATACCCATCCAGCGTGCGTTTAAAGCTTTTTCCATGTAATAAGCAGGTCCGCCACGGAAAGTAACACCTTCACGGACTTTGTAGATTTGTGCTAAAGTACTTTCCACAAATGCAGATGCAGAACCGATCAACGCGATCAGCCACATCCAAAATACAGCTCCAGGTCCACCAGATGTAATGGCTATCGCTACCCCAGCTAAGTTACCAGTACCCACTCGGGATGCCGTACTGATACAAAACGCCTGGAAAGACGAAACACCTTTTTTATTAGCTGTTGCTCCTTCACCAAGTAAGCGAAGCATCTCGCCAAACATCCGGAATTGAACAAATTTTGTTCGAATCGTGAAATACAGACCTAATCCGACTAACATAATAATCAGGATATAAGACCATAAATATGTGTTAATTTCTCCAATGATATTGTTAAGTAAATCCATACATTCACCTCAATTAGTCTAATGTGTCTCTCAGTTGTACATCGCTTTCAAATGTAGCAAAACCTCACATGTTTTTCAATTAATTTTTTTCCATACAAATTTATTCCAATGAAATATTCCCAGACTTTGTGTTAAATAAACTAGAAAAATTAATAGAATTCAGGTTAAATTATCCATTTGCTTCTCACCTTACAAATCCGACTGAATAATATAGATAAAGTCGATTGATTTAATCGGAATTAGAAGCGAGGTAGAGAGAATGGAAGGTGGAACATCATTATTCATTCAAAAATTTATACAATCTCCTTTACAAGTAGGGAGTTTGTTTCCGAGTTCCCCTGCATTGGCGGAGAAAATGACAACAAATATAAATTGGCAAAATATTAACGAGGCTGCTGAATTGGGGGCAGGAACCGGGGTTATTACTCGTTCGATTATAAAAAATATGCTTCCAGGAACGAGGCTGCATGTGTTTGAGAAAGATAAAGATATGCGTAATAGACTTCAAGTGAATTTCCCAGAGGGTCTCTATCATGAGGATGCTAGTGAGATCATCAAGAGTCTGGGGAGCAGAGAAGGGACACTTGATGCCGTTTTTTCTGGACTGCCTTTTTCGAATTTTAATAAGGAACTTCGGACAAAAATCGTAGATGAGGTATATCGATCGTTACGTCCTGGTGGAATACTCGTAGCGTTTCAATACTCTACACTGATGAAAAGAACGTTTCAGGCAACATTTAAGGAAGTAGATATCTCATTTGTTCCGAAAAACTTTCCTCCAGCTTTTGTTTATCTTTGTGAAAAATAACAACGGCACCCTGTACAAAAGGATGCCGATTATCTCTAATGGTAAGAATGATCTAAATGATCAGATATGAGATGCTTGTGAACTAATGCTTCCATTCCAGTAATGATCAAAGCCACTAAGATGGACCCCCAAATGGAGATGCTTACAGCGGGCAGAACCAGAGCAAGCAGATAGACAAGGATAAATGTCGCTGCAAAATCGATCGCCAACTGTTTAGCATAAGAGATTCTTGAAATCATGATATATTCCATGAGCACGCCTATAGGTGCAAGTACGGCCGTGATCCAGATCATAGGCTGGACAAGCTTAAAGTCTACACTTTTAAAAAGAAAGTTGGCTAGAATAAGAGCTAACGGAATTCCGATAAGCTTAATTAACAAACTTTGCATAAATAACACTCCTTATAAATTGTTGTTTTGCTGGCTGATTTCGCCTTCGTCTAAGTACAGATTGGCGTTCTCGATCTTTTGGTGCTGATCCAAAGAATCCCCACGTTCTCTTTTATTTTCTGCAGTTTTCACTTTTCTTTTCGCTCTATTTTTATCCGAGTTCATCATTTTCACTCCTTACGTTTTTAGTACGACTTTAATACAGTCTTCCTTATGGTTATTGAATAGATCATAACCTTTCGCTGCTTCATCCAATGGGAGGGTATGTGTAATGATCTCACGCGGGTCGAATTCCTCAGCCATGATCTTATCCATTAGCGTTCTCATGAGATGGATAACGGGAGCCTGTCCCATCTTTAACGTCACGTTTCTTGAAAAAAATGCACCAAGCGGGAAACCGTTGTAAAGCCCGCCGTAGACACCCGTTATCTGGACGGTTCCAAATTTACGAACGGCTTTTGTTGCAATCTGTAATGGACCAAGAGTACCGCCTTGAAGTTTCAGTGTTTGTCCCACTTTTTCCATCGGTGATTTTTTTCCATCCATCCCCACACAATCGATCACGACATCAGCACCGCCAAGGGTCATCTCCTTTAGGTGCTCACCTGTATCAGCAAACTTTGAAAAATTAACAGTTTCCACATTGTTCATCTTTTTCGCTTTAAGAAGTCGATATTCTAGGTGATCAACAGCGATTACGCGGTTTGCACCGAGCATCCATGCGAATTTCTGAGCAAAAAGCCCAACAGGTCCACAACCAAGCACGATCACTGAATCTCCTTTTTTCATGCCACTGTTTTGTACACTCCAATACGCAGTAGGGAGTACGTCAGAAAGAAATAGAAAATATTCGTCCTCCATCTCAATGGTCTCTGGAATCTTAAAGGGAGTAAAATTTCCGAACGGGACTCTTAAGTACTCGGCCTGGCCACCAGGATAGTTACCGAACTTTTCGGAGTACCCAAAATAGGCACCAGAATCATAATGAGGGTTTGCATGATCGCATTGGCTCTCCATCTGGTGTGTGCAGTAATGACAGCTGCCGCAAGCTACGTTAAACGGAATGACGACACGATCCCCCTTTTTTACTGAGGTTACATCGGTACCGACTTCTTCCACGATACCCATAGGTTCATGGCCAATAATGTAACCTTTTGGAAGAGGGAAGTTTCCTTGATACAGATGAAGATCAGAGCCGCAGATCGTAGTAGAGGTGATACGGACGATAATATCATCCTTTTTTAATAGCTTCGGATCCTCGACTGATTTTACTTGTATATCTCGTTTTCCTTGGTATGTTACAGCTTTCATCTTTTTTCCTCCAATTCCCTATAAGAATGAACGTTGAGACGTTGATTTATACCTATTTTCAAAAGATATCGTGTAGAGTGTCATAAAAAGAGTAAAGAGCGGGTATTACTTCAATAAGAAAGTTTTTCTAAGGAGGCGAGAGAGATGGAATATTCGCTGTATAAAAAAGACGGCAAGTTTCCATGTGATGTTACAGTGGATTATGAAAACATGGTCTTTACAGTACGGGACAGCGATACGACGGGTGAAGTGTTCAACAGTGCGAGTGAAGTTGCAGAATGGATCAAACAGCACTGGTCTGTTGATCAATTTCAAAAACCTGATGATTATTATGATCTGATGAAGCATCTCGAAAGTTCTCTTCAAGAAGAAATCAAATACGAATAACAGGCTAGGGCCAAGTGATAATCACTTGGCTTTTTTTTATGGTCTCGCATGGGGAAATCTGGGATAATTAAATAAAAAAAAATGGGGGATTCATGTATGAAGACGCAGGACTTTGAACAGCTTTTGCCATCGTTATTCGGCAAGTGGCTTACGATTTTTGAAGATGAGGGAGAGTACGGTTTTACATACCGGACTGAAAAGGCTAATAAGAGGATTGCCTTTTCGACAAACTTAACGCCTGAGACGGTTGAGAAAACGGTACAAGCCGATGCTGATCTGCTTCTTACCCATCATGATGCGTGGGATTTCCTGTACGGTATGAGAGAAGAGTGTACAGCAAAGTTAAAAAAGCACAACATCTCCCATTTTTTTATTCATTTGCCGCTCGATTTTGTGGAATTTGGAACATGCACATCATTGTTTGAACAGATAGAAATCGATGAGATTAAGAGTTATTCAACCTATGATCATGATACGGAGTTGCCGGGTATCGGAATCTTTCATCAGGGTATCTCTTATTCGGAGTTGAAAAAAAGACTCGAAAAGAAATTGGATGAACCAGTACGCGCCTGGCAAAACCATGACCGGTCGATTAAAAAAGTAGCGATTCTAACTGGTGCAGGGAATAACACAGGATTTATTCAATTTGCAAAAGACAACGGCTGTGATGTCTTTATTACCGGTGAAAGAACATTGTATTCTCTACAGTACGCTAAGTATATGGGCGTTAATTTAATGGTAGGCTGCCACACATATACAGAGATTTTTGGAGTTGAGAGTTTTTGCAGAAAGGTTAAAGAATTCTACCCAGACATTGAACTGGTTCAAATTAACGAAGAACATATCGAATCCATTCAAGATTAGGGAACTTCAATCGTGACCTTAATTTTTCTACACTTCATTTAAAGAAATCGGTACATATTAAAAAGGTATTTTTTCATGAAAAGCGAATTAGTTTAATGTTACATAATAGTATGATAAACTAGTATTATGTAACATAAAAATAGGTGATGATTAAGTGGAATACGTTGAAGCATTGAGGGATATCAAACAAATTAATGCAATTAAGAGATATTTAAAGAAACAGTCAGAACGTGACTATGTTCTTTTTGTATTCGGCATTAATACCGGATTAAAGATTACAGATATGCTATCGATTAAAGTCGAAGATCTCTTAACGGAAAATGGCCTTATAAAAGACTACTATTCCTTGGCTCAGAAAGAAGAAGAACCATCAAAAGAAATCTTTCTGAATGAAACCGTTAAAAAAGTAGTGGTTCAATATATAAAAAATGCCAAGTTGAACAGCAGTGATTATCTCTTTTTATCCAAAAAAACGAAATTACCAATCACAAGACAGCAAGCATACCGCATTATAAGCTGTGCTGCAGATCAGGTAGGCATTAAAGGCAAGATTGGTACTAATTCCTTGCGTAAGACGTTTGGTTTTCATGCGTATAAGCGAGGCGTTGCCATATCCCTTCTTCAAAAACACTTTAATCATTCCAATGCATCTGAAACCCTTAAATATCTGGGAATATCCAAAGAGGAAATAATCAAAACCCAGATCGATGTTCGTCTTTAAGATTTGTTTACAAAAATCCTATGAAGGTATTCTTTAAGTGAAGTAACAGATAATACCTATCTGGATGCAAGTTAAATGGAGGTTCAATTTATGACAGAAGAAACAGTACTTAACCAACAAATCCCTGAGCAAGTTAAGAAACAGCATCGTAAATTAACAAAAGGAAAACTTGCGGCTAGAACTTTACTCATCACATTTGGTGCGTTCCTCATGGCGGTGGGCCTTGAAATTTTCCTAGTACCCAATCACGTTATTGATGGCGGTATTGCCGGCATATCTATTATGGCGTCCCATCTCACAGGTTTAAGCCTTGGTATTTTCCTATTCGCATTAAACTTGCCATTTATTATTATCGGATATAAGCAGATTGGTAAGACATTTGCTTTCTCCACTTTATATGGAATTATTATTCTTTCTATCGCAACAACCCTCTTACATCCCGTAAAACCTTTTACAGATGACTTGCTGCTAGCGACCGTTTTTGGCGGAATCTTTATCGGTGTCGGAATCGGTATGGTTATCCGAAGCGGTGGTTCGTTAGATGGTACAGAAATCCTAGCGATCTTATCTAACAGCAAACTTCCATTCTCTGTTGGTGAAATTATCATGTTCTTTAACATCTTTATCCTAGGGGCAGCCGGATTTGTCTTTACTTGGGACAGAGCGATGTACTCCTTGATCGCTTATTTCATCGCGTTCAAAATGATTGATTTAACAATTACAGGTCTAGAGGAATCGAAGTCCGCTTGGATTATTAGTGAGCGCCATAAAGAAATCGGAGAAGCGATTCTGCATAGACTAGGACGCGGCGTAACGTATTTAAAAGGTGAAGGTGCTTATACTGGTGATGAAAAGGGCGTTGTGTTCTGTGTAATCACTCGTTTAGAAGAAGCAAAACTGAAAGATATCGTGGATGAATTTGATACTAGCGCATTCCTTGCGATTGCAGACATTGCAGAAGTAAAGGGCGGACGATTTAAAAAGAAAGGAATCCACTAAAAAAGAGGAAGTCTCGGTTCTCGAGACTTCCTCTTTTTTATGGACATTTTTTAGCAGGTCATTGTGTGGAGAGCAGGTGGATTGTATGGTTAAGCTCGTACGTTTGTGACTTAAAAGCCATTCTACACCTGCTTGCAGATTTTCTGCTACGTAATCAGGTTGAACGTCCAAGGTAAGACGATTTTGTTCATAGGAATCAGATCCAGACCTAATCAAATTTAATGTCTGCCTGCGGGCATCGCTCTTTTAAGAGGCGGAGAAACTTATCACGGTCTTTAGGCGAAATAAGCGCCATTCCAAATTGATATTTGATGTTGATTCGTTTAAGTGATAACGCAGGACTCGAAAGCGGGTTCCACGTTTTATGTGCAGACTGAATCTCGTGATAAGGAATTCTCTTGTTGATGGGGCCGCAGCGGATTACCAGTTCTTTTTCATCCAGTACATAATAAGTGGAAAACCAGAGCCAGCAGATGAAAAGGATGATCACAAGGTTTAAGGCAAGCGTGAAAAGGGATTCAACTAGATCTGCATTCTCACTAAGAAGGGCAGAAAAGCTTACAAAAGATCCATAGCCTATGCTGATAAGTAGAATAAGTCCTAGCCAAACATCACGTTTTGATGGGAATTTCAAGATTATCACTCCTTAAAAAGTAAAATTGTCACAATAGAAAGCTGTAGCATCTAAGAACAAGCAGATCGTAATCACGACTCCGTTTTCTTCTTATAAGCGTACCAGAAAAAATATACGACGATGAAGAAAACCATACTATTTAAACAAAACAACAGCGGGAAAATCTTTTTTATGCTTTTTGTAAACTTCTACGGAACTTATTACACATTCATCCGTATTTAATAATAGGGTAAAGAAACATACGAAAAAGGGGAAAAATTCATGAATATTTTATTATTTTCATTGGTTGTGGGGCTGGCGGCAGCGCTTGTGGTCCTTCCGATCTCACCGATTAAAAAGCCGTCAAAAAAAGAAATGAAATACAATCGGACTTTTGCGATTATTGGGACGGTGATTCTAACAGTTCCACTCGTATTTGCCTTCTATTATGTTACGAATCTTGACCGCAACTTTTCTTCGGTTTGGATGCTTGCGATCATCATTACAGGTCTAGGAGCGATTTTTGCTACAGGAAAAGAACGGATGATCAAACTGCTCCTCTTCGTCTCATGTATCTTTGTTGGAGGATATTTCTTAACTGCCGGTCTTTTCAATGCAGATGAAAAATATCAATCAGCCAAAATGGAGCAGAAAACTGAGATTGATACGTTCGATGAAAAAGAGACGCCAGCGAGTGTTCCGCCTAAGTTTGCACGCAACAAGATGAGAAAGTCATTCGGGCAAGTGCCGAACACGAGCTATTATGAGCTTGGTAGTCTCCAGATTCAAAAAGTAAACGGAGATTACGTATATATTGCACCTGTAGAGTTTTCCGGTTTCTTTAAATGGTGGAACGGCGACGTGACCCCTGGTTACTTTACGTTAAGTGCAACGGATTCTACGGCGAACCCGAAGTTTGTCAAATCCGAGATGCTGTATACGCCATCTTCTTATTTTAACAAAAATATGGAACGCCACATGCGCTCCGCTTATCCTGAATACATCTTCTACGGTGAGCCGCAGCTGGAGATCGATGATAACGGAAAACCATACTATGTTCGTTCGTATGGAGATTTTATTTCTGCTCGTAACGGATTTAAGGTAAAAGGAAGTGTTGTGGTCGATCCGACGAACGGTAAAACCAAAGACTATAAATTAAAAGATATGCCAGCCTTTATTGATGGTGCCGTTTCACCAGAGACGGTAAGTCTTCAGAACAGTTATTTTGGAAATTATGTTCATGGCTTCCTCAACAGCAAGTTTGGCAAGAAGGACGTTAAGCTTCCTTCTGATGAAGGTACTGAAGCAAATGTAAGTCCGATCTTCGATGAAAACGGAGATATGTATTACTTTACGGATTTCACGAGTCCGAAAGAGGGAGTGGATTCTATGCTGGGCTACTCGCTTACGAACGCGAGAACCGGCAAGGGTACCTATTATACGGGCAATCTCGAGGAATCGTATATGGATTCCCAAGGGGCACTCCAGATTATTCAAAAGAAGTTTATCGAAAAGAAATGGGACGGTGAAATGCCTGTACTCTATAACTTTTACGGTGAGCCTAGCTGGTTAACGCCGGTCCTTGATTCGAATGGATTTTTACAGAACTATTTTATTGTTTCTGCTTCAAATCCAGAGATATCTGTCTACGGAAACACACCAAACCAGGCGCTTAAACAATATAAAACAGCCTTAAAGAACGGCGGTGGAAGCGTAGACGGAAGTTCGAATGCGGAAGAAAAACAAGTGGAGGGCTCTGTCGTTCGTGTGTACAAAGAGAAAACAGGGGACTATACGACCGTGTCCTTCTTATTAAATAATCGTCAAAGCTATGTTGTCTCTTCAGAAACCAATCCGCTCGCCATCTATCTTAAGGAAGGCGATCAAGTTAATGTGAAATATCAGGACACAGGAGAAGCGTTTTTACCTGTCACAGAAATTGCGATCAAAGGACTTAAGTAAAGAAAAAAGCAGCGTCATTTCGATTGAAATGACACTGCTTTTTCTTTTATTGCCCCGGTACATAACGTCTAGCACCAGAAAACTCAATTGCGTATGCAGGTGTTGAAATCGGATCCATACGTACGGTTGATGCTGTGTTTGGTGAGTGGATCATCATTCCATTTCCAGCATACATCGCCACGTGGTGAACACGGCCTTTTCCTTCATCATAAGCAAAGAACATGAGGTCGCCTGGTTGAAGCTGATCTTTATCTACGATCAGTCCTTCTGTTGATTGCGGACCAGAGTCTCTTGGAATCGTAATTCCGTTTGCTTTATGAAGCGTATGGGTAAATCCGGAGCAATCAAATCCGAACCCGGCTGCTCCCGCCCAAAGATAAGGAAGTCCGAGGAATTTCTTCGCTTCATCTACAAGCCGTTCACCTGTCGGTACAGGAATATCGTTTTCACTCTTATATACCTTTGCGTCCTTTGCGTCCAGCCAGCGAACCTTTCCTTTCGGAGTTAATACAGCAATGTTATGCCCGAATGCTTTTAGAACAGGAAGTCTAGTATTGTAGCTTAGTTCCAAGTCTTTTTTGTGGCCAAATGGTGTTTTAGAAAGCCAAGCTGTCGGGCTCGTGATGAGAGCGAAAGGCTTACCTTCAAAATGCGAAAATTGCTTAGATGTGGTGAGCTGTCGCAACGGCATCCAGCCTGGATATCCAAGTTCGTTTCGTGGTGTGGGCTGTCCATAAACCGCTACTTTTACCCATTCGTCCTGCTGCTCTAAGACTCGAACCTTTTGTCCGTATAGTGCTTGAGTCTCAAGGTTTCCAACGAGCCAAAGCTTTTCTTCATACGTCATACCTGTTGTCCAACCTCTTAGATCAACAGGATTGGAGAGGGAAGGTCCATCGACATCCTTACGTGCAATTTCTGGCTCTGACCATAATGTAGCGGCTGCTACATCCACGTATAGATCTTTCCCGACTACATTTTTGACAGTTGTTCCTTTTTCGGCAGAAGCGGTGTTGGTGAAGATGGTAAGTAACATCGCAAGCGAAAAAAGAACCTTCAAAAGTTTTAGCATTTTTTGTCGCTCCTTTTTCTCTTTTTCCTCACCATTCGAGTTTTCTCTATCTATTTCCTTTAGAGAGTCCAAAAGATAAGCCGAATATCCTTTAAGTATCATTCTATGACATGAAACAAAGGGACTAAACGAGAGAGGTTTACAGGTTAAAAGAAGGGGAATGATTTTCGCGAAGTGATAAAAAGAAAAGACTTAACGCAAAAGGAACCTATACCTTTTGAGTCAAGCCTTTTAATTAAGTAATAAGAAAACGATTTACTTCCATCAAGTGGTTTCCGTAAACAACAAATGCGGATAATATTCCCGCTAAAAGAAGATACAGAGCAAGGACGATGATCTTTGTTTTCATGTTGGATACATAATAATTTTTTTGCTGATCATAGACTTTTTTTGTTTTTGCCTTTTCTTCTAGCAAACTTTTTTCATATGCTTCAAAATAAGTAGCTATGTTAAAGTCTTCTAATTCTGGAGGAGAAAAAATTCCTTCAGGATCTGACTCGTTATAGGTTTGGATCAGCATTTCTCTTTTCTTGAGGTGTTTATCATATGCCTCTCGAAGTGTTCTTAAAAAGCGCTCACGGTTATTGAGCATCTCAAGTTTTACTATGATGCTATGTTTCTCAATCTTCTTTTTATCCTGAAAGATGGGAAACGTGAATCCAGTTGGAGCACGGTCTTTCACACGTCTTTTAGCTACACGAACGTCCTCAATAAACGTACCGATGATGTGAGAAAAGTTTGGCATGTCACGGTATTCAAATAGTTCTTGCTGAATCTGTGATAGTTTTTCTTGTTCCCCATCAAACGCTTCTAAAGTAAGCTCTGTTTTGTTATGTTCAAAATCTTCACGAACCCGTCTCCACCAAGTCATGATACCGAAAAGGAAGATTAAGAAGATAATTGGATCTGGTGATATGAACAAATATGGAATAACAATAAGGAGTCCGACAAACCAAATCTTTGTGGATAAAACGCCTACGATTCGTCCGCCATCCAACGGAGAGACAGGAAACAAATTGAACAAGTTGATCAGCGCTCCTAAAAAGATAACAAGACCCCAGAAAGGCTGTCCAGTAGATTCGTATAAGAAGACAGCAGGCAAAAACGAAATCAGACCGAATAATGGACCAGCATATGCGATATAAGCTTCGTCTTTTGCGTTCTTAGGCATTTCTTTCATACCGATCGCAGCACCCATAAAAGGGATGAATATGGCAGGCGATGTCTTAATCCCTTTTTGTTTCGCTGCGACCAAGTGTCCCATCTCATGAATGAATATGAGGTAGACGATCGCTACGGCAAATTTCCAGCCATAAAAGACGGCATAAGCGCCCATAGATATGAACATGGATAGGAGGGTTGCAAATTTACCTATTTTTAATAAACCGAACACCCATTTTAATTTACCCATTAAGAACACACCAACACCCGCAAGAATTGTCCATAAACGGGATTGGTTCTGTTTTTCTGCTTTTTCAGCCATGTATGAATCCCCCAAATGATTTCTTAATTCTATCTTAAAGGATATACGTTTAAAGTGTGAAGAAGTTTCTTTCGTTCTGTTTCTTAACGAAATAATGCGGGTATACGAATAAAAGCACCCCTGTAATGAAAAGTTGGATTCGAATGATGTGTAAAGAAAAGAAGGAGGGATCGGTTTGCCCGTACATAATGAACAATTGATCCAAAGTGACCCATTTGTGTTGAGCAAATCGGAAGTTGTTCATGCTGTTAAGAAGTACCTGAACCATGAAGGCTATGAAACAAGAAACCTTGGAGATCTATGCGACCTTACAGCAGCAAATGAATACCATACCTTGTTCATTGAAGCACAAGGAAACCGTGCTGAACATTATAAAAAAGAAGTTGTATTTTCAGGAAGTCAGCTAGATGAACACTTGAGCGGTCAGCTGATTAAACTGCTGAAAAACTATGAAAAAAATCCAGCTAAAACACTCGTAATGGCAAATCCAGATACCCCGCGAATTCGGAAGATGGCAGAAAATCTTAAATCAGCACTTGATGATCTTGGCGTTGTTCGATTTTGGGTAAAAGCAGATGGAAGTATTGAGTGGGAGTAAAAGAAAAAAGCACCGGGGAAAAGTTCTCCGGTGCTATTTTACTTTTTCGATTGTATCATGGCTTTGTTCATATAACTCAGGAAGTACGTTCATTTCTTCAATATCACGTTTTGTTTTTTCTGTACCGAGCAAGTAGAGAAAACGGAAGAGTTCGTAAGACAGTTTACTGTCTTTCCCTCGATCATGTTCTGCATAAGCTTCATTGAAGTGCTTTTTTGGAGACCAAATATCTAACCACTCTTGCTTAGAGTTCGCTTTCATCTCATAGATGATGTGTTCTAACTGCTTCTTTTCATCATAGGAAGCCAGAATTTCAAAATAATGCGTTTGTTCATCTGCTGGTATGGGCTGTATTTCACCCTTAGCTGTTACAAAGAACGATTCTTTTTGCTCCATATCAAAAACCTCCTTTTTCTTCTCATTCCCCTGAAGAAGTTTATTAAACCAACGCCTAATATAACTAGACTTAAAGTTAAAGTGGCAACTCTTTCAATGCCAAAAAATAAGCTAGCTATTCAGATTTGAATCAGCTAGCCATTTCTTGTCTATTTACTCTTTAATAGAGATCCGCGTTTCGTTTTAATAAGGCATACACATACATATCGTAAAATTCACCATCGGCTTTTTGGTATTCTTTTAACAGTGCTTCTTGATGGAAGCCGAGCTTTTCTATAAGTTCTCTTGAAGAGGTGTTCTCTGGTCTGATCGTAGCAGCAATTCGGTTGAAGTCCAATCCGTTAAAGCCATAATGGATGATCGCTCGTAATGTTTCATTCATAAAACCTTGATGCCAATATTTCCGGTTGAGTTCATAGCCGACTTCTGTCCGCTGATCTGACTTGCTCCAGTTGTGAAAACCGCAAGTCCCGATCAGTGTATTCTCCTCTTTGAGAACAATTCCCCATCTAATCGCACTTCCGGATTTATAACTTTTTTCAAACGCTTCAATGAGGGAATAAGCCTCCTCTTCTGATTTCAAAGGTTCCATCCCGTAAAATTGCATCGCTTCTGTATCTGAAAAGGTAGAAAAAATCTCCATCATATCAGATTGCAGTACGGGACGAAGCTTCAGTCTTTCTGTTTCAATTACAGGGAAATTATTATACGTGTTCAAAAAGACACCTCCACTTTACGAAATCGATTTTAGATTCATTTCATCTATGAATAGCTGTGTTAAATAAGGGTCCCACTGTGTACCTTTTCCCGCTTCTAAGATCGCTAACGCTTTTTCATGTGTCATTCCTTTGCGATATGGACGATCAGAAGTCATGGCATCATAGGCATCGGCAACTGCAATAATCCTACCGAAAATAGGAATATCCTCTCCTGCAAGCTGTTCAGGATAACCCTTACCATCATATCGCTCATGATGGTATCGAACACCAGGCAGTAAGGGCTTCATCGCTTCGAACGGCTGAACCTGTGCGAGTATATCTGCTCCAATCACGGGGTGCTTTTTTACTTGTTCAAATTCCTCGCTAGAAAGTGTTTCTTCTTTTAATAGGACGATATCAGGGATTCCGATCTTGCCGATGTCATGAAGAAGTGCTGCTTTTCTGAGCTGAAGAAGCTGCTGAAAAGGTAGTCCTGCCATCTGGCCAATTTTCATCGCATAATCAGCCACACGAAGACTATGCCCCGCCGTATAGGGATCTCTAGCATCCAATGTTGCCGCCATCGTTGCAAAAAAGCTCTCAAGCAATTGTTTGTTTTCGTATTCTCGAGATTGTATCGCCCGAGCCATATGGTTGAATCCTTTTATAAGCTTTGAAAACTCATCCGAATACAGATCATCCACTCTCGCGTTCGAGTTTCCTGTCCGTACTTCATACATCCCGGCTTGAAGTTCGTTCATGGGCTGCTGTATGTCTTTAAAAAGGAGATAGGCACCATAGATTGCAAAGGAAATCCCAATCAGAAGAACGAAGAATGCCCAGCTCCAATAAGAACCGTTTACTGGCGATGATAACTGATAAAGTCTTACTTGATTGGCTAAAGCAAATAACAAAAGCGGGAATGTCCCGATAAAAAGGGTGCTCCACTGGATTTTACGCTGAATTGAAATATGTCTGGATGTAGCTAACGATAAAACGACACCGTGGTCTTTTAGCGTTTTTTCTTGAATGTATCGTAAGACAGGCTGAACAGCTTTTGTAGTTAAAAAGAATTCAATGATTGCATGCATGCCAGCAACTAAAATCGCACCAAGTGAGGCAAGATATATGTAGTAATAAGGTAATGTTAAGTATTCAAAATAAATAGATACTGCAGTTAAAGACACCGCTGGTACGGAAAGGCCAAAAAGGTGGGGGCCTAGAATCCGCTTTACTGTTCGAATCGGAAAATGATGTGCATGAAAATAGACTTTTTCTGCCAAATTTAGCGGTGGTTGCTTTTTGTTGTAATAGGTCCGGAAAACAGACGTATGCTTGCGGAAGAACAAGTATTCTAATAAAAACATGATCACACAAGAGGATACGAGTATTCCGCTTAACACTAAAATTTCTTTAACCGAGAAACGGAGTGTAGTGAAAAGGAAGACGCCGCCAACTCCTAAAACGGCTACGGCTGAACCAATAACATAATTCTTTAATAAACGCCTTTCAAATTGTTCGTGTACCGTCAATTCTCCTTCACCCTCCTTCATACTTTCAAAAGATAGTAATAGCATACCTTACAAAAACTTGGGAAAAGCTGTTTTTCTACATATTCTTACAATTTTTTTAAACCAGTAAGTTCCTTATTAAGAATATCGTATTGTTTTTTAATTCTTTTAGAAAGTAAACACGTTAAAGGGAAATTATCTTTCATTTAAAGAAATGAGAGGGTTTGAACCTATAGTTAGGGGATGATTCTTAAAAGTATAGCATGCAGGTGAAATGTACAAAATACACGGGATGGATATTTTCTTTAGAAAACGGGTATGAAATGATATACGGATGCTAGAAGGGAGCTAGAAAAATGTCATTAACTTCACAAGAAATGGATTATTTTAAACAAATTTTAGAAGACCGGAAAAAAGAGATAAAAGAAATGAGAGAACGTAACGACTCATTTGGAAGTGATACAGAATTTCCGAAAGAATCAACAGGAGAGTTATCAAACTACGATAACCACCCAGGAGATCTAGGGACAGAGTTATTCGAAAAAGAAAAAGACATCGCATTAAACGATCTTCATGAAAAAGAGTTAGAAGATATTGATGCCGCGCTTAAAAGCATAGAAAATGGTGAGTACGGAGTTTGTAAGACTTGCGGAAAGGACATTATAAAAGATCGCTTAGAAGCCATTCCGTCTACACTCTACTGTAAGGAACACACGCCAGATCAACATTCTTCAGATGACAGACCAATAGAAGAAGCTGTAGCGGGTCCGGATTATTCGAGAAGAAGCAATGACGGAGAAGATGCTACTTTCTTTGACGCTGAAGATACATGGCAATCTGTTGCAAAGTACGGTACAAGTGAAACACCTTCTGATTTTACAGATCCGGAAAAAGAGGATTATAACGAGATGTATGAAGACTCAGATGATGATGACGGCTATGTAAAAGATTATGAAGGATTTGTCACAACAGACATAACAGGAAATCAAAGAAATGTCGTCCACAATCGTAAACACGAAGAGTATGAGGAAGAGTTGGACCGAGAAGAAGAAAGACAGTTAGACCGGGATAAGTACGATAACTAAACACATATAACAGCCTATCGGTTAACCGGTAGGCTGTTTTTAAATTTGTTTTACCAGCTGGACAAGGAGATGATAGGCGAAAACAAGTAAACCAGCACCCGCTAAACCTGTCAAAACTCTAATTGACCGATCGTTGATCAGTAAACGAAAAAAATGAACGGCAAACGCCACATTAATATTCCATAAGATAATACCCGCGATAATCATCAAGCTTAATAGCGCTTGAATCCACAACTCGTTCGTTGGCATATCTTGAAGCGTTCCTCCATAGATTCCAAGCCAAAATAAGAAGTTTATCGGATTCATCAATGCAATCGTAAAACCTGTCCAATAAGGCTGTTGTGAAGGCGTCTCTTCATTTAATATAAGCATTGTTTTCTCTGACCAAGCTGTTTTTATCGTCGAGATTCCTAAAACGATAAGCATGATGATTCCAACGACCAGCATTACGATTTGTACAAAATGGTTCTGAAGGAAAGGGGATAGCCCCAAAAAGACGATGAGCATGAAAATGAAATCTGCGCTGACTGCTCCTAACCCTACTAGCCAAGATGGCCAGAATCCGCCTGATAAGCCACGTTTGATCATCTCTAGTTTGATCGGACCTACTGGAATGGCCAGGCTGATCCCAAGCATCATAAAATGCAAACTTAAAAGCCAAAACTCGCTCAAACTGACTCCCCCTGAGGATTGCTTGTCTTTCTTTTATTCAAAGATATGAATATATGAAATAGATTATTACGGCAGGAAAAACAGCACGTATAACGAACAGTACATAAAAGGCTGTAACTATCATCTGCTAAAGGAGCCAAATCCGTGAAAAAAGCTTGTTTGCTTATCATTGATGTTCAAAAAGGTTTTGATAATGTAGATTTTTGGGGAGAACGAAACAACCCGAATGCCGAACTGAATATGCTTACTTTACTCGATGCATTCAGAAGTTCAAATTTACCTGTTTTTCATGTCCAGCATCAGTCGGAAAATGAGAATGCACCTTTACATCCGACGAAGTTAGGTTATCAGCTGAAAACAGGATTTGAACCTAAAGAACATGAACCCCTCTTTATTAAGAGTGTTAACAGTGCGTTTATAGGAACATCATTAAAGGACGAGCTAGACAAACAAGGGATTCATCATTTGATCATTGTGGGTTTAACAACGAACCATTGTGTGTCAACTACAGGGAGGATGGCTGCTAACTTTGGATATTCAGTCTCTATCGTGCAAGATGCAACAGCCGCGTTTACCGTAACTTCCTACAACGGCAGAAAATTTTCGGCACAAGATGTACAAGAATCGGCTTTGTCGCATTTACACGGAGAATTTGCTGAAATTTTAAGTACAGAGGGAGTTTTGGCGAAATGGGTAAGAACATCGAACTATATCCAATAAAACGTAGACAATATTCCCCAGGAAATGTCGGATACTGTTAATGGTTTAGTGGTTTTGTTTTCGGGGAAAAATAAAAAAGTATTGATAATCCGATCATTTGAGGTGTCATAAAAACATGGTGAAAAATCAAATAGAAAAGCTGATGAGAGAACCAGAACAAGAATTAGAGTTTTGGAGACAAGAGGATCAGCAAAAAGAACTTGTAAGAATGCGTTATGTTCCCCAAGGAGAGGGAGGATATTTTCAAGTCACTTATTTAGATGAAGAAGAGGGCATAATCGGTTCGCAAGTTCTTGACGAAGTAGAAGACGCAGAGCGCTTTTTAGAAAAGAATCAACCAGCTAAATAAACCAAACCAGAGGATCAACCGTCCTCTGGTTTTTATTTTGTGAATTTCTTCTCCTGCAGCCATTCTGTCGCATGCTTTTCACATATCGTAATGTCATCAAACTCTCTATTTTTATAGTTAGAGATCAAATCTTCTGCTGTTTGAAGAACCACTTTCAATTCTTTTTCAGTGATTTCACCTCTGTTAAAAGTTGCCATTAATTCATTTTTTAAACACAAACTTTTTATCCTGGTATTGCCTGCAGAAAAGGAAAGTGATCTTGCTAAGAAAGAGCGACAGAGATTCGTATCTCCGTCCAATAAGAAAGGCTCCTCAAAAAGGGAGACCTTCTTTTATGAATGCTGCTCTTTCTTTGTGCTCTTTCGTTTGTAAAATTGTTCTAAAGCCATGCATGTCAGCATTCCCATTATTAGTCCGTTGCTGAGGAGCGTTACGACGATACTCGGCCATTCTTTCAGAGCGGCGGCCGGAATAAACAGACTGCCGATACCGACCATTAGAGATGTGCTAATAATAAATAGGTTTGTTTCTGATTTCAGCTCTGATTTGTATTCTCTGAACGCAAGTCCGATCATGCTGGAAAACGGCAGGAATATGGTCGCATATCCAACGGGCGCTGGAATACCCGCAAAGAAAAAAGTGAGCGGCGGGAAAAAACTGATGACGATGATGAATGCATTTCCTAGAATGAATGCCAAACGGCTAAACATCTTTGTAGTTAAAATGAAACCTGAAGCACCTGAAATCGGAACACTGGCTACCGCCGAGAACAGACCTGCGATCCACGTATTCAGCCCCATCATAATCGAAGCACGGTTATAGTGGATCGGTTCGTAATGTTCATTTTCGGACTCGTATGCTTTTTCCACAACATTGATGCTGGCAACCATATTTGTCAGGAGCAAAAGCCCTACAAAAAGGGAAGTGAGAATGGCTCCTCCCGATAACTCAGGCGTTCCCCACGCCAACCATTCAGGAAACGAAAGCACTTTCGAGGAATGCATCGTTTCCTTCGTTAAATCTAATAGCTTAAATAGACCCCATCCCAAAATGAGTGAGATAAGAATGGAATAACTCCGGAGCCACCGCACTTTTGATTTTCCGAGAACAATCGATAATACAAGGATAAAAAGTGAAGCGATCGCCACTTTTGCATCTGCACTTTCCTGAAGATAACCGATCCCTAGCATCCCTTTAATAAAAGAACCGCTTAATTGAGAAACGAGTAAAATCAGATACGTTCCTGTCACAAGGGGAGTAAAGAGTGCTCTGACCGAGGTTATGATCCGAAAAGCACCAAGCAGAAAAAATAGAATACCGCTGATCAGCATGCCAGCTGTCAACTGCTGTAATCCATCAGCTACCGTTAATGCACCAGATGCCACGATCCCTGCATATACGGTAAAAACTCCCCACCATAAGCCAGCGGGTCCTTCATTAATAGGAAGTTTATGACCAAACAAGACTTGTAGAATAGCAGAGACTCCGATGATAAAAAAAGAGCGCTGCAGAAGATCTGCTGTTTCTGCTTGTGTCATACCGAATGCATCGCCGATCGCAATCGGAGCTACGAGACTGCCAGCTAGTATAAAGACCATCCATTGAAGTGAGGAAAACGTTAATTTCATAAAAACACCTACTGTTATGTATTTCGTTTAAGTTTTTTTAGGACCTAGTAGGCTCGAACCTTGCACGACTATCAATCTATAAACGAAAAATAAAATAATAGGCATGCAATGTTCTGGTCTAACGTCCTTCTTTTATTATAGACCTTAAACGAGGTTAGCAGAAGGAAAGAGGTTTAGAGGAATGGATTAGAGGGGTAATTCTCAGTAAGATCCATACAAAACAACAAGGGGTTCGAATTTTCTAAAAATATTTTTCAGTTATCCTCATAAAAGAAAAGGCATAATCGAAAAATATGAAGACAAGTAATGTCGAACCATAAACAAAGGACGATTAAAGATGCAGAAACTTACACACGATGATGTTATTCAATGGTTAGAGAAACATCTATTGGACTTTGAACAGTTTACACCTTACTTGTTTACTTCCCAATGGATTCATTCCTTTTGCAAGGATAAAGAAAATGGAAATGAATTCGAAGTGAAATTAGATCTATCAGGTCAAGAGTTGTTCTTTCGACTTCTGGACAATCTAGATCATGATAGTTCATGGAAATGGCTTGGGACGTTTAATCATACAGGAGAGGTGAAATCATGAGAATTGATGGACAACAACCGGTACAAAAAAAATACGATGTTAATAAAATGTATCAGAAGCCTACTGTTAAGCCACCGTCATTTGCCAAGGACGAAGTTTACATTTCAAACGAAGCAAAAGCATTGAATGATCAATCGCAGCTTAATATAAGAGAAAAGAAACTTTCGGATATAAAAAAACGCATCGATGCTGGAGAGTACCAAATCGATGCGGATAAGATTGCAAAAAAGATTTCACAGTTTTACTCCGTCTAATTATTTTTTATTGTTCGTGCCGTCTCTCTGTCTTAACAGGGAGACGGCATTTTTTATGAAAGGCGGTATAGGAACGTTCAACCTGCCAGCATTTTCAATCATGGATAATAATTCATTTGATAAATAAAAAAAGATTGTAGCTGACTGGATATATAAGCCGCCGAGTAATTGATCGAGAGAATGGGCAACTGCAACTAAAGCAAATATCATAATTTTCTTTAATATGCCTTTAAATCCGACCTTGCTGTTCAGTTTTCCTTCATAGGCAGAAGCTGCCATACCCGTGATATAATCGAGTACTACAAATAGAATTAACGTTTTAAATAAAAGGCTAGGTGTTCCAAACAGGAAACTTGAAACTGCTCCTAAAGAAACAACGGCCATGTGGTAAACCATCGACCATCTTTCCACTTAAATTCCTCCCTTATCTCCCATTAATTTAGTATATGCTTGTACTCCACAACTGTTATGGCAGTTACCTACTACTTGTCCTCCTATTTTTTAGTAGGATTGTTTCAAATGTGTTAAATAGTCAAAAAATTAAAAAAATAATGAGTCAGACACGCACTGAATCTGTTACAATAAAATAAATCCGGAAAGGGAGGAAAGAAATGCAATGAACAAAATTACGTTAGGCTTGCCTCCACATTGCCACAAAGTATCTTGTGACGGAAGAATGATTAAGATTAAGGACTCAGGGAACAACAAATGGACGTTTCCGCTCTCTGGAACAGAAAACGCAGTTGTCGAAGAAGTAAATGACGAAACAGGACTACTCACCATTCATGGAAAGGATAAGATACTGGCAACCCTTGAAATGCCAATTCGTTTTTGTGAAGTGGGAAGAGGCTGGCTTCTCGATAAGTTACCAAAAAAGAAACGCATCAAATAAAAATACAATCACCGCACAGCTGGGTTTTTCCTGGCTGTGCGTTTTCAATTTATAATTCGTTTTTTGTCTAATAAAAGAGACATGACGATCACGTATTTTTATATCCACAAAACAGATGAAAAGGAACGGGTATGCACAAGCAGGTGTTTTTTGAAGGAGCGGATAACAGTTTGTATGTTGCTAAAAGGGAAGGGAAGAACCGGGTAATCATTCAGGAATACAGCGGTGCCTTGCAAATTTAATAAACCGTATTTCGAACAGTAAGGGGATTGTCCTTGCTGTTTTTCTTTTTCTTCTAAAACTCTTGTCCATGCATATGTTTGTAAAGATATAGGCATGGAGGTGAGGGGATGGGTGGACGGATCAAACAAATCTTACAGATTGCCGCCACTTATATCGGTACGGTAGTAGGTGCTGGTTTCGCTACGGGGAGAGAGATCGTTGAGTTCTTTACGAAGTATGGATCAGCTGGTTTTGCCGGCATCCTGATAAGCGGGTTCCTTTTTATCGTAATTGGGACAAAACTGATGATCATGGCGAAAAGGATAGGAGCTACTTCATTCGATGAGATGAACCTTCATCTATTTGGAACAGCCGCATCCCGAGTAGTAAACATCTTAATGCTTGTTATGCTTTTTGGAGTAACTGGGGTCATGCTGTCTGGGACTGGTGCTTTATTTCAAGAACAACTTCAATTGCCATTTCAGGCGGGAGTCATTTTAACCTTGATCGTTACGTATTTAGTCATGAAAAAAGGGATAGATGGGATAATGTGGACCAACTCACTCATCGTACCTATCATGGTTCTATTTTCATTGATCTTGTCCGTTTCTATGTTTGGCGAAGGGGGACGGCAACTTTTTGTTTCTGATGATTTTACCGGTGGATGGCAATGGATTGTGAGTCCGTTTTCTTATGCGGCTTTTAACTTAACTTTGGCACAGGCTGTATTGGTTCCTCTTTCACGGGAAGCCGCAGATGAATCTGTGATCAAATGGGGGGGATTCATAGGAGGACTCGGTCTCACGTTTATTTTGTTAAACAGCCATTATGTCCTATATTCGGTTCCGCGTGTACTTAGTTATGAAATTCCGATCGCAGAAATCGTTGGCGGTCTCGGAATCGTGGTGCATTACTTTTTTGTACTTGTCATCTATGGTGAGATCTTCTCGACATTGATTGGAAACTTATTTGGTCTTGCGGGTTCCCTTAGAAAGAATATAAGACTATCAAGTCATGCCATACTCATTTCCTTGATGGTTGGAAGCTATTTGCTGAGCCAGGTTGGATATGCCGAACTGCTGCATTATTTGTATCCAGTTTTCGGACTGATCGCATTAATTTTTTTAACTGTGGTATCTGCTAAAAAGCTGGAAAGATGAATACAATTAATGCACTGTTCACTATTTTAAATGTTAGATGTTAATAACCGATTTTGCTGGAAGGGAAAAAGGTCGATGGCGTATTACAATAAATTAGTCCGTGATAAGATACCGGAATTGCTTGAACTCGCGGGGAAAAAGGGGACGTTCCGCATTCTGGGAGATAAAGAGTTTGAAAGTGAGTTAAAGAAGAAACTTGCTGAGAGTGTAAAGGAGTACAGAGAAGCAGAAAGTGAGAGTGATGCGGCAGAAGAGCTTGCAGGTTTGTTTGAGATTTTGATCTCGCTCACAAAAGTGCATCACCTCTCTTTAAGGGAACTGGATGAAATCAGGCAGGAGAAAGCGAGAAAGCACGGCCGTTTCCATGAACGCCTCTTCCTGATCAAGGTGGAAGATTAGAGCAGGGGGGGTCTGACCCCAGACAAATACAAATCTACTGGATTTGTATTTGTCAGGAGGACATTATGTATAATATAGGGAAATTATGTGATTTAGCGAGATTTTTATGTGATGATCGTTCAAAATTATGTGTTTATCATTCTCTAAATATATTCAACTATATACACAAGCATAAACAGGTATTCTTATCATGCTTGTTTTTGCTTGTTTTTCATACCAACCCATTTAAAACCTCTTATTAGTATGTGGCGGCACCATAAAATAAGAATAATTTAAGGAAGTGGGATTATATTTAATAAGACTGTTCATATTTTATGGAGGTGTTGCTATGTCAGCTTCACGGATTTTAAAATGGATCACCGGGGGACTTGAAGCTTTGCTGGGTATACCGGTACTTGGTGGAACGATTGTGGTGAGTTTGCTTTGGACCCCTTTGGCTATTATGCTCGTGCTACATATCGTCACACTGGTTCTAACGAAACGAGACGGTGGTCCATTTACCGGTAGTGTCCTAGGGATAATAACCTCCTGTTTAGGATGGATTCCTTTTGTTGGTATGGTATTGCACATACTTTCCGCTATTTTCCTTATGATTGATGGTTCGAAACGAGATAATAAATCCCAGGAAGTCATCCAAGGTTAAGTTCTATGAGCCCTGTTTTAAATAAGGGCTCTTTTTTTAATTTAAAAGGCAGAGATATGTTTATAAGTGATCCATCAGAATCTTGAGTGGTACAAAACAAGAAAAAACAGGAAAAAACATGCAAAAAATGTGGTAACAAACAAGCACAATCCTGCATATGATTAGAAGACCACGTGGAAATAAGAAGTAACGGAGGAACACTATGTTTTCTGAAGAAAGAAGAGAAAAGATCTTAGAAGTGTTAAAGAAAGAGGGCCGGGTTCTTGCAAAAGAATTATCAGATGCGCTTCAAGTTTCAATTGACTCGATACGACGCGATCTATCTACATTAGAAGATAAAGGACTCGTTAAACGTACCCATGGCGGTGCCATACCTGTGACAAAAGTGAAGAAGGGACCTATTGCTCCAACCGAGCGTTACACAGAAGGGACCATGCATGAAAATGCTATCGTGAAAGAAGCGGCAAAATGGATTCAAGCGGGAGACACCCTTTTTATCGGTGGAGCGGCGATCCATTATGTTCTGCTCAAGTATTTGCCTTCTGTTCCACTTACTGTCGTTACAAATTCTTTAAAAATCGCGGATGCCCTTCGAGAGCAGGAGAATATCGATCTATATGTAATTGGTGGAAAAGTAAAGAATTCTGGCAATATGACGGATGCTCTTGCAATTCAGCTCGTCAGTCACTATTCATTTGATCTTACATTCGTCACAGGCGGAGGAATTTCTGAGCGAGGAATAAGTACAGCTACCCCTGAAGCGGCTGCTTTCATGAAGGCAGTTGGGACTGTATCAAAAAAGAGCATTGGTCTATTTACGCACAATAAAATCGGAGTTCATGCGTTTGCGAATGTTGGACCGGTTTCAAATCTGGCGGCTGTTATAACCGATGGCGAATCATCACGAGAACATCTAGACGCAATCAAGCAGCAAGGTGTTAAAGTGATTATCGCAAATACTGAAAAAAATGGAACGGAAAAAGCAGAATAATCAATTGAAACCATCAAAAAGACCCTGAATCGAGGGTCTTTTTGATGATTAATAATCATGAAAGATACGCTAACCAGTAAGAGAAAAAGTGGAAGGTTTTCTGACACATTTAATGCTTGCTATACACGAATTCCTTAAACTCTTAATAAGATTAGTTTCGTGAAATGAGGTGTAACGATTGCTTCATTCTTCGCATTTTTCTTCAGAGGAAAAATTAAAAATCCGTGAACTGAAAAAGAAAATCGGATCCGAAGAAAATTTAGAGAAAAAAGTGGCGTATGAAAAGCAGCTAAATGAAATCATGGAAAGGGTATTCATTAAAAAGCAGCTTAGAAGAAGAAATGAACTGAATTAACACTGTAAACCACTCCTAAACAGAAGAAAACTTCCTCAAAAAAACTGAATTGCACGTCTATTTTGGAAAGCAGTGACATTTCTTACATGTTTATGTTACAGTGACATTAGTTTTTTTCAGATGGACAAACGTTTTCTAAGGAGTGGACACAGCATGAATCAAGAAGCAGCATTGAAAAAAGACATCGGGCTTTCTGTAGCCATGTCCATCGTTATTGGAACGGTAATTGGGTCAGGAATCTTTATGAAGCCTGGAAGTGTGCTTGAATACACCGGAAATTCAAACCTTGCATTGTTGGCATGGGCTCTTGGAGGGCTTATCACGCTTGCTGGCGGGTTAACGATCGCAGAAGTTGCAACACAAATTCCGAAAACAGGCGGCCTTTATGTATATATGGAAGAAGTGTATGGGAAGCTTTGGGGCTATTTGAGCGGCTGGGTTCAAACTGTCATCTATGGACCGGCTGTGATCGGTGCACTTGGCTTGTACTTCGGGTCACTGTTAGCAAATCTTTTTTCATGGGAAAAATCGTTTGGCCCTTGGGTCGGCATCGGAACGGTACTTTTTCTTACCATTATAAATAACTTTGGAACAAAATACGGAGGGTTCGTACAGAATCTGTTCACGATCGGGAAACTTGTTCCGATTGCTTTAATCATTATATTTGGAATAACTAACGGAAACGAACAGATCTTAAGTGCATCAAGCGGCTCTTTTGTTGAGATCAGCATGGGAGCAGCAATTTTAGCGACCCTTTTTGCTTATGATGGGTGGCTGATGGTTGGATTTGTTGCGGGAGAGATGAAGAATCCAGGGAAGACGTTGCCTAAAGCGATTATTGGGGGAATATTGATTGTAATGGCGGCCTATCTTCTTGTTAATATTGCATTGCTGAAAATTCTCCCAGCTTCAGAAATTGTGAGACTTGGTGAAAACTCAGCGGCATCTGCGGCTACCATACTTTTTGGTCCTCTTGGGGGTAAACTTATTGCAGTCGGAATAGCGGTGTCGATCTTTGGCTGCTTGAACGGTAAAATTCTAACCATTCCCCGTGTGCCTTTTGCTATGGCAGAACGAAATCAGCTTCCTTTGGCGAAAACGTTCAGCAAGGTTAGTGAAAAGTACGGTACTCCAATTGCGGCAACGTACTTACAGGTTGTCATTGCGATCATCATGATGATTTTAACAGATCCTGATTATCTATCCGAAATGGCGATCTTCGCTGTTTATATCTTTTATATTTTTGCATTCTATGCGGTATTTAAGCTTCGGAAACGGAATAAAGACGCGCGTGTTTACAGTGTTCCGCTGTTCCCAATAGTTCCGATCTTTGCGATAAGTGGTTCAGTGTATATTGTCAGTGCAACAATCATTAATAATCCTTTTGACAGTCTGACGGCTATATTCATAACACTAGCTGGACTGCCCGTCTATTATTGGCTTCAGAGAAAAGAAAAAAATTAAAAGGCCCAATCGGGGTCTTTTTTTATGTCCTCGAATAAAAAAACCGCCAGGGATTCCTGGCGGTAGAAAAAGATATACTCGCTTAAACGCTTAATCGTTCTTTCATTTCACGGTAGCGCGATGAAAGGCTTCCTGGTGAAACACCGTATTTCTTAGCTGTTTCAGCTTGTGTGGATTGAAGTCCTCTAATATCCTTTGAGACGAGGTAGTCCAGAGCTGCAGCATAGATTTCTTCTTTGCGAATAGTTGGTTTTGACTCGTTGACATATTCATCCCAAAGTTTTTCAGCCTCTTTCAGCACTTCGGTTTCCGCATGGGCTTTTACAAGTTCAGTTACAGCTGTGTACTTGTCCTCTTTGTCTGCTGATTCTTCAGAAGCTTTAGCACCTTTGTTTGCCGCAGGCTGCTCACTGATAGCTTCCTGAGGTTCTGCTTTAGGCTCCGGAATTCCTGCCGATATATCAATTAAAGAGAGTTGCAGAACAGTAGGGAATTGATCTTCGAAAATCTCTTTCGCATCTGCAGATGGCTGTAATTTTTCAATCGCTTCTTTTAATGCTGGCAACTCAGAGACCGGCATCTCGATATAGCCGACATAAAATTCATAATTGATGCCGTTCGATACGAGCGTTCCAAGTAATGCGCTTTCTGTCTTCGGTTTATCCGCAGCGTTTATCGTCACATCGTATACTTGCTCTGTCCAGATGTCTTTCACTGTAAAAATAAACCCTGTTTTTTGCTCAACCACTTTATAAAGGGAAGGCGCTGTGCTTGTCCAGCCGGTTAAGATCTCAGCAACTTCAGGTTTCACTGAGTTCATTACACTTTCCACATATAGCTCAACAGGCGTTTTTCCATCCTTTATCTTCGAACAGAAAACTTCCCAGCAAACAGCAATGTTCGCATACGTTTGTTCCTGGTCTTTGCCAACCGGATATTGTTTTACATACTCTGCCGTACGTGCTGCTAAATCCTGTTGAAAGTTCTCGAGGGCAAATTTGATGAGTCCTTCTTGGTGAAAGGAAACTTCTCGCGTTTGCTCTTCTTTATGTAAGCAACATTTTTTATATTTTTTTCCGCTGCCACAATAGCACGGATCGTTTCTTCCTATCATTGACATGCTATTCCTCCAGTTAAACCACTTACTTATCCTGTACATACTAGCATAAATCGGGTTTTTTTCAAACAACAAACCACCAGACAACATTTTATCATAAAAAAGAATAAGAAAAAATCATTCAATGGGTAGTTTTTCGTATGATGAACCCTTTTTTTGTAAAAAACGTCTAAGCCAAAAAGGGGGAATATGAGATGTGGAAGGTATGGAAAGTGTGGGTATTGATCTGTGTATTATTATTGGGAGCGTGCAGCCAAGGTACTAGTGAAAAGAATGCTTCACAAGACCTAGCTGGCGTTCAAGATCAGAGGAAAGTAATCTTTAACGCAGATCTTCAGATCTCAGTAGAAAAATTGCAGAACACGATGGAAACGGTCCGAAAGTTAGTCGAGGATAAAGGCGGTTATATCGTTGAATCAAACACGAATATCGGTGAAGAAGGTTTTGAGAACGGAATGATGACTGTGCGTGTCCCGATGAATGGGTTTCGCCCTTTTTTACAGGAAGTAAAGGATTTAAGTGAAGGTTCACCGCAAGAAAGTGTGCGTGGTGAGGATGTAACAGAAGAGTATGTGGATTTGTCTTCGAGAGTAAAAGCGAAGCAGCAGGTAAGAGATCGACTAGAGTCTTTTATGAAAGAAGCAGAAAGTACAGAAGACTTGTTAAAGATCTCAGCAGACCTTGCAAAGGTTCAAGAGGAGATAGAACAGATTGAAGGAAGGCTAAAGTTTTTAAAAAATCAAAGTGATTATTCAACGGTTACGGTTCAGTTTGAAGTGAAGAACTTGAATGCAGAGAGGCTGCAGACCGGAGATTTGAACACGTGGAAAAAACAAAGATGCTTTTTATGGAGACGGTGAATTTCTTTGTTTCCGCGATATCGTTCATCGTCGTTGCTGTACTCGGATTAGCACCATTATGGCTGGTACTGATTCCTGTTGTCTTTTGGTTATGGAGAAGGAAAAAAGGGCAAAAGAAAAAGCCGGGTTC
This sequence comes from Fictibacillus phosphorivorans, assembly GCF_023715845.1. Lineage (GTDB taxonomy): Bacteria > Bacillota > Bacilli > Bacillales > Fictibacillaceae > Fictibacillus > Fictibacillus phosphorivorans_D. Next base: position 68,592 of record NZ_JAMBOR010000015.1, read on the forward strand.
TCCGACATTCATGTAATGAGTCATTTGGTTTTGGGTTCATGTCAGATTCGTTAAATAATAGGCACGTCACAAACACCCTCTGCAGCATGGATTACAGTCCAGATGCTGAAAGGGTGTTTTGGCTTTTACGGCACCTTCCTAGGGTCAGCCGTTACCAAAAGCCTTAAGCGAGAAAAGCTTTGTATTCTTCAGTTAGTTTCATAAAGCGGTCTTTATCTTTTTGATCCAAGGCGTTGTTGATTTCTTTTTCATAAAACTCTTTGTAATATTTGTGAAGAGCTTCGTCCAGAACCATTTGGGCAATAAGGCTGAAGGCAAATGGGTCTCTTTTTTGTTGTTTGTACTGAACCATCTCATTTTGGTTTTTGTTATAAGAAGTGTTTTTGTCTTTCATCCTGTTTCCCTCCTTGAAATTATCTCCCTATCCGATTTTCACCTTTTATGTTTCTAGGTTTCTACTAGTATACTGAGCAAGGTGCCCAATGACAACCATTTTATTTGAAAATTCTGAATAAATTTTTGATAATCATTCTAATGTACTGTATTTTCACCACCTTTTGGTAAATTTCTTAATAATTCGACTCATGATTTCGGTAGTATTTCTCATGCGTGACAAACGTTATAATTTTGTGTTATTTATGTGTTTATATTGTGTTACTTACTATTTCCCCGTATTTATAAAGGCTTAAACACGAAGAAACACATAATCTAAAAAATCGTTGACTTTTTAGCTTGAATGTGAGTAGGATTGTGTTAACTCAATATGGTCATTTTCGCTAGGGGTGCTTATATTCGTAAGCTGAGAGAAGGTACTAGCCTTCGACCCTTTGAACCTGATCCGGTTAATACTGGCGTAGGGAAGCGGTGTGGTCCATTACTTTCTACAATCGTAATAGCCACCCGCTTATCATTTGCGGGTGGCTTTTTTGTTTTACGTTTTAGGAGGGAAATGTGATGGGACAATTGATTAAAGTTTGTAAAGCACTGACAATCGCAGGTTCTGACAGTGGTGGAGGAGCTGGCATTCAAGCAGATTTGAAGACATTCCAGGAATTTGGCGTATATGGTATGTCTGTTCTTACTGCTGTTACAGCACAAAATACGCAGGGTGTCCAAGGAGTGTACCCTGTTCCTCTTGCTGGACTAGAACAGCAACTTATTTCGATCGGAAGCGATCTTAAGCCGGATGCGGTAAAAACAGGAATGCTCTTTTCAGGAGAATACATTGAGAGAACGGCTTATTATATTGAAAAGTTTGGATGGAACAACCTCGTCGTGGATCCTGTAATGGTCGCAAAAGGCGGAGCGACCCTTTTGGGAAACGAAGCTCTAGAAGCGATGAAAAAACATATGCTGCCACTAGCAAAAGTAATTACACCGAATGTTCCTGAAGCTGAAGCACTTACAGGAATGGAAATTACGAATGATGAAGCAGGACGGGAAGCAGCTCGCATCTTGTTAGATAAAGGTGCTGATTGTGTGGTCATTAAAGGCGGACATCTGGAAGAGGAGCTTGTCACCGATCTTGTTTCCAACGGTGATAAGATTTGGGAGCTTGTTGATCAACGCGTATATACAAAAAACACTCATGGTACAGGCTGTACTTTATCCGCTGCATTGACAGCTGAATTAGCTTACGGAAAAACGATTGAAAGTGCTGTGCAGAATGCCAAAAACTTTATTCAAATAGCAATTGCACATGGTATCGATGTCGGTTCAGGACATGGACCGGTTAATCACTTTGCTTATAGGAGGATTCTTCATGAACAACTCTAGATTACAAGAATGGAAATCATTCGTTGAACAGGTAAGAGAAGCGCGGCCATTGGTCCACCATATCACGAATCACGTAACGATGAACTTTCTTGCTAACGGTGTATTAGCTGCAGGCGGAAGTCCGATGATGGTCCATGACGCTTTGGAAGTTGAGGACGCGGTAGCGGTGTCAGATGCCCTCGTCCTTAACATCGGAACTTTGGAAGAAGCTTCAGCGAAGTCTATGAAACTCGCGCTAAGAAAAGCGATGTACAGTGGGGTGCCGGTGGTACTCGATCCCGTAGGCGTAGGTTTGTCCGCATTCCGCCATGAAGTGATTAAAGGATTATTGTTAGAATATTCAGAATTGAAGGGGGTCAGTCCCCAAACAATTCTGACAATTTGCGGGAATGCGGCAGAGATGAAGTTTCTCGCTGGTGAAGGATGGGATGGCCGTGGAGCAGACGGAGAGCTCGACGCTTCTCAAGGTGATATGTACCAACTCGCCATAGCTGCTGCTAAACAGACAGGATGCATCATTGCGATGACAGGTGAGAAGGATATCGTTTCTGATGGGGAGATAGTCATAGAGCTTTCACATGGACACCCGATGCTCTCTAGAGTAACTGGAACGGGATGCTTTGCTACATCAATGATTGCGTTGTACCAAGCTAATCAAACAGGTAATGCCGCACAGAATCTGTCTTTAGTCGAACGAACTGCACTTGCTCTTCTGATGCTTACGAAAGCGGCAGAGGAATCTGTCAAAACATCTAGAGGACCGGGGAGCTTTCAAACCAAGCTGTTGGACGAACTCTTTTTATTAGAAACGACGAAATCCATCTGGGAGGAAAAGATCAACTGGTCAGAGCACAGAACAGAAGCCGAAAGAGGTGTAAACACATGACGGCACTCTCACAAGTGAACCTCGCACATAAGCTATCACTCTACTTTGTAGCAGGGACAACGAACTGTCAATCGCCGGAATCCTTTCGCGACATCCTTGTTCAAGCGGTTAAAGGCGGTGTCACGACTTTTCAATACCGTGAAAAAGGGGCAAATGCTTTAAGGGGTGAAAAACGGTTAGAAATGGCTAAGAGGGCTAAAAAGATCTGCCGGGATCATGGTGTGCTTTTTATCGTGAACGATGATCTGGAACTGATGAAACAAGTTGATGCAGATGGTCTTCATGTTGGCCAGACCGATGGCAGTTTAGCTTTTATACGCAAAGAGACAGAAGGGAAGGTTCTCGGTGTTTCCACGCATACTCTTGCTGAAGCCATAAATGCTGTTGACCATGGAGCAGACTATATCGGGGCTGGCCCGGTCTATGCAACGGTTACCAAACCAGATGCACAGGAACCTGTCGGACCAGAATTTATAAAGATGCTGAGAGCAAACGGGATTGCTGTACCTATTGTAGGCATTGGCGGAATCTCTCTCGAAAACACTAAAGCTGTGATTGAAGCGGGTGCTGATGGAGCGGCAATCATTTCAGCGATCAGTCAAGCAGAAGATCCTAAAAAAGCGTGTCGTGAATTATTATTCGATATACTGGAAGCAAAGAGGGGATTGTAAGTGAAGATTTCCGTTTTGAAGCTGACGGTTATGGCCATGTTTGTTTCAATAGGAACACTGACTTCCCATCTATTATGGTTTCCAGCAGGTGTTGCAAAAGCATTTCCGGTTCAGCATGCGATAAATGTCATCGCGGGTGTAACTTTAGGTCCAATACCTGCTCTCCTTGTTGCGTTCGCTATCGGCCTTTTGCGTAATTTATTCGGAGTTGGATCACTGCTTGCTTTTCCAGGTGGGATGATCGGCGCGTTATTAGCGGGCTATTTTTATAAAAGATTTAAGATGTATGGGGCAGCAGCGGCAGGTGAGTGGATCGGAACAGGTATGATCGGTGCACTTTTAACTGTTCCAGTCGCAACCTTTTTCTTAGGATCGAAAACAGGTGCATTCTTCTTCGTTCTTCCGTTTCTCACAAGCTCAGTCGCGGGTGGAATCATCGGTTTGGTGATCCTCCGATTGATTACAAAGAACACATACGTAAAACTACGTGCAGTACCGCCCGGAAAATCTGCATAAGATCATGCACAGAATAGGCCTTCATCCCGTACACTGAGTACTATCACCCGGTGGAAAAGGGGGCCTTTTATCAATGAAAAAACGACCGAAAAAGTGGGTTTATGCTGAAATGCTGCTTATCTTCATGGGGCTGTTGCTTGCGATTTATAACGGCAAGTATTGGGAGAACCCTACTGTTCTTTTTTCGATCTTAATGACGATCTTCATATTCCGTGCAGTGGAACGTAAGATATTTAAACAAAAAACAGAATTTTGGTTCAACGTTGGAATGGTTGTAATCTTCTTAATTCTTGGTGTTATACCGCTAGTATAAAGGTAAAATGTTTTACTTTATGTTCAAGACGCCTGATTTTTGAATAACGATAATGGAGTCACTGACCCAGAGGGAACCTAGGTTGCTTAAAAAACTTGAAAATATGGAGAAAGCAGACTGATCGGGAACGACAGTCTGCTTTTTAATGAATAGGCAAAAGTATATTTTAAGTAAATCTTTGACATAATGAAGCCTAACGTAATAAAATAATTTTACGTAAAATATATTTTTTATGTGGAGAGTATGACTAAAAAGTGAGGTGATGTGGGTGAATAGGAATCAAACCGTACCAGAAACGTTTGTCGTTACAGAGCCAGAACAGGCTGCAGCACTTTTACATCCTGTCCGGTCAGAGATCATAAGCTTATTGAAGGAACCGAGATCGGCGACAGAATTATCAAAAGTGATGAATGATTCCGCTCAGAAAGTGAATTACCATTTAAAGACACTTGAAAAAGTTGGTCTTGTTATGCGGGCAGGCACAAGGAATGTAAGAAACCTTGTAGAAGTTCTTTATAGAAGTGCAGGAAAGACTTTTCTGTTATCGGATTCACTTGGTCTGTCACAAGAAACGGTCCGAAAATTAAAGGATCAGACTGCGCTCGCTCACGTCTTATCTTTAACGGAGAAAATAAAGCGTGACACTGTTTCTCTTATGGAAGAAGCGGAGAACGAGGAAATACCGAGTGCGGTGTTGGAGATGGAACTCTCACTTAAAGGCGTTGAAGAACGACAAGCTTTTTTACAAGATTATGCTAACATGCTTTCTGAACTGATAAAAAAACACCATGATCCAGAGCAAGGAAAGTCACGAACGTATCATGTTTCAATGGCGATGTACCCAAAACCTGAAGGAGGCGGCACAGCGTGAAAGAGGAACAAAAGAGCACAGTTACACCTATTAGGACAGATCAGGTGACAGAAGAGGCGAACACGATCCCGATGAAAAAAGAAGTCCAGGTTGAGGGTGCTGATGATCAGCAGCAGCCCGCGAAGATTATCTTTATTACATCTGGATTCGGTAAAATACATGTTCCACAGTCAACAAACAAGAGCCCGATGGCAATCGCGGCATAATCAGGAGGGAAAAGAGATGAACTTAATTCCTATGGTTGTAGAATCCACGAACCGCGGTGAGCGTTCGTATGATATTTATTCAAGACTGTTAAAAGACCGCATCATTATGCTCGGAAGTGCCATTGATGATAATGTTGCAAACTCGGTCGTCGCACAGCTTCTTTTCCTCGCAGCTGAGGATCCGGAAAAGGACATTTCCATCTACATCAATTCACCAGGAGGTTCAGTGACGGCTGGACTGGCGATCTATGACACGATTCAATTTATCAAACCTGACGTATCCACGATCTGTATCGGAATGGCAGCATCGATGGGAGCAGTTCTTTTAGTGGCAGGAGCAAAAGGAAAGCGTTATGCACTACCGAACGCTGAAGTCATGATTCATCAGCCACTAGGCGGGACACAAGGGCAGGCTGCGGACATGGCCATCCACGCAAAACGAATTCTGCAAACCCGCGAGCTCTTGAATAAAATCATCTCAGAGCGCTCCGGTCAGCCGATTGAAAAAGTAGAAAAAGACACAGATCGCGACTTTTTCATGTCAGCAGAAGAAGCCTTAAAATATGGAATTATCGATAAAGTTATCGAGAAGATTTAGAGTGATTGAAGAGGTTAAGAATGAACGAGAAAATCTCTAGAATGAACCAGAAGATCTTAGAAGCTAAAGAAGAAAAGCCAGCTCGCCCCGAGCTGGCTTTTCTATTTGGGAAATGGGGTCTGACCCCAAACAATTTATTTCCCACGTCCATATTCTTGTTTTACGCTAGGAGGTTTGCTCGATAGTACGTGTCGAAAATCGCGATTTTAGAAATGGGCTTGTTGGTTGTGGTAATCTATTGAAAAGATACATAGTTTGGAAGTTTACGATATAAGAAAGAAGGAATGCTGCATGGCCACAACAACTGAGAAGGCGTCAGGCATAGCGTCTTCACAGCAAAAGACCATTTATTCAATTTTATTTGCTATTAGTTTTGTCCACTTGTTAAATGACTCGATGCAGGCTGTGATTCCTGCGATTTTTCCGATCCTGGAGAAATCGATGGGGCTTACTTTTACACAGCTGGGGTGGATTGCCTTCACACTCAACATTACTTCATCTGTCATGCAACCGGTCGTCGGCTGGTATACGGATAAATCGACTTCTCCCTATCTGCTGCCATTTGGAATGATGGCTAGTTTAATAGGGATGCTCGGTATTGCGTTTGCTGATTCGTTTTATCTGATCATCATCTCTGTTATTGGGATCGGACTCGGATCTGCGGTATTTCATCCAGAAGGTTCCCGCGTTGCTTATATGGCAGCAGGGAATCAGCGCGGGCTTGCACAGTCCATTTACCAAGTTGGAGGAAACACAGGAACTTCATTGGCCCCAGTAATGACGGCACTCGTTTTTGTTCCGCTTGGCCAGTTTGGAGCCGTTTGGTTTACATCGCTGGCGGCGATAGCTATTTTTGTTCTGTTTTATGTCTCCGGATGGTACTCAAGACAGCTTGTTCATTTTCCGAGAGTCAAAAAACAAACCGGTGAGAAAAAAGCGATTGATAAAAAGCGTAAAAAACAAGTCATTATGGCGATGGCACTGCTTGTATTCCTTGTTTTCGGTCGCTCATGGTATTTCTCAGGAATCGGCAACTACTACCAGTTCTATCTGATTCAGGATTACGGGCTGACGATCCGCCAGGCACAAATTTATTTATTCGTATTCATGGCGTCAGGCGTGCTCGGTACATTCTTCGGCGGGCCGATTTCAGACCGTTTAGGAAAGAGGAACATGATATTTTGGTCGATGATCGGAACGGCACCGCTTGCCCTTCTTTTGCCTCATGTTGGATTATGGGCTGTAGCACCTTTATTTTTCATAATCGGTTTTATCTTAAACACAAGTTTTTCTGTAACAGTGGTTTATGCACAAGAATTAGTGCCGGGAAGGATTGGAATGGTTTCTGGACTTATTGTCGGGCTTGCCTTCGGAATGGGGGCACTAGGTTCTGTTGTGCTCGGGAAGGTAGCTGATGTTACTAGCATTTCGTACACGATGATGCTCGTGAGCCTTTTGCCTTTGTTAGGCCTGTTGACTGTGATGCTGCCATCAGACCGCACGCTAGAGAAGTGGTCTAAAGAATGAAAATTGTAGGGGGTCTGTCCCGGGACAGACCCCCTACAATTTCCTGCAATGTTCCCTTATCAAAACAAAAATCCTTGCCCCCTGTCGGCAAGGATTTTATTATTCATTATTTAACCTATGATACTTAGCGTTTGCAAACATGAACACGCCATAAGCGATAAAACCTAACGCAACGATTGCGAGAAGAATGGGACCGAATGGCTGGTTCGAAAGTTCAAGCAGGGCGCCGTCGAGCCCTTTTGTTTCTTCAGGATTCACATAAATAGCGGTGCGGATAAGAAAGAAGGCGATGATCATAAATACGATCCCGCGTGCGGCAATTCCGAACATGCCGATATAGCCGCTCCATTTCCATTCCTCTTTGTTCATCTCGTTTTTCTTCAACTCTTTTTTAAACCTGCCGGAAATCGCTCTGAACATGAAAGTGAAACCGGTGATGCCAAATACGAGTCCCGCAATGGCAATGAGGATCTGTCCGAAAGGCTGTTCGAGCATTTGAGCGGACAACGTCTGGTACTTTTCATCGGATGATTCACTTCTTGCGCGAAAAAGAATACGTAACGCACTGATACACATTGCCGTATAAACGCCTGCGATAAAAAGAAACCCGATTCTATTGAACCATCTTTTCCAGCTATGGTGGACACATTCGGGGTCAAAGATCGCTTTTATGACCTGCCAGAACGCAAAGGCACTTAAGCCTAGGGCAAGTACAATCAATAAGGCTGGCCCGAAAGGCTGCTTGGCAATCGTGTAAAGTGCTCCCTGAGAACTTGCTTCATAAAAACGATTACCGGTTGAAGTAATCAGTGCAAGTACGCCAATAACCACATACACGATTCCTTTTGACAGATAACCGATTTTAGCAAAACGATGGATCCAGGGGCGGAAAGATTCAAAAAGGTTCCTGATCTTATCCATTTTAGTTTCTTTCTTAACGAATGGCTGCTTTTCAGTCAAAATTGGCTCTCCTTTCAGAGCAAATCACTTCTTGTTTCGGGCGGATTGTATAGCAAGTAAATACGGTATAGGTTACTGATAAGCGTTTTGATAACCGCATAAGTCGGAATAGCGAGCAGCAAACCGATAAATCCAAATGCAGCACCTGCCATCAGTACGATTAAAATGATGGTTAGCGGATGTATATGGAGCTGTTTGCCCATGATCTGAGGAGAAAGGATATTTCCTTCAACCTGTTGAACAACTAGCGTGACTACCGCTACTTTTACCGCCATCATCGGATCTTGAATGAGTCCGATCAAAAGGGCAGGGAAAACCCCGATGAAGGGTCCAAGGAATGGAATCACATTCGTCACAACCGCAAAAAGTGCGAGTACGAGTGCAAACTTTAAGCCGATGAACATATAGCCGGCATACATAAAGACTCCGACGAATAGGGCGACCAAAACTTGTCCTTTAATATAAGAAGACAGCGTAGAATCGATATCACGCAAAATACAGGCTACATCATGTTCCATATGACGAGGTACGATTCTCAGAAAATAATTAAAAAACTTTTTGTCATCAAGCAAGAGATAAAATAGGATAAACGGCACCACCAACAGAACAAGTGCAACATTTGTTAAAGTCGTGACCAGCGCGATTACATCTTTAGAGATGGTGCTCGTGAACTTTTCGAGGCGTTCGGTTGCCAGTTTTGCTACCTGTGTACTGTCGATGAATGATTTTTTTTGGCCTGTAACCATCTTTCCAGTTTTTTCAGTAGCTTCTCCGATTTTTTTAGGAAAGTCATCCGTTATGTTCGTTAACTGATCCGCGACAACAGGGATCGCAAAGCTGGATATTCCTGAGAAAATTAAAATTAATCCCATCATGACAAGAAAGATTGCAAGGAATTTAGGAACCCTCTTTTTAATCAAAAAACGAATTACAGGGCGAAGCAAGTAATAGAGTAACCCTGCGATAAACAATGGAAAGAAAACACTGGAGATGACAAGATACAGGAAGTCAATGAGGTAATCGATTTTCCCTAATAAATATAAGATTGTGAGAACAAGTACGGCACCTGCCCCGTATTTAAAAAATGAGTGCTGATACCACATAAATTGTGACCTCCATTTCGTATTAGTATTCTTTTCCCTTTTTTAATAACTGTAATCTTTTTTTATTGAAATAATAATTGACAATTTAATAGAGCGCTGATAGATTGGAAGTGTAAATGTAAACGTTTACGTAAAAGAAAGCAGGTAGATGTTTTGAATCCGACAATAAAAGATGTAGCCAAGTATGCAAATGTTTCAATTGCAACGGTCTCCAGGATCGTTAACGGGCTGCCAGGCTATTCGGAGGACACAAAGAAAAAAGTGCAAGAAGCTATTGAGGCCTTAGGCTATCAGCCGAACGCCATTGCCCGAGGACTGATTAATAAAAGAACCCAAACCATTGGTGTCCTGTTTCCTGATGTGTCCGGTATGCTTTCTTCAGAAGTGCTTGAAGGTGTTGAGAATGCCGCTCACGATGCCGGATTCAGTGTCATCGTCTGCAATACGGCTTCCAGCGGAAAGCGGACAGTTAAATATTTGCGGTTATTGCAGGAAAAACGGGTAGACGGCATCATCTTTGCCTCAGAAGTCGTGAAGGAAGAATATTATAAAATTTTTCAAGAGATGAAAGTTCCAGTCGTGCTTGTCTCAACTGCTTCTTCCGAGTTCGATCTTCCTTTCGTCCGCGTAAACGATTTTGAAGGTGCTTTTCGAGCAACTGAGTATCTGATAACAAATGGACATAAAATGATCGGAATGATAGGCGGCAAAACGAATGATCCGATTGCGGGAATTCCCCGTTTGAAAGGCTTTAAGGAAGCTCTTCAAAAACATTCGCTGCCTTATTCAGAAAAACACATCACGATCAGTGAAGGCTATCGTTTTCAAAATGGAAAAGAGTCATTGCCTGTGCTGCTAAAACAGCTGCCCAATATGACTGCTCTGTTTGCGGTAAGTGACGAGGTGGCGATAGGGGCGATGACCGCTGCGCATCAGCTTGGCATAAAAGTGCCGGAAGAACTGTCGATCATCGGGTATGATAATCTGAAGTTTGCAGAAATGTGTTACCCGGGGCTGACCACTGTCTCACAGCCCTTAAAAGATATGGGACAAACAGCAGGCGAGATTTTAGTAAAATTGATTAAAGGTGAAGAAAAAGAAGCAGAAAGCCGTTTTATGCCATTTACAATTGTAGAAAGGCAGTCAGTCTGTGATTTACGCAACAAGTAAAAAACGGAAGCACCATTGCTTCATTTTATTTTATTAAAAGAGTAAACGTTTACGTAAAACGCTTACACAACATATAGGAGGCATACACAATGATTAAAGTTACAGTATGGAATGAAAACCGCCACGAGCAGAAGAACCCGACAGTGCAAGAAATCTATCCAAAAGGAATTCACGGTGCGATCGCTGAGTTTTTAGAGAACGCAGGACACGATGTGAAGACAGCAACGTTGGATGAGCCTGAGCACGGTCTTACAGAGGAAGTATTAAACCAGACAGATGTACTTGTATGGTGGGGACACCTAGCCCATGACGAAGTGGATGATGCGATCGTGAATAAAGTCCAGCAGCGAGTATTGGATGGAATGGGTCTCTTAATCCTTCATTCCGGTCATTTTTCTAAAATCTTCAAAAAGTTAATGGGTACATCATGTGACTTAAAGTGGCGTGAAGCTGACGAAAAGGAACGCATTTGGATCGTGAACCCTAGCCATCCTGTAGCAAACGGTCTTGGAGAGTACATCGAACTTGAAAAAGAAGAGATGTATGGCGAGCATTTTGATATCCCGGCTCCAGATGATCTTGTATTTGTTAGCTGGTTTGAAGGAGGAGAAGTGTTCCGTTCAGGATGTGTTTACAATCGTGGAAAAGGGAAGGTCTTCTACTTCCGTCCAGGGCATGAGACTTACCCGACTTACTACAACAAAGATGTTCAAACTGTAATCACGAATGCTGTATCATTCTTAGCTCCATCTGGAAGCCAAGCTCCTGTGTACGGAAACGCAAAACCGCTTGAAGCAATTGGAGCGAAGTAATTCATTTAAAGGCTTTTTTCGGAAAAAACTGGTGAGTGAAGATAGTGGATCTCCGTTGCAGGATACTCGCTTTCCGCGGGGCGTGCGGTGAGCCCACTCGTCGCTTTGCGACATTGATCGGTCTCACCTGTCCCGTTGATCCCGCTGGAGTCTCGCACCTTGCACTCAACTTTTCAATGATGTGAAAGAAACGAACATCAATCAGTTATTGTTATAAGTATTTGATAGCAAGAGAGTTGAGCTTTGCGGAAGAGGCTTGATTGCACTATTCAAGCACATCAAAATTGTTTTCTATAAAATAACCAATCATGAGGAGGAAGTAAAAATGACAGTAAAAGTTGGAATTATCGGATGTGGAAGTATTGCTAATCACCGCCACTTGCCGGAATATGCAGCAAACCAGGATGTTGAGATCGTGGCTGTATGTGATGTTGTAAAAGAACGCGCAGAGGCGGCACAAGCTGTTTATGGCGGAAAGATCTATACGGACTATAATGAACTGCTTGCATTTGATGAGGTAGAAGCGGTAAGTGTTTGCACACCAAACTACCTGCATGCCCCTGTATCCGTGGCTGCGCTAAAAGCAGGGAAGCACGTATTATGTGAAAAGCCGATGGCTACTTCTCTAGAAGAAGCAGAAGAGATGATCGAAGCAGCGGAACAAAGCGGCAAGACTCTCATGATTGGACATAACCAGCGTTTTGTTCCAGCGCACCAAAAAGCGCGTGAGATCATTGCGAGCGGAGAGCTTGGAAAAGTGTACAGCTTCCGCACAGCATTCGGGCACCCTGGACCTGAAGCGTGGAGTGTTGATGGAAAGAACAGCTGGTTCTTTAAGAAAGATGAAGCATTTATCGGCGCAATGGGTGATCTAGGTGTTCATAAAACAGATTTGATCCGTTATATCCTTGGAGAAGAGATCGCTGAAGTTGGAGCGTTCGTGGAAACAAGTGCAAAAGAATTTGCTACCGTTGATGACACTGCCGTTTGTGTGTTGAAAACAGACAGCGGCATTATTGGAACACTTGCTGCGAGCTGGTCGTACACGGCAAAAGAAGACAACTCAACGATCATCTATGGAGAAAAGGGAATTCTTCGCCTTGAAGATGATCCTCAATATTCTCTTGTCGCACAATACACGAACGGATCAATCGTTCGTTATGAGCTTGGTGCGATCCAAACGAATGAAAATCAATCAAACTCCCATGTTGTTGATCATTTTATTGAAGCGGTTGAATCAGGTGAATCTCCGCTTATCACAGGCGAAGAAGGTAAGCGTTCACTAGCTGTCATCCTAGCAGCCTTAGAATCCAATGAGAAGAAGACGATCGAAAAAGTAAGAACAGGAGTACACGCATGAAATTAAGAGTGGGTATAATCGGGGCTGGCGGCATCGCACAAGGCCGTCATATCCCCGCTTTTCAACAACTTGGAGATCAAGCAGAAATTACTGCGATCAGTGATGTCAATGTAGAAGTGGCTAAATCTGTTGCTGAAAAATTTCACGTACCGAATTATTTTACAACGTATCAAGAGATGTGGCCGCACGTAGATGCTGTTGTCATTTGTACGCCAAACAAGTTTCATAGAGAAATAACGGTTGCGGCTCTCGATGCTGGAAAACACGTTCTATGTGAAAAACCGATGGCGATGACGGTTGAGGAATGCGAAGAGATGATAGAAGCTGAAAAACGTTCTGGAAAAGTTCTTTCTATCGCGTACCATTACCGTTATATGAAAGAATCCCAAGCAGCTAAACGTGTCATCGAAGCAGGTGAAGTAGGTAATCCATTTGTCGTCCGAGTTCAGGCTCTTAGAAGACGAAAGGTGCCAGGCTGGGGAGTTTTTACGAACAAAGAGCTTCAAGGTGGAGGAAGTTTAATAGATTACGGTTGCCATCTGCTAGATCTAACGTTATGGCTATTGGGTAACCCAGCAATCCGTGAAGTTTCGGGGCAAACGTATAACACGGTCAGCCGGGAAGCCGAACAAGTGAACCAATGGGGTTCGTTTGATGCGGAAACGTTCGAAGTCGATGACCACGTTACAGCTTACATTCGTTTAGCGAACGGAGGAACGATCCTTTTTGAAACCTCATGGGCTGCGAATATTCCTGATGATGCGGAAATGGTTCGGATCTCAGGAGACCGAGGCGGGCTGGATGTATTTCCTTTTTCGGTCAATAAAGCAGAGAACGGCATGTTGACCACTGCAAAAGCAGATTGGATTCTTGGAGAAGATGATCCTGGCATTGTACAGGCTAAGAATTTTATAGACAGCTGTCTAGGAAAAGCTGAGCCATTGGTAAAAGCAGTAGAAGCGATGAACACATCACGTGTCATTGAAGCAATCTATGCAAGCAGTTTGATGGGGAAAAGCGTCCCTGTTGAGAATGGAAAAGGAGTGGAGAAAGCATGAAACTAGGAGTATTTACAGTTCTTTTTTCGCAGAAGTCATTCACAGAAATGCTTGATTATGTAAAAGAGGCAGGCGTTCAAGCGGTTGAGATTGGAACGGGAAACTATCCTGGCAACGCGCATTGTCCGATGGATGAATTGTTAGCGAGTGAAGACAAGCGAAACGAATATCTGCATGAAGTGGAAAAGCGCGGTTTAACGATTTCAGCGTTCAGCTGTCATGGTAATCCGTTGTCTCCAGATGAAGCGTTCGCGAAGGAATCTCATGATACATTTGTAAAAACAGTAGAACTTGCTGGTTTGATGAATGTACCCGTTGTAAACTGTTTCTCAGGCGTACCAGGAGATTCTGAAAACGCTAAGTATCCAAACTGGCCGGTATCTCCTTGGCCGAACGAGTATAGCGATGTACTGAAGTGGCAATGGGAAGAGAAGCTTATTCCTTACTGGCGTACATGGGGTCAGTTCGCAAAAGAACATGGTGTGAAGATTGGTTTAGAGCTTCACGGCGGTTTCTTAGTCCACACACCTTACACGTTGTTAAAACTGCGTGAAGAAACATGTGATGCGATTGGTGCGAACCTTGATCCTTCTCACTTATGGTGGCAAGGAATCGATCCTGTCGCGGCAATCAAGATCTTAGGTAAAGCTGGAGCACTCCATCATTTCCATGCGAAGGATACGTATTTAGATCAAGACAACATCAACATGTACGGCTTAACGGATATGCAGCCATACGGTGCTGTTCAAAACCGTGCATGGAGTTTCCGTTCAGTAGGTTGCGGTCACTCTGTTCAGGATTGGTCAGACATGATGAGTGCGCTTCGTACGTATGGCTACGATTATGTAGTGAGCATCGAACACGAAGATCCGATCATGTCGATCGAAGAAGGCTTCACTCGCGCTGTAAAGAACCTGCAGTCGATTCTTATCTCTGAACAGCCTGCCGAGATGTGGTGGGTCTAGTACAAAAGTAGGGGTCTGACCCCAGACAAATACAAATCACCCCGATTTGTATTTGTGGGGTGCACACCCCTTTGATTAAAGAAAGCCTGAAATCCATCCACAAGGATTTCAGGCTTTTTCATGAATTTTGAACCCAAGCAACATCTCTCCAGAACAAACGATTTAAAACAGGAATTGACAGTTCATGGCAGTTTCCTCTATAATTTTGAAAAAACAAACTCGAAACATTGATGAGGGTTAGTACATTGATCTTGTCTTCTTCAGAGAGGGAGCTGTTTGCTGAGAGGTTCCTGCTGACAACCAATCGAACCTGCCTCTGAGTTCTGACTCCGATTTTAGTGGAAGAGATCAGCGGTTCAAAACCGTTATCATGAAAGAGTGTAAAGCTATGCTTTGAATTAGGGTGGTACCGCCATGGCAAAATGGTCCCTAAGACAGGCATAGCTTTTTTTATTTACTAAAAAAAGCGGGGTGCATCTAATGGCAAAGGAATTTGTAAGAGATGTAACAAACATGGATGAGGATTTTGCACAGTGGTATACAGATGTTGTTACAAAAGCGGAACTGATCGATTACTCGAGTGTTCGCGGGTCTATGATCATAAGACCGTACGGGTATGCGATCTGGGAAAACATCCAGAAACAACTGGATAAACGAATCAAAGAAACAGGGCATGAGAATGTTTATATGCCGCTCTTTATTCCAGAGAGTCTTTTGCAAAAGGAAAAAGACCATATAGAAGGCTTTGCGCCTGAAGTAGCATGGGTGACACATGGTGGGGAAGAGAAGCTGACAGAGCGTCTTTGTGTTCGGCCGACTTCTGAAGTTCTTTTTGCCGAACATTTTAAAAACGTCATTCATTCCTACCGAGATCTCCCTAAGCTTTATAACCAATGGTCGAACGTGGTTAGGTGGGAAAAAACGACGCGTCCTTTCCTTCGTACGCTAGAGTTCCTTTGGCAAGAAGGCCACACGTGTCATGAAACAGATGAGGACGCGCATGAAGAAACGGTGCGTATGCTTCATGTTTACGCCGAACTTTGCGAAGAGTATCTAGCTATACCGGTCGTCAAAGGACAAAAAACAGAGAAAGAAAAATTCGCTGGAGCTAAATATACGTATACGATTGAAAGTCTGATGCATGACGGGAAAGCGTTGCAGTCAGGAACTTCTCATCACCTGGGTGACGGATTCGCAAAAGCATTCGGCATTGAGTTCACGAACAGAGAAGGCAAGCTGCAGACCGTACAACAAACTTCCTGGGGCTTTACTACGCGTATTATCGGTGCAATGATTATGGTCCACGGTGATGACCGAGGGCTAGTCGTCCCGCCTAAAATCGCACCAACACAGCTGATGATCGTGCCGATCGCTCATCACAAAGAAGGTGTACTGGATTTTGCATACGATTTGAAAGAAAAGCTTTCAGGTAGCATTCGGGCAGGAATTGACGCAAGCGATAAAAAACCAGGCTGGAAGTTCAATGAGTATGAAATGAAGGGAATTCCGCTCCGACTTGAAGTGGGACCACGAGATATCGAACAGAAGCAAGTTGTACTTGTCCGCAGAGATACAGGAGAAAAACAAACAGTATCCATTGTAAACTTAGAATCTCACATCCAAGAAACCTTAGCTGACATTCAACAAAATCTATTTAACAAAGCGAAAAAACATCGAGATGAAAAAACAAGTATTGCTTTTACTTTCGATGAATTTAAAGAAAGTCTTACAACCAACGGAGGATTTATTAAAGCCATGTGGTGCGGAGATGAAGGGTGTGAAAACTTCATTAAAGAGGAAACAGGGGCAACATCCAGATGCATTCCGTTTGAACAAGAAAAGCTCTCGGATCAATGCGTGTGCTGTGAACAAGAAGGAAAGCATCTCGTCTACTGGGCAAAAGCGTATTAAAAAAGAAAGGGGGACAGACCCGGGTCTGTCCCCCTTTTTTTATAATATAATTATTTTCAACATATTTGGAACTTTACAATACTGTACGACATACACTATAATAGGATCGAGGTGATTGCATGAGTGATTTAATTCTCTCACTTAAGACCGAATTAAGGCGGGGTACTTTAACCCTGGCTGTACTTAGCCAGCTTCAAGAACCGCAGTACGGATACTCTCTTGTACAGCGGTTAGAAGAAAACAACATTATGATTGATCAAAGCACACTGTATCCATTATTAAGAAGACTGGAAAAACAGGAACTCTTAACAAGCCAATGGGATACAAGCGAGAATAGACCTAGAAAATATTATCTCCTGAGCGAATTCGGAAAAGAAATGTTTGAGGAGCTTAAACAAGAGTGGTTTCAAACATCAATGCAATTAAATTCGATGTTAGAAGGAGGAGATTCTAAATGAATTTGCAAGAATGTTATATCAATGAAGTTACACGAAGGCTTCCGGTAAAAATAAGGGATGACATTGCCATGGAATTGAGGTCCATCATTGAAGATATGCTTCCTGATGAACATACCGAAGAGGATCTGAAGAAAGTCCTGTCGAAGCTAGGCGACCCTGCCAAACTAGCAAACGAATATCAGGATAAACCACGGTATATCATCGGTCCCGACTTTTATGACAGCTACATCAATGTCCTGATTGTTGCAGCTATTATTTCTGTCGTAGTAAGCAGTCTTGCCCTGTTTGTTCATGGCATCATGACATTCGACGAAGATAAGTCTCTATTTGCCCTATTATCATTAGTCGGACAGTTATCATTGAAGATGTTACTCTCTAGTTTCAACGTTCTATTTCAAGTTTTCTTCTGGGTTACAATCGTTTTTATCGTTCTCGAACGAACAGGATTATCATACGAAAAAGGACAAAATAAAAAGAAGCCATGGACACCAGACGATTTGTATCAAGTTGAAAAGGTTGAAAAGAAAAGACAAATACCAAAAAGTGAGGTTTTCTTCAGTTTGTTCTGGACAGCATTATGGGCAACCATTCTATTTAATGCGTCTAACTTAATCGGCTGGTATGAACAAACAGGAGAAGGCTTGAAAGGATTGAAGCTTGAAGCACCCTTATTTAATCAGGATGTACTGTATTCGTATGCACCCTTCCTGATCCTTTTGATTGCTATCGAAATCGGGCTGGCCATCTATAAATTCTTTATCGGGAAATGGACAAAAGCACTAGCTGTTATCAACATGGTGTACCATTTCTTTTCCTTAGGATTACTCTGTGTCATGCTGACAGATTCGACACTTTTTAATAAAGCATTTACTTTAAAGTTGTTTGAAGCTTTTAAAGATGTCCCAGCGGGCTGGTGGATAGGGACCATTATCTCTACCATGGTTATTTTCTCTATTATAGATATCATCTCAGGATTTAATAAGGCGGCAGCTAAGACAAATATCACTAACCTTCAAATAAAATAAGTAATAGTAAAAGAGACTTTATCAATAATAAGTCTCTTTTTATTATGTAAAAATAATTCATCCTCCTCTATGCAAATAAAAATTTCCGTATAAAATAGAGAGAGTGCAATGAATCAAGTCAAGTTAGGGGAGTAGTGTTATGAAAAATACGTGGAAAGCATATCGTTCGCCGATCATTTTACTTTTTGCGATTATTATTGGAAGTGTGATTGGCTCAGTGATGGGGAAGGATGCAGCAGTACTTAAGCCGTTTGGGGACTTATTTTTAAATGTGATGTTCATGATCGTTGTTCCGCTCGTTTTCTTTTCGATCTCTGCGAGTGTTGCGAACATGGCAGGAGCAAAAAGGTTTGGTAAAATCATAAGCTCAATGATGATCGTTTTTACTTTAACAGGTACGATTGCCGCCGTTACAAGTATGGCGGGAATTAAGCTGTTTCCTCCATCTGAAGGTGTGACTATCGATCTTGTAAAACCTGATGAGGCAAGTGAGAATGTTTCAATCGGTGATCAATTAGTCAGCACCGTTACCGTGCCTGATTTCGTTGATCTCTTAAGCCGCGCGAACATGCTTGCGCTTATTCTTTTCTCTGTCTTATTGGGACTTGCTACATCAAAAGTAGGAGAGAAGGCTAAGCCTCTTGCGAATTTCCTTTCAGCGGGAAGTGAAGTAACCCTGCAGATGGTCAAGTACGTTATGTATTATGCACCAATCGGACTCGGTGCTTACTTCGCGGCACTTGTTGGAGAGTTCGGGCCAACTCTTTTAGGCTCTTATTTTAAAGCGGTATTATTCTATTACCCATTTTCTATTGTGTATTTCTTTGTGTTCTTTACACTTTATGCATGGATGGCACACGGAAAACTTGGAATGCGTGTATTCTGGAAAAACATGGTTTCACTGTCTGTTACGAGTCTCGCTACATGCAGTTCAGCTGCAAGTATTCCGGTTAACTTAGAAGCGACAAAAAAGATGGGGGTTCCTAATGATATTGCAGAAACCACAATCCCGCTTGGTGCTACGCTTCATAAAGATGGCTCAGTCATTGGCGGTGTACTGAAGATAACATTCTTATTCGGGATCTTTGGTATGGATTTCTCTGGATTCAACACATACTTACTCGTAGGTGGAGTTGCGCTCTTAGTAGGTATGGTAATGGGAGCAATTCCTCAAGGTGGGTTGATTGCTGAGATGCTGATCCTATCCTTGTTTGGTTTCCCGGTTGAGGCACTTCCGATCATTGCTGCAATCTCTGCTATCATCGATCCTCCGGCAACATTGCTGAACGCAACCGGCGATAATGTCGCAAGCATGATGACTGCGCGCTTAGTAGAAGGGAAGAACTGGCTAACGAAAAAAGTTTCTCCTTTAAAAGAGCAAAAAGGCGCGTAAAATTATAAAAAGTCCTTCATTCTGAAAATAAATGAAGGACTTTTTAATTTCAAATAGCGTTATCACAAAAAATAGGCTTACATCACATAAATGTGAGCTCATCATATTTTTACATGAAAAAAAGAAGCTCATACTCAAGCTTCTTCTCTAAAACTTTTAAAAAAATAAATCTAAAATAAAATAGGATATTGCAGCAAGTGTTGCTGAGATCGGTAATGTAATACACCAAGTGATCATCATGGTTTTAGCCGTTCCCCATTTTACGCCTCTTAAGCGATGTGATGCTCCTACGCCTAGAATAGAAGATGTGATCACGTGCGTTGTACTAACAGGAATACCTAGAGCTGAGGCACCAAGGATAACGGAAGCACCTGTTAAATCAGCAGAAACCCCATTAACGGGACGAATCTTCATAATCTTTCCACCAACTGTTTTGATGATCTTCCAACCACCGATAGAAGTTCCAAGTCCCATTGCTACCGCACAGGAAATTTGTACCCATAACTGAATATCTGTACTTTCTGTGTAGCCATTCGCAATTAACGCCATGGTAATGATACCCATTGCTTTTTGAGCATCGTTCGTACCATGTGAATAGGCTTGGAATGCCGCAGTGACGACTTGGACTTTTCTGAAACTATTGTTTGTTTTTGTTAAGTTTGCATTTTTAAAAATTTGTTTGATCACATTATAGAATACAAAACCAACGGCAAATGCCAAAATAGGTGAAAGCAATAAACCGTAAATAATTTTAAGGAATCCGGAATAATGCAATGCTCCAAAGCCTGCTGCCGCAATAGCAGCACCTGCGATCGATCCGATGATCGCATGTGATGAAGAACTTGGAATGCCGTAATACCATGTGATCAAATTCCATGCTATCGCAGCGATTAAGGCCGCGAGTATGACAACTGATCCGTTTTCAAGGGTAAAGGGATCTATAATGTCCTTAGAAATAGTTTTTGCTACACCTGTGAATGTCATAGCTCCGACAAAGTTCATGACAGCAGCCATAAGGATGGCTCTTCTAGGTGATAAAGCTTTTGTTGAGACAGACGTTGCGATTGCGTTCGCTGTATCGTGGAATCCATTGATAAAATCAAAGGCTAGTGCTCCGAATACAACAAGAATGGTAAGGATTAATATAGAATCAAATTCCATTGCTAATACCCGTTACGCGTTTTTCATGATAATAGATTCTAATGTGTTCGCAACGTTCTGGCAGCTGTCGGCGATGCCTTCAAGAACATCGTACATTTCTTTGTACTTGATTACTTTAATAGGATCCGTTTCTGTTGCGAACAATTGACGTTGTGCTTCACGATAAAGATCGTCACATTTTGATTCATAATCTTTAATCTTAATGGCATGTTCGCGCATATCTAGAAGTTTTTTATCTGCTAGAAGATTCACAGTAAGTAGAATCTCATCTGCACTTAACTTAATATTTTCAACAAATTTAACCATATATTCATCAGGATTTGTGATGGCATAAATATCGAATAGAGCAGAAGCCTGTTCGATGCCGTCTAGAATATCATCCATGGTCATAGCAAGTGATAAGATGTCTTCTCTCTCGATAGGTGTGATAAACACCTTGTTCAATTCCATGATAACGGTATGAACAAAAGAATCGCCTTTTGACTCAAGTTCTTTCAAATGATCTGCGAACTCACGCAAGTCATTTTCATTATGGATCTTGAAATCGTAAAAATAAGCAGCAGATTCTTTAAGGTTGCTAGCAATGTCAGTAAGCATTACAGCAAACTTGTCCTTCTTCTTTGTAAACATAAATACCCTCCACAAGAAATGTCTTTAAACCTTTTCTTAAACCCTTTTTAACCAGCAGTTGTTTATGTGTTTTTTAACCACCCAACACATTATACAAAATATTTGTCGAAAATGAAGGTCTTGTAATCAAAAATTTACAAAACTTTTATCCAATCCTTGTTTCTTATTACTTTTCCCCAACGAAAAGAATATAAGCAAAAAAGCTGTCTTTAACAAAGCTCCTTTATAATATCCTTTTTTAAAACGGCGTTCATTTCATTCTTTTCAACAAAAAGGTATAATAAAAATAACTTTTTACGTGTCACTTTCGAAATAAGTTCTACATACACTAATAGGGCTAGGAACCGAATATTGGATAGTTTATAGGCTGCTGTCACCTAGACGGCAGCATTTCTGCTTTTATAAGGGTAATGAGGATGATTGTTATTATCAATACGTAGGAGGGAAGTCTACATGGAACTCTCTGCACGGACTCAGCTTATACTTGCTACCACTGCAGGATGTTTAATTCTATCCGCTTGGCTCATTGAAACGTATACCCAATCACCATTCTATGTACTGTTTTATATACTGGCTTTTATTGTCGGCGGGTATGCGAAAGCAGTTGAAGGTATTCAAGACAGTATCAATGAAAAGAAGCTGAATGTTGAGCTGTTAATGATGTTTGCGGCGATCGGCTCTGCGGCAATCGGTTACTGGGGGGAAGGGGCTGTCCTTATTCTGATTTTTGCCTATTCAGGTGCTCTTGAAAGCTACACACTTCAAAAAAGCGATAAGGAAATCAAATCACTCATTTCCCTCCAGCCTGAAGAAGCATGGCTGATCTCAGAAAATCAAGAGATTCGAGTGGATGCCTCTACTTTAAAGCCAGGTAATCGAATTAAAGTAAAGCCGGGTGAGAGAATTCCAGCAGATGGCGTTGTACAGAAGGGAAAGTCATTTGTAAATGAGTCCGCTTTAACGGGTGAATCATTTGCAAAAGAGATCAAGTGCTCGTCAGAAGTATTAGCAGGGACACTTAATCAAACGGGTCTTCTCGAAATTTCTGTAACCAAACATATGAAAGATTCAGTATTCCAAAGAATGATCGACATGGTGAACCGTGCACAGAATGAAGCACCGCCTGTACAGAGAAAGATTGAGGAATTTGAAGCGAAATATGTTTTATTCGTCCTACTAGCAGCCGCTTTAACAGTGCTGATACCAGGTTCTACGGGATTATGGAGCTATTCAGATTCGTTTTACCGCGCATGTGTATTGTTGGTTGTAGCATCTCCTTGTGCGCTTGTTGCGTCAACGATGCCAGCGTTACTCGCTTCTCTTTCAAATGCTGCAAAGCAAGGGATCCTTTTTAAAAGTGGAGTTTTCCTTGAGAAGTTAAGAACAGTCAATGTCGTTGCGTTTGATAAAACAGGAACACTCACAGAAGGCAACCCATCTGTAACAGCGGTTAGATATGTTCATCCTTCCATAAAAGAGGATATTTTGAACCCCATTATTTATACAATAGAAAAAAATAGTACGCACCCGTTAGCAAAAGCGATCTTAAAGCGATTAGAGCCGGATTTTGAAGGAAACGAAAAAGAGGTCATCTCTTATGAAAACATTCCCGGTCTCGGGGTTAAAGCTGAAGCTGCGGGTATCAAATGGAAGATCGGCAGCAGGGAACTGACAGGTATATCGGAAGAAAAAGAGTCCAACTTAATCGCAGATCTCACCGAAGATAGTGAAGTTACAGGACAAACGATCGTTTATGTTACCGCGGATGACGAACTCGCAGCTTATTTCTTAATCGGTGATACTGTACGTTGTGAAACTATTGAAGCTATTGATAGTTTAAAAAAGAAACACATATTAACTTTGATGCTGACCGGGGATTCTAAGCGAGGAGCGGAAATGTTAGGCAGACTCGCAAAAGTAGATGAAGTGGGCTATTCCTGTATGCCTGAAGATAAAGTGAATACGGTAAAGGGATGGAAAGATCGAGAAGCTGTAGTAGCGATGATCGGTGATGGTGTGAATGATGCCCCAGCACTCGCCATTGCAGATGTGGGCGTCGCGATGGGAATGGGGAGTGACGCAGCGATTGAAACAGCAGATGTTGTACTCGTAAAAAATGATCTTAGTAAGCTGTTATATGCTATGCGTTTATCTGAACGATTATCAAAGATCGTTAAACAGAACATCGTGTTTTCCATTGGTGTTATTCTATTCTTACTGTTAGCAAACTTCTTTCAGGTTTTAACACTCCCTCTTGGGGTGATCGGGCATGAAGGAAGCACCATACTTGTCATTTTGAATGGACTTAGGTTGATGAAAGGTTAATTAAAACATAAAGAAAAAGCCGGGAAGCAATTAGACTAACCTAGGTATTTGGGACACAATAAAACACCTTCGAAATGATACACTTATTAAAAGTGAAAATCGGAGGTGTTTTTGCATGGGCAAAAACGTTTATTCAAAAGAAACAAAGTGGGCTGTTG
>NZ_JAMBOR010000016.1 GCF_023715845.1 Fictibacillus phosphorivorans
ACTGGCAAACTGGACATGGCGAGGGCCATGTCCAGTTTAATCCAGGTGTGTTTATTCAAAAATAATACTTAAAAACAACACAAACCCCATTTTCAACAAAGTTGAAATGGGGTTTGTCTACGTTCTGGAGCCAGTATATATACTGGCTTTTTCTTTTTGCCTGTTTTAAAGTTAACAGTAACAACTCGTACTAGGGGGAACCACTATGGACCGTGCAAAAGAAATATCTGAAAAAGTAATCAGTAATTATCAAAAAGATGAGGGAATGATGATCCTTATTTATGCGCAGTGGTGTGTAAATAACGGACTCGATCCAAAAACTGTCTATCTAAAGACTTATCCTGACCAAGTTCATAATGAATACGTCATGCATATGCTTGAACAGACTGTCACAAAAGAAGAAGCACAAGATATTCCTAATGAAACAGTACTAGGCGTTTTATCTTTATTCGGAAACGAAGATCTCGCTTTCACGTTAACAGAAGAAATCCATGCAATGGAGGGGAATAAAAATGGCAGCGAATAAAAGACTAGTGCTTGCGAGTTATAAAACCGGGCAATATATAGGTGAAGCAGAAGATGAAAGAAATCAAATGGTCCTTATAAAAGTTATGGCAGTTGTCTCACACCCCTGGCAAGGTGATCTTCATCACCCTAAGCAAGCTGATGTCCCATTTTTTCAGGAACGAAGAGCATTAAGCAATGGGGAAAGAACGTGGGTGCCGATTCATACGATTAAAGACTATGAAGGAAACCTGCCGGAGTATAAACAATCATTAAGGAACGCTTTAGATGAATACA
Source organism: Fictibacillus phosphorivorans (assembly GCF_023715845.1). Taxonomy (GTDB): domain Bacteria; phylum Bacillota; class Bacilli; order Bacillales; family Fictibacillaceae; genus Fictibacillus; species Fictibacillus phosphorivorans_D. The sequence continues at coordinate 802 of NZ_JAMBOR010000016.1, forward strand.
TTGCAAAACTTAAAGAAGATGGCAGTGAATGGGCTAAACGTTCATTGGATTGTCTATTTCAATTAGAAAAAGATTATAAATTAGATTAAGAATCCTTAATGAGTGGAAATGAAATAATACATATTTAATAAGGTGGCGATAGAATTGGATTTGCAGCAGAAAATCATTAAAGAATTATTAGTACAACCTAACATTGATATTGAAAATGAAATGAATGAAAGAATTCAATTTCTTAAAGATTATGTAAAAAAAACAGGTGCGAAAGGTTATGTACTGGGTATTAGCGGAGGGCAAGATTCTACTTTGGCAGGTAAATTAGCTCAAATCGCTATGGAACAACTCAGGGAGGAAACGGGTGAAGAGTATACCTTTATTGCTGTAAGACTTCCATATGGGGAACAAAAAGATGAGGAAGATGCACAATTAGCATTGAAATTTATTAACCCCGATCTTTCATTAACAGTAAATATTAAAGCGGCAGTCGATGCATCTGTACAAAGTTTTAGTGATGCAACCGATAAAGAATTGAGCCACTTCCTTAAAGGGAATACAAAGGCACGAGAAAGAATGAAAGTGCAATATGATATAGCAGGTGCCTTTCATTGTCTTGTAATCGGTACAGACCACGCGGCTGAAGCGATTACTGGCTTTTTCACGAAACATGGTGATGGTGCATGTGATATCGTTCCATTATTCGGCCTTAACAAAAGACAAGGCAGAGCTTTATTAAAACACTTAGGTGCTGACAAAAGACTATATTCAAAAGTGCCAACAGCTGATTTAGAAGATGATAAACCCCTAATTCCGGATGAGACAGCATTAGGGGTAACCTATGAGGAGATCGATGATTATTTAGAAGGAAAAGAAATCTCATCATCTTCCAAAGATAAAATTGAAAAACGATTCATACAAACGATGCATAAGCGTAACCATCCAGCATCCGTTCATGATACATGGTGGAAATAGTGAGATATAACACTTGGTTCTATACCAGGTGTTTTTGTTTTCCCGTTTTTAGGTTATACTTATTTTTGGACAAATGGGAAGGGGATTCTAAAATTGAGTAAAACAGCAAAATTCATTATTATAGCAGGAGTTTTCTTTTTAATTTATTTTGTTTTCGATACAATTAATCGGGAAAATTTAAGAAAAGAGCGTTTGAATGTAATCGACAATCATTTTAATAAACCTTTTAAAATTGAAGAAGAACTTAAAGAGCAATATGATGAAGATTTTTTAATCGAAATGGACGATGAATTCTATATGGTAACTGTAAAAGACAATAAAGTAGTCAAAACCGTTAAACAATAAGAACCTATAAAACATACATTTAAAGTAAAGTGACTCTTGAAGGGAGTCACTTTTTCAATTACAGTAGATGAAAGCTTAATTACATACATATTATATTGATGAGGTGGTTTAAATTATGGAAAATTCATACGTTTTATATCATGATCAGATCATAAAAAGCGGTACAATACCTGTTGATCCTGAAGATAGAGGTTACTTATTCGGAGATGGTATTTACGAAGTTGTTTTTGTCTATGATAGAAAGCCTTTTGCAATTAATGAGCACTTCGAACGCTTTCTGCAAAGTGCAAACAAATTAGAACTTGCCATGCCTTACGATGTTTCAACTTTTAAACAGTTAACAGAAGAACTTATAACGAAAAACAATATCGTCAATGGAATGGTCTATGTGCAAATGACAAGAGGGGTAGCTCCTCGTAATCATTTGTACGAACGCAATATGCAGAGTGTAGTAACGGGTTTTGCTAAATCTGTTTCTCTAGATTCCATTGAAAAGTCTCAGTCACAAGGAATCCAAACTTATCTGACTGAGGATATCCGATGGTTGCGCTGTGATATTAAAAGCTTAAATTTGCTTGGAAACGTTATGGTAAAAAGAAGAGCTGCAGACTTCGACTGTCAGGAAGCTATTCAGCATAGAGATGGGACAGTCACGGAAGGGTCTTCTTCTAATGTATTTATCGTGAAAGATGGGAAGCTTAAAACCCATCCGGCTACAAACTTAATTTTAAATGGAATCACCAGACAAGTAGTTCTTAAACTTGCTGAAAAGATCCAAGTTCCAGTAACAGAAGAAGCATTTTCTGCGGAAGAACTGCTTGAAGCGGATGAAGTATTTATTACGAGTACGACTATGGAAGTAACCCCCGTTGTAAAATTAAAAGGGGACCAAGAACAAACGTACAAAATTGGACCTGTAACTAAAGAATTACAGAAGCAATTTAAACATCAAATTCAGCTTAATTCTTCTGCCATGAAATCATAAAAAGAGTAAACCATGAAGACATTACTAAAATATTTTCTAAACGGGTTGTTAACCATTCTTCCGATCGTGTTAGCGGTCTATATCATTTATAAGATTTTTGGGTTCTTAGATAGTATTCTCGGCAACTTGTTAAAGGATGTTTTAAAAGAAGATTATATTCCGGGAATTGGTCTAGTTACAACCTTAGTCTTAATAACTGTTTTAGGATGGATGTCAACTCAGTATGTATCAGGCAAGTTATTCAGACTGATCGATCGGGTTCTTGAAAAAACACCCTTCGTTAAAACCGTATATACTGTGATAAAGGATACCGTTCACTCACTCTTTGGTGAGAAGCGTTCATTCTCAACGGTAGTACTTATAGAATATCCTGAGCTCAATATGAAAAGTGTAGGATTTGTTACAACAGAGGACGTAAGCTATCTGGGTGACGAATTGGTAGACCATGTTGCAGTCTACATCCCTCAAACCTTTCAGATTGCAGGGTTCACATTTTTAGTGCCTAAGGAAAAAATTAAAATCTTGGATATCAAACCTGAAGAAGCAATGAAGTTTTTGCTCTCAGGTGGTGTTGCATCCAAATAGTTGAAGAAGCATCCTTGCTATGGTAAGGATGCTTTTTTGTGTTATCGTTCTTTTCCCTTCATACATTGTGAGTATAAGGAAGGTGTTAATCGTGAAGAACTCTATAAGAATTTATACAAAATTGACACTTATTCCACTCCAAATTATGATACGTACCCTTTTTATAATGAAAAGAAAAAAGGTGATTTGGAAGGTTAGTCCCGTTCAAGAACAAAAATTAAGGCATAAATGGAACAAAATATCGAAGTATTCAAAGAAAGTTTCAATTACTTTTCAGAAAGACAAGGAATTAATAGAACGGATTAAAAGAGAAACACTGCGCCATAACAAAAATAATGTTACGAGAACAGCAGCGTATCTCAATTTCTTCAACCAACATCCTGAAGTTCATTGGGCGTTTTTAGCACATATGGTCTCGAGGAACGCCGGCTATTTTATGACAGATCTTAAAGGAGAGTTCCTGCCTGATTTAATAGAACCTTCTGTGATCAAAGAGTTATACACTATGCTTGAAAAAGGAAACAGTCTAATTTTTCATGATGCCTATCCGCAATTGCTTTTATATGAAGAGAGTAAGAGGAGAAATAGTCCAGTGTTTAACCTATGTAAATTCTTTCATGTTTCATCTTTTATGGAGGGGGTTTGGGAAGTTTTTTTCGAAGGCGACCGTACGTCATTATTACCAGCCGCACAAATCATAAATGAACAAAACCATATTGATATGCACCTAATAAGAACTGAACCCTTTCAAAAGCTGCACAATCAATTATCATTTAAGTTGCAAGAGTGGCTTCACCTATCACAGATCCTCTTTCCAGTATTACCGTTACATCATTCGATTGGGGATACCATGCAAGGTTTCGAGAACTTAAACAAAAGACTAATGTTAGGGCAAAACTTATATGTCATGCTCTTTCACCCTGATCATCTTGATCCAGTTAAAAAATTCGCATGTCATCATCCTCATACTGGCTCTCGTTCCGATTATGATTCCGATGTATTTTCATTCTCTAAAAGTCATAACGGTCATGCACTAAAAGAAAAGTTATCACTTTTCAAAACCAAGAAAAGTCTAAAACTGTATAGTCCTAAGCTTGACGAAGCATGGGATACAAACTATCATGGACCTTTTCCTTCTACTGATTGGTTTACTCAGTCAAAAGATGTGATGTCTCAGCTCAGATTAATCTCAAAACCTTCACCTCAAATTAGAATGGCCTATTGGGCAGGACTTCACCAAATAGAAACCGCATATCTATTGAAACAATATTACCGATTAATAAAAAAAATAGAGGCCTAAAAGGGCTCTATTTAAATAAAGATAAGATGTTTCCCATTTGTTGAGCTAGACCCATAACTTGGTTCGCTCCACCCATCATCTTTCCAAAGCTAAATCCTGAATTTTGTGTGTTAGGGTACATCGACGAATTCTGCTGCTGACCTTGAAACGGCATACCCTGCGCCATAGGGTGAGGAGCCAATCCAGGCGGCATCATAGGCGGTATATAAGGCATATAAGGCTGTGTGAATCCTGGTGCAAATTGCTGCGGCATCACGGAAGCAGGAGCAGTAGCAGCCGGTGCAAATGGTGGTCTGTCAGGGTTATTTGGGCTCTGGGAGAATACTTTTGAAGAAGGAGTGGAAAAAGGATCATATCCCCCATAAGGGAACATTCTCGAAGACTTCTCTTTCAAAAAAAATCACCTCAAAATAGTTTCTATATATATATATTCAACTATATAAAAATGGACATAACCCTTTAAAGGAACTGATTAAAACGCCCTGTCCAAATTTATGTTCCAATTAGATTTAGTGTGAAAAAAAAGGGACGTAATATACACTTGCCGTTGTTGTTAAACACCTGAAAGAAACGACGATAAATCAACCATCCTTTTGGAAGCGAACACCTAGACTGGCAATCAACAACCTCCAAAAACGCCATGATAAAAAGCACAAAGCTTATTTTCAGCTTTGTGCTTTGGCTTATAGATATATATTTTAGTGCACAGGCACTTTTTCAAACTCTTTTCTCAATGTTTTCGAACGTTCAGCAGCATTTTCAACAGCTGCTTCAATCGCTTTACCGCCGCCATTTTGATCTAACGCATCCAAACCAGCTGCAGTCGTACCATTAGGCGATGTAACCTTTTTACGCAGCTCAGCTGGAGAATCATCTGATTCCATAACCATCTTGCTTGCTCCATAAAGCGTTTGAGCAGCAATATCTCTAGCCATTTCACGGTCAAGTCCATTTTCAACTGCAACATCTTCCATATGCTCTAACAGATAGTAAAAATACGCTGGACCACTTCCTGCGATTCCTGTGAAAACATCCATTTGTTTTTCGGAGATTATTTTTACCTTACCTATAGCTTCCGATAATTCTTGAGCTAAATCCAAATTTTCATTTTCTACATACTGGCCAGCACAGATTCCTGTTATTGATTCTCCAATCATACTGGATGTATTCGGCATGACACGGACGACAGGGAGGTGTTTCCCAATAATCTCTTCAATAAACGGTGTAGAGATTCCAGCAAGAACAGATAAAACGATATGGTGATCTTGTAAATATGGTTTTAACTGCTGAAGAACCTCTTCTGCTTGTTTTGGTTTTACCGCAAGAATAATCACATCTGTATTATTTAATGAAAGCTCATTAAAAGGAACAGCTTGAATGTCGTATTTGTTAATTAATTCAGATCTTCTCTCAACATTAGAATGATTTGCTGCAGTAATTCGTTCAGGTGAAATACCCGCGTTATTAATTAGACCTGAAATCATGGCTTCTGCCATTGATCCTGCACCAATAAAAGAAATGTTTCTGTATTTTAACATGCAACCCCTCTTTCAAATTTTAACTATTGTTTATAAAGTACTATGTTAACATGTTCACATTTAGTTTCAAGTTTTTCTGTTTATTATGGCGCATTTGTAATATGATTTTCACATAAAGCGTTTTCATTAAGGAGAGGGAGCATGAATTTTTATATCGCATCCGGCTTTACAAATAAAAAGCTTGTTCAAAAGTTGTCAAAGGAGATCCAGATCCAGCTAGGATGGAATGATACATATGATTGGACAGTTAACAACGAAAAAGCAGATGCAGTAGAGAAGCTGACAGAAATCGGAATAAAAGAAATGAAAGGGGTATAAGAAGCAGATGTGGTTATCGTGATTCTGCCTGGAGGTAAGGGATGCCATACAGAAACGGGGCTTGCATTAGGCAGTAACAAGCTACTATTTCTATACGACCCAGACAGAATCCTAAATAACCTAAAAGAGGCATGCTCGTTCTATTTTTTACCGCAGATTAACCATTGGAGCGGTACAATTAAAGAGCTGAATGAAATTTCTATTTCTTTAAGCTATTGAGCTTTTTTGTAAGAATGGTTTTTAAAGGTTGTAATTGTTTTTTCAGCAATTCTGTTATACCCCTCATCATTTGGATGAATGGAATCATATAGCCATTTATCAATATCTTCCGTTTGAAGTGCGTCACTTACAGGAACGACTACTGATGGAGGATGGGCAAGTGCAGTTTCATAAGCAATTAAATTCCAGTCATTTAATAATTTTTCTGTTGCAGGATAATAGTTCTGCTCAGACTTTACAACATTATATAATTCATTAAGCACCAATATGGCATCTGGGTTTTCATTACGAATTAATTTAAAAATATCTTCTAGATTCTGTTTATAATTGGTCTTAACTTCATCATAACTTTGTAAAGCTTTAAGTGGACCTTCTTCTTTTGCGATTTGAACAAGGTCATTGCCACCAATATTGATTGAAATAATATCTGCTTTTTTAACAGATTCCTGTACAGCGGGAATTTGAAGCTGGTTCTGCAAACCTTGGCTGGTAGCGCCAGAAACTCCTTGGTTTTCAAGTACAAAAGTTTTTCCCGTTAAACTCTGGAGACTTGAGTTTACTTTATGAGCAAATCCACCTTCTTCAGAACCTCTGCCTTGTGCAACGGAATCACCAAGCACTAAATGATTGAATGAGGATTTTGAATGATTTTTAAAGTAATCAAGATAAGTGATTTGATCCTCATCCTTATTTTCACTTGTACCAATAACGGATGCTTCTTTAATTTGATTTATTTTATATTGCGGATAATAGTACCACCCAGCTGTACAAATGATGATCAACAAAAGAAGCAAGGATACGATATATCTTTTTTTCACTTTTATCCCTCCTCCTTATAAGTTTTTATAGTAAAAGATATTAACATAAAGATGCCTAGAAAGTACAAGGTGACAAATTGAAAAACGATACATTAAGAATATCTGTTTCACTTCCATTAATCGTTGGCATTATTGCTATATCATTTTCATCTATTTTTGTAAAATGGTCAGAAGCGCCTGTTTCTGTACAAGGAATGTACCGGCTTTTATTCACAATGTTGCTTATGCTGCCATTCACGTTTAAACATATGCGTTTGCTTAAAACAATTTCGTTAAAAGAATGGATGCTTCTGCTTTTATCAGGGATATTTCTTGCTCTTCATTTTTTGTTTTGGATGGGTTCATTAAAGTTAACAACGGTTGCAAGTTCAACCATATTGCTATCCCTTCAGCCGGTTTTTGTAATGATTGGTGCCTATTTTGCTTTTCATGAAAAAACTACAAGACCCGCAGTCATTGGGATGTTTGTGGCCATAACCGGGGCTGTTATGATTGGCTGGGGAGACATTGGAATCTCGAAACAGCACATTCAAGGAGATATTCTGTCTGTATTAGGAACAATTGTTGTCGCTGTTCATATGTTAATCGGACAAAAGCTCCTTATAACGATTCCGGCCGTAATATATAGTTTTTCAGTATTTCTATCCGCCGTTCTCGTTTTTGCTGTATACAATACACTTTTACACATTCCCATGACAGGATATTCCGATAAAGATTGGGGAATATTTCTATTGCTAGCCATTGTACCGACCGTTTTTGGACATGTTCTTTTTAATTGGCTGCTAAAATACGTAACAGCAGTAACGATCTCAATGGCCATTCTAGGAGAACCACTAGGAGCCACTTTGCTTGCCTATTTATTCTTAAATGAAACTTTAACTTTTTTACAATGGTCAGGTGGAGCAATTGTGCTAATAGGTCTTTATTTGTTTTTAAAGAGTAATCGGAAGTTTAAAGAGGGTAAACCTCCTGCTCCAATTAAAAGCCCCATAACTGCAGGGCCATATATATATAAGAAGTAAGACTAAGGTCTTTTTCTATGCTTTTCAATCGCATTCTTATATGATGAAACAAATGGATAAAAAGGAGTTTGATTTCATGAAGAATTATGAAATAGCGACTTTTGCTGGAGGCTGCTTTTGGTGCATGGTCACACCTTTTGAAGAGTGGCCAGGAATTATTAAAGTTGAATCAGGCTATACAGGGGGACATAAGGAAAACCCTACCTATAAAGAAGTGTGCAGTGAAACGACAGGGCATTTTGAAGCGGTCCAAATCACTTTTGACCCATCGATCATCTCCTATGAAAAGATCGTATCTGTTTTCTGGAAGCAAATTGACCCTACAGATGTCGGTGGCCAATTCTACGATCGAGGAGACTCTTATCGAACAGCCATTTTCTATCATAATGAAGAGCAAAAAAGAACAGCCGAACAATCTAAAGCTGAATTAGAGAAGAGCGGCCGTTTTGATAAGCCTATCGCAACCTTAATTCTGCCTGCTCAAACATTTTATAAAGCGGAAGAGTATCACCAAGATTATCACAAGAAAAATCCGTTCCATTACAAAAGGTACAGACAGGGATCAGGACGTGATCGCTTTATAAATGAACATTGGGAAGATAAAGGAAAAAAAGAAGAAATTCTTAAAAGTCTGTCGCCTATTCAATATAACGTTACACAGAACGATGCTACAGAACCGCCTTTTCAGAATGAATTTTGGGACCACAAGGAAGAAGGACTTTATGTTGATATCGTTTCTGGTGAACCGCTTTTTACTTCTCTTGATAAATTTGATAGCGGCTGTGGATGGCCAAGCTTCACGAAACCTGTTCGTTCTTCGACGGTTGATGAAAAAGAAGATCTATCTCATGGGATGATCCGTACAGAAGTAAGAAGCAAAGAAGCGGATTCTCATCTCGGTCATGTTTTTACAGATGGACCTAAAGAAAAGGGTGGACTTCGTTATTGTATAAATTCTGCGGCTCTCCGTTTTATTCCTAAAGATCAATTAAAAGAAAAAGGTTACGGGGAATATTTAACACTTTTCGAAAACAAATAAACCAGCCGAATGGCTGGTTTATTTGTTTTCTAGTTTTGAATGATATGTTGATTGAACAGATTTAAGTCGGATGAACAACATGATCGCCCCTGCGGATAGACCTGAAATTAATCCGATCCAATAGCCATATGCTCCAAAATCCGTAAAGTTAGCTAAATAAAATCCTACAGGAAGTCCGAGTACCCAATAAGAGATGAATGATAAGATAAATGTCACATTTACATCTTTATATCCTCTTAACGCTCCTTGGATAGGAGCTCCAATCGCATCAGCTAACTGGAAAAACACAGCGTACCATAAAAAAGAAGTCGTAAGCTGGATTACCTCTGGCTCTTTTGAGTAAATGCGAGCCACTTGTTCATCAAAAGAAATTAGTAAAATAGATAAAACCAAGGCAAAGCCAACAGCAGTAAAAATTCCAATATACCCATACTTGGCTGCATCTTTATAACGTGAGGCACCTACTTCAAATCCGACCGCTATCGTTAGCGCAAAAGAAATACTCAACGGGAGCATATAAAGAAAAGAAGCAAAGTTCAATGCCGCCTGATGAGCAGCAATGGTTACTGTGTTAAAATCACTCATTAATAATGTAACGGCAGCAAAAATACTCACTTCAAAAAAGATCGCCAGCCCCATAGGTATTCCAATTTGTAATTGTTCCTTCCAAGCTGAAAGGGAAGGTTTATAAAATGTCTTGAATAGGTGATAACTTCTAAACTGATTTAACTTCATTACGATCCAAATCGTAATAAAGGCCGAAATCCAATAAGTAATCGAAGAAGCAACTCCTGCACCGATTCCTCCCAGTTCAGGGAACCCTGCTTTACCAAAGATAAACAGATAGTTGAAAAAGGCATTTACGGGTAATGCCAACAAGGTAACAAACATGGAGATTCTCGTTTGACCTAGCGCATCTATAAATGATCTTAAGGCACCTTGCAAAAATAAAGGAAATATTCCAAAGGACAAGGCGATCAGATATCCTTTTGCAACACGTTTTACTTCATCCTCTAATGACATCGCATGTAAGACAGGATCTATAATAAAGGAACCAAGAACAATAACTACTATTGAAATCACAACAGAAAGGTATACCGCCTGCATGACCGCATTAGGGACATTTTTCGTGTCTTTTGCACCTGTCAACTGAGAGACGATTGGAGTCAATGCCATTAAGATTCCGTTTAATCCTGTGAAAATTGGTACCCAAAGACTTGTACCGATCGCTACACCTGCTAGCTGGTCCGCACCTGCATGACCACTCATTACCGTATCGAAAAAGTTCATCGCATAGAGACCAAGCTGTGTGATGAGAACAGGGACAACTAAAATTAAAAATAGCTTATATTTTTCTTTTAATGTGTATGTTTGGAACATTTGCATACTTCCTTTGTGTTTATAACTGACAAACTGAGTTAATGCATTATATCATATAAATATCGACACAAACGTAAAGGAGCAGCTATGAGCGTTCAATTTTTATTCGAGGTTGAGTCAGTTAAACCTGGGAAACAACCAGATGAGAAATTAGTTTTAGTATCAACCGAACTTCTATACAAAACCAGCGGAGAAACACTCTTTACTGGGATCATACCAGTTCGTGTGAATGATCACGGTGTTTTCGTATCTATTCAAGCGATATCCACTGCATTCACATCTAAGTATTTACGAACCGAAACATTGTTCAGACTGAAAAGATACATTAAAAGGATGAGAGATTACTTAGATGTGGACGAAAATGGAATATGTTGACTTTTATGATTCTCCCTCATATAATATGAAAAAAATATAGAACCAACATTTATGAAAAAGAGAGTACTTTGTCTAGTTTGTTATAGAGAGCCGGGAATGGTGGAAGCCTGGCACAGCCGACACAGGAAGCGCACTTTGGAAATGTTTTTCTGAACTAAAGTAGGGAAAACCGGGACATCCCGTTAAAAGATCAAGCGGCCTTATAAAGGCAACGAGAGTGGTACCGCGGTCTAATCCGTCTCTTCTATTTAATAGAAGGGACGGATTTTTATTTTGGGAGGGAAAAAGATGAATGAGAAAAAAGAGTTTTCAGCATACCTGAAAAGCCAGATCGGTGAAGATTTATCGTTAGAACAAATCGAATTATTCATTGAAAAACCAAAACAGCTACAACAAGGTGATTTAGCTTTTCCTTGTTTTCAGCTAGGTAAAATCTTTAAAACTTCTCCCGTTGAAATTGCAAAAAGACTATCAGTTGGCGATGGCCTCCCTCAACTATTTTATAAGATAGAAGCAACTGGAGCTTACGTAAATGTTTTCATCGATAAAGAAGTACAGGGTCTGAAGTTATTAAAGACTATTTTAAAGGAAAAAGAAAATTATGGAAGTCATTCGTTCGGTGACGGCAAAACAATTGTGTTTGATCTGTCATCACCAAATATTGCGAAGCCTTTTTCAATGGGACACCTCCGTTCCACAGTTATCGGATCTTCGTTAGCTTCGATCAGTAAAAAATGCGGTTATGAAACGGTGAAGATCAACTATATTGGCGATTGGGGTACACAGTTTGGAAAATTAATCTATGCTTATTTACGATGGGGAGTTGAAGAGAAGGTAAAAGAAAATCCAATTCCAGAACTGACAAAGCTATATGTCCGTTTTCATGAAGAAGCAGAAAAAGATCCTGCTATCAACGATGAGGGCAGAAAGTGGTTTAAAAAGCTTGAAGACGGAGATCCGGAAGCAACAAATCTTTGGATCTGGTTTAAAGAGGTATCATTAAAAGCATTTCAAAAAATCTATGAGCTTCTTGGGATTCAATTTGATTCTTATAACGGTGAAGCCTTTTTCAATGGTAAAATGGACGCTTCAGTAAAAGAGTTGATGGAGAAGGGGCTTCTTGAACTTTCAGATGGTGCTCAAATCGTAAACGTTGGTGAAGACATGCCTCCGTGCTTAATCAAGAAAACGGATGGAGCAACTCTTTATGCTACACGTGACATCACTGCCGCGATCTATAGAAAAAACACGTATGATTTTGATCAAGCCTTTTATGTAGTTGGCCACGAACAATCCTTACATTTTGAACAAGTAAAAAGAGTCCTTCGTAAAATGGATTACACGTGGGCAGATCACATGCACCATGTTCCATTCGGACTTATTTTGCAAAATGGAAAAAAGATGAGTACGAGAAAAGGTAGAACTGTCTTACTGGATACTGTCCTTTTAGATGCCATTCAACTTGCTGAGAATAATATTCGAGAAAAAAACCCGTCACTGTCCGAGGTAGAAGAAGTAGCTCGTCAAGTTGGAGTTGGCGCGGTAATCTTTCACGACTTGAAAAATGAGAAAGGTAATGATGTTGAGTTTTCACTTGAACAGATGCTAAAATTCGAAGGTGATACGGGTCCTTATGTGCAATATACATCAGCTAGAATCCAAACATTATTAAATAAAGGTCATTATAACGGAAAATTACCTGATAAGTTGTCCATTGCAGAAGAGGGCTGGGAACTTATCTCTGTATTAAATGAGTTCCCATCTATCGTACAACAGTCTTTTTTCCGAAAAGAACCTTCGATCATCTCAAAATACGTCCTAAAACTATCTCACAAGTTTAACCATTATTATGGGAGTGTGAAAATACTTAACAGCGATCAAACAGGAGAGAGACTTGCATTATGTGCTAGTATTCAGATCGTTCTAAAAGAAGGATTACAATTATTAGGAATTCAGACCCCAAAACAAATGTAACAGGGTGGTAACGATTGAGATTTGTTTACAATATTATATAGAAGAAATAAATTTTGTTTTTGAGTTTACTTGCTAGCAAATTCTTTCGATTCCGTTATATAATCTTATAGCCTTAATCTAACGGAATCGAGGAATGATAGATGAAAACATACAGTGAACAAACGAAAGGCGCCTGGTATGCTGCAACAGCTTATTTGATCTGGGGAGTCCTTCCTTTATATTGGAAACCTTTAGATCAAGCGGGTTCAGGTGAAATCCTAGCACATCGTATCTTTTGGTCATTTGTGCTTATGTTAGCCGTTATGTTCATTTTAAAAAGAAGTAAGGATCTTAAGAGGGATTTGAAGATTCTTTTCTCAAGTAAAAAACAATTATTTTCTGTTTTTATAGCTTCAATATTAATTAGCGGTAACTGGTTAATGTATATTTGGGCAGTGAATAACGATCATGTACTAGAAGCTAGCTTAGGCTATTACATCAATCCTCTTGTAAACGTCATTTTAGGTATGGCGGTTTTAAAAGAAAAGTTAAATAGCTGGCAGCTTGTATCTTTTGTTATTGCAGCTTGTGGTGTATTTCTATTAACTTGGGAATATGGGAAGTTTCCTTGGATAGCCCTGTCACTAGCTTTATCCTTTGGACTCTATGGGCTCGCAAAAAAACGGGGAAGCTTTGATTCCTTAACGGGACTGACGCTTGAAACCATGTTTGTTGTTCCAGCTGCCTTTGCTTATCTTGTATTCCTTCAATGGAACGGAACAGGCACTTTTATAACAGCTGGTATTACAACAACTGTCCTTCTTTGGGGAGCAGGCGTTGTAACTGCATTGCCGCTTGTATTATTCGCACTAGGTGTTAAGCGGATTACAATGACGATGACAGGATTCTTGCAATATATTGCACCAACTCTTATGCTTTTGCTGGGAGTGTTTTTATTTCACGAAACATTTACTGGAATTCACCTCGTTTCTTTTACCTTGATCTGGCTGGCACTCCTAATTTTTACTATAAGTAAAACGAAATGGGCAAATTATCTTATAAATCGCAAAAACAAAAATTCACTTTCTGCGAAAATATAGTATAATGGCAATGACCAATTGTTACAGTTGAAACCTTATCAATGATAAGGTTCTTTTCATTCATTGTTTGAGAGCGCTTTATATAGGGAAAATTAATGGCGAGAAATGATGAATCACCTGTTAACAGCAACAGCACAATACTTACAAAGGGAAGCAGGAGGGAACAAAAGATGAGTCATCAACGTTCCAAATCAGAAAATCCTTGGCAAGGACTAAGTGGACCTAACTTAGCTTATGTCCTTGAACTATATGATCAATATAGTGTGGATCCGGAATCTGTTGACAGTTCTTTCAAAGAAAAATTTGAGACTTGGGGGCCACCAAGCGAGGTACCTGAACCAAGTGAGCGTACTGGACAGAGTTTTGATGGAATGGATTTAGAGAAATTAGCAGCTGCACTTAAACTTGCGGAGAATATTCGCACATACGGTCACTTAGCAGCTAACTTATATCCAGTTGGCGAATTTCCTAAAGACAACCACCATATTGACCCGAAAGAATTTAATTTATCAATTGAAGATTTGAAAGCGATACCACCTTCCTTCATCTGGAAAGAGGCGCCGGCATCTGTTAAAGACGGCTGGGAAGCGATCCAAATGCTGCAGGAAGTGTATACGAAAAACATCGCTTATGAATTTAGTCATGTACATGCTACAGAAGAACGTCAATGGCTGAATACGATGGTAGAAACAAGCCAGCATTATCCTAAGTTTTCAGCTGAAGATAAGAAAAATCTTTTATATCGCCTATCAGAGGTAGAAGGTTTTGAAAAATTCCTTCATAAAACTTTTGTGGGTCAAAAGCGTTTTTCTATCGAAGGCGTAGATATGCTTGTTCCTATGTTGGATGAAGCTGCTAAAGAAGGCTGCCGTGATGGAGCAGAACATGCATTAATCGGAATGGCACATAGAGGACGTCTCAATGTTCTTGCACATGTTCTTGGTAAACCATACGAATTAATATTCTCTGAATTTCATCATTCGCCAAACAAGGAGCTAATTCCTTCTGAAGGTTCTAGAGGAATCAATTTCGGCTGGACAGGTGACGTAAAGTACCATTTAGGTGCAAGTCGCACAGTTGAAACAGATAAAGAACACAAGATCAAAATCTCATTAGCAAATAACCCGAGTCACTTGGAATATGTAGATCCAGTTGTAGAAGGATACACGCGTGCTGCACAGGAATCACGTGACAGCAAAGGGTATCCTGTACAAGATACATCTAAAGCATTTGCTATTCTTATTCATGGTGACGCTGCATTCCCGGGTGAAGGAATCGTAGCAGAAACATTGAACTTAAGCCGTTTAAGAGGCTACCAAACTGGTGGAACACTTCATATCATCGCGAATAACCTTGTAGGATTTACTACGGATAGCAATGATTCACGTTCTACAAAATATGCGAGTGACCTTGCTAAAGGGTTCGAGATTCCAATTATTCACGTCAATGCAGATGATCCAGAAGCGTGTATCGCAGCTGTTCATTTAGCTTATGAATATCGTAAAAAGTTCCAAAAAGACGTTCTGATCGATTTGATTGGATACCGCCGTTTTGGGCATAACGAGATGGATGATCCTTCTGCAACACAGCCTAGACTTTACAAGCAAGTAAACAGTCACCCAACAGTTCGTGACGTTTATGCGAAGCAGCTAGTGAAGGAAGGCGTTCTTTCAGAAGATGATGTGAAAGGAATCGAAGAGGAAATTCTTAAAAAGCATCAAACGGAGTACGAAAAAGTACATGGCCGAAAAGAAAAATTCAAACTGGAAGACACTCGACTTCCGGATCCGTTATCGAAAGCACTTCCTGATATCGATACCACAATTTCGGTAACAGAGTTGCAAGAGCTAACGGAAAACATGCTAAAATGGCCAGAGAATTTTAATGTATATCCTAAGATCAAGCGAATCTTAGAACGCAGACGCAAATCGTTCCAAGGAGAGAAGATTGATTGGGGTATGGCTGAATCTCTAGCATTTGCATCAATCTTAAAAGATGGTACACCAATCCGTATTACTGGACAGGATTCAGAGCGCGGTACATTCGCACAAAGACATCTTGTTCTTAACGACAGGGAAACAGGAAAGAAATTTTCACCATTACACGGAATAGATGATATTGATGTTTCATTCGCTATTCATAATAGTCCACTATCTGAATCTTCAGTAGTAGGCTTTGAATATGGCTATAACGTATTTGCACCAGAAACTCTGGTTATCTGGGAAGCACAATACGGAGACTTCGCAAACGTAGCACAAGTCCTGTTCGATCAGTTCCTTTCTGCTGGCCGAGCGAAGTGGGGACAAAAATCCGGTATGGTCATGCTTCTTCCTCATGGTTATGAAGGGCAAGGACCTGAGCACTCAAGTGCACGTTTAGAACGTTTCTTACAACTAGGAGCAGAAAACAACTGGACAGTTGCGAACGTATCAACAGCTGCTCAATACTTCCATTTGTTAAGACGCCAAGCAAAACTTCTGTCTATGGATGAAGTCCGTCCATTAGTGGTAATGACGCCTAAGAGCTTACTTCGTGATGCGAAAGTTGCGTCTCTGCCGGAAGCTTTCGAAAGTGATCACTTTATGCCATTGCTTGAACAGCCTGGCCTTGGTAAAGAGAAAGACAAAGTTAAGAAAATTTTGCTATGCTCTGGTAAAATTGCGATCGATCTCGAAAAAGCACTCGAGCAAGATCAGGTGGCTAGAACGGAAATGCATATCGTTCGAGTTGAACAAATATATCCGTTCCCAGAGGAAGAGATGACCGCTCTATTAAATGAGTATCCAAATGTTGAAGATTTAATCTGGGTTCAAGAAGAGCCTAAGAATATGGGTTCATGGCTATATATCGAACCAAAACTCCGTGCTGTAGCACCGAATGGGGCACATGTTTCTTATATCGGAAGACAAGAACGCTCAAGTACAGCTGGTGGGGAGCCAGACATCTACAAAAAAGAACAAGAACAAATTATCCAAACATCATTAGCACTAGACATTCAATCGCGAGAGGGAGGCCGTGAACATGTTTGATGTAAAAGTTCCGGAGTTAGCCGAATCAATTTCAGAAGGTACAGTTGCACAATGGCTTAAAAAAGAAGGCGAAAAAGTTGTAAAAGGTGAAGACATCGTTGAGTTAGAAACTGATAAAGTTAACATTGAAATCAGTGCTGAACGTGATGGTATCTTAAAAAATATTAAAGTTGAGCCTGGCGACACAGTGGCCGTTGGGGATGTTATCGCTTCAATCGTTGAAGGTGATGGAACAGAAGCTGAAACGAAACCAGAAGCTGAATCAAAACCAGCTACGGAAGAAAAAGCTGAGTCTGCTAAAAAACAAGAGACATCTTCTGAAAAAGAAGAAGTACAGGAAGAAGACTCTAAAGCGGCTGATCGTCCAATCGCATCTCCAGCAGCTCGTAAGCTTGCACGTGAAAAAGGCATTGACCTTTCTGAAGTAAGTGCACGTGATCCACTTGGACGCGTTCGTACAGAAGATGTTAAGCGTCATGCTGAAGGCGGAAGCATCGAAAAGACTTCTTCTAAAACGGCGGATAGCACTTCTCAACAACAACCAAAGGCTGAAACTGTAAATCCTGAAAAACCAGTTGAACGTGTGAAGATGTCTCGCAGACGTCAAACTATCGCAAAACGTCTTGTTGAAGCACAGCAAACAGCTGCTATGCTTACTACTTTTAACGAAGTAGACATGACTGCGATCAACGAAGTCCGCGCTCGTCGCAAGGACAAGTTCTATGAGCAGAACGGCGTAAAACTTGGCTACATGTCATTCTTCACGAAAGCAGTAGTTGGCGCATTGAAAAAGTTCCCTGCGATCAACGCTGAAATCCAAGGTGACGAAATGGTTCTTAAAAAGTACTACGATATCGGTATTGCCGTAGGTGCTGAAGAAGGACTCGTTGTACCAGTTGTACGTAACGCTGATCGTCTAAGCTTTGCTGGCATCGAGAAAGAAATCGGAAACTTGGCTGAGAAGGCTCGAACAAAGAAATTATCTCTAGAGGATCTTCAAGGCGGTTCATTTACAATCACTAACGGCGGTATCTTCGGTTCTATGCTTTCTACACCGATCTTAAATGCACCACAAGTAGGTATCCTGGGTATGCACACAATCCAATGGAGACCTGTAGCGATCGATAAAGAGCGCATGGAGAACCGTCCGATGATGTACATCGCACTTTCTTACGATCACCGTATCGTAGACGGAAAAGAAGCCGTAAGCTTCTTAACAACAGTTAAATCACTTTTAGAAGATCCAGAATCATTGCTTTTAGAAGGTTAATTTAAAGATCTTTGAGGCAACCCTCAGCTGCTAGCTGAGGGTTGTTTTTTGTTTGTAATTGAGGGTCTGTGAGGTGTGTCGTGTCAAAAATGACGAGAATCATGGATAATGTCAACTCACTTTTTTAAACACAAAAAGCTGTTCAACTTTTAATAATAAATAAT
Source organism: Fictibacillus phosphorivorans (assembly GCF_023715845.1). Classification (GTDB taxonomy): domain Bacteria; phylum Bacillota; class Bacilli; order Bacillales; family Fictibacillaceae; genus Fictibacillus; species Fictibacillus phosphorivorans_D. The sequence goes on from NZ_JAMBOR010000016.1 coordinate 19,208, forward strand.
TGCATATTACAAATGTACATACTTGCGTTTTACAAGTATGTAAAAATATGATATTTGCATTTTGCAAATATCATAGAAGAGGCTTTAGGACACTGACTGTTGCCTTTATTTCTCGTTATAACCTTTAAAGGAAGGCACGATCCTATGAACAATTCGAAATTGATTCAACTCTAAAGAATAATTGGATCTCTTTTTATAATTAGCTTTATATTTAGCAGAGATGATATACAAATATTTTTAGCTATATAATTCCAAGGACAATGAGAAGCTATTAGGGGATCAATTTGACATAATTCAGCATTCACCAGTATCATTTAAGGAAGAAAAATATTGTCTTATCCATATTTAAAGGAGAGAATGTGAATGATCCACTTAGACTGGGCTACTAGACCAACTATTCGTGAAATCAAATGTGTGCACACTGACGCTAAAAAATATATGGTAGATCGTGCTTTGACAAGCGGGAAGATGTACGAGTTGAAAAACGAAACAGAGGAATTTTATTTTGTCATTGATAACACGGGGAAAATAGGCGGGTATTATAAAGAATACTTTGAAGGCTAAACCTCAACAAATGCATAAAGAAAGCCTGACTCATTGAGCCAGGCTTTTATTACTATATTAAGAATGTAATTTCACTTTCTCCTTATTTAAAAGGGCATCCATGAATTCATGGAATTCTGGAATGTTCATTTGTTGAGCGGAATCAGATAGAGCAACAGCTGGATCCGGGTGTACTTCAGCCATTACCGCATCTGCACCGATCGCCATCGCTGCTTTTGCAGCAGGCAATAGAAGGTCCTTACGACCCGTAGAATGCGTCACATCCACTACTACCGGTAAATGTGTTTCTTTCTTCAAGATTGGTACAGCAGAGATGTCAAGCGTGTTACGTGTTGCACGCTCGTAAGTACGGATTCCACGCTCACATAGGATAACTTGGCTGTTTCCTTGAGCTAGAATGTATTCAGCAGCGTACATGAACTCTTCGATCGTAGCTGATAATCCACGTTTCAAGAGAACGGGTTTGTTTACTGAACCAGCAGCTTTTAATAAGTCAAAGTTTTGCATGTTACGTGCACCGATTTGGATAACATCAACATAATCAAGTGCCATTTCAATGTCATTCGGATTTAAGATCTCACTTACTACAGCAAGTTGATGTTCATCCGCAACTTTACGGAGAATCTTTAGACCTTCAAGACCAAGACCTTGGAAATCGTAAGGGGAGGTACGCGGCTTAAATGCACCGCCTCGAATTAAGGTCAATCCTTTTCCAGCAATGACTTCAGCAACTTGTTTCACTTGCTCGTAGCTTTCAACCGCACAAGGTCCCATGATGAAGTGAGGATTTCCATCACCAATCTTTTCACCTTTTACATTTACTACTGTATCTTCCGGTTTCTTTTTACGAGAAACGAGTAATGCTTTTCGATTATCATCTTTTTGTAGTTCAAGACTTGCTTTGAAAATTTGTTTGAAGATATGCTGAACAGTAGATGTTTCGAATGGTCCATCATTTTGTGAAGCAATCAAATCTAATAGAGCTCTCTCTCTCACTGGATCAAAACGCTTTACACCTTGCGTTTCTTTTAATTTTCCAATCTTCTGCGCGACATGGCCACGCTCGTTTAATAGTTCCAAAATTTTTAAAGAAATCTCATCAACTTGTTTGCGTAACACTTCTAATTCGTTTGACATCGGCGGTTCCTCCCAATTTGTTTTACTTCTTTTTCATATCCTATATCGCGGCCGCTAATAGGCGATTTGACAGTTTTTATTACACAGGACACTTTCGCGCTTTAAAGCGTGTGTCTCATAAAGTATTGCTTGTTACTTTAAAGGGATTTGAAAAGAAAGTCAAGTACTTATCCAAAAAAAGTTTTATTAAATTTCAGAATGTTCATTTTGCTTAAGTTGACTCTTAGATGTAGGTAGTGTAAATTTTATGAAAAATGAAAGAATTCCCTTTACAACAGCGCTTCAACGTGTTAAAACTGTCTATAACTTTATAAAATAAATTGCTATGAAAGAATGCGAGTAGTGAGAAGGTTCCCTGTTAAAGAGAGCTGATGGTGGTGAAAATCAGTACAAAGCCTTTCGCGAATTACAGTTCTTGAGCACGCTTTTTAAAAGCCGGACTTTCCGTTATGACAATGAAGGTGGCAAAGTTTATCTTTGCTGTCAGGGTGGTATCGCGATTTATTCGTCCCTGCTTATAAGCAGGGATTTTTTTGTACAAAAAAATTAGACAAAACAGCACATTGGAGGAATGGAAATGAGATATTTAACAGCTGGTGAGTCACACGGACCGCAGCTTACAACGATTATAGAGGGTGTGCCAGCTGGTCTTCCTCTCTTAGCTGAAGACATAAATGAAGAGCTGGCTAGAAGACAAAAAGGACATGGCAGAGGTCGCCGTATGCAGATCGAGAAAGACCAAGTCCAGATTCTTAGCGGTGTAAGACATGGTATAACACTCGGTTCACCGATCACCTTAGCAGTTGAAAACAAGGATTTTACTCATTGGACAAAAATCATGGGTGCAGAACCACTTGAAGATGAAAATGCAGAAATAAAACGTGTTATTTCCAGACCGCGCCCTGGACACGCTGATCTAAACGGAGCGATAAAATACAACCATCGTGATATGAGAAATGTATTGGAAAGATCATCAGCACGAGAGACCACCGTACGTGTTGCAGCGGGTGCTGTGGCTAAGAAAATTCTAAAAGAGTTAGGTATAGAAGTAGGGGGCCATGTGCTGGAAATCGGCGGTGTGCGAGCTGAACATACCACTTATGAAACACTTAGCGAACTTCGTGAAAAAACAGAAGCATCTCCTGTTAGATGCCTAGATGAAACAGCCGAAAAAGAAATGATGAATGCCATTGACCGTGCGAAAGAAAACGGTGATTCAATCGGGGGTATCGTAGAAGTTATCGCGGAAGGTATGCCAGTAGCTGTAGGAAGCTATACGCACTATGACAACAAGCTCGATGCAAAACTTGCTGCAGCAATCATGAGCATTAATGCATTTAAAGGCGCTGAGATCGGCATTGGTTTTGAAGCAGCAAGAAAACCAGGCAGTGTAGTTCATGACGAGATTCAATGGGACATCGAAAATGGATACACACGAAAAACGAACAATGCAGGTGGTTTCGAAGGTGGAATGACAACAGGGATGCCAGTTGTCGTCCGTGGCGTAATGAAGCCGATTCCGACATTATACAAACCTCTTCAAAGTGTTGATATTGAAACAAAAGAAGCATTTGCAGCAAGTATCGAAAGATCTGACAGCTGTGCTGTTCCTGCAGCAAGTGTCGTTGCAGAATCTGTAGTAGCATGGGAACTGGCTAGCGCACTCATACAGCAATTTGGTCAGGACAATATGGAAGTGATTAAAAAGAACATTGTTCAGCATCAAGAGCGTGCGAGGGCGTTTTAAATGGAGCAGATCACTATCAAGACACCTTCTAAAACGTATCCCGTTTATTTAGGGGAAAAAGTGATTCCGAAGCTAGGTGAGGTTTTACAATCATTAGATCCTGCACCAAAAAATGTGCTGATCATCACCGATCATCATGTAGGAGAGTTATACCTTAATGATATTCAATCAGAGCTTGATGAAAAGGTATCCTATGAAACTTTTCAGATCGAGCCGGGAGATAGTCAGAAATCTTTTGATAACTATTATGCGTGCCAAAGTTTCGCATTAGAGATAGGGCTTGATCGGTCTTCTGTAATCTTAGCGCTAGGCGGTGGAATGATCGGTGACATCGCCGGTTTTGTTGCCGGTACGTATATGAGAGGAATACGGTTTATTCAAATTCCAACGACCATCCTTGCTCATGATAGTGCCGTAGGAGGGAAGACAGGGATCAATCACCCTGAAGGCAAAAATATGATCGGTGTTTTTCACCAACCAGAAGCTGTTATCTATTCAACAGATTTTCTATCTACTTTACCTGAAAATGAAATAAGGTCTGGATTTGCGGAAGTAATCAAGCATGCATTAATAGCTGACCCCAGCTTCTATGATTATTTGAACAACAACATCAAATCACTTACTGATCTAAAAGGTGAGCACCTGTTAAACTGCCTTACAAGAGGAATTGAAATAAAGAACGAAGTCGTCTCTCAAGATGAGAGAGAAAAGGGCATCAGAGCATTCTTAAACTTTGGCCACACACTCGGGCACGCTATTGAAGGTGAACGTCAATACAAAGGAATTACGCATGGTGAGGCTGTGGCTCGTGGGATGGTTTTTGCTTTATCCCTTAACAAAAAAACGGTTCAGCTTGGAAATGATCTTAAAAGTTGGTTAAATGACCTAGGATTCGCTCCTATACCGAAGAATCTTTCGGTACCCTCTCTTATTAACAGAATGAAAAAGGATAAGAAAGCAGCAGGAGGGACGATTAATATGGTGCTCTTAGAACAAATAGGACAACCCACTATCACACCTTACCAAGCTAACGACCTAGAGAAGAAATTAACTCAATTCTTAGAAGAGAATTAACATCAAAGGAGCCTGCACATGAGGAACGTCTTGCTGATAGGAGTTGGATTGATTGGCGGATCAATCGCTTTAACAATAAAAAAAGAACATGATGTGGCTATCGCAGGATATGACGTCCAGGCTGCCAATTGTGAGAAAGCAGTAAGTTTAGGAGTCATTGACAAAGTCGCAACTGATTTGCAACAAGAAGCAGCTAAAGCTGACCTTATTATAATTGCTACACCCGTTGAAGCCACATTGAACATTATGGATCAACTCTCTTCCATTAGACCAGCTATTAAAGCACTTGTCATGGATGTCGGAAGTACGAAGAAAACCATAATGGAAAAGGCCGAAAAGCTCGCTGAACAAAATATTGTTTTTATTGGCGGGCACCCAATGGCAGGATCGCATAAAACAGGAGTAGAAAGTGCTCGACCACACTTACTAGAAAATGCTTATTATATTCTCACACCTAGTTCTATTGCTTCTGCATCGGAAATAGAAGAAGCGAAAGACTGGTTAAAAGGGACGCGTGCGAAGTTTATCGTGGCTGAGCCGGATGAACATGATTTTCTAACGGGTATCGTCAGTCATTTTCCTCATCTGATTGCATCGAGCCTTGTGAGACTTGCTCAAAAACATGCGAATGAGAATCCACTCGTCCAACAGCTGGCGGCGGGCGGTTTTCGGGATATCACACGGATTGCTTCAAGTTCTCCAAAAATGTGGAGTGATATCGTCAGCCAGAACAAGGACCATCTATTAACTCTTTTATCCGATTGGAAAGAAGAGATGGAACAAGTGATAAGCTATGTTGAAATTGGTGATCCAAAACAATTATTTGATTATTTCCATGGCGCAAAATTGTTCCGAGACGGACTCCCTGTTCGTTCAAAAGGAGCGATTCAGCCGTTTTCTGATTTATATGTAGATATTTTAGATACAACGGGTGCTCTATCTAAAGTAACTACACTATTAGCAGAATTTGAAATCAGCATTATCAACATTACCATTCTTGAAGTGAGAGAAGACCTCAATGGTGTGCTGAGATTAAGTTTCCAAAATGATAACGACCGTGATAAGGCACAAAAAGTATTACACCAAGAAAATTATTTAACTCATATCACGGAATAAGGAGGCACTTTTTATGAAAAAACAATTAACGCCTATTCATCGCTTAAATGGAACCATTAAAGTGCCAGGAGACAAATCGATTTCTCATCGATCAGTCATGTTTGGCTCCATAGCAGAAGGAAAGACCACCATAAACGGTTTCTTAACTGGTGAAGATTGTCTGAGTACTATTTCTTGTTTTAAAAAACTTGGAGTAAACATTGTTCAGGATGGTGAGCATGTAACGGTTGAAGGAAGCGGAATCTCAGGTTTAAAACAGTCTTCTGATGACCTGTATGTTGGCAATTCTGGTACGACCATTCGTTTGATGCTTGGAATCCTTGCCAATACTTCTTTTTCTTCTGTGTTAACAGGAGACGAGTCTATTGCAAAAAGACCGATGAATCGGGTTACAAAGCCATTAAGGGAGATGGGTGCAGAGATTGAAGGCAACGAGGAAGGAAACAAAGTTCCTCTTCACATAAAAGGGGGAAATGTGAAAGGCATTCACTACCATTCTCCAATTGCAAGTGCTCAAGTAAAATCAGCCATTCTCCTTGCTGGATTACAAGGTGAAGGAACAACATCTGTTACAGAACCTCTTAAATCGAGAGATCATACAGAACGGATGCTGGAAGCTTTTGGAGTAGAGCTGAAGTCCGATAACTTAACAGTTTCGATTGACGGCGGACAACAGCTGAAAGGTACTCATATTGAAGTTCCTGGTGATATATCTTCTGCAGCCTTTTTCTTAGTGGCTGGAGCTATTGTTCCTGAAAGCACGATTACTCTCCAAAAAGTGGGTCTTAACCCGACCCGTACCGGTATTTTAGATGTTCTTCACGATATGGGTGCAGAGATCTCGTATGAAAATGTGAATGAGGAAGCATCTGAACCTTATGGAGACCTAGTAGTTAAAACCTCGTCCCTTAAAGGAACGGTCATCGAAGGAGATGTTATTCCGAGATTGATCGATGAGATTCCGATTATTGCATTGGCAGCTACACAAGCTGAAGGTGAAACGATTATAAAAGATGCACAGGAATTACGTGTTAAAGAAACCGATCGTATCGAAACGGTGGTAAACGAGCTTCAGAAGATGGGAGCGCAAATCGAAGCTACCGAAGATGGAATGATCATTCATGGGAAATCTCCTTTAAAAGGAGCGTCTGTTCAAAGTTACGGCGATCACCGCATCGGAATGATGTTAAGTATTGCCGCTTGCCTTGCAGAAGGCGAGACAACACTAGACCAAAGCGAAGCCGTTGCTGTTTCGTATCCTTCATTCTTTGATCAGCTTCAACGTTTATCAAATCCATAATAAAAAATAGTTTGAGCCAGTATCCAATAGGATACTGGCTTTTTTATGATCTAATTAGAAGACTAGTTCCTTATGAAATGTCCCATATTTCTATCATTCGACAGATTATAACATTTTTCATATTAGAATTATTATAAAAAAGTATTGATTATCCGTTGAGAGGTGATATCATTAGAGTGTACAAACTATTCCAATAATGAGGTGATTAAGTTTGAGTAATAGTAACAAACACTTAACTACTAGTTGGGGAGCTCCTGTAGGGGACAATCAGAATTCGATGACTGCAGGATCTAGAGGCCCTACTTTAATTCAAGACGTTCATCTTTTAGAGAAGTTGGCTCATTTTAACCGCGAACGCGTACCAGAACGAGTTGTACATGCAAAAGGTGCAGGCGCTCATGGCTATTTTGAAGTAACAAACGACATGAGAAAATACACAAAAGCACATTTCTTATCTGAAGTTGGAAAAAGAACACCACTGTTTGTCCGTTTTTCTACAGTGGCAGGGGAAAATGGCTCTGCTGATACTGTTAGAGATCCCCGTGGATTTGCAGTTAAATTTTATACAGAAGAAGGAAATTATGATCTTGTAGGTAACAACACACCAGTATTCTTTATTCGAGATGCTATCAAGTTTCCTGATTTTATTCATACTCAAAAACGTCATCCTCAAACACACTTGAAAAATCCGAACGCGATCTGGGATTTTTGGTCATTATCACCGGAATCCCTTCACCAGGTAACCATCCTTATGTCTGACAGAGGAATTCCTGCCACATTCCGCCACATGCATGGCTTTGGAAGTCATACATTTAAATGGGTAAATAGAGAAGGCGATGGGGTATGGGTGAAGTATCACTTTAAAACAGAACAGGGTATAAAAAATCTCTCAAACGAAGTTGCCGCTAAAATCGCTGGAGAAAACCCTGATTATCATACAGAAGATCTATTCAACGCGATTGAAAAAGGTGAATTCCCTTCTTGGAAGCTCTATGTACAAATAATGCCACTTGAAGATGCAAATACTTACCGTTTTGATCCATTTGATGTTACTAAAGTTTGGTCACAAAAAGATTATCCACTCATTGAAGTTGGCCGTATGGTTTTAAATAAAAATCCTGAAAATTATTTTGCAGAGGTAGAACAAGCTACTTTTTCACCTGGAACATTAGTACCGGGGATTGATGTATCTCCTGATAAGATGCTTCAGGGCCGTCTGTTTGCTTACCATGATGCACATCGCTACCGGGTAGGAGCGAACCATCAAGCACTTCCGATCAATCGTCCGCGAAATGAAGTGAACAATTATCAAAGAGATGGCCAAATGCGTTTTGATAATAATGGTGGTGGATCCATATATTACGAGCCTAATAGTTTTGGCGGACCCAAAGAATCTCATGAAAATAAACAAACTGCTTTTCCAGTGTCAGGTGTAGCAGATAGTGTAGGCTATGATCACCATGATCACTATACTCAGCCTGGAGATTTATATCGCTTAATTAGTGAAGAAGAACGTTCGAGACTAATCGAGACAATTGTTGGAGCCATGAAACCAGTTGAATCCGATGCAATCAAATTACGGCAGATCCAGCATTTCTACAAAGCAGATCCAGATTACGGTACGCGTGTAGCGAAAGGACTGGGATTAGAGGTTCCGCAAGAAGTTAAATAAAAGGCAAAAAATACGTTCCCCAAGTTGTGGGAACGTATTTTTCGTTTACACTCATTAAACCTTAGCAGTAGTTCTAAGATCTTCAATATCCGCTACTTTAAATCCATTTGCCTCAACACGATGAACCAATTCATCAATTTCTTCACGTGAAACACTTTTATTAAATGTGATAACAACTCTGCGTAAAAACTGTTTTCCGGCATCTTGTGTAAAGACACCTTCAATATTGTAATCTTCATGGATAGCAGTAAATAATTTTCTTAGCGATCCTTTTCCCTCTGTAGTTGAAACAGTTAAAGAGTAACCGCCATTTTTAATACCATACGAATCTTGCAAAATATCCATAACTTTTGAATGAGTAATAATTCCTAAGAAGTTATGATCATCATCAACTACCGCCATGAAAGGAAGACGTCGGATCGAGAACAATACTTTAAAATAGGATGTATTCTCATGGATAAAGGCATCTTTTTCCTCTGCAATTCTGCTAACGTTTTCTTTGACAGAACCTAAATTATCAATAATATAATCGGATGTTGTCTCCTTAAAAAGTAAACCCACAAATTTTTCACCTTTTTTGTCTAATACCGGAATACAACGGTACCCTGACTGAATGATGGTATAACGGGCTTCACTAATTGACATATCTTCTGTTACATATGTTACTTTTGTTCTGGAAAGATAATTTGATTTTACCTTCATAAGACACACCCTTTTCAGAATTATATAAATATTTAAAACTAATTCGATATAATTTTCAATATCCCTGCTTTATTAATTTTTTTCTCCAACTTTTTACCTGTTTGCAGTTTTGAAAATTCTGTCATATAATGAAATAGTAACAATTAATGGATACACGGTGAAGGAGGTGTAAGGAATGCTTAAAGGTTTGCAATTGTTTAGCTGGCTCGTAGTTTCTCGTTCAATTACTTATGTGATTTTTCGAAATTGGTGGAGTCTGTCCAAATTCAGCTATTCAAATATTGTAAACCGATAAGTAACCTTACCCTTTCCTTTTTCTATGTTATCAGTAAAACCATGGGCAGGTGTTATTTGCTCATGGCTTTTTTAATGAACCTTTGGAAAAGGTGAGGACAGTGGTATAACTTTTTTTGAAGGAGAAATGTAACATGATTATATGCACTGTTCAGAACCTAAAAAAAATGTACGGCGGAAATGAAATCCTTAAGAATATATCATTTGAAATTCGCGAACACGATCGAATTGGAATTGTCGGTCAAAATGGATCAGGAAAGACAACATTATTTAAGCTGTTAAGTAACCTGGAATCGAGTGACTCAGGTTCAATTTTTCTTAAAAAGGATGCAGCTGTTGGATACCTCGCCCAAATGCCTGAGCATGATGTTCATTCCACAGTTTACGAGGTTGTTTTAGCCACATTTCAAGAGATTATAGAGATTGAAAAGAAGATAGGAGAAGTTAACCTTCTATTAAGTGATCCATCTGAAGGAGATCGGCTTGAAAAGAACTTAAACAAATTAAACAAGCTTTATGAACAATATGAGAATTTAAATGGCTATTCAATAGAATCAAAAATAAATGGTGTTTTAGCTGGTCTTGATTTATCACATCATACAAACCAACTTTTTAGTCAATTAAGTGGCGGTGAACAAACAAAAGTCGGTCTAGCATGTCTGCTTCTTCAAGAACCCGAACTTCTTTTGCTAGATGAGCCCACTAACCATTTAGACATTGACACGATAAACTGGCTGGAAAATTACTTGCTCAAATATAAAGGGGCATTCGCGATTATTAGTCATGATAGGTACTTTTTAGATAAAGTTACGACGAAGACGATTGATATAGAAGATGGTGAATGTACGGTATATAACCAACCATACTCTGGGTTTGTGAAAGAAAAAGAAAACAATCTATTGACCGAATATGAAAACTATCAGGAACAACAAAAGAAAGTAAGAAAAATGAAAGAATCCATAAAACAATTGAAAGATTGGGGAGCGCGTTCCGGAAATGAAAAGTTCTTCAAACGGGCTAGAAGTATGGAAAAGGCACTCGAACGTATGCAAACGATGAAAAGACCCCCACTTGAAAGTAGAAAGGCAGCTTTCGAATTTAGTTCCAATAAAAGAAGCGGTCAGGATGTTGTTGTTCTGGAAAGAGTAAGTAAATTAATTGAAGATCGCATTATTCTTGATGATGTCGATCTTCAAATTAGACAGGGAGAAAAGATTGCTCTTGTAGGTAAAAACGGCTCCGGAAAAACTACTTTGATCAATGGCCTGTTAAATCATGATTTTGATGATGGTGTTGTTAACCTTGGTTCATCAGTGTCCATTGGTTATTTATCACAAAATGGTTTAGAAACAGACGGAGATCTAAATGTCTTGGACATTTTTAGAGATCGTGTCCCGATGGAGGAAGGTAAGGCGAGACATCACCTGGCAAAGTTCTTGTTCTTTGGCCCTTCCGTTTATAAAAAAGCTAGTGATCTAAGTGGTGGAGAAAGAACAAGGTTAAGGCTTGCCCAACTCGTCTATGAAGGATTCAACTTTCTCATACTAGATGAACCTACGAATCATTTAGATATCGATTCACGCGAAGCGTTAGAAATTGCTCTAGAAGAATTCAACGGAACGATTTTGACAGTCACACATGACCGTTATTTAATGAATAAACTTTTTAACAGAACTTTATGGTTGGATAACGGCAAAATGATTAGTTATCCAGGAAATTACGACTATGCTCTTCATAAAAGAATCAGCAAGTAAATTTTAGAACAGGCTAAATTTAAGCCTGTTTTTTTATTTTTTGTGGTTGCTACTGTTATAGATGGGGAATAATGGTTAAAAATATTGTTTACATATAGGAGGTACTCCGTGAATAGTTTTGATAAGAATTTACCGCAATATCCGAAATCACTTTGGCGAGAAAACGTGGATATTCCTACTTACCCTGCATTAAATGAGAATACACAATCAGATGTAGTTGTGGTTGGTGGTGGAATTGCAGGTATCACAACTGCTTATCTTCTTGCTAAAGAAGGCTTACAGGTCATATTGCTTGAAGCAGGAAAAGTCCTGAATGGAACAACGGGGCATACTACGGCAAAAATCACATCTCAGCATAATGTTATTTATGACCGCCTGATCTCTCATCTAGGAGAAGAACGGGCAAAAATGTATTATAAATCTAACGAAGCGGCAGGAGAGTTCATTCGTCATTTTATCAAAGAAAATGGCATCCATTGTAACTATGAAACTCATGATGCGTTTCTTTATGCGAATACTGAACAAGGTATAAATAAACTTGAGAAAGAAGCAAGTGCATATGAGCAGCTTGGGATTAATGGTAAATTGGTTGATAAGATGCCGTTTGACATCCCACATAAAAAAGCACTTGTGATGAAAAATCAAGCACATTTCCATCCTGTTAAATACTTAATTGCCTTATTAAATGAAATGGATGCATTAGGTGTTAAGATCTATGAAAACACAACAGCTACAGATATACAGGAAGATAAGGATGACCAAAAAGCAACGGTAATCACAGAAAACGGGCATAAAGTGAGAGGGAATTTTGTAGCTTGCTGTACCCATTTTCCTTTTTTCGATGGAATGGGTTTTTATTTCACAAGGATGATGGCAGAACGCTCTTATGTTTTAGCAGTTAAAACAAAAGATAAGTTCCCTCAAGGAATGTTTCTAGGTGTAGATGATCCTGCAAGATCCTATAGATCCATACTGCAAGATGGAGAACATATCGTTCTAATAGGAGGAGAAAGCCATCAAACGGGACAAGGAATCCCCACCCATCAGCATTATGAAGCACTAATAAAGGAAGCTAATAAATCGCTTAATTTAGAAAGAGTATTATACCGCTGGTCAGCTCAAGATCTAATCACGCTGGATAAAGTACCTTTCATCGGTAAATTAACACACAAGCATGATCGTATCTTTGTAGCTACGGGATTCAGAAAATGGGGAATGACAACAGGTACATTAGCCGCCCATATCATTCGGGATCATATTATGGGTAAAGAGAATGAATTTGCAGAAGTGTACAAACCTCAGCGATTCCAAGCTGATCCTTCCGATATTAAGCAATTTATTAAAGAAAATGCTGATGTAGCTAAGCATTTTGTCTCAGGAAAGTTAGAGAGACCGTCTAAAAACCCTCGCAGCCTTAAAAAAGATGAAGGCGGGGCAGTAACAGTTGACGGAAAAAGATGCGGTGCTTATCGAGACCCTAATGGTGAATTGTTTGTTGTGGATACAGCTTGTACACATTTAGGCTGTGATGTTGAATGGAACAGCGGTGAACGAACATGGGATTGTCCGTGTCACGGATCTCGTTTTACGTATCAAGGTGATGTTGTAGAAGGCCCTGCCACTAAACCTTTAAAACGGGTAAATCCTTAATTTTTTATATGCGCATAAAAGACTAATATCAATCAGTTGCTTGCCGCGACGTTTGGTATTGGTCTTTTTTATGTCTGTCCGTATAGACTATTTCAGATGAAATCCCTTAAAAGATTTACACTAGAACATACTTTATAATTGATCAATCTCCCGCTTTATATATTTTTCTTATTATTGAAAAAAATAACAAGTGAAAATAATGATAATTTTTAGAAAATGGTTTAAAATAAAGTGCTGGGAGCGAGAGGGGGGAATTAAATATGAAGCTTTTAAAGGAGACACTTAAGCATTTTAAGCCATATTGGAGGGGGCTTCTCCTTGCTTTTGGATGTTCACTAATAGGAGGGGCGTTTACCGTTATACCTCCTATATTAGCCGGGAAGCTCGTGGACGAAGTACTACCTAATAAAATGACAGACATGATCGGCTGGCTTGTAGCAGGGGTATTGTTTGCCTTTTTATTTAAAGTGGTTTTCGAGTCGCTTCAGGAATATATTCAGGTTCAAATTGGACTGGATGTCATTACTGATATGCAGTTGAGAGCTTTTGGACGGTTGCATCGAACACCTATGTCATTCTTTACGACGACGCCACGTGGGGATATGCTTTATCGTCTAACTCACGATGTAGAGGCGGTACAAAACTTGAATAATACGGTCATTCCACGATTCATTCAGCAAGTGGTGAGTGCAATAGCTGCATTCATCGCCGTATTTGCTTTATATTGGCCCGTAGCGATCGTTATGTTCTGTGTATTTGCAATTTATTTATATCCATCATTCAAACTTGGAAATACCATGCGTAAAATGAGTGCCGTCCAGCGTGATATGCGTGCAGATATCTATCATCATCTTCAAGAGAGCATCGAATCTACAAGACTAGTTCGTACATTCCAAACACAAGAAAGAGAAATACATACACAAGATCAGAAACTTACGGACTGGAAGAACTATTCGATTCGTGCTGCTTTGATCGGTAAAGTAAACTGGCGTCTAGGTAATTTGTTCAATATCGCAACACCTGGTGTTGTTATGCTAGTTGGAGGATTGGCTGTTTGGAATAACACGATATCCGTCGGGACACTGGTTGCTTGTTTAGGTTTTATTCCTACTATGTTTTTTCCAATCCGTTCACTTGCAGAGAACGCCTTGATCATCCAGCAGGCAATTCCAGCTCTTCAACGAATCTATGAATATTTTGATCTTCCCGTTGAACATGAAGAAAACCTGCCAAAAATGAATGACATACGCGGCGATATTGACGTTAAAAATGTATGGTTCCGGTACCCAGGGAATGAAGAATATGTTCTTAAAGGTGTATCTCTTAGTATGAAATCTGGCCAGCACATCGGAATAGTAGGAACGAGCGGCGGCGGAAAGTCAACGCTTATTCAATTACTGCTCGGTCTATATGAACCGGAAGCTGGCATGATAGAAATCGATCAGCAAAATCTACTGAATTACAATCGTAATTCTTTTCGGCAGCAGGTAGGTGTCGTTTCACAAGAAACCTTTCTATTAAACCATACACTTCGAATGAACTTATTATATGGAAGAAAAAATGCAACTCAGGAAGATCTAGAAGCAGCATGTGCTGCCGCAGGACTTACAGACTTTATAGCTGGGTTGCCTGATGGTTATGAAACCATTGTTGGGGAACGCGGCCTTAAATTGTCAGGTGGTCAGAGGCAACGTGTCGCTTTAGCAAGGGCCATTTTAAGACATCCTGCTCTATTAATCTTTGATGAAGCAACTTCTTCACTTGATGGTGAAACAGAAGAACGTGTTCAAGCTGCTCTAGAGACACTTATTCCAGGTCGAACAACAATCACAATCGCTCACCGTCTAATAACGGTTAGAGATGCGGACAAAATTTTACTTCTAGATAAAGGAATCGTTGCTGAAGAAGGAACACACGAGGAACTGCTTGCTCAAAAAGGTCAGTACTATAAACTTTATATGGCCCAATACAGTGAATTAGAAAAGGAGAGAGCGATATGAGCCAATTAGCGGCCAAATCAAAAAACCGTGACGGCAGACGCGTTCTTGCCTTTTTAAGACCACATAAAAAATGGGTTTTCGCAGACGCTTTTGTCATTGCAGTCAGCCAAGTTTTCTCTGCGCTTATTCCAACACTAGCTTTAGGATGGTTAGTTGATACCATCCTGCCAGGAGAATCAAATAAGTTATTATGGGGGTTAATGTGGCTGCTCGTTTTTGCAGCGGTTGCTGACTTAATCCTGATGGTTATCGATGAATATTTTTGTCATCATGTTGCAAAATCCGTAACCAATTGGCAAAAGCTTCGTTTGTTCAAACATCTGCAGGTCTTGCCGTTTTCTTTTTATCAGAACAATCAATCAGGAGAGATGATGGCAAGGGTATCTGATGATCCAGATACGTTGCACAACTTTCTCGCATGGGAAGGTTCAACCTTCATGGCTTCTGTTCAAGGCGTGGTCCTATATAGTGCTGTTTTGCTTTGGATTCATCCTTTCTTGATGATAACGAGCGTAGTGTTAGGAGTCATCTTCTATTTAACATCTAACGCAGTGGGACGAAGAACACGACAAGCATCAGCAAACGCCAGAAAAGAAGCCTCTCGTTATCTTGAAAGACTTCGCGAATCTGTTACAGGCATCCACTTATCGAGGGTGTTAGGAGTCTCTGACGGAGAAGTGCAAAGTGTGGCTGAGATTCGTAAATTGTTCATAAAAGAATCTCGTAAGGAATTAAAAGCACGTATGCAATCGATTGTTGTAATAGGGAGTTATAACGGACTCGCTCTAGCGGTCGTTTATGGGCTTAGTGCGTATCTAATCTGGAATGATAAATTAACAGCCGGTGAAATGCTTACAGCAGCTGGACTGGTTGCCATTGCTGCAAACGAAATGCAGAAGATGCTCAGAAACTGGCTATCTGTAAGAAGGACCGGTCCAGCTCTAGATCGATCTGAAATTTTATTAAGTGAAAAGACATCACGCGCTGAAACTGAAAAAGGTATGACATTGCCTCTAGTAGAGGGAGCTATTAAATTAAAGGACGTTGTATTTAGCTATCCAGAAAAAGAAGAACAAGTGCTTAAGGGGTTATCGTTTGAAGTTCAACCTGGTGAAGCGATCGCACTAGTCGGTCCGAGCGGTTCCGGAAAATCCACAATCGTCGATTTATTACTCCGTCTTTACGAACCAGAAAGCGGTTCTATCTATTTAGACGGGAAGGATATTTCAACGGTTGATGCGGGGTGGCTGCGCTCACAGATTGCTATTGTTTCACAGGATGTTCAGCTGCGGAATGGTTCAATTGCTGATAACCTGCGAATCGCAAAGCAAGATGCTACGGATGAAGAGTTAATAAGTGCCCTTAAGGATAGCGGTTTAGGAGATTTTCTTCAAACCTTGCCAGAAGGCATAAATACAGTAGTTGGCGAGCGGGGAAGTTTGTTGTCTGGCGGTCAAAAACAAAGATTATCTCTTGCTAGGGCTCTTGTTAAGGATGCTGCTATTCTTATTTTAGATGAAGCAAGCTCTGCATTAGATCCCATCACAGAGGTTCAAGTTAATGAAGCCATCAATAAAAGAAAATCGAAACAAACCGTTCTCATCATCTCACACCGATTGTCGACGGTATTAGCCGCAAATCGTATCATTGTAATGGAAAACGGCAAGGTGATTGAAATTGGGAAACATGAATCATTGCTTAATTCCGACCACGGCGTTTATAGCCGTTTATTCAAACGTGAAGCAGAAATTGGTACTCAAGCATTTAGTAAGTAACCATCAAAAAAGGCAGTCCAATGTTGGATTGCCTTTTAGCTTCACATAAACATCCTCATAATAGGGTATACATGGAGTAAAGAAATCCTATGAGGAGGTACTACATATGTCTGAAAAGTTAAGAGCGTATATGAATATGGCGGCCCTAGGAATTGTTATTTTAGTTAATTATCTGGCAAATGCATTACCTATCAACGGAAATACAACCGGAGCATTGTCAGAGAAGTATAATGTCCTTATTACTCCTTCTGGATATGCGTTTTCCATTTGGGGACTTATTTATACACTGCTCGCGATTTGGGTCATTTACCAAGCCATGCCTAAACAAATAAATCACCCTGCTTTCAAAAGTATAGGTTATTGGTTTGTTATTAACTGTTTCTTTAACACTCTCTGGGTTTTTGTGTGGCATAATGAACAGTTGATCCTCTCACTTGTTGTAATGATCGGATTACTTCTATCCTTAATGATGATCTATTCTCGAATTAAAGGGGTTGAAGATCGGCCAAAATTTATTCTAATTCCTTTTTCCTTCTATTTAGGCTGGGTGAGTGTTGCTACTATTGTTAATACTTCTATCGTACTAAAATATTCGGGATGGGATGGTTTCGGAGTTTCATCAGAAACATGGACAATTACAATGCTTATTGTCGGTATGGTTTTAGCTTTTGCTTTTATTTTCAAAAACAATGATCTCATATATCCGCTTGTATTCGTTTGGGCATTTATCGGGATTGGTATAAGGCATATGGGAGATTTAGATTCTATTGCTAACACGAGTTTCTCTCTAGCTGTATCGCTCTTATTATTCATTATCTGGAGAACAATAAAACGGACAAAGAGTTTGAGACCAGTACGCACTTAACTTTTAATAATGGGGGATTAGTATGGTGAAATTATCAATGCCAGCTGGTTTAATGATTGAAGCCGCAATAGCTGGTGGGGTTGAAGGAGATCATTTGATTGAGGTTATCAGAGAGAAAAAAATCAGTGCTCTAAGTCATATAGGCAAATCAGAAGAGAGCTGGCAAAGCTTCTTCAAATATGCAGAAGAGCATTGGGAGGATATCGTACTCGCTATTAAAAATGGTTTTACGTTTAAATTTATAACCATTAAAGGATTACAAAACTTGCTCCTTACAAGGATTTCTTTCAAGGAAGAAAACCTTAAAATTGGTGACTCATGGCTTGAACTAAAGTTGAATGAATCACAGCTTACCTTCTTACTGTCTCGAATTCCTCATCAATGGTTGTTCATCAAACAAGAAGATAGCGAAAGTCCATATAACTATCGTGCAGTACTTGCTCAAAGGCATAAGGTTACTTGTAAGAAGGCATCTCGTAAGGAATGAACCTTATAGAGATGCCTTTTCTATTCCTGAAAATTATTGCGTGGACTTAACCAAAAGGTAATTCCAATCGCTTTACAAACTGAGAAATAATGCAGCAGCATAAGAAGAACAGAACCCGTATTCATTCCAATGATTACACCGTGCATACCAAATGAAGGTTGGGAGCCGAGTAAATACATAAGAAAAAAAGAAATACCCGTTGACCAGATCGACTGAATAAATGCAGTAGTAATCAATCCTAAGCCAATTAAATAAGCCTGAAGCGGTATTAGGAAGAATGTGAATAAAAAGCAAGGCCACAAGAGTTCTAAATAGGCCGCAGCAGAAACGGAATGAAAGAACGTTACCGTCAATTTCTCTGAAAATAAAAGATATATGGCTACAGCAGGAAAACCATATGCTGCCGTGATTTTCATAACCCGAACTAATAGCATTTTCAAGGTATCCACATCTTTTTTAGCAGTTGCTTCTGAAACAGTCGGTATTAATACGACAAGTAAAGAATGTGCAATAAATGAAGGGAAAAATCCAATCGTTATAGCTACCCCTGCAAGAAGGCCGAACTGTTCAGTAGCTGCCACATCAGATAGTCCGGTCAAAGTGAGTGAGTATTTAATAAGAAAAGGCTGAACCGCATTAGTAAATGCGTGAAAAAGGCGTAATCCTGTTGTTGGAATCGTCACAGCCATTAAACTTTTTGTTACTTCTTGAGATGTTAATTGTTGATACGAATGGTATTTCATTTTCCTATATTGTAGAAGATAAGCAGTAAATAAATAGACAAAAACAACAAATTCACTTCCGACAAACGTTGCTAATGCGATTAAGATAGCCGTTTCTTGATCAAAAGAGAACAACTGATAAACACCTGCAAGCAATATGAGCTGTACAAATTTACGGAACAAATTTGAAAAAGCGATTTTCCCCATCTGCTGTTTTCCCATAAAATAACCTCTAGCGATTGAGGTCAGCGAGATAAGAGGAATTAATAAAACCATTAACCATCTCACCAGCGGATGATAACTATTAAAGACCGGAATAAAAGGAAGTAAAAATACAGAAATGATGATCATAGCTGCCGTTAAAATTAAGGTTAGCTTCGTTGCATGCTTTAACATACTGTAATGCATTTTTTCTTCTTTTTCTGCTACAAACTTAGATATGGAAATGGGAAGCTCTAGACTGGCGATGATTATAACTAAAATCACAGTTGGGAATATAGACATGTAATGTCCTAATCCCAATTCTCCTAATTGCCGTGCAAGTATCATATTTACAACAAATTCAATGCTTTCTCCTACTAAAGCTGCAGCTGCAAGCAAAAGAACTCCTCGAAAAAAGATATTCATATCATGGTGCATCTCCTTGTACACTTTGTCCTCCTATTCATATGCACGAACTTATAAAACAAGACCATGAAGGACTTCATATAGAGAAAGGAGAACAATGTAAACACACATTGTGCGAGGGGAATGAAATTCGTGAAAAATCAAGTTGACCAAATAAAGAATAAAACAATAACACTTATTGAAAGGGACAAAATTAGAGATGAATGGCTATTCGAAAGATTAGAGAACCTGTTGCCTGTTCTTATGGTGAAACATAATTTTGATATGTGGGTTACTTTAGGCAGAGAATATCATGAAGACCCTGTAGCCATTACTCTTTTTCCTTCATCAATAGACAGTTCAAGGCGTTTAACGATCTTTGTTTTTATTAGGGAAAAAGATTCTGGTCATGTAAATAGATTTGTCATCTCATCAAACAAAGAATATGAACCTTACTACACCTGCTGCTTTGGAAAGAAAGGTGAAGGCCCTTTTGAAGTACTCCGTAAACTAATGGATATGTATCAGCCAGATCAAATTGCGATCAATCAATCTCCTCATTATTCTTTTTGCGATGGTCTTAGTCACACCTTTTATCAGATCCTGCAAGATACGATTGGAATGGAGCATTCATCTAAATTGGTATCTTCAGCACCATTGGCCATTGATTGGTTACAACTTCGAATTGAACCTGAATTGGAAACCTATAAAGATATTGCGTTAATTACGCGTGATCTAGCCAAACTTGCTTTATCTGAACAAGTGATCAAGGCAAAACATACTACCACCCGAGAAGTCGTTAATTGGATTCGTCAAAAAACATTTGACCTTGGATTAAAAACATCTTTCTACCCTACAGTGGATATTCAAAGACAGGGTTCTTCTGCTGACAGGATTGAAGGAATAATTCAGCATGGCGATATCGTACACCTAGATTTTGGCATTGAATATTTAGGTCTTTGTTCAGATACACAACAGGTAGCTTATGTCTTGTATCCAGGAGAACATGAAGTGCCAAAAGGTCTCAGAAAAGCATTTGCTACAGCAAATCAATTTGAAGATATTGTAATGGATACGTTCCAACTAGGAATGTCAGGGAATGAAGTTTTTGAAAAAGTTATGATGATAGCTTCAGAAAAAGGCATTTCTGCTATGCTTTATTCCCATCCAATTGGTTATCATTGTCACGCTGCTGGTCCATTAATAGGGTTATTTGATAAGCAAGAATCCATTCCTGTTCGAGGAGAACTGGAGATATTGAATCATACCTGCTATGCGCTAGAATTCAATATTAGAGCATTTATACCAGAATGGAACAAAGATGTACCGATATACCTTGAGGAATCTGTCTGCTTTAAACATCATAAATTGCAGTATTTAACCAAGAGACAAACCGAATTTTATGTTATTCCGTCCTCATCTTAAGTTCTTTACAAGAATTAACAATTGAAATCCGTTAAAACCTTTTGTACAATGGGAAACTGTGTGTTCCTGCAAATGTAATCTAAAGGTGGGATGTAAATGTTATTGGTAGGACTTGAAAAAGAAACGGAAAATAAACTCGATCGAAACGAACTTGAATTTCAACTTCTTCGATTACAAAACGATATGAAACAAATTGCAAAAGACTATGATGTCATCGGTGTAGACCAAACGAAAGATGATAATTTGGTGATCGTATATAAGACTGAAGAATTAGATCAATGCAAAATCATGCTAAATGATTGTGAATCTAGATATGATGGTTGGGATTTTTCTATCGATGCTGTTTATGAAGACGATCAAACCCTTCATATCGGTGATATTAAAGGACCAGCAAATAAAGGGTATGGATCGATCTGTATGGAGTATCTAAAAGAAACGGCATCAGATCAAAACATCCCTTATATCAAGGGTGACATTGCTAAAAGAGATTGGGATCATGTAGACCGTTTACTTCACTTTTATGAAAAACATGATTTTGAAGTCGAACTAGACGTAGAAAACAAATGTGGAAAAATAGAATGGAAAGACTTTTAAAAAGGAGAGTATCGGAGGATACCCTTCTTTTTTTGTTTATAAAGTATCCGTAAATGGGTAGAAGGAGTGTAGTGGATAAATAAGGAGAGATAAACATGAGCGTGACTCATTTAAAACCAAATAAAGAAAATACGTTATCAGAACGATTTGAGGTCGCATTTAATCAAATTCATAAATGTCTTATGGAAAAAGTAAATGATATATCAGATGATCGGTTTAAAAATTTAGTTGAGGTAGGTATGAAAAAGCATTCTCTGATCAGGTCGTTTTATAATGAGCTTTGTCAGTTTGCTAAGCTACGAAATGCAATTGTCCACGAAAAAGTGGATCATGATTATTATATTGCAGAACCTCATCTTGATATTGTGGAACGTATCGAAAAAATAGCAGGATATTTTCAAAAACCCGAAACAGCGTTAAGTATTGCAACCAAAGAAGTTCACCATTTTAAAGAAAGTGACAAGTTAGCTGATGTACTAAGCTGCATTAAAAAAACGTCGTATTCACGATTTCCTGTATACAATGAAAAAGGTGAATTCCTATGGCTATTAACGGCAACCTATATACTAAACTGGCTCAGCGATCGACTTGCGGATCAAGTTATTGATCTAAGTAATGCTAAAATATCAGATATCAAAAGAAAAAAGGGTAATCAGCTAGTGGCGTTTATCTCAAAGACATCAAGTATTTTTAAGGCAGAAGAAATATTTGAAACGTTTCATAAAGAAGATAAAAAACTTGAAGCAATTATTATTACTCTTAATGGAAGTGAAAATGAAAAGCCCCTTGGGATCGTTACTTCCTACGACTTAATCGAAATTGATTTAGACAGCTGATTTAAAAGGCACTTTTAAAGTGTCTTTTTTTTGTTTCAAAGTTGTATTTGAAAAACAACCATTTGTATCTGCTGCAGCTTGTCAACTCACACAGTAATTGAATATCTGAATTTGTTTAAGGAGATAACGATTAGGGAATCGGCATTGTTAGATGACTGAATTTTTTGTAAGTAACTAATATTGAAAGGGTGAGATCATTTTGTCGGATTTTTCGATTAAAATTAACGGTTCTGAAGTTAAAGCTAACAAAGATCAAACCATATTAAATCTTCTTACGGATCGTCCTGATCAAGTTCCTCATGTTTGTTATCACCCCAGCCTGGGGCCGATTGAAACGTGTGACACGTGTATCGTTAAAGTAAATGGTGAATTCGTCAGAGCTTGTTCCACAATATTAAATGATGGAGACGAGGTGGATACAAACTCTGATGAGGTGAAAGAAGCACAAGTGATCGGAATGGACAGAATCCTGTTAAATCATGAATTATATTGTACCGTTTGTGATTATAACAATGGGGGTTGCGAAATACATAATACCGTTAAAGAGATGAAGATCAACCACCAAAGCATTCCTTTTGATCACAAACCTTATGAAGTCGATCATTCAAATCCTTTCTACAGGTATGATCCAGATCAATGTATTTTGTGCGGAAGATGTGTAGAAGCCTGTCAGGATGTTCAAGTAACAGAAACGCTATCGATTGACTGGGACCGAGAAAGACCTCGTGTAATTTGGGATAAAGATGTGCCGATTAACGAGTCTTCATGTGTTTCATGTGGACATTGCTCTACGGTATGCCCTTGTAATGCCATGATGGAAAAGGGCATGGAAGGCGAAGCAGGTTATATGACAGGTATCAATCGGGAAACCTTACGTCCTATGATTGAAATTACGAAAAATGTAGAAACCGGATATGGCTCTATTTTAGCTATTTCAGATATGGAAGCTGCCATGCGTGAACAGCGTATTAAAAAAACAAAGACGGTTTGTACGTATTGTGGAGTTGGTTGTAGTTTTGATGTATGGACAAAGGGAAGGGAAATTTTAAAAGTTGAGCCTCAGATTGATGCGCCTGCTAACGGTATTTCTACATGTGTAAAAGGTAAGTTCGGCTGGGATTTTGTAAACAGTGAAGAGCGTCTAACAAAACCGCTTATCCGTGAAGGTGATTCGTTTAGAGAAGCTTCATGGGAGGAAGCGTTAAACCTGATTGCGTCCAAGTTTACAGAAATCAAACAAAAACATGGCTCACAAGCATTATCATTCATCAGTTCATCTAAATGTACAAATGAAGAATCCTATTTAATGCAAAAGCTGGCAAGGGGAGTTATAGGAACAAACAATATTGATAACTGTTCACGTTATTGCCAGACACCGGCTACAATGGGCTTGTTCCGTACGGTAGGGCATGGCGGAGATTCAGGTTCTATTAAGGATATTGAAAAATCAGAGCTCATTATTATTATCGGTTCCAATACAGCCGAATCCCACCCTGTACTAGCTACAAGAGTAAAGCGTTCTCACAAATTACGTGGTCAAAAACTAATTGTCGCAGACCTTCGTAAACACGAGATGGCTGACCGTGCGGATCTTTTTATCCAACCTAAAGCAGGTTCTGATCTCGTATGGCTTTCAGCAGTAACAAAATATATTCTAGACCAAGGCTGGGCAGATCAAGAGTTTTTAAATAATCATGTGAATGGTCTTGAAGAATTTAAACAAAATCTTGAAAAGTTTACGCTAGAATATGCTGTAGAAGCTACAGGACTTTCTCAGGAAACCTTAATCCATATTGCAGAAACCATTCATCAATCGAAAAGCGCTTGTGTGCTTTGGGCAATGGGTGTAACACAGCATAGGGGCGGAAGTGATACAAGTACTGCTATTTCAAACCTGCTCCTTGTAACCGGAAATTATGGACGTCCTGGTGTAGGGTCATATCCGCTTCGCGGCCATAATAACGTTCAAGGTGCGAGTGATTTTGGAAGTATGCCTGATCGTCTTCCATCATACGAGAAAGTAACGGATGAAAAAGTACGAGCTAAATACGAGCAAGCTTGGGGCGTAAAGATCCCGGAAGAACCTGGACTGAACAATCATGAAATGGTCGCAGGTATACATGATGGACACGTTAAAGCCATGTATTTAAAGGGAGAAGACATGGGAATCGTGGATTCGAACATCAACTATGTTCATGATGCCTATGAGAAGTTGGATTTCTTTGTAGTACAAGACCTCTTTTTAACAATAACCGCCCAGTTTGCTGATGTCGTACTGCCAGCAAGTCCGAGCTTAGAAAAAGAAGGTACTTTTACAAATACTGAACGAAGAATCCAACGGCTTTATCAAGTAATGGAGCCGTTAGGAGATTCAAAGCCGGATTGGCAAATCATTCAAGATATCGCTAACCGTTTGGGAGGCAATTGGAACTATACCCACCCTAGTGACATTATGGATGAAGCTGCTCAATTAGCTCCTCTCTTTGCTGGTGTTTCTTATGAAAGACTAGAAGGGTATAAGAGTCTCCAATGGCCGGTAGCTCCAGACGGGACAGATACTCCCATTTTATTTACTGATGGATTCCCGTTTGAGGACAGAAAAGCTAAATTATATCCTGTGGATTGGACGGAACCTATAGAATTTGGAGAAGAGTACGATATCCATGTTAATAATGGAAGACTCTTAGAACATTTCCACGAAGGGAATATGACCTATAAATCAGAGGGGATTACATCAAAGACGCCTAATACTTTTCTTGAAATCTCACATGAACTAGCTGAAGAGAGAGGAATTAAAGATGGTACTCTCGTTCGTTTAACTTCCCCATATGGAAGTGTTAAAGTTCATTGTTTAATCACAGATCGAGTGAAAGGCAAAGAAGTATATTTACCGATGAATGACAGTGGAGAAGCTGCGATCAATCTATTAACCAGCAGCTATGCAGATAAAGATACAGATACACCTGCATATAAAGAAACAAGTGCCAAATTAGAGATTCTTCAAGAAGAAGGGGCTAACCCACTGCCAAAAACAAATTTCAGATACGGGAACCCTCAGCCGCAGATCGGAGTAGCCGTTGAAAAAAAATGGGCCAGAAAAGATTATATTTTCCCTGGAGATGCTGTGAAAAAGGAGCGAAACCAACATGGCTAAGGCGATTAAGAATGTCCACAAGTTATCTGTGTCGGAAGAAGAACAAAGAACCAAAGATTTAAGGGAAGTGGAAGATGCCTTAATAAAAAATAAACAAGCGATTATGCAAACACTTGAGATCATGAATCATATGCAAGACAAAGGTATCCTTTCGTTGTTAAACGGATTGTTCGGGCAAGGGGATAAAGTCCTAGATATTGCCGTTAAAGCCATGGACAAACCTGAAAACACGAATACGATTAAAAATCTTCTGCTTCTCTTAGGTACACTAGGGATGATTAACGTTAAACAACTCGAGCCATTTTTGCTGAAAATTGATGCCGGAATCGCTAGAGTAGCAGAGTATAAAGATACAGACGAAAAAACAGGGTATTTTGATCTTGTAAAATCATTAAAGGACCCAGAAATCAATAGAGCCATCACCATACTGATGCAATTTTTAAAAGGAATGGGACAAGATACAGAACCTTTCGAAAAAACCGTTCAAGATACACCTAAAAAACGAACAAATCAAACAAAAGATAAAACCTTAGAAAATAATGAGAAAAGGAGCTAAATAATGGCGACCAAAGTGAAGAACCGCTGGTTAATTGCTGCAGCTGCAGTTGGAATTCACATATCAATTGGTTCCGTTTATTCCTGGAGTGTATTTACGAATCCACTCCGGGATAAACATCAATGGGGACTCAGCGAAATTTCGTTAACATTCAGCATCGCAATCTTGTTTTTAGGTTTATCTGCCGCTTTTATGGGCCACTTTGTAGAAAGATACGGACCTCGTATCTCAGGTATGATCGCTTCAGCATGTTTTGGAGCTGGCCTGATTGGTGCAGGTTTTGCAGACAGTATCGGATCATTGTATCTTCTCTATTTCTTTTATGGGGCACTAGGCGGAATCGGACTTGGAATTGGATATATCACACCTGTTTCATCTCTCGTTAAATGGTTTCCGGATCGGAGAGGACTTGCCACAGGATTAGCTATTATGGGATTCGGTTTCGCCTCGCTTATCGCGAGCCCTGTTATCGCCAAACTGATAAATGGAATCGGTATTTCAAATACGTTCTACCTATTAGGTGCCATTTATTTTGGTCTAATGTTTTTATCTTCACTATATCTTGCCCCGCCGCCAAAGGATTGGCAGCCTAAAGGCATGAAAGATCAAGATCAAAAAGAAGAAAAGAAAACAAAAGACCTCTCACAATTAACTGCCAACGAAGCAGTGAAAACCGTTCGTTTTTGGGCACTTTGGTCCATGCTCTTTATTAATGTGACTTGTGGAATAGCCGTAATTTCAGTAGCATCACCTATGGCTCAGGACATTGCAGGCTTAAGTGCTGGAGCAGCAGCTACTATGGTAGGAATTATGGGATTGTTTAATGGTTTTGGTAGAATTGGATGGGCTGCAGTTTCAGACTATATTGGACGTCCAAATGTGTATACGACTTTCTTTGCACTTCAAACTGTTGCATTTTTACTTTTACCAAACGTGACGAACGCCTTTTTATTTCAGGTATTGGTCTATTTGATCCTAACTTGTTATGGCGGAGGTTTCGCTTCTATACCTGCTTATATTGGAGATCTGTTTGGAACAAAACAGCTTGGTGCTATCCACGGTTATATATTAACAGCATGGGCAGCGGCAGGTCTCGTAGGTCCATTAGTCGTTTCATGGATACGGGAAACAACGAGCAGCTACTCGCTGACACTCTACATCTTCACAGGTGCTTTTGTAGTAGCTCTAGCAATATCTCTATTAATTCGTATTAATATAAGAAACATTAGAAAAGAAAATAAGCAAACTCAAGCAACAGGTTGACATATAGAAGAAGGGGCATGAACTCAAAACTTATGAGTTCATGCCCCTTCTTCTATGAAAAAAGAGAAAAAAGTAGTTTTTATAATCAAAACCAGATTAAGTTACAAACTCTAAGCCGTATGACTGCATAGGAAGGTGTATTTTATTGCTAAGTAAGTCTTAAATTTATAAGTTTGCGCGAACGTGTAACGGTATAAAAAATCACGTACCGTAAGGAATCTTGAATCAGAATCGTATACTGAATCGGTTAAAGATATAAATCCCCTAAGTTTATTGATATTGTTCGAGCACAGAGAAGAATTTAATAACAAATTCATAAAACACTTGCTCAGCAGGGGCAAGCTCCCGGCCACGAGGTATAATGATTCCAACCGTTCTTTTTACATCTGGTAGTTCTATAGGAATCTTAACCGTAAAGCGTGGCTTAGTTTCATGGAAGGAACTATCGGGTAAAAGTGTTACACCCATACCTGCTGTGACTAAGCCTTTTATCGCATCAAGATCTTCACCTTCACAAGCAATTTTAGGTATATAGCCTGATTGCTTGCAAGCGTTCACCACAACTTCTCGTAAAATATATCCATTAGGAAATAGAACAAAATCTTCATTTCTCAAATCATTCAATAAAAGAGTCTTTTTTTCTGCTAAAGGATGCTGTTCCGGCAATAACGCAGAAATTTTCTCAGTAAATAAAATAAATCCTTCTAAATCAGGATCATTTGTTGGTACAGGTCCTAAAAAAGCTAAATCAATGTCACCGCTCTTCACACTTTCCGTTAAAAAACGATAAGAACCTTGGCGTAGATTAAAAGCAATATTCGGATGTTCTCTTTTAAATGCAGAAACTACAGTAGGAAGAAGATGTCCAGCTAAACTAGTCGGAAATCCAATCTTAATCGTACCTCTTTCAGGATCTAAGTATTCATCAATTTGCTTTTTGGCATGCTCGATCGCTTTCATAGCAGTCTTTGCATGTGTTAAGAAAAGACGACCAACAGGTGACAGCTTGATGTTTCTTCCTTCTCGCTCAAACAGTTCTACACCTAATTCCGATTCTAAATTTGCTATTTGGCGACTTACTGCTGATTGTGCAACATGTAAGGCCAGTGCAGCTTCAGAGACGTGCTCACGTTCAGCAACTTCAATAAAATAGGCTAATTGACGAATCTCCATAACATTCCCACAACCAATCGTTCTCAATTTGAGATTATTTTAATCTAAATTATATATTGTTTCGATTAATTATAACCCTTAAACTAATTGAAAGAAAGTTTTGAACATTAAGTTGAAAACGTGAAGGGGGAGTAACCGATGACCTACAGTCAACTTCCAGAACCACAAGGGTTATATAGTCCGAACTTTGAACATGATGCTTGTGGAATTGGTCTATACGCTCATCTGAAAGGGCATGCTACCCATCATATAGTGAAAAAAGGACTTCATATGCTATGCCAACTTGATCATCGTGGAGGGCAGGGAAGTGACCCGTTAACAGGTGATGGAGCAGGTTTGATGACTAAATTGCCACATCAATTCTTTAAAAAAGTAACTGACTTTGATTTGCCGGAACAAGGCAAATACGGTGTGGGAATGATTTTTTTCCCAAATGATGAAGAAGCTCAAATGAAACTTGAAAAACAAATTAATCGTTTTATTGAACAAGAAGGACAAAAACTTTTAGGGTGGAGAACCGTTCCGACTGATCGTTTTTCAATTGGTGAAAAAGCACAAAATACTTGTCCGATTGTTAAGCAAGTGTTTGTTGCTTGCGATGAATCCATAACAGATGAACTTGTTTTCGAACGTAAACTTTTTGTAATCAGAAAACAAGCTGAACACTGGGCAAGACAAAACGGACTGCAAACCTATTTTGCAAGTCTTTCTACGCAAACGATCGTCTACAAAGGATTGTTAACACCTGAGCAAGTCGATACGTTTTATTTAGACTTACAAGATGAGGATTTTGTGTCTCCATTCGCTTTAGTGCATTCCCGTTTTAGCACAAATACATTTCCTACCTGGGAACGTGCACACCCTAACCGTTATATCATCCATAATGGCGAGATCAACACGCTTCAAGGCAATATGAACTGGATGAAAGCTCGTGAAAAACAGTTCGTATCAGAAGCGTTCGGTGACGACATTCATAAGCTTCTGCCAATCTTAGATGCAGATGGTAGTGACTCGTCCATTTTAGATCAGGCGTTCGAATTTTTTGTACTAGCAGGAAGAAAGCCTTCGCATACCGCGATGATGCTGATTCCTGAACCTTGGAGTGAGAATCCACATCTCGAACATGAGAGACGCGCCTTTTATGAATACCACAGCTGTCTCATGGAACCATGGGATGGACCTACTGCCATTTCTTTCACCAATGGTAAACAAATTGGTGCAATTCTAGATCGAAATGGATTACGTCCAGCTAGATATTACGTAACAAAAGATGATTATATTATCTTCTCATCAGAAGTCGGTGTCATCGATGTTGAAGAAGAAAACATCCTATATAAAGAGCGTTTAAGCCCTGGACGTATGCTTCTAATCGACATTGAAGAAGGACGCATTATTACAGATAATGAAATTAAAAAAGAGATGGCTACTGAACATCCTTATGAAGAATGGCTTACAAACGGATTGCTTCAATTAGAAGAGGATGACAAGGAGCCAGTTGTCAATCTAGAGGATATTAGAAGAAAACAAAAAGCTTTCGGATACACGTATGAAGATATTCACAAATATTTAATACCTGTCATTACAGAAGGAAAAGACCCAATCGGCTCGATGGGAAATGATACACCTCTTGCTGTGTTATCAGACAGGCCACAATCTTTATTTAACTATTTCAAACAATTATTCGCACAAGTAACAAACCCGCCGATCGATGCTATTCGAGAAAAAGTGGTAACTTCTACAATGACATTGTTGGGTGGAGAAGGTAACCTGCTGCATCCCGGACCGCAGAATGCTCGTAGAATTCGATTAGATTCTCCAGTTCTAACAACAAGTGAATTTAATCAAATCAAAGAGAATGATATCACTGACTTTAAACCAGAGATTCTGCATACTTTGTTTTCGGAAGATTTGGAAAAAGGGTTGGATTCTCTTCATCAAAAAGCTGAAAAAGCGATCTTAGATGGAGGGAGTATCCTAATATTATCTGACAGAGAAATGAATGCTTCTCAAGTTCCGATGCCAATTCTTCTCGCTGTGAGTTCTTTACATCACTTTCTTGTTCAGAAAGGTTTACGTACAAAAGTAAGCCTGATTGTTGAAGCAGGTGAAGTAAGAGAAGTTCATCATTTCGCTGCGTTAATCGGATACGGGGCAGACGCAATCTATCCATATCTCACTTATAAAACATTTGAAGAAGCTATTATGGAAGGTCATATCGACCTCTCGCTTAAAGAGACTGTAAAGAAATATAAAAAAGGTGTAACGGACGGTATTGTAAAAGTGATGTCAAAAATGGGTATTTCCACAGTCCAAAGTTATCGAGGTGCTCAAATTTTTGAAGCAGTAGGGATTGGGAAAGAAGTTATCGATCGTTACTTCCCTGCAACTGCCTCTCAAATCGATGGCATCACCTTAGATGAGATCCAAAAAGAAGCAGAACTTAGACATCAAGAGGGATTTCTTGAAACAATCGAAGACACTTTAGATTCAGGAAGTGACTTCCAATGGAGAAACACAGGTGAGCATCATGCCTTTAACCCGAAAACGATTCATACTTTACAATGGGCTTGCCGAAAGAATGATTACTCATTGTTTAAGACTTTTACTAAATTAGCGGATGATGAGCGTACCACATTCTTAAGAAACCTATTTACGTTTAAACCTGAATTGAAAAGCGTACCTCTTGAAGAAGTTGAACCTGTTGAATCCATCGTTAAACGATTTAAGACAGGGGCAATGTCATTCGGATCATTAAGTGCAGAAGCCCACGAATCGCTAGCGATTGCCATGAATCGTTTAGGCGGAAAAAGCAACAGTGGTGAAGGTGGAGAAAATCCAGCAAGATTCATTCCGGATGAGAATGGAAATAACAGAAGAAGCAGCATCAAACAAGTAGCATCTGGAAGATTTGGTGTAAAGAGTCATTACTTGGTGAACGCAGATGAACTGCAAATCAAAATGGCACAAGGTGCTAAGCCAGGTGAAGGAGGTCAGCTGCCTGGTAACAAAGTCTACCCTTGGGTAGCTGATGTTCGAGGATCAACTCCTGGTGTCGGTCTGATTTCACCGCCTCCGCACCATGATATCTATTCGATCGAAGATATGGCTCAGCTCATACACGACCTGAAAAATGCAAACCGTTCTGCAAGAATAAGTGTGAAACTAGTAGCGAAATCAGGAGTAGGTACGATTGCTGCAGGTGTAGCAAAAGGAGCTGCAGATGTGATCGTAATCAGCGGTTATGACGGAGGAACGGGAGCATCACCAAAAACGAGTATTAAACATACTGGACTTCCATGGGAGCTTGGCCTTGCTGAGACTCACCAAACCCTCATGCTGAACGGCCTTCGTGACCGTGTTACGCTTGAAACAGACGGTAAACTAATGACCGGTAAAGATGTAGTACTTGCCGCTCTATTAGGTGCTGAAGAGTATGGATTCGCAACTGCCCCTTTAGTTGTTCTAGGTTGTGTCATGATGCGTGCTTGTCATTTAGATACATGTCCTGTCGGAGTCGCTACACAAAATCCAGAACTTCGAAAGAAATTCATGGGAGACCCTGATCATGTTGTGAATTACATGAAGTTTGTTGCAGAAGAGATCCGTGAGATCATGGCTCAACTTGGATTTAGAACAATGGATGAGATGGTTGGCCGTACAGATGTGTTAACAGTCGGTGAACGTGCAACCAATCATTGGAAGGCTAAACATTTAGATCTTGCAAAACTCCTTTATCAGCCTGGTGGAGAAAGAACGTGTAAGACTTCTCAAAATCACAAGATTGACCAATCTATAGATATGCAAGAAATACTTCCTAAACTAGTACCAGCACTTGAACAGCAAAAAGCAGTATCTATCAACCTTCCGATCAAAAACACAAACCGTGTTGTGGGTACGATTGCAGGAAGTGAGATTACTAGACGCTATGGGGAAGAAGGTTTACCTGAAGATACAGTCACCCTTAACTTTACAGGTTCTGCGGGACAAAGCTTTGGAGCATTCATTCCACGAGGTATGAGCCTATATCTGAACGGAGATAGCAATGACTATTTCGGAAAAGGCCTCTCAGGTGGAAAAATGATCGTTGCTCCTCCAAAAACAGCAGAATACCTTGCAGATGATAATGTGATTGTTGGAAACGTAGCGTTCTATGGCGCAACCAGTGGAGAAGCTTATATCAATGGTCTTGCTGGTGAAAGATTTGCTGTCAGAAACAGTGGAGCAAACATTGTAGTCGAAGGAATCGGCGACCATGGCTGTGAGTATATGACAGGTGGAAGTGTCGTCGTACTAGGAGATGTTGGTAAAAACTTTGCAGCTGGGATGAGTGGAGGAACCGCTTATATCTACACTGAACAGCCACTTCTGTTTAAAAGACTCTGTAATAAAGAAGGAATTGAGTTTGAAAGATTAGTTGATGTGGATGAAACAGAATCCGTTAAACAATTAATCTTAAATCATTTTTCTTATACCCAAAGTAGAAAAGCTGCGACAATTCTAGAAAACTGGAAATCAGCTCATTCACACTTTGTAAAAGTGATTCCGAAAGATTACAAAGAAATGATTAAGAGAATCGATGATGAAAAGCAAGCAGGTCTATCTGATCAAGAAGCAATGATGAATGCATTTGAAGCTAGGTCTGCAGTTAAGAAACCAACCGGGAGCCCTGGACCAACGAAATTGATTCTTAGGTAAGACAGCCACGAGATGAAAGGAGAGATAATCATGGGTAAACCAACTGGATTTTTGGACTTCCCGCGAGAAGATACAATAGAGAGAAAACCTCTCCACCGTCTGAGGGATTGGAAAGAATATACGGAAAAACAGCCGGAAAGTATGCTTAAGAGGCATGCCTCAAGATGTATGGATTGCGGCACACCATTTTGCCATATCGGTATTGAAATCAACGGGGCAGCTTCAGGCTGTCCCATCCATAATTTAATACCTGAATGGAACGACCTTGTGTACCGAGGAAAATGGAAAGAAGCACTTGATCGTTTATTAAAAACGAATAACTTCCCTGAGTTCACTGGACGTGTTTGCCCTGCTCCCTGTGAAGGATCATGTACGGTTGAATTAGCAGGGCCAGCTGTTACGATTAAAAATATCGAAAAAGCGATTATTGATAAAGGTTTTGAAAATGGATGGATTAAACCGAGAATTCCGAGCAAGCGTACAGGAAAAAAAGTTGCAATCGTTGGTTCTGGACCTGCTGGACTTGCAGCTGCGGATCAATTGAATCAAGCAGGACATTCTGTGACTGTTTTTGAAAGAGATGACCGTGCTGGAGGACTTCTCACTTACGGTATTCCAAACATGAAACTTGATAAGGATATTGTCAATCGAAGAATCACACTTTTAAGACAAGAAGGCATTGATTTTGTTCTTAATACAGAAATCGGAAAAGATATTATGCCTGAAGATCTAAAAAAAGATTTCGATTCAGTTATCCTATGTACTGGCGCACAAAAACAAAGGGATTTAATCCTTGAAGGAAGAGAAGCAAAAGGCGTACACCTCGCGATGAAATATTTAACTCAATCTACTAAGCGTTTATTAGGGGATCAGATCAATGAACCGCTAATTGATGCGAAAGATAAAAATGTTATCGTAATCGGTGGTGGTGATACAGGAGCAGACTGTGTCGCAACTGC
Organism: Fictibacillus phosphorivorans; assembly: GCF_023715845.1. Classification (GTDB taxonomy): domain Bacteria; phylum Bacillota; class Bacilli; order Bacillales; family Fictibacillaceae; genus Fictibacillus; species Fictibacillus phosphorivorans_D. Next base: position 53,328 of record NZ_JAMBOR010000016.1, read on the forward strand.
TTTACGCCAAAAATGCAAAAGTGTTGTTCAGTTTGGAAAGCACCCTAAGCTCCCTGATGTAAGAAGCAAAGCTAACATGTGGCCAGAACAACCTTATATTTTCACAATGGATTATGCTTATGAAGAGGCAACTGCTCAATTCGGAAAAGATCCACGAGAATTTTCTATTCAAACAAAGAAATTGGTCGCAGATGGAAAGGGTAATTTAAAAGAACTTCATACGGTTCAGATGAAAAGAACAGCAGATGAAAAGGGTAATCTTTCATTTGAAGAAATCCCAGGTACTGAAAAAGTATGGCCAGTAGACCTTGTTTTTGTTGCAATCGGTTTTGAAGGAACAGAACACCCCGTTTTAAAACAATTTGGTGTTGAAACAAAGAACAATAAGATTGATGCGAAACATGGTGATTATAAAACAAACATAGATGGCGTTTTTGCGGCTGGTGATTCTAGACGCGGACAAAGTTTAATCGTTTGGGCTATACAAGAAGGACGAGACTGTGCCAAACAAGTAGATAAACATCTGATGGGTAGCACGGTTTTGCCTTAAAGGTTTTTTCCATGCTACAATTAACTCTAAAAGCCAAAAGCCCCTATTCTATGATAGAATAAGGGCTGGCTAAGAAAATTCTATTTTATTAATAAGGAGTAGAAGCATGGAAAAAGTACTTATTTTTGGTCATAAGAATCCCGACACTGACACAATTACATCTGCGATTGTTTATGCAGACTTAAAAACAAAACTTGGACAAAATGTTGAACCTGTTCGCCTTGGTGAAATTAATGGTGAAACGAAATATGCGCTTGATTACTTCAAAGCAGAACTACCTCGTATAGTGGAAACTGTTTCAAACGAAACGAATGCTGTTATTTTAGTCGATCATAATGAACGTCAGCAAAGTGCTAGTGACATTGATCAAGTACGTGTTTTAGAAGTTATCGATCACCATAGAATCGCGAACTTTGAAACAAGTGATCCATTGTACTACCGTGCTGAACCTGTTGGATGTACAGCTACGATCCTAAACAAGATCTATAAAGAAAAAGGAATTAAAATTGAAAAGAACATTGCTGGTTTAATGCTTTCTGCCATTATTTCTGATTCACTTTTATTCAAATCACCAACTTGTACAGAAGAAGATGTTGAAGCCGCTCGTGAACTGGCTGAAATTGCTGGTGTTGACGCAGAGGCTTACGGTCTTGAGATGTTGAAAGCTGGAGCAGACTTAAGCGATAAGTCCGTAGAAGAGTTAATCTCTCTAGATGCGAAAGAGTTTAACATTGGAGCAAGTAAAGTAGAAGTAGCTCAAGTGAATACAGTCGATGCTAGTGATGTATTAAAACAACAAGACGAGTTAGAATCTGCCATTTCAAAAGTAATCGATGAAAAAGGATTAGACCTTTTCATGTTTGTAGTAACGGACATTTTAACAAATGATTCAACCGTACTAGCACTAGGGAACAGAGCTCAATCTGTTGAAGAAGCCTATCATGTAAAACTTGAAAACAACACAGCCGTTTTAAAAGGTGTAGTATCACGTAAAAAGCAGATAGTTCCTGTGTTAACTGAAGCAATGAGCAAGTAATAGATACGTAAAAGATGGAGAAATCCATCTTTTTTGATTGCCATTTTAGTTGACAATTTACAAGACCCTGTTATGATTTAAAACATAATACCAACTGAATCATTTTACGAAACCACTAGGGGTGCCTTTAAAAGGCTGAGATCGAGGTTTAACTTCGAGACTCTTAGAACCTGATCTGGATTATACCAGCGGAGGGAAGTGGCTGTTACGGAAACTCTATCTTTTATATTGTTTTCTACTCAACCACTTTCTCATGCTGAAAGTGGTTTTTTTGTTGGTAAAAAACTATTTTAGGAGGATTCATATGTCAATATTTACTGAAGAACTGCGCAAACAAGCTGAGCCAATCTGGGAAGCCAATCTTACCCATCCATTTGTAAGAGGAATCGCCGAGGGAACTTTGCCTTTAGAGAACTTTAAATATTATGTGCTGCAAGACTCTTATTACTTATCTCATTTTGCGAGAATTCAAGCATATGGTGCTGCAAGAGCGGAAGATCTATATACTACTTCAAGAATGGCAGCACATGCTCAAGGAACAAATGAGGCTGAGTTAACTTTGCATGAAAAGTTCATCAAACAGCTTCATATCTCAGAAGAAGAGTTAGCTGAATTTGAACCTGCACCAACTGCTTATAATTACACATCCCACTTGTATCGAGTTGCTGAATCAGGAAGTTTAGGAGAAATTATCGCGGCGATTCTACCATGCTATTGGATTTATCATGAAATCGGAGAGAGATTTGAAGGGGCTAACCCAACAGAACCTATTTATCAAGAATGGATCACGGCTTATGGAGGAGAGTGGTTCAGCCAGCTGGTTCAGGAACAAATCAGCCGATTAGATGAATTAGCCGATAAAGTAAGTCATGATGAAAGAAATAAAATGATTAAGCACTTTCTCCTCAGCTGCCAATATGAATATTTGTTTTGGGAGATGGCTTTCTCACTTGAAACATGGCCGGTTCCAACCCAGCAACTAAAATTGAAGGGAAGAAAGGAAAATGTCTAAAGGATTAAAATTGACCGATATATTAGTCACCATTGTCATTTCGGTCGGGTTTGGAATTCTTTATAAAATTTGGGGACCCCTTTATTATGCGGTTAAACCACTAGGTATACATATGGATCAATTAATCTATGGAATGTGGTTTATGACTGCAACAGTGGCTTTTTTGATCATTCGTAAACCTGGAGTGGCTTTCCTAGCAGAAGTTGCAGCTTCTTCAGGAGAATTTTTAATGGGATCAGAATTCGGGTTAGAAGTTTTATTTTATGGGATTATCCAAGGTCTTTTTGCTGAACTCCTACTTATGGCATTTAGGTACAAACGTTATGATTTGTTAGTCGTTTCTGTAGCAGGATTAAGTTCTTGCCTAGGTTCCTTACTTCTCGACTTTTATAAAGGGTATATTGGAGATTTATCCACATGGAATCTAATCCTCTATGTAGCATTTAGATTCATCGGAACGATTCTTTTTACTGGAGTTCTGGCCATTTCTATCGTCAACTCTCTTGAAGCTACGGGTGTTACCAACCTTGTCCGGTCATCTTCCAAAAAAGATTTCGACACATTGAATCAATAAGGAGGTGATTGTGTTTGGAATATATAACATCCATCAAAAATCTAAATTTGAAGTTTCCAAAAGAGGAAGGTCTGCTGTTTAATGATTTATCTATCTCTATCCGAAAAGGAGAAAAAGTATTATTACTAGGTCCTTCAGGTTGCGGGAAATCTACACTGTTACAAGTCTTAACTGGACTTATCCCTCGATCGATGGATGTTCCATTGAAGAGTGAGAGCATACAAATCCCTGATTCTTGGGGATTTGTATTTCAGGATCCGGATTCACAGTTTTGTATGCCCTATGTTGATGAAGAAATTGCATTTGTATTAGAAAATCTCCGAATACCTAGAGAAGAGATGACAGATAGGATCAAAAAGCTCCTTACCACTGTGGGCCTCCAATTAGATAATATTCATAATAAAATTCAAGCCCTTTCTGGAGGAATGAAACAGCGTTTAGCATTAGCATCGGTCTTAGCATTAGATCCTGAAGTGATCTTTTTAGATGAACCTACTGCATTAATCGATGATGACGGGACTGCCCAAGTCTGGGATACAGTTAAAAGCATTGCAGATGATAAAACATTGATTATCGTTGAACATAAAATTGATCAGATCATAGATATTATTGATCGGATAATAGTGTTTACAGATGACGGCACGATCATGGCAGATGGTGAACCCGCATACGTCTTCTCTCATTTTAAAGCCGAAATAAAAAGGTTTGGAATTTGGTATCCCAATGCATGGGGTGAATATATAAAAGAGAAGGCTAACATAACTTATAATAATTACTCGGATACCGTGTTGAATTTGGATAACTTTCGAGGATATAGAGGAAAAGTACCAGCGATTACATTAGAAAAAGCTACTGTTCAATCAGGTGAATGGATTGCTGTCACAGGAGCTAATGGTGCAGGGAAAAGTACACTAATATTATCACTGATGCAATTATTAAGAACAACTGGTGAATACAAAATAGAAGGGCGGCCAATTAGAAGTTTTTCAGACTTGGAGAAAAAAACGTATTTTGTTTTTCAGAATCCGGAATATCAGTTTTTAACTAACCGTGTAATCGATGAGCTTACTTATGACATAAGGCAAAGAGTAAGTCCTGATGTAATGAAACAAGCAAATGATCTCTTATCTCTTTTTGGTTTGAAAGATAAACAAAATCAACATCCTTATCATCTTTCACTCGGCCAAAAAAGACGTTTAAGTGTAGCCACTGCTTTTCTCCAAGATCCTAAGATACTATTGTTGGACGAGCCTACATTCGGACAGGATTCAAAAAATACATTTAAATTGTTGGAGTTATTACAGGAAGAGAGTCGAAAAGGAACGATTATTATCATGGTGACACATGATTTGAATATCATCCATCACTTTGCTACAAGGGTGTGGGAAGTAAAAGGCGGAAAGGTGATCTGCGACTGGAAAAAGGATGAAATTAAAAGAGAAGAGGGTCGTATGTATGAATACACCTATTAAAGAAAGCTGGCTGCACAAGGTTAACCCTGCACTTAAACTATTGATCCTAGCCATTCTTTTTGTTTTTGCGGTAACGATCCATCAATTAAATGTAATGATTCCTTTTACACTGACCGTATCGATCTTATTCTTCTTATGTACAGGTCAACCTTATCGGAACCTGTTCCTTATTCTGATCCCTTTTTTTCTCGTGTTTTTTTCAACGTCCCTTTCAATGATTTTATTTGGAAAAGGGGACACGACACTTTTTAAATGGGGGATTATACACGTTACAGAAGAAAGTTTATATCGAGGCGTACACTTAGGTTTCCGAGCACTTGTATTTGCATTGATGGGTATAACCTTTGTTCTGACAACAAAGCCCGTTAAGCTTTTTTATTCTCTGATGCAACAACTTAAGTTGCAGCCAAAGTATGCTTATAGTTTTATGGCAGCTATCCGATTGATTCCTATCATGTTTGAGGAATTTAAGACTATCCGAGATGCACAGAAAGTAAGGGGCTTACATAGTGAAAAAGGGGTATGGAGTAAGCTAAAAAGGATAAAAGCACTGCCCATACCTTTGCTTTCACAAAGTATTAGAAGAGCTTTTCGTATTGCTGTAGCGATGGAGGCTAAAAGGTTTAATTCGCTGCAGGAACGAACATTTTATTATCAAGTTGGATTTTCAACGTATGATCTATTATTTATAAGTTACATCGTATCATCAATTGGATTAAGTTATTGGCTTGCATCGGAATTTCCGCTTTTTCCGGTTACAGATGTAAGATATTAAAGGGGCTGACTCAAAAGTGTAAAAGCTTTTGAGTTCAAGCCCCTTTTTTAGTGTTCACAAAGACTTGAATATAGCATGCGCGAAAAACCACCCGTTCTGCGCGAAGATCAGGAATTTTGGCGTAACTTGATGATTCTGCGGTACTCGAATATTCTGCGCGAAACGAAGGTCATCTTGCGTGAACGTGTAACAGATTAAAACACGTACCGTAGAAACAAGATTTTGAACCAAGTAAAGTAGGCTGACGGTGGTCAGCCTACTATTTTCTAAGGGTTTATAATTCGATCATTTTGTTTTAACAAAATGGTAAATTCACCTTTATTTAACTTTTGATATACAGGAAAGGGCACGTTTAATGTTTCTCCAGTTGAAAGAACTACTTTGTATTGAGGCTTTACGGTCATTGCAGTGCCAAAGTCAATTACTTGTTCTGACCGAATCTTGTTAACTATACGCCCCCTATGCTCAGTAATCTTTAATTCTTCTTCAACAAAGCCTGTCCAAGCAAAATAAAGAAGAAAACCTGATAAAAATGTAGAAATAGTAATCAGAAAACCTTTCATAATTCCACCTCATTCTAGTATGAATCAAAAGCCTAATAATTATAGAAAGAGGGAAGGGAAATTTAAAAAGGATTTGCCGATTTCGTAACTAATATTAACTAACATACAACATTCATTACCCATCTTCGTTCTTGAAAGACTTAAGAAACCGATTATGGAACCTTGATAAAAAAAGTAAGGCGATGATCGAACCTGCTAATGTAAGACTCATATCCCATTGGGCGTCCCACATATCACCTTGAGCACCAACAAAGTCTTTTGTTTCTCTATTTGAAAGGCGGCTTGCAATCCATTCTGCAATTTCGTAAAGTGCAGCCAGAGAAAGCGTTAGATTTACAGCTATAAATTGAATCCATTTTCCAATAGGTAAAGTTGTTTTCAAGATTAATATCTCACGGATAACGATTACGGTTAGTCCCTTAAGGAAATGCCCGAACCGATCATAGTGGTTTCTTTCTAAATGATAATGGTGTTGAATCCAATCAAAAAGTGGCACATCATCATATGTGAAATGACCGCCAATAAAAGTTAAAATCGTCAAAAGGGCAATGATGCTATATGAAAGGTTAGTCAGCGTTATTTTTTTATATAAAAAAAGTACAGTTAAAATAAGAAGAACGGATGGTCCGACTTCAAGGATCCATATTGGATAATGGGCCGGTTTAATGGATGACCAAATAAAAAAAACGATTACCGTTGCCAGCAGAAATATATGAAAGTATTTTCTTTTCATTTCAAAATCCCTCACAATCTAGGATTAGTATTGATTTTCTATAACGGATGTATACGTCTAGCAGCTTATTTAAAGTTAAATCAAACCAAAGGAAGTGAGAGCATCATGACAAAAAAAATCGCTGTAGTTGTCCTGCATGGTATCGGAGATCAAAAAGAAGATTTTTCGGACGTATTTTCAGAAGATCTGACAAAACGATTTTCACAAAATCTAAAACCTTATCTATCTGCCCCGGAAGTAGAGTTAGTCATTCAGCCCATCTATTGGGGCAGTGTGTTCAATGAGCGAGAAAATGAGATGTGGCAAAAACTATCAAACGCTGCAGAATTAGATTTTGCAAAGCTTAGACATTTTGTTATCCACTTTTTTGGCGATGCCATTGCCTATCAGCCGTCTCCACATCACAATCCAAATTACCTAAAGGTTCATGAAGTTTATGCGAAGGGACTTCAAAAATTAAGCGAAAAGGCGGGAAAGGATGCCCCTTTATTCGTTATTGCTCACAGCCTCGGTACGGTTATAACTAGTAATTATTTTTATGATTTGCAATACATACCTGATAGAATTTCCGAGAATGTGAAAGAAAGCATGTCTGATACACCACTTGAACAAGGGGAGACATTAACAGGATTTTATTCCTTAGGAAGCCCGCTTGCTTTATGGAGTTTAAGATATGCTGACTTTGATGTGCCCATTCATGTCCCGTCACCTAAACTAAAACAATATTATCCTAGTTTGACCGGGGAATGGATAAATATCTACGACAAAGACGATGTTTTTGGATACCCGCTCAAGCCTCTAAACACTGCTTATGATCAAGCAGTCGTATCTGATATTGAAATGAATAGCGGAAATTTAATCAGCAGCTGGTCACCCTTGTCACATATGCACTATTTCACAACGACCGAGGTAATCAATACGTTAGGTGATGACCTGGCTGATGTTTGGAAACAAATTAATTTAAAAAACAGCTGATCCAATAACAACCGTTCAAGTCCAAGAATACACTGAAAAATGAACTTGCGAATTGGATGGGAATCACATGGATAATCAACAAAAACAAAGAATCGGTTCTATCATTCAAGCCATTGGAACGGTTCTATCTGCTTATGCGAATTCACCTAATAGATATCTAAGTACTACTTTCCTTGATGATCTAGATGTTATCGGAAATGCTCTGCAAGCAACAGGTAACGCATTGATAGCTGATGGACAGGAACCCTTGACTTTAAGCAGGATTGGAAATGAAGTACAAGCTGTGGGAAACACCACTGTTATTGCAGGAATGATCACGCCATTTGAAGATAGAACGAAACTAATTCTTAATATTAAAGGGAACTTGCTGCAATCATTTGGAGCAGGGGTTGTACTTGGAGATGAACTAGAGGATGAACCTTCATTGAGTAAAGCCATAAATGTAATTTCAAATATTTTACAGTCCGTCGGAAACGCATTACAAGCGCTTGGAGGAAAATATAAGTTGGATCATCCTTATGGTGACCAACAATACGCAGAGACTTTAAATTTTGTAGGAAGCTGGATTCAAGCAACGGGAGCAGTGCTTTCAACATTATAAATTAATAAAGAAAGGAGGAAATCAAGCATGAAAATCTATGAAAAACAAATAAAAAATACATAGAAGAGAATAGTCCTTCTGCTGAATATTATCATTTATCAGTGTCCTGTCACTAAGTAGAAGAAGCTGAATCAGCAATGAATGATAGAAGAAATTATAGACTCTAGAGTAGGGAGAGTAGTAAAGATAAGAAAATAAATATTAACCAACCACATGACAATTATGAAAGGGTTGGTTAATAAAGTTAATTATTATTCATTTTAACTCTTTTTTCTTCAAGCTAAGTCCTAGAATAAGTTTTAATAGGGGAGGAACTGCAAAGAAGATGAATAGGATTCTGAATAATTGATAGCCTGTAATCATGGATACATCTGCTTCTAATTCATGTCCGATAATCCCCATTTGATCCGCGCCTCCAGGGGCAAGGCTTAAAAAACTGGTTATAGGTGAAAAGTGATACTGCCACATAAGCAAAAAGCTCATACCCAGTGAAATACACACTAACATTAAACTACTGAAAAGAGCGACAGGGATAATTTTCGCTTTATGTTTTAATTTTTCTGGTTTTAGTAATAAACCAATATACCCTCCGATCATAAATTGAGAGATATCTAGAATAAGAGAAGGAAGAGGAGGACCTTGTACACCTGATACATTTAAGAAAGAGATCACTAGAATGGGTCCTAGTAAAAAAGCTGTGGGCAGATTAATCTTTTTCCCGATAAGAGCGGCTATCACAGAAATGGCAGCAAATAAAAGAATCTTAGGGAAAAACTCCTGCTCTCCGCCATTTTGGATAACTCCCGAAGTCATTTCCATCCCTTCTTTAGAAAACAAAGGGCTAAAAATAAGAAAAGGAACAAAAAAGATAATCATAATAACCCTGATAACTTGAAAGAAGGTAACCGTAGTAATATCAATTCCTTTTGTTTCTTCGGCAAATGTTATGATCTGCGATAACCCACCTGGAATACTGCTAGTAAGAGCAGTGGGGAAATTAATATCGGTAATACGTGAAATTAAAAAAGCCATTCCCGTACATATGAATATAAGAAGAATGGTCATTAGTGCCATAGAGGGAAGTTTAGCTGTCATCGTAATAAGTGTATCCCGTGTAAAAGTAAGACCAATCGAGTAGCCAACTACAATCAATCCTGTATTTCGTATTTGGATGGGCCAGTGAAGCTTGACTACTAGATTAGAAACAATTAAAACGGCTGTCATCGGTCCTAACAGCCATGGGATAGGAAACTTTAAAAAGGAGAATAAAAACCCACCGATTAAAGCGGACAAAAGAGCGATCGTTATTTGGTGAAGCTGACTCATATTTTCATCTGATATCTTCTTCATAACAAAACCTTCTTTTGTAACTATAGTATTTATGCTTTCTTACTATAGTATAGCATAAGGTTAACCTGACCAGTAGCAATTCGCTCAACTGGCTACTTTCTTTTTAACTTGTATCGTATCTAATATATGATCGATCCATCTTGAACAAAGATGAAAGAACCTTTGGTAGATAGGGCTTTGGATAAATGTATAGATAAAGGTGAAAACGAAAACTGGTCCACCGATCAATAACCCAATGATTAACACAAAGCATTCCATTAAAATTCTTACTCGACTGATCGAAATTCCCGTTTTTTCCGCTAGCGACAACATGAATCCATCTCTTGGTCCTGCTCCAATGCCAGCTGCAGAATACATGCCGCCGCCAATTCCCATCAAAACGATACCTAAACATAATATAAGGACATCAAAAGGAAGACTTGATGCTTTTGGAAGCAGTTCAAAATATAAAAAAGTATCTACGAGCACCCCTACTAAAACAGCATTTAAAAATGTACCAATGTTTATGTATTTTCTATTAATCTTTAATGTTATGGAAATCAGAAATATGCCTACGATAATATTCCATGTACCGATCGAAAAGCCGAACTTATCAAAAAGTGCGACATTTAGAACATCCCATGGGCTAATCCCTAAATATTTCACTTGTATGGCTATTGCGATTCCATAACTGAAAATACATAGTCCGATCACAAAAAAACACAACCTAATTCCATATCTCATTCGCAAACCTCTTTTCATAAGTAAGTGTATAAATTAATGAGATTATAAAGGAAACGCATATAAAAATAAACTTATATGATTGATCGTTTTTAAAAGGAATAAAAGGACCTATGAGAAAAGGTTAAGTAAATAAATAAAAAAGGGAGAATTGACATGGAATTTATCGTTGATGCAAGTGAACATTATTTAGATGAGTTAACTGAAATGGGTGTAGACCTCTGGCCGGACAATGATTTCCACGAGTTGAGAAAGGAGTTTTCAGAACTCATTCATTCATCCAAAGATAAGGTGTTCTTATATATTAAGGATAAAAAATCTTTAGCATTTATTCATGTTTCCATAAGAAGTGATTACGTAGAAGGGGCGGATTCGAGTCCAACAGGTTTTGTGGAAGGAATTTATGTGTCGTCCCCTTATAGAAGACAAGGCATATCCAAAAAACTTTTGATTAAAGCCGAAATATGGCTTAAGAGCAAAGGTTGTACCCAAATCGGTTCAGATATTGAAATCCATAATAAAACAAGCTATCTGTTTCATACGCAAGTTGGATTTAAAGAAGCAAATCGGCTGATTGCATTTATTAAAGATATTAGTTGATTAGTCGTTCAACTGTTTCTAACCTTTTATCTTCTCGGTTAAAGAATGAATAATAATGATGGCAACCACATAGAAAGAAACACAATAAATAAACCGAAAAGGATATAAAGAAAAACGTTCAACCTGATTCTGTCCTTTTTATTTGAATAAAAAAGTTTCCATGTCCCTAAAAAAATAAATAACAGTCCGGTTAGAAAAGTAAGTAATGAAATCATCCCGCTTGTTTTTAATACCTGGATGCCAACAGTTAAAGTAATTACAATAAATAAGAGAATGAAGATCTTAGGCGCCACCCTACTTTTCAGCTTCATAATCTTCCCTCCAACCTAACATGGGAATGTCGTTCTCATGTTTTTTACATCACTGTCATTCTACTTCTCCACCTCACTGAAAAGAAGGGTATAAGTACCTATTGCTAGGGGTTAAACGCTTCAAATATTTAAATCATTCATGTTCTTTACTTGCCCTTAATAAAATCAAATAAAGACTTTAAAGGATTCCACTCATGTCATACACCATATGAATTACTGCTGGGGGTGAATCGAATGGCGGAACTACGTTATAATCCGCTATTGGACAGCTGGGTGATGGTATCTGCACGAAGACAATTTAGACCATATTTACCAAAAGATCATTGCCCATTCTGTCCAGGGTCGGGAAAAGTTCCTGACGACTATGATGTCCATGTCTTTCAGAATGATTTTCCAGTATTAAGTGCTGAACCTCCAGAACCTGAGGGTGTAGGCGGAAGCTTGTACCGTACCAGAGAAGCTGCAGGCAGGTGCGAGGTTGTTCTGTATTCTTCCGATCATCATGCGACGATTCCTAATCTGCCTAAATCACATATGAAAAAGGTGATTGACCTTTGGGCTGAAACTTTCGACAAACTCGATAAGAATGAAAAACATCAATATGTAATGATTTTTGAAAATAGAGGAGAAGAGGTAGGCGTAACCATCACACATCCCCACGGTCAAGTATATGCTTATCCTTTTATTCCACAAAAAGTGAAGATCGAACTGGAGAATTGTAAAAAGTACTTTCAAAAGACAGGAAGAAATATGTTTGATGATATCATTAAAGAAGAAAAACAATTCAACGAAAGAATCGTTCTAGAGAATGATTATTTCCTTGCATTTATTCCTTTTTTTACTGATACTCCGTTTGGCCTTTTTATTGTGAGTAAAGAAAACAAAACCGCATTGACTGATTTTACGGAAGAGGAAAAGAGCGCTTTAGGAGATATCCTTCAAGATGTAATCGGCGGTATGGACCATCTATTTGATTGTACCTTTCCATTTATGATGGGCATCCACGGCAGGCCGAGCAACTCAGAAAATGTTGAAAGCTATTATCGATTTCATATAGAGTTTTATTCTCCAAAACAAACGAAAGAAAAATTAAAACTAAACGCAGCTTCTGAAACAGCAGGATGGGCAGTCGCTATTCCTACAAGAGCAGAAGACAATGCGGTTTTACTTAGAAAAGCTATTCAAGTATTTTGGGAGAATGTCAGCTTAACAAATACTTAAGAGTTATAGAAATAAATGATTCAAAGGCACTTTATTTAAGTGTCTTTTTTTTATTCCTAGGATCTATTTCTCTAAACATTTATTAGTAAAGTGAAACAATTTTTTATTGACCATGATAGGGTATACAATATTTTTTTTATGTTAACCCTGAATACGACTCTATTTTATTGATGGGGGGTCCTGGTCCTTAGCCGATGAAAAATATGATGTTAGATGAACGAAATTTAATTTACATTGCACTATCGATCATTCTTCTCTATTTATCTCCCTTGTTCATATTAGGAGAGGATGCACATATTCGTGTTCATGATAATCTCGATTCCAACCTCGCTTGGTATAAAGTTTTAAAAGAAAGTGGGCAGATGTTTGGAGGAGTAGATGTAACAATTCCTCAGATCATTAATGGACTTCCCCGCAATGCACTTGGAACCGAATTTAGCGGAATCGTGTGGCTCCACGCTATATTTCCGACCATGGTCGCTTATCCGATCAGTCAAACCATTACAAGGTTTTTTGCTTTTTTAGGGATGTATATATTATTGAAAAAACACTTCTTACCAGAGAAAAAGTATGCTGTAATCACGATTGGCACTGCTCTAGCTTTTGCTCTGACTCCTTTTTGGCCATCTGGAATGCTAAGCACACTTGGTATGCCACTAGCCTTATGGGCATTTTTAAATATTCGAAAAGGTGAAAGACGTTGGAAGAACTATTTCGTTCTTGGTCTTTTGCCCCTTTATTCCAGTTTTGTTTTAGGCTTTTTCTTCTTTTTATTCGCTATGGGTATTTTCTGGCTAACGGATGTATTGAGAAAAAAAGGTTGGAACTGGCCGTTCTTTTTTTCAATCGTTTATATGACTTTCATTTTCCTTCTTGTCGAATACCGATTAGTGTATTCCTTTATTTATGATGATGAACCGAATACTCGAGATGAATATTTCCATGCAAGATTGCCTTTGTGGTGGGTTACAAGGCTTACCTTTAAGAACTTTGTACTTGGGCATACGCATGTCATGACGGTCCATGGTTTATTCGTATTACTGGTTACTTTACTCGCTTTCATCATTGTCATTTGGAAAAGACTTTGGAAGGAAGAAAAAGTCTTCGTTTTCCTGTTGGCATTAAACTTTGCGTTATCTGCATGGTATGCTTTTTGGTTCTATAAAGGCTGGCTGCCGCTGACCAAAAGATTTCATTTCATGGATACCTTTAATTTTGCAAGGTTTCACTTTTTACGTCCTTTAATCATTTATATGGGTTTTGCTTTAGGCCTGAAAATCCTTTGGAACAATAAGGTACTTAAAACGACTATTCCTTATTTTCTTTTAGGGCAGATTATATTGCTATTTTTATTTAATGATGAGATTATTCATCGAAAAAAACCTACTGTTCGAGAATTTTATGCACAAGAACTATTCCAGGACATTAAAAAGTACATCAATCGTCCTTTAGAAAGTTACAGGGTCGCAAGTATTGGAATCCATCCTGCCATCGCTCAATACAATGGATTTTACACGCTAGATACTTATAACAACTTTTATCCATTAACATACAAATACGCATTTCGGGAAATAATGGATAAAGAATTAGCAAAAAACAAGAAGCTGCGCACCTATTATGATGAATGGGGAGGACGCTGTTACCTATTCATAGACCAGTTAGGAAAGCACTATATGTTCAAAAAAAACTCCAAGGAAACGCTAAAGAACGTCGAGTTAGATATGGAACCTTTCAAAGGCCTAGGGGGAGAATATATTTTTTCAGCACTTCCTATTGAGAATGCTGCAGGAATAAAGCTTAAGTTAGAAAATGTTTTTGAATCTGATGCGGCAGCTTGGAAAATCTATTTATACAAAGCCAGGTAAACAGCCAGGAGGTACTTTCATGAAACAGCCAATCTTAACCATTGTTGTTCCTTGCTATAACGAGCAAGAAGTCTTGCCGATCACGATTGATGCATTGGATGTTCTTCTTAAAAAAATGAAGACTGAGGAACTGATTTCTGATGACAGCAAGCTTTTATTGGTAGATGATGGAAGCAAGGATGAGACATGGTCTATCATTTATAAAGAAAGTTTAAGAAATGAAAATGTTAAAGGGTTAAAGCTCGCAGGAAATGTAGGACATCAGAACGCATTGCTGGCCGGACTCTTTACAGCAAAGGAGACGTCAGACTGTGTTTTATCGATCGATGCGGATCTACAAGACGATATCACGGTCATTCCTCAGTTTATTGAGCATTTTAATAAGGGCTGTGACATAGTTTATGGCGTCAGAAAAAAACGGGATTGCGATACCTTTTTCAAACGAAGTTCAGCTGAATTCTTTTATAAGTTCATGAACAGAATGGGTGTAAACCTCGTCTATAATCATGCTGATTTTCGGTTGATGAGTAAAAGAGCTTTAATTGAATTAGAAAAGTTTGAAGAAGTAAATATGTTCTTGCGAGGGATCGTGCCACTAATCGGATATAAGTCTTCCTGTGTCTATTATGAAAGGAAGGAAAGACCTGCGGGAGATACAAAATATCCTCTAAAAAAAATGCTTTACTTTGCGTTTGATGGTATCACATCATTCTCTGTAACTCCAATACGTTTTGTACTCCTCACAGGGCTCATTTCATTTTTTGTTAGTTTACTGTTCGGTGTATATTTCTTAGCCCTAAAGTTTGTCGGTCACACTGAAACTGGATGGACATCT
This sequence comes from Fictibacillus phosphorivorans, assembly GCF_023715845.1. Taxonomy (GTDB): domain Bacteria; phylum Bacillota; class Bacilli; order Bacillales; family Fictibacillaceae; genus Fictibacillus; species Fictibacillus phosphorivorans_D. Next base: position 68,521 of record NZ_JAMBOR010000016.1, read on the forward strand.
CTTATTACATCCATTTGGCTGATCGGTGGACTCCAACTTATAGGAATCGGGTTAATCGGTGAATATATCGGTAAGATTTACAAAGAGTCTAAGAGAAGGCCGAAGTATATCATTGATACAGACTCTAATCACTTTACAAAGCCGCTTTCATTAAAAAATACACAGAGAGTGAAAGATGAATCATATAATCTCAACCTTCGAAAACTTCCTGAAACCAACTAACTCGTTTTTTAAGTTCCTTGTTGTTGGAATCATAAATACATGTATAGGGCTTACCGTCATCTTTTTTTTGTTGAACGTCCTACATACTGGTTATTGGCCTGCAACTTTTCTTGGTAATGCAATAGGTGCTGCTGTTAGTTATATCCTTAACCGTAAATTCACCTTTCAAAGTAAAACTTCTGTTGGCAAAAGCAGTTTAAAGTTTTTACTCGTTATTTTGATTTGTTATTTTGGTGCCTATAGTCTCAGTGATCTAATCATTGATTCTGTATTTCAGCGATCTGCTCTTAAGATCCTTACTTCTGAAGATGCATCTGTTTTGTTAGGTTCTGCTTTATATACTTTCGCTAATTACCTGGGGCAAAAGTATTTTGTTTTTATCCGTTGAGGTGAATATACTATGAAACGTAAATTCTTATTGTTTTTAAGTGTAGCTTATACCATTTTCATGGCTTACCTTTGCTTTTATTATTTCACAAAAGGTGAGACTCACAACTATCAGGTAGCATTCGGCGGTATCTTATGCGGAGCGGTGCCCTTAGGCTTAATTCTTTTTACAAAGATAAAGTTTAATATGCCGATCATGCTTTCCTATTTTGCTTTTCTCTTTGCATCACAGTATTTAGGCTCCATTTTAGGCTTTTATCATCTAGGCTGGTGGGATACCTTTTTACATTTATTAAGTGGAGCACTGTTAGCATTTGTTGGTATAGCACTTTATGAACGAATGACACACCAGGACGCAAGAAGTGAAATTTCTTCATGGCTTGTATTTCATTTTGTACTGTCCTTTTCTGTTTTTGGTGGGGTGGTATGGGAAATTTACGAGTTCAGCATGGATCAGTTCTTTGCGATGACTTTGCAAGGCGGAGGGAATTTCGATACGATGGTTGATCTGCTTGCTGATACTGCAGGAGGCTTACTTATCGCAATCATAGCGTTCATTAAAACAAAGAAAAAGTTTACTATATCTTCATAACTAAGAACATCAAATGATTACACAAACACTTTGAGCAAAATCAAAGTGTTATTTTTATTAAAAAATAGGTAAAAAACTATTGACCTTCACGCAACGTAAAGGTTTAAAGTGGAACTGTCAGGAGGTGAGGTGAAACACATGGAATATACGATACAAAAGCTAGCCATGCTAGCAGGAGTTAGCACCCGTACACTACGTTATTATGATCAGATTGAGATTCTTAAGCCGGCAAGAATCAATTCATCTGGATATCGTATATACGGTCAAAAAGAAGTCGATAAACTTCAGCAGATTCTTTTTTACAAGGAACTCGGGCTCCATCTGGACAAAATAAAAGAAATCGTAAACGCTCCTTCCTTTGATGCTGTAACAGCTCTCAATGATCACCGTAAACAGCTCCTAGACAAACGATCACAGTTAGATCGGCTAATCGAAAATGTAGAAAAAACGATTGCTTCTAACGAAGGGAGAATGGTTATGAAAGATAAGGAAAAGTTCGAAGGCTTCAAACAAAAAATGGTTGAAGATAATGAAAATAAATACGGTAAAGAAATCCGTGAGAAGTATGGTGACGAAGCGGTTAACAAATCAAACCAGAAGATATTAAACATGACAGAAAGTGAGCATGAAGAAATTACTAAGCTTAGTGAAGAGCTGCACTCAACTTTAGCTGAAGCATTTAAGACGGGAGATCCTTCGAGTCAGCTGGCTCAAAAAGCCGCCGATCTACACAAGCAATGGTTAATGTTCTATTGGAACGAATATAGCAAAGAAGCACATGCAGGTCTTGCTCAAATGTATGTAGATGACGAAAGATTTACCGCTTATTATGATAAAGAACAGCCCGGGACAGCAGAATTTTTACGAGATGCTATCTTAATCTATACAGGCATGCGACCTTGATTCAGAACCTCTTAAAACTTTATATGTTTAGCAGCACAAATCACGGCCAAGATTTGTGCTGCTTTTTTTATTTTCTATACAGTATCGTTTAAACTGATGAAAGAGACTAAGAAGGGAATGGCCATACATGACAAACAAATTATACTACTCTTCACCTTATACAACAGAATGGGAAACTAGAATAAAGAAAGCATACACAAAAGAGAATCAGTGTTTTGTGGTTCTTGATGAGACGGCTTTCTATCCGACAGGTGGTGGACAGCCTCATGATACCGGCACGATCAACGGTATTGAGGTCGTAGATGTATTCATCGATGAAGATGGTGAAGTTGTCCATCGGTTAAAGAAACTGCCAGATACAACAAATGCTACTTGTTCATTGAACTGGGAAAGAAGGTTCGAACACATGCAGCACCACAGTGGACAACATTTATTGTCAGCAGTTTGTTATACACTCTATAACGCAAAGACTATCAGTTTTCACCTTGGTGAAGAACATGTAACGATTGATCTCGCAACCTCTGAACTTAACGAGGAACAATTGGAGAAAATCGAACTAGCCGCTAATGAAGAGATTTATCGTAATAGACCGATACATACTTATTTTGTGACAAGCGAAGAATTAGCAAAACTCCCTCTGCTTAAAATGCCAAAAGTAACTGAGAATATTCGAATCGTAGAGATCGAGGACATCGAGTACAATGCCTGTGGAGGAACTCACGTTTTAAGAACCGGCGAAATCGGAATGATAAAACTGATGAAAACTGAAAAACAAAGGGGGGACATAAGGCTCTTTTTTAAATGTGGTTTACGTGCTCTTCAAGACATTAATGAAAGTCAGAACATTCTCCATAAGCTAGCAGGGAAGTTTAATACCGGACGGAATGAACTCCTAACCCGTATTGAAAAGTGGGAGAAAGATAAGCAGATGATGGAAACAAAACTTGCAAAAGTAAAGGATGAAAATCATGCTTACGTTGCAAAAGAACTGCTCGGTAAGAAAGAAGGAGATCTTCTTCATCATGTTTTTGAAGATAAACCTTTTGACGAAGTGAAACAGATTGCCACCATGATTGCGAATGAACACAATGTATTATGTCTGTTTGCTTCTGCATCAGAAAATAAGGCCATTATCATTCATGACGGGACTAAACGTATTCCATGCAGAAAATTTCTAAAAGAACATATAGTACCTTTTAATGGAAAAGGTGGCGGGAACGAAAAATCTGCACAAGCTGGTTTCCCCGCGATTGAAGATACTTTGAATTTTATGGAGACAAGCTATAAAAAATTATTAAAAAGATAAAGAAATAACGTCCAGTCACAAAATGAACTGCACCTAACAGGAAGGTGCAGTTTTTTCGTACACAATATTCGTTATATTAAAAAGATCGCTACGATGGTTGTAACCGCTAAACCGATGGTAACAGGTTTCAAGTTTCTTCGAGCCAGTTCAAATGGATCTACTCCGCAAATGGCAGCGGCTGGTATCAATGCCCATGGCACCAACGTTCCTCCACCTACCCATATTGCTGCAATCTGGCCTAAAGCCGTTAAGGTAGCTGCACCAGCTCCGATTGCTGTGCCAAAGATATTCGCTACTGAACCGGCTAAAGAGATGCCTGAAAAACCTGATCCATCCAGTCCGGTGATCGCACCGACCGCTGTTAACGTTACTGCTCCAATCTCTCTACTTAATGGAACAACTGAAGCTAACGCTAAGCCGAGATCGTTAACGATCCCTTGTGAGGTTTTCGGTAAAAATTCACCAATAATTTTTATGAATCCGGAGTCTCCTAAATAAAAGAAGGCAGCGATCGGTATGACAGGACCGAATACTTTGAAACCAAATTGAAAACCGTCAATCATGTATGATGTCGTTTTCTCAAGTCCTTTATTTTTGTGACTTATCATTGTGATCAGTAAAAGAATGAAGACAGAAGTTCCACCTACTAACGCAGTCGCATCCCCGCCTTGAAGTTTAAGGATGGACATGGCTGCAACATCAAGTGCAAACATAACTGGAATAAATAGAGCAAAGAACTTTTTCTGACCTATCGATAAAAGCTCCATTTTTTGTTCCGAAGAAAGTTCCTTAACCGATTCATCGGTAACTCCCGTTTTCATTGTAAGTTTCCCAGTTTTCATATCCTTTCTTAAAAAATAGAAGGCTGCTATTGTTGTAACGAGACCCATTACAAATACGAGCGGGATGCTGGCACTAATTACTTCGCTAACAGGTAAACCTGCTGCATCTGCTGTTAATTTGGGAGCTGCTTGAATAATAAAGTCCCCCGATAAAGCGATACCATGACCAAATAGGTTCATAGCCATTGCTACTCCTAGTGCAGGCAAACCTACCCGAATGGCTACCGGAAGCAGAACAGCACCCATGAGAGCTACTGCAGGCGATGGCCAGAAAAACCACGAGATCACCATCATCAAGATTCCTATCGTCCAATAAGCAAGCGCAGGTGTGCGAATCAGTTTAGAAAATGGCGAGATCATCACATCGTTGATACCTGTCGTCGTTAAGGTTCTGCTCATGGCAACAATAATGGAGATAACCAGTATGGTCGGCAGAAGCTCGGTGATCGCATAGATGAAACTATTAAATATACTGCTGATCGAACCGCTTAATGAACCTGTTGCAGCTATAGCAATCAAGAAGATACCTACGATACAAATGAGGGTTGTATCACGTTTTTTAACCATAAAACCGATGATTAGGCCTATAAAAACAACATAGATCCAATGCAGCGCTGTTAATTCAACGCCCATTTAAATAACCTCCCCTTTGAAAGGTCATTAGCCCTTTCGTCATGTAATACAGAATATGTCGGGAAGGGGAAGTGGTGAGAGTGTTTAATGAATGCTTATGGTTTGTTTAATCTTTCATTTCCTTTTTTACGATTTGCAGCGATTGGTAGGTGTAATACGAAAGAATAAAAATAAGAATGGTATAGAAAATGTTCCAAAATAAATTTTCAGACAGCATCTGTTTAATATCTAAGTATTTTAATAGGTTGTTAATAAGGTCTAAGAAAAACACATGGATAATATAGATACCAAGCGCATTTCCACCCACTTTTGTAATCCATATTCCTTTACCGATCTTTTTGTGATTCAGTGCAAAATAGAAAAGAAAAGCTGTAACCAGAATAGTGGAAAAGTAGTATTCTCCATGACTGCCATCTAACACTTTATCTAATAAGTACCCTTCCATGACTTGAATCACAATATAGATCAAGGCGAGAAAAAGATAGGTGAAACCGCTTATCTTCCTTATTTTTTTTAAATGAACATTAAAAGCGAAAATCGCTCCTAATGTGGTATAAAACAAACCAAAGAATAATGCATCACGCGTGTTGCTGAATGGGAATTCAAAAAAGTTTATATAAGCTTGCCCGAACACACCCAATACGTTAAAGAGAAGGCTTAAGATAAATAAAAGGGTTACTCTGTTATATCGAATGAATATGTACAAAATAATCGTGCACCAAATCAAAGCGGTAAGGAACCAAAGCTGATATCCGCTGGTTCCTTTTCCATAATAAAGAACATTGGCAAACGTAAATTCATCAAAGTATTTAATAAGATTTCTTTGTATATGGTTGCCCTTAAGAAGAATAATCAGAACATCATAGATGGCATAGAAGATCAACCAGACAATATAGATCTTCATTAGTTTGATAACATAGGTTTTCAAATAGAGGAAGGCTGCATCCTTTTGAATCATCTTTTGTGCAAAGAAATAACCCGAAGCAGCAAAGAAAAAGGGCACAGCGAATCGGGCTATGTTATCGATGATAAAATAGCCGGTGAACCCATCTAGCGGAAAAATATGAATAATGACCACGGCAGTAATGGCAAAAAATTTTATAAAATCTATAGAGTAAATTCGTTCCATCCCGTTGATTCCTCCTACTGCTTACGCTGAACCTTATCATTATTAACCAAAACACGTTGATTCAAATATCCTTACAGTTAATAAATGAGTGAACGTTGGCATAGGGCTGGTAACTACTGTAAAATAACCACTAACTAAATAATCAAATTTTTTTATAAAGGGATATTCTTTTATGTGTGGGATTTGGCGATAAATTTGTTAATAGAGACCTAAAGCTTCCATCTGTTTTAGAAAAGTTGGATCAAGCGATTACAAAAGACCTAACAAAAGACCCGAATGTATTAGCGTTCTTTTATGGAGGATCTATTGCAAAAGGGGATACTGACCTATATTCAGATATAGACTTACGTATTGTTGTGAAAGATGAACGCTTTGAAGCGTTTCGACAGAATAAAAAAGAAAGAGCAAAAAGGTGGGGGGAGGTTTTATTTTTTGAAGATTTCCCTTGGGCTTCCCATACGGTTACTCATTACTCGGATTTTGTGAAGGTAGATTCCTTTTATTATAAAGAAGCGGATTTAAAACCTTCTCTGTACTTAAAAAAAGAGGAAACTAAAATTATGTATGATCCTTATAAAATGGTTGAAAGAATCGTAAAGGTTTCTCAGTCTTTGTCTTATCAGTTAACGGAAGAGGATTTTGAAATCTGGCGCGGCAAATTTTTCGCTTACATGCATGAAGTCTATAGAGGGGTTAAGAGACAAGAGTTCTATTACGCATTGCGCTCTCTTGATATGTTGCGATGGTCGATTGCTGCTGGATGGGATATGGAAGCAGACAGAAACCCTAATTCAATGGGGGTGTGGTCAAAATATGAAGGGAAAAGAAGCGTGTTTGACCGTACACAACTATCCCTTTTAGAAAGCTGGCATAGTGACCTGAGTCCTGTAAGGATCATGAAGGTAGTGGAATCATTCACTCCAGAATTTAAGAGATTGCACTCATGTCTATGTAACAAATTATCAATAAAAGAAGATACTGAATGGATTAATGAAATGATTAAAAAGATCATCTGACATTTGTATAAAAAGGGATAACGAACAGCGTTATTCTTTTTTTCGTTTTTTTCTGGCAAGGCGATGTCCATGTTTATCAAGAGTCTGATCACCGTCCGTTTTTCAAGTAAGGGTTATGGGTATTATAAAAATATTTACTACTTAAATTCTTATTACATAAGGGGAATCGTTCAAATGACAAATTTTCCAGACCACCGTATCACACTACATGGATTCAATAACCTGACAAAGTCATTAAGCTTCAATATGTACGATGTTTGTTATACAAAAACACGGGAAGAGCGGGAAGCGTACATTGAATATATTGATGAACAATATAATGCCGAAAGATTAACAAATATTCTTCAGACTGTCTCTGACACGATAGGAGCTCACGTACTGAACGTAGCCAAACAAGATTATGTTCCACAAGGTGCTAGTGTGACACTCCTAGTATCAGAAGGCCCAGTCGTTGAGGTTCCTACCGATTCATTTGATGATTCTGCAACAGCTATGCCCGAGTCAGTCGTCATGCAACTGGACAAAAGTCACCTAACCGTCCATACGTATCCGGAATTTCATCCAGAGGAAGGAATCAGTACGTTCCGGGCTGACATTGATGTATCTACTTGTGGAGAAATCTCACCTTTAAAAGCCTTAAACCATCTTATCAATTCTTTTGATACCGATATTGTTACAATGGATTATCGAGTACGAGGATTTACAAGGGACATCAAAGGACACAAATTATTTATTGATCATGACATTAACTCTATACAAAATTATCTATCTGAAGACATTAAGAATCAGTATGACATGATCGATACGAATATTTATCAAGAAAACATCTTTCATACAAAATGCCGTTTAAAAGAATTTGATCTAAATAATTATCTATTTGGTTACACGAAAGATTCATTAGATTCAAAAAGTATCGACGAAATATCAGATCGCATCAAATCTGAAATAGATGAGATTTTTTATGGGAGAAATATAAAAAAATAGATGACACTATTGAGGAACTCCTGATTTTTTTCAGGAGTTTTTTTGTTTATTTTTCAAGGTACAAAGGGGCAGTAGGCTCACCGGACGCCCTTAGAAAACCTGGGGCGGAAATCAACAACGTTATTAAGCTTTTACTCATGAACTTTATGAACAAAACGCTCTTTATAGTGTTAAACTTCAATTTCAAATTAAAAGTGTTAAGATAAGAAAAAGATTTATTGAAAGCGCTATCAAAAGGAGGATACATATGAAAAAAGCAAAATGGAAAAATTGGCTGTTAGCAGGACTTCTCGTCCCTTCCCTAACAGCATGTAGTACTTCTGGATCCGGAAGCAGTACCGCAGGAGATCCAGAATATCCGAAAAAAGCAATTACCGTTGTAGCTCCATCTGGTGCTGGGGGCGGCTGGGATTTGACTGCACGTTCTCTTACTAAGGTATTAGGGGAAACGAAATTAGTCGATCAGACGATGACCGTTGAGAACAAGCCAGGCGGAGGCGGTGCGGTTTACTTAGCAGAATACGCGACACAACATAAAAAAGATGATTATAAACTTTACGTTAACTCACCTCCTATCTTGATAAATAACCTTAAGAAGGAAGGAAACAGTCCTTATGGTTATAAAGATACAACTCCACTCGCTCAACTAACAAAAGACTTTGGAGCCATTGTTGTAAAAGACGACTCAAAATATAACAGTTTGAAAGAACTAATGGACGCAGTAAAAAAAGATCCAAAATCCGTTACGGCAGCAGGCGGGTCTGCACCTGGATCCATGGATCACTTAGTAGCTGTGCTCCCAGCATATAAGTCTGACATCGATCCGAAATCAGTAAAGTACGTTTCCTATGATGGGGGCGGAGAAGCTATTGCAGCTTTATTAGGAGGAAATGCAGACTACATTGCTACGGATGCTTCAGCAGTAGGTGAGTATTTAAAAGCAGGAAAAGTAAAAGTTCTTGGTATTTCTTCTACTGAGCGATTAAAAGGAGATTTAGCAGATGTTCCAACCTTTAAAGAAGAAGGTATAGACGCTGATTTTACGATATGGAGAGGAGTCTTTGGACCAAAAGAAATGTCTGAGAGTGCAAAAGAATATTGGGGTAAAAAGCTAAAAGATTTAAACGACAGCAAAGAGTGGCAGGCTGAACTAGAACGAAATGGATGGGAAGCAGAATTTAAAGACGCAGAAGAGTTTAAATCCTTTCTTGAAGATCAAGAAAAACAAGTTGAAGACTTGTTAAAATCCCTAGGGATGAATAAATAGACAGAAACCGGAGGAGTACTTTACTTCTCCCTTTTTATTCATAAAAGTGAAAGGAGCTTTATCCATGAATATAGGAAGTTTCGACCGATATGCGAGTGTAATTTTTGCTATAATCGGTGCTGCTTTTCTATTAGAAAGCAGACATATAGCAACGAGTGCATATGGAAGTGAAGTTGGCCCTAACGTTTTTCCATTTTTACTCGGACTCATCCTTATATTATTAAGTGTAAAACTTTTCTTGGAGTCATTTAAATCCATCACTACTAAAAATAAAAACAAAGAAAAATTAATGTTTAAAAGGTTTTTAATCATACTGACAGCAAGCATCCTATATGCTGCGGTACTTGAAATCATTGGTTATCTGATTAGTACATTCTTATTTCTATTTATATCTTTTCAGACGATGGAAAAGAGCGGTTGGATTAAGAATTTATGCATTGCAGCTGCTTTCTCATTTTGTGTTTATTACTTATTCGTTGTAGTTCTAAAAGGTTCTTTGCCTGGACTGCCGATCTGGTTTAGTTAGGAGGAAAAAAGATGGGCGTAATGGATTTTTTGATGCAAGGGTTTCAAACAGCCATACAACCTCAAAACCTATTCTTTGCTTTTATAGGTGTATTAATTGGAACGGCTGTCGGGGTGCTTCCGGGTATCGGCCCAATGAGCGGAGTGGCACTACTTATACCTGTAACGGCAACATTAACGGGTGGTATGGAGCCATCCGCTGCCGCTACTAGTTCGATTATTTTATTAGCAGGAGTCTATTATGGTGCGATGTATGGAGGTTCTACCACATCCATCCTGCTGAATACACCAGGTGAGTCATCATCTGTAGTGACGACTTTAGACGGCTTTCAAATGGCAAAACAAGGACGTGCAGGAGCAGCATTGTCAATTGCGGCCATCGGGTCATTCGTAGCAGGTATCGTATCCATTGTTGGATTAGCACTGCTCGCAAATCCGCTTTCTGAAATGGCTTTAAAATTTGGACCAGCTGAGTATTTTTCATTAATGCTGTTAGGACTTGCTGCAGTTAGTGGTCTTGCGGGAAGTTCGATCACGAAAGCCTGGATGATGACAGTAACTGGACTGCTTCTCGCAACAGTTGGTATTGATGCTGTTTCAGGTGTTGCACGCTTCACCTATGACATTCCGGTCCTTTTTGGAGGACTTGAATTTTTAACAGTAGCTGTAGGGTTGTTTGCTCTAGGAGAAGTCTTCAAAACGATTCTCCATAAAGAAGATGATGCAGAAAATATAGCAAAAGTAGGTAGAGTTATACCTTCTAAACAAGATTTTAAAGAGAGTGCCGCACCAATTGCACGTGGATCGATTCTTGGTTTTTTCGTTGGGGTCCTTCCGGGTGCAGGAGCAACATTAGCTTCATTCTTTTCGTATATTGCTGAAAAGAAAATAAGTAAAACTCCTGAAAAATTCGGAAAAGGTGCCATTGCTGGGGTGGCAGCGCCAGAATCAGCGAACAATGCAGCTTCTGGAGGCGCTATGATCCCGCTATTGACTCTTGGTATTCCTGGTTCCGGTACAACTGCAATCTTAATGGGAGCCCTCATCATGTACAATATACAGCCTGGTCCGTTATTGTTCAGTGACCATCCCGATGTAGCTTGGGGGCTTATTGCAAGCATGTTTATCGGGAATTTAATGCTATTAATCTTAAATATGCCTCTCGTAAAAGTGTTTGCTAAGATTATCGAAACACCTCCTAAGTATCTGCTGCCTATCATTATTGCGATATCGGTTTTCGGGGTTTATGCGGTCCAAGTAACAACCTTTGACCTTTATTTATTAATTGGATTTGGTTTAGCAGGGTATTTATTGGCAAAGAACGATTATCCATTGGCACCTCTTGTTCTTGGTCTTGTATTGGGACCGATGATCGAAAATAACATGAGACGTGCGTTAACGACATCAAATGGTGACTTTATGGTGTTTATACAACATCCGATCTCCGCTATTTTTCTGATCTGTTCCGTCTTATGGATTTTAATCCCATTCTTACTGAAGTTAAAAGGTAAAGATGTAGTTGTCAACGTGGAAGGATAAAACAAGAGTGAAAGAGAAGACTTTCTAAACCAAGAAAGTCTTTTCTTATTTCAGGGGGAAATCAATGAAACTGCAAACAAAGTTAATCCTCATCAGCTGCTCCCTCATTTTTTTAGTAGTTTTAATCTTAGCCGTTCTGTTCCAAACAATGTTTGTTAACACTATTAAAGATCAGATCGGTCAAAGAGCGCTGAGTGTAGCTAATACGGTTAGCAGCAATCCATTAGTGATCGAAGCATTTGAAGAAGAAAATCCATCACAAAAAATTCAGCCTTATGCTGAAGAAATTAGAAAGAAGACAGGCGCGCAGTATGTTGTGGTAGGAAACAAGGCAGGAATCCGTTATTCGCATCCTCTTTCAGACCGTATCGGAAAAAAGATGGTAGGCGGCGATAACGATTTCGCCTTAGCAGGTGAAACAAGTATTACAGAAGCAACCGGATCTCTTGGACCTGCAGTTAGAGGGAAAGCACCAATCATGGACAGTGAGGGAGAAGTTATTGGACTCGTTTCCGTCGGTTTTTTGACGACGAGTATAAATGAGATCATATGGCCCTATAAACTCAAGATTTTACTTTTTGGAATACTGACTCTTCTTTTAGGAATTGTAGGTTCCGTATTAATAGCAAACGGCGTTAAAAAAGCAACACATGGTTTAGAACCGAAAGAGATTGGATTATTGTACAAAGAAAAAAGTGCTATTCTTGAAGCAATCAGAGAAGGTGTTATCGCCATCAACCGTGAAGGTCATATAACAATCGCTAATCATACCGCCTTACAAATGCTAGGAAGAGATAGAGACGATCTAACAGGAAGAAATATCTTAGAGGCTATTCCGAACACTCGACTTTTAGATGTGATAGCAACTGGCAAGAGTGAGTTTGATGAACAGATGAAGCTAGGAAACAGTCATGTTGTTGCCAATCGTGTTCCTATTTCGGATGATAAAGGTGAAGTTATAGGAGCTGTAGCTACATTCCGAAACAAAAACGAACTATATAGACTTAACGAAGAACTTGCACAAGTAAAAGGATATAGTGAAGGGTTGCGTGCACAAACGCACGAGTTCTCAAATAAATTGTATTTAATCTCAGGATTAATACAATTAGGTTCGTATCAAGAAGCACTCGATGTAATCTCAAAGGAATCAGATAACCATCAAAGCTTCGGTAAGTTTATCATGAGTCGAATTTCTGATCCTTATATCGGCGGATTGCTTATTGGAAAGTTTAATCGCTCCATTGAACGTAAAGTTCCTTTTTTAATGGATCGCTCTAGTCAGTTTAAAGATATTCCTGAAGCAATAGATCGACAATTACTTGTAACGATCATTGGAAACTTAGTAGATAATGCCATGGATGCAGCTGTCAAAAACAGTGAAAGTGAAAACGGAGTTCAAATCTATCTTTCCGATATGGGGAACCAATTATTAATTGAGGTCGAAGATTATGGAGAAGGAATTTCGTCTTCAATCGCTAATAAGTTATACCAAAAGGGATTTTCGACAAAAGGGTCAGATCGAGGTTATGGATTATACCTCGTTTATCAATCGGTGAAACAATTAAATGGTGAAATTTTTTACGAAAGAACCAAAGTGGGCTCAACCCTGTTTACTGTTATGATCCCGAAAGAATAGAGGTTAACAACATCATGCGTTCATGGGAAGTATTTATTGTTGAAGACGACATCAGAATCGCAGAGATTAACCGTAGATTCGTAGAAAAGATTGATGGTTTCTCTGTATGCGGCATTGCCCTAAATGAGGAAGAAGCAAAAGAGCAAATCACGATCCTTAAACCAGACCTCGTAATTTTAGACATCTATTTTCCAGATATGAATGGTCTAGACTTATTACGCTGGATTCGAAGCGAATTTCGGGGAATTGAAGTAATCATGGTAACAGCAGCAACCGAAGCGGAAACATTAAAAAGTGCATTAGAAGATGGAATCTTTGATTATATTGTAAAACCGGTTATTTTCCAAAGATTTAAAGAAACCTTATTAAAATTCCATGAATATAAATCATCCATCCAACAGTTAGCGGCTTCAAGTGAAGTAAATCAAAGTATAATAGACGCTGTCTTTAAAAGAGAAAAGTCTGAAAGTAACAGGACGGGATTATTACCAAAGGGAATTGACAAAATTACATTAGATAAAGTCATGTCTATGCTAACAAGTACTCAAACCGGCTACACAGCAGAAGACCTCGGCCAGCTGATTGGGGTAAGCCGTACAACCGCTAGAAGGTATTTAGAGTACTTAGTCTCTGAACAAAAAGTCTCTGCCGACATTTCCTACGGAGGGGTTGGACGGCCAGAACGAATCTATAAATATAGGAAATAGAGAAGTCAAATAAGTTTATAGAACAATCTCTCTATAGAGAGGTTGTTTTCTTTATGTGATAAAAACTCGTAACCATTCCTTCATTTATGTATAATAACGTTATAGATTCAAAGTTGAAAGAGAGTGAATAGAATGGGTCGTAAATGGAATAACATTAAAGAAAAAAAGGCATCAAAAGACGCAAATACGAGTAGGATTTACGCGAAATTCGGTCGTGAAATTTACGTTGCAGCAAAGCAGGGCGAACCTGATCCAGAATTAAATCAATCATTAAAAGTTGTTCTGGAGCGGGCAAAAACATACAATGTACCAAAAGCGATCATTGACCGCGCCATTGAAAAAGCAAAAGGAGGCTCGGATGAAAATTATGATGAGCTCCGCTATGAAGGCTTCGGTCCAAATGGTTCCATGATTATTGTTGATACACTTACAAATAATGTAAATCGCACAGTAGCTGAAGTACGTTCAGCATTTAATAAAAACGGCGGAAACATGGGTGTCTCCGGTGCTGTGTCTTATATGTTTGATGCTACAGCAGTAATCGGACTCGAGGGCAAATCTGCCGATGAAGTACTTGAATTATTAATGGAAGCCGATCTCGATGTTCGCGATGTTATCGAAGAAGGTGATTCTGTTATCGTTTATGCAGAACCTGATCAGTTCCATGCAGTACAACAGGTCTTTAAAGAGGTTGGCATAACAGATTTTACAGTAGCTGAACTAACAATGCTTGCACAAAACGACGTAACTCTTCCTGAAGATGCACAAGCCCAGTTCGAGAAGCTGGTCGATGCGTTAGAAGACCTTGAAGACGTTCAACAAGTGTATCACAACGTGGATTTAGGCGAATAAAAAGAAGAAACTGACTCAACAAGGGATGAAATCTTTCTTTGGGAGTCAGTTTTTCTTTGTTTAGGGATGTTTTTTTCGGCTCATAAGGTGAAAATGAGGTTTTTTGAGCGAAGATAAAGAATGTTGAGCGAAAGTGGAGTCATTCTGAGCGTACAAAAGGATTTTTGAGCGAAGATCGGCGTGTTTGAGCGTAACTAACGTTTTTTGAGCGAACATGTAAGAAATAAAAAAACACGTACCGTAAAAAGCACGTCCTTCAATAAAAAGACAGCAACCTTATTTACGTTGCTGTCTCATAATAATCATACAAATTGTAATAATGATGAAGGCAATCAATGCTAGTAGCGGGATGGTAATAAAACCGAGCCAGTTGATATATTCTCCAGAGCATGGCACTCCTGAGGTGCAGGTCTCAAAAGCCCTCAATGCAGGAATCTTTTGCAGAGCATAATGATAACCTGATACTAACATTCCCAGAACAGATAATGGCAAGACATATCGGTTAATTTTATGATCTTGATGATAAAAGGCAATTCCTAAAAGAATAACCAAGGGATACATGAGAATACGCTGATACCAGCAAAACGTGCAAGGTACAAACTGAAGAACTTCGCTAAAATACAAACTTCCAAGGGTTGCGATTACAGATAATAACCAGGCGATCAACAAGGGTTTACTCGTCACCTTTATTTACTCTCCTTCTCCGCTTCTTCAACCATCTTCTGAAGATCTCCAAATGAATTTCCTTCGAACTTTTTACCATTTACAAAAAGGGTCGGTGTACCTGTTACACCAAGGTCATTAACAAGAGCTTCGTCTGTATTGACAGCCTTTTCAGACGCATCATCTTTAAAATGATCCTTAACTTTTTTTACATCTCCATCATTTGCCACTTCACTTAAAGTATCATTAAGAAACTTCTCTGTGAATATATCTTTTTTCTCTAGACTTACATCATCAGGCTGCTTTTCATAGAGTAGCTTGTGAAACTTCCAAAACGTATCGTTTCCTAATTCTCGATAAACCGTTTCACCATAGAGAGCTGATCTTTCTGAATCCACATTAATAAAAGGATAGTTTAGAAAATAAAATTTAACTTTTCCTGTCTGAATCAATTCTTTATCGATCAAAGGAAAAAATGATTCGTTGAAGTTTTTACAAACAGGACATTTATAATCTCCAAATTCTATGATGTTTACGGGGGCTTTTTCTTCACCTAAATAAGGTTGGTTTTTATAATCGATGGCAACTTCATCTTTATTGAAGGTTCCTGTCAACATAAAAATGACTAGTCCAACCGTTATAATGCCGATTATGACAAAAAGCCAGACATGAGAATTATTTTTCTTCGACCTTTTCACATTTGGTTTTTTCTTTTTTTGTTTACTCATCGTTCACCTCTAAGTATGTAATAGTAAAAAGAAGTTAAACTATATCGATACTAATATAGCACATTTAAATCAATAAAAAGTAATGATTTAGCTGCCACCGGTATCAGACACCCGTTTAAGATCATTATAAAAAAGGTATGCTTACAAAATAAGATTGGACTAGAACCCCTTTATAGCAGACTTAGAATATCAACATGAAAGCCGGTGGTTTTGTAATGAAAAAACGAGTAATTCTTATTGTGATTAGTGTTTTTGTATTATTAGCAGGTGTAATGATCGTTAAAGCTCTTAGTACCGACGAAGTCGAAGCGACGGCTCTTGGAGATTCCTTAGCGTACGGATTAGGTGATGCAGATGATAACGGCTACATCGGGGACGTACAGGAAAGGTATGAGGATAAATTAAATAAAAAGCTAGTGGTTCACGACTATGGCGTTCCAAATGATACAAGCACAGATTTGTTGAAAAGATTATCAAATAAAGAAATTGCCGAGACTGCAAAAAACTCAGACTTTATTTTAATCAACATAGGAACAAATGATTTCATAAAAAGTACGGATCGATTAACAAAGTTTAATAAGAAAGAGCTTCAGACCAATCAAAAAATTTATAGAGAAAATTTAAACATAATTATTAAGAGGGTCCAAAAAAAGAATGCGTCTAAAACCATTTATATTTTAGGCATTTATAATCCAAAAGTAAAATATGCAGATATGTCGGATGTCAATGAAGCGATGTTAGATTGGAACCGCTCCACCATCCAAGTTACGAAGGACCATGAAAATGTAGCATTTATCAGGACTGATGATCTTTTTGTAAATAAGAACAAGAAAGACTATTTCGCAGATAATCTTCATCCAAATGAAAAAGGATATGCACGAATTGGAAAGAGAGTTTTCGACACCATTAGTATGAATTCAAACTATAAATAGACAAATTTAGGGTTTCTTTTTTGAAATGTTTGCCGTATAATTCATGGTAACTTCATAAGCTCGTATAATCGCAGGGATATGGCCTGCAAGTTTCTACCAAACCCCCGTAAATGGGTTTGACTACGAGTGACGCAAACATTTCCGATCATCCTCATACTGTGGAGGGTGTATTGGGTTATTTCTATTCCGTTATCTATACCGGAGGATTGCTTCACTCATTAGAGAGAAGCGATCCTCCGGTTTTTTGTATTTCCGGTTGCTGCTAAGTTGATTGGAGCTTCATGGAAAACTATAACTTAAGAGGTGAAGTCATGAATTTTTTAGAAAAGAAAATCTGTGATGAAGGAATCGTATTATCGCCAACGGTTTTAAAAGTCGATTCTTTTATAAACCATCAAATAGACCCGTCTTTCATGCAGCAAATCGGCTGTGAATTAGCGGCAAGGTATAAAGGAGAAGGAATAACAAAAATTTTAACGATTGAATCCTCTGGTATAGCTCCAGCTGTCTTTGCCGGATTAGAATTAAATGTCCCAGTCGTCTTCGCACGGAAAAAGAAATCCTTAACATTAACAGATGGACTGATTACTTCAAAAGTCTATTCATTTACAAAACAAGAAGAAAATGAAATATCCGTTGCAAGCAAGTTCCTCCATGCAGGTGAGCGTGTATTAATCATTGATGATTTCTTGGCTCATGGAGAAGCGGCGCTTGGATTAGCAGAACTTGTTAACAAAGCAGGAGCTATTATCAGCGGCTTTGGTATTGTGATCGAGAAATCATTTCAAGATGGACGGCAAAAGCTTGTTGATAAAGGGTACCGTGTTGAATCCATTGCACGTATCAGTGAGATGAACTCAAGCGGTATCACATTCTTAAAAAGCGAGGTAACTTCAATATGAAAAAAGGGAAAGTATTTTCACTTGGAATACAACATGTACTCGCGATGTATGCAGGAGCAATCATTGTTCCTCTAATTGTTGGTGGTGCACTTAAACTATCAGCAGAACAACTTGCTTATCTGGTAGCCATTGATCTATTAACGTGTGGTTTAGCAACACTATTACAAGTTTGGAAGAACCGCTTCTTTGGTATCGGACTCCCTGTTGTTCTAGGGTGTACGTTTACTGCAGTTGGACCGATGATTGCGATTGGCGGTCAATATGGAATGAGTGCCATTTATGGAGCCATTATTGCAGCAGGTCTATTCGTTGTCATATTTGCTAGTGCATTTGGTAAAATTCTTAAATTGTTTCCTCCCGTTGTAACAGGATCAGTTGTTACCATTATCGGAATCACGTTAATTCCAGTAGCAATTAAAGACATGGCAGGTGGGGCAGGCAGTCAAAACTTTGGTTCTCCTCAAAATCTATTCCTTTCGTTTGGAGTATTAGGGTTCATATTACTGCTTTATCGTTTCTCAAAAGGATTTGTTCGTTCAGTCTCCATTCTAGTCGGACTGATTGCAGGAACGGTCGCAGCAGCTTCTATGGGCTTAGTAAATTTTGCACCAGTCATGGAAGCTTCATGGGTCCACATGCCAAAGCCTTTCTTTTTTGGAATGCCTACTTTTGAAATCAGTGCCATCATCACCATGATCCTGGTTGCTATTGTGAGTCTTATAGAATCAACAGGTGTATTTATGGCACTCGGAAAAATTTGCGAACGAGATCTATCCCCAAAAGATTTAACTAAAGGATATCGTGGAGAAGGCCTCGCGATTATACTCGGTGGAATATTCAACGCGTTTCCTTATACGACGTATTCTCAAAATGTAGGTCTTGTCCAGTTGTCAGGTGTTAAAACAAAACAAGTCATTTATGTAGCAGGCGGCATGTTAGTCTTCTTAGGATTTCTACCAAAAGTTGCAGCACTAACAACACTTATCCCAACTCCTGTCATGGGCGGAGCAATGGTCGCGATGTTTGGAATGGTTTTTGCTTCAGGAATTAAAATGCTAAGTGAAGTAAATTTGGCTAAACAAGAAAACCTTCTCGTTATTGCGTGTTCAGTAGGAATGGGGCTAGGCGTAACCGTTGAACCAGAACTATTCAGCAGGTTCCCAGAAAGCATTCAGATCTTAACAGCAAACGGTATTGTATCTGGAAGCTTAATGGCGATCCTATTAAATCTATTATTTAATGCTAAAACAAAGAAAATTACAGTGCCCGAGTTCCAAAAAAGCGGAAGAGACACTGTAAACCCACAACAAACGATATGATGACACTTTTATAAACTACGAAACGTTCCTATTCAGGAACGTTTCAGCTTGTAGACAAAGTCATGTCTACAAGCTTTTTTTATTGTACAATTAAAGTAGATAATGTTTGAGGGGAGAAATATACATGTTATCTAAGCATACTACTGAAGGACGTCACCAAGTAACTC
>NZ_JAMBOR010000017.1 GCF_023715845.1 Fictibacillus phosphorivorans
ATTAAGTATTCTTTTGCTTTGTGAGATCGCAGATCTCTCACGAGCTGCCTATTATAAGTGGCTGAACCGTACACCTTCTACACAAGAGCTTCAGAATAACGAGATTATAAAAGAGCTGAAAGCTCTCTATGAGAAAGTTAAGGGAATCTACGGCTATCGTCGAATGACAATGAATATAAACCGAACCCTTAAACAGAACTTTAATCACAAACGTATTTATAGGCTGATGGGTGTTGCAGGTATACAGTCCGTAATTCGAAAAAAGAAGAAGATGTTTAAGCGCTCGATTCCCCAACATGTGGCGGAAAATGTGCTAAATCGTGAATTCACAGCAGAAAAGAAGAATACAAAATGGGTAACGGATGTCACGGAATTTAAATATGGTTCTCAAAAGAAAGCTTATTTAAGTGCCATTTTGGATTTGTATGATGGATCCATTGTTAGCTATGTATTAGGACACTCAAATAATAATAGCCTAGTGTTCAAGACACTAGACCAGGCAATTGAACAGTTAGAGGGAGAACACCCCCTCATTCACAGTGATCGTGGGTATCAATACACTTCACAGGGCTTCAAACACAGAGTAGTTCAAGCAAAGATGACTCAAAGCATGTCACGTGTAGGTAGATGTATAGATAATGGTCCCATGGAATCGTTCTGGGGAACCCTCAAGTGCGAGAAGTATTATTTACATAAGTATGAGACATTTGAAGACTTGTCTCTAGCAATAGATGAATATATTCATTTTTATAATTATGAAAGATATCAAAAACGACTAAACGGCCTCAGCCCTATAGAATATAGAGTTGAAGCCGCTTAGAGTGTTTTATTATTTCAGCTGTCTACTTGACGGGGTTCAGTTCAATCTTTTCTAGTGTCAGCTTTTCGATTTTTAAAAGAAAATGTGAAATTATACAACGGGTGATGGTTCATTCTGCAAAATCTTATATTTCGGCGTTACCCTTTCAAAATGTGGGTTCTCACCGCTTACCATTAATCCCATACCCCAGTCATAATGTTCATAGTTCGTTGGGAAGTCAGATGCATCCCGGTATTGGAAAAGTAGGTTTCTCCTTACTCGGTTACTGTTATTCACACCGGATCCGTGAATGGTTAAATAATTAAAGAACAGGACATCTCCTGCTTCAGCAGGGCATGGTGTTCCCATAGTAAGCGGGTAATCTTTTTGGTTTAAATAGTGACTGCCCATATGCGGAAGGGCCCCGAGTTTATGGGATTCAGGAATAACAGAGAGACAGCCATTCTCTTCGTTGCTATCATCCAAGTGGATGCTAGCTGCCAGCATAGTGTGCTTTTCATGAGGAAAGTATGGATAATCTTGATGCATGGGAAAAGCAGCACCATTTTCAGGAGGTTTTACTAACATTTTAGAATGATGAAGCTGTACATTAGGTCCGATTATTTTTTGTAAAACAGCTTTCATGTTTGGATGAGTTAATGCCTTCAAGAACACATGATCATGATAATGAATGTTATGAAATCCTTTTAAAACAAGCTTCTTTAGTTTTTCTTTTGGTAAATAATCGCCATCCCATGTGGCATTGTGATCCTTGTTAGCTTTGACTGCCCGTTTAAGAATTTGATCAATTCCCGCACGCATTTCATCTACTTCTTGCTTATTGAAAACTCCTTTTACTAACAGATAGCCTTGATTTTTGTAAAAATCAGCATCTTTGGACTGTATCATATCCTCATCCTCCCCATTTTCATAAAATTGACACCGCTTTCACCTTGATTATAATAGGGATAAGTTCTTTTGTATTTGTAAAGAAACGCCATGTTTTTGTCTTTTTACGCCATGAATGTTCAATAAGAGGACAGGGAGGCTTCATGGGCAATGTACCTTATTAAGGAAAGCGTCACACGACTGAATCAGCATTTGTTAATAAAGGGACAGGATGTTACCTTTCGTATTAACTATTGGGGGATCGATTCTAAACTAACGTACAATCCCGTCCACAGGCATTCATCATTTGAGATTTGTTATGTTTTAAAAGGGGACGGAACGTATTTAGACGACGGTGTGATCTATCCCCTTACTTCTGGAATGTTATTTGTTTCTAGACCAGGCATTGATCATCAAATCAGAAGTGAGAAAGGTCTATTTTTGTTATTCGTTTGTTTTGAAGTGGATGAAGGAAAATCGACTAGAAGGTATAATGAACTTTTTCAGTTGTTGGCTCAACATGAACAAGTCGTCATCCATGAGGGGAATACATCTCCTGCAGTAACTCTTTGGAAGTCGTTACTTGTTCCTGAAGAGAAACGATGGGCATTAGCACCAGAATGTATACCACAACTGGCTCATGCCCTTCTTGTATCTTTTCTTCCCCTTTTTCTCCCCCTAAACGATTCGATAAAAAGAAATTCAGACACGCAGAGCATGGTTTTGCAGCAAGCAAAAAGTTTTATAATTGATAATTTAGATAAAGAACTGTCACTAGAGATGGTGGCACAATATCTTAATGTTTCCACACGGCACTTATCACGCTTGTTTTCATCTGGAATCCATGAAAATTTCGTAGGTTTTATTCGTAAAGAACGTGTCAAACAAGCTACTTATCTATTAAAATCAACAGACCTATCGATAAAGGAAATTGCGGACGCAACTGGATTTAAAAGTGTACACTATTTCACCAGGGTGTTAAAACAAGAAATCGGACTGCCGCCAGGGCGTTTCCGAAAAGATTTTCATTTGTCATATAATTTCTGAAAATTTACAATGATTAAAAAATAATTCATTATAAGGGTTATGTATTTTGAGAAATTTGTATAGGAGGTAACTGACTTGCAGAAAATCACCCCGCAAAAGATTGACTTAAAAGGGTTCAACACAACTATATTAGATGACATCGGTGTTTCTGTTTTATTAGACAATCAAGTACTTGACCACTTAACGCTTCAACATGTCATTCAAAATGAATCTTCCTCTGTAACCAGCTATCAATTTAAAGACGCAGGTGAGAAAGTAAACGTTTGTTTAACATTCAAGACAGAAAAAGAAACTATTATTGGATCGGTACAAGCCGAGGTAAAAAATGAGCGGATTCAAAACAGACATATCTATTTCGCTCCTGAAAATGGTATTACGATTACGATTAAGAACTTGCCTGGGTTGAAAAACGTATTAGCCCATTATCAGCATAAGGACTGGTGGACGAGGCCGTATTTTCATACAGATGTTGCAAACCTTCCCCAAAGAACACAATCATTATTATGGGAAACAGACGAAAGTTTTTATTATCTGTTGCCTGTAGTTGATTCAGTCTATCGAACGCAGCTTGCAGGCAATGGTACGGACCTCACTCTTTCATTGTCTTCCTTCAAAGGAGGATTCGATCGCTGTGAAACGATGTCCTTTGTGATCGGAGTATTAGATGAGCCATTTCAGCTAAGTGAACAAACGATTAAAAAAGCAATAGAAATCTTAGGATATAAAACGCTGCCTCGTGATCAAAAACGGTACCCAGAAGTATTGGATTACCTTGGCTGGTGCAGTTGGGACGCCTTTTATCACAAAGTGAATGAAGCAGGATTATTGGAGAAGATGGATGAGCTTCATAAAAAAGATCTTCCTGTAAAGTGGGTGATGATTGATGACGGATGGCTTTCCGTTAAAGATAATCGATTAACATCTTTTGAAGCGGATCCTGAAAAATTCCCTGAAGGCTTACACCATACAACAAATCTTTTAAAACAAAAATATGGAGTGAACTGGGTAGGCGTCTGGCATACAATCGCTGGTTATTGGGGAGGCATTCATCCAAATAGTGCACTTGCTAGCGAGATGGAAAAGTATCTGTATCGGACAAGCAGTGGTAAGCTCGTTCCTTATCCTATAACGGAGAAAGGGTTTGGGTTTTGGAATAGCTGGCATTCTAAACTGAAACAGCAAGGCATTGATTTTGTAAAAGTAGATAGTCAGAGTGCCGTTAATAACTTTTTGATGACTGAAGAAGCTGTTGGAGAGTCTGCCCATGCTGCCCATACGGCTTTAGAAGCATCTGTGGGTATTCATTTTGATCAAGCTCTCATAAATTGTATGGGAATGGCTGCTGAAAATATTTGGAACCGGCCGATGTCTTCTGTATCGAGAAACAGTGATGACTTTGTCCCTGGAGAAGAAATTAGTTTCAAAGAACATGCCTTGCAGAATGCGTATAATTCATATTATCACGGCCAATTTTATTGGGGTGATTGGGATATGTTCTGGACCAATCATGAAGAAGATATTCAAAATGCCGTTTTGCGTGCTGTAAGTGGAGGACCTGTCTATTTTAGTGATCGGCCAGGGGAAACGGACGCAGATAAAATCTGGCCACTGATCTTGGAGGATGGCAGGATTTTGCGTGCTGATCAACCAGGTCTGCCTACAAAAGATTGTCTTTTTCAAAATCCAAACATTGAAAAAGTTCCTTTGAAGATATGGAACAAGGTTGGAGAGGCAGGGGTTTTAGCTTCTTTTAACATTCACTTAGAGGGAAGTATGGTTGAGGGTTCTGTTTCACCCTCGCATATAGAGAAGATGAATGGAGAGACTTATTTGGTCTATGATTACTTTAAAAAGAAAGCCCGCGTCCTTGCACATCATGAGTCATTTGATTTCTGGCTTGAAAAGGATGGTGTGGCTTTATACATTGTGATACCGATCAAACACCATATAACACCAATCGGATTAACACATAAGTATCTCACTCCCAAGACCTTGTCTAAGTCCTTTTATTTTCATAATAAAGCAGTTGTGCATTTGAATGAAGGCGGAGAGTTTGCATTTTTCGTGAAAGAAAAAAAGCCTATTCACGTGCTGGTTAATGGTGAAAAGGTTGACGTAAAAGAGCAGGAGGATGGCCTCTTTACGGTTGATTGCAAGCAGGTTCAGGGAGACATTCTCTTAGAAATGATAGATTTATAGATTAAAAAGTAACATCTAAAGAGAGGTACTCGAGAAGTGAAATTTTTAAATGGTTTAATGGAGTGGATCTGGAAGCTTGTGTATTTAAATATTGTTTGGATTCTTTTTTCCTTACCGCTCATAACGTTAATTCCCGCAACGTTTGTGATGTTTTCTATCGTAAATAAATGGTTAACAGAAGATCAGGATCCAAATCTCTTTTCAACTTTTATAAGAGAGTTTAAATCATATTTTTGGAAAAGCTACCCTCTAGGAATAGTTCTTATTGTTTTAGGAGCCTTTTTAACAGCTGACTTGTTGATTTTAAAAGACTTACATTCTACTTATTGGTTAACTGTACGATATGCTTTAATCGTAGTAATGTTTTTCTTTTTGGTCACGGCAAGTTACAGTATCCCCATTTATATTCATTATGGGCTTTCATGGTATAAGACTTTGTTCGTTTCGTTTATGATAGGATTACGCCAACCCCTCACAACATTCCTTATGCTCTGTGGAATATTGTTGGTTGTCATGTTGGTTTTGTTTGCAACAGGTATAGGAATTTGTGTAATGGGAAGCTTGATCGCACTGATCACAAGCAAGGCTGCTAAAATAGGAATCAATAAAATTTAAACAAAATAGAAGAGAGAAACCTTTATTTTTAAGGGTTTCTCTTTTTTGTAGTTCGAAATACTCAAAATACATTAAATATATAAAATTTTCAGAATACGATGTTGACTTGAAAGCGATTTCATTTAATAATAGGTTAAGTCAACAAGACCCCACAAAACTCAACAATAAATTCCTCTAGAAAACACATCGAGATCACTAACATTATGAAACAATCACAAAACACTTGTCTAAGAAATGAAAACTTATGGGAGGGAAATGGAATGAAGGCGGCAACAAAATCTATTAAGCTACTCTTGAGTTTAATCTTGAGTTTAACCTTGCTTTTAACAGCTTGTTCAAGTAACGGCGGTCAAGGTGCAGACAGTGATAAAAATAGTGAGGGTAAAGTAGTTATTGATTTTTGGACATTTTGGGGTTCTGAAATAAGAAGACCGGTTATTGAAAAGATTATTCAAGACTTTAATAATTCTCAAGATAAAATCGAAGTAAAGCATACATATCTTCCTTTTGGGGATATTTGGACGAAGAACTTAGCCTCGATTGCGGCAGGAAAGCCCGCAGATGTAATTATTAACGATATTAATCAAGTTGCTCATCGTGCGCAGAACAATCAAAATACCAACTTATCAAAATATATGGAGAAGGATCCAGAGGTGAAGGATCGATTCTTTCCGGAACTATATAAAGCTAGTCTTTATAAAGGAGAACCTTACGCTTTGCCATTCAATACGGATACGCGAATGCTTTTTTATAACAAAGACATGTTCAAAGAGGTGGGACTTGATCCGAACAAACCACCGGCAACATGGGAAGAATTAGAGGAATATGGGAAAAAGCTCGATATTAAAAACGGCAAGAATTACGATCGTATCGGCTATCTGCCAAACTACAAAATGGGTGCAGAGGTATGGATGATCAATGCCGATGGAAAGAGCTATTGGGATTATAAAAAGGAAAAACCGATCATCGATGATCCATCTAATATAGAAGCATTAACATGGTTCAAAGATTACTATGATTATTACGGTTCGAATGTCATCAACAAGTTTCAGGCAGAATTCGGGGAAGAAACGGCAGATCCATTCATTAGCGGAAAGCTGGCTATGACAACAGAAACGACAAACTTTTTCACAAAAATTAGAGATTATGGAGAAGATATTAACTTTGGCATCGCCCCACTTCCTGCAAAAGAACCAGGTAAGAGCCAAACGAGCTGGGGCGGAGGTTTTGTTGCTGAAATTCCAAAAGGAGCCGAACATCCTGACGAGGCTTGGGAATTCCTGAAGTATTTAACAGATGTACAAGCTCAGGAACATTGGGCTGTAAAAGGCTTTGACAATGTAGCAAACATTGAAGCATCCAAAAAGGCTGCGGAGAATCCAGAGTTCTCGGAAGATGGAAAAATGGTCTATACTGCTTCTGTTAAAAACTTAGAAGAAACGATCATTACGCCCGTTCCATTACAAGCTCCGGACTTTACCAACTTAATTAACCCGGAACTGGAAAAGGTTCTTTTGGGCAAGCAAAGTCCTAAGGAAGGATTAAAGAAAGCTCAAAGGGCAGTTGAACAACTCGTGAAAAACAACAAATAAATATAGCTAGGCAGGGGGTGAAAGCGCAGTTTTCACTCCCCTTATTGTTTCATTAAAGGGGGGCAACTCTATGCAGACAAATCTGCAAAAAAATATAAAAAGACAAGCACCGAACAAGAAACCAAAACGTTTATTTTCCATGAATCAAAAAGAAGAGTTTCAAGGTTATATCTTTATTGCTCCATGGGTAATCGGTTTTCTTATTTTTACAGCGGGTCCGTTGTTGTTTTCCTTATACGGTAGTTTTACGAATTTCAATATTACGTCCAGCCTGAGTTTTATTGGCCTTGATAATTACAAACGTATGTTTACGAATGATGGGCTTATGTGGACATCTCTATGGAACACTCTATATTATGTTGCCATTTCTGTTCCTTTAACTACTGCTGGAGCCGTTTTACTAGCTGTCCTTTTAAATCAAAATGTACCAGGTACAAGATTGTTTAGAACAATCTACTATTTACCGGCTGTATTGTCAGGAGTAGGAGTGTACCTATTATGGATGCAGCTTTTGAGTCCTTCATCGGGTTTAGTTAACACACTGCTTTCATGGGTGGGGATTGAAGGTCCTTCTTGGCTGTCAGATCCAGCATGGACCAAACCGGCACTCATTTTTATGAAATTATGGAGTTTAGGCGGAGGAATGCTGCTTTATTTGGCAAGTCTGCAAGGTGTTTCTAAGTCTCTATATGAAGCTGCGGAGATCGATGGTGCCAATGTTTTCCGTAAGTTCTTCCATATTACTCTTCCAATGATTACACCTATTATCTTCTTTGATCTCGTAACGAGCTTCATCGGCGGCTTTCAAATTTTCCAAGAAGCGTATGTTATGAGTGACAGTGGAAACGGAGGGCCAGCGAATTCTTTGCTCTTCTATAACCTCCACATGTGGAACAAAGCATTTGAGGTTTTTGATATGGGCTATGCGATGGCGATGTCTTGGATTCTTTTCATTATCATTCTAGTACTAACTGTGATTAATCTAAAACTTGCACCGAGATGGGTGCATTATGATGGGGAGGATCGAAAATGAGTACGATTGTTCATAAGGAAAATACCGTTGTTCAAAAGAAAAGTAGCTATTTCCAAAGTGTAACTTTCAAAAAAAGAATGGTAAAAACGATTGTTATGGTCATTCTCATTTTAGGGAGTCTCCTCATCCTCTCCCCGATCTGGTGGATGGTCGCTACTTCAGTAAAAAGTATGAAAGAAGTCATGTCTTATCCACCAACTTTTTTACCGAAAGAATGGCATTGGGATAACTATATTCAAGCCATTCAATCAGCACCTTTTGCTAGATATACGATGAATACGTTGTTTATTACTGTATTTGTAGTGATTGGAAACGTTCTTTCTAACTCTTTTATCGCTTATGGGTTTGCAAAGATTCCGTTTAAAGGGAGGAATGTCCTGTTTGCTATAGTCCTGGCAACGATGATGATTCCTGGATTTGTTACTTTGGTTCCGCAATATGTACTTTATGCAAAGTTAGGGTGGTTAAATACGTATCTTCCTCTTATCGTCCCAGCTTTCTTTGGAAGTGCGTTTAATATCTTTTTGCTGCGTCAGTTCTTTTTAACCATTCCGAATGAGTTGATCGAGGCCGCCAAGATTGATGGAGCCAGCCACTTTTTTATCTGGTGGAAAATTTTCATTCCATTAGCAATGCCGGCTATCGCTACCGTAGCTATCTTCTCTTTTAATGGGGCATGGAATGACTTTTTGGGACCTCTATTATTTATAAATGATGAAACCATGTACACGCTGCAACTAGGTCTTCAAGTATTTAAAGGCCAAAATGCAACACAATGGAACTTATTGATGGCTGGATCTTTGATGGTACTGCTTCCGGTTATTATTCTGTTCTTTATTTTCCAACGTTACTTTATTGAAGGTATGAACTTAACAGCAGGATCAAAAGGGTAAAAAAGGAGTTTATTACATGGGGAAAACACTTGCTATTATACACACCACACCACTCACGATTGAGCCTTTAAAACGTTTAGCACAAGATTATTTACCGAGCTTTGAAGTCATTAACTTTGTAGATGACTCCATATTGCCTCAGTTAAGGCGTAATGGCGGAAAGGTAGAAGAAGTAGAGGAAAGACTTATTCAATATACAAAATATGCAGAACAAGCGGGAGCATCAATCATCTTAAATGCATGTTCATCTGTTGGAGAAGTAGTTGATAAAGCAAGAAAACAGCTAAGCGTGCCCATTATTAGAATTGATGAGGCAATGGGAGAAGAGGCTATGAACCATGGGAAAAAGATAGGGGTGATTGCTACTCTCTCTACAACGCTCAATCCAACTGTAAAGCTCCTCGAGCAGATCGCTATTGAATACAAAAAAACAGTAGATATTCATTCCGTTCTAGCTGAAGAAGCTTATCAGTATTTGATTCAAGGGGATCCTGATGAACATGATCTCATTCTTGCGGAGCAATTATCGGAACTTGCAAAAAAGGTTGATATTGTTGTACTCGCACAAGCTTCCATGGCACGCGCAGTTGCCAAACTGCCGGAAGAGCAACAAAAAAAATTCTTAACAAGTCCAGAACTTGGGATGGAGCGCGTGAAACAAACGATTGAGGGATTAACGTAAATGGCTTACCTTCTGGGAATCGATATTGGAACTACCCATTCTAAAGCAGGTTTATATCATACAGATGGAACAACAGCAAAAGTCTCTAAACAAAAAACAATCACACATTACAACCGTGAAGGCCATGTTTATTACAATCCAAAAGGACTGTGGGATACGATATGCGCAGCTATAACAGAAGTAACAGAAGAGGCTTCAGAAGAAATTGCA
This sequence comes from Fictibacillus phosphorivorans, assembly GCF_023715845.1. Taxonomy (GTDB): domain Bacteria; phylum Bacillota; class Bacilli; order Bacillales; family Fictibacillaceae; genus Fictibacillus; species Fictibacillus phosphorivorans_D. The sequence goes on from NZ_JAMBOR010000017.1 coordinate 9,959, forward strand.
GTCATAGGTATTACGAGTATGGCGGAAGCAGGACTTTTAATAGATAGGAAAACAGGAACACCCAAAACGGAAATCATTCCATGGTTTGATAGCCGCTCAAAAAAAGAAGCTCGGTTTATTGAGAAGGAATCCGACCCTTTTGAACGGTTTCAGGCGACAGGTTTGCATAATAGTTTTAAATATGGATTAGCCAAATTACTGTGGTTACGAAACCAAGATGTAGATGTCACCCGGGAAGCTGTTTGGCTTTCGGTCGCCGATTTTATCGCGTATAAACTAACGGGGAAATTTGGGACCGATTATACATTAGCTGCACGTACATTCGCCTTCGATATTAATAAAAAAACTTGGGATGTACCTTGGATTCGAAACTTTGGCTTTAACGAAGATCTATTCCCTGATGTAAAGAGAAGTGGGGCCAAGCTAGGCGAAGTTCAATCAAACGACTTGATGTCGATCGGACTAAGAAAAGGAATTCCTGTTGCTGTCTCTGGACATGATCATGTTTGCGCTTCTCTTGCAGCAGGTGTTGTGAAACCAGGTAAAGTCTTTGACTCCATGGGAACAGCCGAGACGTTAGTCGGTATACTTCGGAGTCAGTGTTTAAGTGAAAATGAATTCCAGTCAGGTCTATCATATGGTTGTCATGTGCTAAAAGATCGTATGTTTTGGATGGGAGGTAATCCAAATTCGGGAGGCTCTATCGAATGGATACGATCACAACTTGGATCTGAGCCTATCTCGTATACCGAGATTCTGGATCTCTTGACCAAAGTGAAAGAAGGACCAACAGGTATTCTTTATTTTCCTTACTTATCAGGAAGCGGAGCGCCATTGCTGAATGCTTCAGTAAAAGGTGCGTTTATAGGTCTTCAAACAAGCCATAAACGGGAGGACCTTTTAAAAGCTGTTTTAGAAGGGACCGCTTTTGAAATGGAATGTATCCGAAAGGCTGCAGAGCGAGCTACAGGGGTACACATTGATGAAAAGGCAGTCGTAGGGGGAGGAACCCATAATAGTCAGTGGCTGCAGATTAAATCAGATGTTTCTGGCTGCAGACTTATCGTTTCAGAAGAAACAGAGGCAACATTGATCGGTGCAGCCCTGACAGCAGCAATCGAATGCGGAATCTATAAGGAAGAAGAGTCGATTTCGGTATTTCCTTTTATAAAAAGAAAAGAATTCGTCCCAACGGATTCCCATCATGAAAGCTATCAACGTTTATATAAAGATGGTTATATAAAACTTCAAAATGCTATTCGTTCATACAAAATAGAAGAACAATAGGAGATGAGAAACCAGTGAAAACAAAAAATAAAAATGTTATTACCTTAAAAACAATGCTGGAAAAGGCTGAAAAAGGCAGATATGCAGTTGGATCTTTTGCACCGAGATATACAACCATGATTCGGCCGATTCTGATCGCAGGAGAAAAGGCACAATCTCCTCTAATCGTTCAAATTTCTCAAAAGGAACTGGTTCGTTATGGGATCACGCCCGCTGAATTTGCCTCTGAATTTTATCGTTCAGTAGAAAGTGAAAAGATATCTGTTCCTGTTGTTCTTCATCTGGATCATACAAAGGATTTGCAGGTGATCAAGGAAGCGATAGAAGCCGGTTTCACATCCGTTATGATTGACGCTTCAGAAAAGCCGTTGGAGGAAAATATCGCAATTAGTAAAGAAGCTGCCGAATACGCCCATTTACATGGAGTTTCTGTTGAAGCTGAACTTGGAAAGATTGGGACAACTGATTTTGTTGAGACGGATTCTGATGAAGAATTATATACCGATCCTGTAGAAGCTGAGCGCTTTGTAAGGGAAACAGAAGCGGATGCACTAGCAGTTTCTGTTGGTACAGCACATGGTGTTTATCTGGTCAGACAGCCAAAGATCGATTATAAACGATTAGAAGCAATTAGAGCGTTGACACCGGTTCACCTTGTTTTACACGGAGGATCAGGTGTTCCTGCCGAAATGATAAAAAAGGCGACTAAGCTGCCTAACGGAGGAATCAGTAAGGTGAACATCGCGACCGATCTTGAAGTGGCTTTGTTAGAGGCGATTGGAAAAGAGGAACGAATGACAAATGCAGCATGTAAGGACCTTACAAGTGAACAAATGCAAATTGCTCAGCAGGCAGTTGAAGTAACGGTGCATGATAAAATTGAGAACTTCCTCGGCAGCAAAAACAAAGCCTTTGAGTTTCAAGAGTAAGGAAAGAGCTAAAGCAATATTCTTTAAAAGAAGTGGTGGTTTCCTTGATAAGAATTACTGAGAACGTTTACCTCTATTCGGATACGTGTCATGTGTATGTGGTCAAAAAAGGAGAAAATGCTATACTTATCGATTTTGGAAAAGGTGATGTGCTGGATCATTTGGTTTCGATTGGGGTTAAGAGAGTGACAGATGTGCTTATGACCCATCATCACCGTGATCAAGGACAAGGTCTAGAGCGGGCTGAAGCTGAGGGGATAAAAATCTGGGTACCTCATGCAGAGCAGGATTTATTTTCAGACGTAGATGCTCATTGGCAATCCCGCGAAATTGATAATAATTACAACATGAGGCAGGATCGTTTCTCTCTATTAAACTCGGTTTTTGTCTCAGGAACTTTACAAGACTATGCCACTTACTCATTTGCAGGCTATGACTTTGCGATCGTCCCTACTCCTGGTCACACGACAGGTTCGATCAGCTTGCTTACAACAATTGATGGAACGAAGCTAGCTTTTACAGGTGATCTGATTTCATCTCCAGGAAAGGTATGGTCAATGGCTGCTACTCAATGGTCGTATAACGGAGCAGAAGGTGTACCCTTTAGTATTTTATCTTTACTAGATTTGAAGGAGAAAAAGCCAGATATGCTGCTTCCTTCACATGGAGATATCATGAGAGAGCCGAATGCAGCAATTGATCTTCTCGTTGAACGGTTTGGTGAACTTTTGGGATACCGAAACCAAAATCCAAGACTTTTTAAGTTTAGAGAAAAGCCTTATGAAAACATAACACCTCACTTGCTAAAGAATCGGACAAGCCTTGCAAACTCCTATGTGCTTTTATCTAAAAGTGGGAGCGCTCTCATCATTGATTTTGGATATGACTTTATCGGCGGCATAGCATCAGGAAGTGACAGGGCCGCTAGAAGACCATGGCTGTATACGATACAAAAGTTAAAGAAAGATTACGGTGTTAAGAAGATCGACGTTGTGATACCAACTCACTACCATGATGATCATGTGGCGGGGATGAATCTACTGCGTGATGTGGAGGGAACAAAAGTCTGGTGTCCTGAAAATTTTGCTGATGTATTAGAAAATCCTAAGAACTATGATCTTCCATGCCTTTGGTACGATTCCATTAAAGTGGATCAAATACTTCCCCTTCGAACCACGATAAAGTGGGAAGAATACGAATTTACACTGTATGAGCAATCGGGCCATACCCTTTATGCGGTCGCCATTGTTTTTGAAGTGGATGGAAAACGTGTACTCGCTATGGGAGACCAATATGAAGGTGAAGAATGGAATTATGTGTATCAAAATGGCTTTCGAATCTGGGATTATCGTCAAAGTGCAGAGCTTTATCAAGCAATTCGCCCGGATCTTCTTATCTCGGGGCACTCAGATCCAGTATTTGTTACACAGGAGTATTTAAACAGGATTCTAGAAAGTGGCCATGCTCTTGAACGTCTCCATCAGGATCTGCTGCCGTTAGAACAAGTAGACTTGGGAGCTGGAGGAATCGGTGCCAGAATTACTCCCTATCAGTCTTATGTTTATAGCGGACAACCGTTTAACATCGGGATTGATGTGAAAAATCCCTTTACTTCAGAAAGTGACGTAGATATCCAAGTGATTGTTCCTGCTGGATGGAACGTTCAAAAAGGGAATTTCCCTATTCGAATCGGCGGACTGGAACGAAAGAGTGTGTCGGTTACGATCACCCCTGCATCTGGTCAAACAATGAGAAGGGCGAGAATCGCAGCAGATATCACAATCGGGGAGCGGCCGTTTGGTCAACTGGCTGAAGCACTCGTTACCGTGAAATAACAAAAGGAAATAAAGGAGGTATATGGACGTGAACAAACTTACGGTAGAAAAAAGAAAACAGTCGCAACAAACGAACAATCAAACACTGCATATGATCGGCAATGCTCACTTAGACCCGGTATGGTTATGGCAGTGGCAAGAGGGCTTTCAGGAAACAAAAGCAACTTTTCGTTCTGCTTTAGACCGGATGAATGAATATGACGATTTCGTTTTCACCTCAAGCTCAGCTGCTAACTATGAATGGATTGAAAACAATGAACCTGACATGTTTGAAGAAATTAAAGAACGAATCAAACAAGGAAGATGGGAAATCGTAGGTGGTTGGTGGGTTCAGCCTGACTGTAATATTCCTAGTGGTGAGTCCTTTGTACGTCAAGGACTATACGGGCAGCATTATTTTCAAGAAAAGTTTGGGGTAACCGCTAAAGTAGGTTATAACGTGGATAGCTTCGGCCACCACGGGATGCTTCCGCAGATCTTGAAGAAGAGCGGGATGGACCATTATGTGTTCATGAGACCCTCGCCTCAGGAAAAAGGTCTTCCAAACAGAGTGTTTTGGTGGGAATCAGATGATGGGTCCCGTGTACTAACGTACCGGATACCGTTTGAATATTGCACATGGGGCAAGGAATTAGACGTTCATGTTCGCCGAACAGCAGGAGAGTTACGGGCACCTTTTGATGATTTAATGTGCTTTTATGGCGTAGGTAACCACGGTGGAGGACCAACTAAAGAAAATATTGAAAGCATATACCGGTTAAACGCTGATTCAGCCTTTCCGACACTTGTGTTTAGCACCCCTAATCGGTTTTTTGAAGAGGTTTCTGAAAAGGACTTGCCGCTGCCGATTGTTCATGATGATTTTCAACATCATGCGAGTGGTTGTTATGCCGTTCATTCAGGCATAAAAAAATGGAACCGCGAAGCAGAGAATCTCTTAGCCTCAGCAGAAAAGTTTTCTGCTGTTGCAAAGTGGACTACGGGTCAATGTTATCCTGTAGACTTCCATCTAGCTTGGAAGAACGTTCTTTTTAACCAATTTCACGATATTTTGGCAGGGACGAGTCTCGAAGAAGCCTATGAAGATGCTCGCAACATGCATGGGGAAGCGATGTCGATTGGTAGCCGAGGTTTAAATTATGCGGTTCAATCCCTTTCATGGCACATTGATATTGAAGAAGAAGAGGGTATGAAGCCAATTGTGGTATTCAACCCGCATTCGTGGAACTGCAAAGTGAATGTGGAACTTGAGGTAGGTGGCTTAAAGCCAACCGATCGATTAGTCGATGATAAAGGAAACGAGATCGCTTTACAAACTGTCCAGTCATGGGCAACTTCTGGTGGAAGATACCGTATTAGCTTTTTGGCTGATCTGCCACCAGTCGGATATCGCGTTTACAAGATTGTTAAAGGGCCATCCATAACCGATTTTCCAACCATTAAGGCGAACGATCATCTACTCGAAAACGAAACATACCGAGTGGAGATTGACCCGAAGACCGGATTTGTTACAAATCTTTATGACAAAAACAAAAATGTGGAGTTACTGGATGGACCTGCCGCAAGACCCGTTGTGATTGAGGATAAAAGTGATACGTGGTCTCACAATGTGCTTCACTTCCACAAGGAAATAGGTGAGTTTAAAGCGAAGAGCGTTCAACGTGTTGAGCATGGACCTGTTAAATCAGTCATCCGGGTCATTAGTGAATACGGTAAATCGACATTGGTACAAAATTTCACGATGTATCGAGAAATCAATCAAATTGACGTCTCGGTCACGGTAAATTGGCAAGAACAATTTAAAATGCTGAAGCTGAAATTTCCGGTGAATCTTATTTTCCGGAAGGGGACGTATGAAATTCCATATGGTCATATCGTTCGAGAATGTAATGGAGAAGAAGAGCCTGGACAAAGCTGGATTGATCTCTCCGGCACACATCAGCCTACAGGAGAAATGTATGGGCTTAGTTTATTGAACGACGGAAAGTACAGCTTTGATATTCACAATAAAGAGATGAGCATAACCGTACTTAGAAGTCCGATTTATGCACATCATGATCCGCTCATTCCTAAAGAAGATGGCCATTATTCCTTTATTGACCAAGGCATACAAAACTTCACTTACTCCCTGTTCCCGCATGAAGGAAACTGGGAAACCGCAGGAACCGTACAACGAGCTGCTGAGCTGAATCAAAAACCGGTAAGTATTATAGAGACATACCATAAAGGTGATCTGCCACAAAGTGATTCCTTTTTGTATGTGGACGTGGAAAATGTCGTTGTCTCTGTCATCAAGAAAGCAGAGGATAATGATGACTTAATCATTCGCTGTTATGAGACCACAAATCGCGCTACGGATGCAACGATTGAATTGCCAAAGTGGGAGCGTACCATTGAAGCATCGTTCCATCCTTGTGAAATTAAAACCTTCCGCATTCCAAAAGATAAAAGACAAGCGGTGATCGAAACAAACCTTTTGGAATGGAGTGAGTAGGAGAGAATCAACATGATTGTGGAAACAAACCAAGTTCGTGGACAGTTGCAGCAAGTCGGCCGATATATGATGGGAAATAACCTTGCATGGGGGACAGCAGGGAATATAAGCGCCCGGACATCAGAGGAGTCCCTTTTGATTACGGCGAGCGGAACTTACCTTGGAGAGCTTGCAGAGCATGATTTTGTAGAATGTACGTTTGATAAGTCTGAGGGTTATAAGCGAAAGCCCTCAAAGGAACTTCCGATGCATCGTGCGATCTATGAGGAACGGCCAGATATTTCAGCCGTTCTTCACGCTTCTCCCTTTTATAGTACACTCGTTGCTTGTTCTAATCTGGAAGTAAAGAATGATTTATTCATTGAATCCATGTACTACTTAGAGCGTGTTGAACGAGTAGCTTATCATCATCCAGGTTCTAACAATTTAGCGGAAGCAGTAAGAAAAAAGGCAAAAAGCGCAAACGTTCTTCTTTTAGAGAACCATGGGGTACTTGTTTTTGATACGAACATAAAAGAAGCAATAATGGCTCTTGAAACTCTTGAGATGGCTTGTAAAATGCACATTAAAGTAAACCACGATAAGATACGATTGCAGCCTTTATCAAATAAAACCATAGATGATTTTCTTCATTATGCCGGTTATAAGCCAAGAAGGGAGTGGGGAGAGAAATGATTGGTGTTGTAGCGGATGATATAACAGGTGCAAACGACATAGGCATCATGTTTGCGAAATCAAACTATGTAACAGATGTCTTTCCCTATGATGAATCTATTTCTTTTTCAGGATCACAACCTTATGCAGATGTAGTGATCCTGGATACGAACTCCCGATTTGATGATTCCAAGACGGCTTATAAAAAGGTGTACAAGGCAACGAAAGAACTTCAGCGTGGAGGAGTCACCCATTTTTATAATAAAACGTGCTCTGTATTTCGAGGTAACATCGGTATTGAATTCGATGCGATGCTGGATGCTTTAGAAGAGGATTTCGCTATTGTCGTTGTAGGATTTCCCAAGAACGGGAGACAAACCATTGACGGTATTCATTATGTATATGGGAACAGGCTGGAGAACTCTGAATTTAGAAACGACCCGATGCATCCGATGAATGATTCTAGTTTAATAGATATATTAAAAGCCCAAACAAAGCGAAAAGTAGGATCTATTCACTATAATGTCATTCAAAAAGGACATAAAGCGCTCCAATTGGAATTAACAAAGATAAAAAAACAATGTAATTATGTCATTTTAGATGTAACGACTCAGGATGATCTGATAACGATCGCGAAGGCAACGAAAGATGTTAAGGTGTTTTGCGGAAGTTCTGCATTAGCTGAAGAACTGCCGAAAACATGGTCAGAAGAAAAAAATAAATCAAGAGTTTCTTTAAACCTACCGCGTTTACCTGCGCGAAAAGGCATGTTTAGTGTAGCAGGAAGTTTAATGCCTCAAACAGCTAACCAAATTGAGTATTTGAGAGAAAAAGGAATGAAAATAAAAGAACTACGCACATTGCATTTAATAGAGGCACAGGAGCAAACGTCTTTCATTCAAGCATTACTCTCCGACATAATGACGAATTTGAATGATGGATCAGATGTATTACTTCATACATCGAATGACAAAGAGACGGTGAAGCAGACGAAGGAATCTGCGCTGAAAAAAGGGGTTTCGAATAAAGAGTTATCACAATTTATTTCTCGGACCCTTGCCGATATTACAGCAACAGTCTTGCACGAAACAGGTCAAAATCGCTTGCTGGTTGCAGGTGGTGATACGTCAGCTGCGGTATGCAGCAAGATAAACATTCGTGGTATGAGAGTTTGGAAGGAGATTGAACCCGGTCTCCCGTCCTGTATCTCCCTGTCAGAACCCCCGCTGCTTCTTGTTTTAAAATCAGGGAGTTTTGGAAAGCCAAACTTTTTTGAACAAGCCATAACCCATTTAAAAAGCGAATGAAAGCAAATTTTCAGTGTAAAAGGCGGGATTGAAATGATAGTCATCGAGCGTCGAAATAAAATCAGAGAAATTTTATTTAAAAAACGAAGTGTTAAAGTAACCGAATTGGTTCATGAATTTCAAGTCTCAGAGGAAACAATCCGCAGAGACTTAATTCAGCTCGAAAAGGAAGGCTTGGTTCAAAAGAATTACGGTGGAGCTATATTAATGGAAGATTTGCAGAAAACACAAGATATTATTATGCCTGTTCAGCTCCGGGAGCTTCAATTTTTTACAGAGAAAGATGCGATTGGACAAAGAGCTGCACAATTTGTTCAAGAAGGTCAAATTATTATCTTGGATGCGGGATCCACGACGTGGTGCATGGCTAGACATTTGCACGATATTAAACAATTAACGGTCATTACAAATGCTTTGAATGTCATTGAAGAATGCAGTAAAAATGAAAGCGCATCCATCTTTATGCTTGGCGGGGAACTAAGAAGAAATTCCAAAAGTATGATAGGTCCTCAAACACAGATGGAAATTCAAAAATATAATGCCGATTATGTGTTTCTAGGAGCGTCTGGCATCTCACTACGCCAAGGGTTCACTAGTTTGGATTTGTATGAAGCACAGATCAAACAAGCGATGGCTGCAGCCGGGAAAAAAATTGTATTGATGGCCGACCATAGTAAGCTTCAAAAGACAGGCCTTGTCTCATTTTGCAGCTTTGAAGATGTCGATTATCTAATCACAAGTGATAAAGCAGATGAACTTGTATTAAAAGAAATCGAAAAATACGGTGTAGAGGTAATCATCACATCAACGATACATTCATGAGGGGGAAGAGAATGGAAACCGTGCTGAATGAACTGAATCGTAAACATTCTGAACTAGAAGTTTGTATCACTGAAGTTCAAAAGGCATTTACTCTACTTAAAAATTCGTATAGACAAGGCGGAAAAGTTCTATTATGTGGAAACGGCGGAAGTGCTTCAGATTGTGAACATATTGTGGGAGAACTCATGAAGGGTTTTTTCTTAAAAAGACCTATAGATACATCATTTAAGCAAAAACTTTTCGAGGCTTTTCCAGAAGATGGTGATTATCTGTCTAGGCACTTGCAAGGAGCATTGCCCGCGATTTCACTCGTCAGCCACTCTGCAATGATTACAGCATTTGCAAACGATGTAGCAGCAGATATGATCTTTGCACAGCAAGTTTTCGGCTATGGCAACAAAGAGGATGTGCTGATTGGATTAAGTACATCGGGTAATTCTGCAAACGTTGTTCATGCGCTGCAAGTGGCACGAGCAAAAGGGATGAAAACAATTGGACTTACTGGCAGCAAGGGTGGAGTGATGGCACCCCTATGCGATGTGTTAATCGCTGTTCCTTTTGAGTCTACGCCTGATATACAAGAACATCATATCCTAATATATCATGCCTTATGTCTGATGCTAGAAAAGGAATTTTTTGAAGAATGAAGGTTTTAGCGGGTTTTGATATCGGTGGAACAAAATGTGCTGTGTCTGTCGGGGTATGGTCGAATGAAGCTATCAAAATTTTAAGAAAAACTCAATTCCCTACGCCTTCGAAACCAGAAGAGGTATTGGAACAAATGATTCATAGTTTAGAGAAACTCATAGGAAGTTTGGAAATGGAGTCAGTTGATGCAATTGGGATTAGCTGCGGTGGTCCTCTTGATAGTGAAAAAGGAGTCGTTCTATCACCTCCAAACCTGCATAATTGGGATCGTATTGATGTCATAACGCCTATTAAAAACAGGTTTTCTGTTCCAGTATTATTGCAAAATGATGCAAATGCCTGTGCACTCGCAGAATGGAAGTGGGGAGCAGGAAAAGGCTGCAAAAATATGATCTTCCTCACCTTCGGAACAGGTATGGGTGCAGGGCTGATTTTAAATAGCAATCTATACACAGGGACAAATGATAATGCAGGAGAAGTTGGTCATATCCGTCTAGAACACGATGGACCGGTTGGTTATGGTAAACGGGGTTCTTTTGAGGGATTCTGCAGCGGAGGCGGTATCGCATTAATGGCCCAATCGAAAGCAGAGGAATGGATTCAAGAAGGAAAATCCACTGAAATCTGTTCTTCGCTAGACTGCCTTTCTGCCATTACTACGAAAATAGTAGGAGAAGCAGCTCAAAGGGGTGACCCTCTAGCTGTTGATATTTTTAAAAACGTGGGAAGACAGCTCGGCCGTGGATTAGCTATGCTTGTTGATCTGTTAAATCCAGAGCGCATTGTGATCGGAAGTATTTATGGCCGTCAGCAATCTCTTTTAGAGCCAATGGTAATCGAAACACTAAAAAAAGAGGCGCTTCCTCAATCGTTAGCTGTATGTGACATTGTGACAGCCGGACTGGGAGAACAAGTTGGTGATTATGCCAGTCTTTCCGTTGCCTTGTATGAACTTGAAAATCTGCCAACAAAAGTGTGAGGGATAAAAAATGAAAAAAGCACTCATTGTTTCTGGCGGCTGGAGTGGACATAAGCCGAAAGAAATATCAGAGATTCTTGCAGCATTTTTAAAAAAGAATGATTTTGAAGCTGAAATTTCAAATACGCTGGATATCTTTTTAGATGAAGAAAAGATCAATCAAGTAGATCTTATCGTTCCAAACTGGACGATGGGTGATCTAACAGATGGTCAGCTGCAGCCTTTATTACAAGCAGTTAGGAACGGTGTTGGACTTGCGGGTATTCATGGGGGAATGGGAGACGCGTTCCGGAATGCAACTGACTATCAATTTATGGTTGGAGGCCAATTTGTAGCACATCCTGGCGGTGATAATGTGGAATATACCGTCCATATGGGGCATCCTCATCCTGCGACAGAAGGGATTCATGATTTTACGGTAACATCTGAGCTCTATTACATGCATGTGGATCCCGTGATAGAAATAATTGCTTACACGACGATTGAAGATATTAGAATGCCAGTTGCCTGGACGAAGATGTTTGGTAAGGGGCGTATTTTCTATTGTGCTCTTGGCCATTCCATTGACCTCGTCGAACGGGAAGAAGTAACCAAAATGGTGACTCAGGGAATGGTATGGGCAGCCAAGTAAAGTTGCAGTGAAAGGGGTGAAAAAATGGAACAGGTCAAACAGAAGTTAAAAGCAGGAATCATTGGATGCGGTGTGATTAGTGATACGTATTTTAAAAATGTCTCTCACTATCAATCTTTAGAAATCATTGCATGTGCTGACCTTGATGTGGATCGGGCAAAACAAAAGGCCGAGACGTATGGTGTATCAAAAGCGTACAGCGTGGAAGATATGCTTGCAGATACCGGCATTGACATGATTATCAACTTAACGATACCTGCAGCACATGCAGAAGTCTCAATCGCTTCATTAGAAGCTGGGAAACATGTGTATGTTGAAAAACCGCTTGCTGTTTCTCTCGAAGATGCTAAAAAAATGCTGGATGTTGCGGATGAAAGGCAGCTTTTCATTGGCGGTGCTCCTGATACCTTTTTAGGGGGTGGGCTCCAAACATGCCGAAAGCTGATCGATGAGGGTGTAATTGGAAAGGCAGTTGCCGCTTCAGCGTTTATGATGAATCACGGTCATGAAAGCTGGCACCCAAATCCTGATTTTTACTATCAAGAAGGCGGCGGCCCTATGTTTGATATGGGTCCATATTATTTATCGGCGCTCGTATCATTGATCGGACCGGTCAAACGAGTAACGGGCTCAACAAGTACTTCTTTTTTAGAACGTGAAACCAAGAATGGTCGAAAGTTTCCTGTAAAGGTTCCTACGCATATTTCCGGTGTTATGGATTTTGAGAATGGAGCAGTAGGTACCATAATTACTAGTTTCGATATCTGGGGAGCAAATGTACCATTTATTGAAATTTATGGGGAGACAGGGACGGTGAGTGTACCTGATCCCAATACCTTTGGCGGTCCAGTGAAACTTAAGAAGGCAGGAGAAAAGGAGTGGCGAGAGGTTCCATTAACACATCCATATACGGATAATTGCAGAGGGATTGGGGCAGCCGATATGGCGGAGGCTATCTTAAATGGTACAAATCATCGGGCAAGTGGAGGGTTAATGTATCATGTTCTGGAGATTATGCATGGATTTCATATCTCATCAAACCAAGGACAACATTATCATCTAGCTCGTCTGAATAAGAGACCAGCGGCATTAAAAGAAGATAAACATTTTTAATCGAAAGAAGAATAAGAATGGAGGGTTTTTTATGGGTAAATTAGGATTGCAGTTGTTCTCAGTTTGGAAAGATGCAGAATTAGATTTTTTGAAAACGCTATCAAGAGTTGCGGATCTAGGCTATGAAGGTGTTCAATTCGCAGGTTTTTATAATACACCCGTTCAAGACTTAAAAAGGGTGATGGATGAAAAAGGTATAAAAAGTGCTGGGGCTCATGTGAGTCTAAATCAATTAACGAATGGTGAGTTCGAAAAGATGGTAGGATATCACGAAATTATAGGCAATCAACTCATTATCTGTCCGGACTTGCCAAAAGAGATGCGAAAGAATGCAGATGATTATAAAAGATCGGCAGAAGTGCTAAATAAAGTTGGTGAAAGGTGTAAAGAACTAGGCTTTACGTTCGGCTATCATAATCACGAGTTTGAATTTGATGTTTTTGATGGGAAAACGGGATTCGACTTATTGTTTGAGAACGTAGACCCTTCACTCGTTAAAATAGAGCTTGATGGATATTGGGCGTCTTACTCGGGTTATGACCCGGTTGACATTCTCAATACCTATCCGGATCAATGTGTTACCCTGCACGTAAAAGATATGAAGACCATTGATGGAAAGAAGGTTAGTACAGAAGTTGGACGAGGGGAATTGGATGTAGAATCATTTGTTGAGGCTGGTAAAAAGTATGGGGTGGAATGGCTTATTGTTGAACAAGAAGAATTTGAAATCGATCGTTTTGAGGCACTAAAAATAAACGCCACTAATACAAAAAATATGATTGAAAGAGCAGGCGCGAAGAGATTTTAATCCTAGCCATTTTTATATTTGGTTTACGTAATGGAATACAAGGATGAAAGAGTCATAGAAAAGTAGAATACAAAGATTCAAAAACAAAAAGGAGGAGTGATAACGGTGATAAATGTTGCACTACTAAGCAGGTGGCATGTCCATGCAGACGATTATGCAAAGCAAGCAGAAAACAACGATCATATTTCTACCAAACTAGTATGGGATGAACAACAGGAAAGGGGAGAACAGTGGGCAAAAGAGCTTTCCGTCCCTTTCGAGGCAGATCTTGACGTTGTTCTTAGACGTAATGACATTGATGCGGTTATCGTGAACACACCGACGAATCTACATAAAGAAGTAATTCTGGCTGCTGCGGAAAATGGAAAACATATTTTTACCGAAAAAGTATTAGCATTTACACTTTCTGACTGCGAAGAAATATACAAAGCTGTAGAAAAGGCGAATATTCAACTAATGGTGTCTTTGCCACGGTTAACTGAAAATTACTATTTATATGCACAAGAAGTCTTAGATCAAGGATTGCTTGGAAACTTAACCACTATTCGGTGTCGGCTTGCGCACAATGGAGCGGTCCCACTTAATGAAGAGTCATCAGGATGGCTGCCACAGCACTTTTTTAATAAAGAGCAATGTGGAGGAGGAGCATTAGTTGATTTAGGTGCTCATCCAATTTACTTAACAAACCGGCTAGCAGGCAAAGCCGTTTCGGTCTTTGGTCATCTGCAAAATACCCTCGGTCTTGAAGTAGATGATAATGCAGTAGTCCTAGTCGAATATGAATCTGGTGTACTCGGAACACTGGAAACAGGTTTTTTATCCAAGTCTAGTCCGTTCCAGCTAGAGCTTTATGGAACAGAAGGAACTCTTCTCATTGAAGAAAGTAACATTCGTTTAAAAAGTTCATTGATGAGTGACCAAGTCGGCTGGTTCAAGCCCGAACAGCTTCCACCCGCGTTGCCGATGCCAATCCAGCAATGGACAGACAGTATTAGGAAAAATGGAGAGCCTTCCATTCAAAAAGAGGATGTACTAGGTTTAACGATAATAAATGAGGCAGCAGCTTTATCAAACAAAGAGGGTAGACGAATTTCAGTAACAGAGCTGAAATCGACTCTCCAACATTCATAACATAAAGGAGGAGAACATTATGCAAAAGAAAATTCGAATTGGAATCATCGGTTGTGGAGGAATTGCAAACGGAAAGCACCTTCCATCCTTAGCAAAGCTCGATGCTGTTGAGGTAGTAGCTTTTTGCGATATTGTCAGAGAACGAGCCGAAGAATCAGCTGCAAAATACGGGACTGTAGAAGCTCGAGTTTATGAAGACTATCAAGCGTTACTTCATGATGAATCCCTTGATGCCGTCCATGTTTGTACGCCAAACAGTTCGCATGCTGAAATTTCAATTGCTGCCCTTGAAGCAGGTAAACATGTGATGTGTGAGAAGCCGATGGCCAAAACCACAGAAGAAGCCCGAAGAATGATAGAAGCAGCAAAAAGAACAGGGAAAAAATTGACTATTGGATATAATAACCGTTTTCGTAAGGACAGTCAGTATTTAAAGGAAATCTGTGAAGCGGGTGATCTTGGGGAAATTTACTTTGCGAAAGCACATGCCATTCGCCGTAGAGCTGTCCCGACATGGGGTGTATTTTTAGATGAAGAAAAGCAAGGGGGAGGACCATTAATTGATATAGGCACCCATGCGTTGGATTTGACCCTTTGGATGATGAACAATTATAAGCCGAGAGTGGTTTTAGGAAGCGCGTACCATAAGCTCGGGCAAAAAGAAAATGCTGCAAACGCTTGGGGACCATGGGATCCGGAAAAATTCACTGTAGAAGATTCTGCTTTTGGTTTTATTAAAATGGAAAACGGAGCAACAATCCTTTTAGAGTCGAGCTGGGCACTAAACTCGTTAGAAGTCGATGAAGCGAAGTGTTCCTTAAGCGGTACAGAGGGCGGTGCAGACATGAAAGATGGCCTGCGTATTAATGGTGAGAATCGGGGCAGACTGTACACCAATCAAATAGACTTAAATACAGGTGGGGTAGCATTTTATGATGGTAAAAAGGAAAGCGATGCCGATCTGGAAGCAAGACTGTGGATTGGAAGTATCCAGAACGACACAGAACCTGTAGTCAAACCAGAAGAAGCTTTGGTTGTAACCCAAATACTAGAAGCGATCTATCAATCTGCAAAAACCGGCCAAGCTGTTTATTTCACCGAGCAAGATGATGTGATCCACTCCGAGACAAAGGAAAATGAAGTATTAAGTTAAAAAACGTAATCTTAGAATGAAAATTATTAAATTCAAAATGGAAAAGCACGTCTGCGCGTGCTTTTCCATTAGTGGTGGGTTTTATAACTTAGAGCAGCTTCATCAAGGTCAGCTAGAGGTCTTCTGAGCGAAAAAGAAGGATTTTGAGCGGAACGAAGGGTGTTTTGAGCGGTACTCGAAGATTCTGAGCGAAACTCGGCATTTTTGAGCGAAACTCGGCATTTTTGAGCGTAACTCAAAGATTCCGAGCGAACGTGTAACAGATTAAAAAAACACGTACCGTAAAATGGTTCACAGCGGGGTTTCCTGCTCATCGATAGCTGTTCACCCACTCTGCATCAGTACTCACCAACAAAACACCCCAAATTCACTGAAGAATCCCCGTCTTCTCAATGGCGACGTCAACTTTCGTATTAATCTTGATCTCTGGATACGCCTCTCTCCAATCGATAGCTTTCCAAGCTTCCGGATCAGTTTCCTTTAACTTTCGACCGATTCCTAACACATCACAGTTCGCTTCTTGTGTTTGTTTCATGATCGCTTTGGATTTTTTCGTTAAATCCCGTGAGATTAATGTTTCTAACTCTTCCATCCGCTGATCGCTTATTTTCTCCGTTCTCGGGTACTGATGAATCATGACTTTAAGATCAAGATGAAGATCAACCACAGGCAACCCTGAACCATCTTTCTTCAAATCCATCTTCCGCTTTGCCTTCACCACGCGATAGCCAACTTGATTGTTTAGTTTCTTTTTGTCATCTAAATAGGTTTCTAGATCTACACGTTCTCCATACTTATCCATAAACAACAGAAGCAAGGAACTAGATTTTAGTGAAATCATCTTTCCAGAATAGGAATTATCACTGATCAAACCAGCTCCTGAAACTGCGACCTTCTCTCCTTTTTTCTCAATGACTGGGAGGATGAAATCTTTGCCTTCTTCATTAAAATAAGTAAATAGGATGTTCAAGTTTCCTATTGGTACGGTGGAGTTGCTTTCTGCCGCTTCGATGATTTCATACAAGCCAAAGGCGATCGGGTTTGTTCCGATCTCTTTTAACGTAAAGAGTTCACCCGCTTCGCTGCCCTTTACAATGGCAACTTTGCTCCCCAGATAAGGATCAGGCAGTCTAAAGAAAAGATCGAGATAGGCATCTAAGTTTTTCTTTGCAAAACTTTCGCCGAACAGCACGATGCGGGATTTGGATGCGGTCAATGGCCCAGTATAATACGCCCTTAGTTCCCGGTAGGTATCTTCTAACGAATTGCCGGTAGCAGAAGAGATCTGATTTTTAAAGTCAAAAAAACCTGTGCCTTTTGGGATGATGTTCAGCACGACCATGGTGGACTTAATCTTCTTATCTTCTAGATCAAAACTTAACCCGTTCACCACTTCTTGTTCCACAATTAACCTTTGATCCCAGCAGCCTGTTAATAGAGGAAGAATGACCAGCAATACGCTTATTTTTCTAGTAACCTTCTTCATGCTTTGATCCCCCTTACCTTTGCGATGATGAGCAGCAAAGCCGGAAAGATAAAGACAAAGATAATATTTAAATAGATCATGAAACTAGAAAGAGATTCTTTTATCGAATAGCTTACAGGCAGTAAACATAAGCCTAACAAAATGCCCGCAAGGAGATACACGCATTTATTCCTCTGGATAGCAAATAAATTCTGTACGCCAAGGCTTGCATTATAGAGCTGAACGACAAGTGTGGTGGATATTGGCACGATCCAAAAGGAAAGGAAGATAATATCGATCCTTTCGACGAAATGAAAGGAAAGACCGCGAAACAGGTACAACAATGGCTCTTGGATCAAGCTGAATTGCGCGCCGCTGAAAGTAATGACACACGTGATAAATAGGAATACATACAGCAGAACGGTGAATAGATTGGCAAACGTGAGAACCAGTAAACTTTTTTTCGGATTTTTGATGAATGGCATGATGAATAGGATGATCTCGAAGCCAATGAGTGAAACGAATGCGTCAGGGCTTGCTTTTACGATCTCTGTAAAATCTTTTGACCCCATAGGCAGCATTCTTCCAAAGTGATTATCTTGTGGATAGACCATGAATAGCAAAATAATCAGGCCGATAAACAAAATGGAAAAAAAGAGAAACGTTCTTGAAATCGTAAGGATCTGTTCTTTCGCAATATAAGTTGTGGCGATCAGAAGCAATAAGATAATCGCCCATTTTGGTGTCCGGTGAAGGATCCAGGTGTTGATCACATCGGAAACAAGGATCATGAGCAATAGGGAAAACGAAATAAAATACAGGATATACAGAATGTTTACGATTTTTCCTAAAAAAGTTCCGAGCAATCTATGGTTGAGTTCATAGAACGTTTCCTTCGGTGACGTTCTGCTTAATGCGACAAGGATAATCAAGATTCCCTGTGCCAAAACACCCGCGACGAGCAGGGACATCCAGCCGTCCTGCTGGACATCGTTGTATAGGATATAAGGCAGGCCAAGAATTCCGATCCCGACTTGCGCTTGTATGATTAAGAAAAATAAATTCTTATTCGAGAGCATTCGCATCCTGACCCTTTCCGTTTTTTCTCGAGAAAAATGATTGAATGATATTTGGTGCCTCCACATAAGCTTTCCCGGCAGAAGTCAGCTTCACAAGGTGTGTCGTGTACACCATCAAACCGAACGCAATTCCAATAAAACCAAACATGGCGGCTAAGAAAATTAAAGGGAAGCTCATGAGCCTCATGCTTGTACTCATTTCTCCGTTCGGAATGATAAAGGATGAGACTGCTGTGATCGCAATGACGACGACCATCGTGTTAGAAATGAAATTCGTCTGAACAATCGCAGAACCGATGACGATCGCCCCTACCGTACCAATTGTTTGGGCAACAGCTGACGGCAGCCTGACCGATGCTTCCTTCAGAAGTTCCAACACAATCTGCATCATGATTGCTTCAACAAAAGGATGAAACGGGACATTCAGTACAGAGAGCTTCAGTGTATAAAATGTACTAACCGGCAAGATCGAGGAATGATACGCATTAACAGCGATATAAAACGCCGGTAGTGTGACCGACAAGATAAAAGCCAGCAATCGTAAGCAATAATAGAAAAAGTTCACAAACCAGCGCGAGTTATAATCTTCTGGACTTCGTAAAAATGAATAAAAGGAGATCGGTGTAACTAACGCAGAAGGTTCATGG
Source organism: Fictibacillus phosphorivorans (assembly GCF_023715845.1). Lineage (GTDB taxonomy): Bacteria > Bacillota > Bacilli > Bacillales > Fictibacillaceae > Fictibacillus > Fictibacillus phosphorivorans_D. The sequence continues at coordinate 28,941 of NZ_JAMBOR010000017.1, forward strand.
TTCAGGAAAATCACCGTATTCCCATTCAAGAGATTAAAGACTGCCCGATCCGGTCTTTCCGTTCGTAACGATTGCGGAAAGGGTGAATAGGGGAAATCTTCAAGCGTCTCTTGGATCTGTCGGGAGTTAAGGAGATCATTATCCTTTATTTTATCTAGCCTGCTCTTAATCGATTGAAGAACATTCGGATTTACTTTTGAATCCAAATAACAAATTGCAACTTGGACATTCGTTTCCGGTCCATACGTGTGATACTCCACTTTGAAGTCAGGTGTACGGAGACGTTTCCGAAGCAACGAGATATTCGTAGCTGCGCTTTCTACAAAGCTATCATGCGCACCCATCGTTACTTTTTCATTCACTGATTCCTCAACAGAGCGGTTTTCATCCGCTGATGTCGTAATGGAATAGGCGATGTTGCTGTTTTCCGTCAGTAGAATGGAGTTCCCTTCCGCGAGCGAGGTGCTGATGTCTTTAAACGTGGTCATGATCGAAAATTGGATAGCCCCCAGCGTTTTCTCAATACTATCGGATTCTTGTTTGTTGATCGGATTGATAATATGAAGTTCAATGGATTCTTTATCCGTGATCGTATCCAAATACAGAATGAACAACGTTTTATCATGAAACATTAACTTTCTTCGTTTGAGGTCCGCCGTCAGCTTCATTTTTTCATCTATTATTTTTAAGTTTTCCGTTAGGTCAGAACTGAGAAATTCATCATGAGATTCAGCCATTGGCAACCATCTTCTTTCTATAAAAGTCGATAGTATGCAGTATAGACGTGAATCCAGGTGAATATTCGATTCAAAAAGGGGAGAATGCCACTGGAGGAGCACCTTTTTGGACGTGTTTGAGCGAAAAAAGGGTGTTTTGAGCGTAACTCGCGGATTTTGAGCGGTACTCGGGAATTCTGAGCGAAGATCGGTGATTCTGAGCGTAGCTGGAGATTTTTGAGCGAACGTGTAACAGATTAAAAAAACACGTACCGTAAAAACGTAATACGCAACAGAGGTTCAATCAAAAAACAAACATCACATAAAAAAAGAACAACTAAAAATGATTTAGTTGTCCCATCTTATATGTAGGTTACCCCGACTTGATGCATATTCTTTAGTACCTCAAACGCCAGTGCATAATACTGGCTCGCTTGTTTGTACTTTTGCTGGTTCTCAAAGTGTTTTGCGAGAATCGGATAATAGTCGGCGAGGTGAATCCATTCAGGAAATGAAGCTCGAATCCGCGGTTTAGCGAGTCAGCTTGAACTTGGTCCAGCCACGAATCGATGAGTGCTAACCCTTTTTCAGGTTGATCGGCCTTTTCATATGCCTTTATAAGTGCAAAGATTGTCATGATTTTTCCGGAAAGAGGGTCTTCTTCATTTGCAGCCAAACTCTTGGAATAGAGTTCGATCGCTTGCTCTGTGTCTCCTTTTTGAGTGGCGACGCTTCCTAAGTTGTGATAGATCACATCGTGTAAAACATGGTCATTAAACGTGTTTGCAAAGCGGTAATAGTTAATAAGGAAGCAATTATCATTCGATGTTGGGAAACAATGACCATTTTCACAGAATTAGGACCCGTTTATCCGCAATGTTTCCCAATTTTCTTAGCACTTCTTTTAGGTATAATTATCGATGACAACGAACAGCTAAGGTGATAATCATGCATATTGAAAAAGGAAATATTGTGAACTATGAGAATGAACCTCATATGATTGTTCACGTGTATACATCCGATTATGTAGAAATCAGAAAAGTAGGGGAAAGGTTTATTTCGCGTGTGATTTTGGTGCACAAGTCGAAAGTGACCGAACCACACGAATAATCTCTACAAATTTATAACAGCTGGAAAAGGTAGAGGATGACCTGGAAAAGGTTGTTCTCTTATTTGTTTTTTCCACTATACCGTCAAAAAACATAATAAAAATGAACTGGCATCTGGTCCACTTCATTGTGCGAGGGTGCTATTCATTTGGCAGGGCTTATGTACACTTTTTCACAATCCAGGGTAAAAAGAAAACCAAAGGTGAAGCTAGTAATCTATTTTTTCTATGTGTTTACTCGAGGGTGTTCAGTTGATCTTCGCGTGCCTTTTGGCTCAGTTCGTTTGAATAATTGATGGCGTCATGTATGGATGCAAAGTGCTGTGACGAGAAGTAGGGTGACGTGTAGCAGTTTACTTTTTTAGAATCAGATGGATAAATGAGAACTTTCCAGTGGTAAACGTCCGGCTGCTTTTCTGAGCCTTCCATCGCGATAAGCCAGTGTGTGGATTCTTCGACTGAAGCATTTTCTCCTGCTTTCTGCAAAAGAGCTGCTCTGTCATTCTCTCCGATAAGAATGAGACCCTTCTGGTAAAACTCCCTCATGTTCGGATATCCGCTCATATGCTCTCTCCCTTCAAAACATGATTTGTCCATTTCTTTCGGTAATGGCTTAACCATATTTCTTGTATTAACTCATTGTATGCAGGGAAAGGGAGGATGATGATAGGAGGATTTGGAAAGGGGAGCCTATTTTTTATAGCGTGATGTGGGTTTTACGGTACGTGTTCTTTTATTTGTTACACGTTCGCTCAGAATCTTTGAGTTACGCTCAAAAACGTCGAGCTACGCTCAAAAATTCAATTCTACGCTCAGAATACCCCCACTTTCGCTCAAATTACCTTATCTTCGCTCAGAATCCTTCATTTTCATAGGAGAGGGTTAAAAAACCATCTGTAAAAAAGAAAAAACTGACTCTTGATGAGCATATCACCTTGAACTGTATCCCGGTATTCGGGATACAGTTCAATCACCTTTGAAGTCAGTTTTTTCTATTATTTTCTTGGAGCAGCAGCGGCATCTGGCTTTCTAGCTTAACCTAGATTCCTATCTTCTTTTTTAAACCTTCATCTTCACGATCGGGTTCTGCCTCCAGTTCATCAAACACGCCGAACTCCTCTTCGATCGGAAGAAGTTTGTGTCGTCCGACCGCGAAATAATAAACCGTTCCCGCCCCATAAATGAAGAGCAGTACGCCGAGTAGAGGCACTTCCATTCCAAATAGCGGCAAGGATTGATTTAACACGGTGTAATAGATCACGCAGAAAAGCGAGATCACACCGAGAACGATCGCTACCCCAGGGACGAGCGGGTAATATACTTTAAAGGGACGGTGCAGGTTGGGTTCTTTTTTTCTTAAGATAAACAGAGAAACCAAGCTTAAGCAATACATCATCGCAGCACCAAATACCGCTAGAACGATGAGCATGTCGGCAAATGTGGCGTTTGCTGCTGCAATGACACCGATTCCCCCAGGGAGGAGAAGTCCCCACGTTGGAATATGGCGCTTTGATAATCGTGATAAAAATTTCGGCAGGTACCCAGCGCGAGACAGAGCGAACGTCTGGCGAGAATAGCCGATGATGATGCCGTGAAGACTGGCGATCAACCCGGCAAGTCCAATAATCGCGACTAACTTAGGAAGGTAGTGACCTTCACCATAGACGGAAGCGAGCGCTTGTGGAAGCGGGTTATCGGCAGGCTGTCCGACACCGCCGCCAAGTCCGGCCGTGATGAAGAGTGTTCCGACCGTACATATGGCAAGTGTTAAAATGCCGGCGATGAAGCCTTTCGGGATGTCTCTTTTTGGATTACGTACTTCTTCAGCCGCCATTGCACCGCCTTCAACTGCGAGATAGAACCAGATCGCAAAGGGAATCGCCATCCAGATCCCGGTCAAACCGTTCGGTAGGGCATTCTCGTTAAAAATATAATCTAGCTTTACGTGTGTGGATCCGGCCGCATAATAAATAGCGAGCCCAACAAGAGCGATAATGGTGGCTACTAACTCGATCAACGCGGCACCTTTTACACCGATCATGTTGATTAAAATGAAGAAAACAAACACAGCCACCGTCGCATACACCGGGTTGATCGCCGGAATGAGAAAGTTGATGTACGCCCCGGTCGCAACGGCGATGGCGGGTGGAGCGAACACAAACTCGATGAGCACCGAGATCCCCGTCATAAAACCAGCATAGGGTCCCATCGCCCGCCTGGCATAAGCGGAAGGCCCGCCGGCATGGGGGATGGAGGTCGAAAGCTCAGAATAGCTGAAAATAAAAGCCGTGTAAAAGATCGTGATGAAGATGGCGGCACCCATTAAACCGAGCGTTCCGCCTTGCTCGAACCCGTAGTTCCAGCCGAAGTACTGACCTGAGATGACCATACCCACGGCGATCGCCCACAGATGAATCGGCTTTAACGCTTTTTGAAGGCGTTGCTTATCGTGATTAACTTCCCCCAATCTAAACACTCCTTTCAAATTTAAGTTCTTTATCGGACATTAAAAATAGTTAGACGTGATCCCGCCGTCGATGTTCAAGAGTGCTCCGTTTGTCCAATCGGATTCGTCAGATGCTAAATAGATCGCCGCGTACACGATATCTTCTGGTTTTCCGAATCGGCCAGCCGGCTGACGAGATAAGCGTACTTTCTTAGCTTCCTCATCTTTTACCAACCATTCCATCAATAGAGGCGTTTCGATCGGTCCCGGGCAGATCGAATTCGTTCGGATACCTTCCGGGCGGAACTGGATCGCAAGTGATTTTGTTAGAGCATTAACTGCACCCTTTGAAGCGGTATAGGCGTCTTGTGGAACACTGCAGCCGAGGAATGCAACAAAGCTCGCGATGTTGATGATCGATCCTGACTGGTTCTTCTGCATTTCCGGAATCACATACTTGCACATAAAATAGATGCCTTTTACGTTCACGTTCATGACCAGATCCCACGCCTCTTCGGGTGTATCGATCACAGAGTGGTCCTCAGCGATCATAACGCCGGCGTTGTTATAGAGGACATCGATTCTTCCGTATTTTTCTACGGTATCATCGACTGCTTTTTTGACACTTTTTTCGTTAGTGACGTTGCAATTGAAGTAAGTTGCGTCGCCGCCTGCTTGACGAATGGCTTCAGCGGCTTCTGTACCACTTTTTTCATTCATCTCAAAAACGGCAACTTTTGCGCCTTCCTTTGCGAACATTTCAGCAGCGGTTCTTCCCATTCCGCCGCCGGCCCCTGTTATGATGCATACTTTGTCTTTTAGTCTCATCTAAAGTTCCTCCTCTAGTTCAAAAAATCGATTAGCACTGCTCGAAATAACGCTGGCGCTCCCATTTGGTTACGATGCGATCGAACTGTTTTTGTTCCAGTTTTGCGGTGAAAAGGTAGTGGGAGGCCGCTTTTTCGCCTAATACTTTTTGAACGACTTCACTATCTTCCCAGCACTGGATCGCCTCATATAGCGAACCTGGAATACGCGGAATGTTTTTGTCCTTATAAGCGTTTCCTTTGAATTCTGGTTCGAGCTCTAATTCCTCTTCAATGCCTTGAAGCCCAGCTCCGATCAAGGCTGTGTAAGCGAGATATGGATTCATATCTGCGCCAGGAATGCGTGTTTCCATACGAAGACTCTTTCCGTCACCGACGATTCGGTAGCCGGATGAACGGTTGTCATGACTCCAGATGATGTTGACGGGTGCCCAGCTCTCTTGAGCGTACCGTTTATAGGAATTGACGTAAGGCGCGAAAAACAAAGCAAAGTCACGTGAGTATTTTAAGACACCGGCTAAAAAGTGCTGCATCGTTTTCGACATGTTATGGTTGCCACTATCTGGATCATAAAAAACGTTCTCGCCCGCACGCTTGTCCCAAAGGCTCAGATGGATGTGACCGCTCGAGCCTGTCCATTGGTGGTTCGGCTTAGCCATGAACGTGACCGAAAGATTGTCCTGCATGCAGATCTCTTTCATGCCGTGTTTGAACATGATGTGGTTATCAGCCGCGTTCAGTGCGTCGGAGTAGCGCATGTTGATCTCGTGCTGTCCTTTAAACGCCTCACCCTTTGACGACTCAATCGGGATATCCGCTTTGGCCATGTTTCGGCGGATCTTTTGATAAAACGGTTCATTTCGGGTCCCTTGAAGAAGGTTGTAATCTTCGTTGATATGTCCCGCTGTCTCAACATCCTCATAGCCCTTTTGATGAAGGTCCTCAAATGATTCTTTGAACAGGTAAAATTCCAGTTCACTTGCCATGAAGAGTTCGAATCCTTTAGTTGCAGCCTTTTCAATCTGGTTCTTCAAAAGGGTACGAGGCGCGATCGGGATAGGATCACCTGTCTTCTCATCGTACACATCACAGAAAACGATAGCTGTACGGTCTGCCCAAGGCACGATACGGAGCGTTGACCAGTCGGGAAGGGCGAGCCAGTCGCCGTAGCCGTTCTCCCAGTTCATCATTTCGTAGCCGTCAGGCGTGTTCATCTCAAAATCCGTACCAAGTAAGTAGTTGCAAAAATGTGTCCCTTTATCGAGGTTGTTTTCTAAACAATAAGCAGCCGTCAGACGTTTTCCCATCAGGCGCCCCTGCATATCGCAGATTGCTAGATTCACCGTATCGATCGATCCGTCTTCTAATAAGGAAAGCAAGGTTTCTTTTGAGATCAATCCTGTTTTCTTTGACTCTTCCTTTTGGGATGGATTCGCGATTGTGTTTTGGCTCATTTTAATAACCTCCTTCATCATTTTCGAGCGAGAGTGAGATGTATTTCAGTTCAAGAAACTCTTCTAATCCGTAAAATCCTCCTTCACGGCCGATGCCGCTTTCCTTGATCCCGCCGAACGGAGCCTGAGGAACACTTAGCGATGTTCCGTTCACACCGATCATGCCGGAATCGAGTTCTTCAGCCATGCGGTAGACGCGGTTTACATCACGTGTGAAGAAGTAAGCGGCCAATCCATAAGGGCTGTTCTCGGTGAATTCCACAACCTCTTGTTCTTTTTGGAAAGAGAGGATCGGAGCGACTGGACCAAAAATTTCTTCTTGTGTGAGTTTCATATCGAGCGTGACAATGCTGAGTACGGTCGGCTGGAAGAAGTAGCCGGTAGCGTCACCCGTTCGTTCGCCGCCTGTTTCCACTTTAGCTCCTTTTTCTTTCGCATCTTGAAGAAGGTGTTCCACGTTCTTGAGTGCTGCTTCGTTGACCAGAGGTCCGATTTGTATGGGGTCTGTCCCGGGGTCAGACCCCAAGCCTACTTTTAGCTCTTTTGCTAGATTTACGATCTTTTCAGTGAGCTTTTCCTTGATTTCTCCATGGGCATAAATGACGTTTATGCCGTTACACATCTGTCCGCAGTTTTCGAACTTGTTGTCGACGATCGCTTTTGCAGCGAGATCAAGGTCCGCGTCAGGAAAGACGATTGCCGGTGCGTTCCCGCCAAGTTCCAGCGAGATTCGTTTCACTTGATCCGCCGCGCGCTTCATGAGCTGTTTTCCGATCTCCGTTGAACCGGTAAACGAAATCTTCTTTACGCGTCGATCTTCAAACAACGTCTCACCGATGACAGAAGCTTTACCTGTCACAAGGTTGGCAACACCTGCGGGGATACCGGTTTTCATGAGCTGTTCAAAAATGGCGATGGCGATCCTCGGTGTTTCACTCGCAGGTTTCACAACGACCGTACAGCCAGCCGCAAGAGCAGGAGCAGTTTTCCGGGCGACCATCGCGCCAGGGAAGTTCCAAGGTGTGATCAGCCCGCATACTCCAACGGGCTGTTTGATCACGGAGATGCGCTGATTTTCTTTCGAGCCCGTGATTACTTCTCCATAAACACGTTTTCCTTCCTCGGCGTACCATCTGATGAACGTTGCACATCCTTCAATTTCACCTCGCGATTCGCTTAATGGTTTTCCTTGTTCTTCCGTTAAAATAGCCGCTAGTTCATCACGGTTTTCTAGTAAATTATCAGCCCACTTCACTAAGTACGACTCCCGTTTCTCGGGAGTGAGCTTCTTCCATGGTTTTAGAGCTTCATAGGCTGCGTTGATCGCAAGCTTCGTTTCTTTTTTACCCCCGTTCGGCACTTGATCGATGACTTCGCCAGTCGCTGGGTTCACAACATCGATTGTCTCCGTGGTGCTGACCTTTTCGCCTTTGATCCATAGGTAGTTCAGTGTCGTCTTTTCCATCTTCATACCTCCTGAAAAGATAGTTTTATAGAGTGTCTGGCTTTATGAAAAAAGACAAAAGACGCCCAAGGACATACATGATTGATGTATTTCTTAGGCGTCTTTGCCGGAATTTATTTACATGTCATTTGCGTATTTTTTCAAGATGGCATGCGCTGTGCGTTCAAGCGAGACTTGCTGTTTCATACTGAATTTCCGCATCTTCTCATACGCCGCTTGTTCGTTCAGTTTCATCACTTTCATGAGAACACCTTTAGCACGTTCAATCTGCTTTCGGGCATTCATTTTTTGCTCTTTTTGTAAAAGTTCATCCTCATATTGTGCACGTTTTTCAGCTTGGGAGAGGGCGATTTCAACGGCTGGTATCAAGTTCGCTTCAGAGATCGGTTTCACTAGATAGCCGAGCACATTCGCTTCCTTCGCTTCTTCCACAAATTCTTTTTGGCTAAAGGCAGTGAGCATGAGAATAGGAGTTTTGCTTTGTTTCTTGATGATCTTGCTTGCTTTTAACCCATCCATCTTCGGCATCTTAATATCCATGATCATCAGATCAGGATTCAGCTGGTAAGCGAGCTCGATGGCTTTTTCACCATTATCACCTTCAGCGATTACCTCATAGCCTGCATCGGTGAGGATTTCCTTTAAGTCCATCCGCAGGATCGCTTCGTCTTCAATCACAATGATTCTTGGTTTCAAACGGCTTCCACCTCTTTCAACGGAAAAGTGATGATTGCTTTTGTTCCGGAACGCGTTTTTTGGATATTGAACGTTCCGGCTAAGTCGTGACAGACGATCGTGTTTACGATATCTAGACCGAGCGATGATGGGGAAGAGGCTGAATAACCAACACCATCGTCCTCGACCACCACTTCAAAATGGCCCTGTACCTCTGAAAAATGAATATGGATATTTCCTTGAGTTCGCTGTTGAAAAGCGTGCTTCAAACCGTTTTGAATGAGTTCGTTGATGGTAAGCGCTAATGAAACGGCTACATCTGACTTCAAATACATCTCTCCGCCATGAAACGCGATGGACACTTCAGCATCAGCACACATCCGGCTTTGGATCGACATCTGGCCAATGCGCTCGATCAGCTGTTTAATCTCGACTTCATCGATCTTGGAGCTTTCGAGCAGTTCTTCGTGAACGGCCGCAATGCTGGAGATGCGATTCAGACTTTGCTGGATGCCCTCTGGACCGCCGCCGCGCTTCATCTGTAGCCGCAGAAGACTGGATACCGTTTGCAGGTTGTTTTTTACACGATGATGAATTTCCTGGATGACCGCTGATTTTACCATCAGCTGGCGTTCTTTTTCCCGTAGCTCCGTTAAGTCGCGGATTACAACAAGAATCCCTGTAATCTGCCGCTGGGTAACGAGTATGATCTGCTTCACTTCGAGCACTTTTTTTCCGACCGTTACTTCTTGCTGCAGGATACTTTCTGTTTCTTCATACACATTTTTTATAAAAGGGAGGTGATCATGGATCGATGTTCCAAGCATCTCCGTTTTGCCAGCCAGTTCTTTGATCAGGCAACCTGCACATGAATTGTAATACAGGATTCTGCCTTTTGGATCGAGGAGCAGAAGGGATTCCTGAATCATGTTGGAAATGATGGAGTCTTGATCGGTTAGTCCGATTAAGGTCTGACTCAACTGTTCGTTCGTTTCGGAAAGAGTTTTTACTTTATTTTCGTGTTGGACTTGTTCGCTTACGTCCTCTTCCATGATGAGTGAACCGATCGTTTCACCCTGTTCATTTTGAATCGGGACCACACTTTGTTTCACGTATTTCGCTTCTTGCGTGATGGCGCGCATTCGTTGCATCGGCTTGCCGGTTTTATGGGTAAAAGCAACGGCGGGCTCAAAGGACGCATAAGCGTACTTTCCAACAACAGATTTTGAGTAAAGAGAAGGAGCATGGGCAGGTTTTGCTTCAGCGACGACGATCGCGTGCTTACCGTCTTTAGCTGGACAATCGATAAAAAGGTTTGCTTGGGTTAGGTCGGCAGTGAGTTGAAGGGACTTTGATTTTTCAATTATGATTTCAATATCTGAACGGGTTAGGTTGGTGTATTGCGTGCAAAGTTCTTGAATGGTCCGGTGCATGGCTGTCTCCTTTCTCACGCATTTATGAAGGTTGACTCTTGTTTTAAAAGGTTGCTCCGATAGTAGGTTGATCTCCGCTCCAGATGCTCGCTTTCCGCGGGGCGTGCGGTGAGCCTCCTGCCGCTTTGCGCCTTTAGCAGTCTCCATCTGACCGCTCGTCCCGCAGGAGTTTCGCATCTTCCGCTCCATCAACTTGCAAGTGGCATTTTTAAAAAAGAAAAACATCCAAAAGTCTAAAATCTCCTAGAAAATAACCTATTAAAAAACAAAAAGAGGCGGCACAAATACTCCCGCTCCTTGCAGGAATACCCATCCATAGCCCCTTTGCTTACGTACTGTTCACTTATAAACTGATTCTAAAATAATGTTAATATTCTGTCAATAATTAAACATTTCCAGAACGTGTTTTGGTCTCACTGTTTAAATAGTGAACGGCGGCTTCACACATGACGGAGACCCCGGTTGTTAGGGCATCTTCTTCAAAGAGGACACCGGCATGGTGCAGTGAAAGTTTGGATGCTTCCGATTCATTATGTGTCCCTAATCGAAAGAGAACGCCAGGCACTTGTTCGGCGTAGAACGAAAAGTCTTCAGAGCCTAAAGACGGGTTTTCGAGATAGACGAGGCTGTCTTCTCCGAGCGTTTCTGTTACAACCCGATCAATGAGTTCAACCATCGAGTCGTCGCTGATCAGCGGGGGAGTGGCCATCGTGTAGGACACTTCAGCCTCGCCGTTCATGCTCTCGGCTGTTTTAGTAACCACCCGGTTAATGATGTCGGGCATCCTTTTTTGTAAGTCAGGGCTTACAGTACGAATCATGCCTGATAGTTGCACACTTGATGGAATTACGTTCGGTGCTGTACCGCCGTTTATTTTTCCGATGGTCAGAACGGCAGGGTCGGTAGGGGCAACCTCACGTGAAATAACGGTTTGCAAGGTCGAAACCACTTGTCCGGCTATGACGATCGGATCGACACATTTATGCGGATGAGCAGCGTGACCTGCTTTTCCGTGAATCGTAATCTCAATAAAAACTGCAGCGGCGGTGATCGGCCCTTTTCTTATCCCAATTTTTCCAGCAGGAAGGTCCGGCCAACAGTGCAGGGCAACGATCGCATCCACATCGGGATTTGTCAGCACTCCTTTTTCGATCATTTTTTTAGCGCCTGTTAATTTCTCTTCACCAGGCTGGAAGATGAGTTTGATGGTTCCGTTGATCAAATGGCGGTGCTGGTTAAGAAGAATTGCTGCACCAAGAAGGATGGAAGTGTGAAAATCATGTCCGCAAGCATGCATGACGCCAGGATTTTTGGAGCTGAATTTGAGATTGGTTTGTTCTTGGATCGGAAGGGCGTCCATATCGGCCCGAAGTGCGATGGTTCTGCCAGGTGTGTCTCCTTTAATGAGTCCGACAACACCTGTTTCAGCTACATTTCTTAACACCTCGATGTTGTTTTCTTCTAAAATGTCTGCAACAAAATCAGCAGTTTGGAATTCGTTAAAACTCAGTTCTGGAAATTGATGCAGGTGACGGCGGTATTCGATGATTCGGTGTTTGATGGATTCTGCCAACTGTAAAAAAGACACGGTTTATCCCTCCTGAACAAAAAAGGAGCTGCCATCTATACCCGACCCGGAGTATAGCAATGGAAAGCTCCTTTGCTGATTGTATTTACTTTTTCATAAATGTATCGGATGTTGAATGATTCGTCAATTTAAAACCTTCTTCTCTTGTTACGAGGCTTCCGTTTTCTTCTTCTCATGATCTTGATCTCTTTTACTTTAATGAACCTTACACTGATAAATAAAATATACGTTATAAGTGCGACATAAAAGAAAATCGGTACACTTTCGAACTTGTTCCTAGCAACCAGATAGAACATATAGAATAAAAACAGCGTGATGATCGTTCCGTATCTTGGGAGTGGAATGTCCTTTAAACTCGGAATCTTAATGGTGCTGACCATCATTACAGCTACTCCGTAAAAGATTAAGACGAAAATCCATAGCGGAATCAGGTTTACAAAAAAGACTAAGAAAACCACGATACCACCAGCTGGCGGAATCGGTATGCCTCTAAAGTATTTCATGGATTCATTGGGGTCCGTAATGTTGAAACGAGCTAGACGAAAAGCGCCAAATAGCGGGAATAAGCCTGCTAGAACGTAACCCCACATGCCTAAATCAGCAAAATAGGAGTTTGCCGCGATAAAGGCTGGAGCCACCCCGAATGAAACCACATCTGCCAAAGAATCGAGTTCCTTGCCGAGATTTCCGGAAACACCGAGAATCCGGGCTGCTCTCCCGTCAACGGCATCGAGCATCATCGCGATAAAAATAAGCATCGCTGCATTTCGAAAGTCGCCATGTGCGGCATATCCTATGGAAAGAAAACCGCAGAACAAGTTCCCTAAAGTTAGTAGATTCGGAATATGTTTTATCATTGTACACGTCCTTAAAAAGTAGGTAATCTATTTATATAATAATCCATTTTTTATCAAAACGTTAATTTTTTTGTTAAATGCTTATCATAACAGAGTTTTGAAGGTGAGAAAAGGCGACGGGTATTCATCTGATTCTAAAAGCAAGTCCGCTAGTTCCTAATTTCTTAAGGAAACTAGCGGACTTTTCTATGATAGGGATTATGGTGTTTTAAGAGCAATCATCTGGACAATCGCCCGTCCATCGCCACGGAACGTATTCTCCTTACATTTCATCTGTGTGGAGCCCCCAGCATCCAAGAAGATTCCGTCCACAACAGTCCCGGAGCCAACGAGATACTTCACAGCCCCACGAAATGCTTTTGCTGTGCAAGCTTCTTCGGAGATCACAAGCCAGATGTTAAAACCACTGTTCCATACGAGGCCGGTCCTGTATGTGCTTCCTTTCAGGTCAGGTATACCTTGAGCAATAGCGATCTTTTCCCAATTAGCGTCATCTTTTAGGCTCATACTAATTCCGCCCTGTGCCCAATAATTGTTACGGTTTGATACTTTCAATTCCGCTGCACTTCTCACTACTTGAACGCTGTACACACCAGCCGATTTATCCCATACGAGCGTCCCGCGAGCGTATTTTTCATTGTACCACCCTGATCCATATCCGCCTTTGGCTCCACAAGCTGGGATATCGTTGTTCACTGCAATAGAGAGTAGTTGACCACTGTAGAAGTATCCGCCGTTAATTCCAGAATCTGTTCCGGATCCGATGTTCTTGTTGATCTCTTTTAAGATGATGTTATTCGGGGATGTTTTGATTACAGACAGTCTAGGTCCGCGTGGTTCCGTGTACGTATAGTTGCTCATCGTTTTATACCTCCATGATTTTAATAGGTAAAACATGACCTTATATACGACAATAAACCGAATACCATCTATCTTCTTTCTAACCCTGTCTGTTTCCTACCTGTTTCGGAATAAAGTAGTTCGTAAAATGTAAAAGAAGGAACTGGCTCAAAAACCAGTCCCTTCTTATTTAACACTTTTTTTCAAATAGCTCTCAAACAGCAGATCGATCAGCAGCATCAATGTGGATCTTGCGGTAATATCATAGCCGGCAAACTGCACGCGGCCTACCGTCATGCTTAGATTCGTCTTCACCATCTTGCCTAGCGTGGAATCGGACGAGTTTGTGATCGCGGCAGTGTCAACAACCTTATACGATAGCTTTTCCGCGGCCTGCACCAGCGTTTTCGTTTCACCGCTTGATGAGATGAAGAACACAAGATCGTTCGGCTCTACCATATTCGGCATCAGGTCGATCATGTGTGATTCATACGTATAGTGGGTCTGTTTGTTCGTCTGCATCAATAGCTTGCTGAAATATTCGGCGATCATCTTAGACAAACCGACTCCGACCACGATGACCCGTTTCGCGTTCACCATTTTCTCACTTAACTTTTCCAGTTCGGCCGTCGGAATCGTTTCAAAAGCTGAGACGAACTCTTCTTTATAGCGGTCGACAGGGTTGTCATCGAGGAGTAATTGCTGGCTCTCGATCGTCCTCAGAATATATTTCAGCTCCGAAAAGCCTTCTAATCCGAGTTTATGAGACATCCTGACGATCGTCGTGGTGCTCACATTGTTTACTTTTGCGATCTCGGTCAGAGAGTGTTTCTTCGCCTCCTCTAAATTTCCATCAATATAATAAAGCACTTGTTTTTCCGTTGGTGTGAGTTCCGCGAGACTGCTGCCGAACTGATCTAAGACTTTCCCCATTCGTAACTTCCTCTTTTCCGCACATGTCTTTCCTCTAGTATAGCCCATTTTTTATTCTGTACAAATGTACAGCGACTGTACAGAGATACCGCTTACTTTTGTGTTAAAACATAAGTATAGGAAGTTGGAAGTGCTTTCATACTAAAGAAAGATAGGAGTGAATGTCATGCAACTTAGAAACATGACCCATCCGAATTTAGTGTTGTTCGATGTTGACGCTCAAAATAAAGAGCAAGTCATTCGTCAGCTAATTTCAAAAATTAAAGAACAAGATTATATAGAATCAGAAAACGCCTTATTGGAAGCGGTTCTAAAACGTGAGGAGCAATCCCCTACAGGAATGGAGAAAGGTCTTGCGATTCCGCATGGTAAATCTTCTACGGTTAAAAAAGCCGTATTCGCTGTAGCACGTTTAAAGACACCACTTGAAGATTGGGAAAGCATCGATCCGAACAACAAAGTTCAGCTCGTATTCCTAATCGCGATTCCAGAGAGTGAAGCAGGTACAACCCACTTGAAAGTATTGTCTACATTAAGCACGAACTTAATGAAAGATGGCTACTTAGAGGGGTTAATGGCGGCAGAAACATCTGAAGAATTTTTAAACAGACTGGATATGGAAGAAAAAACAGAAGCTCCAGCTGAAAAAGAGTTCACAAAGATGGTTGTTGCGGTTACAGCTTGTGCAACAGGAATCGCGCATACGTACATGTCAGCAGAAGCTCTAGAAAAAGCGGGACGTGAACTTGGCGTTAAAGTACTCGTTGAAAAACAAGGAGCAAACGGAATCGAGGATGAACTCTCGGCTGACGTGATTAAAAACGCAGACGCAGTCATTTTCGCAACAGACATCGCTCCAAAAAGAAAAGAACGTTTTGCAGGAAAAGAATATGTAGCAACACGTGTTGCTGAACCGCTAAGACGCGGGAAAGAATTGATCCAAAAATCACTCGAAAACCCGGATGGAGTCGTTGAAGCAGGTGAAGAAGACGAGTCATCTTCATCCACTTCAAACAGTGGCGGCTTCTTCAAAGACATGGTACAAGCCGTAATGACAGGGATCTCATACATGATTCCAGTTATCGTTGCTGGTGGTCTTATGATGGGGATCGCGAAGCTTGGTGCGATGCCGTTTGGTCTTGTAAATGAACTGGGTGACCCGAAATATGCGACACATTCAAATGAACTTTTTGTTATTCTGCATCACTTAGATAAGTTTGGCGGACTGATCTTTAAGTTTATGTATCCGATATTTGCTGCCTTCGTCGCTTATTCACTAGCTGACCGTGTTGGTTTAGTAGCTGGATTTATCGGAGGAGCTTTTGCGGGCGGACTTCACTATACGTTCTGGGACAACCCTGAAGGTATTCCGTCTGGATTCTTAGGTGCATTAATTCTTGGTTTAGCAGCGGGTTACATCGCACGCTTCTTGAACCAAAAGATACAGTTAAATAAAAACTTGGCTGCGATGAAACCGATGTTTATCATCCCAGCAGTCTCTGTTCTATCGATTTTCTTCTTAAACTTTTATATCGTAGACCCTGTGTTTGGCGGTCTGAATGTTGTTCTTCGTAACTGGATTGAAGCAGCACAAGGTACAGGAGATGTTGTGTTAGCATCCATCATCGCGTCTGCAACAGCGTTTGACTTAGGTGGACCGATCAACAAAGCAGCTGGTGCGATCGCGATCGGACTTGCAGCTGATGAAGTATATCCGTTAACCGCTCGTGTATTGGCAATCGTTATTCCGCCGATCGGGCTAGGACTAGCCGTTATCATCGACAAATATGTAGTAGGACGCCGTGTATTCCCGGCAGACCTTCGCATCGCAGGTAACACATCATTATTATTAGGATTCCTTGCGATCTCTGAAGGTGCGATTCCGTTCATGCTTCGTAACCCATTGATCACGATACCGATCAACATCATCGGTGCGATTCTTGGTACAAGTACAGCTGTCCTGTTAGGTGCTGTTCAATGGCTGCCGCTACCGGCAATCTGGGGCTGGCCGCTCGTTGAAAACCTATGGGCGTATCTCCTTGGTTTAGCAGTAGGTGCAGCATTCATCGCCTTTGCGAATATCTTTATCCGATTCGGCATCTTAAAGAAACAAGAGAGACAAGCATAGATTAGATTTGATTAACCGAAGTGGATGATGCGGGACGAGCGGGACAGGTGAGACTCCTTTAGGCGAAAAGCGTCAAGAGGATCACCGCCCGCCCCGCGGGAAAGCGTGCATCTGCAACGGAGGTTAACAACTTTTTAAAAACAATAACTTAAAGGGGCGCATCTTGAAAAAGGTGACCCCTCTTTCTTTTAAAACTTGAAATATGAGTGGAGCATCATGGGAGGGAAATCAGCATGAAACAGAAAAAAGTATATGTCGTACCACATTCTCACTGGGATCGTGAGTGGTACTTTACAATAGAAGATTCAAACCTTTTACTCGTTGAAAATATGGACCGTTTACTGGACGTTATGGAGAACGACCCGGAATATACAGGGTATGTGTTTGACGCGCAAAGTTCGATCCTTGATGAATATTTGAAGATCCGTCCTGAGGAGAAAGATCGTTTAGCACAGTTGATCGCAGACAAGCGCATCTTCGTCGGGCCTTGGTACACACAAGCCGATTCGTTGTTAGTAAACCGGGAGTCATTGATTCGTAACTTGATGTACGGTACAAGAATCGCTGAAAAGATGGGGCATTCCATGAATGTCGGTTATCTGCCTGATATTTTCGGTCAGAATACGTATCTTCCGTCTATGTTCAAAGAGTTCGACATCGACTATAGCGTGCTTCAACGCGGTATTTATACAGATCAGCTGAATGGTGACCTGAACTTTACATGGAGATCTCCAGACGGAGAAACAGTGAAGGCGAACAACATCTATTTCGGCTACGGCCCTGGGAAGTTTTTAGCGGCTGATGACGAGTATATGGAAGAACGTTTGCTTCCGATCTTAGAAAAAATCGCGGATTTAAACAAAAATACGGATAACCTCTTGCTGCCAGCGGGTGGTGACCAGGTCTTAGTCCGCGAACATTTCCCGGAAACCGTTAAAAAACTGAACGAGATCGATACGAAACATGAGTATGTCCTTTCAGATTATGAAACGTTCATGAAAGACACGTGGGAGACTGGAAACTTTGACAACGAGATCGAAGGGGAAATGATCGCAACTCAAAAATCCCGAATCCATAACACGATCCGTTCTCAGCGCTATGACATTAAAAAGCTGAACGATATCGCAGAAGAAAAAGTGATCTATGAACTCGAACCACTAGCGAGTCTAGCAAGCACGATCGGGTTCAAGTATCCACAGAAGTGGCTGGATGAGATGTGGAAGATGCTCTTTGACGTCCATGCCCATGACAGCATCGGCGGCTGTAACTCAGATGACACGAACCAAGAGATCGTGAACCGATTAACGAAAGTCATCCGCATAGCTGACGGCTGCTTGAACCTATTGAAAAAGCAGATGACTGAAGCGGTGAGCCGTAAGCTAGGAAAAGATTCTATCTTTGTCGTGTTCCACATGCTTCCGAAAGCATTCAAAGGTTCTCAAAAAGTCGTTCTATTCACGAGAGGAAATGCATTTAACGTACGTGATCTTAATGGAAATCCGGTTGCACTTGATGTGTTGAACCAAGAATATATCTCTGGCGGGAAGACGATCGTTGTTACAGCTGAAGGCGAGAAAGAAGTAGAAGCGCCTGGTTATTACAGAAACGAAGTTCTTCTTCGTGACGTGAAGCTTCCGGCGATGGGCTATGAAACGTTTGAAGTCATTGAGGGCGGAGAGAACGACCTTCTTTCTCAAAAAGGTAACAGTCATGAAATCGAGAACGAACATTTCCGTATTCTTGAAGAGAACGGCGTACTGAACCTTGAAGTAAAAGCATCAGAACAGACCATTTCTGATTTTATCCGTTTTGAAGATGTTGCAGATGCTGGGGATTCTTATGACTTCTCACCACTAGAAGGCGATGCACCGATCTATTCCAAAAAAGTGCTCTCTGTATCTGTTCAAGCGAGTGCTGGAACTGAATTTATGGAAGTCGTTCATGTATTGAACGTTCCTGGAGACTTAGAAGACAGAAAATCGGGCGACGTGAACAAAGGATTAGAGGTTGTAACACGATTTGAGCTTCGTAAGGGTGAAGATTTTATCCGGGTTACGCATGACATCGACAATGATGTGAAGGATCACCGCGTTCGCGTGCTGCTTCAAACATCAATCGAATCACCTGACTATTCATTCGGAGACCAAGGCTTTAGCTTGATTCAAAGACCAACGGTTAATCCGTATATGGAGAACTGGCGTGAAGAGAAGTTTGCAGAAGCTCCTGTACCGATCTACCCGTTGGAAAACGTGGCAGGTGCGACGAATGGTGAACGTACGGCTGCTTTCCTGACAAAAGGAATCAAAGAATATGAGCTGATCAAGGAAACCGGTGAGATGGCGCTAACATTGTTCAGAAGTGTTGGGCTGCTTGGCCGCGACAACTTGGCTTGGAGACCAGGACGAGCGTCTGGAATCAATAACAAAGTCGTATACACACCGGATGCTCAGATGCAGGAAAAGCTGACGTTCGAGTACGCGATTCATGTTGGAAAAGGTCATGATGTTAAACAGTTGTTTAAATTCGTGGACGAATATCGCGGTCATTCCTTAAGCTATCAAAAGCAATCCCTGAACACATTCGAAGAGCGTCTGGATCGTTTCGAGATCCCGTATCCAGTTGATATTCTGCCAGCTAGCTTTAGCTTGTTCGAATCTACAGGAGACGTTTTCTTGAGCACGCTGAAAAAAGCACACGATGATCATTCTGTTATTCTACGCTTGTTTAACCCGAGTGAAGAAGAACAAACCGTCGTGTTATCGAGTGAGCACATCCAATCCGTTTCACAGACGAAACTGAACGAAAAAAGTGTGATCGATGTTAAAGATGAAGTAACCGTTCGACCAAAAGGATACGTGACACTGAAACTGGTAATGAAGGAGAATGTATAGATGAGTTTTCCAGAAAAAGTTGAGAACCTGTTAAAAACGATCTACGGTGAAGAATTTTCACCTGCATATAAAGACGAGCTTTTAAACCTTGTTGAGGCGTGGAAACAGAAAGAGTGGAGTGAAACAGCTCCCCTTTCTGAAAAAAACGTGTATTTGATCACGTATGGCGATATCATTAAAGAAGAAGGTCAGCCGACGTTAAAGACATTGAACAAGTTCATCAACGAATACGCAAAAAATGAGATCACCGATGTTCATTTATTGCCAATGTTTCCTTACACGTCTGATGATGGGTTCTCTGTAGTAGATTACCGTGAGATCCATCCAGAGCTTGGCGACTGGTCAGATATTGATCGTTTTTCAAAGGATTACCGTCTCATGTTTGATTTTGTGGCGAATCATATGTCCAAATCGAGTAAGTGGTTCCAAGGTTATTTGAAAGGTGATCCGGAGTACGTTGATTATTTCATTCCGCGTGAAGAAGGGTTCGACACATCGAAAGTAGTTCGTCCCCGTACGTCACCTCTTTTCCATGAGTACGAAGGCGGGAAGACTGCTTGGACAACGTTCTCTGAAGACCAGGTGGATGTGAACTTCAAACATTTTCCGGCGTTAAAAGAAATGACAGATATTCTTTTTGAGTACGCGAACCGTGGCGGAACGAGCATTCGTCTCGATGCGATCGGTTTTATGTGGAAAGAATCAGGCACAACGTGTATCCACTTGCCACAGACGCATGCGATCATTCAATTATGGCGTGAGATTTTAGAAGAGCTGGAGCTAAACACGCTGCTGATTACAGAAACGAACGTCCCTCACAAAGAGAATATCAGCTATTTTGGAAACGGAGAGAACGAAGCGCACATGGTGTATCAGTTCTCACTGCCACCACTTGTGCTTCATACGTTAACGACACATGATGCATCGAAGCTGACAGGTTGGGCGAAAACGATTGAAAAAGTGTCAGATTCTGCGACGTATTTCAACTTCTTAGCAAGTCATGACGGAATCGGCATGCGCCCGACAGAAGGAATCTTAACAGAAGAAGAGCGTACAGTTTTAGCTGAAAAAGTACTCGAGAACGGTGGCCGAGTTTCTTATAAGAGTAATCCGGATGGAACAGAATCCCCTTATGAGTTGAACATCAATTACATGGACGCGCTTATCAACAAGGACGAAGACGTGAGTGAAGATGTGCAAGTTCAGAAGATGCTTGCTGCTCATTCTGTTCTGTTTTCAGTAATGGGTGTTCCGGCCGTGTATTATCACTCGCTTCTCGGCTCTGAAAATGACTATGAAGGCTTGGAATCGTCAGGCATCAACCGCCGGATCAACCGTGAAAAATTCGATTTTGAAGATCTCGTGGGTCAGCTCGAAACGTCAACGCGCAGACAGAAAGTTTTTACTGGATTAAAGAAATTGATTCGTACCCGTCAGAGTGAGAGTGCGTTTAATCCTTTTGCGGCTCAATTGATCTTAGAGCTTGGCGAGCAGGTATTTGCACTCGTGCGAAGAAATGAAGAAACAGGCGATACGGTGTTGTTTGTCGTGAACGCAGCATATGACACGGTTAACGTTGAGCTTCCGTTTGGCGGACAAGACTTATGGAGCGGAGAAACAGTAGGAGAATCTGTGGAACTCGCACCGTATCAATTTATGTGGATCAAAAAATAGAGAAACGAGAAGAAGGTGGACGCAATGAAAATAGTCATCGCTCCCGATTCGTTTAAAGAAAGCATGACAGCGGCCGAAGTTTGTGCCGCTGTTGAAGCTGGATTTAAAAAAGTATTTGGGGATATTGAATATCGTCATGCTCCCGTTGGAGATGGTGGAGAAGGAACCGTTCAGTCTGTCGTGGATGCAACGGATGGGGAGATCGTTAACGTGACGGCAACTGGCCCGCTTGGGGAAAAAGTAGATGCTTTTTATGGGATTACAGGTGATGGTCAAACAGCTGTTATCGAGATGGCGGCTGCTTCCGGACTCCACCTTGTCCCAAGAGAACAGCGAAACCCTTTAGTAACAACGACTTATGGAACAGGCGAACTCATCTTAGATGCACTCGATAAAAAAGTAGAACGCATCGTGATCGGTCTTGGCGGATCGGCGACGAATGACGGCGGTGCAGGGATGGCTGCCGCTCTTGGCGCGAAGTTTTTAGATGTGAATGGTGAAGAGCTTCGTCCTGGCGGTGAGTCTCTAAGTGAATTGCTTACGATTGACGTATCAGGTTTAGATCCGCGTTTGAAATCGGTAAAAGTAGATGTCGCCTCTGATGTGACGAATCCTTTGACCGGTCCACTTGGAGCATCTGCTGTCTTTGGACCGCAAAAGGGTGCGACACCTGAGATGGTCGGTGTTTTAGATGCGAGTTTAAAAAGATACGCTGAAGTCATCGAGCGAAATCTTGGCCTGCAAGTGGATGAGCTACCAGGAGCCGGAGCGGCCGGTGGATTAGGCTCAGGCGTTGTCGCGTTTTTAGACGGAAACCTGCAAAGCGGAATCGATCTTGTTCTCGATGTGATCCAGTTTGAAGAGACCGTTCGGGATGCGGATCTCGTCATCACGGGTGAAGGCCGGATTGATTCGCAGACGGTTCATGGAAAAGCGCCGGTTGGTGTAGCGAAACGAGCAAAAGCTGTTTCTCCTGAAGTTCCTGTTATTACAATTGCAGGCAGCATCGGTCCTGATTATGAAGCGGTGTTCGAACATGGCATAGATGCGGTGTTCAGTGTAGTGAACGGTGTCGTGACATTGGAAGAAGCACTCGCGAACGGAGCAGTGAACGTTGAGAAGACAGCGGAGAATATTGCTCGGACTCTTAATTTGAAAGTAAAATAGCCTAACAATATTTATAAAAGGTAAAGCGTTCTGTCAATGGCAGCAACGCTTTTTTTATTGAGAAAAGCAATGTGTAAGCGTTTCCTAAGCCTTTAGGAAAAGAGTTAATTTTTATTACGGATGGTGTAGTTCTATACTTATAACAAGGGCAAACACCTATTGTCGCTTTCATAAAATAATCCGGATTAAATAGTAAAAGACTACAGAGAGATAGAGGGTGAGACTTTGGAAATAACAACTATGATCAATCGTGATTTGATCGATCTTGATTTAAAATCATCGGACCAACTGGGAGTAATCGATGAGTTGGCTTCTTTACTTGTTAAGCAAGATCGACTTGATTCTAAGTCCTCTTTTATTGAAGGAGTATTAGAAAGAGAAGCACATTTCACTACTGGTTTTGGCAATGGGATCGCTATCCCGCATTGTAAGAGTGGAACCGTTAAGCAAGCGAGCATTGTTATCGGAAAAATGGCTAACGGAGTGGATTGGAAGGCAATGGACGATCATGATGTCCATTTTGTGATCATGCTAGCAATACCAGAAACTGAAGCAGGTACGACGCATCTTCAAATCCTTTCCAAACTGTCTGGAAAACTTATTGATGAAGATTTTCGCAACCGTTTAATGAGTACGAATGAAAAAGAAGACGTACTTCATTTATTAAATGATTGTGTGATAGAAAATAACAACTAACAAAGGGAGAGATTTTATTATGAATATTATCGCGGTTACAGCTTGTCCAGCAGGTGTTGCACATACACATATGGCTGCGGCGGCTTTAGAAGCATCAGCTAAAAAATCAGGCGTAAAGATTAAGGTAGAAAAGCAAGGTGCAATGGGTATTGAAAACAAGATTAAAGACAAAGAAGTAACGGAAGCAAAAGCACTGATCCTAGCAGTTGATACAGCTATAGCAAAATCAGAGCGATTCGATGGTATCCCGACTGTGAAAGTATCCGTTGCAGAAGCGGTTAAGAATCCCCAAGGCTTGATCGATCAAGCCATTGAACTCGCGAAGAAATAATGCACTAAAATAAGGAGTTGAATTCTTATGAAGAAAGTTCTTGAAGAAGCCAAAACACACCTTATGACAGGTGTATCTTATATGCTGCCATTTGTTGTGGCCGGCGGATTATTGCTTACGGTCGGTTTATTGCTCGGCGGTGGGGAGCAAGAAGCAGGATTTGCAAAAAAAACAGTTGATACAGGTGTCCTTATTTTCAAACTAATGGTTCCCGTAATGGCTGGTTACATGGCGTTTTCTATTGCCGACAGGCCTGGTATAGCACCTGGTATGGTTGGTGGAATGGTCGCAAATGAGATCGGAGCAGGATTTTTAGGAGGAATTGTGGCCGGATTTCTTGCAGGTTACATTGTAAACGGTATCAAAACGATTCCGGTACACCGATATTTTGTACAATTAAAACCGATTATTATTATACCTTTACTCGGTGCTGGTGCTGTAGCGTTACTGATGTATATTATTGGACAGCCCATTGCAGCCCTTTCAGAAGGCTTAGAAGCATGGTTGAAATCATTAAGCGGAGGTAACCTCATTGTTCTTGGAATGATTATCGGTGCCATGATGGCATTTGATATGGGTGGTCCTGTTAATAAAGTGGCATTTGCTTTCTGTGTAGGAATGTTAAATCAGGAAATCTACGCACCTATGGCTGCTTGTTGGATTGGAATAATGACACCGCCGATCGGACTTGCACTAGCTACTAGAATTGCTCCTAAGAAATTTACGATAGCCGAAAGACAGAGTGCACTACCAACGACCTTCATGGGAGCTACAGGTATTACAGAAGGCGCGATACCATTTGCGGTAACTGATCCGCTTCGTGTTATTCCTTCTATTGTGATAGGTTCTGCAGTAGGAGGAGCACTAGCCTTGGCTTTTGGTGCACAGGCGCCAGTTCCAAGCGGTGGAATATTTGTAGTACCATTCTTCATTAAGCCGGTCATGTTCGTAGTTGCATTTGTAATTGGTATTGTTGTAACGGCAATAACTGCTTCTGTTTTGAAGAAAAAAGTAGATGAAGAAATGCCGATAACGGAAGAGGCTTAACATCATAGAAATAGAATGATGGGAGGGATCTAATTTTAGTTCCCTCCTGTTCATTAGATACGAATTTTTTTGTAGATTTGGAGGCTTCTAAAATGAATTTTCATGTTATATCACATACGCATTGGGATCGGGAGTGGCATCAAACCTATCAACAATATCGCGTTAAACTAGTTCGTTTTATGGATGAACTTATCGAACTGTTAGAAAATACCCCTTCCTATACTTCTTTCATGTTAGATGGACAAACAATCGTATTGGAAGATTACCTGGAGATCAAGCCTCATAAGAAAGAAGCGATTGCTAAGCTGGTTCAGAAAGAGAGGCTTTTAATTGGCCCTTGGTATATCCAGCCTGATGAATTTATTCCAAGTGGCGAATCCCTCGTCAGAAATCTTTTGATCGGACAGAAAATCGCTAAGGATTTCGGTCCATCCATGCAGATCGGCTATCTTCCCGACTCTTTTGGACAGGCAGCTCAGATTCCTCAGGTACTAAATGGCTTCGGAATGAAAAACGCACTTTTTTGGCGTGGTATCACAAATGAAGAGACTGAGAAAACCGAATTCTGGTGGGAAGGATCAGATGGCTCTCGAGTGTTAACCACTCATTTACCTTTAGGGTATGGAAATGGAGTTCTCTCAACAAAACTTGATCAAAATTTAAAAGTAATTGATAAAAATATCAGCGAATTAAAAGAGATAACAACATCCTCTAATATGCTGTTAATGTGCGGATTTGACCAAAGGAGTGCGATCAAAGAACTGCCTGAAATCGTGGATGAACTGAACGCTCATTTTTCTTCAGAGAAAAATGAGTATTCGATAAAGATCAGCAAACTACAGGATTATTTCGATGAAGTCAAACGGGAATCTGAAAACCTAGAAGTATTAAAGGGTGAATTTAGAAAAGGGAAAAACATGCGTGTGCATGTAAGTATTGCATCTACTAGGTTGGATTTAAAGAAGCTGAATTTCGAAGTCCAAAATTTATATGAAAATTACTTGGAACCTATAAATGCCATGTCCCATTTGCTTGGGAATACCTATGATAATGCGATGATCAACCAAGGGTGGAAGTATACGCTGCAAAATCATGCACATGACTCGATCTGTAATGTGTGTACAGACGCAACACATAAGGAAATGGAGTTGCGCTATCAATATGCGAAGCAAATCGGTGAAACACTTCAAAACAGCGCAACGAATGAGTTAATAGAAAAAATTAACTTTGATTACGATAAAGGACTTCCGTTGATTGTATTTAACACATTAGGACATAAAAGAAGCAATCTCGTTGAAGCTACAGTGCAGTTGAAAAGTGAGAGTTTTAGTCTTATTGACCAAAATGGCGTCGAGATTCCATACCAAGTGATTGAATCGAACCGCGAAAACTTAAACGATAAACAGATTGAAATCGGAGTGAAAAACGAAGATCAGTTTGTTTGGACCTCAAAGATTAAATTCTTGGCTGATGTTGAGGGGTTAGGATACAAAACATTTTATATGACGGATCGTAACCAACATTCAACTGAAGATTCCTTTGTTTATCAAGACGGTGTATTTTCAAATGATCTCTTCCAAGTTGAGATTCAATCAAATGGATCGTTAACGGTTAAGGACCATCTGTCCGACAAAGAATATAAAAATTTAAATCTGTTTGAGGAAGGCGGAAATGCTGGTGACGAGTATGACTTTTCTCCTCCAAGAGAAGATGTGATCGTCACTACAAAAGATTCAGTTCCTTCTATTTCGGTTGTTAATAATGGACCGATATTTGCTACTGTAAAAATTACGCATGAACTAGAAGTGCCTGTGGATACCGATGTGAATGGACGAACTAAGGAATACGAATCAATGATGATAGATACATTCGTTACCGTTAGTCGCCATGAAGATCGCATCGATATAAAGACTAAGATTCATAATACAGTAAAAAATCATAGGATTCGTACACTTTTTGAAACAGGACTTAAAACAAGTAAGCATGCAGCAGATCAACAGTTTGGATTGATCCAACGTGAAAATTACTTGCCGCAAGTCGAATACTGGGAAGAAGAAAAATGGGAAGAAAAATACTATCCCATCTATCCTCAGCAGAAATATGTAGATGTATCTGATCAGAACAGAGGATTGGCGATCCTTAATAAAGGTCTTCCTCAGTATGAGATTCTCCATAACGAGCAACCAACCATTGCTCTTACATTATTAAGTGGAACGGATTATATGGGTAAACAGGACCTCGTTGACAGACCAGGCAGAAGATCAGGCCTTCATGTTGAAACGCCAGATAGTAGTTTGATCGGAATCCATGAGATGGAGTATTCAATCCATCCGCATTCCGGAAATGTGGTAGATGCAAAAGTAGGATTAAAAGCGAATGAATATATAACTTCGTTGACAGCAGTTCAAGTGAATACACGCACAGTTCAATCAGAATTCGCTGATCATAACCGTTTTTTCCAATTAAACCATGCGGATATCGGAATTAGTGCTGTAAAGAAATGTGAGAATGATGACAGTTTAATTATCCGAATCTATAATACAACAGATTGTGAAATACCTTTAATAGAGGCACAGTTTAACACGGATTTCTTTAATGATATTGAGATGGTCGATTTAAATGAGAACGTCCTATCACATACTAATGAAAGAATTATAAGGGACAATGATCGTATTGAATTGAAGGATATCAAGAGCAACGAAATTATAACCCTTAAATTAAGCCGATAACTTTTGAACAGGGATAACAATTAGATAAATAAGGACATTTTATTCTTTAAGGAAGGGAGGTCATTCTATTGGTTTTATTAAACAATCGTTTAAAAGAGATTATAAAAGAATTCCTAGTCTATGAGGAGCCGGTCACAAGCGAATATTTATCTAAATTCCTAGGAGTCACATCTCGCACGATCAGAAATGACATTACGTTGTTAAATCAAGAATTAGGTAAGATCGGTGTGAAAATTGATGCACAAAGAGGAGTCGGGTATTTTCTCGAACCAAAACCAGATCAGGAAATTAAGGAATTAATCGAAGAGTTGTTTCAATTACATGACACCTCTGGTAATGGCCTTCCTGTTTTACCTGAAGAAAGGGTCCTTTATATATTGAAAAATATTATTATGGCTGATGACTTTATCACCATTGAACAAATGGCAAATGAATTGTTTGTAAGTAAATCAACTGTTGATAATGATTTGAAACAGGTGGAAACGTTATTAAAGAAATTTAACGTATCACTGTTTAAAAAACCGAATTACGGAATCAAATTAGTGGGCAATGAGATGAACATTCGTTTTTGTTTATCTGCTTCCCTTTCGGATTTTAAAAAAGGACATTCACTTCAAGAAAATGATAGTCAGCCATTTGTAGAAGAATTAGACATTGACTTAATCAGTAAAATCACGAAGCAGCATATCAAACAACTGCCTTTTAAGATTGCTGATCTGCCGTTAAATAACCTGATCATGCATATAGCGATAGGCATTAAGCGCATTGAAAAAGGAAAAAGTATAAAACTTGATAAGCTTGAACTTAAACATATACAAGATCAACAGGAGTATATTGTTGCTTCACAAATCGTTTTTTCAATTGAAGCAGCGTTTTCTATTCAAATTCCAAATGAAGAGATCGCTTATATTACGATTCATTTGATGGGTGCTAAACGTTTTCAAGACGGAAAGCTCCAACAAGAGGATTTTATTGAAATGATCGGTGAAAGTAATTATGAGCTAATCCTCGAATTCTTGGCTGAAATCAAACGAATATACCGGATTGATCTTGTGGAAGATAAAGAATTCATATACGGATTAGGGTTGCATTTAAGGTCAGCCATGAATCGAATGAAATATGGAATGAACCTTCAAAATCCTATGTTGAAAGAGATAAAATCCAAGTATCCTTTTTCATTTGAACTTGCCATCGTTGCATCTGATATTATTCAACAAAAACAAAACATTGTTATTAATGAAGATGAGATCGGTTATATTGCTGTTCATCTTGAAGCTGCGATTGAACGGATGAAGAATAGGATGAAGAGGCAGGTCAGAAGGGTTGCCGTGGTTTGTTCTTCAGGTTTAGGAACAGCGAAGTTGCTTGCAGCAAGCATTGAGAGTAAGTTTCCGGGATTAACAATTGTCGGGACCTATCCTTCCTATTCTTTAAAAGATATTAAAAAGGAAGAAGTTGATTTGATCTTAAGTACGGTGCCGGTGAGTGAGGATAGTGCTGTACCTGTTCTTGAAATAAATGCACTTTTATCTGAAGATGATGTGGAAAAAGTTAATGCTTATATATCCAGTAAATATTTGAATGAAGATCAAAAAAAATCTTTTGAAAAACTACAGAATTTCTTTCATGAGGAATTATTTTTTACAGAAATCGATAATAAGGATTCGATCGGCGTTATAAAATCAATGTCATATACCCTTAATACCAAAGGCTTTGTAGATGATTCCTATGTAGATTCAGTACTTGATAGGGAAAAAATATCGCCCACATCGATCGGTAATCTAGTAGCGATTCCTCATCCCATAAAACAAAATGCACTCGATTCCTGTATAGCGATCGGTATTTTGAAAAAACCAATAAAATGGGGAGAACATAAGGTCCAGCTCGTACTGCTTCTTGCATTGAACGAAAAGGATAAAAATGAATTCAATTCTCTTTTCGATCGAATCTGGAAGCTTGTTCAGGATAAAAAGTTAGTGGCAGAGCTTTGTAAGGCGGCTAATTTTAATGAGATCATTACGAGGCTAGAAAAAATCAAATAATTTGAGTGAATCTAGACTTTGTTTGAACAGGGAGAGGTTAAACATGGTTAAAATAGCGATTGGTCAGATTACACCTGAAACGAGTAATAAGAGAGTTAACCTTGAAAAAATGAAACAATTTACAATAGAAGCAGCTGAAAAGGGAGCTAAATTAATAGCGTTTCCTGAACTTGCATTGACTGGTTACAATTGCGGGGATGATTTTTTTGAAGTTGCGGAAGAGATACCAGGAGATGCCACACGTTTTTTTGAAAAGTTAGCGATTCAATATAATATTTATATTACTTGGGGTATGCCTGAGAGAAGTTTAAGCAGTGTTCTTTATAATGCTGCAGCCCTTGTAGGTCCAAAAGGATATGTAGGAAAGTGGAGAAAGAATACATTGCCGGGACATGCAACAGACCAGACGGGACCGGGTGCATTCCCTGATCGAAGATATTTTAAAGCGGGAGAAGATCTTCCTGTTTTTGATACTTCAATCGGCAGAATCGGTCTACTGATCTGTTATGATATTTTCTTTCCGGAATTGGCTCGAATGCTGACTTTAAAAGGAGCAGATATCATTGTTGGCATTTCAGGTTCTCCCTCTTTTGAAAAAGATATTTTTGAACCCATTGTAAAGGTCAGAGCTATGGAGAACACGGTTAATTTTGTTTATACGAACTTAGTTGGTAATGAAGGGGATACCGAGTATTGGGGTGGAGGCTGTATAATCGGTGCTGGGGATAAAGAAACCAAAATACCAGGAACACCGATTGTATGTAAAGCTCCATATGAAGGAGAATGTATCACGGTAGGAGAGATAGATATCCAGCGTCACCATAAAATACGTCCTTACTTCCCCGTTTTAAGAGACTTAACAACAAGAATGTATGACCAGCTTGCAGAATTACATCGTAAAATGACATGAATTCATGAAAAGCTCCTTGCTATCAAGGAGCTTTTCTGTTTTTGTCTCCGTTCTATATGGGAAACCTTATGATTCAAATCAGTACGTTTCGAATCATTTTACAATACATAAAACTTGTCGTACAGTTGGGGTAATTAAGCATGTGTTTAAATTCGAGGAGGTTTTTGCATGAGTGTTATTGATATTAACTGCGATATGGGCGAGAGTTTTGGGGCTTACAAACTCGGAACGGACGAAAAGATTTTAAAGTATGTAACGTCAGCTAACATTGCGTGCGGCTTTCATGCTGGTGATCCAGCGACTATGAGAAAAACGGTGAAGCTGGCTCTTGAGCATGGCGTGGGAATCGGTGTTCACCCTGGATTACCTGACCTGGCTGGTTTTGGCCGCCGTAATATTGATGTCTCACCTCAAGAAGCCTATGAGATGGTCGTGTATCAGATTGGTTCGTTATGGGCGTTCGTTCAGGCAGAAGGCGGGACCATCCAGCATGTGAAGCCGCATGGAGCACTTTACAACATGGCCGCGGTGAATCGCGACCTGTCAGAAGCTATTGCAGAAGCGGTTTATAAGGTGAATCCAGATTTGATCTTGTTCGGACTTGCTGGTGGCGAGCTTGTAAAAGCGGGTGAGAAAGCAGGACTTCGAACAGCATCAGAGGTTTTTGCAGATCGAACGTATCAGCAGGATTGTACATTGACCTCCCGAAAGCTGCCGAACTGTATGATTGAAGATGACGACGAGGCAGTCGCTCAAGTCATCCGCATGGTAAAAGAGGGGAAAGTCATGACCCAGCAGAATGTCGACGCAGATATCAAAGCAGATACCGTTTGTATCCACGGAGACGGAGCTCATGCGCTATCATTCGCAAAAAAAATCAGGCAGACGCTTGAGGATTCAGAAATTACGGTTCGTAAAATTGGCGAAAGTCTATAAAATAATGATAGCTGGTTCCAAAGTGTTTGAAAATGACGCGATAGACCAGCTTTTTTGTTTGAAAAAATAATCAAAAATAACACTTTAATGTTACTTTTGAACAAACGCTCTAAAAAAAGTTGACAATTATGTTCATTTAGAACAATATAATAATTAAGAAATGTTTGAAATAAACAAAGGTGATGATGAAGATGCCTAAAGAGCGTCGAAATGAAATTCTTAAACAATTGAATGCTAAAGGAAAAATAGATATTGAAGATCTTGTACGTGAACTAAATGTTTCCGCGATGACGGTTCGGCGGGATCTTGCTTATCTAGAAGAAAACAACAAGATTATTCGGACACACGGTGGTGCGATCTTAAATAAACCGCTCGTTGTTGAATCATCATTTGCCTCCAAGGAAGGGAAGTTCAATGCGCAAAAGAAATGGATCGCTCAAAAAGCGGTTGAATTGATACAAGAGCATTCAACCATTCTTTTGGATTCAGGGACCACAACTTTGGAAATCGCAAAATTGCTTAAAGAAAAAAAGACAATCACAGTGATCACCAATGATATAAAAATTGCAGCGGAGCTGATCGATTCGAATGTAAAGGTGATTGTGACAGGCGGCGAATTGCAGAATAAAGTTGGAACCCTATTCGGCCCCGTGACTGAACAAATACTGAAACACATCCATGTTGATCTCTTTTTCCTAGGTGCTCATGCGATTGACGTTAAAGCAGGAGTGACCGCACCTACTTTTGAAAAGGCTTCCATAAAAAAGCTTATGATCGAAGCCTCTGAAAAAACATGGCTAGTCGCTGATTCAAGCAAGTTTGATCAAAAATCTCTTACAAAAGCATGTGATTTACAACAGATCTCAGGTGTCATTACGGATTACAGTCTTACACATGATTTAAAAGAGAAATTGAGTGAATATCTCGATGTTGTAACCGTTGAAGGTGGTGAGTAATCATGAAAGTCGGTGTCATTGCGGATGATTTAACCGGTGCGAACGCGACGGGAGTTAAACTTGTGAAACAAGGTTTTGAGGCGGCGACGATGGTTTATTATGATCAGCCTCTTGGATCAGGAAGCTATAACGCCGTTTGTATTGATACAGATAGTCGATATGCCAGAAAAGATGTGGCAGAAATGCGGATCAAAAAGTCAATCGAGAACCTAAAAATTTGGGGAGCAGATGTGATCTGTAAACGCATCGACAGTACGGTAAGAGGAAACATCGGAATTGAAGTAGACAAGGTTCTAAACGAACTTGGGGAAAAATCAATTGCCATCGTTGTAGCATCGTTTCCTGATTCAAGCCGTATCACATCCGGCGGTTATCTTCTTGTGAACGGTGTACCTGTTCAAGCGACTGATGTAGCAAATGATCCGGTAACACCGCTGACTGAATCGTATGTTCCTTCTATTATAAAAAAACAAAGTGAACATCCTGTAGCTCATCTTGGTCTTGAAACGGTCCTTCAAGGCAAAGATGTCATCCTACAAGATCTGAAGAAACAGATTCAAGAAGGGAACAGAATTATCGTTATGGATGCGGTGACCGACGAAGAGATTGAAGATATCGCACATGCCATGGCTTTAATAGAGGATTATCAGCTCGTACCGGTCGACCCGGGACCGCTAACTGCCTACTATTCAAACGCTTTTACAAGTCAGCACACACAAAGCAAAAAGGTTATCGTAACCGTTGGGAGTGTGACGTCGTTAAGCGCAGAGCAACTGGATTACTTGATCAATAAAACGGATGCGATACCTATTTATGTAGATGCACATAAACTAGCAAGCCTTTCAGAAAGCTGGGAAACCGAAGTGGATCGGGTGGTACAAGAAGCTTTAGCACAAATTCAATTGCAAGATATTCTTGTGATCACGACCAATTCGCCTGCAGCTGAACGATTAGATCTTAAACGTTTATCTGCAGAACAAGGTGTGAGTCAAGACCAACTGGCAAAACGAATCGCGGATGGATTAGGAAAGGTTACGCGCGTCGTTATTCAATCTACTTCATATGAAATCGGCGGATGCTTCTCAAGTGGAGGAGATGTTACCGCTTCCCTATGTTCAGTGGGAAGAGCGGAAGGAATCAAACTAAAAGACGAGATCCTTCCACTCGTTGCTTATGGAGAGTTCATGGGAGGGTATTTTGATGGCCTCCCAATAGCCACAAAGGGTGGTATGGTTGGCGATAAAAAAGCGATCCATACGATCATTAAGCATCTATTAACCAATCAAAAATCAACCAAACAAGTTTTTTAAAACGAAAAGATAGATAAATTTCGAGGAGGAACTAAACATGACGACAACAACAAACGAAAGAGCAATCATTGCTATTCCAATGGGTGATCCTGCAGGTATCGGACCTGAAATCACCATGAAGTCTCTTACGAAAAAAGAGATCTATGATGTAAGTAAACCACTGGTCATCGGGGATGCAGATGTTTTAGAAAAATCCATTGCAATTGTTGGAGCAGATCTAACGATAAATGAAGTAAGTTCACCTCAAGAAGGAAAGTATGAGTTAGGAACCGTTGATGTTATCAACTTAAACAATATTGATATGGATCAGCTTCAATACGGTCAGGTGTCGGCACAAGGCGGCCAGGGAGCTTTTGAATATATCAAAAAATCAGTTGAACTTGCTATGGCAGGAGAAGTAAAAGCACTTGCTACAACTCCAATCAATAAAGAATCACTAAAGGCCGCTAATGTTCCTTATATCGGACATACAGAAATGCTAGAAGCGTTAGCTGGTTCAAACGACCCGTTAACGATGTTTGAAGTAAGAGGGATGAGAATTTTCTTCTTAACCCGTCATTTGTCATTAAAAGATGCGATTGACGCGATGACGAAAGAACGCGTACATGATTATTTGATCCGCTGTGACAGAGCACTGGCTCGACTTGGTGTTGAGAACCGAAGATGGGCGGTTGCTGGCTTGAATCCTCATGGCGGGGAAGGCGGATTGTTCGGCTGGGAAGAAGTAGAACAGATTCGACCAGGTATCGAACTGGCTGCTGCAGACGGAATCAACGTAGTAGGTCCCGTTCCGGCTGACTCTGTATTCTTCCAAGCACTAAACGGAAAATATGATGCTGTTCTATCTCTCTATCATGATCAAGGTCATATCGCAGCGAAGATGACAGATTTCCATGGAACGATTTCAATCACAAACGGTTTACCTTTCCTACGAACATCTGTAGATCATGGAACGGCGTTTGATATCGCAGGTAAGAACATTGCAGAAAGTACGAGTATGGAGCAATGCATCAAGCTTGCCGCTCAATACGCACCAAAGTTTACAGCGAACAGCTTATAAAAATGCATAAGGTGAAGGGTGCAGTTTTGCCCTTCACTATTTATTAAGTGAAATAAAAGCGCTTACAAAATAGGGGGCACTAACATGGAAGTTTCAGGAGCACAAATGGTAGCTGGTTTAGTTCTTGGTGTTATTGCATTAATCTTTTTTGTATTAAAAACGAAAGTACATGCGTTTCTAGCTTTGATTATTGCAGCTTCCATCGCAGGAATCGTAGGCGGCATGGAGCCAGGGAAAGTGGCGGATACCATCTCTGCCGGATTCGGAAGCACGTTAGCATCCATTGGTATCGTCATTGGTCTAGGTGTCATGATCGGACGAATTCTTGAGGTTTCAGGAGCTGCGGAAACATTAGCTTACTCATTAATCAAATTTGTCGGCAGGAAAAAAGAAGAATGGGCCATGGCGATAGCGGGTTATCTTGTGTCCATTCCTATTTTTGTAGATTCAGCGTTTGTTATTTTAAATCCACTTGTAAAAGCACTTTCTAAAAAGACAGGAAAATCCGTGATTTCGTTAGGTGTTGCATTAGCAGTAGGTCTTGTCATCACACACTCTTTAGTACCACCTACACCCGGCCCTCTTGGAGTAGCAGGTATCTTCGGGGTGGATATTGGCTTAATGATTGGTCTCGGGCTTGTTTTTGCTGTACCGACTATGATTGCGGGTGTCCTTTATGCAAAATGGCTAGGCAAAAGAATCTACCAAGTTCCAGATGATACTGAACTTGGTTTTACGAGACCAGATAAACAAGCGGCATATCAAGAATTTGTCGAATTAGCGAGTACAAGAGAGACTGAACTTCCTTCACTAGGTCGCTCGCTTATGCCGATTGTTGTGCCTATTCTATTAATCTTTCTAAATACGACATTAACCGCTCTCGAACTAACTTCAGGCTTTTATGGTATTCTCATTTACTTAGGAAAACCGATTATTGCAGTCAGCATTGGTTTACTTGCAGCCATCTATTTATTAGCTGGCAATTTAAGCCGTAGTGATTCTATTAATCGAATGGAAGAGGGGATCCAAACAGCAGGTATCATCCTTCTCGTAACAGGTGCAGGTGGTGCACTTGGGAATGTACTTCGTGAAAGTGGAGCAGGTGATTATATCGCTAAAAGTATCGCTGATTTAACGTTACCAGCCATTCTAATCCCATTCTTTGTAGCGACGATCGTACGACTTGTTCAAGGAAGCGGAACCGTAGCGATGATCACAGCAGCATCCATTTCAGCACCGATCCTTTCACAGCTTGACGTAAACATGGCATTAGCCGCACAAGCTGCCGCAATGGGTTCAATGGTCTTCTCTTATTTTAACGATAGTCTATTCTGGGTTGTTAACAGAATGCTAGGCATAAAAGATGTAAAAGAACAAATCATGGTATGGTCTGTACCGACCACCATCTGTTGGTTCGTCGGGCTGGTTTCACTTCTTGTTGCGAATGCGATTTTTTAAAAGATTGTTAGTGTTATTGCCATAACGATAGGGGCTGACTCCTCAAAAGCTTTTGAGAGTTCAAGCCTCTTTTTATATCAAACAAGAGAAAAAGGACGTTTTGATGAATCAAAACTAGATTTAAGTTACGAACTCCAAGCGAAATGACCGCGTATCAAGGTGTTTTTAAGTGGTAAGTAAGCTACGAAACAGCAAGTTTGAGCGAAAACCCACCCATTTTGAGCGAAGATCAGGAATCTTGAGCGTAGCTCAGCGATTCTGAGCGGTACTCGAGGTTTTTGAGCGAAAAGTGGGTCATCTTGCGCGAACGTGTAACAGAATAAAAAAACACGTACCGTAAAATCTCCATTCATCCAAAAAAAGAAGGCTGACTTTTGTCAGCCCTCCTAATCAATTGATTCAAGACTCCGCAGACTCTTCCTCCGCCTTTTCATTCTTAATAAAAAACGAAGTAATCAGTCCGAGTAAGGATAAAACAGCAACCACAATGAACGCCATGTTTGCCCCGTACATATCCGGATAAGAAACTTCAGGGTTATTTTCGGCGTTATTTGCAACGGTTGTCATGACCGTTACTAAGATCGCCGTCCCAACTGAGGCGGCAATCATTTTCATCGTATTATCCATCGCTGCGCCATGTGGGATCAATCGTTTCGGTAAACGGTTTAAACCAGCGGTCGCCACAGGCATCATCACCATCCCAAGTCCGAGCATCCGGATGCTGTACATAACCGTGATGAACGTAAAGGATGTAGATGGACTGAGTGTCGCGAATGCAAAAGATGAGCCCGTGATAATGGTCAAGCCAGTAAATGCAAGCCACCTCGCACCGAATTTATCAAAGAGGCGTCCCGTGATCGGGGATAAAAGCCCCGTGATCAGTGCGCCTGGGAGCAGTGCCAAACCTGCTTCAAACGCTGTAAAATCCCTCATGTTCTGCATAAAGAGCGGAATAATCGTCTCGGCTCCGATCAGTCCCATGAACGTGATCATCCCAATCGCGACGGTAAGCGGAAAGACGGAATTAGCAAAAACACGGAACTCGAGCATCGGATGCTTTAATCGAAGCTGTCTTATGATGAAAATGACAAGCGCCACCACTCCGATCGCGAGCCACAATAAGGTGCTTGAAGCTGTCCATCCTAGGTTTCCTGCACACGTAAATCCGTAAAGAAGTCCCCCGAAACCGAACGATGACAAGATGATGGATAAAACATCAACCCTCGTTTTAGCTGTCTCTGTCACATTTTTTAAAGCAAAATAAGCGATGACGATATCAATGATTGCGATCGGCAGAATAATGAAAAATAATAAACGCCACGAGTAATGCGACGTCACCCAGCCTGATAAAGCGGGGCCGATCGCTGGCGCAAAGGAGATCACTAGACCGACTAAGCCCATCGCAGATCCGCGTTTGTTCACGGGGAAAATCATAAGGAAGACGGTCTGCATCAACGGCAGCATGACGCCAGCTCCGCTTGATTGGATGACCCTTCCTAATAGAAGCATCTCAAAGTTTGGAGCCAACCCGGCAACTAATGTTCCAAAAGCGAATACGCTCATAGCAGAGAGAAATAGCTGTCTTGTCGTGAAGCGCTCTAATAAAAACGCACTGACCGGAATCATGATCCCGTTGACTAGCATAAACACCGTTGTCAGCCATTGTGCACTGTTCGCGGTGATTTTCATCTCTTCCATGATCGGCGGTATCGCGGTGATCATCAGCGTTTGGTTTAATATTGCAATAAATGTTCCGGCAAGAAGCAGTGTTACGATCGTAGACTGTTTATAATTTTGTGTAGCTTCCATTCACATCTCATCCCTGTCAAAAATTATGATGTGTACAGCTTACATGATTTAAATGGAAAATCACATAAAAGTGCCTGCTGAAATACACTAGTTAAAAACTTAGGTGATGACATGGATGAACAACAATTGCCTTCAATCGAAAACGCGCTGCTTTTATTGGATTTCATGGTGATTTTATTGGTGGATAAAGATCCCGTGACGGGAGTTGTGTTGTTAGGTTTGTTAAAAACGGTAACGGAAGATCGTTTGATAAGGGTAGCATTTATTTTATTGGTCATCTTGCTGAGCGTGGGAGGAGGAATATAATCAATTGTACCCGGGCATGAGGACGGAGAACGAATCGTCACTTCATCGTTTTTAAACAATTCATACTATTTAAACGATTTTATTGTTATTCTACAATAAGTTGAAAGAGGAGGGCTATTGTGAGGATACAAGCTGATCGATTACTTATTGTAGGGATAACGTTTTTGTGCAGTATGATAGTTTTCAGTTCTCAAACCGCAGAGGCAAAAGGAAAAGACAAGACAAGCTGTTATGATGCAAGTGTTCCATTAACTCCAGAGGAACAACGGCTTCTGGATGGGAAGCCGATTCCGCAGCAGATTTTAGAAGAAAGCGAGTTTACTCCATACGTCGATAGGTTTAAGAAAGATCTTTGTTCGGCAAAAAGTGAAAAACAAGCGGAGAAGTTAATCGAGAGACACGGAACGAAGCTATGGAATACAGCGGTCGACCGTGCTCAGGGGAAGCGGCCTGATCTAGGAGAGCTCGATACATATGATGATCGTCCGTTATACTGGGCGAGACTCAGCATGACCAGTGCACTAAGACAATGGGATCCTGATTTTAAAGTAGATGAAGAAAAACGCGAACAGCTAATGAAAAATCTTGAATACACATCACGTGGGATCACAACCGTTCATTTTCCGAAGGGTGAACGAGTGAAGCGTGTTCTCGTGAGCGGTTTTGATCCGTATCGATTGGAGCAGGAACCTCGGCGTTCGAACCCTTCAGGCGCAAGCGGATTACAGCTGGATGGTCGTTTAGTATGGACGGATGATGGACTAGCAGTGATCCAAGCAGCGAATTTTCCGGTGCGATGGGACGATTTTGAAGAGGGAATCGTTGAAGATACGTTCGGTCCGTTTTTAAAAGAAGGGCCAAAGCGCGTGGACTTGATCATGACGATCAGTCAGGGCGGACCACGTAAAATGGCGATCGAAGGATATGCCGGCCGTTGGCACACTGGAGCTGACAACAAGCTGGAAGAACGGGCCGAGGTAACTCCGGTCGTTTCTCATTGGCCGATGCCAGATCCACTTCCGGAATTCATCGAAACCACCCTTCCATATGAAGAGATGATTGCAGCAGGAACAGGGCCATGGCAGGTGCTGCGAAACGATGAAGTTTGTGAATGGCTGCCGCCGAACTTTGATGATCCTGCCGTTTGTCATGACGGCGGTCCGACTCCCGGTTCAAAAGCAAGAGCAGGCGGTGGAGGCAGCTACTTATCAAACGAAAGCATGTACCGTTCCAACCGCGTGCGACTCGGTCTAGGTGCTACCGATATCCCGGGTGGCCACCTGCACATCGCAGAGCAGGAGTTTTATCCGGAAGACAAATCCGTTTACATCACGGATGAGTTTAAGAATTTCCGTAAAAACACGGTTGATCAGACGGTTGAGCTAGTAAAAGCAGCTGCTCGAGGAATAGAATAATAGGATAAGAGAGGGCCTCTGATGGAGGCCCTCTTTTTAATTTCTGATCCTAGACTAGCAATCTATTTAGGTAAAAATCGACCGAGAAAATCTAAGATAAAGATCACATGTACTAAGGCGACGCTGATTAATGGTTTATTAAAGCCTTTGTTGAGAAAGATTGCAAGTATGTAAAAACTTAAGGACAACAGGATGGTGTTGTTCCTTTAACCGGTTCCTTGAGCGTAGCGGTAGAGTGAAATCGAGTAAAAAACGCTCCATAACAGTAAAAAACCCTCCATAACAGAAGTGAAAGGATGTAAAGTTTCTACATTTTGTGATCTCCTTT
Source organism: Fictibacillus phosphorivorans (assembly GCF_023715845.1). Taxonomy (GTDB): domain Bacteria; phylum Bacillota; class Bacilli; order Bacillales; family Fictibacillaceae; genus Fictibacillus; species Fictibacillus phosphorivorans_D. Next base: position 68,476 of record NZ_JAMBOR010000017.1, read on the forward strand.
TGAAAATGTTTCCTCTCAAAATAGTAACATAGAAACCTGTCTTTCTATAAAAAAGTGACCTAAACGGACAGCTCTCTGCGTATTCTAGAATAGAAGTGTTACGGACTGGCTTACATGAGATGAGAGGTGCTGCATCATGAATATCGTCGAGATCCTAAATCATTTGAGCGACCGTTTTTTTAAGATGAGAGTGTACGATTTATCTGCTCAGATGGCTTATTATTTTCTAATGTCCGTTTTTCCATTTCTGTTGGTGATCTATTCGTTGATGACGTATCTGCCACTGAATGAGGGCAATATTTTGGAACTGATCCAGCCTTATGCTCCTGATGCGACATACGCGCTGATCGAGAAGACACTATCTTATACGGTGAGAAGGCAAGAGGGAAATCTCCTTTCGCTCAGCTTAGTGGTGACATTGTGGCTGTCTTCGATGGGCTTGCAGTGTATGAAACGCATATTGAATGATGCGTATGAGGTTCGAAATAATGAAAATGTGGTTAAACAACTATTCGAAAGTCTCATGTTGACAATCGGCTTTATGATCGCGGTGTTGTTTTCGGTGATTGTTCCGGTTTTTGAAAAAGTGCTGAGGGTTTATTTAGATGATATTTTTTCGATTGTGGAGCTCCAAAGGGTGTGGATCGTCGTGCAGTGGGGGATTGGGACTATCTTTTTGCTGGTCTTTTTCCTCGTGCTCTATTCATTCGCACCGAGCATCAAGCTTGGATTTAGAAAAGCCGTTCCAGGCGCGTTCTTTGCAACCATCTGCTGGCAGCTCGTCTCGATGGGATTCGCTTCCTATGTGAGCGGTAGTAATTATTCAGCGCTTTACGGGCAAGTGGCAAGTTTAGTCGTGCTGATGCTATGGTTTTACTTGTCAGCGATGATCATAATTGTGGGCGGGCTGCTGAATTCGGTGGTGTATCCGGAATGAAGCTCATGAAGGAAGCACACTAAAAGCAAAAAATGGATTTTAAGGTACGTGTTCTTTTAATCTGTTACACGTTCGCGCAAGATGCCCTGCTTTTCGCGCAAAACGAAAAAGTGCCACCTTTTCGGGGACACTTTTATACATTTTTTATAAGACGCCATACTTCTCATCACGCACATCGGTAATAAACATGTGCCCAGGTGCGTGGGTGATCATAATTTCTGGCTTCACATGCATCGCAACCGCTTGAGGAGTTACCCCGCATGCCCAAAACACCGGAACTTCGCCTTCATGGATCTGTACGGGATCGCCGAAATCGGGCTGATATAAATCAAAGATCCCGATGTTTTCGGGATTTCCGATATGAACGGGGGCACCGTGAACAGAAGGGAAGCGGCTTGTGACTTGAACGGCCCGAACGACGTCTTTTTCAGGAATCGGCCGCATGCTCACGACCATCGGACCTTTAAATCGACCGGCTTCAACGCATTCGATGTTCGTTTTAAACATCGGAACATTGCATCCACGCTCGATGTGACGAACCGGTATGTCGTTATTCATCAACGCATGTTCAAACGTGAAGCTGCAGCCGAGCAGAAAGCCGACCATTTCGTCATCCCAAAGGTCAGTGATGTCTTCCCGTTCCTCAACTAACTGACCTCGACGGTAAACGCGGTATTTCGGAATATCCACTCGTAAATCTGCATCAGGAGCGACAAGAGCTGGAACCGCTGAACCAGGTTCCGTCACATCCAGCACAGGACAAGGTTTCGGGTTTCGCTGACAGAACAATAGAAATTCAAAGGCTAAATCTTTTGGCAAAACGACCAAATTTCCTTGCGTATAACCATTAGCGAGTCCGCTCGTCGGTTTACGCCACTCTTTGTTTCTTATCATCTCACGTGCTTCGGCTGGACTATATTTGTTAATAACGCTCATCAAAACTCCCCTTTTTTATGAAATTAAGCAAACAGCTTTGGAAGTTCGTTGTATAGGGTATAAACACTCATCGCGGCCATCATAACGACGATCAGTACGCCGAAAGCTGTCATCCACTTCGGATGCTTATAGTCGCCGACAATCTTCGGACGGTATGCGGCAATGAGCATAACACCAAGTGAGATCGGTAAGATGAGTCCGTTCAACGCACCAACTAAGATCAGAATTTTAACGGGTTTTCCAACACTCACAAAAACAATCGTGGATATGACGATAAATCCGATGATGACCCACTTATGGTATTTTTCAATCATCGGGTTCAACGTACGAATGAATGAGACGGACGTGTATGCAGCACCTACTACAGAAGTAATCGCCGCGGCCCACATGACGACACCGAACATTTTATATCCAATATTTCCAGCAGCTAACTGGAACACGGAAGCTGGCGGGTTCTTTGGATCAAGGGTTAAACCTTGCGCTATGATACCGAATGCCGCTAGGAATAAAAAGATACGCATGATTGACGCGATCCCAATCGCTGTAACAGATCCTCTCGTAACCTCGCCTAAACTTTCTTTTCCTTTGATTCCTGCATCAAGCAAACGGTGGGCACCCGCAAATGTGATGTATCCGCCGACTGTTCCACCAACTAAGGTTACGATCGCAAGGATATCAATCGTGTCAGGAACGAATGTTTTAACAACTGCTTCTCCAACAGGTGGCTGAGCGGTAAACATAACATAAATAGTTAACGCGATCATGACAAAACCGGCCACTTGTGTGAAGCGGTCCATCGCTTTTCCGGCTTCCCTTACAACAAAAACCAAGATCGCGATCACACCGCTTAACAACGCACCCATTTCAGGTGAGACACCAAACAGCACGTTTACCCCAAGACCAGCTCCAGCGATGTTACCGATATTAAAGGCAAGACCGCCAATGATGATTAAAATCGCCAAGAATATACCTAGTCCTGGCAGGACTTCGTTTGCGATATCTTGTGCTCTTTTTTCAGAAACGGCGATAATCCGCCATACGTTCATCTGCGCACCAATATCAATAATGATGGATGTTAAAATAACAAACCCAAAACTGGCGGCGAGGATGGACGTAAAATGCGTCGTTTGTGTTAAAAATCCAGGTCCAATAGCTGACGTCGCCATCAAAAACGCAGCGCCAAGCAGTATACTAGCTTTTGATTCTTTCTTCATCCTTTTCCTCCTAAATTACTTCAATTCTTGTTTGATTTTTAGTGAGATTCCTTGTTTCAATTGATGGAGTTGTTTTTCACGGTCTAAATAGAGCTGTTGAGCGACTTCGTGTGAAACTTCGGTAAACTGTACTTTGTCGCCAGGCTTCAACTGCGCCATGATCGGAAGGTCGACCGTTGCGATCTGCCCGATTTTCGGATAACCGCCAGTCGTTTGTCGGTCTGCTAGTAGCACAATCGGATTCCCTTCAGACGGCACTTGAATCGTCCCGAAATTCACCGCTTCTGAAAGCATTTCTTGTTCTTTTTCGAGTTGAAGTTCAGGTCCTTTCAAGCGGTAACCCATCCGGTCGGATTGTGATGTTACCTCAAATGATTCGGTAAAAAGCTTCATCTGGCTTTCGTGCGTGAACCAGTCGTACTGTCTGCCTTTCATCACGCGTACTTTCGGTTTTGAAGCAGCTGTTGACGTAAATTCGGATGCGATCGTCCATTGCATCTCCGCAAATTTTTGGCCATCTAATTCAGCCGCAAGTCCTTTTGTAATCTGATCCGCGAATTCACTTGGCTTTCCGAGTTGAAGCTCATCATCGGTTTGAAGCGGCTTTCCGTTAAACCCGCCGATTCCAGCTCGTATGTATGTTGATTTGCTGTTCATCACTTCAGGCAGATCAAAACCGCCCGCGACTGCTAAATAGGCACGGCAGCCTGTTTTACATCCTCCGAATTTCAGCTTGCTCCCGGCTTTCACTAAAACAGATCGCCACAACTTTACGGGCTTTCCATCAACAGAAGGAGAGAGGTTTCCACCGCAGATCGAAATTAATGTGTCTTCTGTAAAGGTCATGTCAGGTCCGAGTAGTGTAAGCTCTAGTGTTGCTTCATTTTCATCATTGCCAACTAAAAGATTTGCTATCCGGTGAGCGGTTGAGTCCATGACACCACTCGCGATCACACCGTACTTTTGAAAGCCGTACCGGCCAAAATCTTGAACACTAGTAAGGAGGCCAGGTTTTGTAATCTTAATCATTCTCTTTCTCCTCCCAACTTTGAAACTCTTCTACTGAAATGGGTACGAATTTTATCTGGTCTCCGGCTTGTAGTAGACTTGGGGTTTCGCCTTCCGGAAGAAAAAGCTTGCGTGGTGTTTTCCCGATCAGCTGCCATCCGCCAGGTGTTTCGATCGGATAGACTCCGGTTTGTTTGCCTGCAATCCCTACAGACCCTGCTGGAATCTTAAGCCTCGGATTCTTTCGTCTTGGCGCAGCGATCCGCTCATCCATCCCGCCGATATAAGGGAAGCCAGGGGCGAAACCAATCATATAAACGATGTACTCACCGTTTGAATGAATGTCGATCACTTCTTCAGGCGTTAAATCGTTTCGTTCGGCTACTTCTTCTAGATCCGGTCCGAATTCTCCGCCATAGCAGACAGGAATCTCAACAATTCGCGGTTCTGCTCCTTCTTCTACGGCTAGTTTTTCTAGATGTGCGCTCAATTCTTCGCACACTTCATCATAAGGAAGCGTTTTTGCTTCGATTTTACAAGGGTCATAAAAAACGGCTACCGTTGTAAACCCAGGAACGTACTCGACCATCCAGTCAAAGGACTGTTGCTCTAAAAAAGAGGAGACTTTCTTTACTTTTTGCTGAATGTCCCGGCTGATGTCTTCACCGAGCTCGATGATTACACTGTTGTCACCTAAAGGTTGCAAGTTAAATTCCATCATCTTCTCCCCTGTCTATATATGTAAATAAATCAGAATATTTGGATATTTATAAAGGTTTAGTATAAAGGAAAACGCTTTAATGTCAAACCTCCATACCCATTGTTTCCCGATAGTAATTATTTCTAGTCTCGAATTTTCGATACAGGTGGCTTATCATTGAACAAACGTTTAAAATGGGGAATAGTAAACCCAGATAGGGAGTGTTGTAAAAGTGTATAAAGAACCAATTTTTCTAAAACCTGTATTCAAAGACCGAATCTGGGGCGGAACAAAGCTCCGAGAAGAGTTCGGCTATGATATTCCGTCTGAAACAACAGGAGAGTGCTGGGGAATTTCGGCTCACTCCAACGGACCAAGTGAAGTCGTGAACGGACCATTAAAAGGAAAAACACTTGATCAAGTGTGGGACGAGCATCGCGAACTTTTCGCAGATCAAGAGGGAGAAGACTTTCCTTTATTGGTGAAAATTTTAGACGCGAAGACAGATTTATCTGTTCAAGTGCATCCGGATGACGAATATGCGCGCGAAGAAGAAGGAGAGGCATTCGGTAAAACAGAATGCTGGTACGTGATCGATTGCGAGCCAGGCGCAGAATTGGTGTACGGTCATCATGCTAGTTCAAAGCTGCAGTTTGAAGAGATGGTTGCAGAGGGCCGCTGGAACGATCTGTTACGTAAAGTGGCTATAAAACCAGGCGATTTCGTCTATGTACCAAACGGGACGATCCATGCGATCGGCGCGGGGACAATGATTCTTGAGACGCAGCAAAGCTCTGACATCACATACCGCGTGTATGACTATGACCGCACAGATGATGCTGGAAACACACGCGAACTTCATATCGAAAAATCAATCGAAGTTGCGATGATTCCGCATCAAGATGCCGACTTCGAACCCGTTTTATCAGCGAACGAAGGGTTGAAGATCGAGAAACTGATCAAAGAGAACTACTTTACGGTATACCACTGGAATCTTGAAGGTTCAGTAAGCACTGTAGAAAATCCTTCATATCTTTTAGTAAGCGTGCTAGAAGGAGAAGGAGAGTTGAAGATTGAAGGTCAATCTTCTTCCACATTTAAAAAAGGCGATCACTTTATCGTGCCGTCTACTGTGAAAAACTTCGGAATGAACGGCAATGCGAAGTTTATCGTGTCTCATCCAACGATTTAATAGGAAAACAACCGGGATTCTTGTGTGATTCCGGTTGTTTTTTTGTGTTTGGGGTTTGGTTTGAGCGAAACTCCGGGATTTTGAGCGAAACGGAAGGGGTTTTGAGCGAAGAATCGAAATTCTGAGCGAAGATCGCCGATTCTGAGCGTAGCGAGCGTTTCTTGAGCGAACGTGTAACAGATTATAAAAACACGTACCGTAAAAATAGCTACTCTAACTCATTCAGATGATATACCTTATACTTTCCAAGTTTCGTTGCTGAAATATGGAGGTCATTCAAAAGATGTTTAGCCAAGTGGCGGGAAGAGATCTGAAGGAAGTCGCAGCACTCATGAATGGATAGTGTTGGGCTAATTAACAGGGCATATTCTTTCAACGTTTCGATGTGTGCACGATTGCAATAATGTCCGCAACTCAAACAGAACCACTTTCTTCTCACACGGATCATGGGAATTTTACTACATGCGGGACAAGCCACGCCTTTAATCAGATTATTCGGCGTAATCATGAATTTGGAAAAAAGATCTTGATCGGTTTGATTATGATGTTTAAGCAGAAGCCTTGTTAACTTCTTGATGTCTTTTTTATGAATCACTTCATTGGAATACTGATTTTGGTAGGTGTGGAATCTAGCAAGCAGGTTCGTGCTATGGGTGACAAACTTGGAGATATTCCTCTCATTCGGCAAGGACATAATTTTGGAATGGGGGTTACTGATGATCACGATGGATTCAATCGGAACCGGTGCGAATTTATGGAGGCTCAACCATTCTTTGAACAAATGAGTTTGCCGATAAAGTTGGGAAATGGGGTCAGGGAAGACTTCCTCGATATCTTTATACGTGCGGATAAGTTGATGGAATTCTTGATCAAAGAGAAGAGTGCCAGAAATATGCTTTACTTCGATAATCAGAAAAAATGATGAAGTTAATATGAGGACATCGATTTGAAAATGGCTGGAGCCAAAGGGGAGACGGACATCGTGGAAAATGAAAGTTTCGTCCTTTGGTAGTAGATCTAAATGAAAATCGAGGGATTTTTCACCTTTATAACCGGCAACGCTCCTCATCAGTTCTCCTTCAATTTCGGATGCTACAGGGTGCTCGGGTGAAAAACGCTTATGTAAAAGCCTCAATTTTTTTATTTTACTAGATTCCGCTGCTTCTTTAATGATCATAACATCACTCCTTCTACTAAAAGTTCGTTTAGAGGGCGTCTGAGTCCTTCACTAGAGGTGAGTTTCATAGCATTTAAGGAAATCTTGAGCGAAACTCGGTGGTTTTGAGCGAAACGAAGGGCCGTTTGAGCGAAAAGTGAGGCATTCTGAGCGAAGGTCGCCGATTCTGAGCGTAGTGAGCGTTTCTTGAGCGAACGTGTAACAGATTATAAAAACACGTACCGTAAAACCGGCCAATCCTCAATAAGTCCACGTACCGTAAACTTCGCATCATAATGAAAGCCCCTTGTAACCAAGGGGCCTCATCTTATTATTTATTCACTTTCGAAGTAGATTCACGCTTTAGTAGTTTTGCTGGCAAAAGCAGTTCTGTAATCGGGTCATCTGTGTGCTCCATCCGCCAAACGAGCTGTTCGATCGCTTTTCTGCCATACAGCTCGAGATCAATATCCATCGTTGTGATCTTCGGGTTCGCTAACCTTGAGAGCTGCCCGTTATCAAAGCTGCACACGGAAACATCGTCGGGCACACGCAACCCTTTTTGCTGGAGGGCAGACTGAACGAAAAATCCGAGCCCGTCGTTTACACAGAACCAAGCAGTCGGCTGTGCCTCAACCATATCCACCAAATCACGAACATTGTTCTCATTTTCCTCGACAGATGAAAAGATCATGTCCTGATCCACTTCCAGCTCGTGTTCCTGAAACGCAAGTAAATATCCTTCAAGCCGTTCCTGATAACTCGGGGAATAGCGGGTATCCCCAACAAATGCGATCTTCTCATGACCCAGATCGATCAGATGCTTCACAGCCGTATAGGCGGCGAAACGGTTATTCGTCAGGATGGCATCAGCCTGAATGAGCGGGTGATGATGGTCGATCGTTACTGTTGGAATGCCGGTTTCGATGACTTTGTTGATATATTCCGTGCTGATGTGAGACAAGATAAGTACACCATCGACTTGTTTGTTCTCTATAAAAGAAGGGAGGGTCAGGTTCTCCTTCGCCTCATTACTAACAGACTGGATCAGGATATTCAATCCCTTATTCGTCGCCTCTTTTTCCACACTTAAGTAGATCTTGCCAAAAAAGCTCTGCATCGAAAAAGCGAAGTCTGAAGCGATCAGTCCGATGTTGCCCGTACCTTTGACCTCTGATTTAGCTGGAGTCCTCTTGTATTGATAACCTAATTGCTTTGCTGTTTCTTCAATTTTTTTACGCGTACTAGGGCTCACACCTGGTTTTCCAGAGAGGGCCTGTGACACGGAGTTTTTTGAGATATTTAGATGATCCGCAATGTCTTGCATGGATACTTTTTTCGCCATAAGTTAAACAAACCTTCCGAAAAGTGATTTTTGTCACGTTACAAATTTAAATATAAACGAAAAGGTAGATTAAGTAAATAAAAACAAAAAAAGAAATTCAAAATACCTCTCCACTCTTGATCCAACAAAGGAATTTATTCTCATAAAATATTCTGATAAATCAATTGACAACATTACATTTACATGTAATAATCACATTACATAAAGTTACAAAACAATTACTAAAATGACATACCAGTACTTTGTAATGAAGTTCCACGCTTTTTTTAATACCTGAAATGATAGCGCTACCATTTCAGGCCCGTAATTTGAGTATGTAATTACCACGCATCACTAAAAACAAGGGGGATATTCTGATGAGAATGAAAAAGGTAGCATCACTTTTCTTAACCGCAACAATCGCAGCGTCTGCATTAGCCGGCTGTTCAACCGGAAACGGCGGAGGGAAATCGGCTGACGGAAAAACAACAATCGAATTCTGGGCAGCGCCAAATCCGACGCAGCAAGTGTATTGGAAAGAGATGGCGGAAAAATTCGAAAAGGAAAACCCGAAGATTGACGTTAAAGTGAGTCCCATGAAAGAAAGCCCAACTTCAGAAGCGAGCATCCAATCTGCGATCGCAGGAAAGAGTGCTCCAACCATGTCTGAGAACATTAATCGTGGGTTCGCCGCTCAGCTTGCTGAGAGTAAAGCGCTTGTCCCGCTAAACGAGGTAGACGGCTGGGATGAGCTAATAAAAAACCGCAGCATGACGGACACGATTAAAACTTGGAAATTCTCGGATGATAATCAGTATGTTATGCCGATCTACTCGAACCCCATGCTCTTTGGATGGAGAATCGACATCTTAAAAGAAGCAGGCGTGGATAAGATGCCTGCCACGTATAGTGAAGTGCTCGATGCAGCGAAAAAGCTAAAAGCAAAATATCCTGATAAGTACGTTTGGGCAAAACCTGAACTTGCAGACCCGACGGCACACTTAAGATGGTTTGACTTCTTCATGCTTTATGACGCAGCATCCGGCGGCAACCATTTTATCGAAGGTGATAAGTTTGTAGCCGATGATGAAGCTGGTATAAACGCGTTAACACTTATGAGTGACCTCAAAAAAGAAGATGCTATTTTAACGAAGCAAGCGACAGATATTTTTGAAAGCGGTCTTGGAATCTTTACGGATCTCGGACCTTGGACGTTCAGCTATTGGGAAGAAAAGTTCCCTGAAATGAAGTACAACGAAACGTTTGGACTCTCGCTTCCTCCTGTTCCAGATGGTGCTGATACAGAAAACGTGAACACTTTTTCTGATACAAAAGGAATCGTCATTTATGCGTCAGCAACTAAAGAAGAGCGAAAAGCTGCGATGGAGTTTATGAATTTCGTTTATTCGAATCCAGAAAACGACCTGAAGTGGCTGGAAACAACGAAACTTCCGCCAGCACGTGATGACCTTTCATCAAACGAATCGTTCAAAGCGTTCTTTGAAAAAAATCCTGAGCTGAAGCCTTATGCAGATGCAATTCCGAATGCTATTCCTTCTATTGATAACGCAAAATACAATGAGCTTCAAACACATATTGGCCGTTACGCTGTAAACCCTATCGTGAAGGGAGAAGTTGATCCTGAAAAAGGCTGGAAAGAAATGAAGAAGGCCATAAAGGAGGAACTTAAAAAATGATGAAGAGAAACGGGACGGGCTGGCTATTCGCCAGTCCTTACCTTTTATATGCGGTGATTTTCTTCGCCATACCGCTGATCTGGTCAATGTATCTATCGTTTACGGACTGGAACTTAATTTCGCCAGTCTACTACTTTAAAGGATTTGATAATTTCATAGAAGCGGTTAAACATCCAGGTGTACAGGCCGCCTTTTTCGTAACGTTCAAGTTTATGGCCGCGTTCGTCCCGATGGTTATCGCATCCTCTCTTTTGGTAGCGCTCGTCATCCACGGACTGCCGAAGTTTAAAGGACTGTTTCTAATCGGATTCTTCCTTCCTTATTTGGCATCAGGGGTTGTTTCATCCCTTATCGTAAAAGGATTGCTGTCACATAACAGTGCGTTCAACGTCTTTTTAAGAAAGTTTGGGATCGAGGTCGACTGGTTGAGCACACCGTTATCCGCACTCTTGGTAGTTGCGGCCATTATCGCTTGGAAGTTCACCGGCTACTATGCACTTATTTTGACGGCTGGCTTTGAAAGCATCAGTAAAGATGTGTATGAAGCCGCTGCAATCGATGGAGTAACACCATCACAGCGTTTTTGGAAAATCACGTTACCTTTGCTTTATCCAGCATTGTTTACCGTGTTGATCTTATCGATCGGTGTTTCGTTCGGAATTTTCACCGAGGTTTACCAGCTGACAGGCGGTGGACCAAACTATGCTACAAACACATGGCAGATGGAGATTTTTAAACAAGCGTTTACAAACTTAAGCGCAGGTTACGCGTCAGCTGTTGCGATTATCGCTTCTGTTGTAACGTTCGCATCCATCTTAGTCATCAGAAAATTACTAGAGATGTGGGGGAAACGTAATGGTTGGGTCTAAAAAAGGATTAACATTTCGATATTTAATCGCTTTTGCACTGCTGATCGTTATGGTCTTTCCATATCTCTATATGGTGCTGAACTCGTTTGCCGACTGGACGCAAGTTGATAATAAGTTAGTGCCGACGGAGTTCACGATGAGATCGTACGAGTGGCTGTTCTCAGGCGGAGAGGCTGGAATTGCGAGACCGTGGCTGAAGGCTTTCTTCAACAGCGTGATCGTTTCAACCGCATCGACCGCACTCATGATGGTAACAGGCGCAATGGTCGCTTTCGCACTGGCGAAAATGAACTTTAAAGGACGGGACTTCATCAATAACGCCGTCTTGTTCCAAATGTTCTTCCCAGCGATCATCTTGTTGATCCCAACGTTTTTAATCATCCAAAACGCTGGACTTTATGACACTTATACGGCAATGATCCTGCCGAAAGCCATGAGTCTATGGGCTGTCTTCATGTACACGAACTTTTTCAGGGCGATCCCGGATACCTTTATTGAAGCTGCTAAGCTAGACGGGGCTTCAAACTTTCAAATTTTATATAAAATCGTGTTGCCGATGTCAAAATCGATCACAACCGTTGTTTTTCTCTTTCTATTCATGGAAAGATGGACAGAATTATTGTGGGATATGATCGTGGTCAGAAGTGACGGCTTGCTGACACTGAACGTACTTTTATCTCAAATGTTTGGACCATATGGCGGATACCCAGGTCCGATGTACGCAGCGTCCGTTCTACTAACCGTTCCGATTATCATCTTGTTCTTGTTCTTTTCAAAACAGTTCAAAGAAGGTATGCAGTTTACGCTTAAATAGCTTTAAGGAGATACTTTATGACAAAAACATGTAGAGAATTAGTGGAGATTTATTTAGAAAAAGACCACCCGGAAAATCCTGAAAAACTAACGTTTACAGGTGTGGGAGAACGGGATGTTTACAACATCACCGCACCGTTTGAAGACGAAGGAGAGTTGGTAATCGCAGGGCGAGTTGAAGCTCGTGACACCGAGCATTCAGAGGTTTACTTTTTCGTGAACCGTGATGGGGTTTGGACCCCAAGAGAAGGGGCACCTGTACTTGAACTTCAGGATCCGTTCGTAACAAGAATCGCTGGAGAGCTCGTGCTCGGTGGAGTGGAGATTTTCCCGCATCCGACGGAAGAAGGAGCACTTGGCTGGCGTACTGGCTTCTATAAAGGCTCTTCTGTAAAAACGTTACAGCCGTTCTTCAAAGGTCCAGACGGGATGAAAGATTTACGATTGGCAGAATTAAAAGACGAAAGTGTTGCAGTTCTCACCCGTCCTCAAGGAGAAAAAGGAGGTCGCGGAAAAATTGGATTCGCACACCTTCCTTCATTAAAAGAATTAACGATAGACGTGGTTGAAGAAGCGCCCCTTTTAGATGGTCAGTTTGCAGAAGGCGAATGGGGCGGTGCGAACGAGCTTCATCTTCTCCGTAACGGACTGCTCGGCGTCCTTGGCCACATCGCAAGTTTTGATGAAGAAGGAAACCGTCATTATTATCCGATGGTGTTTGCGCTAGAGCCAGAAACAGGTAAGCATTCAGAAATTCAGCTTATCGCGATCCGCGATGACTTTTTAGCCGGAGCTTCTAAACGTCCAGATCTAGTGGACGTGGTGTTCAGCGGCGGACTTGTTCGGAAGATGGATGGAACTGCTGATTTTTACGCAGGGATCAGTGACGCTGAAGCCCATAAGATTACAATCAATGATCCGTTCAATCAATTTGAAAAATAAGGGGACATGTTAGCATGAATGTGTATCGATATGAAGAAAACCCACTCGTTACGCCTCGTGACGTGAAGCCGCACCGTGACGATTTTGAAGTGATCGGAGCGTTTAACGCCGGAATCGCAACATATAACGACGAAGTCATCATGCTACTCCGTGTGGCAGAGCGCCCGATTAGTGATGATCCCAATGTGGTAAAAGCGCCTGTTTACAATGTGAAGACGAAAGAACTAGAGATTCTTTCGTTTAACTTAGACGATGAACGTTATGATTTCTCTGATCCGCGTGTGATCTGTGAGAAGAAAAACGGCAAACGCTTTTCTTATTTAACGTCGCTTTCCTATATTCGTTTAGCGCGCAGTACGGACGGCCGAAACTTCACGATCGAGGATGAGCCTTTCATCTATCCATCCAATGAACTCGAGACGTTTGGAATCGAAGACCCGCGCGTAACTCAGATCGGGGATACGTATTATATCTACTACAGTGCCGTTTCTCCGGCAGGTGTAGGGGAGTCGCTCGTTTCTACGAAAGATTTTGTTGAGGTGGAGCATAACGGTATGATCTTCTGCCCGGAGAACAAAGACGTGTTAATTTTTCCGGAAAAAATTAACGGACTTTATTATGCGTTGCACCGCCCGGTTCCAAAAAGCACGGGCGCACCGGAGATCTGGGTAGCTGAGTCTACGAACCTCCTTCATTGGGGCAATCACAAGCATTTGATCGGACTACGTGATGGCATGTGGGATAACGGCAGGATCGGTGGCGGCGCGGTACCGATCAAAACGGAAAAGGGCTGGCTGGAACTCTATCATGGCGCATCAAAGGAAGACCGTTATTGCATGGGGGCCGTTTTGCTAGATTTAGAGAATCCGGCAAAAGTGATCGCCCGATCTGAAACACCGATTCTAGAGCCTGAAGCCGATTATGAAGTGGACGGATTCTTTGGCAATGTCGTGTTTTCATGCGGCGTTCTTGTAGAAGGCGATGTTGTGAAGATGTATTATGGCGTAGCAGATACATCAATGGCATGCGCAGAGCTCAGTTTACAGGAGATTTTGGACTCGCTGACGTATGTATAAGGGATAAGGGAGCCAAAACCATACGTTTTGGCTTCTTTTTAATAGGAAAATGATGAGTAACGAGATGTTCTGAGCCAGGGGCATTTTGAGCGAAGATCGGAAAAGTTGAGCGTAGGTGAGCGTTTTTGAGCGAAAACGGCCTATTCTGAGCGTAGCTCGAACTTTTTGAGCGAACGTGTAACAAAATAAAAAAACACGTACCGTAAAACAAGAAGGCTGGACTTCTGTCAATAAAGTGGAGATAAATTTTGTGAGAAATATTCAATTGAGTCCCATTCTTAAGGGATTTTCATATGAACCTCAATGAGCCTCTTCACAGAGGCTTTTTATTATGGGCGCTTTAT
>NZ_JAMBOR010000018.1 GCF_023715845.1 Fictibacillus phosphorivorans
AAGTGAGTAAGACCCCTTAGAGATGATGAGGTTGATAGGTCTGGTGTGGAAGCGTGGCGACACGTGGAGCTGACAGATACTAATCGGTCGAGGGCTTATCCTTACTATTGTATGAAACGTTTGGAAACGTCGTATCTAGTTTTGAGAGAACATAAAATGATGAAAATCATTAAAAAAACTCTTGCAAAATGTATGGAAATATAATAAAATTTATCTTGTCCCAACCGGACAAAACATTTTGAGATATAAGGTCCAGTGATGATGGCGAAGAGGTCACACCCGTTCCCATACCGAACACGGAAGTTAAGCTCTTCAGCGCCGATGGTAGTTGGGGGTCTCCCCCTGTTAGAGTAGGACGTCGCTGGGTTTCATCTCAAAATATTTTAAATTCTATTATTCCACAGTAGCTCAGTGGTAGAGCTATCGGCTGTTAACCGATCGGTCGTAGGTTCGAGTCCTACCTGTGGAGCCATTCCTTTTTTGCTTCCATAGCTCAGCAGGTAGAGTGCTTCCATGGTAAGGAAGAGGTCACCGGTTCGAGCCCGGTTGGAAGCTCCATAATAACAATATGATTGGCCCGTTGGTCAAGCGGTTAAGACACCGCCCTTTCACGGCGGTAACACGGGTTCGAATCCCGTACGGGTCACCAACTTTTCTTTAACTGAATACTAACCTTTGGAGGATTAGCTCAGCTGGGAGAGCACCTGCCTTACAAGCAGGGGGTCGGCGGTTCGATCCCGTCATCCTCCACCATTTTTTACTTGCCGGTTTAGCTCAATTGGTAGAGCAACTGACTTGTAATCAGTAGGTTGGGGGTTCAAGTCCTCTAGCCGGCACCACAATTTTATTTTTACCGAAACAAAGATAAAATTGTTGTTACGAAGAATATTCTTTATGAAACTGCTGATAGATGCAGTAACATAGCGAGATCGATTCTTTTTTTATGTGGAGGGGTAGCGAAGTGGCTAAACGCGGCGGACTGTAAATCCGCTCCCTCCGGGTTCGGCGGTTCGAATCCGTCCCCCTCCACCATCTTGTATCTTGTATATAAAACAAGAAAAAAGTCTATAATGCATTTATGCGCGGGTGTAGTTTAGTGGTAAAACAAGAGCCTTCCAAGCTCTGGTCGTGAGTTCGATTCTCATCACCCGCTCCATTTTAACTCTGGGGCTTTAGCTCAGCTGGGAGAGCGCCTGCCTTGCACGCAGGAGGTCAGCGGTTCGATCCCGCTAAGCTCCACCATATACATAACAAACAATGGATATCAGACAATGGTCTGATTTTTTTTATATCAAAAAATTCAGAAGATGGTTTTGTCCATCTTCTTTTTTATTGTCAAAAAAAAACACGATCGTTTTACCCTTTTAAAAAGGATCGAATTAATGCTATTTTTTTGTTTTTCCATCTCATGCTTATAAATATGTATTTCAGAATCAAAAGCACTCTATTTTTGGTATATCTATGCAAAATTTTGTCCAGTTGAACCATGAAAAGCCTTACAGCTACAATAGTAGTAGGAATATTGTTAGTTTTTTGTTTTTTATAAGGGAGGAAGAAGAAATGTGGTTAAAGGATATTTCCGTAATTGGAGTTCCAATGGATTTAGGACAAATGCGCCGAGGCGTAGATATGGGGCCGAGCGCAATACGATATGCAGGTATTATTGAGCGTTTAGAAAACCTTAATTATCAAGTTGAGGATTTAGGGGATATAGAGATTGCACGTCCTGAAAAACAAAGGATTGAGAACGAAGGTAACCTTAAAAACTTGAGCGGCGTTTTGGAGGCGAGTGAAAAGCTTTCTGAATCGGTATCAAGCGTAATCGATAACAAAAAGTTCCCATTAATACTAGGTGGAGATCACAGTATTGCGATCGGAACGTTAGCAGGGGTTTCTAAGCATTACGAAAACCTAGGCGTCATCTGGTATGATGCGCATGGTGATCTAAATACTGAGGATACTTCTCCAAGCGGTAATATCCATGGAATGCCCTTAGCTGCCTCGATCGGAATTGGTCATGATGCCTTAACGAACGTCAGCGGTTATACACCAAAAGTTAAGCCAGAAAACATCGTTATCATAGGTGCACGTTCATTGGATGAAGGGGAAAGAGAACTCATAAAAGAAAAAGGGATTAAAGTTTACACGATGCATGAAGTTGATCGACTTGGTATGACAAAAGTAATGGAAGAGACGATCGAATACTTGAAACATACGGATGGCGTTCACCTTAGTCTTGACCTGGATGGTTTAGATCCGCATGATGCTCCGGGAGTAGGTACACCTGTACTTGGCGGAATCAGCTACAGAGAGAGTCATCTGGCGATGGAGATGCTTGCAGAAGCAGAAATCATTACATCAGCAGAGTTTGTAGAAGTAAATCCAATTCTTGATGAAAAGAATAAAACAGCAACCGTTGCTGTCGCCTTAATGGGATCTTTATTTGGAGAAAAACTTCTATAAAATACAAATAAGAACAGTTGCCTCTTTACGGAAGCAACTGTTCTTTTTCATTTATGCGTTGGAATTGATTTAGTAGTTGGTCGATTTCTTGAGAAAGTTCAACGACTTCTTCTGCGATTAAAGGAAGATGCTTTGAAAGCTCATTCATTTGCTGTCTGGAGTGTTCAATTTGTTCGATCAAGACATCTCTATGCATACAAACAACCCCTCTCTTCAATCGTTTAAAGTATTTGATATGATTAATATTCCCAGGGCTTATTAGTTTGAAACACTGCGACTAGAAAATTATACCTTTTTATTTCGTCAAATTCTGCAACATGATAAAATAAAAAAATAATGAAATTATTGAAACCAATGTCAAACTGATACGTAAATAAAATCCGAGTGGTGATAATAGATGGACGCCTTAGTAGCGAATATGGTTTCCCAAGTCAAAAAAGGAGACCAGGAAGCGTTTGAAGGCATTGTAGACCTTTTTAAAGATAAAATATACCGGCATTGTTTCCGGATGGTCGGCAATGGGCACGAAGCAGAAGATTTAGCACAAGAAACTTTTTTAAGAGCTTACCGTAATATAAGTAAATACAATAATGAATATAAATTTTCGACTTGGATTTTCAGGATTGCTACGAACCTCTGCATCGACAGGCTCAGGAAAAAGAAACCGGATTACTATTTAGATGCTGAAGTGCCTGGCACAGACGGAGCTACGATGTATAATCAGCTCTCAACGGATGAACCGCTTCCTGAACAAGTGGTTACTGAAAATGAACGATGGAATGAACTGCAAGAAGAGATCATGAAGCTCCCCGAAAAGTATAGAACAGCAATTGTACTAAAGTATGTTGAAGATTTATCACTTGAAGAAATCAGCCATATTATGGACATACCCGTACCAACTGTAAAAACTCGTATACATCGAGGCAGAGAAGCGCTGAAGAAAGTATTTCAAATGGTTGTTAAAACGAGGTGACGATAAAAATGCAGTGTGAAGCTTCTGTATTGGATGAATTGATGAATAAGGTACTCGATGGTGAAGCAACGCAAGAAGAAGAGCATGTTTTTTATACTCATTTAGAAGAATGTGAATCGTGTAAAGAAGAATACGAGATGCTTTTAGAGACCCTAAAAGAATTACAGTATCAGAACTCGACCATAAAAGCTCCTGAAGGATTTACACAAGCTGTTATGGCTAAGCTGCCAAAAGAGAAGCAGCAGATCAAATGGAGACGATGGATGAAGCGCCATCCTGCTTTAACAGCAGCGGCGATCTTTATGTTCTTTATGGCCGCATCCGTTTTTACAAGCTATAATCAACAAGATTTGGCCGTAGTAAAAGGTGAAGGTAACCTTGAGATCAAAAAGTCTGAAAGAGTGGTTGTGGTTCCGGCTGGTGAAACGATAAAAGGTGATCTTGTTGTAGAGAATGCAGACGTCCGTATTGAAGGAAAAGTAGAGGGCAATGTAACCGTTATAAAAGGAAATCAATATCTTGCATCAGCAGGAGAAGTAACCGGACACAGTCAAGAAATCGGTCAAGTGGTCGAATGGGTATGGTACAAGTTGAAATCATTGGTTAGTACAAAAGAAGAAACGATGCAAAATAACGATAAAAGCCGTTTAGAGACGGCTTTTTTTAATGGGTGAAGACGTGAGGTGGGCACTATCAACAACAGCGCTTAAATTTGTCGTAGAATGTCTTCTCGTGGTTATTTTCAAATTAACGTGGGATTTATTACGATTAACGTGGGAAAAGCTCATTTTTCGTGGGATTAATCCCGGTTTTCGTGGGATTTTTGACAGGCTCTCATTCTCCCTATACGTAAGCAGTTTCCTTTCCACTACTACCAGGATTGGCCGCAATTTCATGAAAATTGAGACTAGCATGCTCAGTTTTCTTTAAATTGAGGTATGCTATAATAAATAAGTTAAATCTATTATGAAATTTCAACTTGGAACACATACCCGAGTTGGGAGGGAAGTTATGTTACCAATCGCAGATTTTAATATTTTTAATTACCTTACACAAATCATTGATATTTTATTGGTGACGTATGTCATCTATAAATTGATCATGATTATCCGAGGAACGAAAGCTGTTCAATTGTTAAAAGGGATAAGTGTGATCATTGTCGTTTGGTTCCTAAGCAGCTCGTTCGATCTTCGTACGATGTCTTGGTTGATGGATAAAGTCATTACATATGGTTTACTAGCTATTATTATAATCTTCCAGCCCGAGCTGAGAAGAGCGCTAGAGCAACTTGGCCGGGGCAGATTCTTTTCAAGAACAGGGATTCCTGAAGAAGAAGAAACAGAGAAAACAATCTCAGCTATCGTGAAGTCTACGAACTATATGTCTAAACGCCGTATCGGGGCGATTATCTCTATCGAAAGAGAAACAGGATTAAGTGAATACGTAGAGACAGGGATTCCGATTCAAGCGCATTTGACATCCGAACTGTTAACGAATATTTTTGTACCGAACACACCGCTCCATGATGGAGCTGTCATTATAAAACAAAGTCAGGTTTTTGCAGCTGGCTGTTATTTGCCGCTTACAGAGAGTCCTTTTGTCTCCAAAGAGCTTGGGACTAGACACCGGGCTGCATTAGGGATCAGTGAAGTGACAGATGCGATAACCGTTGTCGTTTCTGAGGAGACAGGAACGATCTCCCTCACAAAAAACGGAGAAATTTATCGGAATTTGGACGAAGAGTCTTTAAGAAATTTGTTGCATGCAGAATTGATTATTGCGAATAAGTCCACTTCCTCATCTCGCTGGAATTGGAGGGGAAAGAAAAATGGACAAACTCCTTAATAGTTCATGGTTTGTTAAAATCATTGCTTTCCTCCTTGCTTTAATGATGTACACCATCGTAACCATGGAAACGCAGGAAGAAGAAACGAACCGTTCTATTTTTTCGAAAATGTATACGGAGAGCGAGACCATTCAGGACGTTGAAATCACACCGTATTTTAATGAAAAAGATTATGTCTTAACAGATTTACCATCTTCCGTTGATATTACCTTAACGGGCTCGAGTCGTTTGATTACAAAAGCGATAAAGGTAGATAAAGATGTTGAAGCCTATATCGATCTAACAAATGAGGACCCGGGAAATAAACGAGTTAAAGTAAACGTGCGAGGTCTTCCTGAAGGTGTTAAAGCGAAAGTGAAGCCTGAATACGTTGATGTCATGCTTCATAAGAAAGTTACGAAAAAGATGCCAGTAAATGTTGATCTGAAAAACGTAAGAAAACTTCCAGAGGGTTATACGGCCGGGGATGTTGAATTCTCTCCACGATCAGTCAACGTCACAGGGCCAGAAGGAATGATCAACCAGATCTCATTTATTACGGGATTTGTAGATGTAGGCAATGCAGAGGAAACGATAGAGACCAAAGTACCTTTACGTGCATACAATCAACAAGGTGATCTGATTGATGTACAAGTTAATCCAGAAACAGCAAAGGTTACTGTGCCGATAAGCAAACCGAAAAAAACAGTACCGATCTCGGTCCGTACAAAAGGTGAGCTGGAAGAAGGCCTCTCACTTGCTTCAATAACGACTGATCCTAACGAGATAACGTTGACTGGTACAACAACGTCTTTAGAAAAATATGATACCTTTAATGAGATTTCGATAGATCTTAGTAAAATTAAAAAAGATACAACACTCACAGTAGATGTTCCTGTACCAGAAGGAATTGATTCTGTATCTGTAAAAGAGGTAAACGTATCGGTTGATGTTGATGTCGAAGCAAAAGAAGTGAACGACCAGGACCAAGAGGTTACACGAACCTTTAAAGATGTTCCATTAACTTTGCTCGGGACAACCGATGAGAAAAAAGCGACGATCATAGATCCAGTAGATGGAACCGTGGATGTGACGGTGAAAGGCAAGAAGAGTGTACTGGATGGGCTTCAAAAGTCTGACCTCAAAGGTGTTTTAGATATAAGTCAGCTTGAAGAGGGAACACACGAGGTTAAGATTGATTGGAAAAATCCTGCTGATATTGATCTGACGGATACAGTTCAAGAAGCCAGTGTGGAAATTCAAACAGAAACTAGCAGTCAATAGATGAAGGAGAGAGCAATAATGGGAAAATATTTTGGTACCGACGGAGTAAGAGGAGTTGCAAATACAGAGCTAACGCCTGAACTTGCGTTTAAATTAGGGCGTTTTGGAGGATATATCCTAACAAAAGATACAGAGAAGCCAAAAATCTTAATCGGTCGTGATACACGTATTTCAGGACAAATGTTAGAAGGGGCTCTTATTGCTGGGCTTTTATCCATTGGTGCAGAAGTTATGCGCTTAGGTGTTATTTCAACACCTGGAGTTGCCTTTATTACAAAAGCTTTGGGTGCACAAGCGGGAATCATGATCTCTGCTTCTCATAATCCAGTTGCAGATAACGGGATCAAATTCTTTGGTGCTGATGGCTTCAAACTTTTAGATGAACAAGAAGCAGAAATCGAAGCACTTTTAGATAAAGAAACAGATGAACTGCCTCGTCCTGTAGGAGGCGACTTAGGCTCTGTCAGCGATTATTTCGAGGGCGGACAGAAGTACATGCAATATCTGAAGCAAACAATACCAGGAGACTTCTCAGGGCTCCATATTGCCCTAGACTGTGCTCACGGTGCGACATCTTCACATGCGCCGCACTTATTTGCTGACCTGGAAGCAGATATTTCAACGATGGGAACAAGTCCGAACGGCTTAAACATCAACGATGGTGTTGGAAGCACGCACCCAGAGAAGCTTGCAGCGCTTGTAAAAGAAAAAGGCTGTGACATGGGATTAGCGTTTGATGGTGACGGAGACCGTTTGATCGCGATCGATGAAAAAGGAAACATTGTCGATGGTGACCAAATTATGTACATTTGCGCGAAACATCTTAAAGATCAAGGCCGTCTGAAGCAGGATACCGTGGTTTCAACTGTAATGAGTAATCTTGGCTTCTATAAAGCAGTTGAAGCAAATGGCATGAAGTCTGCACAGACAGCTGTTGGTGACCGTTATGTAATGGAAGAGATGCGTAAGAACGACTATAATCTTGGTGGAGAACAGTCAGGTCATATTATCTTCTTGGATTACACAACAACAGGTGATGGACTTCTATCCGGCATCCAGCTTGCGTCCATTTTAAAAGCAACAGGAAAGCCATTATCAGAACTAGCGGGAGAGATGAAAAAATTCCCTCAGCTTTTGATCAATGTTAAAGTAGCGGATAAATCCAAGCTGAACGGAAATGAAGCGATCAAAACAGCTATCGATCAAGTGGAAACCGAACTTGAAGGAAACGGCCGAGTACTTGTTCGTCCTTCTGGAACAGAACCGCTTGTTCGAGTAATGGTAGAGGCGCCAACAGAAGAACTATGCCAAAAGCATGCAGAAACAATCGTTGAGGTTGTTAAAAAAGAGTTAGTATAAAAAGGAAGATCATTTTCCGACACAAAATGAAAAAGGGCACGAAACATATGCATATGCGGCTCACAAAAAGGGTTGCTTATGCATATTTTTTATTATGGAGCTGTATGTTGTTTCAACTTTTTCTTATTTAGGGAAAGAATAATAATTGACGGTTTTGAAAAACCCGTGTATGATTATTTTTGTTTACTCTAAAAGAGAAAGGAGTTACTAGTAATCATTCATCCAAAGCGCCTGAACTGCTGAGCGGAAAAAAGCAGTTGACGAGGAAGAGGTTCATCGATATTTCGGCGGATGCCTCTCGGAACTTTCACTTCCGTAAGCTTTTGTTTAAACCAGGCAAGGCGACTTCCTGTACAAAGACGAAAGCAAGTGAAAACCAAAATAAAAATAGAAAACATAGGTGGGGTTGTGAGCCCCGCTCACGGCCCCCTTATGTAAGCCGTCAGCAGAGTGTGATGGCTTAAGGAGGACGTTTATTTATGTGTGGAATCGTAGGTTATATTGGAAATAATGATGCAAAAGAAATCTTATTGCGTGGTCTTGAGAAATTAGAGTACCGCGGATATGATTCAGCAGGAATCGCTGTACTGAACGAAGACGGAGTTCATGTATTCAAGGAAAAAGGCCGTATTGCTAACTTGCGTGAGAGCGTTGATCTAGGTGTTGAAGCATCTGTAGGGATCGGGCATACACGCTGGGCAACTCATGGTGTTCCAAGCAAAGTGAATTCACATCCACACCAAAGTTCAACAGAACGCTTTACACTTGTACACAACGGTGTAATCGAGAACTATGAACAGGTGAAGAAACAATACATTCCAGGTGTAGAATTGTTGTCTGAAACAGATACAGAAGTTATTGTTCAGCTAGTTGAACATTTTGTAAAAGAAGGCATGGAAGTGGAAGAAGCATTCCGCCGTACATTGTCTGAACTAAAAGGTTCTTATGCGATCGGTCTAATTGACAACCAAAACCCTGAAACCATCTATGTTGGTAAGAACAAGAGCCCATTGTTAGTGGGTAAAGGTGAAGGCTTCAACGTTATTGCAAGTGATGCAATGGCTATGCTTTCTCAAACAGATCAGTATGTTGAATTAATGGATAAAGAAATCGTAATCGTGACACGTGACAGCTATACAATCAAGACTCTTGATGGTGAAGTGGTTGAACGTGCACCTTACACAGCAGAACTAGATGCAAACGATATCGAAAAAGGCACATACCCTCATTTCATGTTAAAAGAAATTGATGAGCAGCCTTTCGTAATGCGTAACATCATTAACCAGTACCAAAACGAAAATGGTGACCTTAAACTTGATGATGACATCCGTGCTGCAATGAAAGAAGCAGACCGTATTTACATCATCGCTTGCGGAACGAGCTACCATGCAGGGCTTGTTGGGAAGCAGCTTATTGAAAACATTGCTAACATTCCAGTTGAAACACATATCGCAAGTGAGTTCGTTTACAATATGCCGCTTTTATCTGAAAAGCCGTTGTTTATCTTCATCTCTCAATCAGGAGAGACTGCAGACAGCCGTGCCGTGTTAGTTGAGATCAAGAAATTAGGTCATAGAGCCTTAACTCTTACAAACGTACCAGGATCTACACTTTCTCGTGAAGCGAACTACACGCTTAGCTTGTATGCTGGTCCTGAGATCGCAGTTGCTTCTACAAAAGCTTACACAGCACAAATCGCTGTACTTGCGATCTTAGCAGTTGACTCTGCTCGTGCGAAAGGCATCGAGTTAGACTTTAACCCGCTTCAAGAGCTTGCGATCGTAGCAAACGCGATGGAAGTGTTATGTGATCAAAAAGAAGAGATGGAACAAATTGCTCGTGAGTTCTTAGCTGTAACGCGCAACGCATTCTTCATCGGTCGTGCTGCAGACTACTATGTATGTTTAGAAGCTGCACTGAAGCTTAAAGAAATCTCTTACATCCAAGCAGAAGGATTTGCTGGTGGAGAACTTAAGCACGGTACGATCGCGTTGATCGAAGAAGGTACGCCAGTTATTGCTCTAGCTACACAAGAGCACGTTAACTTAAGCATTCGTGGTAACGTAAAAGAAGTAGCGGCACGCGGTGCGTACACATGCGTGATTTCTATGGATGGAATGCAAGAAGAAAGCGACCGCGTCGTTCTTCCGAAAATTCACCCGTACTTGACTCCGCTTGTATCTGTACTTCCGATGCAGCTGATCTCTTACTACGCAGCGCTTCACCGCGACTGTGACGTAGATAAGCCGCGTAACCTAGCTAAATCAGTAACAGTAGAATAAATTAATTTGATCTGTCCGCATGTGAGTTATAATTAATAATGTCACAAAAAATAATTAAAAATGACATTCAATATATTTAATGTCATTTTTATCGTTAATGATTTTAAAGTACTGATGTTTTGAGATAACTATATCGTGAACAATACAAGTGTGAATCAAAAAACTTGTTGTGAATATAATTTGGTTAAAAATACAACAAAAAGAGGAAGCGTTGGTCCATTAGACCAACGCTTTTCCTTTTGTAAAAGCAACTTGTTAATAAATTTTCTCTCTGGTTAATCACTCTTTCCAATCATCCACTAAGGTGCACCCTTGCGAATAGAATTTATTAGGTAAATAATTTAATATTAACAAAAAATGGATATTTTTTATGGATTGCCAATGGATATCCGATCAATGAACACTCCATAAAACAGTTTATGTTATTTGTTAAATTTAATATAGGAAAAGTTGTTTTTTTAGAATCCATAAAGGTGAAATTTAGCAGTTTGTCGTATTTATAAGTATTAGGAAGGAGGTTATTAATTTTGAAGTGGGCTTTATTATTATTAAAAATATTACTATTAATCATCATTACAATTGGATGTACCAATAAGGAAGAAACAAAGGTTCTACAGAAGGAGAGTAATAAAAAAACAGAGGTATCAGATAGTCCGTTAAAAGAAGAGTCTGAAGCACCAGTTGAATTTAATGAAGAAATACTAACTAACACTAGTTGGAATATAAGCCCAACATTTGAATCTGGAGGGTTTGAATTTATAGGAAAACCACAAAAAATGGGAGTTATTAATGAACCCTTTAAAAGCGAGAAAACTTCAAAATATATGTGGCATTTTTGGGGGGAGAATCTGCCTAGTGGAAAGTTAACAGTTTTAGGATTCAAAGAGGGGAGCAAAACTGCTGAACCCGTACTAGAACTTGATGGCAAACTTGTATGGGCTTCTAGAGAATTAAGTGGTCCTAACAATGGTGCAAATGCTCATATACCCTCAAATATGTCAATAAAGAATCCAGGAAAATGGAAACTATTAGTATATATAGGAGAAACGTATATAGACAATATGGTAATTGAAGTAAAGTAAATATATGGGGAAAGGGAAGCTTTTTTAGCTTCCCTTTTTTTGAAGGTATACAAATTTTTCATTAGAAGGATTTGTTGTAATTTTATTCTTTTCTAAATTTTTTTTATTTATCTTTACATAAGAGTCCTTAACTTGTTTATTTAATTCTAATTCTTTTAAGTAATCAACAATGTATTGCATGCTAAGAATTGTTACTGTTAGGAGAGTAATAGGTATAAAGGGCATCCACGCATAAGTGGTCCATAAGAAACGAGACCACAAACCAATTAAACCAGACCATTCATTTGTTAATGAAGTAAAAATTTCGTTTTCAAAAAGATCCTTTGTTAAAACACTTCCACCTAATAACATTCCCATTACACCAAGATGGACTAATAATAATAAAACATGAATTACTTCCTGAAGAAAAATAAATCTTAATTTAGGTAGTATAAATTTGGGAGCATGTTTAAATAAAATATACGTTTTTTTTCCACCTAAAACTTTGACTCCTTCAATGAACTCAAGATTTTTTATATTAGCAAATTCGTTTGCTAAGAGATAAAACAATGGTAGAATCCCAATCAAAACCATTACAGTAATTTGTATTAATACTCTTTCTGAGAATGTAAGCGTGAATTGTCCATCTATCAAGGCATCTTGTATTAAAATCCAATATAAAATTAAATATACAGCAAGTGTAGTAGGGAAATAGTGCCAGGAGTCAACTAACCCTTTAATATACTTAAGTCCTCGACTTAAGTAAGTACCAAACACAGCTCCTAAAAAAAGACAGATCACTACTCTCAAAGATGTAATTAATAATGCGATTCCCAAAGTGTACTTCGCGCCAGTTAGTATAATATAAAAAATATCCTTTGATTTATTATCCGTACCGAGTGGAAAGTGTTCTAATGGAGAATAGGGTGGACTCAAAGCATTGCCATTCTCGAATTGTAACTTTACCTCGGGAATAACATCTCCTGTTTTAAAATAATAAAAAATACTAATTAACAACAAAGTACCAACATATCCAATGGATAAAAAATATAAAATTTTTCTAAACACCATTAGTTATTCATCCTTAATTTTGTCTTTTTCATAAAAGCTTCAACAGCTACAAAAAATATATTCCAGGGTATTAAAAATAGGATCAAAGAAAACGCAATTACTTCTGCAGTTTGGTGATTTAATATAAACCATATGATTCCTTGTATATTAAAAATCAACTCTAAGATAACTAAATTTGAGAAAGTGTACCAAAACCCAGGTTTTAAATAGTTATATAGTTTTAACTTAATGTTAGGAAATAAATGATTTTTAATTAGTTGAGTTTTTGAAATACCCTTACTTTTAGCAAATTCAATATAGTTTTTTGGCATTTCTTCGCTTAAAAGTAAGATAGTAATCCTAAAAAAATATATTAAAGGTATAAACATTAGGGAAATTATCGGTATAAAATAGGAATTTTCGAACCCACCAGCAATTTGAAATAATAAAATTCCAGTCTTTTTATAAATTAAGAGGAAAATCCATTGTAAAAAGAAAAAGATCGTAATATCAGGAATAGAACCTAAAACATTAATTATTTTTCTTATAGAGTTGTTTATATTGAATGTTAGTATTATTCCAAAAGTAATACCTAATAATAGTGCAGCTATATACGCAGAGGTAAGTATAACGATGGAATATTTAAGATAAGGTAAAATATTTTCTAATAAGTTTCTTTCAGTCATACCAGAAAGATAAGTGACTTCAAAAGGAGAAAGCAATGATTTTAATAATGTACTTAGATTTTGAAAAAATAAACTAAAGTTTAATAGGCCTATATCATTTCTGAAAAGTGTTGGCAAACTGGCTATTATACAAATACCTAGTATTGTAAATAATAAATTTAATATATATCTAACCATTTCTTTTCTCCTAAAGCTGCTGAGTTATAGATTTTATATGTCCGCGTTTTCTTTGCACATGCTTTCTAAAAATATATTTCGACATAATTACACTTATTTCATATAAAATAATCATCAATAATGCAACTGTTATATCCATCGTTAGATCAGGGGGAGTAATTAGTGCAGCAAGAACAATTAAAGCCATATATGCATGTTTTCTAATCTTCACTAAGAATTGTGGGTTTAAAAGCCCAATACGTGTAAAAAAAGCTAACAATGCAGGTAATTGAAAAACAAGTGATATAGGGATCAATATATTAAACAAGAACGAAAAATATTGAGTTACACCATATGTTTCAACAAAACCTAAGTCTTTGTTTAAATATGAAATGAAAGAAAATATAAATGGAACTATTAAAAAGTAAGTGAAAACCAATCCTATTAAAAATAATAAGAAAGATAATGGTATGTAAAATAAAACTTCTTTTCTTTCATATTTGTGAAGACCGGGTCTAATATAAAACCAAATTTGTAATAATGTCCAAGGAATACTGAATATGAGAGCATTTACTAGAGCGAATTTCATATATATTTTGAAAGCATCAGCAGGGTGAAATACATTCCATGTAACGTTTTCTAATCCTGGGCTAGTTTTAATAAACATAAAAGCTGGCTTTGCAAAAAAGAAACCCACAATAAAAGTTAAAAGAAAAACAATAACGATATAAAAACCTTTTTTTCTTAGTTCATTTAAATGATCCAACCATGTAAATTCTTGTAGGTCATCTTTTTTTTCATTCATCTTATTGTATTACCCCTCTAGTTTGTTTTCTTCCTTATTCTCTTTTTCAGTTTCCACAACAATTTGTTCCTTAGTTTCAATTAATCCACCTTTAAAAGATTTTATAGTTTGCCCTACTGTTTTACCCATTTCTGGTAACTTTTTCGGACCGTAAATGAGAAATGCTACCATTACTATTAATATAATTCCAACGGGACCTAAACTATTTAACATGTAAATTCCTCCAAATTTCTCCAAAATTTTTGTTGTGAATATTCTGATAATAGTATATATTAGAAAAGTAGTTTTTGCAAATTATTCTTTAAATGTAAGGAGGTGGAAATATTGTCATTATTTTATTCTTCGCTAGTTATATTAGCAGCTATTTTTATAGGGTCTAGCGTCTCTAAGGTATTGAATTTACGGGACTTTATCTCCGGAATTAAAGAGTATGAAATATTACCTACTACTATTGTACCGGTTTTCGCTATTTGTACTATTCTAATTGAACTATTTGTTTCTTACGCTTATTTGTTCCAGAAATTCATTATTTTAGCATCACTCTTTGCTGTAATATTACTGTCGATTTATGGTGTAGCTATTACGATCTCAATAGTTAGAAAAAAAGATATGAACTGTCATTGTTTTGAATCTTTCGGAGCTTCTAAATTAACTGCAGCGACTTTAATAAGAGTTGTTTTATTAATTTCCTTACATGCCTATGTATATGTAAATAGTGAGCTTTCAGAAACAGTGTTTAAAAGTTCTGTGGAGGATATAGTTTTATACGGATTATTAACGATAACATTGCTGTTGGCTAACGAGTTAGTACAAAAAGGGTTAGAAACTTATAAACAAGTTGTGAAAGAATACGGAAATTAGAGGGGGAGTTATTTATGGGGACGTTATTTATTAGCTCATACATAGTTTTATGGGTTGTAGTTATTAGTCTATCTTTTCTGATGTTACTCGTTTATAGGCAATTCGGTCTAGTTTATCTAAAGACTGCAGAAGGGGTCTCTCGTGGAGGATTGAAAATCGGTAATACAGTACCAGATTTGAGTTTTAACACTACATTTGACAATGAAATAAAGTTATCACAATACAAGGACCCAGTGGTTTTACTTTTTACATCACCTTCTTGTGGACCATGTAAAAAATTGCTTTCGAATCTAAATGATTTAATTATAGAATTTCCTAAACTCAATATTGTTGTATTTAGTATTGATTCAAAGAAGGAAGATACTTTGCCAACCTTAAGATGTCCAGTAATTGCCTTAGAAGATAGAAAATTATTTGAAGAGGTATTTAAAGGAGAAGTTACTCCATTTGGTTTCTTACTTGATGAAAATAGAAAAGTAGTTTCTAAAGGTGTTATCAATGATAACAATTCAATTAAATTCCTTTTTGATACTTCAAGGAAAAAAGATTTAAAAGAAGTAATGGAGCAACAAACGGCAGTATAATAATAAGTTTTTATCTAAGGAGGTGAGAAGATGTTTATTGAGGTAACTGTTGGAGCATCCATTGCACTCATTTCAGGTATATTAATGACCCATTCTGCCTGAGGAATTAATATGATCTATGTGATCAGACCTTCCGGTGGAAGGTTATCAAATTGGTTAAGTTGGTTTTATCAGGCAATACTATATACCGTAGCAGCTGCTTTATCTAGCGGATTTACTGGATTAATAGTAGCTTTTATTGGAGAAACCCTAAATCTCAAAGTTATTGAGTGGAGTCTTCTCATCGTAGGTATTATATCTATATTATACGGACTTAGAGAAGTAGGGTATATTAAATTACCAATGCCACAAAGAAAATGGCAAGTTCCTGTTTCTTGGATCATTAATCGCAAATATGTAGGTGCATTTTTGTATGGGTTAACTATTGGGGCAGGATATCTAACCTATATTACCTACTCAGGTTTTTATGTCTGGCTTCTATTAGCCCTGTACTTAGGAAATCCTTTATATGGATTTATTCTAGGAATTATTTATGGTTTAGGCAGAAGTTTACCACTTATATTTGGTGGTCTCTCCTTACATTTCAAAGAAAGTAACGTAGCAACATTTAGCCAATTAGTATTCTTACGAGCAAATATATGGAAGAAGGTCAGTAGTGTTCTTCTTATTTGTGGTGGCTTTATTTTGCTTTTATTATAGTTACTTTTCTTAAGTGAAAGGAGGTGAAACTATGAAAAACTTTCTAGATGATCTTTCAAGAATCACCAGTATAAAATTAGCAAGAACCACTACTAGACGAAAAGCATTATCAAAAATAGTTGGTAGTGTTGTCGGTGGTGTAGTTGGATTAACATTTTTTGCTGATAAAGCATTTGCAGCAGCATGTGACAAATGTCAAAGCTGGTATGTTGGAAGTTGGTGTGGGTGTTCTCCGCCAAATGGGAAATACTGCTCCGGATGTGGTTCATCTGCATCTTGCCCTTCAGGATATAAATTAAGTAAAGCCTGGGGCTATGCAAGTACCGGTTGTTGGTGCTCAAGTTGTTCTGGCTCTTCTAACTATTATGTTTGCTGTGACTGTACGAAAGGAGCAAGTACAACGACTAAATATACTTCTGACTGTGGATGTAAATCTCTAGTCTCACAATCAGGGTACTGTATTCAATAACTTATACTTAATTATTAATTTAAAAACCCAATCAAGTTTATATTGATTGGGTTTTTTACTTGTTATATTTATATTGTTTTTTGCTGAAGGAAACCTTTTAAAAGATATCGCTAAAGAATTACGAGCGGATAAATCAACAGTAAAAAAAATATGCAGCCGGGTTGCATTTGAAAGTTCCTTGGAAAGCCCCTGTACCAAAAGTTACCAAAAAAAATTAGACCAAACCGATGCATTGTTAACTGTTCAAAGGAAAGATGGATGGAAATTCAACAGAAGTACCCAAGAAATCCAAAACTGAATTACGAGATATCGCACAAGTCGTTTATATGTATCTGTATCGATATGATAAGGAGTGGATTCAAGCTTATTCACCTGCTAAAAGGCACGTACAGCATCAGAATAGACGAGTAGACTGGAAGAAGAGACCGAGAATATTGGGACTAGTCAAAGAAGTAGTTCAAGATTGGGACAAAGAGGCGGTTAAATCAACAAAAATAACCATTAGTTCCATTGCTAGAAAAATGAACAAATTAACTCTGTTTCAGAAAAAGGCGGTTAAGTTGCCAAAAAGATGAAATACATTCAAGAAGTAGCGGAAGACATGCTTTCTTTTCAAAAGAGAAGATGATGAACCGATCAAGGATTGGGAAATTAACAGAGAAGCTGGGCTGGGGACTACGGTTTCTATCGAAGTGAAAAGGTTAATTGGTTTAAGGGTAACGGAGTATGAGTCGCCACAAAACAAAAAACACTACTATTAAGTAGTGTTTTTTCAATGGCGATCGAATGTCCAATCCCCAATATGTACGATATTCAAGCAGTCGGAAAGTCCAACTCCTTGAGTCTCAATAGCTGTAAAAACATGTTAACACGTACGTACATGAATGTCAACAAAGTTTACGAGAAAAAATTAGTCATCGGGAAGTCCAACGCTATTTTTTCCCGCAGGGATATATCCTGTTACTATTATTATTCGCTTACAAAAGAAATATACCTTTTTTATGCGGACGTTAAACCATCTTCGTGATTGGGATCATCAATCCACTCTCTTTTGCGTTTAAGTATAGGAATCTTTTTGAACATCAATTATAAAGGTTGAATTATTAATTGTGTTTTCATATAAATAAAATTCATTCATCTTTTTCCATGCTATTATCCCAAGTGCTGCATTTAAAGCATTTAACTCAGATATTTGAATGTTTTGTGCATATACATCATTATCCGCTGCTGGACCGATTGCTATTTTATTTAATGATGAACTATTCTCTGGTGTTATAAGTGTTTTTCTTATGGTTCCTCTTATTGAATCTCCGACAAGAGTTAATCCCATTCCTAAGTCAACAAATGGAATTTTTGAAGTCATAAGAAATTCTGTGATTGCCTTTTTGGCTTCTGCTTTATCCAATGTTAAAAAAACAAAATCATGTCCTTCTAATAAATTCACATTTGAATCATCAAGAAAAACTTCATATGTTATAATCCCGTCTCGTAATTTTTCATATCTTTTCTCAAAAAAAGATACTTTACTAGGTCTTTCACTTAGTTCTTCTTCACTCATTACACCTGGTATTCTAAAGGCGTTATGATTATACATAAAATCGCCATCAAACAGTGAAATTTGTTTCACCGGAGTTTTGCTGACGAAATCCAACACAAATGAACCTGTGCCACCTAGTCCCACTATAGCAATTTTTTGTCCCTTAAGTTTTTCAGATACATGTGAAAAACCAGCTCTTGCGGTATTTGTATCAGGGTACTTAAATACACTATCTTCGTTGTAACTATTATAATCAAAGTTTTGAGCAGTTACACCTGGATCAATTGATTTTGCTGGGGCTGATAACAAATTAACATACCTCTTAATCTTTATATAGAAATTAGGGTAGCTTCCACTTTCAGGTTTTGATGAAAAATAATAAGTTCCAACAATATCTTGTGTCAGCGGAAAAGTTTGTTGACTGTTAACATAAGAGTTGTCTTCTTTTCCAAATTGGTCACATGGATGTTCACCTGAAAACCTTACTGTGTGATCTTGTTGTAATACAGTTTTTTCTCCTGATAATGTAAAAGGACAAAAAATTGTACCAAATAATATCTTTTTCTCTTTATTTATATAGGGAATTCCTTTTATTACAATATTCTGATTGATTAGAGAAATATTGAAGCCTTCATCTTTTAACTTTTTTAAATCCTCATTATGATCTATTAGTTGAGTCGACATTAATCCTCATTCCTTCCTTTATCTTAATCATGTCTCCAAAAGAATACTCTCGACTGTGCTTTTCACCATCATCATTTTTTAATGTGGACACCAGAGTGTAGGATTTTTGCGAATCATCAAAGCTTCCGTAAGCAAGTACAATTATTTCTTGAAAAGAGTAGTCTCTTTTCTCAACTTGTTTTTCCTCACCATTAATGGTTACTGTAATTAGTTTTTTCATAATTATCTCCCTTTCTTATTATAACGTTTGTTATAAATAAAATAACATTTGTTATAAAGGTTGTCAACATAAAATAACATATGTTATTTTAGTTAATAACAACATGTTAAATAGAGAGGGAATTTAATTTAATGGATGTTAAAGAAAGAATTATTCAAAAACGAAAAGAATTAGGATTAAACCAAACTGAGTTAGCTAAAAGGGCAGGATTAAAACCTCCTGCAATAAGTCAGTATGAATCTGGAGTAAGAAATCCTTCTTATGAAGCGATGCTTAAATTATCTAATGCCTTAGGAGTAAAGGTTGATTACTTAATTTCAGGAATTGAGACTGATAAAGATTATTTACTTGACCCAATGAGCGAGGTCCTTGTTAAGATACTCAGTAAGTTAACAGTCTTTAAGAAAGAAGAAATATTCAATTATATTCTTCTTACTACAGGTCAAAAAAAACACATTGAAGCATTGTCATCAGATCCTAAGCAATATTCCAAATATATTTATGAACAATATTTCGAAAAAAAACTACCTATTGACGTTTTTAAACTAGCAAATAAGTTGGATTTAAAAATCATTTTTGGCGACATAAACAAAGAAGCGGAAGCAATATTATTTAAAAGAAATAATACGATAATTCTAGATTCTGAACTCAAACATAATGCAAGGATTAAATTTGCCGTAACAACTTTAATAGGTCATCTAATAATTCCTTGGCATACTGATGAAATTTACTATTATAGAAAAAAGGGTAAATCAACGCTTTTAACAGATAATACAGAAGAAATGGAGGCTAACTCCTTCACAACTAATTTAATTACCCCTCCAGAAGAACTAGAGAAGGATTTATATGTTTTTAAATCTAAAAAAGCAAGCTTAACTGAACTTAAAGAGTTAGCTGAAGGAAAATATGAAGTATCTTTAACTTCTATATGTAATCGTTTAGTTGAACAATATAATGATCGTTTTGCAGTAGTATTTTCAGATTGTAATAATAAAATAACTAAAACATTTTCAAATAGTATAGAATTAAAAGATATTGGTTCTGATATAGATAAAAGAAGTATGGCATCTGAATTGTTAAAACGTCAAAGCGATGTAGAAGAATTTAAAGAGGATATGGTAAGAGCAACAACTTGGATTGAGAATGCACATGATAATGAATATGTATATGAAAGTTCTGTTTTTAATCCAGAATATAAATCTTTACTTACATTAATAACTAGAATTTAGAAAGTTTCTCATTAATGAAAAGAAAGGCCTTTACAAAAGGTGGAGCATAATTATAAAAATGTCTTTTTAAACAATGATAATGAGTTTGTGCAAACATCTTATATACACTAGTGAAAAAGACTCACCAAATTTGGTGAGTCTTTTATTTAGTTTTAAGAGGGAAATTATTGAGAGGAAGTGCATATTAAAATCCATAAATAACAAAACTTCTTTATTCCTTAATTTCCAAAGGTGGTAAACTATTTACTAAATCAACTGTTTGAACAGATACATTGATAACTGATAACAATAAATTAAAAATATACTTTTCGTCATCAGAATAATCATTTGGGTCATCTGTAATAAATGACTTTTTATCTGTTTTAACTTGATATTGATCAATAATCCATTCAATTGCCGGACGACCATTTATCATATATTGATAGGCTTTTTCAGGTATATTTGTAATGGTAATATCTTCATTAAAAATGATTTTATCAAGAACACCTTTTTTGGGATGTTTCATCTTCTTAACTTTATAAGATGGATTTGCTTTTCCTTCAAATTTTAGTTCTTCATAAGGTGGAACATTCTCATAATTTAAATGTAAATCCGCTAATTTTCGTCCTATTTCAACAAATGGATCCTTATTCTTAAGAACTGGAATACGAGGCAAAGATTTAATTAAATTATTTGCAAACTTTACTCGATAATCTAAAGAATGTAGTATGCCATATACGTAATAAAACATGTCTAACTTATCTAATCCATAAATTAACTTACTATTGTCGGATATATTGAATTTTTCACCGAAAAATTCGCTAACTCCAAATAAATAATATCCTTGAGCTCCAGCATCCATAATATTTAAATCAGGTACTGAATTCGTAATTAAAGTAGAAAAGCCGCGGCGGCTACTTTTTCCAGGGGTTAAAATAATCTGGTTATCATCAGAAAAGAGTTCTTTAAATCTTCCAGGCCGAGCTACTAACTTTTTGTCTAAATATAAATGTTTTTTTGTAAATGGTCGATACTGTGCAGTTAAAATATTCTGCGAATTAAAAGAAATAATTTCTCCTCTAACTAACAGTCTCTTTAATTCATCACTCCAGCTAATTTCCTTTTCATCAAGAGTAATATTAGTTAATTTCTCTTGAGGATTTGAATAATTTTTCGTTCTCTCTACATCTGAATTATAAGTACTAATAAAAGTTTCGAGGTTTTCATATAATTTTTCTTTTGAAAAACTATAAACCCACTTATCACGCTTAGTATTTACGCCTAATTGTCTCTCATAAAAAATGGCTGTTTCATCTTCATTTAGGCTTGGATATTCATCATACTTTTTGTCAGTTTGATTAATCCAGTCATTTTTTTCATCTGGAATTATCCTTTCAAGATTAACACCACTAATCGAATGCCACTCTTTCAGTTTATCAAGTTTATCTTTTCTGCTTAAATATTCTCCAATATCTGCATAGTGTATCTCGTGATCATCACTTCCATCTTTAACTAATATAATAATTGCTACCCCTGCCATTATATCAAAGACGTTTTGACCTTCTTTTTTTGACTCATCTCCTGATTTTGCACGAATAGCTCCCCGTTAAGACGTATATATGATTAAATTCATTAAATAACGAATAACGTACCCCGTCAGTGCTAGTTTTATCAATAAATGAGCTGCCAGTTATAAAGCCAATTACACCCTGTTCACCAATTCTGTCTGTTGCCCATCTGATCGCTTTAATATAACTATCATAGACTGAATGAACGGCAGTTGCTCTTGAAGTTTTTACATAAGTCTCTTCAACTGCTTTATCTAGTACAGGGTAAGATACATTTTCATTATTATCATTTTCACTTCTTTGTCGGGCACTATATGGTGGATTACCGATGATCGCAAAAATTGGATTTTCTTGTTGTTTTTTTAACCTTGAATTGTTTTCATCAAACAATTCATCCATAAATGAATTTTTATGCTCTGTACTCTCAAATGTATCTGTTAAAACGATACCTTCAAACGGTAAATATTTATCTCCTAATATTGCATGGAACGTTTCCTCAATGTTTATAGCAGCAATATAGTAAGAGAGTAAAACTATTTCATTAGCATGAAGTTCTTGAGTATATTTACGGATCAAAGCCTCCTTTTGAATTAAGCCACTTTGCAATAGACGAGTAATGAATGTACCTGTCCCAGTGAACGGATCAAGAATATGAACACCTTCACTTCCTAATGATTTGTTGAAGTGTTTATTCAATACATCATCAACAGAATGAATAATAAAGTCTACTATTTCAATTGGTGTAAATACAATTCCCAATCTGTTTGTCGTTTCTCTAAATCCAACTCTAAAAAATTTGTCATATAATTGAATTATAATTTCCTGCTTTGCCTTTAAATTATCAATTCCTTCTGCTCTGACACGAACACTATCATAAAAGCCTTGCAGCTTTTCTTGTTCCTTAACAAGTCCTTGTTTATCTAAAACATTCAAAATCGAATCCATTGCTTTCGAGACAGGGTTATTGTGAACGAAACTATACGATTCAAATAGAGCTTCAAATACCGGTTTTGTAATTAAATGTTGAGCCAACATTTCAATTGCTTGGTTTTCGGATATTGAGTTATTTATATTGTGACGTAAACTCGCTAAAAATTTCTGAAATTCATTATATGCTTCGCCTTTCTTATCTTCTATCATGACACGAATACGCATCATGTGCTTACGGGCAATTTCAGCTACGTCTTCAGACCATTGTTCCCAATAACGTACATTTCCTACTTTTCTTACAATCTTTCCATATATTGCTCGTTCGAGCTCTGACCAATCTTCATCAGTAAGTGACCATGTTAATTGTTTATCTTGGGGCTCTGGTATTACTAATCCATCTTCAGGTGCATCTCCGACTCCAATAACTTGAATTTGATCTGGTTTCTTTTTGTTCAATTCTAGTTTGTTGATAGTCGCGTCGAAACGTTCATCTAGAGAACGTAAAGCATTTAATACTTCCCAGACCACCCGATATTTTTCGTTATTATCTAAGACTGTGTTAGGATCAACTCCCGCAGGAATTCCAATAGGTAGAATCACGTAACCATAATCTTTCCCAGATACTTTACGCATGACACGTCCTACTGCTTGCGCAATATCAATTTTTGATTTTCGTGGTTTCAAAAACATTACAGCATCTAAGTCAGGAACATCTACACCTTCTGTTAAAAATCTTGCATTTGATAATATTCGGCAGGTTAGATCAGGAACATCAGCTTTTAGCCATGAGATTTTTTCGTTTTTTTGAAGTGCGTTCATTGAGCCGTCAGCATGTTCAATTTCTATTGAGAATATATCTGTTTGGTCATTGACATCATTTATGTACTCATCAACAACTTTTGAGAACATATTAGTAATTAATTTAGAATCGTTAATTGTACCGGTGAACGCAATTGCTCGTTTCATAGGTTCTCCGAGAGTTTCATCTGAATGACTTTTCCTTTTTACTAGGCCATTCCAACAACCAATAATTTTTGTTACGTCATCAAATTCTAATTCAGACTCACGGGCTAACATTTGTTGGAACCTACGAGCAATAACTTCTTCATCTACGGCAAGAACCATTACTTTATAGTCTGTTAAAATATTTTTACGAATCGCATCGCCAAATCCAATTCGATAAAATTCTTCCCCGTAAATTTCAGTATCGCTCATGTCAGCAATTAAAACTGACTTTTCTTCAGCTTTCTTTTTTGCATCTTCACCATATACTCGAGGTGTTGCAGTTTGATATAAGCGTTTAGTAGCTTTGATATTATTATTACTATGAACTTTGGTGAAAGCACTTGCTTCTTCTCCATTTTCAGTTGCCCCAGTAGTACGATGGGCTTCGTCACAAATTATCAAATCAAAATGATAGAAACCGTTCTTTTGAGCCTCAACCACTACATCAATTGACTGATAAGTTGAAAAAACAGTCAAAAAGTTTCCCTGTAAATCACTATTTTCAATTTGAATCTGATAATCCAATAGTTTTTGAAAATTTGTAGTCGCAGGATAACCTAAATCTGCAGCTGCAATGTCTTCCAATTCATTATTACCTTTTTCTTTCGTAACCTTTCTGTCAGAACACACTGCTATGGAATCTATGTTAAAATTTGTATCAGCATTCCAACTGCGTAAGGTTTGTGATAATAATTGAATGCTCGGCACCAAGTACAAAACTCTAAAGACATTGTTTTTCTCAGCTGCCATTTTCTCAGCAATAGCCATTGATGTATAAGTTTTTCCTGTACCAGGAGCCATAATTAATTTTCCGCGATCTGTATTTTTAAATCCATCTATTACAGATTCAATAGCCGGAATTTGATGTGGTCGAGGAGTTTTCTTGTCTTGAAGCTTCACATTTCTAGGGTTATTAAAAGAATATGCAGACCAATCAATTTTACTTTCCTGCAAGTCAGATAATGATATACGCACAATTGTTTTATTACGGAATTTAAGAGCATCATCTGCATTATTACTCCATTTATCAGTAGTAGTTATAATAATGCCCTCAGAATAGTAATTCTTTCCCACTTCATTTAAAAATGAATCAATATGCTCTTTTCGAATTACTGTATCTTTAGAGTAATACTTACATTGTATAGCAACTAATTCCCCAGTTTCGCGTTTTCTAGCTACTAAATCAACACCCGTATCCCTTTTTGGAATATGATATTCGGTAGGAACTTCGTTTAACTTCCAAACCTTATCAAATAAACGAGCATACATTGGTTCTTTTTCTAAGTAAGCAGAGACTAATAACTCAAATAGTGTTCCTCTATTACGTTGTTCATGCTTTTTAGCATCAATCTCTTTTATTAAAGCGACAAAACTTTTATGATTTTTTTGCTCCAAATCCTTCACCATCTTTCATATTTCTCCAATGTTAATTATATCAAACGGATTCTTTTTTTGATTGAATATATATATATTTCTGCAGTTGATTTAAAAAGTTGATCAAAAAACAGACATTGCTAAAGAGCAATGTCTGCTTCAATTTGATATAAGAGATGTTATTAGTTTGAAAAACCAAATGCATTGCGGTTTTTAGCAGGAAAAAGGCATCTTAATTGAACACTTAACCAAGTATTAAAATGGTGAATTATTATTTGTTAATTTACATTTATATCGACAATTTTCAATAATGTCTTGTATTCGTTTAGGTTGAAATTAATCGCTATAAAAATTTTCACATAAATAAATACAGGATTGAATTTTTTAATATAAATTAGAAGCAGCTACTTTCATCGATTTCAGCAAAATTCTTATTTGTTAATAACGGTAATTCCTTTTGATCAATTTCCCTTAAAAAACCATAATCAATATTTGAGGTAATTAATGTCCATTTATTAGTAGATAAAAATCCATTAGAATATTTATCAATGCACTTTTCCACGTAATCTGTTGATTGTCCTTTTAAATAACATTCATGAACATGATCATTACTTGCATCCCCAGTATATAAAACGAAATATTTCACCGTATCCCTCCTTTTTTTATATTTCGACAAAAAACAAATCATTCCTGTAAAAAGTTGGAATTTAATAAAACACCTAGTAAAAAATCTCGCTAAAACGCGAGATTTTTTACTAGGTGTTTTGTATTTTAATATCGATAATTTTTTGTACTTCTTCTTGATCTTTAATAGACAATTGGTTAAATGTTGTCAATAACTTTTTATTCTTATTATCAATGAGTTTACTTTGGTTCCCTAAAAGTATCCAATCTGTTGATACGCTGAAATTAATACTAGTAGATATTACTGTATCAACAGAAGGCCTAGTTTTACCTTTTTCAATATCACTAAGAGAACTCTGTTTAATACCAATTTTAAAAGCAAACTCTTTTTGATTGAGTCTATTCACCTCCCTTAATTCCTTATAGCGTAGTGCGATATCGCACATACAAACACCCTTTCTCAAACTTTTTTAATGCGCCCCTATATTTAACTCCTACAGGTGTTAAATATATTAAAAATTATAGCTGTTTTTATATTATCAGTAAATTTTATCAATAGTTAGAGTAGGGACTTTGTGCTATAAAGAATTATTACTTTTTACACATTGAATAATATAGATAAATCTATACATAATATAGATATAACTATAATAATAAAGGAGTTAAAGCATGAAAAATTCAAGTTATCCTCCCGTTCGGAAAGTGAATAACAAACAAAGTAGAAGTGTCCCCCACATTGTTGGGTCGTTTTATAGTAGTAAAATGAAAAACGTTATTCACTATGAATCTTTAAGTGAATGTTATTTTTATTTTTTTCTAGACTTAAATCCCAATGTTCAAGCTTTTTATCCTCAGCCAGTAGAGATTAAAATTCCAACAAAAAACAAAGAGGGAGAAAGTGGGTTTTGGCTACATGTTCCGGATGTTTTAGTAAGATGGGAAGATCAAACATATCCAACGTTATTTCAGGTTAAATATGAAATTT
The DNA here is from genome assembly GCF_023715845.1 of Fictibacillus phosphorivorans. Lineage (GTDB taxonomy): Bacteria > Bacillota > Bacilli > Bacillales > Fictibacillaceae > Fictibacillus > Fictibacillus phosphorivorans_D. Next base: position 26,693 of record NZ_JAMBOR010000018.1, read on the forward strand.
TGGAAGATAAAAGACAAGTGTTAATTAATAAATACTGTGAATTGTATTCCGCAAAACAAAATTGGAACTATAAAGTTGTTGATATTGTAAACATCCCTAAAGTCATTATGAAAAATATAAAGTTTTTACACAGTAATCGTAAAGAAAGAAGCTATTTTAAGAGTCTTGTAGGCGACATCATTAGCAAAGTAAATTCCGAAGGTGTGATAACAATAGAAAATTTACTAAATATGTTAGAAGATAGCCATGAAAAATTAATGGCATTACCTGCTATATATTATTTAATAGCAAATGGGTCTCTTTTGGTGGATCTAAAAAAGTTAATTAATAGGGAAAGTGAAGTTGCGATTGGATCAATTATGGAGCAACTAAATATTTTAGAGGAGAATAGATATAGTGAAAATTACGAGTTTGAAAATTAATTCAGAAATCGAATATTTCGGTCTCAAGTTCATTATACTCGCTCTAAACCCTCCCAATATTACCATATTTCAAAAGGATGGTAAGACTGATCCAATAATTATTAATTACTATGATTTAATAACAAATGAGTCTTTTATCCCTAGCAATCATATTTTGAATACTATCGAAAAAGATAATGAGAATTATTATTCTATTTTAGATAACCTTAATGAAAACAAAAGAGAAAAAGTATCTAAACGGTTCTTGATTATTCGTCCCTTATTAGTATTCGAAAAGTTAAAGTCTGGTGATTTTACAGCATATGTAGAGTTTATAAATAATTATAAACATTTGTTAGATGAGAATAATGATGTTGAATATTTGAATCAAGAGCAGCTGCTTACAAAATTAGAAAGCCATTTTGGGATATCAAAAAGGAGTATTCAGCGGTATTTATCAAATTATAAAAAGATGGACGCGATAAAACCAAATAAAGGTGAGGAAGGTTTAATATCTCAAGGGGGGGAAGGGTATAAATATCGTACGGATAACAAAGTGATTGATCTCTGCCATCCTAATAAACCAGACTTAATCTTACATACTCTTCATACTCGTCTCGACGAAAAATATGTCTCTATTATTAAATCGGTAATTGAAAAAGAGTATCTAAACACCCATAAAATTAGCAAAAGAAAAATATATGATCTAATTGCCATTCAATGTTTACAAATGAAGCTTAAAATCCCTAAAGAAATTACAATTTATAAACTGTTGAACAGAATTCCTTCTAAAATAGTTGAAAGAATGAGATATGGAACAAAAGCTGGACAAAAGTACGAGGATGTCATAAGAGGATATGCAAATGAAGAAGCCTTATTTCCACTCCACGTAGTAGAAATTGATCATACTAAGTTAGATATAGATGTACTAGATGAAAAAGGAAATGTAACCGGACGACCCTGGATCACTTTAGGTATTGATCTTTATACAAGAATGGTATGGTGCTTACATATTTCTTTTGAGCCACCATCTGCAAATAAAGTAAGAAAAGCAATTCAACAAGGGGTACTTTTTAAGGGCACAAAAGAGAAATATAATACTTTAAAGGAATGGGATTTATTTGGAATTCCCAAAAGTATAGTATTTGATAATGGTACAGAATTTAATAATGCAGAGGTTAAAAGAATAGTAGATGAAGTGCTTAAATCAAATATACGTTTTAGACCAATTGCAACTCCTAGATATGGTGGTACAATCGAAAGGCTTTTCAGAACAATAAATATGAAATTAATCCATCAATTAAAAGGTACTAGAAAAAGTAATATTGAGGACTTAGGCGAGTATGACGCTGAATCAAATGCACTTCTGACGTTAGAGGATATCACTGAGATATTAACAAGATACATTACAGATGTTTATCATTTCGAGGAACATAGAGGTCTTCCTCTAGAATCTAATACACCTATAGTCCGTTATTATGAGGGGTTACAGCTAAGCGGTTATCCAGAATTTGTATTAGAAGATGAGAAGGAAGAATTTAAAATTGAATTGTTGCCGACAGTTTTAAAACCATACACAAGAGATGGAGTTAGATTAGACAACCGTTTATATAGAAAAAGTGAATTGTCTCTGTTGATTAATAAGAGAGAGATTAAATATAAAGTGAAATATGATATCGATGATATTTCTTATATTTATATTCAACTTCCTGATTCAAGTGAGTATGTAAAGGTATTTTGCTATTCTCCGTCTGCTGATGTATTGAAGGGTATAAATCAATATACATACAAACTTTTACTTAAATCACTAGCAGAAGAAGGTCGTAATAAGAGAAATAAAATAGTCTCTGAAGAAGATCTCTTATATGCGAAGGCAGCATTACAAGAAGTGATAAATAAAAAATACAAACTTAATCGTGGCGTTAGGCAACAAGCAAAAAGAATGAATTTAGACATTGATGTAAAGATACCAACAGTTAACGTTTCAGCCAAAGAAGAAGCATCTATTGATTTATTATTGGAAGAAGCTATGAAAGCATACGAAGATCAACTAATGAATGAGTAAATAAATATATATATATGGAGGAAAGTTTTATGAATCCCCACAAAGAGTTTGCTCAAAGAGTAAAGAATATCCAAGTGCTGCACCCACAAATGGAGTCAATTTTTAAAATAATGGACTCTCATATGAAGAGACCAGGAAAGACAAGACATTTATTTGTTACAGGCTCATCTAATATTGGTAAGACAAAACTGGCTGAGATATATCTAAAAAAATATCCAGAGTATGTTATTACTGAACCTGACGAAACAGAAATAACAGTAAAACATGTAATCTATATGGAAACCCCACATCCTTTTACGCTTATGGAATTTTATCATGAGTTATTAGATGCTTTGGGATCACCTAGATTAAAAGGAGTACCTAAAATAAATGATTTAAAAACCAGGGCATATTATTTAATGAAAAGACAAGAAGTAAAGATGGTAATTATTGATGAAGTGAATAATATTTTGACATCAGGATTTAACGCTAGTAAAGCCATGGATACAATTAAACAAATGGCCAATAAAACTAAGGTCACTCTTGTTCTTATGGGAACTCCTGAAGCAATAAAGTTAAGAGAATTAGATGACCAATATAAGTCAAGATACAGACCTAAATCATTAAATCGTTTTGAGAAGTGTGACGATGAGTTTTGTAGACTATTAGAAGAAATAGAGACATATTTGGCACCACCCCAAAGAATTGGACTTGGAGATTTGAACTTAAAGTATCCACAACTACTACATTTGTTTTGTAAAGGTAAACTAGGGTTCTTGATTCCTATAATCCAAGAAGCATACGATATTCTGGGACTTTTTAATGAAGAGTGTAATGATATTTCCAACTTAAGGTTAAGTCCAAAAGTAATAAAAGAAGCATTTGAAATAATTCAGGGAGATAAGTTTGATGATAATTTAACTTTTTAAGAAATCTTCTCCGTTTGTTTGGAAAGAATTAATAAAAAACAAACGGAGAGTGGTAATTTTGTTTGAGTTACCTATAAAGGTTAATCCTTTTTCAGATGAATCACTTTTAAGTTATTTGATGAGAGTTTCTAAGGGTAACCATATTAACCTCATATCTTTTTTAAATAATGAAGTGGGTGTGGTTAAAAACATCCAAGCAAGTGAACTAAGGGTAATTAATATTAATCCAACAATAATGATTGATATTGAAAAATGGAAAAAGTTTAGTAGACAAAGTAGTGATCCATTAAGGATGACTTTTTATTATGGATTAGTAAATTTCACTCCAAATAATGATCTAACTCACTCAAGGTTTTTTTCTAGTATTTTCACAGATACCTTGAAATTTTGTCCTCTATGCCTTAAAGATCAAAAGTATTATCGTCTACTTTGGGAGATAGATGAAATGAATATCTGTTTAAAGCATCAAATAGCTTTAAATAACCAATGTGATAAATGTGTTAATTCAATTGATAAAAAGGTAGTTCATAAAATTGGATTTTGTCCACATTGTAATGCAGATTTATCAAAACAAAAAGTAAACCTTATGGAGTCAAACATAAAAAAGCAAATGTGGATATATCACTTTTTTAAGGTGCTGCTTGAAGAACAATTAATTTATTTAAGCCCTGAAAAAGTAGCTTTGAAGCTATTATTTCTAATGAATGGATTTGAAACAAAATTTAATCGTACCTATATTAAAAATAAGATTTCAAAAAATAAATTAGCAAACTTATTACAAGTTAGCAGAAACTCTTTAAGTCAGAAAAGAATTGTTCATCTTCAAACACTTATAGATATACTTTACACTCATAACATCACTATAAATGAATTTATCAATATGAAAGTGCCTAAAGAGTTCATTAACACGATACTATGTGAAAAGGTTCCTAAATATAAAAAGAATCATTGTCTAGCGCAATGGTGTGAATTTTATAAGAAGGAAGGTTCGCTGGTTAAAACAGGAGTTTCATTGAGAAGACAAACAAATGGTGAAGTCCTTAAATACTATATGTTTTGTTCTTCATGTGGTTGTGAATACGCCTTTAACGCGATGAATGAGCTTGTAGAACGAACAAATTTCATAAGTATATATAAAAAAATTAAAATGGTTTCAAATAAAGAGTACAGCTTTTCTCAGTTAAGTGATCTACTTAATCTTACACGTGAAAAGTTGAGAAGAGTGATGGCATTTTTCCGAACAAGAATTCCTCTTAATTGTGACCCAATCCCATCTATAGAGATTAAAAAAAACCAGTTAGATATGTTTATAAAATTAGTAAGTAAAGGAAGCCAAATTAAAGACATACAGACAATGAAATGTTGGAGTAGTTATGATGAATTTCTAACATATCGATATCATATTCAAGCCATTTGTTCATCTTTTGAATATGATAAACCAAAAGAATATATAAGCGAAAAAGAATTTGATAAAAAAGAGACTTTAATTATTTTGTTAAATGAAATGTATGAGTTAGATAACGATATTACCTTATCTAATATTTGTAAGGAACTAAAGGTGAGTACTGAGACACTCAGAAATTGGGGATTTAAGGAGATAATTAAAGAATTCAAAGATAAACAAAAAAATTATCGAATGGAAAAATTAAAAGAAGAAATTTACAGTAAGGTTGATAAATATTTCGAAATAACCCCAGAACCAGAAATCACTTCAAAGAGTTTGTATCAGTACATTAATATTAGCAGGTCTATACTTTGGAGAAAAAATCCGCAATTGACAAACTATATATCTTACAAGTTAGATACTCAAAAACATGCCCTTCAGCATTAAAATAATTAAAGTCATAAAGGAAGGTCAAATGTTTACTATTCGAATTAAACCTAAGGTAGGAGAAAGTTTAACAAGCTATTTATATAGATTAACAAGTGAGAATAAAACAAATTTAATTAATCTAGCAAATACTGTTGTATTACCTGGAAAAAAACGTTCAAGTAAGTTTTCAATTATTAACTTAGATTTATCTATAAAAAATAATTATAATATCGAGATCTTAGCTGACCTTACAGGTTTATCAATTGAAAGCTTATTGTCGCTGACTATTGTTCCTTATCATACAAAATTCGATCTGTTTATAAATATGTTAAATAAGGAATTTGAGACTGCTGTGAGAAAAGTGTGTCCTCTTTGCATAAGTAAAGAGAAATATTTTAAATTGATTTGGCAAGTGAAAGAAATTGATATATGTAATGAACATTTAGTGAAGCTACAGAAAAGATGTGGAAAATGCGGTATAGAATTTCAATACTGAAAAAGATCTAATGCTAAATCAAATTTGCGGAAAATGTAAAAACTCCATAAAAAATATTAATAAGGAAGAGTTATTGTCCCACGAGAAAATTGAAGAACAAAAAAGAATTTACAATGATTGGTCATTTTTATTATCTCAACAAGTAGAACCTCTAAAAATTAGTGGGTATTCGATTGAAGATTCATTAGTAATTAAATATTTATATTTTATACATCAACAAAAACAAACAGAATATATCCCAATTCCTTTTTTTCGAGATTTTTATAATAACCTAATAGCAAGTATTAGGAAAGGTAACAAGTTTAAAAAAAATCGAAATCTAACACCAATAAATTTATTTAGAACACTAAGATATTTTAACGTCGAACTTCAAGATTTTTATAAGCTGCAAGTACCTTCAAGTTTTATCGAGAAAATTAAGGAAAAAACTATTGATGAATCAGGAGATTGTTTAGCTCCATGGTGTGAAGGATTTGGTAAAAATGGAACTTTAAAAAAGGCAGAGATGGGCAGAGTATCTAATTATAAACGTGTAAGTATATGCGAAAAATGTAATTTAATGTACGGTTATAATAAAAAAAATAATACTTGGGAAAACATTGATAAAATAATTCAAGACTATAAAGTTTCTTCACAAAACCTTTATGGTATTAAAAAACTAGACGATTTTTATAAATGTAATAACTTACTAAGTGATTTTAGAATGAACTTTCTTATTGGGTATTTATTAAATCATTCACTAATAAATATAATGGAAATAAATGAATTTAAAAGAAATTTACATCAAAAACAAGTGCAATTAAAAAAGCTTATTTTCAAAACTAAATCTGTTCCGTATTTAAGATCAATGGCAAGGGAACAGTACGGTTGGAATGATATTAATTTTTTTTTCGTTTATCATACTACTGAAATTCAACGGTATCTTTTTTTTGATCTTAAACGTGATAGGAAAATAAATAAAAGTAAAGAACTGAAAATAATTTTGAAAAAAAGAGTAGAATCATTTCTCGATGATATATTAAAGAAAAACCGGCTCTTAACTTTGGAAATGGTTGCCCAAGGAATAGATATTAATGTAAAAACGTTAAGAAAATATGGGTTAAATGAAATAGTAGTAAATGCAATTAATCAACAAAAAGGCGAACAACTATTAGAAGAAAAGGCTAAGTTTAAAATTATAATAAATGATTATATTAAAAATTGTATTGAGGATAATTTAAGACCTAATAGTAGAGTAATTTATAAACTCTTAGGTACAACTTACATCACTATGAAGAAAAACCACCCTGACATATGTGATTTAATTAAAACAAATTTTAATATGACTAATGGAATATTACATACTAATATGCTAAATGAGTATAAGATAAAATACAAAGTAGCAATTTCAAAAATTATAAACGAAGGTAACTTCAAACTGGCTTATTCAAGAATTAATAAGGAAGCTCAATTAGGTGTGGATTATTTACGTAGATACCCTGAACTTAGAGTTTTTGTTGATACAGAAATCAAGAATTGCTTGAAACAATAAATATAAAACCTTTCTAAAATAGGAGGTAGAAATAATGAGTAAATTTAAAAGCTTTGATAACGGCAAAGTTGTATTAATTTCCTCTGAGCCATCTAATACTATAAGCCGTTACACCAATGAAAAAGGTTAAACAAACCAGCGAGTTAGTATTAAAAAAACTTGCTGAAATTGAAGCTATGAGATTAAAAAAATAAGCAAACATTTTTGATGAAAGAACGAAAAATGACAAAAAGAGTTATAATACGGGGTAAATACGACAATATAAGATATAAGATGTGTTAAAAACAAATTATAATATTAGATAAAATTTAGCTTTAAAAATGACAACATTAAGTATAACTCACACCGCACTTTGCGGGCAGATTTTTTTATTTTCTAATTACGAAATGTCATGCAAATATTCATTTATACCAGTATGAATTTTTGATAATATAAAAAGGAACAAACGTTCGAGGAAAATCATTATTGAATAGTAAAGGGGGATTTTTAATGTATGTAACGGTGAAAGACTTTATTAAAGAGTGGAACCGTGAATCTATGTTAACTCAAAAGGTATTAGAAGGTTTAACGGATGAATCATTAAAACAAAAGGTTTACGAAGGAGGGCGTACGTTAGGAATAATTGCCTGGCATTTAACAGTAAATATTCCTGAATATCTAGCTCATTTCGGATTGAAAATAGACAAAGTCGAAAATGCAGAAAATATTCCAACTTCAGTTGAAGAGATTGTTAACACCTTTAAACATATATGTTCTAATGCCGCCAAAGTCATTGAAGAACAATGGACAGACGAGGGATCATTCGCCAAGGTCAAATCATAGAAACGGGAACCTTAGACGAACTCCGTCACCTAACGCGTACACAGATCCTTGTTAGGACCAAACAGCCTATTTCATCATTATCTGAATTAAAAGGGATCCATGATATAGAAGAAACAAATAAAGGTTTGGCATTTCAAGTCGATACGGAAGAACTAGACCATGCCATCAGACACATCAGTCAGTTTGGAATTATAAAGTTAGAAAGTACGCCACCGACCCTTGAAGATCTATTTATGCGTCATTATGAAAGCAAAGATAAAGCAGAGGGCAAAGTATCAGGAGGTGTACATGAATGGATCTAAATATCTTTGCAAACACAGGTAAGTTATCTCGATTTATTCTTCGTCTAGATCAAATAAGAATCCCATTATGGATTATTGGATTAGCGATATTCACATTCATCGTACCTCCTACTTTTGAAAATTTATATGAAACGCAACAGGATAGAACTGCCATTACTGAAACGATGAAAAATCCAGCAATGATTGCTATGTTAGGGACCAGTGATTTCGATAATTATTCCATCGGTGTGATGACTGCCCACAATATGCTACTAATGACTGCGGTAATTGTAGGGTTAATGGCAATCTTTCTCGTTACACGTCACACGAGAGCAGATGAAGAAGATGGTCGAGTTGAAATGATCCGCTCCTTACCATCTGGTCGTCTCTCTTACTTAAATGCTACATTAATCGTCACAAGTGGGTCGTTTATTATTTTAGCGCTATTAATCAGTTTTGGGTTATATGCGATGGGAATCGAAAGTATGGATTTAGAAGGTTCCTTCCTTTATGGTATCGCTTTAGGTGGGACGGGGTTGATTTTTGCAGGGGTAACAGCAGTTTTTGCCCAACTTACAGAAAGCTCTCGGGGTACGATTGGATGGTCGGTTTCTATTCTGCTTTTTTTCTACCTTTTTAGAGCTGTTACAGATATAAGTAATGAAGCATTATCATGGTTTTCTCCGTTAGGTTGGGTATCGAAAGCAGAAGTATATTCATCTAATCAGTGGGGGCCCATAGTTTTAATGCTAGGTGTTTCTCTCGTCCTATTCATACTTGCAAACTTTTTGAATAGTATTCGTGATTTAGAACAAGGGTTTATAGCTTCTAAACCAGGAAGGAGAAATGCCACTCGTCTTTTGCAAAGTCCATTGGGTCTTGCGTTTCGATTACAGCGCACAGGGTTTATCTGTTGGGCAATCGGCATGTATGTGCTCGGTGCTTCCTATGGATCTGTATTTGGTGATTTAGAATCATTTTTTGAAGGAAACGAAATGTATCAACAAATGTTAAAGCAAACGGAGGGAGCTTCGATCGCTGAACAATTTATCCCAACCGTCATGCTCGTCATTTCTCTATTAGCAACAGTTCCTCCCGTAATGGCTATGAATAAACTGCGTAATGAAGAGAAAAAGGATCGATTGGACCATTTATTATCTAGGGCTGTATCGAGAACACAGCTTATAGGGTCCTATTTAATTCTAGCGATTGTAAATGGTGGTGTAATGATTTCGCTTAGTGCCCTTGGTCTATGGTCTGCTGCAACGTCAACAATGGAAGAAGGTCTGGAATTCGGAATGGTTTTCAGCTCAGCATTGGTATTTTATCCAGCAATGCTCGTTATGATTGGTATCGCTGCATTCCTGATTGGATTTCTTCCAAAAATGACTTCTTTTATCTGGATCTATTTTCTTTATTCATTCTTCGTCCTGTATATAGGAAACTTGATGGAATTACCGAAATGGGTGGGTCAACTATCGCCATTTGGCCATGTTCCACAAGTACCTATAGAGGAAGCAACGTTTTTGCCGCTATTCCTTTTAAGTATTGTTGCAGTAGGATTAATGATTATCAGTTTTGTAGGTTTCCGAAATCGAGATATACAATAAATCATTGGTGAAAAAAAGAGTGTAATCCGAAGGTGATTCTGGTAATTTAACTAGAACGCCTTCGGATTTTATGTGTTTAAGTAAGCGACTTTCGATTAGAGAGAGTGTTACATTCGTTGTTCGTTTGAAAGTTTATATTATCTCTTCTGAAAGCTGACCAAATAAAATCATCCAATACATGGAAAATCCGTCCTTAACGACCAGAATGGATGCCCGAATGTAGCCGGCTTATTTCCCTCAATAAAAAAATGACTAACCCAGGCAATATCATAAGCTACAACGGGAGCTAAAATGGCCAAAATTCTTCGGATGTTTTAAACGACATGTTTACACCTCCAATAAATTCAGTATTCTCTTATCCTCCTGCCAAATCTTTTTTAAATAAAAGGATATTAAGTCTTCATGAGGAAGACTATAAAATAATGGAAGAACTTTTAATATTCTGTGATAGCAAAATAGGTGAATCTTTTAAAAATGGAGAGATGAGGAGGATGAAAGATGGTCACCTGGAATGAAGAACGGGTAATTTCAGCACATATTGAAAAGGTTTGGGATCTCTTTTCTGATGAAAATATGCAGCGCATCATGCCAAACGTTGTTGAACATACACCGATCGAATTAAAAGAAGGCATCGTCGGCTCCAAGCATCGTCAATCTTACAAAGAGGGAAAAAGAGTAGAAACATATATTGTGGAAACGCTCGGATATGAAAACACGGAATCAAAAAAACACTTACGCATAGGGTTTACTTTAGGAAAAGCTTTTGAGATTGAAGCAGCCTATACTTTCATAAAATTGGATGAAACAAGAACACGCTTTATTTATACTGGGAGGAATAAAGGAGTAAACTTTCTAGGAAAAGTTATGCTTAAACTAGCTGGTGAGAAAAGTAACCAAAAAATCATTCAAGATTTTATGGATAGAGTAGAGGAGGAAGTGATGAAAGAATCCACGCCCGTTTAAATAGTAGTCTGCCCCTTCCATGCATAACAAGATGTTTTGTTTTCCATCCTAGAAGGTAGAGTAAATGAAAGGAGTGGATGAAATGGATAAAGAACAGTTGAAACAACAAATATTGAGCGTATTAGAAAAAAGGCAAACGGGTGTGCTGGCTAGTGTGAAACAAAATAAGCCACATTCCAGGTACATGACTTTTTTCCATGATGAACTTACCTTCTATTCGCCAACCAGTATTGAAACACATAAAGCAGAAGAGATTCAGGAAAATCCTAATGTGCATGTATTAGTGGGATATGAAGGTGACGGGTACGGTGATCCTTACTTAGAAATAGAAGGAACTGCAACGATTCAGGATGATCAGGGATTAAAAGAAAAGTTTTGGTCTGATCAAATGTCTCATTACTTTGATGGGCCTAATGATCCTAACTATATGTTGCTAAAAATCAAGCCAAGTTTAATTAGACTAATGAACAGTGAAGAAAATACACCGCTAACTCTAGAATTATAAAATAAATAAAAAAAGACCTCTCTTTTTGAATAAAAGAGGGGCTTTTGTTCGTCTAAATGAAAGAAGCTTCATTTCCTTAAATTGTAAAAAGTGTTAAAATGAATAGATTGAATATTCTTTGAATGATTTAGGGGGATGTAAATGAGGCGGTTATGGTCAATTTTTAAAATAGGGGGATGTCATGCCTTACATAGTAAAAGATAGTTTGCTTTCTTTCATCTTATCAGTCATCGGTATTTTCCTTTTAGGATCTGTTCCATTTATGTTTATGGGAATGTCTTTTAATACGGAGGGGTATTTGACTGGAATAGAGGAACTCTTTAAATCGATGATGAATCCTGCTGAAATTGTCTATTATACAAAATCCGGTGTATACCCGCTCTTTCCAGGAATTTGGGACATTGTCGGATATTCATTAACCATCCTATTTTCGGCATTTTTTATTGCCCTTTTCTTAGCGCTACTCTTTTCCATTGTGATTTTTTTGTTTCCTTCCCAATTAAAAGACAAGATTCGTGTATTTTCATTTATGTTTGAATCCATTCCTGATGTTTTGATTGCGATCGGTATACAGTTTTTTATTATTTGGTTTTTTAAAAAAACGAATATTCTTTTGTTTCAGATCGTTTCTTTATTTGACCAGAAAACATATTTTGTCCCGATCTTTTGTCTAACGGTATTGCCAACACTGCTTATTTTAAAGGTATTACTTATTAATATGGAAGAAGAATTCAACAAGCAATATATTGATACTGCGAAGGGCAAAGGAATCGGCAGGCTTCGCATTCTATGGAGGCATGTGTTGCCAAACACGCTTTTAAGTGTCTTTCATCAATCTCGCAATATCCTTTGGTTCATGCTCTCGAATTTGTTAATGGTGGAATATTTATTTAATATCTATGGCGTTACAACACTAGTAAGAGAAATGGGGAGTCCTGCTATCTTTACGATATCTATACTCCTATTATTTTTACCCATGTTTCTATTCTTTACCGCTTTAAGAATTTTGACGTACAAGTGGGTGGGTGAAAAATGATAAAGAACGTTTGGAGAAATCCCTTTTTTCTAGCCGGATTTTTATTTGTTTTTGCTTTGATCAGTTCCAGTTTTTATCATCATTTTGTCATGAATAATGAAATCTACGAAAACCAGATTATTTACGACGGCATTACGCCTGTTGAAAAAGCGCCTTTTGAACCTTCTATTGAGTATTGGTTCGGTAGCGATCGCATGGGAGCTGATTTATTCTATCAAATTATCTCAGGTGCAAAATATACATTAGGGATCGCGTTTGTTGCTAGTTTATTAAGAATCGTTTTGTCCTTTTTGGGTGGTATTTTGTTATTGAGTGCAGGTCGGGCTCTATCGCTTATCAAAGGATTAAGCCAATCATTCTATTATATTCCGTCGGCCCTTTTAATCTTTTTTATAGTAGGACCTGTTATTTCCGTTGAACAAATATCATTTTGGGAAAAAGCCATTTTTCAAGTTTTACTGATCGTCCTCATTGCCGTTCCTAATACAGCTATATTAATGAAGGAAGAAATAAGTTTAATCCAGCAGAACGAATTTATTACGAGTGCCAAGTTAATGGGAGGAAACAAGTTCCACATTTTGTTTAAACACATCATGCCGCACCTTTGGCCAAAGCTTGTCCTTATGTATGTACAGCAGGTTATTGCCGTATTGTTACTGCTTGCTCACCTTGGTATATTGGGCGTTTTCTTTGGAGGAACGATCTATCGGGAATATGGACCTGAATTCGAAATACCCGTTTCCGTTTCAAACGAATGGTCGGGCTTGCTAGGTGGTTATTATTATCAGCTAAGATTAGCACCATGGCTAGTATTTTTTCCAGTATTAAGTTTTGCTGCTGTTATTATGGCGTTTAACTTTATGGCGGAGGGAATTAAACGTACCGGGGATCAATTGCCAGGCAGGAAAAAAATGAAGAAGATAGAAGAAGACAGTGAGGGAGCTGTCCCAGTCGAATCCTTTGTATTTTTAAGCGAGCGGAAAATTGGATAAAGAAAAAGGCAAGAGAGGAATCCTCTTGCCTTTTGGTTGTTTTTATCTCAACGTCGCACCGATGATGATGAGAAGGATAAAAAGCACTACAATCAAAGCGAATACTCCGCCGCCGCCATAACCATATCCGCCGTATCCATAACCGCCACATGGGGAGCAGCCATATCCGTATCCAGGGTAACCCCAGTTACGTTGTTGTTTTCTCTTTCCAAACATGCTGTCATTCCTCCTTCTTTCTTGTGCCATATGCTTTCATCTATAGTGTATGTCCCAGAAGAAGGAGTGACAGGGACAAAGCCCTAATTAAAACTAAAAAAATATTGATTGTTAAAGGAGGACTATTTATGAGTGAAGTACTGACAAATTATGAAAATTTTACGAATTGGCTTCAGCAGCTTAAAAGGGTGCCACAGGAATATTGGCTTATGCCAATTAAAGAAGGAAAATGGTCAGTTGGAGAAATTGTTGCTCATATTAAGGCCTGGGATGTTTTCGTTTGGGATGAGAGAGTTTCTTATTTTATGAGTGGATCTGAAATTCCCCCTAAAAAAGTAGATGTAGAAGAAATCAACAGCAATGCTGCATATGAAGCGAGATCTGGTATATCGAAAGATCAGCTTTTGGATGAAGTGATTGAATGCCGCCAAGTTGTTTCAGATAAATTAGGAAAAGTTCCAAATACGGTTTGGCAGGAAAAAATAGAAATGGGTTCAAAAATGATTACATTATGTGAATATATTAGTGGTTTAGTGAAACATGATGAACATCATAAGAAACAAATTGAAGAATTCCTTCATTTAAAGGGGATTGATGTTTTGAAACAGGAAGTGTAGAGCAGTAGGAAATAAAGTCGAATTTCCCCGGAAATTATTCCAGGAAATAATTGAAACAATGGTAAGAGCTTCTAGACAGACAGAAGCTCTTTTTTTCGTTACCATATAAGAAAAGGAAACAAAGAGGGCATATGGATACAATCACACATACGTTATTTGGACTAACCTTATATGGCGCGATAGATAAGTCAAAAATGGATCAATCACATAAAAGAGCGCTTTTGTTTACTACATTGGTAGGCAGCCACATCCCTGATAGTGATGTGGTTGTGAATCTAACTGAAACAGGGCGAATCATGCAGCAAATGTGGCATAGGGGCTTAACACACTCCTTTTTTCTAATTCCCATCTGGGAATCCTGATTTATTACTTAAGCCGTCTATTATTTAAAGGGAAGGACAGGCGAATTTTTTATTGGGCGCTCTTAGCTGTTTTTATACACGATACAAGCGACCTGTTTAATACATGGGGAACCGGATATATTGAACCTTTCTCCAGCTACCGGGTTACTTTTGGTACGATCCCTATTGTCGATTTTGTGTTTTGGTTTTTAATGATCGCGGGCTTCATTGTTTCCCGTAAAAAAGTAGCGGGTGAGAGATATAAAGTATTTAGAGTCGTTTGGCTGTTAATGCTTGCTCATATCGCTATCCAATCTGCTCAAGGATATATAATCTATAATGAAGCGAAAGAAAAGTATGAGGATGTTGCGCTGGCAGCAGGATTTGTCCCTACTCAATTTATAGTGATCGGAAAAGAAGGAAACCAAGTAGAGATTGTGAAAGACAGTATTTTTATTGAACCTGAAATAGAGCACCGTCTGATCTCTCAAAAGATGAAGCAGATCTTGCGCCCCTATTTGAAGAGAATCAAAGAGCGAAAACACTTCATAAATGGTCTCCATTTGTCGTTGTAGTGGAAGAGGATGATAAACTTGGAATCTATGACCCAAGGTTTTATCGAAATGGAGAATCATTTTTATCTGAGTTCATAAAAAAGTAACCCTGAGATACGATAGGGTTACTTTTTTGTGATCAATTCGTTTGGGCCTGAGTTTCTGTTGTTGTTGTGTTAGCCTCTGTTCCAGTTCCATTTCCTTCTGCAGGAGGATCTGTTGGAGGTGTGTCTGGTTCAGACTCAGGCTCCTCGGGATCTTCAGGCTCTGTTGGCGGATCCTCTGGTTCAGGGCCTGTTCCAGGATCGTCCGGCTTATCGTCCTGTGGTGGTGGAGGATCTGGGTCATCATCTTCCTTAGGTTTAGTTGGTGGAGGATCTGTCTGCTTGTCATCCTCTTTTTTTCTTTTTTCTTCTTTTTGTTTAGCTTCTTCTTCATCTTTCACTTTTCGATCTTTGTATTCGTTCTTTTTTGGTTTTTTCGTTATTGTAGCTTTCTTCTCTTTTATAGGTGCGATAAGCTCCCTCATCGATGTTCCTTTTACAATAAGCTCTCTAATCGTGTTGGAACCATTCTTATTTTTTGTGATATAGCCAGTATCTTGATTGATATAGATCTCTTCTACCGATTTTGGCTTTTCAAAGGCAGGTGTCTTCTTATCTTTCGAAACCTCTGAAACGATGGATTTGAAGATGTATTTTGCGATTTTTTGATCTTCTGGTGTTAAATATTGTTCGGCGTTCGTCTTATCATATCCTGTCCAAACAGCTGCTGTGTAATTTGTCCTATAACCTGCAAACCAGGAATCGCTGGAGCCTTTTTCAATGTCCAGTCCATCAGGCATATTGGTTGTACCCGTTTTACCGGCGACTTCTAATCCAGGGATCGCGGCTAAAGTTCCCGTTCCTCGTTTCACAACGTCTTTTAACATATCAGTCACCATATAAGCGGTGTAGTCATGCATCGCTGCTACCGGTTTTGATTCGAACTTTTTCTCATAGCCATCAGGAAATGTGACTTTTCTCAATGTCGTCGGCTGATGATATATACCTTTATTACCAAAGGCTGTATACGCACCTGCAAGTTCGAGAGGTGAAGGTCCATGCTTAAACCCGCCGATCGCATAGGCCGGGTAAGCTGTTTTGATCGAGATACCGAGCTTATTGGCAAACTTAACGGCATCTTCAGATCCAACTTCCATAAAGGTCTTTATCGCAGGGATATTGTAAGAGTGCATGAGTGCTTCACGCATAGAAACGTCTCCATGGAATTCATCATCCCAGTTACCTGCTTCCCAGTCACCGATTTTTAATTCTTCATCTTTTATTTGTTTGTATGTCGACCATTTTAATTTTTCTATGGCAGGGCCGTAATCGAGAATGGGCTTGATCGTTGATCCTGGCTGTCTTTTCGTGTCAGTAGCATAGTTAAATCCATTTGCGATATTTTCATCACCGCTCGTTCTGTTTCCTCCTAGAGCTCGGATGACTCCAGTCTTTGTATCGAGTAGCGCTACACCCGCTTTAAACTTCTTACTTGGATACTTCACGAATTCATCATTAGACAGCACTCTTTCCGTATGTGCCTGTGCTTTTGGATCCAGGGTCGTGTAGATCTTCAGACCGCCTTCATAGATCGCACGCTCTGAAACACCTTTTTCTTTTAACTCTTTGATGACTTGCTGAATGAACGATTCATATTTCAATTGTTTCGCTTTTTCTTTAACTAGCAACTCTTTAACGGGTGTCTTTACAGCTTCTTCTTTCTGTTCTTTCGTGATGGCACCATTTTTGTACATTAATTCGAGTACGGTATTACGTCTTTCTTCTGCAGCCTCTGGATGAAGGAAGGGATCATAACCGCTTGGCCGCTGAGGAAGTCCTGCTAATAATGCAGCTTCTGCTGGAGTTAGATCTTGCAGTGGTTTATTGAAGTACGTTTTTGCAGCGGTTGCAACTCCATAAGCTCCGCTCCCAAAATAGATCTTGTTTAAGTACATCTCTAAGATTTCGTCTTTGGAGTACTTTTGTTCTAACTGAATCGCAAGGTATGCCTCTTGAACTTTACGCTTAAGCGTTTTATCAGGGGAAAGGACACTGTTCTTCACGACTTGTTGAGTGATTGTACTTGCGCCCTCTGCTCCAAAGCCATCCTTTACGTTTGCTAATGCAGCTCCAAATATTCGTTTTACATCAACACCCATGTGGTCTCTGAAGCGGGTATCTTCTGTTGAGATAAACGCTTGCTGCACAAGTTCAGGAATGTCATTAATTTTTGCGTACTCTCTCCGTTCGTTGCTTGTAACATAAGTAATAAACTCATCATTCATGTCATAGATCATGGAAGACTGCGGGTCGGTTAAGGCTTCTTCTGTTAATCTTGGAGTACCATTGACATAGGCGTATATCATGGCACCACCGAACGATACACTGGATAAGAATAATATAAGAGTAATAAGAGCAGTTCGCCGAATCCAGCGTGACTTTTTCTTTTGCTGACGGAGCTCTGATCGATTTGCCACAGCACTCTTCCTTTCTTTGGATACTATCCTTGATTTACCCATTCTCTTCCTGAATAAAACAGTTTAGGTAATCGAAGATAGGGGAAAAATAAAAAAGAGGAGTGATTCCATGAAACCACAGACAAAAGAACGTGCCGAGCTTGTTTATTCGATGCTCGGACAAATCATTGAAAAACAGAGCGGGACTGAACAAGAATTTAATCGTTTAACCGAAATATGCCAATTATTAAAGGAAGATATTGAAATCGGAGAAAAAACTTCTGGAGTGCTAGATGATCTAAGCGAACTCGGAGGTAAAGCTTTGGATTTTAATTCTGATGAGCAAAGAGAAGCATTTATAAAGCAGGAAGGTCGAAAACTTGAAGAATACCATGAGCATTTTAAAGCCTTATTTGAAGAAAAATGATCTAAGCGAACCGGCTTAGGTCTTTTTTTTATGGATTTTAAGCACGAATTCATTTGGTTGAGCGAAAAATGAAGATTCTGAGCGAAGGTGAATCTTGTTTGAGCGTAGCGTAGTAATCTTGAGCGAAAAGGGGGATGTTTTGAGCGTAGATCGAAGTTTTTGAGCGAACGTGTAATAAATATAAAAACACGTACCGTGAAAAAGGGATATAGCAAGCTCAAGCTCAAGGTAAAAACGATTCAGGATTTTGTCGAACGATTTAGGTAGTTATTTAACGGTGCATTTTATACAATAAAATTAAATAAAATGACCAGTCGTTTTAAATAAAGATCAGGGAGTGAAATCCATGCTAGTCATTAAACGTTTTGATGAGATATCTTATAAAGAAGCAATAACTTTATGGAATGAATCTTGGAAACATTACTTCTCAGATATGACAATGGACCTTAACCGGTTTTTGCAAAAAGTAACGGGTGAGGGAATCTCCTTAGAACATTCAGTTGTCGCTGTTTATGAGGGAAAGCTCGCAGGATTTGCACTGAATAGTTTTAGAACAATTAATGGCAAGCGATTTGTATGGAACGGCGGAACTGCGATTGCCCCTGATTTTAGAGGAATGGGAATCGGAGAAAAACTAATCCAAGCCTGTTTGGAGATCTACGAAGAGCAAAACGTTGATTTTGCACGTTTAGAAGCCATTAAAGAGAACGAAAAAGCCATAAAGTTATATGAGAAGATGGGTTATCAAACGTTTGAAGAGCTGTCTTTTTTGCTGCATGAAGGCGAGATTTCGGTCATTCAAGGGTCAAGTTCAAATGTCGTAGTGAAAAATGCAACGATACAAGAGGTATTATCCTTATCATTTTTTGAGCCGCTTACGGCCTGGCAAACCCAATTTCAAAGTTTAAAAGACTTTTCATGTGCACTGGCAGTGGATGGTGGACGGCCGGTTGGGTATGCAGTGTATAAAAAGAGCTTCAAAGAAACGGGAGAGCTCGCAGGAATTGTTCTCTATCAGTGTGCAATAGATACCAAGTGTGACTTAGAAGAAGAGACAACCGCAAATCTGATCAATTTCGCTTTTGCACCAGAAGCAGGAGCCATAAGAAGATTGACGATGAATCTTCCTAAAAAGCAGGATACCTTAAGCCGCTTGTTGAAGAAAGCAGGGTTTACTACGTTCGTTGAACAAGTGCATATGGAACGCCCTATTAAAAAAGGTAGCAGAAACAAAGGCAGCAAAAACTTTTTCCGAATAGACTGAAAACTCTGTTATACTTGAAATGGATAACGTGCTATAAATGGAGGAAGCATCATGCCTAAAGTTTCAGATCAGTATAAAGAAGAGAAACGAAACCACATACTCGAAAGTGCTCTAAAATGTTTCGGAGAAAAAGGATATCAAGCGACAATTATTGATGATATCGTGAAAGACTCAAATATTAGCAAAGGTGCTATCTATAATTATTTTGAAAGTAAAGAAGAGATATATTTACAGCTTCTAAAAAAGCGAACGAATTCGTTTTTTGAAGAAATGGATGAGATAAATGCCAACCTTACAAGTGCCAAAGAGAAACTAACAAATCTATTTAAACGATTCAAAAAACAAGGATTAAAAGAAGAAGATCAGCAGACTATGCGTGTTTATATTGAGTTTTGGCTTTATGGATCAAGACAAGAGGATTTAAGGAAAATTCTTGCGGAGAGATACAACCGTTTTATCGATTATATTGTAAATATAGTAGTAGACGGCCAGAAGTCCGGAGAGATCAAGAAAGAAATCGATCCCCAGAATATCTCACGAATCTTCTGGGCGATCCGTGATGGCAATGTATTGCACTATTCCTTTTTAGGAGAAGAAGAGCAATACAAAATTGCATGGGATACTATAGAAGAAATGTTCTTAAACTACGTGCAGCAATAAAGACGCCAACAGTGGCGTCTTTTTTCATTAATTTATGAACGATTGGTATTAATGACTTTTTCGAATCACCCAAAAAATGATGAGAGATGCAATGAGTACGATAAGTATCGTAGGTTGTGTGAAACCAGATGAACCCGTAAGAATATCATAGACATTTGAAACCCCTTGGCTAAATAACCAAATGAGAGGTGTATAAGGGGAAAGAATATAAAGTCCCTATATCCATATAAGGTCTAATAGTCATAAAATCTGTAGAGATTGGTAAATCAGTAGCAACTCTAATTTAACTTTAATGCTTTTTAAAAGCCCCCCTAATTAACGACTTTATTTGTCTAAGAAATACCCCTTTTGTTGGGAATTATCGACAAAATAGTCCTTTCGTGTAGCTGGAAATAAGAGTAGACTAATAGAGTAACATGTTTGTAATGTAACTTTTTACGAATAATCACGACTACATATATAGATAGACAGGGGGCCATTCTGGTGAAGGAAACGTTCGACCGGTTATACGATGAATATCACCACGCGTTGTTCCAATTTCTCTTTTACATGGTCCGAAACCGTGAATCGGCGGAGGATCTTGTTCAGGAAGTTTATATCAGGGTACTAAACGCGTATAAAAGTTTTGAAGGAAAAAGTTCAGAAAAAACATGGTTGTATTCGATAGCTAGGCATGTGGCCATTGACTGGCTTAGAAAACAATCAAGACGCAACAAACGATTTTTGATCTTTGACATTAAAGAAAGTGAAAGTTTGCTAAAAGATCAGGACCCCCTTCCAGATGAGTTATTAGCAAAAAAAGAGTCTTATAAAGATTTATATAAAATGCTAAAACGCTGTACGTTAGATCAGCAGCAGGTACTCGTGCTTCGGTACATTCAGTCATTATCTATCTCAGAAACTGCGCAAGTATTAAGTTGGACAGAAAGCAAAGTGAAAACCACCCAGCACCGGGCCATAAAAGAACTGCGCAAATGGCTGGATCAACAACCGGGCCTGGAGGAGGAATTGAAAGATGGAACCAATTAAGTGGAACGATGAAAAAATTGAACAACATCTTAAAAGTCTGCCGCCTATAAAAGACCGCCAATCCAAACAAGAACTGTATCTAAAGGTAGAGGCGAAGGTTGAATATAAAAACAATAAAGGGAAGCGGCTTCCGACATGGAGTCTTCCCGCTCTTGCGACTGCTTGTGCACTTGTGATTTTTGGTGTTTTTGCTCCTGAACTTGTGAAGAATGGTGGAACGAAGGAGCAAAATAAGGTGGTGCAGCATGAAGCTAAGAAAGAGTCTAATGAAATGAATACAACCATGACTACAGACGGAGAAGTTAGTTTGAAATTTGATAATAAAACAGCGCCTGTTTCATATCATGGTCCTATTCAAGAGAGCTCCCTGCAAAGCACCGAGACAGAGCGGGATTGGGTTACAGTAGGATACTTGGATGAGCAGGCCCAGCTTGCAATACCAGTAAGCTTTATAACGAAGCCAAATCAATACTTGGATAAAGTAAACGAACAGCTACAGAAATTTAAGCCAGCATCAGCTGGACTTATGGAAAGTCCATTGCAGCGCGCCAAGATTACGGAAGAAGAGGAAACGGTAATCATCGACTGGCCGGCAGGATCCATTTATGAAGCAGAAGAGCCATTGCTCAAAAACCTGATTGCTTTAACCTTCTCAAATGAAAATCAAAAATATAAAGTTGAATTCAGAACAGAAGGCAAAACGGGTTACGAATTCCCAAACTATGGACTAGTGAAAGGGTGGAACCTAGAAGTTCCTGGTGCTCCTCATTTCAGATATGATGCACCAACAACAGACACCTTTATTGTCAGCCTTTTTTCTGCAGGTCAGGAAGCGGATGACATGCCAGCTGATCTCGATGATGCCCTTGAAGTTATGGATGAAGAACAAGAACGTGGTTTGAAGCCATTGCTTCCCAAAAATCTAGAATTAGAAGTTAAAATAACTGGAAAACATTCAGTTGAAATAACATTCCCTGATTCATTTAAACTTCAGCCAGATAATCAAGAACATCAGATGATGATTGATGCGATCTTGCTTACTGCGAAAAGCTATGATTACGATACCGTCAAGTTTAACAATACGGGATTAGAAGCCATCGGACCTTATCAGCTAAATAAACCAATAGAAGGTATTAAAGGACAAAATGTATATCACTATCAATAAAAATATCGAAAAAGGCTGCAATTTGCAGTCTTTTTCTTATGGGAAAAAAGTAACTTTGCGTTTCAGCCCATCGACTAATAGAGTGTAAGAGCTAATTTTAGAGAGGATGTATGAGATGAAACGCATACTTATCGCATTTGTTTCATTAGGGCTCGCTGCATTATTAATTCTAGGTGGTGTAAACATAGTAAAAGCTTCACCATCCTATGATCAAGAAGTAACAGAAACGGCTAAACTCTTTCAAAGGGACTCCATGGGGCGGTACCACCTAAAGGGTTTGATGCATCAGGGTTTACCCAATATATTTTTAGAACAAATGTAGTGGATAAAAGTCTTCCAAGAACGACAGCTGCACAATATGAGGGAGGAACGGCTGTTGTGAAAGGAAAGGAGAAAATGGGAGATCTTGTTTTCTTTAAAATAAACGGCAAAAGCATTTCATTTGTTGGCATTTATCTTGGGAACGAAGAATTTGCGGCTACCTCTAAAGGGGTACGCATTCAATCATTAAACACAAAGTATTGGAAAGATCGTTACGCAGGAGCCCGACGATATTTACCGCAAATGTAAAGATTTAAACCGCTGCTCTCAAGATTAGGAGGACAGTGTTTTTTATTTTGAAGTAAAAATGCCAGCAATTAAGCCCTTTTGTATGAAATTAGGTTAAACGACACCTTCATAAGGTCATACTGGTTAATGATGAAAAGAGGTGTGACCAATGACTATTATTCGACTTGGATTTGTTGCGATGAGCATGGAACTGAAGAATGCTTCTCCCTCACAGACAATGACATATAAACAGTTTAGCCAGCTTCAGAATAGAGAAGCGGGATTACGAAAACTTGAACGAATTTCACTTTCAAATGTAACCAATACATTGAGGATTTTAAAACATGCAGTCGCTCATGATGTTACTTTTTATCGGATGACTTCACGGTTGATACCTCTTGCCAATCACAGTGATTTACTAGACTGGGATTATATCAGTCCTTTAACGAATGCTCTTCATGAGATGGGGCATTTTGCTCAAAAGCATAAGATGAGGCTGGATTTTCATCCTGATCATTTTGTTTTGATCAATTCTCCTAAAAAAGAAGTCTTGAAGAACTCTTTAAAAACTCTTCAGCTTCACTATAAGCTCTTAAAAAATATGGGGATTGATCCAACCCATCGATGTGTGATGCATGTGGGGGGCAACTACAAAGAGACAGATGTAGCACTTGAGAGATTTGTACAAAATTGGGCTTTCGTTCCCGTTCAGATCCAAAAGATGATTATGCTCGAAAATGATGACACGTCTTTTACGATGGCAGATGCTCTTTATTTATGCGAAAAACTTCAGATACCGCTTGTATTTGACTATCACCATCACCTTGCCTACCACCAGGATGAAAATTGGGTTCAGCACTGGCCTAGAGTGGTAGAATCATGGAAACGATCCCCGCTACCTTTAAAGATGCACATTTCCAGTCCTAAAAGTGAAAAGCAGTTTAGACATCACGCAGATTATGTAGATGTTTCGATGTTATTTGATTTTCTAAAGGAAGTAAAAGGGAGCGTGGAACATATCGACTGCATGATTGAATCCAAGAAAAAGGATGTAGCTCTTTTTCAGCTTATGAGGGAAATAAAAGAAAGAAAAGATGTTGAGATTATGGATGGAGCTTCATTCCGGCTTAAATAAAACCTTGTTGCGGCAAGGTTTTCTCTATGTTAAGAATTTGTCGAAAGATTTGTAAAACTAATTCATTGACGGATGAAATTATTGGGAATTATAATTTAAATACTTAGTAAACATAAATGTATAAAAAGTTTATAAGAATGAAAAACACTCTGGGAGGGCTAAAAATGAAAAAAGTTGCCATGATTACGGGTGGATCAAAGGGATTAGGGAAAGCGCTTACGCTGTTTTTTGCTAGAGAAGGATACAATCTAGCCATATGTGCAAGGAATGAAGTAGAGATTCAAAAGGTGAAAGAGAAGGCAGAAACATGGGGAGCTAACGTATTGGCAATAAGTGCAGATATGTCTAAAACAAAAGATGTGGAACGTTTTGTAGCATTGTCTGAAGAGTACTTCGGAAGAATTGATGTGCTCATCAACAATGCGTCTATATTAGGCCCAAGCCCGATGCCGTATCTGCTGGATTATCCTGAACAAGATTTTGAAGAGGTATTGCGCGTTAATACGATCGGACCATTTCTCGTAACAAGACGAGTGCTCCCGATCATGCTGCAAAAACAGCAGGGAAGTATCATTAACATCACATCTGAGGCAGGTGCAACAGGCTATGCAGGATGGGGAGCGTATGGCATATCAAAGTTTGCATTGGAAGGTCTTACAGAAACGTGGGCGGATGAAGTAAATGGTTCAGGGGTACGTGTAAACATGGTGGACCCTGGTGAAATGGATACAGATATGCACGAGCGAGCGGTTCCAGATTGTGATTATGAGCTCGCAAAACCTGAAGATGTTACCGCTGTATTTGGCTACTTAGCATCAGACGCATCAAAACATATCACTGGCAAAAGATTCGAAGCAGAGGCGTTTCAGCTTGAGGGGAGTGAAAACTGATGGAATCTGCTATGAAGTTTGAGCTTCCACAAGAATTAAATGCAAAAGAACCACCTGAGCGCAGGGGGCTTCGCCGAGATTACGTGAAGATGATGGTATTAAATAAGACAACAGGTCAGACAGAACATACGAAATTTTATCAGCTGGACCGTTATTTAAAAAAAGGAGATCTCCTCGTACTGAATGTGAGCCGTACAGTTCCTGCCGTTTTAAAAAGTATAAGAGAGATTGACGGAACAGAAGTCGAAGTGAGACTCGCTCACAGAAAGAATGAGTCACTTTGGGAAGCCCTTCCGGTGAGCGGAAACCTTGTGAAAGGAGATGTGATTCGATTTTCGCCAACACTTACGGCAACAGTAGTCGAACAATCATCCGAAACACCTTTTGTTTCCCTCGCATTTAGCTTATGCTGCTCCTCTCTATATAACCAGATTTATAGTCTTGGAGAACCTGTGAGGTACGAGTACATTCAAGAACCTTGGAATCTAGATTATTATCAAACGGTATTTGCAACCATTCCGGGTTCCGTTGAAATGCCGTCAGCAGGGCGTGCATTCAGTTGGGAACTTCTTTTCCGACTGCAAAAGAAAGGTGTCCGAATCGCATATATTACACTTCACACAGGACTCAGTTATCTTCTGGATGATAAGTGGCAAAAGGGACCAGATGAAAATTTTGAAAACTATGAGGTTTCTGAAGAGACAGTAAACCTAATTCATGAGACAAAAAAAAGTGGAGGTCGAGTAGTTGCAGTAGGTACAACGGTCGTCAGAGCTTTAGAAACCGTGGCTCTTAAGAAGGGGAGATTGCAGGCTCACACAGGCTGGACGAACTTATACATTACAAAAGATACAAAACTGCAAATCTGTGATGGATTGATAACAGGTATGCACGAACCTGAAGCGAGTCATCTACAGCTCCTTTCTGCATTTGTTGATCAAGATAAGTTGTATGAAGCTTATCAAGGTGCGATCGAACAGGGTTATTTGTGGCACGAATTTGGAGATATGAATCTGATCTTATAGGAGAAATAAGCATGCTTCATCATATTGGGGTATACGTTACAAATCTTGAAAAGTCACTACAAGTCTATGAAACCATCTTGCCTGTTGAGAAAAAAGAGATAGTAAATTGGAATAACTTTGACCTCATGTTTTTAACAGGTGCCGGCTTTAGGTTAGAATTAATCCCAGAAACAATGCCTGATTCCCGCACCACTCATATTGCTTTTTCTGTAGATCATATGGAAAATAAAATAACAGAGCTCCAACAATCTGGGATATCACCATCCGAAGGACCTTTTAACCTAGAAAACGGGTGGAAAACAGTATTTTATGAAGGACCAGATGGTGAGGAGATCGAATTTATACAAACTAGTAATTAGATTTCTTCTTAAGGATGCAGAATCTTCTTTAATAGAAGATTCCTTTTTTTAAAATACCCCTCGTCTAGAGTTGTATCAAAAGGAGGTTTCACATGCTCTACCATTTTTCAGAAGAGGATACTATCGATATCTTTCATCCAAGGAAACATCAGAGTTTTCCTGACCGTCCACCTATGGTTTGGGCGATCGATGGGGAGCGCTCTCCTTTATATCTTTTTCCGCGTGATTGCCCTCGAATTGGATTTTGGGCGACCCCTGAAACAAGCGCTATAGACCGTGAAAAGTATTTACATACAACCTCAGCAGATAAGATCATTGCCATTGAGAGCGGTTGGCTAGAACGTCTAGAAAAGACAAAATTATATCGATATTCATTTGCCCCCGATCACTTTACTATTATGGATGAAGGTGCAGGTTATTTCGTATCTTATGAAACGGAGCACCCTCTCGAAGTGAAGCCAGTAGGATCATTGTTAGAAGCATTGGTTAAAAAGGGTGTAGAGCTTAGAATCTTGCCTTCCCTTACACCACTTAGCGATCAACTGCCGAAAACTACTTTGCATTATTCGATGATTAGAATGAGAAATGCTATAAAATAGCCTTCTTCCTAAAATCAAAATATCCCCTCCAAAAGTCAGAAGAGATTCACCTTTCGAGTCACTTTACTTTTAAAAACCGCAAGAGATCACCATAAATAATCTGATCAGATTGATCGAGTTCTTCTTTGGCTCTTTCCATATAAGGTTCACATTTTGAGATATCAACAGGTGCGCCAAATGGCTTAATGTAGCATGTTTCATTCGTGTAAATAAAATCGCTCGTAATAAAAGAACCATTACGTAGTATCGTTAATTCCTCATGATCTTTGGAAAAAAGGTCTGTCCCAAAACGAACATCATTCTTTGCTTCAATTCCCAGAAGATGAAGGAGGGTAGGTTTTAAGTCAATCTGCCCGCCTACAGTCTCCATGACTTTCCCTTTTCTACCAGGGATATGGATAAATAAAGGGACCTGCTGAAGCTCAACTTGGTGATAGGGTGTAATTGACGCTTTTCCGAGAACATCAGCCATTGCTGTATGATGGCGTTCGGAGATCCCGTAATGATCGCCATACACGACTACCACGGAATCTGCGTAGAGACCTGATCTCTTAAGTTCATTAAAAAACTGCCTTAAGGCTTCATCCGCATAACGGACAGTAGTAAAATACCGGCTTACTGTTCCATCATCTACTGGATAGGGTTCCACCCACTGCTCTTCCTCATTGATCAAGTAAGGGTGATGATTCGTAAGCATAATCATTCTTGCGTAAAAGGGTTGTGGCAGTTCCTTTAAGTAGGGTATGGATTGTTGAAAGAACGGTATATCCTTTAATCCATAATTTATCGTATTTTCTTCCGTAACCTTATAGAATTCCTCACTGAAAAATTGATCATACCCCATCGTCTTATACATTACATCCCGATTCCAAAAACTTTTGTTGTTTCCATGAAAAACAGCCGAATAATAACCGTTAGTCTTTAAGATCTTAGGTATTGAGTTGTAAGTGTTCAATGGGTGGGTCTGAAAAACAGCGCCCCTTGGCAGCGGGTACAAGGAATTGTCGAGTAGAAATTCAGAATCAGATGTTTTACCTTGTCCCGTTTGATGATAGAAATCAGAGAAATAATAGCTGGATTCTGCAAGTTCGTTTAAGAAAGGTGTAACTTCCACACCATTGATTTCATAATTCAACACAAAATTTTGTGTGGATTCAAGAGAGACCACAATTAAATTTTTACCTTTAGCTATCCCAAATAATTTAGGATTCTTTTCTGTTGTTTTATTATTTTTATGCAGAATTTCCTCTGCATCGATATTATTTGCCAGTGCTTTTTGCATGGAGGTTTTTGACTGAAGCATGATGTCATACAGATGATAATTAAATGTTCCTAAACTTTTTACTAGAATCTCTCTGTCAAAGGTGCGTGTTAGCAGCTGGGGACGATTAATTTCAGCTAAGATTATGTGTACAGCCAAAACGGCTAGACCATAGGCAACAAATTTTCTTCTTTCTTTCGATTGAATGGAATGGTCTGAATGCCATAAAGGCTTTTTTAAAAGGCAGGCTAAAAGAATTAGGTCGGTAAAATAGAATAGATCTGTTAGATATACGAGTTCATACACACTGTTGCCGATATCTCCAACGTTTTTCATTTGAAAAAGGACAGGGATGGTCAAGAAATCTGTAAAAAAACGATAATAGACGACATTGGCGTATAGGATAAAGCTATAAATAAAAGCCATCCACATGATGACGCTTCTTCTTTTGGAGGGTGAAAACAAGTAAACGAAACTAAAATAGAGTACAAGAAAACTAAGCGGATTAATAAATAATAAAATTTCTTGCAGGAAATGATCTGCCGGGAGCGTAAATGAAACTTTAGAAACAATATAGGTTTTCATCCAAAGCAGAAAAATAGCCAGGAAGATTGCTGCGTGTTTGGTTTTTGCGGTCATGGGTAACCCTCCTGTTTCAAAAACGGAAATCTTTACCATTGTAGGCTATTTTGTATAAGATTAAAAGTGTAATAACTACCTTTTTATAATTTAAAGGGTTGTATAGGGAGATATTCATAGAATGCGCACACCTCAAGGACTTCACCACGTTGAAATTAATGTTCATGACCTTGCACGGACAAAATCATTTTACAGCTGGTTAATGGCTGAACTAGGTTACAAACCCTTTCAAGAATGGGACAAAGGAATAAGTTATAAAAATGGTTCAACGTATCTTGTCTTTACACAAACAGAAGCCAAATACAAAGAATATTCGTTTCATCGTAAACATACGGGCCTGAATCATTTAGCTTTCTGGGCTAAATCACGTGCGCATGTGGACTACCTTCGTGTACAATTAAAGGAAAATAAAGTATCTTTCTTATACGATACGAACTATCCCTTTGCTGGAGGGGATGGGCATTACGCTTTATTTTTTGAGGATCCAGACCGCATTAAAATAGAAATTGTAGCGCCGAGGTGATGAGGACATGATCGAACAAGAAAAAGAGACCCAACAGCATAAAAGTGAATGGGTAAGCTGGCTTAAAGCAATCGGTTTTGCACTTGTTTTTGTTTTCATAACGAAAGCTTATTTCTTCGCACCTTACATGGTTGAAGGAGCATCCATGTCACCTACCCTTCATGATCAGGATAAGTTGTATGTTAACAAAATTGTTTATGCTTTTTCTGAACCAAAAAAGGGTGATATTGTTATTATCAAAGGTGAAGATAAAAGATATGTTAAACGGATCATAGGAGTTGAGGGAGACGTTATCCAAATGAAGAGTGACGTCCTTTATGTTAATCATAAAAAAGTAAAAGAAACATATCTTAGGGAAAACAAATCAGAAGCAAAAAGCCTAGGTGTGTACTTAACTGAAGATTTTGGGCCGTTGAAAGTACCAAAAGGCAAAGTATTTGTTATGGGTGATAACAGATTGAACAGTATGGATTCCAGAAATGGATTAGGTCTGATCGATATTAATTCGATCGAAGGGCGTTCAGAAGTGGTAATCTATCCATTTTCAGAAATGAGAGCAACTCAATAAAAGTACAGCGGTACGATGCTGTACTTTTTTCTTTTACATAAAAAAGGAGAGGTAAGAGATGAACCGATGCAAATGGAGTGAAGAAAGTGAGATGCTGCAGCTCTATCATGACGAAGAGTGGGGTAAGAAGGCAGAAGGGAATAACAAGCTGTTTGAGTGTTTAACACTGGAACTGTTCCAATCAGGGTTAAGCTGGAGAACGATCCTTCATAAAAGGGAGAACTTCAGGAAAGCGTTTAAAGATTTTGATGTTGAGAAGGTCAAACAGTTTGATGAAGAAGATATTGAAAGATTAGTAGCTGACGCAGGAATCGTAAGACATCGGAAGAAGATAGAGGCCACGATCGAAAATGCTAAACGGGTGGCAGCACTTATAAGTAAGTATGGCAGCTTTGATGCTTTTTTGGACCAGCTGCCGGAAGAAAAGGTAGAAAAACAGAAGTTACTAAAGAAAACATTTAAACACTTCGGCTTAACGACGGCAGAAAGCTTTTTAGAAGCAACAGGCAGAATACCCGCCTCACATAGTGAAGTCTGTTTCATGTTCAAAGAGCAAGTCGACCAGTGAGGGGCATAACCGTTATTTCCTGCATAAGCTAAAGCGGGAGGTATCACCTTATGCCTTATGTGATCTACGTATCAACAACCAGGAAGAGACTCGCCTTAGCACAGGATGGCAAAGTAATTAAACGTTATCCCATTGGAGTCGGGAAAATGCTTACACCTACCCCTACAGGAACCTACACCATTATCAATAAAGCACCCAATCCAGGAGGGCCATTTGGTGTAATGTGGATGGGACTATCCCGTCCGCACTATGGAATACATGGCACAAACAATCCGTCATCAATCGGAAAATACGTATCAAAAGGTTGCATACGAATGCACAACAATCACGTAATGGAGCTTTCTAAGTTAGTTCCGATCGGGACGAAGGTGGTTATAAGTGCATGAAAAAAGCTCTCATATGAGAGCTTTTTATGAACGAATACCAGGGTTATTTTCAGTAGTAAGTGAGATAGAACGAATACCTGGGTTGTTCTCAGTAGCAATATGTGACATAGAACGGATACCAGGATTGTTCTCAGTAGCAGTAAGTGACATAGAACGGATACCAGGGTTATTCTCAGTAGCAGTAAGTGACATAGAACGGATACCAGGATTGTTCTCAGTAGCAGTAAGTGACATAGAACGGATACCAGGATTGTTCTCAGTAGCAGTAAGTGACATAGAACGGATACCAGGGTTGTTCTCAGTAGCCGTTAGCTCCACAGATCGAATACCAGGGTTATTCTCAGTAGAGCTTGTTTTGATGTGTTGATTAAAAAAATAAGTACTACTTATCCCTAACATAAAAACCATTAAAAAGGCAAAAATTTTCTTCATTCTAAATCCCCCTATTAAAATATATATTTCCTTGCATTATTTGCAATTCGATAATATTGACTAGCTTTTTTATATAAGCCTTGATCGAAATAAATATCAGCTAATAGCTCTGAAAAGGTAGCTTCGTATTCAAGTATCCCTTTTTCATGAAAGTAAGGAATAGCAAACTTACTAAGGAAAATAGGTAGTTCTGGATTATCTAATCCTTCAAGCTTATATTCTAAAATTTTTAAATGGTAGTATACTTCATTATCTTCATCAACATAACTTAAACCGGTGACTATTAATTCTCTGGCTTTCTCAATTTCTCCTAAATTATAATATTCTGTTGCTAATAGGTAGAGCGTGGAAGCCGTATTCTGAACTGATTGGCTTTCTTTATATATTAAGCTTTTTTTATAACGTTCAATTGCTTTTTTATGTTCATTATTACATGCAGCAACATAACCTAAATTATGGTATATAATACCACTAGTTGTATCATCTTTAAACAATGTAGAGTATTTTAATGCTAGTTTTAAATGATATTCAGCTTTTTCGTAGTTTCGTGCTCTTCGGTAACTTAGACCTAAAAGTATTTGGCAATCAGCACTTCTTGAATAACAATATTCTCTATCAAAAATGGAAATGGCTTTGAATGAATAGTTAGCTACTGAGGTTATTCGCAGCAAAAAATTATGAGTTAATGCAATTAAATAATAAACAATTGCAGCTTCAATTTCTGAGATATTAATAGCTTGATTGAATTGATTATCAGCTTTATTAAAATAAGTAAGGGCTTGTTGATATTGTTTAATAAAGCTATGATACATACCTTCAAATTTATAATAATAAAACTTTAAATCGTGAGGAAGCTGTTCAAACAAATGCTTTACTTCATCAAGTTCAATTCTTGCATTATTAAGATTGGTTTCTTCTTGTACTAAATAATAACGTGCTTTAAATAACCGATATCTCAACAAAAGGTTTGGTTCACTAACACCTTTCATTCTTTCCTTAATCTCAAGATACTCTTTTGCTGCCTCCTCAAATTGCCTATTTACCATCATCATGTTCCACTCATTAAGCATTTCGAGGATCTTACCAGCATCAACTTCCTCCGGCGAAATACCTAGACGGTCACAGAGCATGTTAATGACTTCTTCGCTTGATTTGGCATCCCCTTTCTCAATCTTACTTAAGTAAGAAACAGAGCAAATTCCTTGTGCCAGCTCTTCCTGGGTTAGGCCTTTGGTTTTCCTATAATATCTTATTCGTTGACCGACCATAAAATCCCCCTTTCAGAACTTGGGAAAATTGTCATGCTGGACCCCCAATTAACAAGCATCTTTCCTACCATTTTTCCCAATACAGAATCAGCTGTTTGTTTGTTAAGATAAATATAACAGAAAATACAAAGTTTTTGCTAGAAATTGATTATTTCGATAACCGAGTTTTACATAAAGCAAAGTCATGTCGGAACCGGCGCCAAATTTGAAGGGAGAGAGTACTATGGCCAAAATGTATAAATTATCATCACGAACTGCAGAGAAAACGAGCTCGCTGTATGTCTCATGTGATCCTGAACAGGCCGGAAGTGTAGTAAGAAATGAGGAGAGCGAATTTGCCTACTCCGAAGTATTTATGGACAACCAGAAAAACTACTGGTTTTCCAAAAAAATCGATAACGAATCGAAGGACTATAAGTTATTTATCTTTGATCATAAAAACGGCTGCTTGAAGTCACAAGTCATAAAGGGACAGCCAAACTTTTATGAATTCGACTCTTGTGTAGCCGTTGCTTGTGAGGGTGATGGTTCGAAAGGCTCAGTTCTTATCTTTTCAAAAACGGAACCAGAACTAATAAAAGAGTGGAGAGTTAACGGGTACCTCTGGGAAGTAGAAATGAATCAAGACGTCCTCTATATTTCCTCCTACATTGTTGAAGAAGATCAAGCTGTTCTCTATATCATCCGAAATGGAAAGAAGAAGCGTGTGAACCTAGGAAGCAACATGGCACCGACAGATATCCTTTGTCATGAGGGGTATGTGTACGTATCCGGTGCTCCAGTATTAAATGGTGATCCAAAGAAAGTCATGGTTTTGAATGAAAAAGATAAAATCGTTACGGAATATAAATTATCTATCTCACCCCGAGCCCTCTATCAAGTGGATAGTCACCTGCTTGTATATGAACTAGATCTTTCAACGGGAAAAAGTGAAAAGATCGTTTATATTGATCTCGAAACGGGTGAACAAAAAGAGCACGAGATCCCTCATTCTAAGATTGTGGAATGCACAAACGACTCCCTTTCATTACTCGAACAAAACAGCAAGACAATCTATACGTGGGATCATGGCAACCGAAAAATCGTGAATACTCAAAAAGTAAATGAAGTAGCCAAAGTCATATAATTGTTGAAAGTCCTGTGCAAAATGCGCAGGACTTTTTTGGTGCGTCCAAGAAAATTTTCCTGTAAAGGGGGAGATTAAATGTTTTGGGAAGGCACGAGTTGTATTTGTTTAAATGAAGGGAAAATTTTAATGGTACTTCAGGGTACCCCAAGAGAAGCAATGGAGTGTTCCTTCTGGCGGATTGGAACAAGGTGAAACGCTTGAAGAATGTTGTATCCGTGAAGTGTGGGAAGAAACGGGCTATCAAGTGAAAATAAACGAAAAGCTTCATATAAAAGAAGGTACTAACTTAGGAATCTCGTTTAAAGTTCATTACTTTCTAGGAGATATCACAGGTGGTTACCCGAACATACAGGACCCTGACGGTTTTATCTACGATATAAGATGGGTATCCTATGAAGAACTGAAGCTTTTAAATATGTCTTTTCCTGAAGATCGACAAATGCTGATGAGTTTTCTTGCTCCTTTTGCAGATATGGTTTAGGTTTGCTTGTATGGATACAGGGTAATTTATTGGGGAGGAATGATAGTGGATATTAATTTTGCGAAGAAGGATGATCTGAACCAGCTGTTAGGTTGGTGTAAGGATCGACCTGAACTTCATAAAAATTTACCTCAATACCTGGACCGTGATGATACGACTGTATTAATGGTTAAAAAAGATGGAGAAATAGTGGGCGTCGCCTTATTAAAAGTGAAACCGAGCATAAAGGCGGGATCAATATGGCTCCATTTAAATAAGGCAGGAACAGAGTACCATCCACAAGTTATGCAAAATTCGCTGAACTGGTTGAGACAAAATGGTGCGAGGGATTATACCATTATTTAAGCTTTAAAAAAGGATGGGGTTTGTATGGATCATAAAAGTAAACATGGCTGGACTTGGCATCAGCATGAATACCATAAAGAAGAAATAAATGAATTGATAGCAAATAATAAAGGCTGTCAAAACTGGCTTAGTCGTATTAAAGAAGAAAAGATCAACTATTTAAGGATTGAAAAAGATAATGAAGGGGCTCCGATTATAAGGGGTTCACTTACTTACAAACAAGACCCAAAGAATCAAGAAGAGTTTGAAGTATTTCACTTCTATTTAAGACCAAATTCTCTTATTACAGTGGGCCTTGATCTTTCTAAAATAGCAGGGAATTTTGAAGAAACAAGTGATCATTTGATTTTAGAAGAAGAAACACCATTTGAAGGCTTTTTAATTCTTATGGGGGAATTGGTTAACCATTTCCTAGATGGGATTGATCAGTTTGAGGTCTTGCTCAAAAAGCTTCAGCAGGATGTACAGGATAATAATCATACGATGCTGCTAAACAGCATTTATGATAGCCGTATTGAATTGATTAATTGGAGTGATTTAACACTGCCTGTTCATGAAACGACAATGGCTATGAAAGAAGCATTGCTAGATGATATTACGGAAACTACCGCTTATCGTAAAATTACAACAAGAATTGATCGTACGTTAACGCTTCTCTCCCATTACCGCCAAGATATCGATACCCTTCTAAACCTTGAAGAGGTTTTATCTTCACACAGAGGTAATAAGATCATGAAAACCCTGACGGTGTTTACGGTTATCGTTACACCCGCGACGGTACTTGGAGCTTTATGGGGAATGAACTTTAAAATTATGCCGGAATTGGAATGGAAGTATGGTTATTTATATTCCTTAATTTTAATGGTTGTCTCAACAATCGGTATTTATATATGGCTAAAAATGAAGGGCTGGACAGGTGACTTGCTCCGTACCAAAAACAAGAAACACTTTGACTAAAAAACTGAGAAAAAAAGACGATAAAGTAAAGGAATCAGGCGGATTTTGTCGAAAGGTATCAACTGATAAAACCGCCTGTTTTTTTATGGCGATAATTAATAGATTTCAATTTGATTTCAACCATAATAGAAAAGAATTGACTGGCGAAGAGTTATGAAGATTAAATGACTAACGGGAGCGGAATAGTATGAAAAAACTTAGCCTTTTTCTTGTTCTTTCACTGGTCTTTCTAGCGCATTCACAATTTGTGCAGGCAGCAGGTGGAAACATACCGGATATCCAAAGCGAAAGCGCTGTAATGATCGATGCGAAAACTGGAGATATTTTATATCAAAAAAATAGTAAGGACCAAATGTATCCAGCAAGCATTACAAAGATTGTTACGGGTATTTTGGCTATAGAATCAGGCAAGTTAGAAGAGTCAGTCATTGTAAGCGATGAAGCGGCTAAAGCGGACGGTACACGGGTTTATCTCTTAGAAGGTGAACAGGTACCCCTGAAAAAGCTCGTGCAAGGTCTTTTGATCAACTCAGGAAATGACGCTGCCATCGCGATTGCTGAATATATGGCAGGAGATGTAGCTTCCTTTGCAGATCAAATGAATGAGCTTGCTCATAAAGTCGGTGCGGATAACACGCATTTTGTTAACCCCAATGGTCTTTTTGATGTGGATCATTACACAACCGCAGAAGACATGGCTAAGATTACACAATACGCGATGGAAAATGAAGTGTTTCGAGAGATTGTATCTACAAAAGAGCTCCCTTGGGTTGGTGAAGGATGGGAAACGACATTGCGAAATCATCACCAGCTATTGTGGGATTATCCGGGTACGATCGGGGTTAAAAACGGATACGTCGAAGAATCTAAGCATACACTTGTAACGGCTGTTTCACGTGAAAATCTTGATGTGATCATTGTAACGTTAAAAGCTCCATCAAGTCGGGCTGCCTATTGGGACACCATGGCGATCGGTGACTACGGTTTTTCAACTTTTGAAAGACAAACCCTTTCAGCAGGAACTGAAATAGAGGCTGTTAATGGAGAGACATATCCGCTTAAAGAGGACCTTACCGTAACCATGCCTAAGGGAGAAAAACCCATTCAAGATGTAACTTCAGATGGAAAACTTGAGCTTAAGAATGCAGATGGAGAAGTGTTGCTTTCACATGGTTTATTTAATGAAAAGAAGAAAGCAAAGGTAGCCGGAGTTTCTAAAGAAGACCCAGAAGAACCTGCAGATTCGACTTTCATGCAGACTGCTGTAAAGGCAAGTATTTTCCTTTATGGAGGGTTGCTGCTGTTACTAGCATTTCTCGTCATACTGCGAATGCGCAGTCAGAGACAAAAGCATAGAAAAATGAGACATGTAGCCAGAAGCTATGTGAAATAAACCGTCCATTGGGCGGTTTTTTGTTTTAAGCGATTATCGAGAAGTTTCCTTGAGGGTATTCAAAGGAAAAACGGATTAGCCAAAGAATAAATAAGAGATGAATTCTTTAAATAAGGGGCCAACAAAATGAATGCTACTGTTTCACTAACTGAGACATTATTGGAAGAGTTTTATACTGTCGTTCGAACAACAAGTCAATTATTGAAGAAAGCTGATCCATCCGTATATGATTTTCGGCCAGCAGAAAATATGAGGACGTTTTTAGAATTGGCGAATCACCTTGTACAAATCTCTCATGTTGATTTAGCGATTCTTCAGGAAAAATCGGAAAAGGAAATTCGCGAACTTGAAAAGAAATTATCAGCCCAAAATGTGGCAGAACTTACCCACGTTCTTGAGGAAGGTTATCATTTATTAAAGTCATATTTTTTATCTCTTTCAGAAGAAGAATTTTTGAACAAGGAGACCAAAGCGTTTTATGCTGAAAAAGGCATGACACAGGCAAAATGGCTTGTTGAGATCGTCACCCATGCTTTCCATCATCGAGCACAATTGTTCACCTATTTAAAACAAACGAAGCATGAAGTGAATATGTTTGATCTGTACTAAAAGCACCGGGGAGATATCCCTAGTGCTTTTCCTTTTTAGTGACATATTTGATTCTTTCATGTAGTATGGGGAGTTAAACAAGGTAGAAAGTTCCTTTTGAGCCGGATTTACCGCGTATTTGAGGAAAAAGTGAATACTGGAATAAAATGAGCAAACTAGCGACAACGTTTTACAAAACCGTATTAAAACGAGAAGGAAATATATAATTCTATATTGAATCATTTATAAAATGAAGTATTAGCTTGATTTAAATACATCCACGAGGTGATAAATACATGTATACCGTTTTTTCTACATTTGATGTACCTGATGAAAAAGCAGAGGAAGTAATCAATATTTATAAAAATCGTTCGCGTTCAGTAGACCATGCACCAGGGTTCGTGGATTTTTTATTGCTACAAAATGATAAAAGAGCGGGAGAGTTAACCGTTCAGCTTATTTTTTCTACAAAGGAAGATTATTTGAAGTGGGTCAGAAGTGAGGACTTCAAAAAAATTCACGATTTGGAGAAAAAGTACCCGGATAAAGAATTAGCGGCTGTTATTCCGACCGTTAAACAATATAAGGTGGTTGCCAAATGACGGACTTTAACATAAATGCTATGGTAGAGACAGTTACTGAAAGAATTTATGAAAATGATCCGTCTCTCATGGACCGTTATGGTGAAAAAGGAAGAGCGAAATGCATCGAAGACAATCACCATCACTTTAAACATTTAGAAACAGCTTACGAGCTGGAGAACGAGGAGTTTTTTACAGATTATGCTTTATGGCTGGACGGTATTCTCCAGAAGTTCGGTATGAAAACAGAACTCCTGATCGAGAATTTCTCGCTCATTATTGATGTACTGAATGAACAAAGTAAAAAAGGTAACCCAAGGATTGACGTATATATTGATTTATTAAACAAAGCAAACCGTATTTTAGGTGAGAAAGCAGCTGATTCTCACTAATTCATAAAAAGGGAGGAGGTCCTGCCAATGGCTACGTCAGATGTTGAGAAACTCGCACAGTTGTTCTTAGATGGCGATCATACAGAAGCAATGCGTTTTATCAAACAGCAGCCAAACCAAAGCCGGATGGTTTTATTTAAAGACCTGTTTACTCCTGCTATGTACCGTATAGGTGAATTATGGGAAAATAATGAGATTTCTGTAGCTGATGAACACTTAGCTACAGGCGTTTGTGATTTTGTACTTTCGAGGCTATTCCAAGTGTCAGCGGAAAAGTTGAGCAAAAACAATAAAGCCATGTTTTTGTGTCTTCAAGGGGAACAACATTATTTAGGTCTTAAAATGATTAATAGTCTGTTTGAAGAGCGCGACTGGGAAACAAAATATTACGGAGCAAGTCTACCGTTAGAATATGCGCTTAAGTCCGCACTTCAATGGAAACCTGAAGTGATCGGTCTTTCTGTTTCAATCGTCTATAACTTACCTGTCCTAAAAAATTATGTTCGCACACTTGCAGCTTTACCTCATAAACCAACGATATTAATTGGCGGTAGACTTGCGAACAAGTATGACTTAGAACCTTATACCAACAATCAAGGAATCATCATTAATAATCTCGAACAGGCAGAAAATTGGCTGGACGAGTTTGAGGAAAAGAGGATTAAGGTCTGATCATGAGCTCTGCATTACCGGTACCATACGTAAAAATAAATAAAGATGGACTGATTCAGTGCATGTCGCAAAAGGCAATCGAACTCTTACCGGAGCACGTAAAAATCATTCAAGATTGCTTTGACGGGGAAAGTCATAATAAGCTGGCTAAGTATTTATTTCCTTTCGAAGGTGAAAAAAGCTTTGAAGCCAACGTAAACGGAAAAGATAACCCGTTTGTTCTCTGTGACATCCATATCTCGTGGGAAGGAGAAAATGCACACGTTGTTTTCAACCCGATCGGTACGCATGTGAAGGGACTTGAAGAAAAGCTGTCTGAACTCAGATTAAGATTGGCCTCTACGGATTTTGAGCTCTTTGAGAAAAAAGAAGCGCTGGAAGAGGCTATGAAACGTTTGGATGAACTGTCAGGTCCCTTTATTCCGATTTCTGAAAAAATGGCTTTTGTCCCATTGTTTGGAGATATTACAGAAAGTAAAATGATGACGGTCACGGGAAATGCTTTGAAAGCGGCTTATGAAGGACAATTTGAAGATATTTTCTTTGATCTTTCAGCTACCGGCGAAATTGATGAACCAGGCGTTCAAAAGTTGAGTGAACTGTTTCGGATGCTGCATTACATGAACGGCAAACCTGTGAGTATTATCGGTATAAAACCTAAGCATGCCAGACAGCTTCACAAACTTGATGTAGATTGGCCGGTTTATTACGAAACTTCATTAAAAGAAGTGTTGCTGCAGCAATCCTAATACAAAAAGCACCCCATACTTTGGAGGTGCTTTTTTCATGGAGATTACCACTTGTTTTTTCTTCGGTTTAAAGATGCCAAAATGATAGGTGCTAAGGCAGCACCGCCGATCAGTCCGAACAAATGGCCAAGAACATTAATTCTTTCATTTAAAAAGGTAGAGACTAAACTGATAGCCAAAACAATGAGGAGGATCTGTGTGTTTGCCCTATCCATATAGTGTTTACGACTATACAGCATATACACATAAATACCGAACAACCCAAAGATCGATCCAGAAGCACCGATGTGAGCATATGATAACGGAAGCATCAAAAGGGTTGCGATGTTCGCAATCAGACCAGCACCTACATAACCGATAACAAATCGCACTTTTCCGAGGAGCTGTTCTAAAGCAGGGCCAAATAATAGAAGTGAAAACGAGTTAAAGACAAGATGTCCTACAGCTTCATGCGTAATAATAGGGGTGAAAAGCCGCCAGTACTCTCCCGCCACGATATAATAATTAGAACCTACCATCAAATGGTACAAAGCTGTGCGAAAAGGGGTAAAATTAATAAGAAGAAACACTATTATATGAATAGCTGTCAAAAAAGTTATGATTGGATAGCGCCGAATAAAGGTTTGGAAGCTTTCATCCCTAATGAACATTACAAAAGATCACCCTTTTTATGCGTTTTTATACATACTCTAAATTCTTTCTTAAGTTTACCATGTGTGAAGGAAGAGAGCGAAAGATATAGCTGTAAAGGAGAAAGTAAATGATTGTTGGAACAGGTATCGATATTATTGAATTGAAAAGGATTAGAGAAGCAGCCCTCCATCAAGAGCGTTTTTCAAATAGAATCTTAACCCCTTTCGAGCAAAAAAAGTTCGATTCTTTGAAGGGAAACAGAAAATATGAATACCTTGCTGGTCGCTTTGCGGCCAAAGAGGCGATGGCAAAAGCACTCGGAATTGGGATTGGCAGAGAACTCTCGTGGCAGGACATGGAAATTAAGTCAGATGAAAAAGGGAAACCTTTTATAACCTCTCCTTATCCTTATTTATGCCACTTATCCATCTCTCATACGAGGGAATACGCTGTGGCCCAAGTTATTTTGGAAAGCTCGTCAAGCTAGTCTGCATATTGTCCAGGGTTGTCTCATATATTGTAATGCGGTAGAAGGGGCAGTCCTTTGCTTGAAGCGAAGTTAGCACCCCCTTCAATGTCGAAATTACTTTGGGACAAAGGGGATGGCAAAAAATGAAGAAAACACTGTCAATTATTTTGACGGCGTTCATGGCTTTAATGGTCCTGTCTGCATGTGGCGAAAAAAGCCAGA
Organism: Fictibacillus phosphorivorans; assembly: GCF_023715845.1. GTDB lineage: Bacteria > Bacillota > Bacilli > Bacillales > Fictibacillaceae > Fictibacillus > Fictibacillus phosphorivorans_D. The sequence goes on from NZ_JAMBOR010000018.1 coordinate 67,702, forward strand.
GTGATGTTCTGGATTCTTTGGAAGAAAGAATGGAAAAAATGACAGGCTATAAAGCGGAAGCCAAAATGACTTTAAACACAGGGGAAAAGCCATTAACGTATGACTTGGAAATATGGCATAAGAAACCGGACTTTTACCGGGTAAGCTTAAAGAATGCTGAAAAAGATCAAAGTCAGATGATCTTGCGCAATAAGGACGGGGTCTTCGTACTAACGCCAGCTCTGAACAAAAGTTTTCGTTTCCAAAGTGACTGGCCGGAAAACAATAGTCAAGTCTATTTGTTCCAATCACTTGTTGCAGATATCCTAAACGATACGGACCGTGGATTTAAATCAAAAGAAAAAAGCTATGTTTTCCATACAAAAACGAATTACCAGAACAAAAACTTGTATCAGCAGGAAATTACTTTAAATAAAAACCTTGATCCCACTCAAGTCCGCGTGATGGATCAAGATCAAAAAGAGCTTGTGAGATTAGATTTCTCGAAAGTTCAATTTAATGCAAAGTTTGATAAGAATGCTTTCGATATGGAATCGAACATGTCGAGTGCCCAATTCGAAATACCTACATTCTCTGGTTCAGATAAAGAATTTGAAGTGCTGTATCCGACATATACGGCGAACTTAAACCTAGTGAACGAAAGAGAAGTAGCCGTCGGGGACAATGATTCAAAAGTCGTTTTAAATTATGCCGATGACGAAGAAAAGAAATCATTCACACTCATGCAACAAAAAAATACAGCAGTTGAAACAGCGTCAAGGCTGACACTTTCTAATGGAGAACCAGTTGATCTAGGCTTTACGGTTGGAGCCATGACAGACCAATCGGTAACCTGGAACTACAACGGTGTCGATTACTTCCTTGCTTCCAATAATTTGGACCAAGAAGAACTTATGGCTATTGCAAGATCAGTATCAGGAGAAGCGATTAAATAATTCCTTATTATAAGAGGGCGGCTAAAGAGAGATTTAGCCGCCTTTTTTATGTTTTTACGGTACGTGTTCTTATATCTGTTACACGTTCGCTCAAAATTTTCGATTACCGCTCAAAATGGCTGAGTTTCGCTCAAACATATGCCACCTACGCTCAAAAAAACTCCGTACCGCTCAACTTTGTCGATCTTCGCTCAAGACGTGCCTTTCTCATTAGCAAACACCCTCATTATTAAAGAACCAACCTATAATTACTTACATAATTGTATGGAAACAGTTAAAATAAGAAGCGATTATTCAGTTTTTCTTTTCAGGAGGCTTAATTGTGGACAGAAATCACTTTTATCGAGATACATGGGCAGAAATCAACTTAGATAAAATCAGCAGAAACATAAAATCATTCAAAAAACACCTTCCTGATCAAAAAATCATGGCAGTCGTCAAGGCGAATGGTTATGGGCACGGCGCTTATCAGACTGCTGTCGCGGCGCTTGAATCCGGAGCAGAACTGCTTGCTGTTGCATTACTTGATGAAGCACTGGCATTACGAAAACAGGGGATTTCAGCACCGATTTTAGTTATGAACCGTATTCGTCCTGAATATGTTAGTCTTGCGGCGGAAAACGAGATAAGCATCACCGTGTTCCATAAGAACTGGCTTGATGAAGCTTCGGAATTTCTTAAAGAAACCGATAAAGTCTTAAACATTCACTTAAAGCTTGATACAGGTATGGGCAGAGTGGGAATTACTGATGAAAAGGAACTGCATGATCTTTCTCATTCCATACAGAATACTTCCACATGTGAACTTGAAGGCGTATTTACTCATTTTGCTACCGCTGATGAATGGGAATCCGAACTATTTGAAGTACAAAGAAAAAGATTTATTAAACAAGTAGACTTGCTGAAAAAGTGGGGGGTTACACCAAAATATATCCACAGCGCAAATAGTGCAGCAGCACTGCGTAAAGTTGAAGGGCCTTTTAATCTCGTGCGATTGGGTATCAGCATGTATGGTTTAGCACCATCTTTAGAGATGAAAAAAGAGCTTCCCTTTCATTTAGAAGAAGCTTTTAGTCTACACTCTCAACTCATTCATGTTAAAAAACTGATGCCTGGGGATACTGTAAGTTATGGAGCTACTTATACAGCAAAAGAAGTAGAATGGGTGGGAACCCTTCCGATCGGGTATGCCGATGGATGGCAGCGAAGATTATCTCCGGGTGCTGATGTGTTGATCCGTGGAGAGCGTGCACCGATCATCGGGCGAATCTGTATGGACCAATGCATGGTAAGGCTTCCTTACGAGATGGAGATTGGTGAGAAAGCTACCTTAATAGGGAACCAGGATGATAAAACAATCGAAATGGATGAAATCGCTTCCCTTGCCAAAACCATAAATTATGAGATACCGTGTTTAATTTCATCCCGAGTGCCGCGAGTTTTTGTGAAAAAAGGTCGAATTTCAGAAAATATGAATGTAATTCTAAATTTTTAGCAGAATATTAGAAGGACTATTAAATATTTTGTAGAATAAATACTTTGAAATCGCTTTGCAAATGGAATATTGAAGTGATAAGATTATATGTGGTTAAAAGGAACTTGATCGTAGTATAGCTTTGCGCTGGAGGTGTATGTTGTGTCCGAATTGAACACAAAAAGAATCGTGATTAGTCTTCCTCAAAAGTTACTAACTGAGGTGGATCGTGTCATTAAAAAAGAGAATTTGGACCGCAGCGAATTTATCCATCAAGCTACTGAGATGTTTCTTCGTGAGCGGAAGAATAAACGTCAGTTTCGTGATGAGATGAAACAGGGTTACATGGAAATGGCTAAGATCAATCTAACGATTGCCTCAGAAGCATTTATGTTAGAGGAGGAAGCCGATCATACCTTGGACCGCTTAGTTAGCGGGGTGTAGTCCTTGATAGTCAAACGCGGAGACGTTTACTTTGCAGATCTTTCACCTGTAGTAGGTTCAGAACAAGGCGGCATCCGCCCTGTACTGATAATCCAGAATGATATCGGAAACCGTTTTAGCCCAACAGTGATCGTTGCTGCAATCACAGCCCAGATTCAGAAAGCAAAACTTCCAACACATGTTGAAATCGATTCAAAAAAATATGGCTTCGAACGGGATTCAGTTATTTTGCTTGAACAGATCAGAACGATTGATAAGCAAAGATTAACAGATAAGATCACACAACTGGATGAAGACATGATGCGCAGGGTAGACGACGCATTGCAGATCAGTACTGGTCTGGTTGATTTTTAAATTTTTTATAGAACACATTAAGAAACTGTCTGACAGCTGTCCGGCGGTTTTTTATTTTACCAAAAAATTCATGTTTAGAATTTAAGAGAATGGGTTATATATTCAAGGTTAGAAACTGTGAAACCTACAGAGTCTCGGTAAACATTGCAGAAAAGTATTAGAAATGAAATAATAGAATCGATACTATATGTAGCGGGGGTGCTATACAAATTGGACAATTCGATTGTACAAATGATTAACGAGAATCAAGAGACCCTTAAAAATATTTGGCTAAAAGAAGTCAATCTTTTTAAAGATAAAGAAATTGCAAGCTACACAACAACACTAAAACTTAGTGAAGATACAGACCAGCAATTTTTTGAGCTTTTAATAAAACACATTAATTATAACGATATTTCCAAAGATGGGACACTCGATCAATTCTTTGATCAAGTTCTTCATACCGGATTACCGTTGAAATATTTAACGCAAGGGCTACAGATTGCCCGTCGGGTTATTCTAAATATGCTTGTTGAAGCGGAAATGGATCAGGACAAGCTTTCTGCCTTTTATCGAGAAATCGACAGCTGGCTGGATCCGATTTTAAATAGAGTGGTTGAAAACTCATCCCAGATCTGGGAGAGAACCGTATCGCTTCAAAAAACAGCCCTAATGGAACTATCAGCTCCGCTTATTCCAGTATTCAAAAACATCAGTGTCATGCCTTTGATCGGTTCTATTGATACAGAGCGCGCAAAGCTGATTATGGAGAACTTGTTGAACGGTGTAATCAAGTACCGCTCAGAAGTTGTTCTTATTGATATTACAGGCGTACCTGTCGTAGATACGATGGTTGCCCACCACATTATTCAGGCAGCTGATGCTGTCAGGTTACTTGGATCAACATGTATCCTTGTAGGAATCAGGCCTGAGATTGCACAGACGATTGTAAGCTTAGGTATTGATTTAAGCTTATTCCCTACAAAGAGCACGCTTCAAAAAGGGATGGAGAATGCTTTGGAAATTACGAATCAAAAGCTAATAAGCAATAAATAGGGAGTGTTGGAGAAAATGAGAATTCCCATTTTAAAATTGCACGAGTATTTATTGATCACCATCCAAGTTGAAATGGACGATCAAACAGCCCTTCAATTTCAAGAAGATCTATTGAATAAAATTCATGATACAGGTGCTAAGGGTGTAGTAATTGATTTAACTTCCGTTGATATGATTGACTCTTTTATCGCTAAAGTCCTTGGAGATGTAGTGAGAATGTCTAAATTAATGGGAGCACAAGTCGTATTAACAGGAATACAGCCCGCTGTTGCTATCACACTGATTGACCTTGGAATATCGATGAGGGAAGTTTCAACAGCACTTGACTTAGAACAGGGGCTTGATAAATTGCGTCTGGAACTGGAGGGATGATAATGGACATCCAATCCTGTGTGGAAGTACGCAACGAATGGGACATCGTAAGTGCCCGTCAGCTTGGCAGAAACATGGCCAAGGAGCTTGGTTTCGGAAATGTGGACCAAGCCAGAATTACAACCGCAATATCTGAGCTTGCCCGGAATATTTATCTTTATGCCGGCAGAGGGAAGATTTGTATCGAGCCTATCGATCAACTAGGCAGAAAGGGTTTGCGAATCGTAGCCCTTGATAATGGTCCTGGAATCCGCGAAATTCGTAAAGTAATGGAAGATGGGTATACTACTTCCGGAGGTTTAGGAGCAGGATTGCCAGGTGTGAAGCGTTTAATGGATGAATTTTCCATTGAGTCCACTGTAGATGTGGGTACGGAGATTTCTGCGACTAAATGGCTTCGTTAGGAGGAGAGCTCTTGACTGCAAAAGATGCACTAACTGAACGTTACCAAGATCTATTATCAGTCTATCTAAAAGCTAAAACGGAGACCACACTCTATAAAGGTCAGCAATTCAGCAGAAAATTGCTTGAACAGCAAATTTCCCCTGAAGATCTTGTCAGTTTGCATATTCAGGTTATGGACGAATTGTTTCCTGATATGACAGAAGAAATGAGAGATTCCTTCGATTTTCTTCTAGAGGCAATGATTGGGTATGGGTTTGCTTATCGTGAGCATCAAAGTTTACGTGATAAACAGCAGCAGCTGGAGTCGGAAATTGAAGTTGCAGCAAGTATGCAGCAGACTTTGCTGTTAAGTGATGTACCTGAATTTGAAGAGCTGGATATTGGAGTTGTCAGTGTTCCGGCTAAGAAAATGAACGGTGATTATTATAATTTTGTAAAAAGTGGAAGTAGCCTAAGTGTAGCCGTGGCTGATATAATCGGCAAAGGCATACCAGCTGCACTCTGTATGTCTATGATTAAATACGCGATGGACAGTCTTCCGGAAGAGCAGATGAAGCCTCATCTGCTTTTAGAAAACCTGAACCGCGTTGTTGAACAGAACGTTAACAGCAATATGTTCATCACTATGTTTCATGGTGTGTATGAACCGGAAAGTCATAAATTCTTCTATGCGGGTGCAGGTCATGAACCTGGTTTCATCTATGAAGCAAAAGAAGATCGATTCCACGATTTAATTGCTAAAGGACTTGTATTAGGTGTTTCTAGAACAACCACTTACCATCCTTATGAAAGAATCATTGAAGTTGGGGATATGGTGATCCTCCTCTCTGATGGAGTAACGGAATGCCGGACAAGCAAAGGTTTTATTGAAAGGGAAGAAATTGTATCTCTTATCCGAAATTATATGGATCTGCCCGCTCAGCAAATCGTTCAGAATGTTTTTCAAGAACTGGATCGCTTGCAAGGGTTTGAACTTAGAGATGACTTCACTTTAATTATTTTAAAACGAATGGTTTAGCATACTTTGGTTTCGGGTAAAGGTTATTTATCGGGTTTTTAATCAAAGAGTGGGGGGAAATATAATGAACTTACAAATTAGTCAACACCAAATAAATGAAACACATGAATTACATCTTTCTGGAGAAGTAGACGCTTATACAGCTCCAAAGTTAAAAGAAGTTATGCTTCCATTAACAGAGAAGGAAGGCAGCGTTGTGGTTGTCGATCTATCTGGCATTGATTATATGGATAGTACAGGACTAGGAGTTTTTGTTGGAGCGCTTAAATCTTCAAAAGCTAACAACAGTTCATTAAAGCTTCGTGGTATGACAGATCGTGTAAAACGAATTTTTGAAATTACCGGATTAACAGAAGTAATGGACATTGAAAGCGGAGTAAAGGGGGAGGCGCTATGAGAACAGCGTCCGACTATATTGAAATGAATGTCCCGGCAAAACCGGATTATGTGGGTGTGGTCAGATTAACAATCTCTGGCCTTGCGAACAGAATGGGATTTGCGTTTGATGAAATCGAAGATATTAAAATTGCTGTTTCTGAAGCAGTAACGAATGTAGTAAATCATGCTTATGATGAGGATCAAGAAAAAGGTCAAGTCCGTGTTGGCTGTAATATTTTTGACGACCGTATTGAAATAACTGTTGTCGATCAAGGTAAGAGCTTTGATGTTGAATCTATCTCAAAAAATCTTGGCCCAGTCGATGGAAAATCTGTTGATCAATTAAATGAGGGAGGTTTAGGCCTCTTCCTAATAGATACACTTATGGACAAGGTAGAAATAAGCAGTGAAGCGGGAGTCGTCGTTATGATGACTAAGTATCTTCACAGAGATGAGGTGGAGGAACATGTCGACAGAGTCTCGCCAGCGCCTTCACAGTAAAGAGCAGGTCTATGCGTGGATCGATGAATTGCAACAAGATCCACAAAATGAAGAGATTCAGACGAATCTTGTTCTCCAATACCAAGATCTAGTTCATTCCTTAGCAAGGAAGTTTTCTAAAGGTAAAAGCATTCATGACGATTTGGTACAAGTCGGTATGATCGGATTATTAGCTGCCTTTAGAAGATACGATAAAACGTTTGGACGTTCGTTTGAATCCTTTGCGGTTCCAACCATCGTAGGTGAAATTAAACGCTTTATCCGTGATAAGACATGGAGCGTCCATGTACCTCGTCGAATTAAGGAATTAGGACCAAGAATTAAAAGAGCTGTTGAAGAATTAACTACGAGTCTGCAGCGATCACCTAAGATTGCTGAAATTGCAGACTACCTGGAAGTTTCAGAAGAAGAAGTGCTTGAGACGATGGAAATGGGCAAGAGCTACCAAGCTCTTTCTGTTGATAGCTCGATCGAGGCTGACCAGGAAGGAAGTACGGTTACACTTCTTGATCTCGTTGGTTCGAACGATCAAGGGTTCGATCAGATTGATAAAAGGCTTCTTTTACAAAAAGCTTTTGCGGTTCTTACTGAACGGGAACGCGAAATCCTTCAGTGTACGTATTTCGAAAACTTAAGCCAGAAGGAAACAGGGGAACGATTAGAAATTTCTCAAATGCATGTTTCCAGATTACAAAGAAGAGCTTTAGAAAAGTTGAAAGAAGCTTTGCGCGTGACTCCATCGGAGGCGCTTAAATGATCGAACACTATCAATATAGCAGAGCATCTGTTTCCTCGTATCAAAAGCCAAAAAAGGGAAATGATCTTTGCGGAGATAGTTTTTATGTTAAAGAAACGGACAATTATTTGATTTGTGCTGTTGCGGATGGCTTAGGAAGCGGAAAAATGGCAAAAGAGGCATCGGGGACAGCAACGAACATCATCGATCAAAATCATGATGAAACAGTCGAGCAGTTAATGCATCTTTGTAACGAGGGACTTCGACATACGCGGGGTGCTGTTATTGCAATCGTAAAAGTCGATTATGATAATCAAACTGCCACTTATTCTGGAGTGGGTAATATCCGTTTTATGGTCTCTGCAGAAAGACAACGTGCTGTACACCCTTTGCCAAAAGTCGGTTTTTTAATAGGAAAACCTGAACGATTTAAAGTACAGGATTTTCGATTTGAAAAAGAATTAAGTTTTATGCTCTATTCAGATGGCATGGATATCCACACACAAAGTCGTGCGCTTTTAACCAAGATGATTTCACCAAAGGAATCGGTAAAATTTATTAGCAATTTACCGCAGGATATCAATGACGATGCCACGGTGCTGGTAGGTCAAGTAAATATGAGTTAGAGAAACATCATCCTTACCGCATTTGAGGATGGTGTTTTTTTGTTCTCGAATATAGCTATCTAAAACAGCTTAAAGGTTTTTTTACGGAGTGTAGCACTTCGTTTATAATAGAAGTAATTGATTGAAAAAGGAGTGTTCTTATTGGGACAACCTGTTAATGAACAAGCATTGCGTATGATGGAACAGGAACTGAATGTTAAAGGTAAACAAATTAATCAAGTGATTGCATTATTAGAAGAAGGAAATACGGTGCCTTTTATTGCCCGTTACCGAAAAGAGTTAACAGGAGGTCTTGATGAAGTTCAGATTAAAGACATCATGGACCGCTGGACTTACTTGCAAAATCTTGCTTCCCGTAAAGAGGAAGTTATTCGATTAATCGACGAACAAGGAAAATTAACTGAAGAATTAACGGCTGCGATTCATAAAGCTCAAAAGCTGCAGGATCTAGAAGATTTATACCGTCCCTATAAGCAAAAAAGAAGAACGAAAGCGACGGTAGCAAAAGAAAAAGGATTAGAGCCCCTTGCTTTATGGCTTTTGGAACAACATAAAGATCATCCGTTAGAAGTAGCGAAAGATTACATAAATGAAGAAAAAGAAGTACTGACTGAAGAAGATGCGCTCCAAGGAGCTAAGGATATCATAGCCGAAATGCTCTCTGATGATGCTGATATGCGAAAGTGGATACGTGAAGATACTTTTTCTAAAGGTGAAATTAAATCAGAAGGAAAAAATACTGAAGCTGACGAAAAGAAAGTATTTGAGATGTACTACGAATATCAAGAACCCATCCGTAAGATTGTTCCTCACCGCGTTCTTGCTGTGAACCGTGGCGAAAAGGAAGGAATGCTAAAGGTCGGCATTAGTGCACCTGTTGATTTCATTCATTCAAAAATGGAACGAAAAACGATTAAACGACCAGGTTCTCCAGCCGAGTCATTTTTACGAGAAGCGATAGAGGATGCCTATAAAAGGCTGATTGCGCCTTCGATCGAACGAGAAATTCGCGCATCTTTAACAGAACAAGCGGAAGAACGCGCGATTCATATTTTTTCTGAAAATGTAAGAAGTCTTTTGCTACAGGCCCCATTAAAAGGGAAAATCGTTTTAGGTGTAGATCCAGCATATCGTACAGGATGTAAGCTTGGTGTTGTAGATGAGACAGGAAAGGTTCTTCATATCCAGACCATTTACCCAACACCGCCAAGATCAGAAGTTGAGAAATCTGCTGCGGTCGTGAAAAAGCTGATTGATCAATATAGGATTGAGATTGTAGCGATCGGAAATGGTACCGCGTCACGTGAAACGGAACAATTTATTGCAGAGACGTTAAAAGATCTCGATCAATCTGTCGCTTATGTAATCGTAAATGAAGCTGGAGCGAGTGTTTATTCAGCATCAACTGTGGCCCGTGAAGAATTTCCGGATCTTCAAGTAGAAGAAAGAAGTGCCGTCTCTATTGCGAGAAGACTTCAGGATCCATTGGCTGAACTCGTAAAAATTGATCCGAAATCAATCGGAGTTGGACAATATCAGCATGATGTATCTCAAAAGAGACTTGGTGAAGAGATCAGCTTTGTGGTTGAAACAGCGGTTAACCAAGTAGGCGTTAACGTCAATACAGCTTCTGCCTCGTTGCTTCAATATGTATCTGGCTTGTCCAAAACCGTTGCACAAAACATTATTTTAAAAAGAAATGATGTGGGGAAGTTTAAGAATAGGACAGAGCTGAAGAAGATTCCTCGCTTAGGTGCAAAAACGTATGAGCAATGTATCGGGTTTTTGAGAATTATGGAAGGCGATCAGCCATTAGATCAGACGGGAATCCACCCTGAAAGTTATCCTGGAACCAAAGCGTTGTTAAAGGAGTTAGGATTTACTCCTTCAGACATCGGTTCTGAAGCGTTGGCAGAAAAATTAAAGTCTCTCTCATTAGAAGAGACTTCAAATAAACTCGGTATTGGTGTTCCAACATTAAAAGACATCATTGAAGGACTAACAAAACCTGGCCGTGATCCTCGTGATGAATTTTCAGGTCCAGTTCTTAAAACAGATGTTCTTAAGATGGAAGACTTAGCACAAGGTATGGAACTTCAAGGAACAGTCCGAAATGTAGTGGACTTTGGTGCTTTTGTAGATATTGGAGTAAAGCAAGACGGTCTTGTTCATATTTCGAAATTAACAGACCGCTTTGTTAAAAATCCAATGGATGTAGTTAGTGTAGGACAAGTCGTAACCGTTTGGGTCGATTCAGTTGATGTAGCGAAACAGCGAATCGCCCTAACGATGATTGCACCTAAAAAAGGATAGATATAATAAAAAGCGCTTCTCCAGTGGGTTCATTCTTCACTGGAGGAGTGCTTTCTATTATAAAAGAACCAGCATTGATTCAATAAGCGGATTTGGTAACGATCTTTTTGATAATAAGCGCGGCGGAGCTGTCTTTTAAACCATGTTGGCATATAGAGAACCTCCTTGAACTTCCCAATCCGTTGTTTGTGTATTAGTCTATGTTTAGATGCTTGTTAATGTGAACTTGAAATGGTAAGGGGAATTATAATGACAGATGAAGAACTTCAGAAACTTACGGAAGAAATATCTATAAAATACTTCAATAAAAAGTTTCGTCATAACGCCAGGTTTAACAATAGGCTGCGCACGACAGGAGGGCGGTACTTATTGAGAACTCATGACATCGAGATGAATCCGCACCTATATGCTGCGTTTGGGATAGATGAATTGATCGGAGTTATTAAGCATGAACTCGTTCACTATCACATGCATATCGAAGGGAAAGGGTATAAACATGGTGATGATGACTTTAAGTATTGGCTGAATAAAGTCGGCGGTTCACGTTATTGTCAGTCCATTCCTGAAAAAAGAAGAACACAGAGTTATAAATATCACTATGTTTGCACAGAATGTATGCAGATTTATCATAGAAAAAGGAGAATTGATACGAAGAAATATGTGTGCGGTAAATGCCGGGGGAAATTAAAACAAATTTCTTCAAAATAGGGTGTTGACTTCAAGGATGGGAATATGGTAATTTAATTAAGTCGCTGTTGGACAGCCTTTTACAGAGCCATTCATAATGGCTAACTAAATAGGTGAACGCAGCAACATTAGCTTAAAAAAACCTTCTAAAATAGGTTGACATTTTAAGCTGAAGCAAGTATGATATTAATTGTCCTTAAAAGACGTTCCACAGTAGCTCAGTGGTAGAGCTATCGGCTGTTAACCGATCGGTCGTAGGTTCGAGTCCTACCTGTGGAGCCATACAGAGAAGTACCCAAGTGGCTCAAGGGGCTCCCCTGCTAAGGGAGTAGATCGCTAACGCGGTGCGAGGGTTCGAATCCCTTCTTCTCTGCCATGTGGCCCGTTGGTCAAGCGGTTAAGACACCGCCCTTTCACGGCGGTAACACGGGTTCGAATCCCGTACGGGTCACCATTTTGTTTTTAACAAAATAAATACCTAGATAGATGGACTCGTGGTGTAGTGGTTAACATGCCTGCCTGTCACGCAGGAGATCGCCGGTTCGACCCCGGTCGGGTCCGCCATTTTTATTCTAAGGTGTTGGGCTATAGCCAAGCGGTAAGGCAACGGACTTTGACTCCGTCATGCGCTGGTTCGAATCCAGCTAGCCCAGCCATTTTTTATTTTTAAATTGATTGTTTAATTATTTCAGACTCAAATCATTTTAAAAAGAAAAACTTAAGAGCCATTAGCTCAGTCGGTAGAGCATCTGACTTTTAATCAGAGGGTCGAAGGTTCGAGTCCTTCATGGCTCACCATTTTCAAATTAATATGCGGGTGTGGCGGAATTGGCAGACGCGCTAGACTTAGGATCTAGTGTCTTTGACGTGGGGGTTCGAGTCCCTTCACCCGCACCATATTAATTTCTAACTTATAAAGTTGCAGTGTTATTGCGCTGGCATCTTGCCGCGCGGTCGTGGCGGAATGGCAGACGCGCTAGCTTGAGGGGCTAGTGGGGGCAACCCCGTGGAGGTTCGAGTCCTCTCGACCGCACCAACTTTTCAAAATAACATATAATGCATTTTGATATGCAATGGATATGCGCCCTTAGCTCAGCTGGATAGAGTGTTTGACTACGAATCAAAAGGTCGGGAGTTCGAATCTCTCAGGGCGCGCCATATTTACGGGAAGTGGCTCAGCTTGGTAGAGCACCTGGTTTGGGACCAGGGGGTCGCAGGTTCAAATCCTGTCTTCCCGACCATTCTTTTGCGGGTGTAGTTTAGTGGTAAAACAAGAGCCTTCCAAGCTCTGGTCGTGAGTTCGATTCTCATCACCCGCTCCATTATTTTCACGGGCCTATAGCTCAGCTGGTTAGAGCGCACGCCTGATAAGCGTGAGGTCGATGGTTCGAGTCCATTTAGGCCCACCATATTCTTTTGAAAAAAGATTTAAAAAAGCGCTTGACTTTATGAATGCGATTCGCTATGATTATATAGCTGTCGAAAAAGACAAGCCAAACAAGTTCTTTGAAAACTGAACAAAAGCAAAGGTAAGGAATTAAGAATGAATTCCGTCAGTAAGAAATTAGAGCAAGTCAAACACTTTTATGGAGAGTTTGATCCTGGCTCAGGATGAACGCTGGCGGCGTGCCTAATACATGCAAGTCGAGCGAATGACGAGGAGCTTGCTCCTC
>NZ_JAMBOR010000019.1 GCF_023715845.1 Fictibacillus phosphorivorans
AGAGTTACTTGGTGACGTCCTTCAGTAGTATGCTTAGATAACATGTATATTTCTCCCCTCAAACATTATCTACTTTAATTGTACAATAAAAAAAGCTTGTAGACATGACTTTGTCTACAAGCTGAGAAGATCGACTAGTTAAAGTCGATCTTCTTTCAGGTACTACTTTCTTTATTTTTCTCAGGGTAATCACATAGTTCAATAATTTGCCCTTGTGAATGAACAGGATTCATATAGATCAATCTTCGACCATAAGGATTGATACGATATGTATCTTTTAAAAAGGTGTATCCTTTTTTCTCAAAGTCTTCAATTGTCTTCATTAGATCATCTACTGCATAAGCTAAATGATGAACACCCTTCCCATTCTGCCTGATAAAACGTTCAATCGGAGAAGTTCTACTCGTAGGTTCCAACAGCTCAATAACCTGGTTTTCCATTTCAATCACGGCAATATGCGTTTCGACTCCAGGCTTCTCACTCGTATAGCGTTCCGTAAGTTTCCCACCTAAGACCGTTGTATAAAATTCAATCGCCTCATCGATCCTTCTAACGGCAATGCCCGTATGATCAAGCCGCATTACATTCACCTCTTCCACTTGTTGAGTAGAATTATAAAGATTTAATCTCTTTTTCGCAAAAAGGGTGATTCTTCAAAAGAGAATCACCCTTTAAATTTTATTTTATTCTTATTTTTTCCTTGCCCTGAACCCAGTCCGGATAATAACTCAGCTTTAGTTTAATCGGCTCTTTACGTGTATAAAGAGCTGGAACAATCTACAATCACAAACAAATCATCTTTATGAACAGCTTGAGCTTTATTTAAAAGGAGATACAACTCTTTCGGCTCATGAAAATAATTACTCTGTAAGTAGATTTCTTGTTTTTCATTATATGAACCAGTTCCTGTTATACCATTCGTAATCTTACCCCAAACCTCACCTTTTTCGTCAATAATTCGTAAATCCTCAAGATGGAGAATCTGTTTGTTGTAACTTGGATCTGCTTCTAGATACACAGCTATTCTTAGAGGATAAACGATTACTTTCTCAACATTAATCTTTTGGCCTTCTAATTCCATCGTTTTATTGATGGGATATACTTTTTTCTTTTTAAAGTCTTTTAACGTAATCGGCAAAGAGAATTTTTCTCCACTTACTTCAATATCAACCATATATTCTTTTGTAGTTAACGGCTTTTCAAAGAAATACTCAATCTCTCCACTATATGAAATGTTGACCTTTCTTTGATTCATGTGGAGCACCATAAGAAATTGTTGCCTCGTCAAGGACAGTTCCATCTGTAGCTTTGATCTTTACCTGATCAATCTGCAAAGATTTCTGCTTTTCTTCAGAGTGGAGAGTAGTATAGAACAATTCCCATTTCATCTGCTATTGTTCCATCCAAAGTAACTTTCAAACCATTTTTTACTTCAGAAGAAACACCTAGTTCCTGATAATATTTATTTTCAACTGCAGCCATTCTTCCCTTATCCTGCCTGATGAGGTCGACGATTTTTTCCATACCAGGAATCTCAGCGATATAGTTTGCAAACACTGGAGAAATTCGAATCGATGAGAATAATCCAATGAATAAAAGAGCGGCTGCTATAAAACTATAAAAACTTTTTCTCTTTCTTTTAGATTTTCGTTCTCCTTTAGCTTTATTAAAACCTGTCAAAATAGCCTGATCTAAATTTTCAAGGGATAAAGGAACATGGTCATATTCCTTTTTAAAGTCGTTCAATTGCTCCTCTTTTCTTTTAAACATTGAGGTTATCCCCTTTCTCTTCAAGTTTTTCTCTTAGTGCTTTCAATGCTTTGTTTAGCCAAGTCTTAACTGTTCCTTCTGGACATTCCATGGTCCCAGCAATATCTTTTATCTTCAAGTCATGAAAGTATTTTAAAGTAAGTATTTCACGGGACCGTTCGTCTAGCCCAAGCATCGCATCCCGGAGTTCCATCTCCGAGTGATCCTCTTTCATCCCAATGGATTTCAACAATGTTTCATTATTAACAACTCGTTTTTGCTTTTTAAGTTGGTCATTGCAATAGTTGATCATAATTCGAATCAGCCAAGTTTGAAATAAGTTGGTTCTTTAACTTTCCGAATTCCTTTATAAGCACGGTATGTTACTTCTTGTATCGCCTCAAGAGCTTCTTCCTCATTTCGTAAAAAGGAGAGCGCTGTTTTATATAGATCCACTTTATATATGTGAATAAGCTGCAAAAAAGCATCATCGTTCCCTTTAACTGCTTTTCTCACTAACTGTTCTGTCTCCAACTTTTCGCCTCCTAACCCCTTACCTATATATTAGACTCTGGAAAATGGAAAAAGTTTTAGAAAACATAAAATAATTTATTAAGGTTTTAGCTTGTTACTAAAAAAATGATATGATGATCAATAGAAATAAAACCATGCCATGGAGGATTACATTGAAAAAGTTAGTAAAAGTAGTAGCCGCTGTTATCGAAAATGAAAACAATGAAATCTTATGTGCTCTAAGATCGCCTAAAATGTTAATCCCGAATATGTGGGAGTTTCCTGGTGGAAAAGTTGAACCCGGTGAGGATTTATTTTCTGCCCTAAAAAGAGAAATTAATGAAGAATTAGGATGTTCCATTGAAACCATTGATCTCTTTAATGAACATACTCACGAATATGAGACATTTAATATTAATCTCATTGCGATTAAGAGCAAAATAACCAAAGGGATTCCTAAAGCCAATGAACACTCTAAATTAATATGGCTAAAAAGAGAAAATCTTTCGGCATTAAAATGGGCTCCTGCAGACATTCCAGCTGTTGAGCAACTAATGAACGAATAAAAGTCTAGACTTCAAACAAGAAGTCTAGACTTTTATTATGAATTCATTATATAAACTTGCTGGAACTTCATTCTCAAGCTTAATTTTAACAGTTATCGGTTTTTCACCCTCATAAGCAACTGAGTCTCCTTTACCGATATAAATAAAAGGTTCTGTTTTCCCATCAATTTTCCCAAACTTACGCACAAAAAGATGTAAATGGACACCTCTTTGTTTATTATGAATGATATTTTGTCCTCTTTCAGAGTGCTGCGTAGTACTATTTACAGATTGCCACTGAAGATACTGTTCGCTCAGGAATTTATCCTGATAATTTATACTCTCTTTAATGTCTTCCTCTTTATGTAAATCAATAAAAAGAAAGTATTCCTTACCATTGGCTAGTAAACCCGAGCCTCTAAAAGAGCTATGAGTTTTTCTGTAATTCGAAAGAAATGCAGCATCCATCATCTGATACTGCTCATATAGTTTAAAATGCGGTACCCCATAATATTCTTTTTTGTATTCCTTTTCGTATCTAAAGATTCCATATGTCACAATATCTTCTACAAATTTTCTGTATTCACTATTCTCCAGAACTCTTTTATACAAATCTGTTTTAAAAAGTTTATTGTCTACTAAAACAAATAACCGAGGCTTACTTTTCTTCTGACCACTATCAAAATATTTATGATCCAAACATTCAAAAGCATGCAATATACTGTCTTTATCTACATTTTTAATTAACTTTAAGATTTCATTTTTTGCTTCGTTTATACCAATAGACTCATGTTCTAATAAAAAGTTAATAATGACAAACTCATAGATCCTCTTAAGTGGCAGATGACTAGACAATTCTTTTATAGTGGCTTCAAAATGATCGCCTAACAAAAGGGTTTTTAGCTTTTCATCCTTTTCTACTTTAGCTACAAAATGCAAATAAGATTTCTCTCTATTTATAAATTTTATAGGATCAGGAGCTCCATCAAATTTAAGGTAATCCAACAGAAGGTATGGGATATGCCCTTGATTTAACTTCTTGAATTCAAAGTATTCTTCTTTTAGGTATTTCATAGAGTTGAAATTTTCATTATCGATTTGCTCTAGTATTCTTTCTTGCGATATTTTGTCCATGTGGATATGTGTGCAACCTGGGATATTCGCGAAACCCGTGACTATCGCAATCTTCAAACTCTCTTTATCGTAATAACGACTACCATTGAGAGCTAAAGCGATTAAGAATGTTTTATTATGGTTCCCTATGAAATCTAATACGGTAAGAAAACTTTTAGTAGCATGTTTTCTTAGTCCTCTTCCTAATTGTTGAATAAAAACAATAGGTGAATTTGTTGGTCTTAACATGAGGACAGAATTGACAGAAGGTATATCAACTCCTTCATTGAAAATATCCACTGTAAATATAAATTCTAATTTGTCGGAGTCGTCTTCTAATCTATTAATATACATTTCTCGTTGAGATGGAGAATGCTCTCCAAATAAACATACACTGTTGTAACCTCTTTTATTAAACTCTGTCGCCATGTATTGTGCATGTTCTATACTTGCACAGAAACCTAAGCACTTTCTTTTATCACCATCATGACCATAAAACTCCATCTTTTCTATTATAAAATCCACACGTTCGTTTATTTTTAATCTTTTCGTGATCTCTGCTATATCATCAATATGAACATCACTAAGATCAATACTTTCAATATCAGTGATCCCAAAGTAATGAAAGGGAGTGACAAGATCATCTTCTAAAGCTTCATGTAGTCTCACTTCTAAAGCTACGTTATTATCAAATAGATCAAAAACATTCCCACTATTTGTCCTCTCAGGAGTAGCTGTCATTCCCAAAGTAAAATTAGGGTTAAAATAATTTAATACTTCTCGATAAGATGGACTAATAGCATGGTGTGCTTCATCAATAATCATATACTCAAATTCATTTCTATCGAATTCTTGGTAACATTTTGATAGGGTTTGTATTGTAGCAAAAATGTAATCAGCATTTTTCTGTTTGGAATTCCCCGTTAACAAACCAAATCTTAGACCTTCATTAGGTAAAAGTGTTTCGAATGTATCTTTTGCTTTCTTAAGGATTTCTTCTCTATGAACGATAAATAACAACCTCTTAGGTCTATTACGTTTTACATCAAAAGCTGACATATACGTTTTACCCGTTCCTGTAGCAGCGATCACGAGTGCTTTCTTCTCATTAAAATGTCGGAGTCTTTCTAGATTTTCTACTGCACGTTTCTGCATCCTATTAGGGACAAAATAACCTTTATGTTCATAAATGACTTGTTGAAATGGTGTTTTCTTAACACTCTTTAAGAATGCTTCATAATCTTGAATAAAATCCTCATTAGCTTCAGCACTTGATTCCCATAATGCATTGTATTCTTTTAATACTTTTTTTATAAAATTAGCATCCTCTTTAGCGATAACTTCAACATTCCATTCTATATTGCTTTTGAGCGCACTTTGAGTGATATTTGATGAACCAATAATAACTTTGAATGAATCTTTGTATTCAAATATATAAGCCTTTGTATGAAACCCTACATCTTTATCTGTAACAAAAACTTTTAGTTCGACGTTATCAAATTCTTTCATTTTTTCTAACGCTTTTGCATCTGTAAAGTTCAGGTAAGTTGAAGTGATAATCTTACCTTTCACTCCCTTTTCTCGTGCTTCTTTTAATGGATCAAGCAAAAGTTGAAGCCCGCTAAAATTCACAAAAGCCACACTAAAATAAAACGAGATACACTCATTCATTGAATGAATAAGTTCCCCAAGTAAGTTTTCTTTATCTGAGTTGACGATTAACTTCTTCTCAAAGTCCATAATAATCCCCTAATACCAAAATTTTCTTTCTGTTACTTAGAAATACTACTATAAGCAGCTTTTAATAAAAAGATCATAATCTTAGTTAAAGTGCTTTTTTCAAAAAAAAGAACTCATTAATGAGTCCTTTTTTAAACACTTGTTTAATTAAAACATCCCCAACGCCTTCTTTGTGGCTGGTCCTACAATCCCATCCACTTTTAATTTTTTTGCCTTCTGAAACTTCCGAACGGCTGCGTCTGTATTTTTCCCAAAGATACCATCAATGCCTTTTGTGCTGTATCCTAATTGCGTTAATCTTCGTTGCAGCTCCATGACTTCGGCTCCGCGGCTTCCTTTTTTCAGATTCACGGTTGAGGCTACTGGCACTGTTTGAGCGTTAGTAATTTTATATCCATTCGCTGCTGCTATTGTTGGAAGTGTCTTGCTTGAAGTAGTGATAACGACTGGTGTATTCACTGGAATTCTGGCGTAAAGCCATTGCACATCGTTGTTATACATGCGGATACATCCTGCACTGACATATTTTCCAATGGAACTTGCATTATTGTTTCCATGAATCGCATAGGTTGTTCCCCAAGTCCCTCTTGCATTTAGCCCGAGCCATCGGTTGCCTAGCGGGTTTCGGGGATCTCCACCCGGTATTTTCCCTGTATAATAAGGCCGATTTAAAATCTTGTTTACAATTTTAAATTTCCCTTCTGGTGTGTAGGAGGGTAGTTTACCTGTCGCAACTTTGAACACTTTCGATAATTTATTATTCTCGAAATACGCTAATTGGTTTGTAGATTTATTGATCACGATAAAGGACGAAGATGCTGCATGGGCCGGTTGCACGAAAAAGAACATAAAGCAAAACATGAGTAACCCGATCATTAATTTTTTCGTTTTCATTCTTTCTCTCCTATTCCTTATTGAAATAACAAATCCTCATATTCTATGCGAGGGAACAGGAGATGCATTACTGTTTTGTAAAAAAAATTAATCAAAAAAACATGAATATTCGGGGTAACCCATGAATAGACTGATAGGTTATATTTAATTTAAGAATGAATAGCTAAAGGAATGAGTATACTTGCGCAAACTAAATCATGAAAAACAAAAAAGAAGTGACGATACGGGAAGCAAATAAAGAAGATGCCCAATGCATTATCGACTTTTACAACGTGGTTGGTGGTTAAACAGATTTCCTTTCTTTCGGAGCAAACGAATTTAAGCGGGATTTAGGAGAGTATGAAAACCACATTACAGAAACCTAAATGAGCCAAATTCTATTATGTTGCTGGCCCTCATAAATTCTGAAATCATCGGTATCGCCACCATTCATTCCTCACAAAAAGAACGAATTAAACATGTTG
Organism: Fictibacillus phosphorivorans; assembly: GCF_023715845.1. Taxonomy (GTDB): domain Bacteria; phylum Bacillota; class Bacilli; order Bacillales; family Fictibacillaceae; genus Fictibacillus; species Fictibacillus phosphorivorans_D. The sequence continues at coordinate 7,019 of NZ_JAMBOR010000019.1, forward strand.
GAACACTAGGGATCGTCATTTCTAAAAAGTATACGGGTTTGGGATTAGGCAAGTACTAATGAACGACCTCATCGGATGGGCTAAACAAAATGGCGTGACCAAAAAGATCAGTCTCGTCACCAATGAAACCAATACCGTTGCGATCGAGCTTTATAAAGCGTTGGAGTTTGTGGTGGAAGGAGTACTGAAAAAAGACAATTTTATTAGAGGTGAATATCGAAACACGGTAATGATGGGGTTATTACTTTAAGGATTTATAAGTGGGCTGATCAACGTCAGCCTTTTTTTAATGAAAAGATCGAATAGAGATTTTCACGGTACGTGTTCTTTTATTCTGTTACACGTTCGCGCAAAATGACCCTCGTTTCGCTCAAAATCCTCGAGTTACGCTCAGAATCGCCGAGCTACGCTCTAAATTCCTAGTCTTCGCTAAGAATGGGCGACTTTTCGCTCAAACTTGCTGGTTTAAGTCTTACTTAGTATTTAAAACGGCTTGATAGACAGTCACGTTTGCTTGAACTCATAACCTCATCTAGTTTTGATTCATCAAAACGTCCTTTTTTCTCTTTTTTGATTTAAAAAAGGGCTTGAACTCAAAAGATTTATAACTTTTGAATCAGCCCCACATTTTTTTATTCAATTGTGAAGTAAACTGCTAAAATCCCTGTATCCATTCACTCTTATTCCCCTTTAATCTCAAGCAGCTTCTGTCTTAATCCGATCTCCATGGATGCGAGTTCTTCTTCTGCCAGACGGCGCTTCATGCGTCCTTCTTCTTGAATGCGAAGCGTTTCTTCGAGTGTAGAGAGCAAGTTTTCCTGGGTTTTCTTTAAAGTTTCAATATCGATTAAGCCGCGCTCATTTTCTTTAGCTGTTTCAATCGTATTGCTTTTGAGCATCTCTGCATTTTTTAATAAAAGTTCATTCGTTGTTTTAGAAACTTGTTTTTGAGCTTCTACCGCATTACGTTGTCTGATCAATGTGAGTGCAATCGCTACTTGGTTTTTCCATAGCGGGATCGCAGTCATGATGGACGATTGAATCTTTTCAATAAGTGCCTGGTTCGTATTTTGAATAAGGCGAATCTGGGGTGCACTTTGAATGGTGATTTCACGGCTTAATTTTAAATCATGGATGCGTTTATCTAAGCGATCAGCAAATTGGACCATGTCGTTTACTTCCTGGAACTTCATTTGATCATTTGTTTGCTCCGCTACTTTTCTCATTTCAGGGATCGTGACTTGATTCAATTCTTCCAGCTTCAACTCGCCTGCAGCAATATATACATTCAGCGCCTCGAAGTATTCCTTATTGTTTTCATACAATTTCTCCAGCATAACGATATCTGACATCAGTACATTTTTGCTTCCATCCAGTTTTACCGAAATGCGGTCAATTTGTGCACCAGTCTTCTGATACTTGGAAAGCACTTCTTGAACAGAACCGGAAATCTTACCAAACATGCGGCCGATCAATGTTGGTTTATTCGGTTTTAGTTCTTCAGGATTTACATCTTGAAGCTTTCTCATCAAGTCACCAATGATCTCACCGATTTGGCCTGTGTCTTTCCCTTTCACATGTTCCAGCATCGTGTTAGAAAAGGAATGAAGCTTCGCTTGTGCAGGTGCTCCGTAAGTGATCATTGACTGGTGGTTGCTCGGATCGATCTGCTTAGCTAATTGATAAGCCTTTTCTTTATTTTCTTCTGGCAGAACATCAATCAAACGAATCTGTTTGTTTTCCCCTTCTTGCAAGTTTTGTTCCTTCTCTTCACCAAACGGATTAGCCAGCAAGTCATCCATCAGGTTGGTTGGTTCATTTGTATGATCAAACAGGGGTGCGTTATTTTCTTTCATTTATATCTCCTGCCTTTTTAATAGATTGTGATTCTTTCAATGATTGAATCGAATACTTTGCGACATCGATTTCATAATGAAGATCTTCTATATCATTTGACAAAACCTGGTACAAATCCTTTTCGATGTATTCCTTTAACTCATCGAGGGTTCGTTTCGTTTCTACTAAAGATTTGGTAAGTTCCTTTGTTTTTCGAGGCTGTGCTGATAGAAACATATATTTTTCCGTAAGTTCAACAGCTGAATCCAAATGCGAAAAGTAAAATTGTTCAGCTAGATAAAAACGTCTTGGCTCTTTTTGAGTTAAGCTATATATCTTCCGCACGACCCGCACTAGATCCACTCTTTGCTTTAAGGTTGGCAGGTCTCTGACAGAAAGCAGTGCTTTTTGGAGACGATTGATCTTTGGTTTGGCTTCGTCTAAATTGTGTCTGATGTATTTATATTCTCGTCTTGATAGTTGATGGCTGTTCAAAAATCGCTGCTTTTGCAGAAGCCCTGTTGCTGTATAGGCGGCAGCTCCACCTGCCACGGCGATTCCAGATGACATAAGATACGACTGTTCATACGCAATGATACTCGCCAGCCACACTCCTACTGATGATGGGACAGCAACAAACATGCGGATAAAAAAAGCTAAAAATCCGTTCATTGTAATCGACTCCTGACATGAACTCTTTATTAATCATACGAATGTACAAGTTTTATAGTTTCATTTTTTCATGAAAAAAGTTCCTTATACATAGTTTCTAGTCTTACCTTATCGGAACCTTCCTAAAATAACCATGGCTTCAGGAAGTAATGTGCTCTAAGACTTAAGGCGTATTTATTAAAAAAACTCACCTGGGTTAATACAGGTGAGTTTGGATTAGCTATATTTACCTTCATTGTAACGTATGTAGGATTAGAACCAAACAAAACAAAGACGCTGAATATGCATATATCACATAAACAGCGCCTTTAGCTTATACTCACACTATTCACTTAAACTTTCTTTCCTTTCTTACTAATACACAATGCTAGTTATTTATCCCATAACTAGACTTCAATTAATTGTCCGTTCAATCAATTGCCTTGCATTAGATCAATATTTTTCCTTCACTCTGGTTTCCCACATGCCCACACGCTGCGAAAATAGTTTTCACCGGCTATTTCCATCTGCAACATGATCCTAGCATGCTTCGCTCACATACGTCATTGGAATCATCCTCTTTCGTATTGTGTATTGCGCGTTCCCGCATATTCACACATCTCGAAATCAGTTTTCACGGGCTGATTTCTACCTGGATGTGATTTAATATGCTTCGCTTACTTGCGTCATTGGAATCACGCCTTCCTTGTAAAGGTGGTGTTTCTTTGTAAATACATATTAACCTATTTTGAACGTATTTCAAATATTCAGAATAATCAATATTATGTGATTTCAGTTGATTTTATTCCTCTTTTGTTTGTCATACTTCTTTTTTCGTAATGTTTCTTTATCTTTCATCATATTTCAACAATCTAATTATTAAACTTTTTTATTAGGCTCTCACCTATTCGATTCTTCTCTCATAGAATGCATCTAGGAAACACAACTAACTATAAGAGGAGTGTTTTTAACATTGGCTGGAAAAATATTAAATTACTATGCTGGCGGCAATACAGCAAGAGGTTTTCATAACTTATTTGAATCGAACTTAAATGACCTTGAACGTCTTTTTATCCTTAAAGGAGGACCAGGAACGGGAAAATCCACTTTGATGAAAGCCATCGGGAAGAAATGGAACGAAGAGGGTTACGATGTTGAGTATATACATTGTGCTTCTGATAACGGTTCGATCGATGGGATCATTTTACGTGATTTGAAGGTTGGTATTGTGGATGGTACGGCTCCGCATGTTATTGAACCAAAAGCTCCGGGTGCCATTGAGGAATATGTAAACTTAGGTGTTGCCTGGGACTCAAGTAAGCTCGCTAAGAACAAGGAAGAAATCCTGAAGCTATCCGAGGACATTTCTGCCGATTTCCAAACGGCCTATTCGATCTTTCACGAAGCACTTCTTGTTCATGATGAATGGGAAAAGATTTATATCAAGAACATGGACTACAATAAGGCAAATGAACTGACAGATGAACTGATGCATAAATTCTTTTCGAAAAAGCAGAACAAACAAGGCAAGGTCTATCATCGTTTCTTAGGGGCGGCTACTCCGCTAGGAGCGAAGGATTTTGTTCCAAATTTAACAGAAGGTTTAAAGGAAAGATATCTTATTAAAGGACGTCCAGGCTCGGGTAAGTCCACCATGTTAAAAAAGCTCGCAGCCAACGCAGAAGCCTCTGGTTACGATGTAGAGATCTACCACTGTGGTTTTGATCCAAACAGCCTCGATATGATTATTGTGAGAGAACTTGGCTTTGCGATTTTCGACAGTACTGCTCCACACGAGTATTTTCCTGAGCGACCAGGAGATTCCATTGTTGATATGTACGCAAAAACGATTACACCAGGTACAGACGAAAAGTATGCAGCTGAGCTAAAAGTGATTAGCTGGCGATATTCTGAAAAAATGAAAGAAGCCATCAGCTTTTTAGCAGAAGCGAAACGAAAACATGATGAGTTAGAAAAATATTATATAGAAGCGATAGATTTTACAAAGATTGATGAAATTCAGAAGTCACTCCATGCAGAGATTGAAAAGAGAGCAGCTGCAAGACAAAAATAACTTAGAATAGGCCACCATTTTTCTTATGGTGGCTTTTTTTGATATGATGAATACACGTTAAATCATACATATGGAGGACTAGCTATGAATACGAAGGAAGGCAAATTGGTTCAAGATCTATATCACCGCTTTTTAAACTCGTGGAACGACAGAAATGCTCAAGGAATGGCTGACCACTTCACCGGTGATGCTGAGATGATCGGCTATGATGGCAGTCAGGCGATCGGACGTGAGGAAATTTATTCACATTTAAATCCGATCTTCGAAAACTTTCCTACCCCGCCTTATTACGGAAAAGTGAAGAGTGTTTCTTTTTTAAGCGATAATGCTGCGATTCTTCGTGCTATAGCTGGGATGGTACCGATCGGAAAGACAGAACTTTCTCCTGAGCTGAATACTCATCATACAGTTGTTGCTATAAAAGAAGGCGAAAGCTGGTTCATTAAGCTATTCCAAAACACACCAGCACAATTTCATGGCCGGCCTGAACTTTTAGAAAAAATGACGGATGAACTAAAAGAATTGTTAACTAAATAAAAGAACCCGCTGGTGTCAGCGGGTTTAACTTTTTCTATAACTAATGCTTACCTAATAAGTTCAATATTCCTTTGTAGATCAATACTGCTGCAAACACTAACACAGTTAGGATAGCGATAATATTGATCGCTGGAGCGAACGGAGCTAAAAACGTTCCGCCTAACGGCAAGCCAAGGAGAAAATAACCAGCTAGTAAAGCACCAATCAATGTTAACACGTTTGTATTAGACATGTTGCGCCTCCTTATAACAGATTTTCCTGCTTGTTATAAGGTATGCATGATAGGGCCAAGTGGTTAAAAGCGGAAAATATGCCGCATTTCTCGTTAATCGTTTAATAGATTCGTATAGTCTTTGTTCGGTACAATGCCTTCTTGACCTGCACGATTTAGAAGCGTAGTAATCGCTTCAAACCCTTTTTCACCAAGATCAGCGGTAAAATCATTTACATAGAGATTGATGTGAGACTGAGCCACTTCTGGAGACAGCTCGCTCGCATGCTGCATCACATAATCTTTTGACGCTTCAGGATTTCTCCATGCATATTCTACTGATTCTTTTATCCATTTTGTAATAGACTCTAAATCTAGTGAACGGCGTGCGATGATCGCGCCTAATGGAATCGGGAGTCCAGTATCTTCTTCCCACCAATTCCCCATATCCGCAAGCATCGTCAGTCCATAGTCTTGATAGGTAAACCGTGCTTCATGAATAACGAGACCAGCGTCAATTCTTCCATCCTTAACGGCAGGCATGATCTCATTAAACGGCATCACAATGATCTCACCTACTCCGCCTGGAACATTTTGTGCTGCCCACAAACGGAATAGCATATAAGCAGTCGAGCGTTCACTTGGAACAGCCACCTTTGCCCCAGAAAGCATTTCAGGGTTCACATCACCTGCTTGGTTTACGAGAACGAGCGGACCACATCCACGTCCTAGCGCACCACCACAAGGAATAAGAGCATATTTATCAAGTACCCAAGGCAAAGCAGCATAAGAAATTTTCAAAATATCGAGTTCATCTGATCGAGCTGCTAAACCATTTGTTATATCGATATCTGTATAAGTAACATCAAATTCAGGAGCATCTGGTACAAGGCCATGAACCAGAGCATGAAAAACAAACGTATCATTCGGACAAGGAGAAAAAGCAATACTCATTTTACTCATTACAAAACCTCCGCAATCACTTTACTTGCTGATTCTAGTGTAACTAAAGCATCTTTGATCCGCCAAGCAGAACGATCTCGAGGGCCGATTGGATTGGAAATGGCGCGAATCTCTAAAACTGGTATGCCAAACTCTTTTGCAGCTATCGCGACCCCGTACCCTTCCATCGCTTCAGCTAAGGCACCTGGTTCACGCTGCTGCAGTTTAGCAGTTGTTTCTTCCGTCCCTGTTACTGTCGATAGCGTTAAAATGTTTCCCGCTTTTACTTGTATATCTGCTGCTTTACTCGTTTCCAGTAGAATCTGAACTACATCACTATCTGTTTTCACACGGGTGGAAGCTCCAAACCCAAGCTCGTCCAATGTAATAAAACCTTCTGGCGATTCAGCCCCTAAGTCTGCCGAAATAATTTCGTTAGCGATTACGAGTGAACCAACCTCTGCTTTCCCTGTAAAACCTCCAGCTATGCCCATGTTCACAACAAGATCATATTCATCAGCTGTTAAACCCCTTGCCGTCTGAATCCCAGCAGAAATAGGACCGACGCCTGCTAACTTAACGTCGATCCTTGAATCTGTGCCAATCCCTCGCAAAATGGCATCTCGTTCTGCTTCTACTGAGGTCATGATTAAAATGCGGCGATATTTATTCATCTAGATCCCTCCGCGTTTTTAACTTAACTTTTTAATGAAAACAACTTTCAGGTAGTTACCTTCTTTAAACTCTTTATGCGTTTTGAAATCGGTAGGAAGCTTGAATTCCTCTAAGATTTCATAGGCTCCACCCGTTTGTTTAAAGGCTGAAGCAATAAAATCTTTGAACTTTCTCATACCGAACGTACTGCAGTTAGAAGATGCTACAATGACTCCATCTTCTTCTGTAATTTGAATCGCTTGTGCCAACAGTTCCGGATAATCCTTTCCTGCACTGAACGTATGTTTTTTCGAACGGGCAAAGCTTGGCGGATCAAGAATGACCAAATCAAACAATAGCTCTTTTCGAACCGCATACTTAAAATAATGGAATACATCTTCAACAATGATGTCATGTTCCTCATAGTCCAGACCATTTACACTAAACTGTTCCTGCGTTTTACTGCGGCTTCTATTAGCAAGATCGACGCTCGTCGTTTTCGTTGCTCCACCTAGTGCAGCTGCTACTGAGAATGCACCTGTATAAGAGAATGTATTTAATACCGTCTTCCCATTCGCATAACGGTCACGAATCGTTTTTCGAACGTCTCGCTGATCTAAGAAAACACCGACCATCGCGCCATCGTTTAAATAAACAGCAAAGTGGATTCCATTTTCCCGAACGAGTAAAGGACTTGGTGCTTGCTCGCCTTCTACAAAATCATCATCATCGATGTATTTTCCTTTAACAGCAAAACGCTTCTTCTCGTATAGTCCCTTTACCTTCACTATCTTTTTAAGAGACTCGATCACTTCATTCTTAAACGTATAGATTCCTTCACTATACCAAGTCAAAACATAATAACCGTTATAGTGATCGATGGTTAGGCCACCGATTCCATCTCCTTCACCGTTAAAAACACGGAACGCAGTTGTCTCATAATCATTGTACAAAGCTTCTCGGTGATCGATCGCTTTCTTAATTTTCTTTTCAAAGAAGTTTTGATCGATCATTTCTTGTGGATTTTGAGTGAGGACCCATCCTCTTCCTTTGTTCTGCTTGCCATAGTATCCTTTTCCAAGGAACACACTCTTGTCATCAAAAAGTTCGATGATTGTACCTTCTTCTTTAACATGGCTGATATTTTGAAGCGCATCCTCTGTAATAAGAGGATAACCTGCTTTTAAGCCTTTCACATAAGAAGGTTTTACTTTTAACCGGACGTTCTTTTTCATAATGTCACCCGTTTCTCATTCTCATTTTGAAGCAAAAACACTTTGATCATAAAATAGCTTACTTCATCAGGAAGCAACTCTTTAATCGGCTTTAACTTATCGCCTCCAGCTTGCTGGATGGCACTTTCAATCTCGAGAATATATTCATCTGGAATAAGATCTTCCATATGAACGTCCATCCCTTCCTGCATGCATTGTATCAAGTGGCTTTCCACTGTACTCACTGCTAGATCCCGATGCTCAGCTATTTCCTCAACAGACATTTCCTCTTTATAAAACGCGTATGTTTCAAGGTGAGAATTTGGTGTCGGTTTTTTCCGAACTGGGCCTGTCTCCGTAGTAGAGCCCTTACTTGCAAGTTCTTTACGCTCAGGGTTTTGTACTAAAAACTCCTGAATAGCCTCAATAAACTGCTCACCATACTTCTCTAGTTTATTTTGGCCAACTCCTGTAACCGTTAAAAATTCTTCTTTTGTTTCAGGAAGCTTTACGCACATATCTTTTAACGCGGTATCTGCAAAAATAACGAACGGCGGTACATTTTCCTTTTCCGCGATTTGCTTTCGTACCATTCTAAGTTCTTCAAACAATGGATCGTCATTAGACACCTGCTTGGTTTGAACCGCTTCTTTTCGCATAACCTTCTCTTTACCCAACAGAACTTCTTTTCCTTTTTCTTTTATGTAAAGAGTAGGGAAAGAACCATGCTCAACAGCAATAAGTTCTTGAGAGATAAAAAACTCGATAAAATCGGTGACTTCTTTCATGCTTTTTTCTTTCAGCATGCCATAGGTCGGCAATTTATCAAAACGCAGCTCCAGTACTTTTTTATTTCTAGACCCTGTGAGCACTTGGGCGATAATCGTTTTACCGAACCTCTTCTGTCCCATTCTTACGATACAAGACAGTACGATTTGAGCCTCCCTCGTCACCTCAACGCTCTCCCTGGAGTCTGTACAATTTCCGCAACGTCCACACGGAGATATCACTTCGTCACTGAAGTATCGAACAATCATTTTTTGCAAGCAGCTCTCGGTATGACAGTAATCTACCATTAGCTGCAACTTTTCAAGTTCCTGTGAGATACGATCTGCTTCACTTGATTGATCGATCAAGAACCGCTGTACTTGAACGTCCTGTGACGAATAGAGCAGAATACATTCACTCGGAAGTCCGTCTCGTCCAGCACGGCCAGCTTCCTGATAATAACTTTCCATATTTTTCGGCAGCTGAAAATGGATGGCATATCGAATGTTCGATTTATCAATACCCATCCCAAACGCAGATGTCGCGACCATGACGGAAGATTCATCCTGCAGAAACTGCTCCTGCTGCTCCATCCGTTCTTGATCGCTCATCCCGGCATGATAGCGTGAAACCTGTATTCCACTCTTTCTCAGTTGTTCATACAGCTGATCAACCGTTTTTCGTGTCGCTGCATAAATAATGCCTGCTTCTTTTTCATTCTTTTTTATAAAATCTTTTAAGAAGGATAAACGGTCTTGTCCTTTAATGACGGAAAAAGAAAGATTCTCACGTTCAAAACCTGTTAACACCGTCTTGTTTTCATCAATATTAAGCGACCAGCAAATATCCTGACGGACCCTTGGTGTAGCTGTTGCGGTTAATGCCAGCACAACAGGCCGCTTCGGCAGATTTCCTATCATTCTTTGAATCCGCTGGTAGCTCGGACGGAAGTCGTGTCCCCATTGTGAGATACAGTGCGCTTCATCCACGGCTACTAAAGGAATATCAATCTGTTTTAAGTGATCCATAAAGTCATAAGATTCAAGTCTCTCTGGTGCAATATATAAAAGTTTATATTCCCCACGCTTTGCTTTTTCTATCCGCTCTCTTGTCTCAGCCGCTGTTATCGAACTATTAATGAAGGCTGCGGAAATCCCTAACTGCAATAATGTATCAACCTGATCTTTCATCAATGAGATTAAAGGAGAAATGACAATCGTAGTTCCTTCAAAAACAAGGGCTGGAATCTGATAGCAGATCGATTTTCCTCCGCCTGTCGGCATGACACAAAGCGTATCTTCACCTGCTAAAACTGACTGTATCGCTTGCTCTTGTCCATTCCGGAAAGAAGAATAACCGTAATGCAACTCTAGCATTTGCTTTGCTTTTTGTATCAAAACTTTCCTTGCCCCCTCAGGATTAGTCATCTCTTGATTATAAAGGTACATTCCGAACATAGCAAAGACACATCTTACCGTTTTCGTTCATGCAAACGGCCGTTTTTGGATAATTAACTGTTTGAAGTAAACGAATGGAACTTTTTGTGTTAGAATCCTTCTTGATTATGGTGTACGTAAACTTTTTCTGATTTAGTGTCGCTAGGAGGCTAGCCATAATATGTGGTACATTAGAGAATGGAGAAATTAATAAAGGAGCGATTACATATGACAAATCATGAAAACAACAATTTACCCCCAAAAACCTGTTCGATCGAAAGACTTGTAACCATGCCATCCGATGTCGAATTGGTGATTGCGGGCAAAAAGACTGCTACTCGCCGTAATGGAAGATATGCCGATGTAGGGGAAATCATGGACCTTAACGGCCACAAATTTGTAGTAGACAAGGTATACTCTCAAACATTAGGAGAATTAACCGACAAACACGCACAAGATGAAGGGTTTGAAACAGTAGAAGCATATAAAGAAGCGATTCTATCATACCACCCTGGAATGCCTTGGCTTCCACACATGCAAGTATGGGTTCACGAATTTAGTCCAGTTAAAGGTTAATACATACTTCAATGGATTTACTGTATAGGGGTTTACTTTATATTCATGTTGTTAGCGTTATCGTATCTGTCGGTCCCTTCTTTATCCTTTTTCCGATCATAAAAAAGCTTCGGACGGCAAGAGGTACTGAATTAGACGCACATGTGAGTACTTTTCGCTTTATTGTATGGCTGGCTAAACACGCTGGGCATGTCCTAGTAGGATCTGGAGCTTTATTATTAATTTTGGGACCGTGGTCATGGAGAACGCCATGGGTACTATTAACGCTGCTTCTTTTATTTTGCTCACTTTTCTTTTTGGCGCGTGCGTTTTCACCAACGCTGCGTAGATTTACGGAAGACGGCAGTGATCAAAATGAGTTGGCAGACAAATTAAAGAAAGCGGTTTGGATCTACCTTATTCTATTGATGATCATGTTGTGGTTCATGGTGGTAAAGCCGTATTTATGGTAGAGAGATTCTAAGCTGGCCGATAGTGCTGGCTTTTTTTGTGGAATTTTTTGGCGATGCGTTGTTGTTCTTGATGGTAGTTGATTTGCGCTCCAGGTTGTACGCTTTCCGCGGGGCGAAAACAACCTAATAAAACACTTTATATTTAAAAAGAATCACCCTTTGTTTATAGAATAGATATCGTAATAAGTTCTTAGTAGTCCTATTTCGGTGAAACGAAATAGGACTTTTTAGTTGTAAACCCTTTCAATTTCAAATTAGCGTAAATATTTTAAAAATTTATTTAATTCCCCTTGTTAGTGGGATTTAAAGCTGTTATGATTGTGAACATTATATTTCACAAAACACCTTAGAAGGAGCACAGCATCATGAAAAAAATTCTTTTGATCTTATTCATTGTTTTACCAATTTTAGCTCAACTTGTTGTCTTACCATTCGTTAACAGGATTGACCCTATTATTTTAGGATTGCCGTTTCTTCAATTCTGGTTGTTTTTATGGATTGTTCTAACTCCTTTTTGCACCTTTGGCATCTATCAACTTCAGAAATCACAAGGAGGCTTGGATTAAATGCAGCAGGGAAATCTTACAGCACTTTCAATCACAATTTGTATTATCTTAACAGTCGTTCTTATCGGTTTTCTTGCAGGCAGAGATAAAGCTACCCGTAGTTCTGTTGAAGAATGGTCTGTCGGTGGACGCCGATTCGGAGGTCTTCTTGTTTGGTTTTTAGTCGGAGCCGATCTATATACAGCTTACACATTTTTAGGATTAACAAGTACAGCTTACACAGCAGGAAGCTTAGCTTTCTTCGCAATCCCATATTCCGTTCTAGCATATTTTATCTCGTACTTTTTCCTGCCAAAGCTTTGGAAAGTAGCCAACCATCATAAGCTCACTACTCTGGCAGATTATGCCCGTGAGCGCTTTGATTCTAAACTACTTTCATCCCTAATCGCTATCGTGGGTGTACTGATGCTCATTCCGTATATCTGTTTGCAGCTTAGCGGTATTCAAGATACCCTTCAAGTTGCTGGGACAGGCTTTATCAACGTAAAAGTAGTCGTGATCACATCATTCTTGCTCGTTGCTCTTTATACATTCTTTAGCGGAATTAAAGGACCGACGTATACAGCAATCATTAAAGATGTGCTCGTTTGGGCAATCATGCTGTTTATGGTCGTATCCCTCCCGATCATGCATTTTGGCGGCTGGAATCCAATGGTAGATAAGATCGTTACTGAAGCACCTCAGCTTCTGACGATTCCTACTGAAGGACCTAAAGGCATACCATGGTTCATCACAGCTTCTTTTGTTTCAGCTCTTGCTTTGTTTATGTGGGCTCACGCTGCAACGGGTGTGTTTACAGCGAAAAGTGCGGATGCTATTCGTAAAAATGCTCTGTATCTGCCGCTTTACAATATTGTTTTAATTCTTGTTGTATTTTTAGGTTTTATCGCATTCTTAGTTCTGCCAAATGGTACAGATCCACGTTTTGCCTTATTAGCATTGATCCAAACTTCGTATGGCGGTATCGGACAAGGTTTGGCTTATTCAACCATTGCACTGGCTTCACTTATTCCATGTTCAATCATGGCAATCGGTGCATCGAACCTCTTTGCGAATAACATTTACCGTGATTTGATCAACCCAAAAGTAAAAGGTGCAAAACTAACGATGATCACACGTGGCATGGTGTTCGTCGTAATCGGACTAGCTTTATTGTTTGGACTTGTATTCCCACAAGCACTTGTTTCACTACAGCTTTTGGGTGTATCCGGTATGGTCCAGATTTTCCCGGCAATCGTAGTAAGTCTTTTCTGGAGAAACCAATCTAGAGAAGCTACAATCATCGGCTTGCTTGTCGGACTAACAGTTACGTTCACTGTTTATTCAACAGGAACATCCCTTGGCATCTATGAAGGTTTCTGGGGACTAATGGCTAACTTTGCTACAATCGTGGTAATGAATCCACTTTTTGTTAAAAAAGCAAAATCCACTACAAATGATGTGAAAGAATACTTGTTTGAAGAAAAGACAAAGAAAGTAGATCTTGTACGTAAAGGCGCGTAAAAGCATAAAAAGGAAGGGGCTGATTCAAAAGTGGAAAAAACTTTTGAGTTCAAGCCCCTTTTTTATATCAATCAAGATAAAAAAGTCAGTTTTGATGAATCAAAACTGACTTTTTAAGATAACAAGCAAAAGTGACAGCCTATCAAGCCGTTTTTTAATGTTATATAAGGCTCGAATAAGTAAGCTTGAGCGAAAGTTCACTCATTTTGAGCGAAGATCTGGAATTTTGAGCGTAGCTCGTCGATTCTGAGCGGTACTCGAAGATTTTGAGCGAAGAGTGGGGTATCTTGAGCGAACGTGTAACAGAATAAAAAAACACGTACCGTAAAAAACTTACACACCTCTCTTAAATCAAAAAAGAAGGCTGACATGTCAGCCACCTTTCAAAAAATCTTTTACAGACTCAGAAAATAACTTACGGCACTAATTCCCCTGTTTCTGTTCTTGGTAATGCAACATTTTTTTATTAAAGCGCATGCCAAGTACTTTATAGTATAGAGAAAAGCCGAAAATACCGCCTAAATAGATAAAGTGATATAAAAGGAGTAGTTTATAAAAAGTTTTTGTTCCGATTACAAACCAATCGAACAACTGTGACATCCCCAAAAGTACTGCACCTAGTAAAAAGTACTGAATCAGCAATTTGTTAAAGGTGTTTAATTTAACTTTGCTTTCATCCTCCCATAATAAGTATTGAAGACACGTTACAAAAATACTCAAAAAGAAGAGCTGTACAATCATCTCAAATGAAATTTCTCGAACCCCCAACATAAATCCGAACACCACATAAATAATAATCCCTGCTGAAAAGAACAATCCAACCATCGTTTTAAATACAAGGGTTTGCTCCATTATTTTATTCCACATCTCAAATCCTCCTTCTTATAATCCAAGTTTTTCTTTTAACACAGGAACATATTGCCGTGAGACCATCATGTTCTCACCATTCTTAAGCGTTACTTCTACCCTTCCTCCAAGTCGAGGAGTAAGAGATTTAATCTTATCGAGGTTCAGGATGGTTGCTTTTGTAGCCCGAAAGAAATTCCCGTCACCGAACATCTCCTCGATCTGATAAAGCCGCATGGATACTTCATAAACAGCTTGTTTCGTATATGCGAAATTTTTTTTATCTACAGATTCAAAATAAAAAATATCATTCGGCAAGAGAAGATGGATTTTCCCATCCAGTGTTCCGAGTACTTTTCTTTCTAGAGACCTGATTGACGTTAGGAGCTGAATAACCTCATCGTTTAACTCTTTGCACTTTACGATAACCTCAATTTCATCCTGATCATCACATTCATGAATGGTCAATTTCATTTCTTTTATCTCCTCCTTCCATTTAATGGCCTTGAATGAAGCTTGTGTCCACAGTATATGTTAGCTGGATTCAGTCGTAAATCTAATGACAACCGACCTGCATAAAACAGCTTCTGAGCTGCATAGTAGCAAAGCTGAACTTAAAGTGGTTTTAATCCCCTATCTCTTCATATAAAAGTTACGCGCAAAAAATTAGGCTCCTGCATAGACTATTGCGACTTTATTTTTTGGAGGTAAGTTTTTATGAGTTACATGAATCCACAGCAGCAAACGAGCGGACAGCAGCAAGCACTCCAGCTTTCTTTGCAATTTATTAGAGAAGCTGTGGCTGGAGAACGAGAAGATCAGTTGTTTTATGAATATTTGATGTCACAAGCTCCTACCGAAGAAGAAAAATCAATTATCGCAACGATCCGTGATGATGAAAAAAGACATAACCGGCTGTTCAAAAAAATTTATAAAGATCTTACAGGAAAAGAGGTTCCACAGGTAGAAAGCGAAGAAGTCCAGCGTCCAAAAACGTATAAAGATGGCCTTATTAAAGCAATTTTTGGTGAATTAGCGGCAGTCGAGAAATATCGTGTAATTCGTCAAGGTCTCCCTAACCGGTTTTATCGGGACATTTTATTTAATATCATAACGGATGAAATGAAACATAGCGCAAAATACAATTACCTAATTACGCTTATTAGCCAGTCTAGCTCAAGCTCTCGGATTACTGAATCAGAAACGGAACCACAGAGAGAATTACAGGAAGAAACACAAACAGAAACACAAAATCATTCACAACCCCAAAGCACAGTAGACCAATGGCTGATCTATATCAATCCTTTAGTAAAAAGAGCTTTGGATCAATCTAAGGAGGGCATGAATTTAACTCATCTATTTCAAGAAATCATTCTTTCTGGCATATTGGTCGGGCAAGGTTTCTCTCCGCAAGAAGCAAATGAACTTGTTGAAAAATGGGAGAGAACCGGTGAATCTCAATTGTTAAAGAGGAGCAAAATGTTGGGAAACTAGAAAAGAATCCTAACGAGGAGGCGAGATACGACTCAGCAACAGGGATATATAAAGCGGTTTATTGGAGGTTCGTTCCCGAAGATGACAGTTACCACCCTTGGGGAGCATGTCCAGCCAACAAGCTATCAAGATCCATGGTATTTATGATTGAGTCTTAAACATTCTTTCTAGAGCAGCCTATTTTGGGCTGTTCTTTTTTAAGGCTCGTATGTAGTATTTGGTAAATTAATTTGATAAGCTACATACTAAACTTACTCGAACTTTTTCTCTAAGGAAATCAGGTGATGAAATGGATATTAAACAGTTGCAATACTTTATTGAAGTTGCAAAATATAATAGTTTTACTCGTGCTGCTGAAGAACTGTTCATCACACAGCCTACAATCAGTAAAATGATTAAGAATTTAGAAGATGAACTTGGGTTAGTTCTATTTGATCGCTCCAGCCGGAAAAAGCTTATTTTAACCGATGCAGGACGGCTTATTTTTGAACAGGCCAAACTCGTCGATAAAGCATTTAAAAATTTAGAATCAGAGATGGACAATTTACTTGGTCTGCAAAAAGGTCATGTTCGTATTGGGTTGCCCCCCATTTTTGACTCTCGTCTTTTCCCAAAGCTTGTTGGACGTTTTCATGAACAGTATCCAGCGATCACGTTCGAGTTGATGGAGGATGGGTCTAAGAAAATTGAAGAAGAAGTAGCTAATCACCATCTGGATATTGGAGTGGTTGTACTTCCAACTAACAATGATATGTTTCAGTACTTTTCATTTATGAAGGAAGATTTGAAGCTAATTATTCATCCCGATCATCCCCTCGCACAGAATGAAGAGGTGCACTTATCTGACTTAAGCAAAGAATCCTTTATATTATTCAACAAAGATTTTGTTTTACATGACCGGATTATCTCCTCTTGCAATCAAGCAGGTTTCAATCCTCATGTAATTTCCGAAAGTTCACAATGGTCGTTTATTGAAGAGATGGTCGTCGGCAAACTTGGTGTTTCTTTATTGCCAGAAAGTATATGTCGGCACCTCACAAGTAATGTGAAAACCATTAAGTTGGGGAATCCATCAATCGGATGGGAACTTGCCCTGATTTGGAGAAAAGATCAATATTTATCTTTTGCCGCAAAAGAATGGCTGCGTTTTGCAAAAGAACAACTTTTATAAAAAAGTTAACGATGATTCCTAAAGAGAATCATCTTTTTTTATGCAGGCATGGCATAGTTGTAAGCATTTACATAGATAAAAGCTATCTTTGGAATGAAAAATAACCATTTTACTCCATGCAAATTCAGGCGTAAACTTGCCTTGTAAATGGAAATTCCATTCGGAAGGACTGATTCATTTTGAATAAAAAGAAAGCAAGAGAAAGCCGCATTATAAATACAGACCAGGTAATGTCCCTGGATTTAAATAATTACAATACTTTATTCGGCGGAGTGTTGATGAGAAAACTCGATAACAACGCCACTTTGTCTGCCCGCAGACATGCACGAGTAAAAGAATGCGTAACAGCATCAACTGACTCCATCGACTTTTTACATCCGATCCATCAAACGGACTCAGTTTGTATTGAATCGTTCGTTTCATATACCGGAAAAAGTTCAATGGAGATCTTTTGTAAGGTAATTGCAGAAGACATGATTACAGGGGATCGCAGAATTGCAGCAACAGCTTTCTTAACGTTCGTTGCGTTAGGAGAAGATAAAAAGCCTGTTGATGTTCCGCAAGTTATCCCTGAAACAGAAGAAGAGAAATTCTTATATGAAACGGCACAAGAAAGAGCGGAAGTCCGTAAGCTGAGACGCAAAAAAAGTAAAGAACTAGCAGCTGTCATTTCATTGGATAAACCTTGGGATGCTAAAGAGGAGGTATATGCATGATCACATTATGCAGTCAAAACGAATTAAAATCAGCACAAGCTGCACTCGTTGAACTAGAACAATCTTATCCTGAGCTTTATGAAAAGTTCATCGATGTCATCAACCTTACGCGTGCGATGCAGTTGAAATATCAATATATGGGTTCTCTTATCATGAACGAAGATCCCGGAAACGCTAAACCCGAATTTGTTATTGGTTCCGTTATTCGCTTGTATCAAAGAGAAATGAAGAAACTAACAAGCGACAAGGATATCGAGGCGTTACGAAACGTATTCCTTGAGTATAAACACACAGGTTACTCCAGACTTAGTCAGCTAGCTCTTGGAAAAGCACCTGAATCATTGGCAGGAAGCTCAGCCATTATTCAATAAATACGAGAAAACCTGAGTGTACATGTATGCACTCAGGTTTTTCATATCGTTTTAATTTTGGTTATAAAATAATAGTATTTATAAGCAACAATTAGGAGCAGTACTACCCTCACGATCATACTATCTGTCATGATAAAAGCTACAGCAATCATCGAATCCGCAAACAAATTGATCGTGATTTTCTTTTTTCTTGTCATGGATTTTTCTTTGATGAATGTCTCTAAATGATTTTTGTAGATGGATGTTCCTTTAAACCATCGTTCAAACTTTTTAGAACCTTTCACAAAGAAGTAAGACGCTAGAAGAAGAAAAGGTGTTGTTGGGATTAGTGGTAAAACAATACCTACAAGGCCTAATCCAAGGAATACGAATCCCAAAGATACATAAAGCATATTCACGATTTTCACTGAGATCCCCACTCCTTTCCTCTCTGCCTATCTTATCTTCTTCATTAACGGTTGGCTATTGATTCACGTTTTTATATAACATACGCCTTTCTCTTCGTAAAGGGGCACCTTCAAAGAATTGCTTTTCCTCTTCTGTTTCAGGGATCACACTCGGTACAGGAGCTGGCTTTCCATCCTTATCAATGGCAACCATCGTAAGAATCGATGTCGTGTTTAACGTTCTGTGTCTCGTCTCTAAGTTTTGGCATTCCACTTTCACGTAGACTTCCATGGATGTTCTGCCTGTTGATATGACAAAACCTTCGAGTATTAAGATATCTCCAACTTTTGCAGATGATAAAAAATTTACATTATCGATAGAAGCCGTTACAACCACATTGCCACTATGTTTCATGGCAGAGATCGCAGCGATTTCATCAATATATGATAATACCGTTCCTCCAAAAATAGTCCCCATATGATTTGTATCCGGAGGCAAAACAAGCTTTGTTTGAATCGTTCTTGAGACATTTGATGATAATTGTTGGACCATACCATTCCTCTTTCCCGGAGTTCTTCATGCTCCTATTTTAGATGTGGGAATGGGAATGACAATAAAAATACCCATCACAAAGGATGGGCAGGCATGAATACTCAATAGAAACCCTCTATTAAAATATCCTCGTCCTATCTTCCCAACTCCCGAAGAAGATCAACACTTTAAACAAGGCAGGTCTCCTGACTCATGCATCACTCTACTCTAAGCCCTTCCCGTCATTACACAGTGGTTTTTGCTTATTTCGTCAGCACTTACAGTTGCGGGTACAGTTCTGGATTTTCACCAGATTCCCTATTACGTCTGTAACAGACACCTTATTTACCGGATTGAATCTATTTATTATTTACAATTTATTATAAGGTGCTGATTTCTAAAAGACAACTTCAACCCTTTACTAAATCATAAGAAGCATACTGATATTTTCGCGGTTTTGCAACTCTATACCATTGTAAACAAAATACAAAAATCAATACACCATCAATGATATCCCCACCATAATACATGATCATGCTCCCTAGTTCAGCCTCTTCAGCGGGTACTCCTGTTAAAGAGTTCGAATATATGTACTTGGATAAGATGCTATGTCCAGCGAAGGATACAAGCAAAACACTAGCACGATATAAAAAACTGGTTTTACGAGGGAGTTCTAAAGAAATGAAGGATAAAGTATAAAGGTATCCTGCTAAAAATATATGAATATGGATAAACGCATATAAAAGTGCGTTATGATGCATCTGACTATATAGATCTGTTGTATAAAGGAGCCATAACCCGCCTATGTTTAAGAGAGAAGTAAATATGGGATTTGTATATAAACGTACAAATCGGGTTTTCATCATCCGTGTAACCCGTCTTGCCAGACTAACAGAAATAGCCCTCAAAAAAAGTGTTAAAGGAGCAGCTCCTACCATTAAAAGAGGGGTCAACATACCAAGTAAAAGGTGGGTAAGCATATGTGCCGGAAAATGTTCATGAGCACGATCGGCTAATGGTCCAATCAGTGATACAGCTGCGGAAATTACAGCAAATACCCACAGAACTGCACGAAAAATCGGCCATGGTTTATAATGCCTGTTTGATCTGATCACAGCATATAGATAGAGGAGGATGAGAGCTGTAAACAGAAGAATGAGCAATATATCTACGGATATCCACTGATGCTGATGGGTGTGAGGAATATGATTAGAACTTATCATGTGAAGCTGCCTTCATGGATCGTTCTTTTCGTTTTGTTTGAATCACAATCCAAGTTCCTAATAAAACCAAGATTGTCGCAAGTATATTCCATACCCAATCATAGATATAAACGGAATCTACATAACGAATCTGGTGAATCCTCATCAATTTATGCTGGATGGTACCGTCATATAATTGAAATCCACCCGCTCCAAGCAGGACTCCTCCCATCCATCTGGTCACCCATAAGGCACCCCGCCGGCGAAGATCTGCAAATAAAAACAATCCTCCGATTGTCGAAAACCAGCTAAAAGCATGGAAAAAACCATCTGAAATCAGTCCAACATCCTTCGTAGATTTATCATAAAAATGGTGCCAATGAAGGAGTTGATGAAAGATCATTTCATCAATAAACGCAACCAGACCTACACCGAACAATAAGCCAGATAATAGGTTCCTGCCAAGATAGTGATAACGACTAGAGAGAGCTGAGTGATCAGTTCTTTTAGTTTGTGGATTCATAATTTCCTCCTACACATCTCATTCTTTTGTATATCTATTTCCGATAATGGAATTTATAAACAAAATCAAAAGAAAAACCAGAGATTCTACTCTCTGGTTAAACCAAATGATAAATTAAAAACTTCTCATATGGATTTTTTTCATATAGATCCCCTAATATGATTTCCTCTTTTAACTCAAAAGCTGTTTGATTCTCTAGGAAAAAAATATAATCTTCTGGAGCATAATATAAGATTAATTCGATGTCCCTTGGTTTTTGCTCTACAGAACGTAAGATGTTATTGATTGTTCTCATGAAGATCTGCTGAGAAAAGGGATTAAAAAAATAAAACCGATTATCTTTAGAATCGATTTTGTATTCTTCAGCCAAACAACATTGAAAATGAATGTTCTCCATTCCCTCTCTGTTTCTCTTTATATAATTCTTCTTGTTCTCAAGCGCTTCTTCATAAAAGGTTTCATCCATTTCAATTCCTACTGCTGATGCACCAAACAAGTGATGAACCAAAAAGTTTAACCGGCCTTTCCCGCATCCAAAATCTACCAATCGATCACTGTTTTTTAACACATACTGCTCAAATAGGATTTCTAACGCTTCATAGGGAGTAGGTTCATAACGGTTATAGTGCAAGGATGGATGAAATCCTTTTTGTTTGCCATCTGTATGAATGTTGAGTAACTGATCATAATATTGTTCTTTCATGATGGAAGACTCCTATTATTAATTCGTTCAATCTTATCATAACAAAAATCTTCTCACACGAAAGAAAGACATTTTTTGTTTTCTTCTGCATAGGATGTAAGGCCTTTCTTATAATTCCTAAACATATGTAAACCAATCGGTATCTATTAAACACTTTCAACAAAGAGGAATTGACATTGCTGAACTTTGTACTACACTTGTAGAAAGTTTAAAGAATGTCTCCGGACACCAAGAACGCTAACAAAATTAGATTTGGAGGAAACATCATGCTATTTTTCATTTTATTAATCGGTGTACTGTTAGTTGTAATCGTTACCACAAAATTTAAGCTCCATCCATTTTTATCTTTGATTTTAGGTACCTTTTTTGTAGGAATCGCTTCGGGCATGCCTTTAATGAAAATTGTTGAAAGCGTTAACGAAGGATTTGGCGGTCTCATGGGCGGAATCGGACTTGTAATCGTCTTTGGAACCATAATTGGTACGATTCTTGAGAAATCAGGGGCAGCTCTTCGTATGGCAGATGTGGTTCTTCGAGTTGTTGGGCCAAAACGCCCGCAGCTCGCAATGAGTTTGATCGGCTACATTGTTTCTATTCCGGTTTTCTGTGATTCCGGTTTTGTTATCCTGTCTTCTTTAAGAAAAGCACTCGCAAAACGTGCAAAAGTTGTTGTTGCATCGATGTCTGTAGCCCTGGCTACAGGTTTATATGCTACACATACACTCGTTCCTCCAACCCCTGGTCCCATTGCTGCCGCTGGTAATATCGGGGCAAATGGATTTTTAGGAACGATTATTATCATCGGACTGATCGTTGCCATCCCTGCTACCATCGCCGGGTATATTTGGGCTGTGAAAGTTGCTGATAAGATCGAAGTGGAAGATGACGGTGAAGAATTGAACTATGACGAGATCGTCTCTTCTTTTGGGAAGATGCCATCTACGTTTTTATCCTTTTTACCGATCGTGCTTCCCATTCTTTTAATAGGGGCTGGATCTGTTGTGACCTTTACCGGTGCAGAAGGAAATATAGCAAACTTCCTGCTTTTCTTAGGAAGCCCGCTCGTCGCTTTATTAGCAGGGGTTATTGCAGCCTTCTTCTTGCTGCCAAAGTACAACGAAGAAACAATGACCAAATGGGTGGGAGACGCGTTGTTAGATGCTGCTCCTATCCTATTGATCACTGGAGCAGGCGGAGCATTTGGTGGAGTGATCAAGAATACAGGGATAGCAGATATCATTCAAAGCTGGTCGTTAGGGGATCTATTCAGTGGAGCACTATTCTTGCTCATCCCATTCTTGATTGCAGCTGCACTAAAAACGGCTCAAGGATCTTCGACTGCTGCACTCGTAATCACATCTTCCCTCATCGCGCCAATGCTACCGGGTCTTGGAATCGAAGGAGCTGTTCCGCTGGCATTGGTCGTAATGGCTATTGGAGCAGGAGCTATGACAGTGAGTCATGTGAACGACAGCTTTTTCTGGGTTGTTACAGAGTTTACAGGCATGACCGTTACAGATGCTTACAAGGCTCAAACAATGGCTACCCTTCTACAAGGCGTCGTAACAATTGTCTTCTCGATGATTTTGTGGGTGATTTTGGTTTGATTTAGAGAGAAGACTTATTTAACAAAATAACCTCATCAATAGATGATTACAATAAGGAAAAAAAACAGAGTCGCAACCGCGCTCTGTTTTTTAATCTTCTTTTGCCCCGTCTTCTGCAATTGCTCTTAAGTCCGTGTAGAAAAAGTCGTCATTGCATAAAGGGGAATGTTCTTTTTTATCCTCATATTTATTAGCAATCTCTTTTAATTCACCTGTATCGCCTTTCGCATTAATGATCTCAACCAGCTGGGTTAAATCATCTGAATCACCTTGAGTCAATTTTCCCTCTTTTTCTCTCATCGTTATCCCTCCTATGATTTTTTATATTCCCCTAAAAAGAAAGAATTACACAGGACAAAGAACTACCCTAGCCGTTATAAAGACGAAAAAAGACAACCTAACGTTGTCTCTTTACACACTTCTATATAAGATTCTCAATGGCTCCCGCTACATCATAATTGCTGATATCAATTTCAGGTCCCTGATGAAGAGCTAGCTTGGCAAGTTCTGCACCAAGGTATGGACCGCTCGTTAGCCCGGAAGCTCCCAATCCATTGGCGAGCAGGATGTTCTCATAGTCAGGCAGAGGACCGATCACCGGTAAAAAACCGGGTGTAAACGGCCGGAATCCCACTCGGGTTTCGATCATTGTACTGTCCGCTAAACCAGGCGCGACCGCTAATGATTTAGTAAGGATCTCATTGATTCCACCTGCGGTTATACGATAATCAAATCCCGCTTCATCCTCATGTGTAGCACCGACAACGACCCTGCCGCCTTCAAAGGTTAGGATGTATTGATTGGTTGGAGGCATAACAACTGGCCAAGAATCAGTCTCTGTTTGAGGCAATTCCAGATGAACAATTTGAGCCTTTTGTGGTGTTACTTTGAAGTTCACCCCTAACGGCTTTAGCAGTTCCTGCGACCATGCACCTGCAGTAACAATGACTTTCTCCGCTAGTAGCGTTTTTCCCTCTAGGTTTATTCCAAGGACTTTATTCTTTTCATAAAGAATGGATGCGTCACCTTTTATAACCTTAGCTCCGTTCTTAACTGCAGCATTCACTAGAGCATTTCGCAGTGCCCTGCCATTCACTCGAGCACCACCACTCACAAAAACAGATCCGTATTCTCCTCCAATAGGAGGAAATAAGCGTTGTGTTTCTGAAGGCGAAAGCACACGAACCTCTCCAATCTCAGGAGCGTCTTCCCTTCGCTTTATCGCTCTATCTGCCATCTTCTCCAGCTTTTCTGGGTCTGAATGGAGACTGATCGTCCCTACCCGTTTATAACCGGTTTCATATTCCCCATCTGCTTCCAATTGTGCAATTAATTTAGGATAATAGCGCGCACCGCCTTTTACTAACTGATACCACGCTTTGTTCCTTCGTTGTGAAAGCCATGGACAGACAATGCCAGCTGCAGCATCTGTTGCCTGGCCTTTGTCCCCGCGATCCACTAACGTAACCTCTGCTCCTAATTTTGCGAGGTGATAAGCTGTAGATGCACCAAGGACCCCTGATCCGATTACAATCATATTTTGCATAGATAGACACCTTTGTTTTTTAAGTATATTTAAGTATATCCTAACAGGAGTTCTTCAATAATCCCAATAAAAAAGGACGGCTATCAGCCATCCCGTCCAACACAAACTCTATTGCCGTTCCTCAAAGGTTTTACAAGCCGTTTCCATTACACTTTCTGCTTCTCTTCCATCTTCTCCAATGACAAAAATGGAGTCAGCGACACATTTATCGCCTTCTTCCCAGTACTTACAATTCTCTACATTGCATAATACTTCAGTAGCCATTTAGAGCCACCTCCTTAAAGGTTTAATAGTCTATTACCCTTTTTAGAGATGCCCAAACGTTACATCAACATTTTAATACCCATCAATCGCGATGTTCTGATTTTGCAAAACGAAACGATCGTTCTTCCATGCTAGCGTATTTAAAACATAGCCTAAAGCATCCGCATTATATCGGCCTGCGACTTTTTGATAAGCCAATAGCTCATATACGCCGTTTGAATCAAAATCTACTGGGTACAAACCGCTAAGTGGATTAACAAAACCCTCAATCGGACTTATCAGCTTTCCGTTCGCCTCATAAATTTCATTTAAATACTCTGGATCTCTTAATGAAATATCTATTAAGTAGGTTAGCTGATTACTTTTACTGACCACTTTCACTTTATAGTTATCTTGGTAGTTCACATCATATTGGAATCGATCGTTATATGTTTGAAAATCAAATAAAAGCTGTGGGTTATTGTTCACAAAGGAATAAACGTAATCAAATGTGAACGCTCCACTTCCCCCAGATTGAATACGTATTAAAATGTCATCCGCACCGTCTCCTGTGAAATCCCCTAAAAATAGGGTGGGATCATATCCGGCATTCTCAGACAAATTCACCGATTGATGTCTCCCTGTTCTCCCGTCCTGAACGACAAGTGTAATATGTTGTATGAAAGGACTATCAGGCGTTTTTGTACCCGTTAAATACACATTGTCAGGAACTTTATCCCCTGTTACATCACCCTTGGCAAAAGAAACAACGGTTGGGTCCACTCTATAATAGTTATACATCTCAATGCTCCTTGCCTCATTAAACTTTATATCTATCCTATGGGCTTTCAAAGGCATTGGTGTATAAAGAGATATTTAACAAAAAACACCCTTCTTCGGTTAGAGAGAAAGGGTGTTTCTACGTTTATTTTGTTTATTTCTTCTTATTTCCTTCGTTGGCACTATAGTAAAATTTAGCTGAAACAGATCCATCTTTATTTTCGACAATGTCTGTTACATGAATGCCAGAGTCAGCTGGTGTTGGACTATAGCCCTTCCAGAAGTAATAAGAACCTGTATGCACGTTAGATGAATTTGGAGTCAACTTAGAACCTGTCTTAAAGAAATCGCCTGCATCTCCACGATTTGCATACTTTTCAAGATCATACTTCCCATCAGCTTGCAGAACAGATAACCCATAATGTGTTACAACTGTACCATCACTGGCTACTTCTGATTGGTTATATTGGAAACGTTTATTCATCCAGTTTTCAACATTGTTCGGGCGGAAGCCTGCAGATTGATACAACTCAATAATATTTTCATCAACATGCCAAGCTACTAAACCGTGAGAATCTTCACCCTGACGGATTAACCCTTTATTAAAGCCATCTTGCTGAACATTTTCAAACAAGAAATACTCCGTTCCGTTTGAGCCAGGCACTTCCATTTTTACAATACCATTATTGGCAGTTGCTTTATTAATAGGAGGTAATGTGATTTTTTGAACTCCGCTATCTGGTGTTACTTCGATAGGATTCGCCCAACCTAAGAAAATCTTAGAGAATGGATCAAAATGTGTTGGTGAGTTACCAGAGTAAGCTGCAGCATCGGGATAGCGCATCCATGAACCGCCTGCCATCATAGAATAGTTTCCAACACCTTCAGATGTATAAACAGTGTCATAGAAATCCGGCAAACCAAGAGCATGTCCAAATTCGTGAGCATAAACTCCTGTTTGAGCAGGGAAAGGACCTTGTTTTAATTCTTCTTTATACGTATTCGTTGCAGCATCAAACCCGGCAACGTTTCCGCCGATACCTGGCTGGATATTGTAGTTGTTAACGATGACCCCATCATATGTCATATCTTGAGCAACTGTTTTATTAATCCAAGCTGATTGGGTCATTCCTTCATAAATATCTGCAGGTTTACCAGTTTCATAGTACTTGCCATAATAAAGCGCACTTAGAAGACTCCACTTGTGAGACCAGAACTGTGCAGGATCACGGCTGAATTCAGCGCCCGTACCTTCATGGACGACAAATACGTTTGGAACTTCTCCATCCACTGCATATTGTGAGAAATCAATCTGCTCGTCAGCCGCTTTTAGAAGATCACGAATAAATTCACCCGTGTGAGCATCACCATTTACATTTCCAAGCACATACTTACCATTCTCAGCATACTTACCTTCTTGATCTAAATAATAGGATGCCCCTCTAGGCATTTCCACCCATGCAAAGTCTGTATTTTCTTTTCGAACCAGATTTACTTTTCCATAGCTGGACTCTTTGTAGGCATTTTGCATCGTACGGTCCTTTGGTACGTCAGGCCCGTCATATTTTTTAAATTGTTCGAGCTCATAAGGATTGTATTCTGTTCCAAAAATTAAATCCTCATAATACTTTGCCGGAACCTGACCAGGCATGTCTCCAACCGGCTCATCTCCATCCGGATACTTAGCTAAGATTACTAGGACCGGCACATCGCCTTTTGTTTCGTTATAAGCAACATGGTTATCTCCAGGCTCTTGAAACTTTTCTCCGTTTTTAGCGATCTTTTCAGCTGGATCCACTTTGGAAATATCGATATTTAATTCTTTGGCCCGTTCAACCAGTTCAGGTGAGGCACCAACATAATGTGCCAAATTTAAATCGTATGTATGTTTGGCTTGTTCTTGAACCTCAGCTGGCTGAAGATAATTAGTGAATCCAACACTACCAACTAAAGCTAAAGATAAGCCTGCCTGTGACAAAATTTTCAACAAAACGATCACTCCCCTATATTTACTTTTCTTACAAATAAAAATATATCTGAATTTTTAGTCTATTCATAGAGGAATCATTCTACCTACTTCGACAAAATCATAGTTAAAAAAGACTTACTGGTTGGTTTTCTTTCAAAAATCTTAAAATTGTTGTCGTTTTATTAGGGTTTTAGTCTAATCCTGTTGAAAAGTTTTAGATTAAAACTTTTTATTATGAAATAGTTTCCTGTCCTAATTAATAGAAGCAAGACAAAAACCAGCACGATAAATGCTGGTTTTTATTACTTCTATGAAACTATAATCTAGCGAGAATGAGTCTACTCTGCCAACGAAAGACGAATCAATTTATCATCACCTTCTCGCGGGGTGCCTCTTCCGTCACGGTTATTGGTGATCGTATATAATGTTCGGTCTTCAATCAGCACATCACGCATTCTACCTGCTTCTTGAAAAAAGGTACCAACCGTTTTTTCGTCCAAATCAATCACTAAGATTTGTTCACCCCGTAAATTCGATACATAAATTTTGTTATCTTTAATAGCCATTCCGGAAGGTGCCCATGTGTCACCTCCTGAGTGAAAGAGCGGTGAAATCATGTCAGGTTCTTGTTCATCACCTTCTATTATCGGCCAACCATAGTTTTTTCCTGGCTGGACGAGATTGATCTCATCATGTGCGGATTGACCATGCTCTGAGCTATAAAGATTTCCGCTCTGATCCCAAGCTAGACCTTGCGGATTTCGATGCCCATATGAATAAACATAGGAATCCGTATACGGATTATCCTCAGGGACCGTACCATCTATATTCATACGTAATATCTTTCCTGCAAGCGTATTTAAGTTTTGCGCATTATCCGGATTCCCTGCATCACCCGCGGTGGCATACAGTTTACCATCAGGACCGATTTGAATCCTTCCGCCGTTATGGATTCTTCCCCCAGGGATATTTTCGAGTATAACCGCTATTTCTCTCCACGTATTTCCTTCGAGTTTTAGCCTAATGATACGGTTAAGAACCGTACCATCTTCTCGGTATGTATGGTAAGCAAGAGCTTCCTGGGATTGAGTAAAATCAGGAGCCAATAGAAACCCGAGCAATCCACCTTCGCCACTATGAAGAACCTTTTTTGAGACTTCGATATTCTGAACCGTTTTTGTACCGCTATCCGCATCAACTTTCACAATATATCCTCGCCGTTCGCTTAAATAAAAGGTGTTGTTGTGTTTTGTAATATTCCATGGTATTTCTAGATCTGTAGCAATAACTTCAGCTTGTCTACTAAATATCTCTACCGCATCTTTATCCGATGGATTTTTATCTTTATTAAAACAACCAGAAAGAAGAATGAAAGAAACGAATATACATATAAAGCCCTTCACAAGAACACCGCCTTTTTTGCTATGGTTCTCCCCTTATAGAATAGCCATAATTTCAATAGATTCTACGATGTTTGTTTTTTAGAAATAAGAAAAAGGAGCTCATAGAATGAACTCCTTTTTTATTTTTAACAGCTTATTATTTTGCATTCTCATCAGGCTGATGGATTCCAAAAACATTGCCCTCTGTGTCTATGTAATATCCTTGCCAAGCCATACCTGGGAGTGCATACTTTGGCATAGCTACCTTGCCACCTTGCTCCAATATCTTTGCCTCTGTCTGATCGTAATCTTCTACACCTATCGTACATGTATAGCCATTGATAGGCTGATTGGCTTGTGGCGGAGGACTTTGTCTTTTCATTAGCGCACCATTAATTCCGGGTGTATTGTCATCACCGGTTACTGCTCCAAAGTAAGGCAATCCCGCATATTCACTCCAATCTTGAAACGACCAGCCAAAGATCTCTCCATAAAATGTCATTGCTCTTTCCATATCGTCCACGTGAATTTCAAAATGAACCAACCTTCCCATGAGTACCCTCCTGTGGTTATAAATTATTTACCAGTTAAGTCATTCCACATCCTTCCACAAATTCCTCTTCAAGCTTAGATATGTTTCAACGAAAAAAGACACCTCTAGCGGAAGAATGCTTGAGGTGCCGACCTTTTTGCTGTTAATAATTTTTTTCTTAAGCTGCTTTTTTAATTTTTATTGTTTTACCTTCTTTACGCCACTCTTTATATTCTGCAGCTGCCGTGAAAAGTGCGTCTGTTGATGAATTCAGAGCCGTTTCAAAGGAATCTTGAAGCACACCGATGATAAAGCCTACTCCAACTACTTGCATTGCCACATCACCTGAAATCCCAAATAAACTACATGCTAGTGGAATCAATAATAGCGATCCGCCAGCAACCCCTGAAGCCCCACACGCACAAACAGCCGAAAGAACGCTAAGGATAATAGCTGTCGGAAGGTCAACATCTATGCCTAATGTATGAACTGCCGCTAATGTTAAAACAGAAATGGTAACAGCAGCACCCGCCATGTTGATGGTAGCCCCTAATGGAATGGATATAGAATAGCTATCCTTATCCAAACCTAGATTTTCACAAAGCTTCATATTTACAGGGATGTTGGAAGCTGAACTGCGCGTGAAGAAAGCTGTAATGCCACTTTCCTTTAAACATCTAAATACAAGCGAATATGGGTTTTGTTTGATCATAAAGTACACGATGGCTGGATTCACGACCAGCGCTACGAAGATCATGCAGCCGATCAGCACACCAAGCAACTTACCATAACTCAAGAGTGTATCTAAACCGTTTACTGTAATCGATTCAAACACTAATCCCAAAATCCCTAACGGAGCGAACTTAATCACCCAAGTAACCAATTTAGCGATGGCATCAGAAAAATTAGAGATCATCGTTTTTGTTGTATCCTGTGCTTTTCTTAGAGCTAGACCCAATAGGACAGCCCACGTCAAAATACCAACATAGTTTGCATTAACAAGAGCATTAAACGGATTATCAACGATGTTCATCAGTAGAGTTTTTAGTACTTCGGCAACCCCGCTAGGAGGCGTGACACCCTCTGCTCCCTTCCCAAGGGTCAGTTCTACTGGGAATATAAAGCTTGCAAGAACAGCTGTTAGTCCTGCCAAAAATGTACCTAAAAGGTATAAAATAATAATGGATTTCATATTCGTTTGTTGCCCTGCTTTATGCTGGGCGATCGCTGACATAACTAAGAATAATACCAGTACAGGTGCAATCGCTTTTAAGGCACCTACAAATAATGAACCGAAAATCACAACAGGTTTTGCTGCTTGCGGAATCGTTAACGCTAGGATAATCCCAACAATCAATCCGATCATAATCTGTTTAACAAGACTCAACTGATTCCACTTTTTCATCATACTTTTCATAGATGTCATCACCAATCTAAGTTAGAGTTGTAAAGCTGAAGATCTAAACCTGTAAATAAAGGCTGTTTTTCGTATCATGGATGTTCTATGATAGTTGTTAATTTCCGCTCTAGGTACACGCTTCAATCCACCTGCATAGAAGGCTAGAAAGAATAACAGCCAAAAATAAAAAATCACAATAATATATTCCACCTGAAAAAGACAATTGTCTTTCCTAATATCTAGTATTATAGTAGGTAATTCGACAGATTACAATTTATTTATAAAAGTTGTAATTATATGAATATTTTAATAATTTTTACTGAGTCACTCACCAACTAATAAAGCACCTCAGAAAATTTCCTGAGGTGCTTCAGTAAATTTTATTTTCTTTCTGTTTTTTTTATTTTTAATAAATTCCTACAGCATCAAACCCTGCGTTAACTGCAGTGACTTCAGCACTTCCTTCACCATACAGATCTCCAGCTGACTGAACAAGAGCTTGACGAGCATCGCTGAAATTAGAATTTGAAGTTAGATAAACAGAGATTGCACGATAATAGATTTTTCCTAGCTTTTCCCTACCCAGTTCTTGTCCGATTAAATAAGCAGCATGGTTTGTAATAGAAGAGTTCACATGCACCCCGCCGTTATCTACATTAAGCGGCATGTTATAATATTCATCCATATGGTCTGGATAGACGCCGCTTCCGAAAGCCGCTCTCTCCGGGTTACTTACCACTACACTGTTCGGATCGCTTAAGCTGCGTAATCTCGTTACACCATCCGCTTTTGCAGCTGGAGCCATAATGTCCTCACCCATCTCCCAATCACTATCGTCAACGAGTGCACCGAAAACGTCAGCGAAGGATTCATTCAATGCTCCAGATTGATTACGATAAGCGAGGTTCGCTGTATGAGTGATTACGCCGTGAGTCATTTCATGGGCCGCAACATCAAGACCTGCAGACAATGGAATGAAGAATTCACCATCTCCATCTCCATATGCCATATAGCTCCCGTTCCAAAATGCATTATTGTAGTCTACGCCCATGTGTACATAAGAATTAATAGCCATTCCTTCGCCATCAAGAGAATTCCGGCCATGTTCTTTTAAATAATACTCATACACCTTCTCTGAATTATAATGAGCATCAACCGCAGCCCGGTCATAGTCACTTATGAAGGACGCAGAATTTCCCTTATATAAAACATCATTGGTTGTATCCCAATCAGCCGTAGCATCATAGGTGAAGATTCCTTCTAGATTTTGGTGGGAGTAATCAGCTAACGCAAACTTCGTACCTGAATTCGGTTCCTTCACCCGGGTGATATGCAGTTTCCTGTGCTCACCATTGACACCTCTACCAGATCCTGTTTGTGTTTTCTTATTTTCTTCTGCATGCATCAAGCCATTAAATTTATCAATGACTTTCCCTGACTTTGCATCTACATACACAAACCAGTTCCCAGGATCCTCACCCATAAAGTTAACATTTACTTTATACGCGATATAATTTTTGTTTTGAAAAGGATAGACAACAAGTTCAGCAGTCGGTTCATAAGTCAGTTCTTGAGGAGCATTTACAGATACTATAGCTTCTTGTAGAGCGACTTCCTTGCTCAAAGAAGGAGTTGTATCCACATTTTCGACAGCAAGTGTCTGGTTTGTTCTTCCGTTCACGGTTACTACTTCATTGTTTTTATTGAAATGAGCAATCACTTCTGTTCCTTCTATAGGTATTCCATTGATCGCTTGAGAAAAACGAACATGTGTCATGCCCAGTTCATCTTTTTGTACATTTTTCACTTTTAACTGTTTATCAGGATTAACGATTCCGGTCTTATCCTGATTTTTCTTCAAATAGTTTAAGGCATTGGAAGAATTGCTGGAAGAGAACTTTTCTGCAGAACGCTCCTTTACAAAAAAAGGAACACTTGCTCTTTCATTCCACTCTTTCATAGCTTGTACATGACTAACCTCCTTAGATTCCATAGGATGAGCTAGAACATTCACGGGAATTGAGCCTATCAACATCGCTGATGATAAAAGTACAGGGGCTAAAAGCTTTTTCTTCACTATGTAATACCTCCTAGTAATTGGATAGTATCTATTATAGAGTAGAAGAAAAAGTTTAAAATGAACAATAAGAATTATCTTAATTTTTAAAAAATAAAGCAGGTCACACTATTGATTAAGGAAATTTAGGTAGAAACTACCAATTTTTTAATAAATTTTTTCCTGGAAAAAGAAGGAGAAATCAGGCATTTATCCCGCTTTCTCCTTCTTCTTTATTAATTAAATTTGCCTTTAAGTTAAAATGTTGAACGGCGTTGCTTTAGAACTAACCATAAAAAATTTATATCTTCTTTTCATACTGATCTAGTAATTCACGCACTTCATCTGTAGATTTCGTGCTCATTAATTGATTTCGTAGTTCAGCAGCTCCAGGAAATCCTTTAACATAAATCTTAAAAAAGCGATGAAGCCCTGTTATCGATCGTGGAACTTCTTCTGCATACTTATCTTGCAGATCTAACTGAAGTCTTAGAAGATCGAGATATTCCTGACTGCTGTGCTCCCTAGGTTCTTTTTCAAAAGCGAAAGGATTCTTAAAAATCCCCCGGCCGATCATGACACCATCAATATTGTATTTTTCAGCGAGCTGCAATCCAACTTGACGATCTGGTATGTCTCCATTGATGGTTAACAGCGTATCTGGTGCGATACGATCACGCAGTTTTTTGATCTCCGGAATAAGCTCCCAATGTGCATCTACCTGGCTCATTTCTTCTCTCGTACGTAAATGAATAGAAAGGTTTGCAATATCTTGTTTTAAAATATGTCCAAGCCACTCCTCCCACTCATCAACCTCTTTATAACCGAGTCGTGTTTTTACGCTGACAGGCAGTCCACCTGCTTTTGCTGCTTGGATAAGTTCTGCCGCTACATCTGGACGCAGAATAAGTCCGCTCCCTTTCCCTCTTGAAGCAACATTCGGTACAGGGCAGCCCATGTTAATATCAATGCCTTTAAAGCCCATCTCTTTCATGCCAACACTCATTTGACGGAAATATTCCGGTTTATCTCCCCAAATATGGGCCACGATCGGCTGTTCATCTTCTGTAAATGTTAAGCGGCCACGGACACTCTTTAAGCCCTCGGGATGACAATAACTATCCGAGTTTGTAAATTCTGTGAAAAATACATCTGGCCGGCCGGCTTCACTTACAACATGGCGAAAAACTACATCTGTCACATCTTCCATGGGTGCTAGAACAAAAAACGGACGCGGCAGATCATGCCAAAAATTATCTATCATAAATAACTCAAATCCTCTCACTGTGGATACAACTTCAAAATACCGGTAAAAAATATTCCTTCATACTTATAACATGACCATTAACTGTTTTTCAAACACTATTCGTCTATTATTTTTGAGAATGTGCTTTAAGTCAAAACAAAGAGCCTCATTCACAAGGAATAAGGCTCTTATCGTTATAAAAATGGGTTCTAGAATTCATCTTAGTCTTTTAAAACCTTTTTTCGTCATCAAGTAGAGACTTCCGCCAAGAGTAAGCACAGAAATGAACTTACTAATCAAAATCAATAAAGAAGTGGTTTGATGATCCAGGTCTGTGTGTGGATGAATGACTATGGTATAAACAAGAAGCATACCAAATAATAAAACCGTATAAGCTCGATAGAATGACGATGTAATGATTTTCTCACTTTTGTCCTCACCCATGTTGATGAAAATCATAACTGCATAGGCGAATACCAACAACAAGATATAAACGAGCGCTGCAACAACGTAATGGATAAACATATTAACTGCCTCCCTATGATTCCTATAGGCTAGTGGCGATCAAAACAGGATGACTATTTTTGTGTCTTTTTATTCATAAAGACCATAAGTGTTCGTAACATCTTGAAGATAAATAATCCCATTCCCAGGTTCATCAATTTTAAGCTTCGTTCTTATTGACGAAACAATAGCATCGGTTTTATCTCGCTTAGACAAAATCATGACAATTTCTTTTTCAGGTTCAATATCCATATTAAACACCTTGCTGGTCTCATGGATACCGGATCCTCTAGCATTAATAATCGTTCCACCTTTAGATCCTGCTTCCGTTGCCGCATCAATTACGTCTGAAGCATTCCCTTTATCTACGATTACGGTAATAGCTTGATACATGTTCTCATTTGCACTCCCTTCGACCTTCTCATCTATAGGCTTACAGCTTCTGGCTCCTATTACAGAACCGACAGATGTAGTAAAGGCAATTCCATGATTTTTCCTTGTAAACTTTAACTTATTATCGAGTTGTTCGAGTACTTTATAGGCCGTCGTTTTACGAGCAACCATTAAAACAATTTCTTTTCGCGTTGAAGACAAAGAGAAAAATTCCAGGAGGCTGTTTTTTATCGTTCCTTTTCCGAGCAGGACAGTACCTCCTGAAATACCGAATTTTTTTGCTGTCTGCATCACTTTGCTTCCTACTCCGTAATCTACAACTATACAAATCAGTTCAAATTCGGGTATTTCATTGTGGTTGGACATCCTCATCAAAACCTCCCTTTTTCGATTTTAATTTAAAGATTAGTCCCAAAACCTGTAAAGCGATAATCGGTGTCATTGCTACCATCGCAATCATCCCAAATCCATCTTTTAATACATCGGCCCCTTCAACGGCTTCTGCTGCACCTTGAACAAAGGCCAAGATGAATGTCGCAGTCATCGGTCCTGAAGCAACGCCACCTGAGTCAAATCCAATTCCTACAAACAGCTTTGGAACAATATAAGACAGGGCTAGAGCAATAATGTAACCTGGCAGCAGATAATGCCATAATTGAAGATTCGGTACGAGAATTCTTATAATTGACAACGTTATAGCTAGACCGACACCTATACTAAGTGTGGCCAAAACAGCTTTTCTTTTAACATATCCACTTGTAACATCCTCAATCTGGTGGGTAAGAACATGTACAGCCGGTTCTGCGAGAATGGTTACAAGTCCAAGAACAAAGGCTATGACTATAACATATGCTTTATTGTCATGAGAGGCAATACTATGTCCGATCTCATTTCCAACGTCCATGAAGCCAGCGTTTACTCCTACCAAGAATAATACAAGCCCAATAAAAGTAAGGAGAACGCCCATCAGGATCTTTTTAACCTTCTTATTGGACATTTTAAATGATAGAAACTGGAATACTAAAAACGTAATGACGATCGGGAGAAGCGCAATAGCGATTTCTTTAGATAAAAATGGCAGATGATTAATAAATGGACTGAAAATATCCGTGGCGTCTGAATGCATGGAATCAAGACTTCCCGTAATTTCATTCGTGTGAGAAATAATGTTCATTATCATCACTGTAATGATGGCACCTGTTGAAGCTATGGCGACTAAGCCAAAACTGTCCTTTTCAGATGCTTTACTATCCTTTTTCAATCCAGAAACCCCTAAAGCAAGGGCTAAAATAAAGGGAACTGTCAAAGCACCTGTTGTGGCACCTGAGGCATCAAAGGAGATCGCCAGAAACTCAGGTGAAGTAAAGATGGCTAGAACGAAAATGATGAGATAAAGAATGGTTAAAAGCTTATACAGTGGGAAATTGTACACAATACGAGCCAGACCTACTGCAATCAATAAGCCGATACCGATCGAAACGACTACGACAATACTTCCCTTTGAGATCAGTCCAGAAGTAACACTTTCTACCTGTCCAGCGAGTATATGCAAGTCAGGTTCCGCAATCGAGATAAAGAATCCAAGCGCCAAACCAATGAATATCACAAACCAGATTTTATTAGATTTTGCTAGCATATTCCCCATCAACTGACCGATAGGTGTTATGCCGATATCAATACCAAATAAGAAGATCGTTAATCCTATAACAATGATTATAGCTCCGATGATAAATCGAAACATAACAGTAGGATCTAGTGGGGTTAGTGTAAAGTTTAAAATCACGACTAAAGTGGTTATGGGGATAACTGCATATAACACTTCTTTTAACTTCTCAAATAATACATTCAAAAGTCCTTCATTCCTTCCATTCATTTTATTTGGGGGTTTTTTAGTATCACCTCCGCTATTTAATAAACCTCAGGTACGAGGCTATGAAAAAATAAAATAAAAAGAGTCTGTCATTTTGGTCATACGTATCCCAAAGTGACAGACTCCACCTAAAAAAACCTATTGAATTTTCTTTACTCTTCCTTTCCAATTGTAACATAAAAAAGTTAATATGTTTAATTATATGCATGGATGGTAAGAATCCTGACTCCCTTTCACCCCTTTACAGGTAAAGCCGATTCAACTACTGGTTTTCCAGCTTCCATTAAACGATGATTACGCCACAACATGACAGCTAATAGGATAATGAATAATCCAGTTCCTACAAGCAGCCATTCAATTTTGATGAAATCTGCAATTGGGCCGAAGATAAGCATTCCAAGCGGCATCATCGATGTTGAGATCATCCCCATTACTCCAAAAACTCTACCTAAATAACTTTCTTCAACTTTTTCTTGTAATAAAACCGTAGCCGGCGTATTAAAGATCGGCATAGAAACGCCGAATAGAACCATGAATCCGAAATAAACCCAGAAGTTAGGAACCACTCCAAGCGCAAAGGTGCAGACACCCATAATGACACTTGCAAACCCTAACGTTTTGATTCTATTTTCAAAACCTCCCCAAGAAGCAATGATTCCACCACCAATCATCATGCCGATCGAAAAAGCAATTTCGATCGCAGATAATCGCCACACATCGTCACCAAAACTTCGTGTAATCTGTAGTGGTGTTAAGAATGCCGCAGGCGCCATCAATACGAAAAATACAGCAAAAAAGATAAAAAAGCTCTTCAAGAACTGATGGTTATTTACATATTGCAATCCTAGTTTAAAATCGCTAAAATAGCTCGTCGTTTGTTTTTCTGTTGCTTTCGCATGAACAGAAATCTTCAAAAAGAAAAGTAATGTAAAAATCGCAATGGCTGCGGTAATGACATCAATAACAAATATCATCTCTAGTGAGCTAAAACCTAAAAGTGCTGCACTTACCATTGGGGCCACAAACATAATAACTGCTTGAATAGAACCATTTACTCCGTTTACCTTCGTCAGTTTATCCTTGGGAACAATTTGCGGTAATATAGCACCGACTGCTGGCATTTGAATGCCCGCCCCAAACGCACGGACCGCCGCCATGACAAAAAGCAGCCAGATTGCGTTATACCCCATTATGAAGAGGATTGCAAGGATCAAAGTTGCAAAAGCGATCAGTGCATCTGCTACTATAATTAGTATTTTTCGGTTATACCGATCGGCCCAAACCCCTGCCACTGGAGACAAAATAAAGGTTGGAATAAAACCACAAATGATGTACAACGTCATCATCAAACCTGATTCTGTCGTAAGCGTTATATGCCACATCATGGCATATTGAACGAGTGCCGATCCAAAAAGGGATATCCCTTGGCTGCTCAAAAAGAGGGTGATATTCCTTAACCAATTCTCTTTTGTCTGATTTTCTACTGTATTCATGTGCTAACAACTCATTTCTTTATTTATTTTACTTACTTCCTTATAAAACTTGTAAAGCTCTTTGAACGAACTGTTCCTCCAACAAATTCACGAGCTTCTGCCTTTGTTTGAGAGTAAAGAGAGCAGACCACCTTATATCATTAAAAAGCAAGTTAAAGCTGTCAGCAAAAAACCAATTTGCAGTTAAAAAAGCACGGCGAAATTAGACAAAAATAAAGAAAGGCAGAATAAGCCGCCTTTCCCACATTACATATTTTCACACACCAATAGATCCTTTTGATTCCCTTCCAAATAATTAGTCGGGAAACCAATTGTAAGACCTATCGTGACAACTTCATGTTAAATATGAAATGAAGATTATTAAAAAAGGACAGACTACTCCCGTTTACTCTGCTTATCCAAACAGAGCCTTTGACCAAATTCAATTACTGGTTCAAAGCTGGAAATCGTAGTCTCATAGAATGTGTCATTTTTTAATAATCCTCCTTACCGATTAAAATTCACTATTATTGTAGAACGACTTACAGAAAAAGTAAAGAAGAATGTTAACTTCTTAATCACAAATTAAAAAGACATCCCAAATGCCTGGAATGCCCATTCGTTCATATTTATTACGATTTCATAAGGTGTACACATACTAACATGATAAATGAAATCCCGATCATACTCGTTACCCATAACCAAGCTAATTCCATATTCCCTGAATCAAGTGCTACATATATAGCTGTTGGAATGGTTTGAGTCTTCCCTGGGATATTTCCAGCAAACATTAACGTAGCTCCAAACTCCCCTAAAGCTCTTGCAAAGCTTAAAATTGCACCAGAAATGATCGCTTTAAGTGCGAGTGGAGCGGATATCCGCATAAATAAATGAAAATCATTTGCCCCGTCAACACGAGCCGCATTTTCAATATCTTCATCAATTGCTTCAAATCCTGCCTTAACGGATTGATACATGAGAGGAAATGCTACCACAGTTGCGGCAATCACAGCAGCCCACCATGTAAACATCAGCGGTTGTTTAAAAAGCCATTCGATCCCTTGCCCTACACCACTATTTCTTCCAAAAATGATAATTAGCAAAAACCCGACAACAGATGGAGGTAATACTAAAGGTAAAAGAAAAACAGTTTCGATCAACGCTATTCCCTTGAATTTTTTATTAGCCATCTTCTTCCCTAAAAACAACCCCAAAATTACAACCAAAATACTAGAGACAGTGGCTACTTCAATGGAAAGTCTAACGGGTGACCAAAAATCAATCGCCATTTTCATTTAATCCTTTAAAACCATATTTTTTAAATGTTTTCATCGAATAATCATTTTGTAGATAGTCGTAAAATAATTGAGCTTCTTCAGGATGTGAACTATTCTTAATCACACCCAAAGGGTAAATAATAGGAGCGTGGGAATTCTCATCTGTTTTTGCTGCAACCTTAACCTTTTTAGAAAGGAATGCATCGGTTCTATAAACAATTCCTGCATCAACATTGTTCGTCTCTATATATGTAAGGACCTGCCTAACATCCTTGGCATATACCACTTTTTCTTGGATAGCTTCCCAAACATTTAATTTTTTTAAAGTTTCCTTCGCATATCGGCCAGCTGGCACTGCTTCTGGAATCCCAATCGAAATCTTATCTGTTTGAGTAAGGTCTTCAAATGCTTTTATCGCTTTTTTAGAATCGTTTGGTACCACCAGCACGAGTTCATTCCCAACTAAATCAGTTCCTTCTGATTCTTCGATTAACCCATCTTGGACCAATTTATCGAATTTATCTTCTGCGGCTGAGAAGAAGAGATCGACAGGTGCTCCCTGAGAAATTTGTTGTT
Source organism: Fictibacillus phosphorivorans (assembly GCF_023715845.1). Classification (GTDB taxonomy): domain Bacteria; phylum Bacillota; class Bacilli; order Bacillales; family Fictibacillaceae; genus Fictibacillus; species Fictibacillus phosphorivorans_D. Next base: position 47,235 of record NZ_JAMBOR010000019.1, read on the forward strand.
GAAGGGCACCTGAAGCACCAAAGTTAAAGTTTACTTTCACATTCGGATGTTCCTTCTCAAAGTTTGCTTTAATATCATTTAGCGCATCTTGTAGGCTAGCTGCTGCAGAAACTGTCAATTCAACTTCCTTTTCTGAAGCTTCTTGTTTCTTACCTTCATTCTTTATTCCCAGATCATTGGTTGAACACCCAACTAGTGTCCATAGAATGATAGATAAAAATAAAAGAAATAGCTTTTTCATCGTCCACCTTCCTTTTATTTTATCTAAGTATAAACAAGGGTAGTTGCCTTCTATTAAAACGTTTCAATTAATCTTATCACTTCATGTCCGCACTGCTGGCACTTGCCCTTCATAACAATGCCCAATTTATCGTCTTCAACCGTGAAATTCTCAATAGCTACGGCATCATTACAATTTGTACAGTACACATTATTTTTAATCTGGCTTCTTGTTTCTTTAGGAATAGATAGCCATTTCTTATTTGCATCCATTTAACCACAACCTACTTTTAAAATTAAACGGTTATTTAAGCTCAAGTAATGCGACACCTTCGACATGAGTCGTCTGAGGAAACATATCAACCGGTTGGACTTCTACCGTTTTAAATCCGCCATCTTCTAAAACCCGAAGGTCACGTGCTAATGTCGCTGGATTACAGCTTACATAGACAACCCGCTCAGGCTTCATCTCAATAATCGTTTTTAATAGTTCCTCGTCACACCCTTTACGCGGTGGATCGACTACGATTACGTCTGGAGTTATCCCTTGTTTTTTCCATTCCGGAATCACATCTTCCGACTTCCCTACAGCGAACTCTGCGTTTGTGATGTTGTTTAGTTCTGCGTTTCGTCTAGCGTCTTCTATCGCTTCTGGCACGATTTCTACTCCGTATACTTTCTTCGCTTTTTGCGCCAAGAAAAGAGAGATGGTTCCGATGCCGCAATACGCATCAATGACGGTTTCGTCTCCGTTCAGCTCTGCGTATTTTAACGCTCGGTCGTAAAGGACTTTCGTTTGATCAGGGTTGATCTGATAGAAAGATCGTGCTGATATCGCAAACTTGATGTCACCGATAAAATCATAGATGTATTCAGCGCCCCATAATACTCGTGTTTCTTCTCCAAAAATAACATTCGTGCGTTTCGTGTTTACGTTCTGCACGATGGATTTAATCTCGGGAAGGGTTGTCGTAATGTCTTCAATAATCTTTTTACGCTGCGGCAAATCTTTACCGTTTGTCACGAGTACTATCATCAGATCACCCGTGGTTTTTCCATAACGTGCGATAATATGACGAAGAATGCCTTTATGTTTTTGTTCATTATAGGCCGTGATGTTGTATTTGTTTACGATTTCTTTCACTGCCTGAACGGCGTCATCATTCGTATCACCGGTAATGATGCAGCTGTCCATCTCTACGATCTCATGGCTGCGTTTTTGATAGAAGCCTGTAATGATCCGGCCGTCTCGCTCACCTACTGGAACTTGTGCTTTATTTCGATAGCGCCAAGGTTCATCACCCATCCCGAGTGTTGGTAATACCGGCACTCCCTCCAGTTTTCCGATTCGTGTGAGCACCTCTTCTACCTGCTTGCGTTTATAGTCTAACTGTCCTTCATAGGATAGATGCTGGAGCTGGCATCCACCGCACCATTTGTAGATCGGACATGGTGGTTCAACTCGTTCCGAACTCGCTTCTATAAGTTCTTCTAATCGGCCGAATCCGAAGCCTTTTTTAACACCAATAACTTTTATCTTCGCACGTTCTCCCGGCAAAGTGTTCGGTATAAACAAAGTAAACCCATTAACGCGGGCAACTCCTGCACCTTCATGGGTAAGATCTAATATATCGACTTCATAACTTTCATTTTTATGAACAGGCAAATCTGCCTTTCCCATTTTCATCGTCCCTTTTTGTCCAATATGCTTTTCTGATTGTAGCACAACTGCCTATGGACACCAAATGGCAAAATGTAAAAAAAAGACCCAAAAGTTCAGGGCCACCTGCCAATCTTTTATACTTTTGAATGTTTGTACTGTTTTTCATATTTCACTTCCCCCATCAACTTTATCATTAAAAAAGAACACCTACTCGCTCTTTGCTTAGGTGTTCTGTCTCGTTTGTATGTTTAAGATTTGATTCTTTCTTTTGGTACTAACAATTCAAAGTGGTGGTGCAGGTTTTCGAATTCGCCTGGTAGAATGCCCCCTAGCTCTCCATCTAAGTTGATCTGCATCTTTTCACGCGGTGTTACTTTCACACGCTTCGCCTTTTTGTAGATAACATGCTCATCATGAATGTGTTCGCCTCGGATTGCAAGGGATGCGATACGGACAAACTCGGCAAGGTTTGTTTTCTTTAAGATGATCACATCGAAAAGACCGTCATGAAATTCAGAAGATGGAGCGAGCTTTTCAAACCCTCCAACAGAGTTTGTATTAGCGACTAGAAACAGCATGATCTCGCCTTCGTATTTTTCCTTGTTATCGAATTCAATCTCAACATATGTCGGACGAATGGACGGCAGCATCTCGATTCCTTTTAAGAAATACGCTAGCTGACCGATCATCGTTTTGAGTTTGCTCGGGACTTCATAGGTAAGTTCTGTTATACGCCCGCCGCCTGCAATATTAATAAAGAATTTATCATTTACCTTCCCGATATCAACCGGCATATGAGTACCGCCGCAAAGTACGTCACAAGCACCTTCAATCGTACGAGGCACACCTACTGCACGAGCAAAATCGTTAGTTGTTCCGGCGGGGATGATTCCAAGCATCGGACGATTGTCAAGGCCAGCAAGTCCGTTTACCACTTCATAGATGGTTCCGTCTCCGCCAGCTGCGATAACAAGATCAAAACCTCGTTCTCCTGCCTGGCGTGCCGCACGTGTAGCGCAGCCATCTTCGGGTGTTGTCGCATGACAAGATGTTTCGTATCCTGCATTTTCAAGTCGATCCAGAATATAAGGAAGCTGTTTCTTTACCGTTTCCCTTCCGGAACTTGGATTATATATGAGTCTTGCACGTTTCATAACTTTCACCTTCACTGTTTGACTTCTATTAAAAGCTTTAACTTAAATCTTTCACTGTATAACCACAAAAAACAGCCCGTACAAGGACTGCTTCTAAAGATTCCTCTTTTATTATAGTAATACATTTCCTAAAAAGCAAAGCTGTTTACACGTTCACATGTGTTGAAATTGTGTCTGAATTGTAGGGGGTCTGTCCCGGGACAGACCCCCTACAATTCTCCTACAATTCTACAGTTCTAACAAATTAGTCTAACCAAAATAAAGGAGTTTCCTGTCTCATTATGGAATTTTCTAGATGAGGAGTGTGTCACTTATGGAGAAACCTACGCTAGAGATATCCTTATCAACCCCTTCAGATTATCCAGGGCTCGTTGAGATTGATCATCTCGTTTGGAACATAGAAACAACACCAGCACCAGACATCTACTGGGATTCACCTGAAGCTTACGGTAAGCAGTTTCCAGCCGGCAGTCAAATTGTCGCAAGGTGCAACGGAAAGGTTTGCGGCTACATTTTTTATAAAGATGTGATTCCCGTTCCTTCTAATTTGCATGTAGCAGATGTAGCGATGGCGGTTCATCCTGATTTTCATGGGCAAAACATCGGCTTAGAACTTATGCGGGCAGTTGAGGAACTAGCTCGGGACAACGGCAAAACGAAGCTTTCCTTGCGCGTACTATCGACGAACGAGAAAGCTATCCGCTTTTACAAAAAATGCGGCTATCAACAACAAGGTCGACTTGTCGGTGAATTTTATTTAAACGGGCGCTTTGTCGATGATCTGCTCTTTTATAAGCATATCTAACACTTAACTTCATAGATTAACAGTGCACCAACTAAAACCAGGAGGTGCTTTCAGATGTTTTGGGTTTATATTTTGTCACCGCTTGCTGCCATTCTCTTGCTTTTTGCCATTGTGCATTGGCGAACGAAACAGAGGTATAAGAGATACTATGCAAAATATGATATTGAAGAAAATGTAAGTGATCAAAACAAAATCAACAATGCTGCTGCCTGGAACTCATCTCAGCGTAATCACCATTCTGGCGGTAGTGGAGGAGGATTCTAAAAAGACGGGAAGCCATCCTGTCTTTTTTCTCGCCTGCATATAGAAAGGAGAAGCCAATGACACACAAAATCGCGATATCTGGAAGTACTATCATGTCTGATACTTCTCTATTACAAGACCTTTTTATCGATGAAACGAGCCATATAGAAATAGGAGAACTCGAGAATGAAGCGGCTTATAAACAATTTTTAAGTATGATTAGAAACTCCAACAAAAGTTTCGGCCTTCACTCACCCCTCTTTCGCAATAACAGCAAGTATGATCTTATCGAATATGTACAGTTTGAGCCTAAACAATCATGGCTTCAGTTTGAGGATGAAGTAAAGCGGATGGCTGAAGCTGGTGCAGCTTACATACTTGTTCATTTCCCTTATTTTCGAGATGAAGCCAAGCAACCCGAACAATTAATAGAAGAGGGATTACAAAAGTTATCACTCCTACAGGAAAAGTATGATCTGTCTATTGTCTGCGAACCGAAACTAGGCATGTGGAAGTCTGCCAGAGGCATTGAATATCTTCATAAGTTCCCTGTATCTCTCTGGAAAAAATATGGGTTAGAGCTTTGCATCGATATCGGTGATTACCTCTTGTCAGCCACTAAGTTATCTATGAACCCGCTGACATTGATAAAAAAATGGCAGGACCACATCAAAGTGGTTCATCTTCACAATATTGAGTTCATTGAAGGTAAATACATCTGGATCCCGATTCATCCTTCCCATGAGAATGATGACGTCCACTTTCCGTTGAAAGAGATTTTAAGTACGATCGCAAACCGCAACAATGTTTATTGGGTTTTAGAACATACACCGCACTCATGCCCGAAGAAAGAATTCGTGATGGAAGGCATACAGTGGTTAAAGGAAGAGATTTTAAAAATAGAATAGGGAAACGGGAGGATGCACCAGATGAAACACTTTAAAATTGCTTTATTCCTTGCTTTTATGAGCTTAATTGCAGGAGCTTTTGTCGTACCTTTTCAGCTGGAATCACTAAAAAATACTTTACCAGCAGCTGAATATAACAAAATTATAGATTCTATTCCATTTCCGCTTCCACTTATGATTACGTTAGCTGCACTACAAATTGGCTTATTATGCTTTGTTCTAGGCTGGATTGGTTTAAAACTTACAGAACGAACAAAATTGAAGTTACCCTTCTTACAGTCGTGGTTTCTTGAAAAAAATAAGCCTATTATCGACATGCCTGCTTTAAAGATCAGTCTCATAGGCGGTGCCATTGCCTCACTCTTGATGGTCCTCACCGACCTTTTCATCTTTCAGCCCTACATGCCAGAGCTAGAAAATGGAGAAGGTCCCGTATGGTGGAAAGCAACACTTGCTGGAGTTTGGTACGGTGGTATTGTGGAAGAAATATTATTGAGGCTCTTCCTGATGACATTCATAGTCTGGCTATTATCTTTCTTATTCAAAAAATCTGGAGAAACGATCCCTTCCTCCTTTTACTGGGTAGGAATAATACTTTCGGCTCTTCTATTTTCAGCGGGGCACTTGCCAGCTACTGAAGCTTTATATGGAGAGCTCAATAACCTCATCATAACCCGTGCTTTCGTATTAAATGGAGTCCTCGCTGTTTTCTTTGGATACCTGTATTGGAAGAAAGGATTGGAATATGCGATGATCGCGCATATGATGCTGCACGTGGTGACACAGCTGGCTGTACTTCCGTTTATCAAATTCATCTCATAGTTCTTACAATAACTGGATAAGATCCGGTTATTTTTTTTTTGAAGAATTTGAGCCGAGTTATCCGTCAAATAAAATAAAGATGTTATTTATTTCAATTATTTTTCAAGAGATGAGGTGCATGATGAATTTTTCATTCAGAAGTTATTTGAAAAGACTTCGATCGATTATATTCGGAATCCTAATAATAGGCATAATGCCTGCTCTTTTATTCGGAACCAATACTCAGGTTGAACAAAACGTTTGGGAATACTCAATTAAAAACTTCAAATACCCGCTTTTTCCTGACGTGTTTGAAAAGTATCAATATTCCATGACGATTTTCTTTGGGGCTTTGCTTATTGGTTTAACGGCCGCTCTGATTCTCACTTTTTTCACAACACTTCTGCCAAGGTTTCTTCAGCGTGTTGTCTATGGTTTATTAACGTTCTTCGAATCCCTGCCCGATCTATTTATCGTAGTCATCCTGCAGTTTGGCATTATATATATCTATCGATCTTCGGGAGTTCTGATCGCTAATGTGACAAACGTATATAACAATCCTATCTATCTTTTGCCGATCCTTACTCTCTCCATACTGCCAACGATTCAGCTGTTTAAGATCGCTTTGCTGCTGATGAAGGATGAACAACATAAACCATATGTAACGGTCGGCAGAGCGATAGGGCTCAGTCGTTCTTACATCACAATAGTTCATGTTTTTAGAAACATTCTAACGAGTCTCGTTCAGTATTACAAAACAATCTTTGTATTTATGCTTTCCAATCTGTTTATTGTAGAATATGTGTTTAATTTGAATGGGATCATGAATATTTTGCTCAACACAAAGGGTGTTGCTTTTATGGTAACCGCACTCATGATCGCTATCCCTTTTTCTCTACTTTTTGAAATTGCAGAAAGTAATACGATCAAAGGAAATAGACAAGAAGGGGTGGAAGCTGCATGATGATCAAACTGTTAAAGCAGCCTCAGGCTATAATAGGGTTTCTGTTTATTACAAGTCTACTGGCTTTTAGTTTTTATTGGCCTAATTTGCTAGATGTGAATAAAACAGAAGCCTTAAAGCTGCAGGATTTTTTGTACGACGATGAAGGAAGGATCATAGATGCTCCTCCTTATACACCATCACAAGTTCCCCCATTAGGGTCGGATATGTTTGGCAAACATATTTTTTATCAGGTAATCGATGGAGCAAAATATACCATTCTAATCGCATTGGGTATTGCCTTATTTCGAATTCTTTTTTCTGTAGGAATCACTCTAATCAATCCTAAATCAAACTTTTCTTTCTTAAACGACATTGTTCAAGCTACACTTTATATCCCGACCGCTATACTAACCTTTATCTTTATGAATTCATTAATCGTAAAACAATCCATGGAGCCTATGAGTGCTTTAAAATTTATCATAATTCAGTGCCTTATACTCATCGGTGTGGGAATACCGCCACTGATCTCAACCTTTTCAAATGAGATTAAAGCAATCTTAAATAAAGATTACATCACGAATACCTTTGCGTTAGGCTCAAATAAAGTTTATGTGTATTACAAGCACGTACTGCCTGAACTTTCTACCAAATTGGTCCTTTTATATGCTCAGCAAGTCGTACAGACATTAATACTCATGGCACACCTCGGTGTTCTCGCCATTTTCATTGGAGGCTCAGCTATAGTCGTTTTGGGAGATATTTTTGCTCCGATGCCAGTAGCCATTCCGTTAGCTGGTGAATGGGCAGGTATTATTGGAATGAATTTCGCTAAAATAAAGGCTGCTCCATGGACCATCATCACTCCTCTAACCTGTTTTGCACTGTTAATCTTTGCATTAAATTTAATCATACAAGGAATCCAAAATTGTCTGGAAACGAACAAGTCGTAAAGCGAGGTGAAAGATATGAATCAGCATAGTTTACAGATTAAAAACTTAAGAGTTTCTTTTCATAAAAATAAAGAACGGACAACAGCTGTTAGTGATGTAAGTCTTCAAATCGAAAAAGGACAGACCGTTGCTCTGATCGGAGAATCGGGTTCAGGCAAAAGTATTACCTCTCTTTCCATCCTGCAGCTCCTTCCTCCAAATGGTGAGATAGAGAAGGGTACTATCACTTTTAATGGGAAAGAACTTCTCAAAATGACGGAAAAGGAAATGCGAAAAATTCGTGGCAATGAAATCTCAATGATCTTTCAAGATGCTATCGCCTCTTTGAATCCCGGGATGAAAGTTGGCGTGCAGATTACAGAAGGACTTAAATATCACAAGCTGGTCCCAAAAGAAGAGCTTAAAACAGAAGCACTTCAATTACTGGAACAAGTCGGTTTTAAAAATCCGGCCCAGGTCTATAACCAATACCCTGATCAGCTTTCTGGAGGTATGAAACAGCGCATTTTGATTGCAATGGCTATTTCATGTAAACCAAAGCTGATTATTGCAGACGAACCGACCACTTCTCTAGACGTTACGATTCAGAGGCAAGTACTCGACTTAATCGATCATTATAAAACAGATCTAGATGCTTCTGTTCTGCTGATCACCCACGATTTTGGGGTAGTCGCTGAATATGCCGATTGGGTTTATGTCATGTTAGGCGGTCATATAGTTGAGTCTGCCGATGTTTATACGACCTTTAGAAACCCACTACACCCCTATACAAAAGCGTTAATTGGAAGTATTCCCAATCCGGAGAACGGACAGGAACGGCTGAAAAGCATTCAAGATTATACATTTGAAGATACCGGCTATGAGGGGAGAAAGTTTGCTCCTGCAACGTACACCTATGAAAGCAGTTCTTTTGATGCTCCTTCTTCATTAGTAGAAGTAGAACCCATGCATTATGTCCGGTTTTATGAGGATGAAAGGAAGGTAGTTACCATTGGATAAACTACTTGTAAGAGCACAGAATCTATCAAAATATTTTACAGACAGCACAGGTGTTCATAAAGCAGTGGATGGCGTCTCACTAAACATCCATCGCGGAGAAACTCTTGGCGTTGTGGGGGAATCTGGTTCTGGAAAAACAACGCTCGGAAGAACCCTCATGCGATTATATAAACCAGAACACGGACAGATCTGGTTTGACGGTAAGGAAATAACGAAACTAAATGACAATAAACTCAGACCCTACAGAAGAGAAATACAAATGATTTTTCAAAACCCATATGAATCGCTCAGCCCGCGTTTAACAGTTGGAGAAATTCTTGAGGAACCTCTTTATATCCAAAAAATAGGGACAAAAAAAGAGCGGATGGACAGAGCATTAAGTATGCTTGAAAAGGTCGGCCTTTCTCGGAATTCGTATCGACGAAAGATTCACGAGTTTTCTGGAGGACAGCGTCAAAGGATTGGAATCGCACGCGCTTTAATGCTCGAGCCGAAGTTCGTTATAGCCGATGAGCCCGTTTCCGCACTTGATGTTTCTGTTCAAGCTCAAGTGTTGAATCTATTAAAAGATTTGCAGGTGGAGATGAACCTTACATGCCTGTTCATATCTCATGACTTAAGCGTCGTCCATTACATGAGTGACCGTGTAGCAGTTATGTATCTAGGACATTTAATAGAATTGGCTCCTAAAGAAGAGCTGTATCGCAATCCGATACACCCTTATACAAAGTCTCTGCTGTCTTCTATACCTGTACCGGACCCAGATCGGCGCAATCCATATCGCGAACCGATCAACCTGCCAGAAAAACCGCTTTATCCCCCTCAGCTCGTCCATGTCGGAAATGAACATTATGTGTCGGCTAATATGATTCAAATAAAAGATTTTGCGATTAAAAGTACAGAAAGACAAGTGAGCTATATATAAAAAAGTGAAAGACAGGCTGGTGGCCAGTCTTTCTTTATTCTCTTTTCTTCTTTAAACCCTATTTTGTTCTCAATGTGTTTTTATCTTCATCGAAAAGTTGACAGGAGTGCAAGGTAGGGAAAATCCTATTAGCGCATAGAGGCAGGAGGCTCACCGCACGCCCCGCGGAAAGCGAGCATCCTGGAACGGAAGCACTTCCATAAATCCTCTTATTAAAAAACCCTGCAGGATGACATAACATCACCTTGCAGGGCTTAAACCTTTTAGTTTTCTTGTACTTCTTTACGATTTTTCTTAAAGATCTTCGACAGTACTTCATACACGATAGGTACGATAATCAGTGTTAACAACGTAGAACTTGTTAATCCGCCGATTACGGTTATCGCAAGACCTTTCGAGATCAGACCGCCACCGCCTGAGCCAATCGCTAATGGGATTAATGCTCCGATCGTCGCGATTGCTGTCATCAGAATCGGACGGAGACGCGTTGCCCCCGCTTCGAGGACTGCTTCTCGCATACTCATTCCATCACGTTCCATATGAATGATGCGGTCTACTAATACGATAGCGTTCGTTACTACGATACCGATCAGCATCAATAGTCCCATCATGACAGATACAGAGATGGTTTCACCAGCGATCAATAAGCCAACGAATGAGCCAATTACTGCAAACGGAAGCGAGAACAGGATCGCAAATGGCGCAACACCTTCACGGAAGGTTACAACAAGGATGAAGTACACGATTGCGATTGCGGCAAGCATCGCTGCTCCTAGCTGTGTAAATGTTTCCGTCATATCCGCTTGTACACCTGCAACACCAACGGTAACACCTTTAGGCAGATCGAGCTTATCGATCTCTTTTTGAACTTCAGATGTTGCTTTTGAAATATCATCGACTATTGCTTTACCTGAAACCGTGGCAAAGTATTCCCCTTTGCTTCGGTCAAGTGTATTAAGTGTTGTTCCTTCTTCAACCTTTACTAATTCAGATAATGGCATTGTCGTACCAAGCGCTGTTGGCACTTGTCTTGCCAAAATATCATCGACTGATTTGGGCTGTTTCGTTTGTTCTTGCTGAACAATAACATCTAGCGTGTCACCATCTTTTTCAATCTTCGTTAAAACATCTTTCGTTTGCGAAGGATTAAGCATCATAACGATCTGACCTGTTGTCAGTCCGTATTTTAGCAGTTCATTCTGATCAACCTTGAATGTATGTTCAACGAACGCTTCTTTGGCACTTGAAGTAACATCTTCTACATGTTTATTCTTCTGCATGACGGCTTCAGCCATTTTTACAGCTTTATTCAGCTTATTTAAATCTTCGCTGTAGAAGGTATAGCTGACTTCGTTCTCAGCACCTGACATCGAAGAGAAGTTTTGACTCTTCCACTCTCCTGATTGACCGATATCAGCTACATAATCTTCTATTTCATCACGTACTTCAGGGAAGTTCTCCATCTCCGGATCAAAGATCAGGTACATTAATGCACCGCCTGCTCCGCCGCCAGCCATAGCCATCATCGGATCAGCATTTTCCGTTACAGAGATTTGGACGATATCGATATCATCACGTTTAAGCATTTTTTCTTCTAATTCTTCAACATTTGCCAGGGTTTCTTCCTTAAGCTCACCAGCTTTTGGTGTGTAGGTTAAATACATCACTTTATCTTCTTCACTGCCCATGAAGCTGAAGCCGATTATTGGCGTTAACGCTAAGCTTCCTGCTAATAAAATAACAGCTAACAGTGAAGTGATGATTTTATGATTAAGAGATCTGTTTAAGATTCCTTTGTACCAGTTTGACAGTTTACCAGCTTCTTTATGACTTCCTTCTGTTTTCTCACCATATAGCTTCTTTTTGAACAAGAAGTGAGATAAGGCGGGTACAATTGTAATCGCAACGATCAATGATGCGCCCAGCGCAAATGTCATCGTTAGTGCGAATGGTGCAAACAATTCTCCGACCATTCCCCCAACAAAGATAAGCGGTGCGAATACAGCGACTGTTACCAATGTTGACGACAGGATCGGCTTGAACATTTCGATGGTTGCTTCACGAATTAACGCGCGTCCATTTAACTTTTCCTCTTTTAAGTGCAAACGTCGGTATATATTCTCGACGACAACGATGGAGTCATCGATTACACGTCCGATCGCGACTGTAATCGCACCGAGTGTCATGATGTTCAAGGTAATATCCATCCAGTTAAGAATCAATAATGCCATGAAAATTGATACCGGAATTGAAATGATCGAAATAATCGTTGATTTAAAATCACGCAGGAATAATAGGATGATCAATACCGCGATCAATCCGCCGAATACTGCTTTTTCGATCATCGTTGCTACAGAATCTTCTATCGGTTTTCCTTGGTCCAGAGATATATCAATGACTAGACCATCGATTTTAGACTTTTCTTCTTTTATTAACTTTTTAACACTGTTTACAACATCAACCGTGTTAGCTTGCTGTTCTTTCACGATTTGTATGGCAATCGCATCATCCCCATTCGTACGGGAGACTGACTCTACTTTTCCGACTGTTTTGATATCAGCAATGTCACTAAGCTTTACAAACGGGGTTGGGTTTTCTGCAGATGGTGTAACAGGAATCATCATGTTCTTCAGTTCTTCTGTAGTCATGAACTTTCCGTCTACTGATACTGCTTCTTCACCCTCTTCAAACTCATAAAGCCCTAAAGAGACTGCCATGTTGCTTGCCTGAATCATTTCTTTTACCTTTTCTTCGGTTAGATCGTACTCAGACATTTTAGCTTTGTTATAAGTAAGGTCCACTTCTTCAATATGCTGACCTGTAATTTTTGCTGAAGCGACGCCATCAATCTTCTCGATCTTCGGAAGAATGATCTCTTCTACCGTTGAAGTTAATTCAACGATATCTTCTTTTGTACTGCTGACACTAAGTGCAGCTACAGGCATCATGTTCATGCTGATCGCTGTAACTGTGGGTTCTTCTGCTTCTTCAGGCAGATTCACTGTGTCTAATGCAGATTGCAGTTGACGTTTTGCTTCATCCATATCTATGCCGTATTCATATTCCACTTGGATGTTTGACATATTAGCATACGAATTCGAATAAACAGCTTTTACGTCTTCAAGTCCTTCCACTGCTTTTTCGATTGGCATGGATACGTCTTCCATCACCTTCTCTGGAGTCGCTCCAGGATAAACGTCCATAACCGTTAAGTAAGGAATCGAAACATCCGGAATCGTTTCCATATTCATTCTTGTCCCTGAATAGATACCTGATACTGTTATAATGATGGTAAGCAGCCAAACGGCTAATTTATTCATCAGGACAAAATTAACTAAACCTTTCATTAGTCCACCAACCCCTAATTGACTTATCAAACTCAATTACTTATACTAATGACTGTTCGGTCATTTGTCAACGAATTCTATTAGGAGCGATGAAATGAGTAAAAAACAATTGATCATGGAGAGTGCTTTAGAACTTTTTGCAAAACAAGGCTTTGAAGCGACATCCGTACAACAGATAACCGAGCACGCTGGTATCTCAAAAGGTGCTTTTTACATAGCTTTCAAGTCAAAAGACGAATTGATCATTGGACTGATCGATCATTTCTTATTGGAATTCATTTCAGAAATTGACCATGTAGTCAAAAATCAAAATGATGACCACAAACTATTAAACGAATTTTATACAGCGGCGTTTCATTCTTTTCAAAAGCATTCGGATTTCGCAAAAATTTTTATTAAAGAACAGACTCAAACCGTTAACGAAGATCTCATTTCTAAAATGCATCATTATGACAAGTTGATTGATAAGATTATTTTACAAATGCTCGAACGACTGTATGGTGAAGATATCAGATCCACAAAATATGATCTGATCTTCTGTGTAAAAGGATTCATAAACACTTATGCACACCTATTCTTGTTCTTTAACGTTCCTTTTAATCTGAGCTTATTGAGCCAGTCACTTGCTGAGAAGACCTATTTACTTGCTAGGCATTCTGAGATTACATTCATTTCAGAAGAGCTTTATCAAACATTGAATGAACCATGGGACGAAAACATTACGGAAGAGCAGATCATCGAGATCATTGAACAAAAAATAGAAGAAGTCGAAGAGTCAACTGTGCGTGAGTCCTTAATGCTTCTGAAACAGCATGTCCAAGAGCCCAGCCTCAGCCAGGTGATTGTAAAAGGACTGTTAGCAAACCTTAAAGATCACCCTAACTGCAAACAGATTTCATATCTTCTTCGGAATTATCTAGGTTTATAAACGAAAAAAATCCTCCTATTGCAGGAGGATTTTTATTTTGGGCTCACGATTGCTTTACGCTTCATTAACCCGTTTTATCTTTTTTTCAGCTCTTCCACAATCAGCTTATTTACTAGCGGCGGATTAGCTTTTCCTTTTGTTTCTTTCATCACTTGTCCGACTAGGAATCCGACTGCTTTTTCTTTTCCGTCTTTGTAGTCAGCGACAGACTGTTCATTTTTATCCAAGATCTTCACAACGATCTCACGGATAGCACCTTCATCAGAAATCTGAACTAGCCCTTTTTCTTTTACGATCTTTTCAGCATCGCCACCATTTTCGATCAACTCTTTGAAAACGGTTTTGGCAATCTTATTAGAAATCGTTCCGTTGCCGATCAATTTAATCATGCCGGCAAGTCCATCTGCCGTAAGAGCGGTTTGATGCAGTTCTTTTCCTTCGTTGTTCAAGTAGGCGCTCACTTCTCCCATGATCCAGTTAGATGCTTGTTTCGGATCGGCACCCGCTTCGATCGTGCCTTCAAAGAAATCAGCCATCTCTTTTGTCATCGTTAGAACTTTTGCATCGTATTCAGGAAGTCCGAATTCCCCAACATAACGTTTCTGACGTGCATCAGGGAGTTCTGGAATCTCTGACTTCACTCGTTCCATCCACTCATCATCGATAAAGATGGAAACAAGGTCAGGTTCAGGGAAGTAACGATAGTCATCAGAACCTTCTTTTACTCGCATCAAGATGGTAGTCTTTGAAGCTTCATCATAACGGCGTGTCTCTTGAAGGATTTCTCCTCCACTTGAAACGACTTCACGCTGGCGCTTCTCTTCGTGTTCAAGCCCTTTTTGAACGAATGCAAAGGAGTTTAAGTTCTTAAGCTCTGCTTTTGTTCCAAACTCCTCTTGTCCGACGGGCCGGATCGAGATGTTCGCATCACAGCGCAATGAACCTTCTTCCATCTTACAATCGGAGACACCTGTATATTGAATGATCGCTTTTAATTTTTCTAAGTACGCATACGCTTCTTCTGGCGTGCGGATATCCGGCTCAGACACGATCTCGACGAGCGGCGTTCCTTGTCGGTTCAAATCTACAAGTGAGCCGTCTGCCGTGTGAGTCAGCTTTCCTGCATCTTCTTCCATATGGATGCGTGTAATTCCGATTTTCTTTTTGTTTCCGTTAACTTCGATTTCGATCCAACCATGTTCACCGATTGGTTTATCAAACTGTGATACTTGGTATGCTTTCGGGTTATCTGGATAAAAATAGTTTTTGCGGTCAAATTTCGTTTCTCGATTGATCTCACAGTTGAGTGCGAGTGCTGCACGCATCGCAAAATCAACTGCTTGATGGTTCACGACAGGCAGTACGCCTGGATGTCCAAGACAGATCGGACACACATTCGTGTTCGGCGGCGCACCAAAGTTAGTAGAACAGCCGCAGAAAATCTTAGAGTTTGTTTTTAATTCTACGTGTACTTCTAATCCAATAATCGTTTCAAATTCGCTCATTCTCTGCACCCCCTACAACTTCGGCTTCGCTTTGTGATGTTCTGTTGCCTGTTCAAACGCATGAGCTACTTTATAAATAGTTGCTTCGTCAAAATGCTTACCGATGATCTGAAGTCCGATCGGCAGTCCGCCTGAGAATCCACAAGGTACGGAAATCGCAGGTACACCAGCCAAGTTCACTGGAATCGTTAAAATATCGTTCATGTACATCGTTAACGGATCTTTCGTCATCGCTCCACATTTGAATGAAGCTGATGGCGTTGTTGGTCCGATGATGACATCATACTTTTCAAAGACGTTTGTAAAGTCTTCTTTGATCAATGTACGTACCTTTTGTGCTTTTTTATAATACGCAACGTAATACCCTGAGCTCAACGCAAACGTACCAAGCATGATACGGCGTTTTACTTCTTCACCAAAACCTTCACTGCGTGACTGCTTGTACATATCGATCAGGTTGTTGCTGTTGTCTGAACGAAGTCCGTAACGTACACCGTCAAAACGGGAAAGATTCGCTGATGCTTCAGATGAAGACAGCAGATAATAAGTAGCTAAGGCATAGCGTGAATGCGGAAGTGATACTTCTTCCCACGTTGCACCTAATCCTTCAAGCACCTTCAGAGCTTCCATTACGCGCTCTTTAACGCCAGGCTCAACGCCTTCACCAAGGTATTCTTTAGGAACACCAATTTTCAATCCTTTAACTTCGCCTGTTAGTGAAGCTAGATAATCTGGGATATCCACTTTTGCAGATGTGGAGTCCATCGGATCGTTCCCTGCAATCGCCTGCAACAAGTACGCATTGTCTTCTACGTTTGTTGTGATCGGTCCGATCTGATCAAGGGATGACGCAAAGGCTACAAGACCGTAACGGGATACAAGGCCATATGTAGGTTTCAATCCTACTACACCACAAAAAGCGGCAGGCTGTCGGATAGATCCGCCTGTATCAGATCCCAGTGAAAAGAGGACTTCCCCTGCTGAAACAGCAGCTGCTGACGCTCCTGATGATCCCCCTGGCACACAAGAAAGATCCCACGGATTATGCGTCGGATAGAAGCCTGAGTTTTCATTGGAAGATCCCATGGCAAACTCGTCCATGTTCAGCTTACCCATCATAATCGTATCTGCTTCTGTTAAACGCTCAACAACAGTCGAGTCATAGATCGGTTCGAAATTCTCTAGAATTCTTGATGCACAAGTCGTACGAATACCTTTTGTTACGATATTATCCTTAATCCCGATCGGCATGCCAAATAACAGTCCTCTGTCAGCACCGGAAACGAGTTTTTCATCCAATTGTTTTGCTTTAATGCGGCTATATTCTTCATTTAACGTTAAAAAAGCTCTTACTTGATCATCAACTTGATGGATGCGGTCAAACGACGCGTCCACAATGTCCGTTACACTCAATTCTTTTGTATGTAGTAATTGATGCAGTTCTGAAATCTTTTTATCTAAAATCGACATACGTGGTCTTTCCTCCTACTCCAAAATGTTCGGAACTTTAAACTGGCCGTCTTTTTGTGCGGGTGCATTCTTCATCGCTTCATCAACGGAAACAGAATTTCGCACCTCATCTTCACGAAGTATATTCTTCATCTCCAGTACGTGTGTAGTCGGCTCCACGTTATCTGTGTCGAGTTCATTTAGTTCTTCTGCAAACCCGATAATTTTATCTAACTGCTCAGTCAGCATTTCGGCTTCTTCATCCGTAACCGCTAATCTGGCTAAATGTGCTACGTGTTTCACTTGATCCTTCGAAATACGAGACAAACCTGACACCTCCAAGACTTCTTATACAAAAGTATTATTCTGATGATAACAAAAAGCTCGGTATATAGGCAACTTGGGAAGGAAGATTCATGAGAATAATCTTGATTGAGAGGGAGGTTTAGGTCAGTTTGGTATGGAATTAGGTTTAATTTGGAATTATTAGGTCTTCTTTTAAAAATATAGGTCTCTCGACAAAATTCACCAAACTCAACGCTCAACACAAAAAAACCGACTCAAAACGGATCGGTTTTGAATCGGCCTTATCTTTAGATACCCCACTCATGAAGTTCTAAACGACGTACGCCTTCCTTCACGTAAGGATCTTCTTGGGCTAATGTCTGTGCTTCTTCTAAAGTATCAGTTTTATAGATGACCATGCCCCCTGAACCATCGACGAATGGACCTTTGAGATGCACTTTATCCTGTTCCACCAAGTTTTGCAGATAATTCAGATGAGCCTGACGATACTCTTGATTCAGTTCCGGTTTTTCCATATGTAAAATTGCTGCGAAGAATGCCATGTGAATAACCTCCTTTGATACGTTTATCTTACTATACTCCTTCTCGTTCCCCAAAAGAAAAACATCCGGTGTTATCCGGATGCATCAATCTTTTCCATAGCTTGTATCTTTCGTTGGATGGCGAAGCACGCCTTCTTTAGGTGGAGCTTTTTTTTCGATCAATTCCCGGTTCATGTTCAAGTTCCATCCGATATCATTCGTAGGATGCACCCACTCATCTCCTGCCATCACTTCCGGGTCTGTATCTGTGCTCCAATTATTAAGCGGAGAATTTTCCGAATCATAAAAGCTGTCCCCGATTACAACACCATGTTCATTAACGAATGGTGCCTGCATTTTCATACCTGTCTCTTTAAAGTCTGGTGAACTGATCTGATGCGGCATCGTATCATCCAGATCGACTTCGGGCAGATTCTTCTTTTGCTTCTTGTCTTTATCTTTTGACATCTCATACACCTGCTTCCTTAATGTTATATGATTAACTTCTCCTGAAGCGGGGTGTATAATCCATCATTTGTGTCATAGAAGTTGATTTTCGCTTCTGCACGAAGAAGCGTCGATTTCTGTCGAGAAATGTAAACTCGTGGATAAAACCTAAAAATTTTTGGATTCAGGGGTAAAACTCGTGGATTGAGCTTGAAATTTCGTGGATTCATAGGTGAAATTTGTGGATTAGACTACTTTCAGTGGCAAAATATAAAAAACCCTTTCTCAGAAGAGAAAGGGTCACAAATTTTGATTATAGTGTTTCTGAAGTTGTTTTTGCTTGCATGTGAAGGATTAGGTAGTCAGGTCCTCCTGCTTTTGAGTCAGTTCCAGACATGTTGAATCCGCCGAACGGCTGGTATCCAACAATCGCACCTGTACATCCACGGTTAATGTAGAAGTTACCTACGTGGAACTCTTCACGCGCGCGTTCGATGTTTTCACGGTTGTTTGAAAGAAGTGCACCAGTCAGACCGTATTCTGTGTTGTTTGCGATTTCCATCATGTGATCGAAGTCACGTGCTTTACAAATCGCTACAACTGGTCCAAAGATTTCTTCTTGCATCAAACGAGCTTTTTCATCTACATCGGCAAAGATAGTCGGCTGGATGAAGTAACCTTTGGAGTCGTCTCCCTCTCCACCAGTCATTAGACGGCCCTCTTCTTTTCCGATTTCAATGTACTTCATGATCTTGTTATAAGAAGCTTGGTCGATTACCGGCCCCATGTATGTTTCAACTTCTTCAGGGTTGCCCACTTTAAGTGTTTTCGTAAGAGCTACAACTTTTTCTAAAACTTCATCGTAAACGTCTTGGTGGATAACTGCACGTGATCCCGCAGAACATTTTTGTCCAGAGAATCCGAATGCAGAGTAAACGATTGAGCTTGCTGCTAATTCAAGATCAGCATCACGGTCAACAACCACTGTGTCTTTTCCGCCCATTTCAGCAATGACACGCTTAAGCCAGATTTGGCCAGGGTGTACTTTGGCTGCGCGCTCATAAATACGGCAACCTACTTCACGAGAACCTGTGAATGATACGAAACGCGTTTTTGGGTGGTCTACAAGGTAGTCACCGATTTCAGCTCCGCTACCAGGAACATAGTTAAGTACGCCTGCAGGAAGACCTGCTTCTTCCATCACTTGAACGAACATTGCAGCGATAACTGGAGTTGAGTTAGCTGGCTTCAATAATACAGTGTTACCAGATACGAACGCAGCTGCTGCAGTCCCTGCCATAATCGCAAACGGGAAGTTGAATGGAGAGATAACGATACCTACTCCTAGTGGAATGTAATTAAATTTATTGATTTCACCATCGCGGCTTACAACTGGCTGACCAGCTTTAAGCTTAATCGCTTGGCGACCATAGTATTCTAAAAAGTCGATTGCTTCAGCTGTATCAGCGTCTGCTTCTTTCCATGGCTTACCTGCTTCTTTAGTAAGCATAGCGGAGAATTCATATTTACGGCGGCGGATGATCGCTGCTGCGCGGAACAAAATGTTCGCACGGTGTTCAGGATCCCACTTTTTCCAAGACTCAAAAGCTGTTAATGCAGCTTGCATAGCTTGCTCAGCGTGATCTTGAGTCGCTTTTGAAACAGATCCAATCACTTCTTCTTTGTTAGCTGGATTTATAGAAACAATCTTTTCATCTGTCGTGATTTTCTCACTGCCGATAACAAGCGGAAACTCTTGTCCAAGCTTGGAATTGATAACCTTCAAGCCTGCTTCATAAGCTTCCTTGTTCGCAGGAACTGAAAAATCCATAAATGGTTCATGACGGTATTCACGTGTCATAATAAATTCCCCTCCTAAATAAAGCGTTTTCAAAATTGGTTTTCCCACCGTTCATTCTACATGAACCTATCCAATTGTTCAAACAAACAGAAAATAGTCAGAATTCTTTATTTTCAGGGGGTTTACAGTTTTTCTGCATGTTCTTTCTTTTGGGTGAATGAATAGTACTCATCTAACTGCTTTTTGGATGAATTTTGATAAGAAAACGAATATTTATGCTTTTTTAAAAGCGATAGTGGGATGTGGAATATGTTGAGGGAATTGGTGGGAATACGAACTGTATTACGGTACGTGTTCTTTTATTTATTACACGTTCGCTCAAAAAACTTGAGTTTCGCTCAAAACCACCTTACTTACGCTCAAGATTGTCTCTTTTTTAAATTAGTCTTAAAAGTGGAGACATCCTTGTGAGAATTCTTTATACTTAAACAAAACTAATTTAGGGGACGTGTCCACATGAAAAGAAAGTCTTTAGAGTACCGAGAATATGTCGCGAAGC
>NZ_JAMBOR010000001.1 GCF_023715845.1 Fictibacillus phosphorivorans
CTAGAGTTACTTGGTGACGTCCTTCAGTAGTATGCTTAGATAACATGTATATTTCTCCCCTCAAACATTATCTACTTTAATTGTACAATAAAAAAAGCTTGTAGACATGACTTTGTCTACAAGCTGAAACTCTTAAAGGAGCACTCCTTTAAGAGTTTTTTTATAGGTTGTGTTTTTCTCAGATGGATACCACTTTCCAATAAAAGTAAAAATATGTGATGAATCATGATTTTTATGTGATAAGCAACCAAAGGAACAATCAGCCTTATCTTGAGTTCCGAAGTTGAAACTGATATTCTTTAGTCAAATCTAAACGGAAGCGGAGATTTGTGATGACAAAAGACAAAGAAAACAAAAACAATATCATTCGGTTTCCAAATTTAACAGGACGGTTATTAGAAAAGGGTATGGATTCTTTGAAGAATAAACAATATGAAGAGTCGTTGTCCTGTTTTGAACAACTGCTTCATACTGATCCGATGCATTCACAAGGTAACCTCGGACTTGTCTTAAGTTTGGTTGAGTTAGGAAGGCTGCAAGAAGCGAAAACACGCTGTGATAGGATGCTTAAAGAGGGAATCGGCGAATATTATGATGTTCTTCAAATTTATTTAAGCATACTTGTTCAATTATCCGAATACATAACAGTCGTTTCAGTGATCGAAGCTGTGTTAGAAGAACAAAAAATCCCAGCTGATAAAGCAGAAACCTTCTATCAGCTCCTTCAATTCAGCAGAAAGGTCATCGAACAAGAAGGAGTCCCAGAAGTTAAGATTCATCCTGAAGAAACGGTACATAAAGAGAATTCTAACTTAAGCGACTTAAAGGATATGTTGCAAAGTGAAAGGGCTGACTCGCAATGGATAGCCGTTCAACAGCTAAAGAAACTAGGACCTGATCTTACGATACCCATATTCGAATCCTTCTTAGTAGATGAATCCAAACACCCTGCTGTAAAAAGTTTAATTCTTCAATATTTAAAAGAGAATGAAATCAATAAGATCGTTAAGGTTGAAAAGTATGGACAGGTTGAAGAAGTTTCTATCCAGGAATTAAGAGAGTGGAATGAGAATCCTTTTTATAAGGAAGTAAAAGCTTTAATACAAGATGAGTTAGAACAAGAAAATCCATCTTTATTAGATATAGCATTGGCAGTTTGGAAGGACTATACGTTAGCACTCTATCCATTCGTTCCTAAGCCGGAAAATAAACTCTTATGGTTTGAAGCATCTGTGACTGCCGCTTCTATCTTATGTGGAATAGAAGATGATACGGAAAATGAAGACCCTGAATTAAAGAATGCAGTAAAGCTTCTAGTGGAACTGGAAAGATTTTATTTGCAGACTTAATGAGAAAGTGATGGATTTTGTTGAAATACAATGTGTCTATGCTATAATGGAATGGTTGTAATCTATATGATATTTATGGAAATACCGATGTTGGAGGGAATATATTAATGAGTGCTAAATGGGAAAAGCTAGAAGGCAATCAAGGTGTCTTAACTGTTGAAGTTGAGGCTTCTGAAGTAGATACAGCGCTAGACCAAGCGTTTAAAAAAGTGGTTAAAAAGGTTAACGTTCCAGGTTTCCGTAAAGGGAAAATGCCGCGTAAACTTTTTGAACAACGCTTTGGTGTAGAGTCTCTTTACCAAGATGCTCTAGACATTCTATTGCCAAAAGCATATGGCGATGCTGTTCAAGAAACAGGAATCGAGCCAGTAGATCGTCCTGAAGTGGACATCGAAAAAATGGAACAAGGAAGCAACCTTGTTTTCACTGCTAAAGTGATCGTTAAGCCAGAAGTTAAGCTTGGCGAATACAAAGGTCTTGAAGTTGAAAAGACTGAAACTGAAGTAACAGATGAAGATGTTCAAAACGAACTTACTCGTTTACAAGAACAACAAGCTGAGCTAGTTGTTAAGGAAGATGGAGCTATCGAGAATGGCGACACAGTAAACATTGATTTCGAAGGATTTGTTGACGGAGAAGCTTTCGAAGGCGGAAAAGCTGAAAACTATTCATTAGAAATCGGATCTGGTTCATTCATTCCAGGCTTTGAAGAGCAACTTGTTGGTGAAAAAGCTGGAACTGAAAAGGAAGTAAACGTTACTTTCCCAGAAGAATACCATGCTGAAGAATTAGCAGGTAAGCCTGCAGTTTTCAAAGTGAAAATTCATGACATCAAAACAAAACAACTTCCAGAACTAAACGATGAGTTTGCACAAGAAGTTGAAGGCGATGCTGAAACGCTTGAAGACTTGAAAAAAGAACTTCGTACGAAGCTTGAAGAAAGCAAAAAGCAAGAAGCTGAAAACAAAACACGCGAAACAGTGATTGAGAAGGCTTCTGAAAATGCTGAAATGGAAATTCCTGAAGCTATGGTTAACACTGAGTTAGACCGTATGGTTCAAGAGTTCGGTCAACGTCTTCAAATGCAAGGTATGAACCTTGACCTTTACTACCAGTTCTCTGGAACAAGTGAAGAAGCACTTCGTGAGCAAATGAAAGAAGACGCTCAGAAGCGTGTTCGTACAAACCTAGTACTTGAAGCGATCGTTGAAGCGGAAAACATTGAAGTTTCTGAAGAGGAAATCGATGCAGAGCTTAGCAAGATGGCTGAAATGTACCAGATGGAAGTTGAACAAATCAAGCAAATGCTTGCTATGCAAGGTGGAAACGATGCAGTTGCAGCTGACTTAAAAGTTCGCAAAGCGATCGACTTCCTTGTTGAAAACAGCAAAACGGCTTAATTAAATTCAATATGCAAGAGTAAAACAAGGCGCGATCCTACTATCGTGCCTTGTTTTGCCATACATAATATTATTTAACCTGCTATTTGAAAAATAGGTTTTAAAACACGCAGGAATGTTCATACTTATATAGAGCCATACCATACATATTGAATAAGGGTTTTTATTTCCGTTTTATATTGGAAGTGTGATACAATCCATTATAATCAACGGAATGCTTAAGCAATTAGAAATTAATATAGACCTGTACTATAGAAGTTGCAAGAGAAGTAAAGCGTTTCATCCATATTATCGTTTTAGGGGTGATATCATTGTTTAAATTTAATGATGAAAAAGGGCAATTAAAATGTTCTTTCTGTGGGAAAACACAAGATCAAGTTAGAAAACTGGTTGCTGGACCAGGTGTATATATTTGTGATGAATGTATCGAGCTTTGTACCGAAATCGTAGAAGAGGAATTAGGTACAGAAGAGGATGTAGAACTAAAAGAAGTTCCAAAACCAGTAGAAATCCGTAAGATTCTTGATGAATATGTAATTGGACAGGACCAAGCAAAGAAATCGCTTTCTGTAGCCGTTTACAACCATTATAAGAGAATCAATTCTTCTCAAAAATCCGATGATGTTGAACTGGCAAAGAGTAACATCGCTATGATCGGACCGACAGGAAGCGGTAAGACGCTTCTTGCACAGACTTTGGCGAGAATTCTAAACGTACCTTTTGCTATTGCTGATGCTACATCTTTAACAGAAGCGGGTTATGTAGGTGAGGACGTAGAAAACATCCTTCTTAAATTAATTCAGTCTGCTGATTACGATGTTGAAAAAGCGGAAAAAGGAATCATTTATATTGATGAGATTGATAAGATTGCACGTAAATCAGAAAATCCGTCCATTACACGTGATGTATCTGGAGAAGGTGTTCAGCAAGCCCTTCTTAAAATTCTAGAAGGTACTGTTGCGAGTGTCCCTCCACAAGGTGGAAGAAAACATCCGCATCAGGAGTTCATCCAAATTGATACGACGAATATCTTATTCATCTGTGGTGGAGCGTTCGACGGAATCGAGCAAATTATCAAGCGCCGTTTAGGTAAAAAAGTCATTGGCTTTAGTTCAGAATCAAAACAAGCAGATTTAAAAGCAGGAGAATATTTATCAAAAGTCCTTCCTGAAGACTTGCTTCGTTTTGGTTTAATTCCAGAGTTTATCGGGCGTTTACCAGTAATTTCTAACCTGAATCCGTTGGATGAAGATGCATTGATCGAGATCTTGACAAAGCCTAAGAATGCATTGGTAAAACAATACAAAAAGCTTTTAGATATCGATGGAGTAGAGCTTGAGTTCACAGATGATGCGCTTCGTGAGATTGCTACTCAAGCGATTGAACGTAAGACGGGTGCACGTGGACTTCGTTCGATCATCGAAGGTGTCATGCTGGACGTAATGTTTGAGCTGCCTTCTCGAGAAGATGTTGTAAAATGTATTGTTACAAAAGAAACGATTTCGGATAAAGTACCGCCAACTTTAGAACTTGAAGATGGTACGGTTATCGAACAATCAAAAGAAACTCCTAAAGAGAGTGCTTAATAAAAACTGGCTCATTAGCTGTTGTTCTCAATAGTTGATGGGTCAGTTTTTTTACGTATTTCCATTATTGAATTCATTTTCTTTCTTCTCGATTTCAATGGTTCTCCATAAAAAATCGTATTACCGTTTAGGTCCTTATATCCTCGGAGATACTATGGTTATCACTACATATGTATCGGGAGGAAAACGATGAACTGGACAGGGATAGCGTTAATCATTCAATTATTTTTTGGGATTATAATCGGTCTGTATTTTTGGAACTTACTGAGAAACCAGCGGTCTCAAAAAGTAAGCGTGGATAAAGAATCAAGAAAAGAAATGGAACAGTTAAGAAGAATGAGGTCTATTACACTCTCTGAACCATTATCAGAACGAGTGCGCCCAGGCAAATTTGAAGATATTATTGGTCAAGAAGACGGAATTAAAGCGTTAAAGGCAGCATTGTGCGGACCTAATCCACAACATGTCATCGTATATGGACCGCCAGGAGTTGGTAAAACGGCAGCGGCCAGATTGGTTCTTGAAGAAGCGAAAAGAAATAAAACTTCACCATTTCGTCCATCAGCCGTATTTGTTGAATTGGACGCAACAACAGCACGTTTTGATGAACGCGGTATCGCTGATCCGCTGATCGGTTCCGTTCATGATCCCATTTACCAAGGAGCTGGTGCGATGGGACAAGCAGGTATCCCTCAACCTAAGCAGGGTGCTGTTACAAACGCGCATGGGGGAGTTCTTTTCATTGACGAAATAGGTGAGCTGCATCCTATTCAAATGAACAAGCTTTTAAAAGTATTAGAAGACCGCAAAGTATATCTGGAAAGTGCTTATTATTCAGAAGAAAATCCGAACATCCCTCATCATATTCACGATATTTTTCAAAATGGACTTCCTGCGGATTTCCGAATGATCGGGGCTACTACTCGTATGCCGGATGAGATTCCTCCTGCCATCCGTTCAAGGTGTCTTGAAGTGTTCTTTAGGGAGCTTCAACCGGCTGAAATTGAGCAGATTGCTAAACGTGCTGCAGATAAAATCCAGCTTGGTATCGATGAGGAATCACTAAAATATATGGCTCAATACGCTAAAAACGGACGTGAGGCAGTAAATATGGTTCAAATTGCGGCTGGATTAGCGATTACAGAAGATCGAAAGAGTATTACAAAAGGCGATGTAGAATGGGTTACTCATTCAAGCAGAATGGCTCCAAGACCGGAGAGAAAAATCGGCAGCAAACCGAAGATCGGTTTAGTGAACGGGCTAGCAGTTTACGGACCGACAAGCGGAGCGCTCCTAGAGATCGAAACAACCGTGCTTCCAGCCAAAAAGCAAGGATCGATTACGATTACCGGAATTGCTGAAGAGGAGAGTATCGGCAATCAGTCAAAATCGATTCGCAGAAAAAGTATGGCTAAAGGGTCAGTAGAGAATGTGATTACTGTACTTCGATTCATGGGTGTTGATGCCTCTATGTACGATATTCATGTGAATTTCCCTGGAGGCGGCCCAGTAGATGGTCCATCAGCAGGTATAGCGATTGCATCCTCTATCTATTCTGCGATCCATAAAATACGTGTTGATCATGAAGTAGCTATGACAGGTGAAATAAGTATTCATGGTAAAGTAAAGCCTGTTGGCGGAGTAATGGCGAAAATATTAGCGGCCAAGGATGCTGGAGCTAAACGGGTACTGATTCCGTTTGAGAACAACCAGAAGATATTTGAGAGCATCGAAGGTATCGAGATTATACCAGTAAAAAAACTCTCTGAAGTATTTGAATATGTATTTTTAGATGACAGTTCTGAAGATTCAATTCCTGCTTCGGCGGCTTTAAATTCCCCTCCTTCTTCAGTATAAGGAGAAGAAGGGGATTCTTTTTTGTTTAATAAACGTGTTTCGGATACCAAACATTAGACAAAGTTAAGCATTATCGGTAGAATTGTACAAAGACTATGCATATTAATAATGATTACACAGCAGTTTTCGGAGGTGTTTTTAATGGGGGAAAAAAGAGTTCTTCCGCTCCTCCCTCTACGCGGATTGTTGGTCTATCCGACAATGGTGCTTCATTTGGATGTTGGAAGAGAAAAATCGATTCAAGCTCTTGAGAAAGTAATGCTTGATGATCAAATGATTTTTCTATCAACTCAAAAGGAAGTTTCTATCGAAGATCCAGCTGAAGAGGAAATTTACAATATTGGGACTTTATCAAAAGTCAATCAAATGCTTAAATTACCAAACGGTACGATAAGAGTATTGGTAGAAGGTATTCAACGTGGAAAAATCACTTCTTTTATGGACGAAAAAACACATGTTGAAGTAGAGATAGAGCTGACAGAAGAAGTTGTTGAGAAAGAAGCAGAAACAGAAGCGTTGATGCGAGCGGTGTTAACGCAGTTTGAACAATACATAAACCTCTCTAAAAAAGTAACTCCTGAAACCCTGGCATCTGTACAAGATATAACAGAACCAGGAAGGCTTGCAGACGTGATTTCCTCACATCTTTCCTTAAAGATTAAAGAAAAACAAAAGATTTTAGAAATCTTTAATGTGAAGGAAAGATTGGAACATTTACTGGCTATTTTAAACAATGAAAAAGAAGTGCTAGGACTCGAGAAGAAAATTGGCCAACGCGTTAAAAAGGCGATGGAAAAAACGCAAAAAGAATATTATTTGCGTGAACAGATGAAGGCCATTCAGAAAGAACTTGGGGACAAAGAAGGCAAGATGGGTGAAGTTACTTCGTTGAAGGAACGGATCGAAGCATCTGATATGCCTGAAAATGTTATGGAGATCGCAAAGAAAGAATTGGACCGATATGAAAAAATGCCTAATTCTTCTGCGGAAAGTTCAGTGATCCGAACCTATATAGAGTGGCTCGTTAACCTGCCTTGGAAACAAGAAACGGTTGATAATCTGGATATTACTCATGCAGAAACCGTCTTGAACGAAGACCATTATGGCCTTGAAAAAGTGAAGGATCGTGTTCTGGAGTATTTAGCTGTCCAAAAATTGACGAATTCATTAAAAGGTCCTATTTTGTGCCTTGTTGGACCGCCAGGAGTCGGTAAAACCTCATTAGCGCGTTCGATTGCACGTGCCATCGGTCGTAACTTTGTCAGAATCTCTTTAGGTGGTATAAGGGATGAAGCAGAGATCCGCGGGCATCGCAGAACGTATGTAGGAGCTATGCCAGGCAGATTGATTCAAGGAATGAAGAAGGCCGGAACAGTAAATCCTGTATTCTTGCTCGATGAGATCGATAAGATGTCGAGTGATTTTAGAGGGGATCCATCTTCAGCGATGCTTGAAGTATTAGATCCCGAGCAGAACAGTACGTTCAGCGATCATTACATCGAAGAGTCTTATGATCTATCTAAAGTGATGTTCGTGACGACTGCAAACTCACTCTCTACCATTCCTGGACCGCTCTTAGACAGAATGGAAGTTATTTCGATTGCGGGATATACAGAAGTGGAAAAGCTTCATATCTCAAAAAATCACCTGATTCCTAAACAGTTAAAAGAGCATGGCCTTAAGAAGAGTCAGATTCAGTTCAAGGATGATTGTATATTAAAACTCGTACGCAACTACACACGTGAAGCAGGAGTTCGTAATCTGGAACGTCAGATTGCTGGTCTATGCAGAAAGGCTGCGAAGCAGATTGTATCTACTGAAAAGAAAAAGGTGATCTTTTCTGGAAAGAATATAGAAGATTACCTTGGAAAACCGCGTTTCCGATTTGGTCAAGCTGAACTAGAAGATCAGATTGGAGCAGCTACTGGGTTAGCGTATACGACGGCAGGCGGAGATACACTGTCTATTGAAGTTGCCCTGTCACCAGGAAAAGGTAAGCTGATTCTAACGGGTAAGCTTGGGGATGTTATGAAAGAGTCTGCACAAGCAGCATTGAGTTATGTACGTACAAAAGTAGAAGAACTGGGGATTGCTCCAGACTTTTACGAAAAAACAGATATTCATATTCACGTCCCAGAAGGTGCCACACCTAAAGACGGACCTTCTGCTGGGATTACCATTGCCACTGCACTGGTGTCTGCCCTTACGAAGAGACCAGTGAGACGTGATGTTGGTATGACAGGTGAGATTACGCTTAGAGGGCGTGTTCTGCCAATTGGCGGATTGAAAGAAAAATCTTTAAGCGCACATCG
Organism: Fictibacillus phosphorivorans; assembly: GCF_023715845.1. Taxonomy (GTDB): domain Bacteria; phylum Bacillota; class Bacilli; order Bacillales; family Fictibacillaceae; genus Fictibacillus; species Fictibacillus phosphorivorans_D. The sequence goes on from NZ_JAMBOR010000001.1 coordinate 8,505, forward strand.
AGCGGGAATAAAAACGATCATTCTTCCTAAAGAGAATGAAAAGGATATTGAAGAAATTCCGGAGACTGTAAAAGAAGGTCTTTCCTTTATCCTCGTTTCTCACTTGGATGAAGTCTTAAAAGTAGCATTAGCAGGTGATGAAAAGTGAAAGTTAATACAGCAGAAATAGTCATTTCAGCGGTAGGTCCTAAACAATATCCGGAAGGCAACCTTCCTGAAATTGCATTGGCTGGCCGTTCAAACGTAGGGAAATCTTCCTTTATCAATAAAATGATCCATCGTAAAAATTTAGCGCGTACATCTTCGAAACCTGGGAAAACGCAAACTCTGAATTTTTATATATTAAATGACAGTTTTTATTTTGTAGACGTGCCGGGCTACGGATTCGCAAAAGTGTCTAAGACTGAAAGAGAAGCTTGGGGCAAGATGATCGAACAATATCTTGTTGAGAGAGAGCAACTGAAAGCCGTTGTTCAGCTTGTCGACCTTAGACATCCTCCTTCAAAGGATGATTGTTTGATGTACGACTGGCTAAAATATCACGAACTTCCAGTTATCGTTGTGGCTACAAAGAGTGATAAGATTCCAAAGGGAAAATGGGATAAGCACAAAAAGATAGTCAAAGAGACACTTAACATGGATCCATCTGATAAGATTGTCCTCTTCTCTTCAGAAACCGGACAAGGAAAAGACGAAGCTTGGGGAATCCTAACTTCTTATCTAACAAAATAAAAGAAGTTTTTTGATGCTTTGTAGTCTTGAAAGTGGTTAATTTCCGTTGCCGGACTCGCTTTTCGCAGGGTGCGCGGGGAGCCCGTTTGTCGCTTTGCGACATTAAACGGTCTCACCTGTCCCACTCATCCTGCAGGAGTCTCGCCCTTCCACTTCAATTAACTAATCACAGAAGCATTTCCTTTTTAAGCTACAATCTATTAAGAAACCAAAATAAAGCAGTGTCCTCCGAAGAGGTACACTGCTTTATTTTTTCTTGAAAAATATGAAATAAGCGCCTAAGACCATAAGTATAATCGGCCAGAAATTTTTTGCTTCTGCAAATATATTCTCTACAGAAGGGGTATTCTGGTTAAAAAAGATTAACCAAAGGGATAGTCCTGTTAATAATAGTCCGGGTAAGAGGCCGTCTTTCCCTTTTTTATATTGAATTAAGAATGCGATCCCTGTAAGTAAAGTGATCATCTGTAATGGCTCCGGCCAGGAAGGAATTTTTCCCAAAGCATGGAAATGGATACCTAGGCCTGTCAGGAAAACACCTGAAAATAAATGTGAGGCGTCTTTTCCTGATCCGGCTTGCATTAGAAGTGCAAGTCCGATAATTAGGATCAAGGTTGGCCAGGTAAGATAGGGCTGAATGATCTCAATGTTCATCTGCATGGCAAAGAAGAATAATCCGATTCCGATCAATATAAATCCGCTAAATTTACTCTGTTGTTTCATAAGTCCTCCAATATGTGTTAAACCTTTGCTAATTTGGTCGAAATTTGTTATTTTAATTAATGGTGCTAAGTTTTAGAAAATCAGGAAATCCTAATACGGTTACATACCTAAAATGAATAACCCTATCATAGCATAAACGTTTAAATTCTGTTCACAATATACCGGCAATTTATACTTTTGTCCATGGTATAATAAACACAGAAAACATACATAAAAAGGAGGTGAGCGCATGCATATCTTAGTGGTAGGACTTAATTACAAAACAGCTCCTGTTGAAATCAGGGAAAAAGTTGCGTTTCAGCCCACTGACATACAGGATGCGATCTCTTTACTCCGTAAACAAAAAAGTATACTAGAATGTGTAATCGTTTCTACATGTAACCGTACTGAAATTTATGCGGTTGCAGATCAGCTTCATACAGGAAGATACTATATCAAATCATTTTTAGCAGATTGGTTTAATATTGCAAAAGAAGAGCTTTCACCTTTCTTAAGTATTAGAGAAGGTGAAGCAGCTGTAGAGCATCTATTCCGAGTAACAGCTGGCCTGGATTCGATGGTAATCGGAGAGACTCAAATTCTTGGTCAGGTTAAAGATAGCTTTCTTGAATCACAAAAGCTATCTGCTACAGGAACCATCTTTAATAAACTGATGAAACAAGCCATTACTTTTGCGAAAAAATGCCATTCTGAAACGGATATTGGCGAGAATGCAGTTTCAGTCAGCTATGCAGCTGTTGAACTGGCAAAGAAAATATTCGGGGGACTGCAGAATAAAACGATTCTGATCGTTGGGGCAGGTAAAATGGGCGAGTTAACAGCTAAGCATCTTCATTCCAGTGGCGGTAATGAAGTCCTTGTTATTAACCGTACATTTGAAAAAGCAAAAGAAGTAGCAGAAAAGTTTCATGGTGTCGCTCACCCTTTTAATGATTTAGAGAAATTGCTCGTTAAAGCAGATATTGTGATCTCCTCCACTGGAGCAAATGATTTTGTTATTACAAAAGAAATGGCTGCGCCAGCCATCAAGAAACGAAAAGGGCTTCCCCTGTTTATGGTGGATATAGCAGTTCCGAGAGATTTAGATCCTGCATTGCATGATTTAGACAGCGTTTTCTTATACGACATTGATGATTTAGAAGGAATTGTTGAATCAAACTTAGCAGAACGCAAAAAAGAAGCGGAAAAGATCGAGCTTCTCATCGAATCAGAAATCGTTGATTTTCAATCTTGGATCTCAATGCTTGGTGTTGTCCCATTAATTTCTGCCCTTCGTGAAAAAGCCTTGAACATTCAAGCTGAAACGATGCAGAGTATAGAACGCAAAATGCCTGATCTAACCGAGCGAGAGAAAAAGATTTTAAGCAAACATACAAAGAGTATCGTAAACCAGCTTTTACGAGATCCTGTTACGAGAGCTAAAGAAATTGCAGGGCAAGCTGATGCAGATGAACAGCTGCAGTTATTTACTGAGATTTTTGCATTAGAAGATTATTTGGATAAACACAAGCAGTCGGAAACAGGTTTTGCTGCAAACAGAGAAGACAAAGCATCATTAGCTGATGAGTCTGTCCATCCTTTTACGGCAAGAACTTAATGGATTGTTTCCCTCGAGCTCATGGAGTGTGAGCAAAATGAATTGGATATATGATCTTACAATTGTCTTATATGCACTAAGCATCACGGGCTATTTTATAGATTTTCTTCAAAACAACCGGAAAGCAAACCAGATTGCTTTCTGGTTGCTTTCTATTGTCTGGGTGCTGCAAACGGTCTTCTTTGTGTTACGGATGCTGGAAGATCAGCGGTTTCCAATCTTAACACCGTCAGAAGGACTGTTTTTTTATGCCTGGATCCTTGTTACTTTTTCTGTTGTAATGAGCAGGTTTTTCAGAGTGGACTTCCTCGTGTTTTTTACGAACGTCCTAGGCTTTTTGCTTGTTTCTATCCACTTGTTTGCACCGACAGGGCAAGCAAGTGCAGTCATTGAGAAGCAGCTCATTTCAGAACTATTAATCATTCATATCACGATGGCCTTTATTTCATATGGAGCATTCTCTTTATCCTTTATTTTTTCTTTAATGTATTTGATTCAGCACGGTATGCTTAAGAAGAAAAAATGGAGTAAACGGCTTCAGCGATTCGGAAGCCTTTCGTATCTTGAGAAGCTCTCGTTCCGTTTAAATACAGTAGGTGTCCCGCTATTGCTGCTAAGTTTAATATTAGGTGTGATATGGGCATTCTGGAAGATAAATAACTTTACACTCCTTGATGTAAAAGTTATCTCCTCTTTTATTGTGATTTTGGTTTACAGCACTTACCTATATCAAAAAGTAGCAAGGGGTGTTCAAGGTAAAACCCTAGCACTCTGGAATACAGCAGCTTTTCTGGTGGTCCTTATTAATTACTTTTTAGCATCTACATTTACTGAGTTTCACCTTTGGTATAAGTAAAGAGATTGGAGTTTTTATAAATGAGAAAAATAATAGTAGGTTCACGGAGAAGTAAATTAGCACTTACTCAGACAAACTGGGTAATTGACCAATTAAAGAAAACAGGTCTTCCCTTCGAGTTCGAAGTGAAAGAGATTGTAACAAAAGGTGATGTGATCTTAAACGTTACCCTATCTAAAGTGGGCGGAAAAGGACTTTTTGTTAAGGAAATCGAGCAGGCGATGTTAGATAAAGAGATTGATATTGCTGTTCATAGTATGAAGGATATGCCGGCTGCTTTGCCAGAAGGGCTAGAGATCGCATGTACGCCTAAACGTGTAGATCCACGAGATGCTCTCATTTCTGAAAAATATTCCTCTTTACGTGATCTGCCAGAGGGAGCAGTAGTTGGGACGAGTTCTTTAAGAAGAGCGGCACAGGTTTTACATACCCGTCCTGATTTATCGATTAAATCTATACGGGGAAACATTGATACACGCTTAGAAAAGCTGAAATCCGGTGAATTCGATGCTATTATTCTAGCTGCAGCTGGTCTTGAAAGAATGGGCTGGTCAAAGGATGTAGTTACTGAATTTTTGGATACCGATTTATGCTTGCCAGCAGTAGGACAAGGTTCACTTGCGATTGAATGCCGAACTGATGACGTTGAAGTAAAAGAGCTATTAGCGACATTAAATGATGAATATACATTTCAGACTGTTTTAGCAGAGCGGGCTTTCTTAGATACGTTAGAAGGCGGCTGCCAAGTACCTATTGCAGCATACGCCACTTTAGAAAACGATGAAGTAACGTTAACAGGATTGGTAGCAGATCCGACAGGAAAACAAGTATTAAAAGAGATGAAAACAGGGAAAGATCCTCATCATGTAGGGGTTGAACTTGCACAGGAACTAAAAGTAATGGGTGCAAAGCAAATTCTCGATAATGTGAAAAAGGAACTAGACATCTAATGAAAACACCAAAAGGTCCATTAGCAGGTAAATCAGTACTTGTTACCCGGCCTAAAGAACAAGCAGATTCATTACTATCGCAAATTAAAGAACAAGGAGGCATTCCGCTTTCTTTTCCGGTTGTGAAAATAACAGGAGTGGATCCTGATTTCTCAAAACACCATTTATCTCGCTACAGATGGATTGTTTTCACCAGCAAGAATGGCGTTGATCATTTTTTTAGAATCCTTAACGATAGGGAATGGTCGTTTGAGCATCATAAAATTGCGGCAGTCGGGGAAAAAACGGCGCGAGCGTTAAAGGAGTGGGGAATCCAGTCAGTTCTGGTACCTGAACGGTATGATGCTGTCGCCCTTGTTGAATGTTTGAAAAAAGAGATAAGTGTCGGAGAAAAGGTGCTTTTTCCTAAAGGTAGTCTTGCTCCCTCTTATATTAAGGATGGACTGAAAGACATCGCAGAAGTGGAAGAGATGGTCGTTTATGAAACGAAAGCGGCTGAGGATCTTGACTGGAGTTTGGTCTTAAAAGCTGATTGCTTTTTCTTCTTAAGTCCTTCTGCTGTATCTTTTATGATTGCGTATTTTGAAAAGAAGAACAAAAGCAGGATTTTAGAGACCCCTGCTTTTTGTATTGGACCTACAACAAAACAAGCAGCTCTCGAGAAAGGGTTCCATCATGTTAGTATGCCTGAAAGATACACAGCAGAAGATATGGTGAAACTCGCTGCACATTATTATCAAGGAGGAAGCTAATATGAATTTCCAGCGTCACCGTCGTTTAAGAAGAACAGACTCCATGCGCTCACTCGTACGAGAAACACATCTTCACGTATCAGATTTTATTTATCCGCTATTTTTTGTGGAGGGTGAAAATGTTAAGAACGAAGTGCCTTCTATGCCAGGTGTGTATCATCTTTCACTAGATTTATTAGAAGAAGAGGTTAAAGAAGTAGTAAGTCTAGGGATTCAATCTATCATTGTTTTTGGTGTTCCTGATCAAAAAGATGACTGTGGAAGTTCGGCATATGATCATAACGGAATTGTACAAAAAGCCATTCGCCAGATTAAAGAAATCGCACCATCTCTAACGGTGATCGCCGATACTTGTCTATGTCAGTTTACAGACCATGGTCATTGCGGTGTTATAGAGAACGGCTATGTTGTTAACGATGAAACACTAAAGTTATTGGCAAAAACAGCAGTTTCTCAAGCAGAAGCTGGAGCTGATATCATTGCTCCTTCTAACATGATGGACGGTTTTGTAGCAGCGATCAGACAAGGATTGGACGAAGCGGGTTATACAGAAATTCCAATCATGTCTTATGCTGTCAAATATGCTTCTTCCTTTTATGGACCATTTCGTGATGCTGCACACAGTACTCCGCAATTCGGCGATAGAAAAACGTATCAGATGGACCCGGCAAACCGTTTGGAAGCACTTCGTGAAGCAGAATCAGATATTGCGGAAGGTGCAGACTTCTTAATGGTTAAACCTGCCTTATCATATTTGGACATCCTTCGTGAATTAAAAGATCGATACCCGCTTCCGCTTGTTGCTTATAATGTGAGCGGAGAATACTCAATGATTAAAGCAGCAGCCATAAATGGATGGGTAGATGAAAAAAGTATTGTGCTAGAGAAATTAATTTCTATGAAAAGAGCCGGTGCTGATCTTATCATCACTTATTTTGCAAAAGATGCGGCAAGATGGCTGAAGGATAACCAGTAAATTGAAGGAGGGTGACAATATGAGAAGTTTTGAAAAATCGATCGCAGCTTTTAAAGAAGCAAAAGAATATATGCCTGGCGGCGTGAATAGTCCTGTACGTGCTTTTAAATCTGTGAACATGGACCCCGTGTTTATGGAACGAGGCAAAGGCTCTAAAATTTATGATATTGATGGAAATGAATACATTGATTATGTGCTATCATGGGGTCCATTAATTCTTGGTCATGCGGATGAAGCAGTGGTAAAAGCGCTTAAAGAGACTGCTGAACGGGGAACGAGTTTTGGTGCTCCGAACGAAATGGAGACGAAACTGGCGAAACTTGTGATTGATCGAGTTCCTTCTATAGAAGTGGTTCGTATGGTAAACTCCGGAACAGAGGCAACAATGAGCGCACTTCGGCTTGCTCGTGGCTATACAGGTAGAAGCAAGATCGTAAAGTTTGAGGGCTGCTACCATGGTCATGGCGACTCCTTGCTGATCAAAGCAGGTTCAGGTGTTGCGACACTTGGATTACCTGACTCGCCGGGAGTTCCTGAAGGGATCGCTCAAAATACGATCACGGTTCCGTACAATGATTTAGAGAGCCTGCAGGTAGCATTCGATCAGTTCGGAGAAGACATTGCCTGCGTAATCGTAGAACCTGTTGCAGGAAACATGGGAGTTGTACCTCCTCAGAAGGGATTCCTCGAAGGGGTACGTAAGATGACGGAACAACATGGATCTCTATTAATCTTTGATGAGGTTATGACAGGATTCCGCGTGGATTATGAATGTGCGCAAGGTTATTTTGGTGTAACACCAGACCTTACTTGTTTAGGAAAAGTAATAGGCGGAGGACTGCCTGTTGGTGCTTACGGTGGTAAACGTGAAATCATGCAGCAGATTGCACCAAGCGGACCGATTTATCAGGCTGGCACATTGTCTGGAAATCCATTAGCTATGGCTGCAGGTTATGCTACTCTTTCTCAGCTAACAATAGAAAGCTACGATTATTTTAGAAAGCTTGGTGATCAGTTGGCTTCAGGAATATCTGAAGCGGCGGAACACTATGGGATCGACCATACGATCAACCGTGCAGGAAGTATGATCGGATTCTTCTTTACTAATCAAGATGTAACGAATTACGATACTGCCAAATTATCAAACTTAGATCATTTTAATTCTTGTTTCCGCACGATGCTTCATGAAGGTATTTCTCTACCTCCTTCGCAATTTGAAGGATTATTCTTATCAACTGCACATACTGAAGACGATATTAACAAGACCGTTAATGCATTCAGGAAAGCATTCTCACAATTGAAATAGACGTTATCTTGAAAATTTAAAACCAGATCAAAGAGGCTGACTCAAAAGTGTAAAAACTTTTGGTTTTTAGCCTCTTTTTTTATTTAATAAATGAAAAAAGAAGTTAAAACAGATGAGTTACAAATCATTGAAAGCATTTAAGCCAAGATGACAGTCTATCAAGCTGTTTGTAGTGCTAAGTAAGATTCGAATTAGCAAGGTTGAGCGAAAAGCTATCTATTCAGAGCGAAGATCAAAAATTTTGAGCGTAACTCGGCGATTCTGAGCGTAACTCAGTGATTTTGAGCGAAAAGCGGGGCATCTTGAGCGAATGTGTAACAGAATAAAAAAACACGTACCGTAAAAATAATCTCCTTATTTTTATTTAACAGAGATTGAACTCCGAATCATATTTCGTCCTGTTCTCACATACACCTATATTGTATAACTATATGCAATTGAAAGGAGGAGAAGGGCATGAGTCAATCGAAGCTGCGTTTCTCCATTGAGGAGTCTGTTTGGCTTAAGAAAGGACAGGAAGTAGCTGAAGTTTTGTCGATGTCACTTAATCCTGAAATAAACATCAGTGAGGAAGCCGGACAGGTTTATATCAAAGGAGCCCTTATTTTAAACGGAAAATATCGAGCAGAAAAACAGGAAGATACTGATGGAGCTTTAGAAGGAAATCCTTTATCCGAAGGTGTCTCTTATCGATCTCTTACACAGTTGAATGTTGCGGAAGACGGGGCTACAGAACTGGTTCATCGTTTTCCTGTTGACATTACAATTCCATCCTATCGTGTTGAAGATTCAAACCAGGTAAAAGTAGAAGTCGAGTCTTTCGAATATGAACTTCCGAACTCAACTTGTTTTGAACTTTCAGCATCGATGTGTATCTATGGAATAAAGGATGAAAAACAGCGTCAGGAAAGTCAAGCTTTTGAATTGCCTAAAGAAACAATACGTTCAGCTGTTGAAGAACGTTCTAATCAGAATGAAGAAAAATCTGAGATCTTTACTCCTTTTCAGTTTGAAGCCCGCCAGAGTGGTGGCATACCACCTTCTCAACCACAGCAAAACGAGTTTCAAGCAAGTTTTAGAGATGAAAACACAGAAGTGAGATCGGAGAAGAAAACAACTTTCGAGTTCAAACCGCATTTTGAAGAAGTTGACGATACAACGATGGATGCAACCTTTGATTCATTAAAGTCCATCGCATTCTCTAATGAAGATATGCGGGATTCTAACGAAGAGGAAGAAAGAGAAGAAGAGACTGAGGAGCACTACTTTGCGGAAAATGAAGAAGAGCAAGAAGAGCTCAATTATAATGAAAGCTACACAGAAGTGGAAGAAGAATACGTAAATTATGATCAGCCGTATAATGAAGAGCAGTATCAGGCTCAAAACACTTACAATCAGCAGAATCCTTATCAGTACCAGCCGTCCTATCAGCCGGAAAGACCATATGAGCATAATCCATACCAGCAACAGGCTTACTCAGCGCAAGAAAACAACTATCAAGCATATCAGGAACAACATTCTGGAAACCGTCCATATGATTCAGGGGAGTATGGAGAACAGATATATCATGATGAACCCGAACAAGAATATGATGATCAAAGCTATCAACATACAGACGATCATGATTACTCCGATGATTATCAAGCTGAAGCCAGCCACTATGAAGAACAGGAAGAACAACATGAAGAACAGGAAGAACAACATGAAGAGCGGGAAGAAACGAAGGATGAAAATGCTTTGTATTTAACGAAGATGCTGTCTGGAAAAGAAGAACGTTTTTCAAAAATGAAAATGTATATTCTCCAGCGCGGAGATTCTTTAGAACACATCTGTGAAAGATATGATATTTCCTTAAACACGTTGATGCGCATGAATCGCTTACAGCAGGGTGAAGTATCTGAAGGTCAAATTATCTATATTCCAGTAAGTTCACGCTAAAATGAGGTGCTGCCATGGGGCTCATTAACCTCTTAGAAAATGAATATGATTTATATGGGGTGAGATGGAAACAAGAGCCTCATATTATCATGACAGATTTTGGAGAGAAACGAGTAAGGTATTGGAAAGACGAAGAACTGCTAAAGTGGCATGTTAGATGGCGAGATGAGTCTTCAAAGGGCTCTTTCGCCGTTCCTGACAGAATGATTAGAACAAGAGATGGAGAAGATGCAGTGTTTGACGGCCGGCACTGGATTACGCTTCATGACTTTGCAGAGACACCGTTTGGTTGTGAAGAAGTAGAAAGATGGGGGCAGTTTATTGGTCAGCTGTTAACGGCCGCTGTACAAGGACAGTATGAGAAAGAGCTACCTGTCAAACAACATTCGTTTCATTTTAATGATTGTATGGAACTTGCTAAACAATTCGCAGACGGAACGTTCCAGATCGTCAATAAAAGTTTAGCTGAAGCGAAAAAGAGGATGATATTTGCTGAAGCGCTAAAAAAGAAAGTTCCAAAAGCTGCAGTTCCCGTTTTTGAAAAAGAAATAGGTATCGATAATGGAAAAAGAATCTTTCATTTTTTATTTTACCAAGGTGGTGATTCCCAACCGGTTCAAAGCTACCTGCCGATACGGAATTTTTTATTCGAATGGCTGGAACACAATTCACCTTTATCATTAAAGATGATTTTGACAGAGATCGATCGTATATTCCCGTTAAGTGGTGAACAAGGGCTGCTGCTATTAGCCGAAATCACAACACCGTGGGAACTGAATGATTGTCTACAAGGGCTAGACAACACCAGTCTAGAAAAACTAGTTGAAGGAATGAATAGGTACGAAGCCATTTGGGAGGCAAACCGGACTTTCTTAAAAACGATTACTGAATGGTTTGATGAAAACAGAAAGAAGGTGGCCCTATGACAACAGAAAAGGAGACACTAAATTACGGGCCCGTTCTATTTCATTATGATCTTTTTCCTGAAAAGATTGAACGTCATGGGAAAGTGAAGAAGGTCATAACGAAACGAGGAACTTTTGCACTTAAAGAAGCAGAGATGAGCGAAGATGAAAGAAACTGGTTCACACATGTTATTCAAAGGCTTTCAGAAATTGGTTTCCATCAGGTAGTTCCTTTATATCCAACCAAATTCGGTGACTATACCGTTCAGCTTGGGCCCAAAACCTACTATCTTATGCCTTGGTTCGCATCTGATGAGAGAAACGAAAGAGCAAAGGATGAAGTGCTGCTTGATCATCTAGGTAAGGTGCATGCTCTGACACTAAAAGAACAAGACTTTTCGAATGAAGTCGTTGAACATTCTTATCAATATTTAATGAACAGATGGGAAAACAGGCAGTTTGAAATGGAGAGATTTACAGAGGAAGCTGAACAGAAAACGTATATGTCTCCTTTTGAACTGACTTATCTAAGCCACTTTCATCAGATCATGAGAATGACTGAAGAAGCGAAAAGAAGATTAAGAGATTGGTACGATACGTGTCAGCGTGAAAAGCGATACAGAAGTGTACTATGCCATGGAAAAGTTTCAAGAAACCATTTGATATTCAACCCGAGCGGGGAAGGACATTTGCTTAACTTTGAAAAAGCAGTGCTGGACACACCGGTCAGAGATTTGGCCGTGTATTTTCGAAGAGCAGCACATCAGAGAGATTGGTCGATTGAAGAAGGAAAGGCATTATTGGATTTATATGAGAAGCATGTCCCTCTTTTAAATGAAGAACGAGGACTATTAATTAGTTATTTATCCTATCCAGAACCGGTATTTAATGCAGTAGATCTATACTGCAGCAAAAGAACCCAATATTCTCAAATCGAATTGGTGCACAGGCTTGAAAGCAGAATAAGAGCAATGAAAAAGATTCGTGATTTTTGTGATGCTATTATGATAGCTCCTCCTCCTTCTATGGACGAAAACGCACCAAAAAATATTCATATACATGATGAAGAAGATCACATATAGTTGACTATATGTGATCTTCTTGCTGGTTTTAGTCATTTTACCGAGATCTATTAAAAATACTCATGACCAATCCCAAAATGTAATACGAGGAGAATCAAGATAATGAAAAAATCAACGGCTGAAGGGAATAATAATGTCCGGATCAACTGAAAGACTATCAGTGGTAATGTAAATTGTCCAATTGCGTTCTTAACCGTTAGAAGCCAGCCAGGAAAGCGGGCTTTCCTAAAATATCTACGAGCCAAGAAGAAGCCCCCCCATCCCCCTTTTTAATAATTTATGCAAACTGGGTAAAGACGTGAAAGACGGGCTCACCAAAAAAATGTTATGCATAGAATAACTTTTACAAGTTAAGGTTATCCTATTGACTAAAATTAGAACTCTTGTATAAAATATAATCAGATTCTATATTGTGCGTAGACAGGGAATAGTACAAACGCAACACCTTTTAGAGAGAGGGTTCATCTGCTGAAAGAATCCTTAAGGCCAGTTGGTTGGAAGTCGCCCTTGAGCATCTTCTTTGAACGATAAAGTAGAAGAAGACGGTAGACCCGTTATCGATTAAGAGTACAGCATGTTTATTTAAACGTGCCGTAAATTAAGGTGGTACCGCGGAACAGTCCTTTCGTCCTTTAAGACGAAAGGGCTTTTTTGTTTTTAAAAAAGCTGTTTTCTTTAAACTTGTTGCTCTTGAAAGTGGTTGCTCCAATCAAACTGTCAATGAAAAGAATCAACAAAAATGAATCTTTTAAAAAGAGTCCTTAGAAATAAAAGGAGGAGAAATGATGACGAACGAACAGAAAGAACTGACGATGCCGACAAAGTACGATCCGAAGGCAACAGAAGAAAATCGTTATGATTTTTGGCTGAAAGGTAAATTTTTTGAAGCCAAAGGTGATAAAGAGAAAGAGCCGTATACAATTGTTATTCCCCCACCGAACGTAACAGGTAAGCTTCACCTTGGTCATGCTTGGGATACAGCACTTCAAGACATTCTTACTCGTACAAAACGCATGCAAGGTTATGATGTATTATGGTTGCCTGGTATGGATCACGCAGGTATTGCCACTCAAGCAAAGGTAGAAGGAAAACTTCGTGAAGAGGGAGTTTCTCGTTATGATCTTGGCCGTGAAAAGTTCCTTGAGAAGTCATGGGAATGGAAAGAGGAATATGCTCAATTTATCCGTCAGCAGTGGGCAAAACTTGGACTTGGATTAGATTACTCCCGTGAACGTTTTACACTAGACGAAGGTCTTTCAGAAGCGGTTAAAGAAGTATTCGTAACGCTTTATGAAAAAGGTCTGATCTATCGTGGAGAATACATCATCAACTGGGATCCTCAAACAAAAACAGCACTTTCTGATATAGAAGTTATTCATCAGGACGTTCAAGGTGCTTTCTATCATATGAAATATCCGCTTGCTGATGGCTCAGGACATATAGAAGTAGCGACAACTCGTCCTGAAACGATGCTTGGTGATACAGCGATCGCCGTACATCCAAAAGATGAACGCTATCAGCACCTGATCGGCAAGAAAGCGATCTTGCCTATTGTTGGACGTGAGATCGAAATCGTAGGCGATGATTACGTAGATATGGAATTTGGTTCAGGGGCAGTTAAAATTACGCCTGCTCATGATCCAAACGACTTTGAGATTGGAAACAGACATAACCTAGAACGTATCTTGGTAATGGATGAAGGCGGAAAGATGAACGAAAACGCCGGAAAATATCAAGGTCTCGATCGATTTGAGTGCCGAAAACAAATCGTAAAAGACCTTCAGGATCAAGGCGTTCTGTTTAAAATTGAAGAACATATGCATTCCGTTGGACACTCTGAAAGAAGCGGTGCTGTCGTAGAGCCATATCTATCTACACAATGGTTCGTAAAGATGAAACCGTTAGCTGAAGAAGCAATCAAGCTACAACAAAGCGAAAACAAAGTTAATTTCGTACCAGATCGTTTTGAAAATACGTATATGCGTTGGATCGAAAACATCCGTGACTGGTGTATTTCTCGCCAGCTATGGTGGGGACACCGTATTCCGGCATGGTTTCACAAAGAAACAGGTGAGATCTATGTTGGAAAAACAGAACCTAGTGACCCTGAAAATTGGGAGCAAGATACAGATGTTCTGGATACATGGTTCTCATCCGCTCTTTGGCCGTTTTCAACAATGGGTTGGCCGGAAGAAGAATCAGCAGATCTTCAACGTTACTTTCCAGGAAATGTATTAGTAACTGGATATGATATTATTTCATTCTGGGTATCAAGAATGATCTTCCAATCGCTGGAGTTCACAAACCAAAAGCCGTTTAACGATGTTTTAATCCATGGACTTGTTCGTGATTCAGAAGGTCGCAAAATGAGTAAGTCTCTCGGAAATGGTGTAGATCCGATGGATGTTATCGATAAGTATGGAGCAGATGCTCTCAGGTTCTTCTTAACGACAGGAAGTTCCCCTGGTAACGACCTTCGATTCTACTGGGAAAAGGTTGAATCTACTTGGAACTTTGCGAATAAAATTTGGAACGCTTCTCGTTTTGCCCTCATGAATATGGATGGTTTGCAATACGATAAGATTGATTTAACAGGCAAAAAGTCACTTGCTGACCAATGGATCTTGACGCGATTAAACGAAACAACCGAGGATATTACAAGACTCATCGATTCTTACGAGTTTGGAGAAGTGGGCCGCCTTCTTTATAACTTCATCTGGGATGATTTTTGCGATTGGTATATTGAGATGGCAAAACTTCCGTTGTATGGAGAAGATGAAGAAGCTAAGAAAACAACTCGTTCTGTTCTAGCTTATGTACTTGATCAGACGCTCCGTTTGCTTCATCCGTTCATGCCGTTCATTACAGAAGAGATCTGGCAGCATCTGCCGCATGAAGGTGAATCGATCACTGTAGCTGCTTGGCCGGTAAAACGCGATGATCTTCATTTCCCGGAAGCTGCAAAAGAATTTGCACTTGTGACAGAAGTGATTCGTTCTGTTCGTAATATTCGCTCAGAAATGAATGTTGCACCTAGCAAGCCGATCGAACTTCAGATCAAACCGAAAAATAAAGAGATCTTAAAAGCTCTAGATTCAAACCGCAGCTACCTAGTACGTTTTTGTAATCCTAGCGAGCTTCTGATCTCTGATGAAATCTCTGCACCAGAAAAAAGCATGAGTACGGTTTTAACAGGACTTGAAATGTACCTTCCTCTTGAAGGGCTATTGAATATTGAAGAAGAGATCAAACGTCTTGAAAAAGAAGCAGAAAAATACGCAAAAGAAGTAGAGCGTGTAAAGAAAAAATTAAGCAATGAAGGTTTTATGAAAAAAGCACCTGAGAAGGTTATTGCTGAAGAGCGTGCAAAAGAAAGTGATTATCAGGAAAAATATGATAATGTTCTCGCACGTATTAAAGAGCTTCAAAGCTAACAGCATTTTAGAATATGAGGCGGATCCTTTTTAAGTTGGGATTCGCCTTCTTTTTAGTTGATGAAGGGCGGGCTAACGATTGAATACTTACGAAGATGCACTAACTTGGATACATGGTTTATTAAAATTTGGTATAAAGCCAGGATTAAAGAGAGTGGAATGGCTGCTGAAAAGAACGGGGAATCCAGAAAGCAAAATCAAATGTATACATATTGCCGGAACAAACGGAAAAGGATCCACTGTCGAATACTTACGCAGTATTTTTAATGAAGCAGGCTATAATGTAGGGACTTTTACATCACCATACCTCATCACTTTTAACGAAAGAGTTTCCATTAATAAAGTACCCATTCGAGATCAGGAACTGTTGGAATACGTAAAGGTGATAAAACCGTTAGTAGATGAACTAACTGAAACATCATTGGGAAGTCCGACAGAGTTTGAAGTGATCACGGTTATATCCTTGCTATATTTTGCTGATAAACAGCCGGATATTGTTGTGTATGAAACTGGATTAGGTGGTTTATATGATTCTACAAATGTAATCACACCGATCTTAAGTTTAATATCAAATATTGGATATGATCATATGGGAATCTTAGGGGAAACAATCGAGGAAATTGCCTTTCAAAAAGCCGGGATCATTAAAAAAGAAGTTCCGGTAATCTCAGCTGTAGAACAGACTGAAGCCTTACAAGTCATTGAGAAAAAGGCTCAAACCATGAATTCAGAGTCTTTATCCCTTGGACGAGATTTTTCAGTTCATCACCATAGAAGTACGGACTGGGGAGAAGAGTTTGAATATACGGGACAAGAAAAATCAAACTTCATATCAGAAATCTCTATGAAAGGCTTTCATCAAGTAAAAAATGCAGGACTGGCGATTGCTGCAGTTGAATATTTGACGAAAAAAAATCTTTTCACAATAGATGACGAAAAAATAAAAATAGGTTTAATTCGTGCAAACTGGGCAGGAAGGTTTGAAAAAGTTTCTTCTTCACCCGATATAATTATAGATGGTGCACATAATCTTCAAGGGATAAAAGCTCTTAAACAAACTCTTGAACATCACTATAAAGATAGAAAGATTTATTTATTGTTCGCTGCTTTGCATGATAAAGCTTACCAAAACATGATGAAAGAGCTAGAAAATATTATTCATGAAGCTTATTTCACTACCTTTACATTTCCTAGAGCAGCATCTGCAGAACAGTTGCAAGCGGAGAGTCCTTTTGTAACATCATGTGCGATCTCGGATTGGAGTGAAGCTTTAGAAGTGATACGGAAAAAACTTCGAGATGAAGATGTTCTAATCATCACCGGCTCTCTTTACTTTATTTCTGAGGTTCGAAAAAGTTTTCAAAATATGGAATAACATTTATTGTAATTTTTTGACTTTTTGATAAAATAAATAGGTAAGATAATGGTACTAGTAAAAAAGATGGATATAGAGATGCAAAAGGAAGGGGTAAGCCATGGAATCTCAGATGAACAATATGAGAAAACGCAATTATTTAATAGCTGCATGGCTCGTTTTATTCCCAATAGCTTTATATACGGCGGTCCAAATGACGAACAACCAGCCTGATTTAAAGTTAGTCGACCTTGGCATCATTTCTCTATTAGCTGTTATCGTTTCAATGTTTCCGATTAAGGTTCTTAATGCGAATATCTCATTCATGTCGGGAATAAATTTAGCAGTCTTTTTATATTATGGCCTTACAGTAGCTTTATTGATAACGATATTATCATTACTGGCTATGTTTTTCTCCCTGAAAGTAAATGTAATCAAAGAGTATTACAGATATATGGCAAATACGCTTATGTTCTCATGGATCATCATTTGTGAAGCGATTGTTTTTTACTTTCTTGGCGGGGAAACAGGCGCATTTAACTTAAATGAATCGATCAACTTAGTCCCAGTTTTTGGATACGTCCTTACAGGGTTAATATTGAATCATGTTGGATTGTATTTTATTATCACTGTCCTTTATGAACAATCTAGCCGTTTTATTGATCGTGATGCGTTATGGGATCTCGTTTCAGAAGTTCTTGCTATACCAGTTGGACTTATGCTGTACGTATTATATTCTCAATTGGGACAGCCTGCTATTTTTTATGTAGGGCTACCGGTTATCTCACTTTCCTTCATCATTAAACTTTATCATTCGAGTGAACAGATCAATATTTCTTTACAAAAAGCGAGTGAAATTGGGCAGCAGCTTTCGGAACATTTAAAAGTGGATCCTATTTTAGATATTTTCATAGAGAAACTTATTGCCTTTATGACGGTTGATTTTGCCTTTATCTATGATGCAGATGCGGGTGAACATTTAAAAATCATTAGAAAATATGAAAGTGAAGAAGGCATCTTAAATTCAATTCCTATCAAAAAGCATGAAGCGATTAGCGGAAAAGTATGGTCTAGCGGGATGAGTATTAGGTATTGCAAGATCAAAGCCTGGAGAGAAATATCTGAAACTTTCTTTCAAGGGAAAGCAGAATCCGTTGTATCCGTTCCTATGATCCGGAACCAAAAGATCGTCGGGATTATACTTTCGCCTCTAAGAAAAAACATGCCTACCAAAAGCATCATCTGATTATTTTAGAGATTTTGGCAAACTATTTAGCGGTTGCAATTGATAATGCTAAAAACTATGAATCTACGAAATTAAAAAGTGAGCAATGTCCTTTAACCGGTCTTTTTAACTACAGGTACTTTGAAGATCTTCTGGCAACGATGTATAACAACTATGACTATTTCAGAAAAAAATTTTCTGTCATACTGCTAGATATCGATCATTTTAAAGCAGTAAATGATTCATACGGTCATCAAAGCGGTAATGAAGTCCTCATCATGCTTGCTCGAAGGCTTGAAGATTTTATAGGGGAACGGGGAACCGTAGCCCGATATGGCGGTGAGGAATTTATTATCCTCCTGCCTGAATCCGGTGGCAAAGAATGTTTGGAAATAGCTGAACAGCTTCGTTCTGAGATTTCGGCCAATGGATTTGAAATTCATAACGATCTAACCGATAAGTGTAAACAACATATTTACATAACAGCTAGTATTGGTATAGCTACCGCTCCTCATCAAGGGGAAGATCCTTTAACATTGATAAGAAATGCAGATCGAGCCATGTATACAGGTGCAAAACAACAAGGCAGAAACAAAGTAGCCGCTTATATCGGATAGTCCTAATAGACCTCAGGAAATTACCTGGGGTCTTTATTTACGCATAAAAAATTTCATTCTAAAGGATCTTTGGTTTACGCATACTCCTTTTTACCTTGAATCTGCTTTTTCAGTTCTATTAAATGTCCATTTGCATATGATTTACTAGATGCTAGAGAGGAGCGGATAGTCTTGAAACAAGAGATTTCAATATTAATAAACGGTAAACAACAGCATTATAATAAGAGTTCCTGTGAACCAGACCAAACGAGTAATGAGGTAGCAGCGACTATAGAAGTTCTTGATAAAGATGAATACACGGTACTTGCAGAGCCGGTAAAGAAAAGTGATATTGTTTTTAAAAGAAAGAAAATGAATATGTTCTCTAAAAAAAGGACGAGCTTTCTTGTTCCTCATAAAGGCAAATCTTTATCAAAGCAGATCTTAGCAGCTGTAATGGCGGCGGTAGTAACGGGTACTGTTTTAGGTATTATGGTTCTGATGGTATTTTCATCAGATATTACAGAAGCAGGAAATCTTAACTCTGAAGCGGTTCCTGTTCAGAAAGAAGGTTCTCCTTCTGGGAAGAAACTTGTCAAACTCCCTCCGATCCACTTAGAATTCTCAGCCTTGCAAGCTGGTGTATTCTCAACGAAAGAAAGAGCGGAAGACGTTGTGAAAGATATAGAAGACAAGGGTTACTCTGGTGTGATCGTTCCAGCGGGTGATGAAAAATCTGCCGTTATTGTAGGTATCGCGAATGAAAAGCATCAACTAGAAAGTTATCGTGAAAATTATCAAGATAAAATGGATAAACCAATCGTAAAAACATTGTCTTTCACATTCGAAGATCTAAAAACACCCAATAGCTTAGACGAGACCTATTTTACAAATGGCAAGATTCTTCTACAGAACGTACTAACGCTCTCCCAAATGCCCGGTGCGAAAGAATCGGGACTTGATCAAACGTTAAGTGATTTTAATAAGTGGAAACAGTACGGACAGAACCAAAAGAAGAATTGGAAGGACAATACAGCAAAAGCTGCTTCTGATTTTGAGAAACAGCTTGAAGGTGCTTTTTTAGCTCTGAAAGATACCAAGAAAGGAGAATTGAACTGGGGATTTCAGCAAAAGGCCATGGACAGTCTTCAATCCTATAAAAAGCTTTTAGAGACATTGAAATAGGAAGTTTGTTAGTAAATGGTATTTTCGTATCCATGCTTGCTTTGTTTGTAGTTGATTTTTGCTTCAGGTACTTGCTTTCCCGGTGAGACCTTTTGCTGCTCGCACCCTAAAAGGTCTCAACTGACCGCTCGTCCCATAGGACAAGGAAAGCTTCCACAGCGATTCATCGCAGGTAGAATGTGTTCTTTACATTTTCGAGAAGTCTCGGACCCTGCGCTTTTAATCAACATGCATGGAAGATAAAAACTTGCAAGCTTTAAAAGAGCAGAGACCCTTCCCCTGTCTCTGCTTTTTTTATATAGGTTTAGATATCGATTTTTTTTCAATCATGTGCTATTCGGGAAATTTGTCAAAAAACGTCTAAGAATGTTACCGTTTGCCCACATAAAAAAGTCGAAATCGCCGAAAAACTAATAGAAGTAAGTTTTTGGCGCTGTTTGTCTATTTTTTACAAGTTTGTTATTGTTAACTATAGATTTAACAACTACGAACGAATTGAAAGGTGATTACATGAAACACCTCATTTTAGCCTCTTCTTCACCTCGGAGAAATGAACTTCTGTCATTAACGCTTCTTCCGTTTGAAACATATCCAAGTACACTTGAAGAAAAAATGGATCCTAATCTAAATCCAAGTCAATTGGTTGAATCACTTGCAGAACAAAAGGCATCAGATGTTCTTTCATATAAACCAAACGATGTCATATTAGGTGCTGATACAATTGTGAGTTTTGGCAGCAAGCGGCTAGGAAAGCCTCAAGATGAAAAAGAAGCTGCTGAGACGCTAAGGATGCTGTCAGGACAAACGCATGATGTTTACACAGGTGTTTGTATAATGGATCAACAAAAGAAACGTATATTCTCGGTAAAGACAAGTGTCACGTTTTATTCGTTAAGCGAAGAAACGATCCACTGGTACATCAAGACCGGTGAACCTTTTGACAAAGCCGGAAGCTATGGTATTCAAGGGTACGGTTCTTTGCTCGTAGAGAAGATTCATGGTGATTATTTTAGTGTAGTAGGCTTACCGGTATCCAAAGTGGCAAGAACACTTAGTGATTTCGGATTTTCTTTCAACGGGTCAGTCATATAGACTGAAAAACGAGGGAGGAGCGTAAGTGGCCACCAAACCGCTTATGATTAAAGATTATCCTTTACAGGAAAGACCAAGGGAAAGGCTGCTGCAAGACGGACCTGATACCTTGTCCAACTATGAATTATTAGCCATTCTTTTACGAACAGGAACAAAACAGATGTCTGCCATACAGCTTTCGCATCATATCATCCAGCATTTTGAAGGGCTAAGACATTTAAAAGACGCAACGATTGGCGAGCTGAAAGAAATAAACGGCATCGGACCTGCCAAAGCAGTAGAACTTATGGCTGCTATTGAAATTGGGAAAAGGATCAGCCGTCTTCAATTTGAAGAAAGATACACCATCCGGTCCCCGGAAGACGGGGCAAGATATTTAATGGATGAACTGCGCTTTTTGCACCAAGAACACTTTGTTTGTCTGTACTTAAATACAAAAAATCAAGTTTTGAATAAGAAGACAGTCTTTATTGGCAGTCTGAACACTTCAATCGTACATCCGCGTGAAGTGTTCAAAGAAGGCTTGAAGAGATCTTGTGCTTCTATTATTTGTTTTCACAACCATCCGAGTGGTGACCCTGCTCCAAGTCGTGAAGATATAGAAGTTACAAAAAGGTTAGTAGAGTGTGGAAAAATGCTAGGAATTGAAGTGTTGGACCACATTATTATCGGTGATCAAAAATACGTAAGTTTAAAAGAAAAAGGATATGTTTAACATTGTCTTTTGCTTCTTTTATAGCGTATAATCAAACGTATGAGTTTTGCTTGATGAAAGGAGTTTACATAAATGTTTGGTGGATTTTCAAGAGATTTAGGGATTGATTTAGGAACTGCAAACACACTTGTTTACGTGAAGGGCAAGGGTGTTGTTGTGCGTGAACCTTCCGTTGTTGCTTTGCGTACTGACACTGGTTCAATTGAAGCTGTAGGTAATGCTGCAAAGAATATGATCGGACGTACACCGGGAAATATTGTAGCTGTTAGACCAATGAAGGACGGGGTTATTGCGGACTTTGAAACTACAGCTACGATGATGAAGTATTTTATTCAACAAGCACAAAAGAACCGTTCTGTTTTTGCACGCAAACCTTATGTCATGGTTTGTGTTCCATCTGGAATTACAGCTGTAGAAAAGCGTGCAGTTGAAGATGCTACAAAGCAAGCTGGTGCTCGTGAAGCTTATACGATTGAAGAGCCGTTCGCGGCAGCTATCGGAGCTGACCTTCCTGTTTGGGAACCAACGGGAAGCATGGTAGTAGATATCGGCGGAGGTACGACAGAAGTTGCTATTATCTCTTTAGGGGGAATTGTAACGAGTCAGTCGATTCGCATCGCTGGTGATGAGATGGATGATGCTATCATTGCTTATATTAAAAAGACGTATAACTTAATGATCGGTGAAAGAACTGCAGAAACTCTTAAACTTGAAATCGGATCTGCAGGAACACCTGAAGGTATTGAAGACATGGAAATCCGTGGACGTGATTTATTGACAGGTCTTCCAAAAACGATTACGATTACGGCGGAAGAAGTTTCCAGTGCGTTGCGTGACACAGTAAACAGTATTATGGATGCTGTAAAAGTTACTCTTGAAAAAACGCCGCCTGAACTTGCTGCTGATATCATGGATCGCGGTATCGTTCTTACTGGTGGGGGAGCTTTATTGAGAAACTTGGATAAAGTGATAAGTGAAGAGACAAAGATGCCTGTTATCGTGGCGGAAAACGCATTGGATTGTGTAGCAGTAGGAACTGGCCGCGCTCTTGAAAATCTGCACCTTTTTAAATCCAAAGCTGGTATTACTTCTAGATCTAAATCCAAGTAAGTAGGTGTATTTTCATGCCACATTTTTTTTCGAATAAACGCCTTATCATTCTGCTAGTCAGTATTATTATTCTAGTAGCTTTGATTGGTTTTTCGATGAAAAAAAGGGAAAGCCTAACCTTACCTGAGCAGTTCTTGAAAGACACTGCAGGACTAACACAAACGATTTTCTATAAACCCGCTAATTCAATAGCGGGTTTCTTTGAGAACTTAGCTGAAATGAAACAGCTTTACAAAGAGAATCAAATGTTAAAAGCTAGGTTAGATGAGTACGCGAAATTGTATGTACAGTATGAGGAAGTTAAGAAAACGAACAAAACGTTAAAAGCGCAGCTTGATAAAGAAGAAGATCTAACAGATTTCAAGGTGCGTGAAGCAACAGTAATCGGCAGATCTCCTGACCAATGGAATCAGTTCATCTATATCAATAAAGGGGAAAAAGACGGAATTAAGCCAAAGATGGCTGTTATTTCCCCTCAAGGTTTTATTGGTAAAGTGACGAATGTTTCATTATTCCAATCTACTGTTCAGCTCATTAGTGATAATGACCGGACAAATCGTTTTTCTGCAATCGTTCAAGGTGAAAAAAATATCTTTGGAACGATAGAAGGATACGACCCGAAACGTCAAGCTTTGCTGTTTAAAAAGATTCCGGTAGATGCAAAGATTAAAAAGGGCCAAAAAGTAATTACTTCAGGTCTGGGGGATGTTTTTCCTCCTAATCTTTTAATCGGAGAAGTTATTGAAATCGAACCAGATGAAGTTGGATTAACTCAAACGGCTTATTTGAAGCCTTCTGCTGATTTGTATGATTTATCTCATGTGATGGTTCTCGAAAGAGAGATGCCTGCAGTAGGTGAAAGTTTAAAAGAAAAGGAGGAAGAATGATGAAAAAGATCCTTCTTCCTTTTCTTATCTATTTAGCATTTATCAGCGAAAGTTCCTTGATGCAAGCACTATTGCCTCATGAGAACAGCATGGAATGGCAATTCATTCCTCGCTTTTCGATGATAATGATTTTATTTATTGCCATGTTTGTAAATTCAACTTATGGACTCGTCTATGGTTTAGGATTTGGACTCCTTACTGATTTACTTTATACGGATATCATTGGTGTATATTTATTTTCTATGGCTGCAACTGCCTATGTTACATCTGTCATTTCAAGATATCTTTTCGGAAACCTTATTGTTGCACTGCTTCTATCCATTGTAGGTGTATCTATCCTAGAGTTTACTGTCTATGGCTTGAACAGTCTTATCGGGATCAGCAATCAAATGATAGATATGTTTCTATACAAAAGATTGTTGCCTACCCTCATCTTAAACGGTTTCTTTGCGTTACTCATTTATTATCCATATGTGAAGCAGCTGAACCTGCTGAAGGATACGATAAAAGAAAACTAACAGCAGCAAAGAGGAATTTAGACCTAGCTGTCGAATGTTAGTACGTTGAGGTGAACAATGCCAATGGTACAGAAACTGCAGCATAACGTAACAATAAAAGGTACAAAAGACGGCCTCATTTTGTTGTTGGATGATAGATGTTCCTTTGAAGAGATTATTGAGGAACTTCATGATAAATTATCTGCAAATAGTGGACAGCTGCTTAATGGTCCAGTTATTTCTGTTAAGGTAAAAGCAGGAAAGCGATATGTTACTGCGGAAGACGAAGAAAAATTGCGGGAAGTTTTAAATCAAAAAGAGAACCTGATCTTAGAACATATCGAATCAGAAGTTATCACCAAGACAGAAGCAGAGGAACTGAGAAAAGATGCACAGGTAGTTACGGTTTCAAGAATCGTTAGATCTGGACAGGTTTTGGATATTCAAGGCGACTTGCTTCTAGTAGGCGATGTCAACCCGGGTGGAACTGTTATTGCGACGGGTAACATTTATATTCTTGGCGCCTTGAAAGGTATTGCACATAGCGGAAGCAAAGGAAATGAGGAAACAATCATCGCCGCTTCTGTTATGAAACCTTCTCAGCTAAGGATCGCACATCATATTAATAGAGCACCAGACTCTTATTCAGATTTGGGAAATGAGATGGAGTTTGCTTACATATCCAAAGAAGAACAACAGATTCGGATTGATCGGATCAGTGCTGTTCACCGACTTAGACCGATGTTGAACAGCTTGGTATAGAAAGGGGAATGAAGCATGGGAGAAGCGATTGTCATTACGTCTGGGAAAGGTGGAGTCGGTAAAACCACGACTTCTGCCAATATAGGGACTGCTCTAGCTCTTTCTGGAAAAAAAGTATGTCTCGTGGATACCGATATTGGGTTACGTAACCTGGATGTTTTAATGGGACTTGAAAACAGGATCATTTATGACCTGGTTGATGTTGCAGAAGAACGCTGTAAACTTAATCAAGCCTTGATTAAAGATAAACGCTTTGAATGTTTGTATCTGCTGCCAGCAGCACAAACAAAAGATAAGTCTTCTATTCAACCTGAACAAGTAAAAAAAATTGTCCAGGAACTAAAACAAGATTACGATTATGTGATTATTGATTGTCCGGCAGGCATTGAACAAGGATTTAAAAATGCGGTAGCAGGCGCTGACAAATCCATCGTTGTAACAAATCCAGAAATCTCATCTGTACGTGATGCGGATCGAATTATCGGTCTGTTAGAACAAGAAGAGCTGGAGCCGCCAAAACTTATCGTAAACAGATTGCGCAATCATCTCGCAAAGAGTGGGGATATGCTTGAAGTTGACGAGATCGTTTCCGTACTTTCTATTGAGCTTTTAGGAGTAGTCATTGACGACGAAAACGTAATTAAGGCAGCGAATAAAGGGGAGCCGGTAGCTATGCAGCCGGATTCAAAAGCATCCATCGCCTATCGAAATATTGCTAGGAGAATACTAGGAGAATCTGTTCCTCTTCTATCATTAGAAGAAGAAAAAGGATTCTTTGGTAAGATTAAAACATTATTAGGAATGAAATAAAGCGTTGGCCTCGGCCAGTGCTTTTTTGTTTTTTCCGGATTCATGATATTCACTACATTACTCCGTCTCATTTTACTCATAACTTCTCAGGACAAGTCATAAGATGGACATATATATGAGAAAAATGGAGGAACGGTTATGAAAAATAGAGCAGATGAGATCCGAAAAAAATATGGGAATTTATCCAAGAGTGGAACATTAAAAGAGAAAAATATATCGATAAACAGAGAAGACTCGGAGAAAGATCACCCTCTATTTAACCGTCATACCTTACTGATGCAAGTGATGTTCTCCATTATTTTGTTCTTAATCGTTGGCATTATTTTTAAGAATACGGGAGAACAGACGGCAAAAGCTCAAAATTTCATAAAGCATGTGTATGAAGACGAGTTCCATTTTGCGGCAGCAAAAGACTGGTACGAAAAACAATTCGGCAAACCACTGGCACTATTGCCAAAAGATAAATTGGTTAAAGATGAACCTGATCAAGCAAGCGAGGTTTACGCTGTTCCGGCTGATGGCAAAGTATATGAATCGTTCAGTTCGAATGGCAAAGGAATATGGATCGAGACAGGAAGCAAAGATGAGTCCGTAGAGACAGCTAAAGACGGATACATCGTATTTGCCGGTAAAAAAGAAGACCTTGGATATACCGTAATTATTCAGCACTCTGATGAACAAGAATCTTGGTATGGTGATCTGAAAGAAATCGATAAATCGATTAAGCTTTATAACTATGTTGAGAGTGGAACACGGCTAGGAAAAGTATCGGAAAATGAAAATGGAAAAACAGGAAAGTTTTATTTTGCAATCAAAAAAGACAAGAGTTTCATCGATCCAAGCAAGGTGATTGATATTGATTAACCTAATCATACAATTTATCCGAAAAATAAAGGTTAATCCTGCATTCTGGATCGTTATTTTCGGAGCTATTTTCACAGGGCATTTTAGGGAGATAATCGTTTGGTTTTTTGTTGTCCTTATACATGAGATGGGTCATTTTGCTGGGGCCCATCTTTTTAAATGGAGAATTTCCAGAATTGATCTTCTTCCTTTTGGTGGTGCTGCTGTTGTTGAAGAACACGGTACTCGGCCATTTCGCGAAGAAATATGGGTAGCTGTACTTGGTCCCTTGCAGCATATATGGATGATAGGACTGGCTTATATTTTTTATTCCTTGGGCCACTTATCTCAAGGCGATTTTGCTTGGTTCTTGCTTTTGAATTTTACGTTATTTACATTCAACTTATTGCCGATCTGGCCATTGGATGGAGGAAAGATAGCATTTGCGCTTTTTACGAAATGGATGCCGTTTAAGTTTGCCCAACAGCATTTTTTATACTTGTCAGCTTTCCTTTTAGTTGCCGGGGGTGCTTGGCAGCTTTATCAGCAGCCGAACCATTTAAACCTTTGGGTGATTTGTGGTTTTTTACTCGTTGCTCATTTTTTAGAATGGAGAAGAAGGCATTATGTGTTTATTAGGTTCTTATTAAGTAAACTGCAGCAGAACCCCTCAAAACAAATGCGGACCCTAATCGTCTCTCCCACCGCGTCATTATCTGAAGTCACCAGCCTATTAATAAAAGGAATCTCACACTCCATTATTGTCAAAGGCCACAGTCCGTATACGATAGCAGAAAAGGACCTGTTAGAGGCGTATTTTTATAACCATTCTCCTGAAAGTGCAATTGGCCAAGTTTTTCGTTAAAATAGAGAAACGAACCTTTGATAGGGAGATGGATGATAACGATGCAACAGGTAGTAATCAATGCGGCTGGTCTGGAAAAAAGAACGGCGCTTCTACAGAATGAAAAGCTTGTAGAATGCGCCTATCAAAGACCAGATGAAAAGCCATCGACAGGGAGTATTTATAAAGGAAAGGTCCAAAAAGTGCTTCCAGGTATGCAGGCTGTCTTTGTGGATATTGGTACGATGAAAAATGGATTTCTCCATAGAGATGATCTGCCTGCATTCCAGATGTTATCTAAAGAAGAAAAGAAGAAGATATCCATTTCAAGTTTGATAAAAGAAGGAGAATCAGTTCTCGTTCAGATTGCCAAGGAAGAAACCGGTGATAAAGGAGCGAAACTTACAGCGCTCTTATCTTTTACAGGACACCTTCTCGTATATTTTCCGTATACTCCCCATATTGGCGTTTCCAAAAAAATAAAAGAATCTGATCGAGATGTTTTATTAAAGTGGGGTGCCGTTCAGACTGATGAAACAGAAGGAATGATCATCAGAACGGGCTGCGAAAAGTTTCCTGAGAAAGAAATGAAAAATGAATTAAAGAACTTAAGGAAACAATTTTCAGAAACGGTTATAATGGCTGAAGGGATAAAAGCGCCAAGTCTAATTATTCGACCACCATTTTATTATCTGTTATTAGAAAAATGGCTTAGTTCAAATGTGGAAGAAATTGTTGTAGATGATCTTGATACATATTCCCGAATTAAAGAGTATGTATCTACTTACCGCACACCTTTTCAAGTTAAGCTTTACACCGAAAAAGAACCGATTTTCAAAAAATATGGTATTGATGTAGAACTTGAAAAAAGTTTGCTTCCTCATGTTTGGCTAAAAAATGGTGCATCCCTTTATTTTAATGTTACAGAAGCGTTAACGGTAATCGATGTGAATACTGGAAAATTCACAGGAAAGAAAGACCGGTCTAAAACTATGGCAGAAACCAATGTTTTAGCTGCTAAAGAAATTATGAAGCAACTTCGGCTGCGTAATTTAGCGGGAATGATCGTGATTGATTTTATTACCATGCAATCTCAATCAGACAAAGACTTAATCCTGTCCGTGTTAAAAGAAGAAAGCAAAAGAGATTCTACCACGATCAATTTATATGGTTTTACAAAAATGGGGCTATTCGAACTCACCCGCAAGAAAGAGAGACCCTCGTTATTAGAAACGCTTACGGATAAACCAAGGAATGATATCATGAATAATCACCAGCTGCGGCCGGAAACTTTTTATTATGAGCTCGAAAGAATCGCGATGGAATACGTGTATCATGATGATGAAGCAATCTGGTTAGAAGTACCGCCATATTTTGCGGAATGGCTTAAAAATCATTCTGACAAGCTCTCTTATATCGAGAAAAAGTATGGCCGTTTGTTCGTTGTCACTCCAGGTCCGAAAAATCGTGAACTGATCGTTAGGCAGACAGGTGCTCTGAGTGATTTAAAAAAGCGATTTTCACATTGACACAGGTGTCCTAAACATGGTAAACTTTTTTCGTTAGTGTTTGGAGCACCCGCTCCAACCGCACAGACTAGGTTTTTAAGTATATTTTATATACACCTAGGATGGCGAGTCTGAGTATAAGAGGAGGTGCACGTTGATGTACGCAATTATTCAAACTGGTGGTAAGCAAGTTCGAGTTGAAGAAGGTCAAGCAATCTATGTTGAGAAACTAGATGTTGAAGCTGGTGAAACAGTAACATTCGAAGATGTATTGATGGTCGGTGGAGACAGCTTGAAAGTAGGAGCTCCTTTAGTTGAAGGTGCTACAGTTACGGCAAAAGTTGAAAAACATGGCCGTGGCGAGAAAGTCGTTGTCTACAAGTTTAAGGCGAAGAAGAACTATCGTCGTAAGCAAGGACACCGTCAACCATACACAAAAGTTGTGATTGACAAGATTAACGGGTAATTCTCATGATTTCAGTTTCTATTTTCAGAAACAGTGATCAACACATACTTTCGTTTACGATGGATGGACATGCTGATTTTGCTCCACATGGCCAGGACCTGGTTTGTGCGGCCGCAACAGCCGTGTCGTTCGGGACAATTAATGCGATTGAAAAACTTTGCGGTTATGAGCCTGAAGTTACCACTCATGAAGATGGTGGTTTTCTCAAGTGCAATGTACCGAATAATCTAGATGATTCAACCTATCAAAGAACGCAATTGCTTTTGGAAGGCATGATTGTATCTCTTGCTTCGATTGAAGAAGGATACAGTGAGTATATAAAATTGACTGAACATGAAGGAGGTGCAACGAATGCTTAAATTAAACCTTCAATACTTTGCCTCTAAAAAAGGGGTAGGTAGCACAAAGAATGGTCGTGATTCAGAGTCTAAGCGTTTAGGCGCTAAGCGTGCTGACGGACAGTTCGTTTCTGGTGGTTCAATTCTTTACCGTCAACGCGGTACTAAGATCTATCCTGGTACAAACGTTGGTAAAGGCGGAGATGACACACTATTTGCAAAGGTTGACGGAATCGTTCGTTTCGAGCGTTATGGCCGTGACCGCAAAAAGGTAAGTGTTTACCCAATCGCGCAAGAAGCGTAAGAGGGAGATAAAAACTCTAACCAGATTGGTTAGGGTTTTTTCTTTGTTCGATATCAAAGTAAGCCAAGTTTTTAGCATAAAATAAGTTTGAGTACTGCGCTAAATTTGTTGGTGTAAGGTGTAGCCATATTAAAAGGAAAGGCTGGAAGTGCGATGAAGTCAAAAAAATGGACGACTGTCGATCTTTTGCGCCATGCCAGGCATGACTGGCTAAACCAGCTTCAGCTTATCAAAGCAAACCTGTCTCTTGACCGCACTGAGCGGGTTAAAGAGATAATGAATGAAGTTATTGAATTATCCCGGGAAGAATCCAGAATCTCTAACCTGAAGACCCCGAATTTATCAGAGTACTTACTAACCTATAATTGGCTGAAGCATCCTGTAAAATTGTATGGAAAAGTTAAAGGTGAAAGCGGAGATTTTAGTTTATTTGAAGAGGAATTGTTACATACAACGGATGAGTTATGCGATGTGCTGAACAATTCGATTTCGGGATATGATGAATACTCACTTACTATTACATTTGAACCTGAAGATCTTCGTGTGAGTTATACATTTGAAGGTAATCTCACCGATCAAGAAAATATACTCGGAAAAATGAAGAATATATTTTCAACACATAAAAGCATGGTACTCATCGAAAGCTATATTCAGGAGAATAAGTGTTATTTTGAATTTCAGTTAACTTCCTAATGAAAGGAGGAGAAATGAATGTTTGTCGATCAGGTCAAAATTTATTTAAAAGCTGGTGACGGCGGTAACGGAATGGTAGCATTCCGCCGAGAAAAATATGTCCCAGACGGTGGTCCCGCTGGTGGTGATGGGGGAAAAGGGGCGAACGTAATCTTCGAAGTAGAAGAAGGTCTTCGTACGCTTATGGATTTTCGCTATAACCGCCATTTTAAAGCACCACGGGGCGAGCATGGAATGTCTAAAGGCATGCATGGTAAGAAAGCTAATGATATGATCGTAAAGGTACCTCCGGGGACGGTTGTAACCGATGCGAATACAGGTGAAACGATTGCGGATTTGGTACATCACAAGCAGCAGGCAATTGTTGCAAAAGGTGGCCGAGGCGGCCGAGGAAATATACGTTTTGCGACTCCAGCAAATCCAGCACCCGAGATTGCTGAAAACGGAGAACCTGGTGAAGAGCGTGAGGTTGTATTAGAATTAAAAGTTTTAGCGGACGTGGGGCTCGTTGGGTTCCCGAGCGTAGGGAAATCCACTTTCTTATCTATTGTGTCTGCAGCAAAACCTAAAATTGCAGCTTATCACTTTACAACGATTACACCTAATTTAGGGGTGGTACCGGTTGAGGATGGCAGAAGCTTTGTTATGGCTGACTTGCCAGGATTGATTGAAGGAGCTCATGAAGGTGTAGGTCTAGGACATCAATTCCTGCGTCATATTGAACGTACACGTGTTATTCTTCACGTCATAGATATGTCCGGTATGGAAGGTCGAGACCCTTATGATGATTTTGTAAAGATCAATGAAGAGCTTAATCAATATAACATGAGATTGATGGAACGTCCTCAGATTGTCATTGCCAACAAGATGGACATTCCTGGAGCAGAAGAAAACCTAGAAGCGTTTAAGGAAAAAGTAGGAGACGACGTTAAAGTTTTTCCTGTTTCAGCTATCACTCGCCAAGGAATTCGTGAAGTATTATTTACAACTGCAGATATCCTTGAAGTAACACCTGAATTCCCTCTTATCCACGATGATGGAGGGGAACAGCAACGTGTTCTCTATAAACATGAAAAAGAGGATGCAGGCTTCTATATTACCCGTGACTCTGATGGTACATTTGTTATTAATGGACCGAAGATTGAGAAACTGTTTAAGATGACAGATTTTTCAAGAGATGAAGCAACAAAACGTTTTGCACGCCAATTGCGTACACTGGGTGTGGACCAAGCTCTGCGCGAACGTGGTGCAGAACATGGTGACACTGTACGAATCCTCAAATATGAATTTGAGTTTTTCGATTAAACAACGCAGCCCTGATAAAGGGCTGTTTTTTTGTTCTTATAGAAGTTTTGAACTTCTACATCGGTAGATTTCTGTTTTAGACTTGTGCGGAGCGTTCTTCCCGTGAGTAAAAAGAGCAATGTCCATGTGGAATAGACATTTTCTTTGGTATTTATTATAATGAGTGTAAGATTTACACCGGAGGAATTTTTAATGAAAAACAATATGCAGTACTATATGGTAAGAGAAGATGTATTATCAGAATCTATGCAAAAAGCATTAGAAGCTAAATCATTGTTAGACCGTGGCAAAGTTAAAACGGTAGCTGAAGCTGCTGAAAAAGTGGGCTTAAGCCGCAGTGCCTTTTATAAATATCGTGATGGGATTTTCCCTTTCCATACGATGGTGAAAGAAAAAATTATAACGCTGTCCCTTCACTTAGAAGACAGATCCGGTGCTCTCTCAAGTCTTCTGACAGTAGTTGCTTCACAGGGATGCAACGTATTGACTATTAATCAAACAATTCCTCTCCAAGGAAGAGCGCATATTACGCTTACAATAGAAACGAATATGCTGCAAGGAGATATTAAGGACTTATTAGTGACATTAAATCGAATGGACACTGTTGAAAAAGTTGAAGTAGTAGGAACAGGGGCTTAATGATAAGAAACCAGCAGATAACGTCTGCTGGTTTCTTTTTTGCATTTTCTTCGGATTTTCGAAACGTGCATAGAACCTCTCAAACTGTGCATAGAAGTTGAGTTTTTGTGCATAGAAAAGTTAAATGTGCATTGATTCTTATATTTAGTGCATAGCCCTATCGTTTTAGTGCATAGAAATCAAACATTAATGCATTGACCTCACAGTACAATGCATAGATTAACCTTTCACGCTATTCCATTATAAACAAAAGGCTGACGCATACGGCTTGGCGTCAGCCTAGTTTTATTATAGATACAAATTCCGGGACTTCTTTACAAAGAAGAGGAGCAATTCCATCAATTCTCATTACTCCCACTTCGATCAAAAAAACAGTCTTATAACAAGTACCCTTTTTTGCGTAAAGCAGCACAAGCTTTATCTAATTTTTCTTTTGTGTCAGCGGAAAGGGTGTGCGTGTGTACTCCATCAGTAAGTTCACTTAAAAGAGGAGCATTCGTCTCTTTTAAGCTTGTGATTAAATTCTCAACATCGTTACGGTTCGACAGTTTGAGTGAAGCTTTAATATCACCATAGACTGGGTGATCGACAGTGACATCTTCAACTGTTACTCCATGATCTACGATCGTATACAATTCTTCTAGTGTTTCTTCCGGGGAATGGACAGCCGCCACAACACAAGTGTATGAATTTGCATTTCCAGGTTTCATGTAAATATAACCTTGAGCAGTGGCCATAATGGGCTCCCCGCTTGCTTTTAATAGCGACATATCTTGTACGATCACTTGTCTGCTGACATTCGTTCGAGCCGCAAGTTTTGAACCACTTAAAGGTTCTGAAGATTCCTTTAGCCAGTTTATGAGCTCTGTTCTTCTCACATCACCTTTTAATTTTTCCGTCTTATTCATTTGAATGCTACCTCTCTTACTGTTATAAATTGATCCGTTATATCTTTTAGCACATTACAGATTGTGTGAATTTCGCTCGAAGTAGTGAGGTGGCTTAACGAAACACGTACGAGCCCATGTGCCTCACTCTCTGTTCGGCCAAGCGCGAGTAACGTTTTAGAAGGAGACTGCAGTCCATTTTTACAGGCTGATCCAGTTGAAACTGCAATTTTTCTCCTGCTTAATTCCTGCATGATGATTTGCCCCTCCATCCCTCTTACTCTAAACGGGAGTATATATGGGGAACTGTCCGGACTTCCTTCGAATATAATTTCTTCATTTTTAAGTATAAGGGAAAGAAACAGTTTTCGCATTCCTTGAACTTGAGCATAGTGGGAAGATTGCTTATTTACATATTCTTCAGCTGCTGTCGCAAATGAAACGATCGATGGAAGATCAACAGTACCAGGTCTAAATCCCCGTTCATGTGTAACTCCTTTAAGAAGTGGTGATAGATGAATGGACGGAGAAATATAAACAGCGCCTGTCCCTTTAGGACCATGAATTTTATGTGCGGAAACCGTAAAGGAATCAAGGTCTATAAGTTTGAAATCGTCTACTTTCAAAAAAGATTGCACACAGTCACTGTGAAATAAGATCTCCTTCTTTTTAAGAAAAGCACTTATAGCTTTTAAATCTTGTTTGATACCTGTTTCGCTATTTACGTGCTGGATGGTGGCTAGTATCGTATCAGGTCTTATATTTTCCTTTAAGTGTGCAATGTTGATTGTACCTGACGAATCCACTGGAATCCTCGTGACCACGAACCCTTGTTGCTCTAAAAAGTGAAGAGCGTAATCAACAGAAGGATGTTCAACGTTTGATGTAATGATATGTTTCCCTTTTTGTTTCGTACCGAATGCCAAAGATGTAATCGCTAAAAAGTTTCCATCAGACCCTCCCCCAGTAAAGAAAATACCGTTTGGATCTTTTTCCATCAATTTCGCTAGAGCGGTACGAGCATGTTCTAAAAGCTCTTTTGCATACAGCCCTCCATCGTGCAGACTTTCCGTATTTTGATAGTAATTTCTTGAAGTATGGATGAATGCTTCAATCGCTTTTTCAGACATCGGTGTTGTAGCTGCATAATCTAGATATATCAGGGTGTTCACCTCATTAAAAAAAGTTCTTGTAACCAGTGTAATTCTATGTAAATATAGGTGTCAAGACACATGTAAAGTCGAGGTGTTTATGATTGAACATAGTTGAAGCAGAAGTAATCATTATCGGAGGCGGCATTTCCGGTTTGGTAGCTGCTGAATACTTAAGCACATCTAAGAATGTGATAGTTATCACAAAGTCTGATATTCAGCATTCAAATTCATATTTAGCTCAAGGCGGCGTTGCAGCTGTTATGGATAAAGATGATAAATGGCAAGAGCATTATATGGACACCCTTCAGGCCGGAAAATTTCATAACGATCCGGAAATGACGGAGTTTCTTGTAAAGGAAGGAAATAAGGTTATTCATTCGCTAACCCGTTGGGGAGTTCCGTTTGATCGAAACGAGGATGGACAATTCTTGTTAGGAAAAGAAGGGGGACACCATCGCAATCGGATAGTACACGCAGGCGGTGATCAAACAGGTAAGAAAATCATGGAAACCTTAATTGAACGAGTAAGTGGCAGAGTGAGAATTGAAACGGGTCAATATGCAGTAGACTTACTCGTTCTAAACGGTGATTGCTATGGCGTTTATTGCAAGAGCGATGATGGCAGTGTCACTTTATATAAAGCACCTGATACCATTTTGGCGGGCGGGGGGTATGCCGGAATCTATTCGGCAACATCAAACCCATTTGGTTCTGACGGTAGTGCTGTATGTATGGCTTATCGTGCTGGCGCTGAACTCGCAGATTTAGAATTCGTTCAATTTCATCCTACATTATTAAAAAGTAATAAAATAAGCGGTTTGATCACGGAAGCAGTAAGAGGTGAAGGTGGAGTTCTAATGAACGCAAATGGAACGCCAATCATGGAAGGGGTACACCCATTAAAAGATCTGGCACCGAGAGATATTGTTTCCAGAAAAATATTTGAAGAGATCTTTGAGAGAGGAACTTCTGTTTTTTTAAATATAAAAGACATCTCAAACTTCAGAAAAAAATTTCCCGGAGTCACAGCTTTATGTGGAAAAGCTGGGATTTCTATAGAAGCTGGATATATCCCCGTTACACCAGGTGCTCATTTTACAATGGGAGGAATTAAGACGGATGTATTCGGAAGAACGACTGTTGGAGGTTTGTTTGCGATTGGTGAGTGCGCAAACACGGGAGTTCATGGAGCAAATAGACTCGCAAGCAATTCATTACTTGAAGGCTCTGTATTTGCTAAACAAACTGCGCATTATATTCTTTCCAGAAAGCAGGAACGAACACTTCCATTCTCCTTTTTATCCATGCATAACTCCTGCACTCGTGATTCTCTTTCAAATGAACTACTTCTTGAAATAAACGTTATTCAACAATTAATGGATAAATACGCAGGGATTTGCAGGGAGGAAGAGGGATTAAAAACGGCTCGGAATAAATTGCAGTTAGAGAACTTCAAACCTATTCTACTTGATCAACCAGTGGATTCGATCAAAAGGTTAAATATGCAGACAATGGCTTGGTTAACGGTAACAAGCTGCCTAATACGTAAGGAAAGCAGAGGCAGTCATTATCGAAGGGATTTTTCTTTTGCAACAGAAGAGTGGGAACAGAAAAAGATCATAAGGAGTGTAATGGGTGATGAATCAATTATTGTTAAAAAAACAACTGCAGGAGTTTTTAATTGAAGATATAGGGACTGGTGATTTATCAGCAGATCTTTTTAATGATGAAACGGAAATCTCAGCTTCCATAGTATCAAAAGAGAGCGGGTTATTTGCGGGATATGAAGTTTTGAATCTTGGATATGGGTTAATTGATCCAAGTATTCAAACAAGCATTTATGTAAAAGACGGTGATTACATCGAACAGGGGATGGTTTTGGCAGAAATCAGAGGCAGCCGAACAAGTATTTTAAAAGGTGAAAGAGTGTTATTAAATCTTTTGCAGAGACTCTCTGGAATTGCATCGGTCACGGCAAAAGCTGTTTCTCTTGCTAAAGGAAGAACGCGTATATGTGATACAAGAAAGACCACCCCAGGATTAAGAATGCTTGAAAAATATGCTGTACGGTGCGGCGGTGGCTATAATCATCGATTTGGATTATATGACACGGTGATGTTAAAGGATAATCATCTTGCAGGATTTTCATCTATCCAAGATGCCATTGAGACAGCAAGAAAAAAATTAGGCCACACAGTAAAGATCGAAGTAGAAACGGAGACAGAGAACCAAGTGATTGAAGCTGTTTCAGCTGGTGCTGACATCATAATGTTTGATAACTGCACGCCTGAAGAAATTTCTCAAAGATTAAGATATGTACCAGAAAGAATTGTTACAGAAGCGTCAGGCGGAATTGAACTTGACGATATTGATTCATACGCAAGAACAGGGGTTCAATATATATCTTTAGGTTTTTTAACACATTCAAATAAAGCACTTGATATAAGTTTAAATGTTAAAGGAGCTGTAAAGGCATGACGATTTTAGAAACATTTATAAAGGCTACTTCAGACTTGCGGGATCATTACTCTAAAATGACTTCTTCTGAAATGGAAATGAGGATCAAAGAAATTAAAGATCATTTAAAAGATAAACTATTTTTGCCAGCTCATCACTATCAAAAGGATGAAGTGGTTCAATTTGCTGATGTTACGGGTGATTCACTTCAATTAGCCAAAATTTCTGCAGAAAATAATAAAGCAGATTATATTGTTTTTTGCGGCGTTCATTTTATGGCCGAAACAGCTGATATGTTGAGTAAGCAGAACCAAACCGTTATACTTCCTGATTTGAAAGCTGGATGTTCGATGGCTGATATGGCTGATATTCACCAGACAGAAAGAGCGTGGAAGGAATTAACGAAAATTTTCGGCGATACGATGCTTCCTCTAACCTATGTGAATTCAACGGCAGCTATCAAAGCCTTTTGCGGTAAAAATGGAGGAGCTACGGTAACTTCTTCAAATGCTAAATCGATGGTTAGATGGGCATTTCAACAGAAGGAAAGACTTCTTTTCTTACCGGATCAACACTTAGGTCGAAATACAGCATTCGATCTAGGCATTAACCTTCAAGATATGGCTGTTTGGGATCCGATCCAAAACACATTAATCTATGAAGGTTCTGATTTGGAAAAAGTAAAAGTGATTTTGTGGAAAGGGCATTGTTCTGTTCATGAAAAGTTCACAGTGGAACAAATTCAAGAATTTAGAAAGAATCATTCCGACTACCAAATTATTGTTCATCCGGAATGTACACATGAGGTTGTAAGAGCAAGTGACTATAATGGTTCTACTCATTACATTATCGAAACGATAAAAAATGCAAGCTCGGGAACGAAATGGGCGGTTGGAACGGAGATGAACCTCGTTAATCGCCTGGCAACTCACTACACCGATAAAGAAATTGTATCTTTAAATCCAAATCTCTGCCCGTGTCTAACGATGAATCGTATTGATCTAGCTCATTTGTTATGGTCATTAGAAAATATTATGGAAGGAATACCTCAAAATATTATTACGGTAGATGAAGAAACCAAAAAATATGCCTTAATGGCTTTAAACCGCATGATGTAGGGACTTTCCCTCCTGTCATATCCTCCTTTTAACCGGCATAAAGTGATAAAGGAATAAATTATGTCATTTTTATATGATGTAGCAATATGCCCAAATGTTCATATACTGTAAGGAAATTTGGCAGGAGGGAGTTTTGCAGCGTGAGAATTCACATTGTGCAAAAAGGGGACACACTTGACAAAATAGCTGAAAAATATGATGTTCCTGTGAATGAACTAAGAAAAGCAAATCCTGGTTTTTCAAAAACGGATGTAATCGAGCGGGGGGAAAAGATTAAGATTCCAATAAAAATGCCAGGAGTAAAGAAAGAAGCACCTATTAAAGAACAGCCTAAACCTATGGCTCCTGTTCAAGAGGCACCCGTTCAGGAGATACCAAAGCCAGCACCAAAACCGGCACCGATGAAACCGGCGCCAAAGAAAGAGATGAAGCCAGCACCCGCAAAAAAAGAGATGAAGCCGGCACCAGCGAAAAAAGACATGAAATCGGGAGCAATGAAACCTTCACCGGCAAAAAAAGACATGAAGCCAGCACCAATGAAACCTTCACCTAAGATCGAATATAAAGATGCACCAATGAAAAAGGATACCTATTCAGCTCCAATGAAAGCACCGTTGGCACCTTTGCATGATAAAGATTTTGCAGGAATGATGGAATCTCCTAACCTTGGTCATTATGTTCCAATGGGGTACCCGAATGCAGCAAACCAGCCAAATATGGCAAACCAACCTAATATAGCGAATCAGCCAAATATGGCAAACCAGCCAAATATGGCGAATCAGCCAAACATAGCCAATCAACCGAATGTATCTGGCAAACACGGTTTACATCCTTCTGGAAAAGATACCTATCAACCAAACAAACATCCATTTTTGATGGAAGAATCTTCTGGAATGATGCAAAATATTTATGGCTCTATGCCACCGATGTTTCCTAAACCGCAAACCTATTCACAAATTCCTCAAGGGTATGGGATGATGCCTCCTCAAGGGTTTAGCGGAATGCCGCAGCTTTATGGAGGCGGATACCCACAAGATGGTCAGCAATCTGCAGGAATGCAGCAGGGCAGCATGCCTTTTGGTGAATTTCCTGACACGGATATGGATCAAATGCCAGCAGGTGAGTACACGCCAGGGCAACCCCAAACTCAACAAGGCATGATGGGTATGCAGCCTATGGGTGGTATGCCAGGTGGTGATATGTCACAAATGGGTCAAATGGGTACGATGCAAGGTATGCCACAGATGGGTCAGCAAATGGGTATGATGCCAGGCATGCCGCAGTCAGGTCAGATGGGTCAGATGGGTGCTATGCAAGGCATGCCACAGATGGGTCAGCAAATGGGTATGATGCCAGGCATGCCGCAGATGAGCCCGATGGGTGAGATGCCAGGCATGCCACAGATGGGTCAAATGGGCATGATGCCAGGCATGCCACAGATGGGTCAAATGGGTATGATGCCAGGCATGCCACAGATGGGTCAGATGGGTATGATGCCAGGTATGCCACAGATGGGTCAAATGGGTATGATGCCAGGCATGCCACAGATGGGTCAAATGGGTATGATGCCAGGAATGCCGCAAATGGGCCAAATGGGCATGATGCCAGGCATGCCACAGATGGGTCAAATGATGCCGCAGGGCCAAGGTATGGGAATGCCAGATCCATTTTCTCAAGCACAATCCCGTGATGAGGATTCAGATCATGGCGATGCAGAGGACATAGACGAAAATGAATAGAAATAATAGAGACGGTTTCCAAGGAGATCGTCTTTTTTTAAAAAAAATGAAAGAAGTCGGTTTAAACATCATTGATTATGGTTTTTTTCGAGATAATGTTATCTGGATAAAAACATCAGCAGGGAAGTATGTATTAAAAGGTTTTCATCGTGAAGAAACGTGCAAGAAGCAAATCATGATCTCGGATTTATATATCAGTCAGAAGCCAAGAATCATGGGGACGTATACCCGTTTTCAAAATAATAAACGGTATATACATTTTGGGGAATACTTTTGGGCTATCATGCCATTTTACAAAGGTGATGGTTTACATTTTGGTAATCAGAAAGACGTAATTGCTGGAATAGATGCAATAAGCAGATTCCATAGCTTTTCAAAAAGTATTCCATCTGACGTTTACAACAGCATACCTTCTTATTCACTTTATAAAAAATGGAGTGAAAGATACAATACATTCAAATACAACGCTAGAAGAGCAAAATGGAGTAAAGAGATGCAGCCTTTGGTTCCAGATATCCTTATGTGGGGAAGTTGGTGCCTTGAACACTTTGACCATTCTGCTGTCGAATCCCTCGAGCAACAAGCATACAAAAGAAGGGAAATTACACACGGTGATGTAGCGCCTCACAATTTTGTGCTGAATAGAGGGAATTCAAAGGA
The DNA here is from genome assembly GCF_023715845.1 of Fictibacillus phosphorivorans. Lineage (GTDB taxonomy): Bacteria > Bacillota > Bacilli > Bacillales > Fictibacillaceae > Fictibacillus > Fictibacillus phosphorivorans_D. Next base: position 48,944 of record NZ_JAMBOR010000001.1, read on the forward strand.
AGCGTACCTTATAGATTTTGACCTTTTTGCAGCCGTACCACAAGCTTATGACTGGCTTCAGTATGCCAACCGTATTCTTCCTTTTTGGTTTTGGTCTTATTCAAAGATGGAAGAGATGGGCAATAAGGATTATTTACAGTGGTTTAGTAAGAAGTGGTTCGTTATTTGTTTAGTATTCCCAACTGATTTATATAGAGAATGGAACCGTGCAATAAAATCTGGAGACAAAGAGTTAATCAAGAGTGTAGAAAGGTTTACGCTACGTGATTATTCTTATAGAAAAAAATTCGTGGATAGAATAATAAATATGATAAAATAATTCCATCCTACATTTAACAGATTAATTTAAGCCTCCTCTTGCCACCCTAAGAGGTGAAAGGAGGTTTTTCCATTGCATAGAATAGCGAAAACGCTCGCCTTAACAATCCTAGCTGGAGGTCTTGTGGGCTGTAACGGTGTAAATGAATCTCAGGATAGAAATGACAATGATGTTCGCCCGATAGGATACTATACCAATGAGGGTGATAATCGCGGTGATCTTGACCGAGGAAGTGGATTCATTACCGATATAGCAGATCGAGATGTGGAAGATCATACCGCAACCTATCACGAGGATTACGATGGTGCCCTTGCTGAACGTATCGCCGATAAGGTGAACGAAATTCGTGGTGTAGACGATGCTCACGTTATTCTTGAGGATAACAACGTCATTGTAGGAGTAGACACGAAAGAAAACAAAAAGGCAGAACTGACGAAAAAAGTCAGGGAGACCGTAGCAAATTTGGCACCGGATCGTGACGTAAAAGTTGTTACAGACCAAAAGCTTGTCGACCGCATTAAAAATGTAGAAGATGATCTGCGCGATGGCCGTCCGTTAGCGGAAGTAGAATCTGATGTGCGCGGAATCATGGGAGACATAGTTGATGCAGGAAGTAACCTTGGGAATGCGATAAAACGTCCTTTCGAGAATAATCGATAACCATGAAGAGAACAGTTAAGCTGTTCTCTTTTTTTGTTCTAGATAAGGAATTTGGAGTGTTCTATGTTACAATAAGAAATAGAAACATACGCTCGGTAATGAGTTTAAGGGGAGAAAAAGTTGATCGAAAGCATTACAGGAAATGTAGAGTACATAACAGCGGAATACATTGTTATCAACAATAACGGAATCGGGTATAAAATTATTTGTCCGAATCCATTTATTTATAAATTAAATGAACAAAAAACGGTTTACACGTATCATTACGTTAGAGAAGATGTACTGGCTTTGTATGGATTTATAAATCGAAACGAACGAGATCTGTTCTTAAAACTTTTAAATGTTTCTGGAATCGGTCCGAAAGGTGCTTTAGCTATAGTCGCGTTTGGTCAGCCTGAACAAGTCGTTAATGCAATTGAACATGAAGACGAGAAATTTTTAACAAAGTTTCCGGGTGTCGGTAAAAAGACGGCCAGACAGATGATTTTAGATCTGAAAGGGAAGTTATCCATATTTACAGATGCTGATCTATCAGAAGGACTTTTTGCAGAGATTGAGACGATAGGTGACGAACTCGATGAGGCAGTAGAGGCACTTACGGTTCTCGGATACGGAAGAAAAGAAATCCAAAAAGTTCTGCCTGAGCTGAAGAAAGAAAAAATGTCTGCGAATGAGTATGTAAAAGCAGCTTTAAAAAAGTTAATGAATGCATAAGGACGTGAGGATGGATGGAAGAGAGAATTGTTTCTTCAGAAGAACGCCAGGATGAAGCTGTCATGGAATTAAGTCTGCGTCCGGAGGCTCTGGATGAATACATCGGTCAATCATCAGTAAAGGAAAACCTTAAGGTATTTATTAAAGCTGCAAAACTGAGAAATGAGCCGTTAGACCATGTGCTTCTTTATGGTCCTCCTGGTCTTGGAAAGACGACGCTTGCTTCTATAATCGCAAATGAAATGGAAGTGAACATTCGTACAACAAGCGGCCCCGCTATAGAACGGCCTGGAGACCTTGCTGCTATACTAACATCTCTTGAACCAGGTGATGTGCTCTTTATTGATGAGATCCATAGACTATCACGTGCAATAGAAGAGATATTGTATTCTGCGATGGAGGATTTCTGTCTAGATATTGTGATCGGAAAAGGGGAAGTGGCGAGATCTGTTCGCTTGGATCTGCCGCCTTTTACACTTGTTGGTGCCACAACAAGAGCTGGTTCTTTGTCAGCACCGCTCAGGGATCGTTTTGGAGTGATGGCAAGATTAGAGTATTACAACACAGAGGAACTCTCTGAAATTGTCCGACGTACCGGCGATGTGTTTGGCATTAAAGTTGATGACCTTTCGGCTGAAGAGATAGCGAGAAGATCTAGAGGAACGCCAAGGATCGCAAATAGGCTTTTAAGAAGAATACGGGATTTTGTTCAAGTGGAAGGCAAAGATAAGATTACCATGTCGATTTGCCAAAAAGCACTTGAACTGCTCCAGGTTGACCGTTTAGGTTTGGATCATATTGACCATAAATTATTACTAGGGATCATTCATACATACAAAGGTGGTCCTGTAGGTCTTGAAACCATATCTGCCACGATTGGTGAAGAATCCATGACGATCGAAGATGTTTATGAACCTTATCTTCTTCAGATTGGTTTTTTGCAGCGGACTCCTAGAGGGAGAATGGTAACAGGGCAGGCTTATCAATATTTTGGACTGGAGGCGTCCACTGAATGAACCGGCTTTTTATTATTGCAGGGATTGTTCTGATTATTATAGGATTAATAGGTACGTTCATCGGGAAACTGCCAGGAGACTTAGTGTGGAAAAAAGGAAACACTACTGTATATTTTCCTATAATGACCTCTATTATCATTAGTGTTGTCCTCTCCCTTATCTTTATGATCATTGGACGATTTAAATAGAAAGCAGGAATTTAATCAATGAAAGTAACAGATTTTGATTTTCATCTGCCAGAAGAACTGATTGCTCAAACTCCCTTAGAGAACAGGACTTCATCGAGGCTGATGGTTTTAGATAAAGAAAGCAAAAGCATCACACATGAACATTTTTATGACTTGAAGAACCATTTAAAAAAAGGAGACTGCCTCGTTTTAAATGATACTAGAGTTCTCCCAGCCAGATTATTCGGTCAAAAGTCGGATACTGGTGCGAAAGTAGAAATTCTGCTTTTAAAAGAAGAAGGGCAGGATACTTGGGAAACGCTTGTTAAACCGGCAAAAAGGGTAAAGCCTGGAACGGAAATTACATTTGGTGATGGAAGGCTGAAAGCGGTATGTGTAGGTGAAAGCAATCATGGAGGAAGACAACTAAAATTTATCTACTCAGGGATTTTTTATGAACTTTTAGATGATCTTGGCCAAATGCCTCTTCCCCCTTATATTAAGGAACAACTTGAAGAAAAAGATCGCTATCAGACGGTGTATGCGGTTCATCAAGGTTCTGCTGCAGCTCCCACGGCAGGTTTGCATTTTACTGAAGAAATGATTGAAGAAATCAAGGCTTCTGGTGTTCATGTCACGTTCATTACCCTTCACGTAGGGCTTGGAACGTTTAGACCTGTAAGTGTAGACGATATTCTTGAACATGATATGCATGCAGAGTTCTATCAAATCACAAAAGGGACAGCTGAACTGTTAAATCATGTTCGTGAATCAGGCGGAAGAATTATAACCGTTGGAACGACAAGCACACGCACTTTAGAGACGGTTGCAAATAAATTTGATGGGAAGTTCGAAGAAGACTCCGGATGGACAGATATATTTATTTATCCAGGGTATGAATTTAAAGCCATTGATGGATTGATCACGAATTTCCACTTGCCTAAATCAACTTTAATCATGCTCGTAAGTGCATTTGCAACGAAAGAGTTTGTTATGGAAGCATACAATAGCGCCGTTGAAGAAAAGTATCGTTTTTTCAGTTTCGGTGATGCGATGCTTATACTTTAAGGGGGATTATCTTTAAATGAAACCAGCTGTAACTTATGAATTAATAAAAACATGTAAACAATCCGGCGCAAGACTTGGAAAGATACATACCCCGCATGGGACGTTTGAAACACCTATTTTTATGCCTGTTGGAACGTTGGCTACTGTTAAAACGATGAGCCCTGAAGAGTTGAAAGAACTTGGTGCAGAAATCATCTTGAGCAATACGTATCATCTTTGGCTAAGACCAGGTCATGATATCGTGAAGGAAGCGGGCGGGCTGCATCGTTTTATGAACTGGGACCGTCCAATCCTTACTGATTCTGGAGGCTTTCAAGTCTTTTCTCTAAGTGATCTAAGAGAAATAAAAGAAGAAGGCGTTCATTTTAGAAACCACTTGAGCGGGGAAAAGCTATTTTTGAGTCCAGAAGGTGCGATGGAGATCCAAAATGCCTTAGGATCTGATATCATGATGGCTTTTGATGAATGTCCTCCTTATCCAGCTGAATTCGATTATATGAAGGCTTCAGTAGAGCGTACGAGCAGATGGGCTGAACGCTGTTTACAAGGTCACTCACGCCCGGAGGATCAAGCTTTGTTCGGCATCGTTCAAGGGGGAGAATATGAAGAACTTAGAAAGCAGAGCGCTCGTGATCTTGTTTCTTTAGATTTTCCTGGTTATGCTGTTGGAGGGTTGTCTGTAGGTGAACCAAAAGATGTCATGAACCGTGTTCTGGATTTTACAACGCCGCATCTTCCTGAAAACAAACCTCGTTACTTAATGGGTGTAGGCTCTCCGGACTCATTAATCGACGGGGCTATCCGAGGAATAGACATGTTTGATTGTGTTTTGCCGACACGTATTGCGAGAAATGGGACGTGTATGACAAGTGAAGGAAGACTTGTTGTACGAAATGCTAAATATGCTCGTGATTTCGGTCCGATCGATGAAAATTGTGATTGCCACGTTTGCCGTACTTATTCCAGAGCATATATCCGGCATCTAGTAAAAGCGAATGAAACATTTGGTTTTAGGCTAACAAGTTATCATAACCTTTATTTTTTGGTAAACTTAATGAAGCAAGTTAGACAAGCTATCATGGAAGACAGACTTCTTGATTTTAAAAATGAGTTTTTTGAAATGTATGGTTTTAACAAACCGAATGCGCGTAATTTTTAACCTATAGAAAGGGGTGAAAAAAATGGATGCAATTAAAAGTTTATTGCCAATTATTTTTATGTTTGCAATTTTTTATTTCCTGCTAATCCGTCCACAGCAAAAGAGACAAAAAGCTGTTAGGGATATGCAGTCTAACCTGAAAAAAGGTGACAAAATTGTTACGATTGGTGGTTTGCACGGAACACTGGAAAGTATCGATGATACGATCGCGGTTATTCGTACAAATGATGGTGCAAAGCTAACATTTGATCGTAACGCTATCCGTGAAGTGAAAGAAGAAGCAGCTCTATAATGAAAAAATAAGACCCGTCGAACGACGGGTCTTATTTATAGGATTGTTTATGGCTGCTTAGATTAACACCCATAATTCCTCCGAGCATCGCTAATAAAAGAAACAACCCATGATACATATACTGTGAGGAGTTAAATGTGCTCTGATACCCTAAATATTGTATGAGAAAAACAAGAAATGAAAAGAGGAGACTGGTTCCACCTCCAAGCAGCCATCCTTTGCTTTGTCCTTTTTTGCCTGAGATAAACCCTCCAATAAATAAAGATAAAAAAGATAATCCAATTGTTACCCATTTTAACGATGATTCGGTTAAGCCTGTAAATCGCAATAATAGTGAAAGGACTAAACTGCAAACCATAATCATAAGAAGAATTGCTATTAATCCGCGTCCCATTGAAGAAAACATATGTTTCATCCCCATTTTGATCCTCCTTATCCCTGCAAGCTTTCTATATACTTTATTCATCACTGATTAGAATTAGAAGTACAAGCAATCGATTTTCCCACTACTTTCCATAATTTGAATACCTGGCAAAACCTTCGTATCATGATTTTTCATATCTGTGCCACACTAACAATGAAAATAACATGGAAGGAGGGGAATTTATGGAGTTATATACGATTATATTCAGGACACTTTTTATATACTTTTTAATTATTGTGGTATTTCGTATGATGGGTAAAAGGGAAATCGGTAAATTATCAGTAATCGACTTTGTGGTATCCATCATGATTGCTGAGTTAGCTGTTATCTCTATTGAAGATCCCGAAGCCCCCATGATAAATTCCCTTATTTCTATATTAGTTTTGTTCGGTATACAACTTATACTGGCGGTAATCTCCTTAAAAAGCAGAAAGATGAGGGAGATCGTTGACGGGAAGCCTTCTATCATCATTAAAGAAGGAAAAGTAGATGAAGAAGAAATGCGAAAGCAAAGATATAACTTTGATGACCTCTTAACACAGTTACGGGAAAATAATATTAGAAGCCTTAATGAAGTCGAATTTGGGGTATTAGAAACAACGGGCAAGTTATCAGTGATCAGAAGGGATGATGACTTTGAAAGAAGTCCTCTTCAGATGATCCTTCCTCTTGTCCTTGACGGGAAGATGATCGAAGACAATTTACAAAAAGTTGATAAAACGGCGTTTTGGTTAAGGCAAGAATTAAAGAAGGCCGGTTTTAAAGAGATTAAAAACATTTCATTTTGCACGTTAAACGCCGATGGTTCCCTTTATGTGGATGAGAAAAATGAAAAAAAATAAAAGGTGGGTGTTAAACCCACCTTTTAATGATAGGGATATGTTTCAGATCTTCTTTTCCTAACAGCCTGAAGAAGATGAGCGTGAATAAATAGATGCCGCACGTCGCGGTTACGCATACAGCGAGACCTTGTAGTGGAGAGAACTTCGGCATCATAAATTTGTACAGATAGCGTGCACTTGCACCAGTAATAAAAATGGAGAACAAAGAATAGGCAAAATCTTTGATTACAATGGTATAACTTATCGCTTTAATCACAGTGGCAAAATGAAGCAATGTTACAACTACGATGCTAATAACGATTGCAAGTGCCGCGCCCATAATACCAAATTCCGGACGAGTAGCTAGGGCAAAGATCGCTGCAAGCTTTACAAGAGCACCAATCAGGCTGTTAATCATAGCAGACCTTGCGAGATCGAGTGCCTGAAGAACGGCTTGAAGCGGTCCTTGAAAATAAAGAAAAAAGAAAAATGGCGTCATGATCTTTACATAGGAAGCAGATGCTGGTGAATTGTACATAAGATCCATGATCGGAACTGCAAACACATATAAGATAACAACAGCTATGCCTCCAGAAAGCATGGCTAATTTTAATGCCTGATTAAGTCTATGCTCGATAAGATGGTATTTTTTTTGTGCATTCGCTTCGCTAATAGCAGGGACTAATGAAACAGAAAGCGAATAGGTAATAAACGTTGGCAAGAATAAAAGAGGAATAACATAACCCGCCAGCTCTCCGTATTGAGCAGTTGCGACAGCCGTTGTAACACCAGCGATCGCTAAACTGTTTGCAACAACAATGGGTTCAAAAAAATACGATACAGATCCAATCAGTTGACTACCCGTAGTGGGTAGTGCAATATTTAATAAATCTTTAAGGGTCTCGTGACCTTCTTTTAACTGTTTGAAAAAACCTTTTCGTATTCGCATCTTCTTTTTAACCTTAAACATGGAAAACATGTATAAGAGAGAAGCTAACTCACCGATAATAACTGATATCATAGCTCCGGCCGCAGCGAAATGCACACCGTATGGAAGGAATAATCCTGTAAGGAGTGCTACTAAAGCGATCCTTACAACTTGTTCAATAACTTGTGAATATGCAGATGGGCGCATATTTTGAAGACCTTGAAAATACCCCCGTAGTACGGATGAAACGGCAACAACAGGAACTACAGGTGCTATGGCGAGTAAAGGCCATATCGTACGGTCATCGGTAAAAAAATGCTTCGCTAACAAGGGAGCAGCAATAAACAAACCTATTGTAATAATGATGCTTAATACTCCGGTAATCGCTAAAGAGACGATCAGTATCTTTTTAACCTTTGCTCGGTCCCTTGTCGCATCAGCCTCTGCGACAAGTTTTGAAATAGCGACTGGAAGTCCTAGCCGGGTTAGTGTAACAGCAAGCAGAAAAGTCGGAACTGCCATCATATATAGTCCGACACCTTCATGTCCCATTACCCTGGCCATCACAATGCGGTTAACGAAGCCGAGGATTCGCGTGATCAGCCCCGCTAAAATAAGTAATAGAGTTCCTTGTACGAGTGTTTGTTTAGTCATGTTAACCTGTCCTTTCTGGGACAATCTCATAATTAACTATATGCACGAAGAGTGAACCGTCATGACAGCTTGTTTCATTTTGAAAGGGAGTGTGAGTGTGGAGCATATACATTTTATGGAATGGAAAGATGAAGTTCGGCCAGCGGTTAGAAGTAAAAGAGAAGAATTTCATTATATGGGGTATGAAAGTGTTACAGACGAAGAGATATGGAACTGTGTATTGGCGAAGTTAAAGAAAAAGAAAGAAGATCCTCGTCTGCACACACTTGTGGATTACATTTTATCTCTTTCACTGAATGATTTTATGACTTGGCTTACGATCCAATCATATAAAGCGGATGTTAAAAAATAAAAGTGAGGTTCTACCTTTCTTTTATTTTTTATGTTTTCTTCCTAGGACAAATTGACAGAAAAAAACAACAATCGCTATAATGGGAAGGATTAGTATTCGTACTTATACATAGTGTTGTCTTTTGATGCAGCATGAAGGAGGTTTCTTAAAGTGGTAAAAAGGAGTAAGATTGTTATCTTTTTTGTTGTGCTCATCATGTTTGCAGCACTTTGTGGGCTTACAACGGAAAAGATCGTAAAAGGTACAAAACTTGGGCTAGATCTCCAAGGCGGATTCGAAGTGCTTTACGATGTAAAACCTGTGAAAAAAGATCAAAAAATTACACAGGAAACGTTAAAGAGTACGGTTGAAGCGTTAAACAGCCGTATAAACGTATTAGGTGTCTCTGAACCTGAGATTCAGATCGAAGGAGACAACCGAATTCGTGTACAGCTTGCAGGTGTAACGGATCAGAACAAAGCTCGTGAACTATTGTCTACACAAGCTGAATTAACTTTTCGTGATGTAGATGATAAAGTGCTCCTGGATGGATCGGATCTACAGGGTAATGGTGCAAAGCAAACTTTTGAACCAAATAGTAATAAACCCATCGTATCTTTAAAACTTAAAGATGCAGATAAATTTGCTAAAGTAACGGAAGAAGTATTAAAACGCCAGCCACAAGGTGAAAATCGTTTAGTCATCTGGCTGGATTATGAAAAAGGGGACTCCTTTCAAGAAGAAGTCAAAAAAGAGATGGCTGGAAAAGAGCCCAAATATATATCTGCCCCTTATGTTAATGAAGTCCTGACTCAGAAAGATGTAACCATAACCGGTCAATTCACCGTTGAAGAAGCACAAAGTCTGGCGAAAATTTTAAATGCCGGAGCGCTTCCGGTAAAACTAGATGAAGTCTATTCCACTTCAGTTGGTGCAAAATTTGGAGAAAAAGCTTTAGACCAAACAATCTTTGCAGGATTTATCGGTATAGCTGTTATCTTCTTGTTCATGCTGATCTACTATCGAGTACCTGGAATTATTGCCGTTATAACGCTATCCATTTACATCTGGCTGATCCTCGCTATTTTCTACCTGATGAACGGGGTATTAACGCTTCCTGGTATAGCCGCTCTTATTCTTGGAGTAGGTATGGCGGTGGATGCCAATATCATCACATATGAACGAATCAAAGAAGAATTAAGAAGTGGGAAGTCCGTTTTAAGTTCCTTTAAAGCTGGTAACCGCCGTTCGTTCACGACCATTTTTGATGCGAATATCACGACAATCCTGGCAGCCGCTGTTTTATTTGCTTATGGTACAAGTTCTGTAAAGGGGTTTGCTCTCGTATTAATCATTTCAGTATTAGCAAGCTTTATAACTGCCGTTTTTGGAACAAGACTATTCCTAGGTTTATGGGTACAGTCCCGAATCATGGATAAAAAGCCTGGTTTGTTCGGTGTAAAGGAGAGTGACATCCGTGAGCTTTAAATACGACTTTGTAAAAAACAGAAACCTTTACTTCATCATCTCTGCTCTCCTGGCAGCAATAGGAATCATTTTCTTGTTAGTAACAGGATTGAAATTAGGAATTGATTTTGAAAGTGGGTCAAGAGTAAACATTCAAGCAAATGAAACACTTACAAATGAAAGTGTAGAAAAAGAGTTTGAGTCACTTGGCCTTGAACCTGAATCGGTCGTTCTTGCTGGAAAGAATGATCAAGCAAATGTTGCTTTTAAAGGGGCTTTATCAAAAGAAGAAATAGTAAAAATCAACACACATATGGAAGAAAAGTATGGTGAAACACCAAGTATCAGCACCGTTACGCCAATGGTTGGCCGAGAGCTTGCACAAAACGCGTTTTATGCAGTGCTTATCGCTTCGATTGGAATCATTATCTATGTAGCCTTCCGTTTTGAATGGAGCATGGCTGTTGCATCAGTTATCGCATTATTACATGATGCATTTATGATTATTGCGGTCTTTTGTATTTTAAAAATTGAAGTCGATCTTCCGTTTATTGCGGCAGTATTAACCATTGTTGGTTATTCCATTAATGATACAATTGTTACTTTTGACCGTATACGGGAGAATATGAGACTTGAGAAGGTAAAAACGCAAGAAAAATTAGCTGAAATCGTAAACAGAAGTATTCACGAGACGTTAACCCGGTCTATTAATACAGTTATAACAGTAATCTTTGCAGCGGTTGCATTGTTGTTCTTTGGAGCGGATTCGATCAGAAACTTCTCGATTGCTTTACTGATTGGTCTTACTTTTGGTGCGTATTCTTCTATCTTTATCGCTTCTCAGTTGTGGTATGTTATGAAATCACGTCAGTTAAAAAAGAAAAGATCACGTCCTGTCGAGGCGGAACCAGAAATTTAAAGCAAATATTGATTCATAAATTGTCACCTCTTATCCTGTTTTGTATAATGAATAGGTTAAGAGGTGATTTTTATGCTAGAGCCTAGAACGAGGTGGAAGATTCAAGAAACTTCGGAAGAGAAGGCAAAATGGTTATCGGAAGAAATGAATATTCCGCAATTGATTGCAAATCTATTAGCGATGCGTGGAATCGATTCAATAGAGAAAGCTCAAGCATTTTTAAAGATAGATACTAATCAGTTTCATGATCCATTTTTGTTAGATGGTATGAGAGAAAGTGTTGATCGAATACATAAAGCGGTAGAAATGAATGAAAAGATTCTTATTTTTGGTGATTATGATGCAGATGGTGTAAGCAGTACGACGGTTATGTACCATGCACTAAAAGATCTTGGTGCGCAGTTTGACTACTATATTCCGAATCGCTTCACAGAAGGATATGGTCCAAACGAGCCTGCTCTCAGAAAAGCAAAAGATGACGGATATACACTTGTCGTAACAGTGGACACCGGGATTTCAGCAGTGAATGAAGCAGCAGTAGCAAAAGAAATCGGTCTTGATTTTATCATCACTGATCACCACGAAGCTCCGCCTGTACTGCCGGACGCCTATAGCATCATTAACCCTAAAAAGCCGGGATGTACATATCCCTTTTCTGGTCTTGCTGGAGTAGGCGTAGCGTTTAAAGTCGCTCATGCTTTGCTTGGAAACCCGCCGATGCACTTGCTTGATTATGCTTGTATAGGAACCATCGCAGATCTTGTTCCATTAGTTGATGAAAATAGAATCATAGCTAAACTTGGAATCGAAGCTTTATCCAAAACAGATAAGATAGGCTTGCAGGAACTTTTGAAGGTTGCAGGACTTTATGAAAAAGAATTAACTGCAGAAGATGTTGGTTTTGCAGTTGGTCCTCGTGTTAATGCAGCAGGCAGGCTAGGTTCAGCGATGCCAGTAGTTGAGTTATTTACTTCTAATGATCGTGACCAGTCAGCGATGCTAGCAAAAGAGGTTGATAGCGTGAATAAAGAACGCCAGGCGATCGTAAATGAAATCACAAAAGAAGCGATTGCGATGGTAGAAGAGCGTTATCCGCCTGAAAAGAATGAAGTGCTTGTTCTTGCGAAAGAAGATTGGAACCCGGGTGTAATCGGAATCGTTGCCTCAAGGATTGTAGAGAAATTTTATCGCCCGACGATCGTGTTGTGTTTGGATCCTGAAAAAGGAACGGCGAAAGGTTCAGCACGAAGCATACATGGCTTTGATATGTTTGAAAATTTATCAGAGTCAAGAGATATCCTCCCTCATTTTGGAGGGCATCCCATGGCTGCAGGTATGACGCTGTCGATTGATGATGTGGATACTCTCAGGGAGCGGTTGATAAAACAGGCAAGAGAAATACTAAAACCAGAGGATTTCTTGCCAGTGACAACGATCGACCTAACCGTTTCTTTAGATGAGGTTTCGCTAGATACAGTGGAGATGCTTGGTACACTTGCTCCTTTTGGAGTTGGTAATCCTTCGCCTAGGGTCCTTGTTGAAGAGGTACCGATCAGAGAGATGAAAAAAATAGGAAGCCAATCGAACCATCTGAAATTACAAGTCGGAAATGGGGAGATGACGGTTCTAGATTGTATTGGATTTCAAAAAGGCAACTTACTTGATGAGATTACGCCTTATTCTACGCTTTCACTCGTTGGACAAATACAGGTGAACGAATGGAACGGATACAGGAAACCTCAGATGCTTTTAGAAGATCTATCCGTTTCCCATTTTCAGCTGTTTGATTATCGAGGTTTAAAAGATGCAGGAAAAAGGCTGAAAGGTTTGCCAAAAACAAAAACATACTATATTGCTTTTAACGATGATACCTTAACGGAACTTGGACTAGATGACGTTTTACCACAAACAATAATGGGTGAAGAGTTAGGAGAACTTCCTAACGATTTTTTCATCGATAAATATGTTGTCTTTTTAGATGTACCTGTATCACTGGCAAAGTTTGCTGAAGTCCTTGAGACAAAAGGCGAACCTGCTAGGATTTATGCTGTATTTCACCAAAACACAGATCACTTTTTTACAACATTGCCGACAAGAGAGCACTTTAAATGGTATTACGGGTTCTTAGCTAAACGGAAACAGTTCAATGCTAAGAAGGATGGTGCAGAGCTGGCAAGGTGGAAAGGATGGTCAAAAGAAACAATTGATTTTATGTCACAGGTGTTTTTTGAGCTGGATTTTGTTACAATAGACGATGGTGTAATTACTATAAATCGTGAACCAGGCAAAAAGGAACTTGATCGTTCTGAAACATACCAAAGAAAGTTTGAACAGGCAGATATCGAAAATCAGCTTGTTTATTCTTCCTATCATTCACTAAAAAGCTGGTTTGCAGAGCGAGCTCGTCCAAAAGCGAGTTTGTAATTTCAGGAGGAAAAGATTCATGGATTATAAGCCATATATTTCAGTAGTAAATGATTTCCCAATCGAAGGAATCCACTTTAAAGATATTACCTCACTAATGTCAGATGGGGCTGTATACAAACAAGCCATGGATGATATTGCAGAATATGCAAAAGAAAAAGATGTAGATGTAATCGTAGGACCTGAAGCACGAGGTTTTATCGTAGGCTGTCCGGTTGCATACACGCTTGGATTAGGATTTGTACCAGTTCGTAAAGAAGGAAAACTTCCTCGTGAAGTAATCAAAGTTGATTATGGTCTTGAGTATGGCAAGGATGTACTTACGATGCATAAAGACGCGATCAAGCCAGGGCAAAAAGTTTTAATTACAGACGACTTGCTGGCAACAGGCGGAACAATCGAAGCTACGATCAAACTTGTTGAGCAGCTTGGCGGTATTGTGGCGGGGATTGCATTCATGATCGAATTAACCTACTTAGATGGCCGCAGCAAACTAAAGGGTTATGATATTTTCACATTAACCCAATACTAAGAGATAAAGAGAAAGAGCACGGATTTTGTGCTCTTTTTTACATTCTTGTCACAAAAATTGCCCATTCATTCGACAAATTTCGTATTTCGCTTTACATGAGGGTTTAATTTAACGATAATAGAAGCAATATACAATGACAACGTAAGGTGATTCCATGACGATTGAGCAAGTGTTGCAAAAAGCGGAAAGCTATCTGTCAAAAGACGATATCGCTTTTATAACCAAGGCTTATGAATACGCAAAAGATGCGCACGAAGGACAATACCGAAAATCCGGAGAGCCGTATATCCACCATCCTGTTGAAGTAGCAGGTATCCTGGTGAACCTGCAGATGGATCCTGTAACAATAGCGGCAGGGTTTCTTCATGATGTCGTTGAAGACACACCCATCACGTTAAAGGACATTTCCAATCAATTTAACGAAGAAGTAGCCATGCTGGTTGATGGTGTGACAAAACTTAAAAAGATTAAGTTTAAGTCTAAAGAAGAGCAGCAAGCAGAGAACCATAGAAAAATGTTTGTTGCGATGGCACAGGATATACGCTGTATTTTAATTAAGCTCGCTGACCGTCTTCATAACATGCGTACGCTAAAACATATGCCTAAAGAAAAACAAATACAAAAAGCAAACGAAACCTTAGAGATCTTCGCTCCACTCGCTCATCGTCTCGGTATTTCGACGATAAAGTGGGAACTAGAAGACGTTTCTTTGAGATACCTAAATCCGCAACAATATTATAGAATCGTAAATTTGATGCAGCAGAAACGAGCTGAACGTGAAGAGTATGTTCAGCAAGTAATGGACGAGATGAAATCCAAGTTGAAAGAAGTCAATATCACAGTTGATATATCTGGAAGACCAAAGCATATTTACAGCATCTACCGGAAGATGGCGAAGCAAGGTAAACAGTTTAATGAGATCTATGATCTTCTCGCTGTTCGAATTATCGTCCAGAATATTAAAGATTGTTATGCCGCCCTTGGTATTATTCATACTTGCTATAAACCGATGCCTGGCCGTTTCAAAGACTATATCGCGATGCCTAAAGCAAATATGTATCAATCGCTTCATACTACAGTAATCGGGCCAAAAGGCGATCCGCTGGAAGTTCAGATCCGAACAGCTGATATGCATCGAGTAGCAGAGTACGGGATAGCTGCACACTGGGCATATAAAGAAGGCGCAACAAAAGCTCCTGTCAGTTCTTTTGAAAACAAACTGACTTGGTTTCGTGAAATCTTAGAATGGCAGAACGATGTTGTAGATGCTGAAGAGTTTATGGAATCATTAAAAGTAGACCTATTCTCAGATATGGTATTTGTCTTTACTCCAAAAGGGGACGTTTATGAACTCCCATCAGGATCAGTTCCGATTGATTTTGCGTATCGTATCCACACGGAGATCGGAAACAGGTGTATAGGTGCCAAAGTTAACGGTAAGATGGTCACACTGGATTACAGATTGAAAACCGGAGATATCGTTGAGATTCTGACAAGTAAACATTCTTATGGTCCGAGCCAGGACTGGTTAAAAATCACACAAAGTTCTCATGCGAAGAATAAGATTCGCCAATGGTTTAAACGCGAAAAAAGAGAAGAGAACGTGGCTAAAGGGAAAGAGCTTGTTGAAAAAGAAATCAAGAACCGCGGTTACGATTTAAAAGAAATTTTCACGACTGAAAATCTGCAGTATGTTGCTCAAAAGTACAACTTTTCAAGTGAGGAAGATATGTATGCGGCGGTTGGCTATAATGGCATAACCGCAGCACAAATCGCTACTCGTTTAACAGATAAAGTACGTAGGAAAAAAGAGCAGGATCCTGATAATTCAGAACTTCTGGATGCAATCAGAGATTCGTCAGATAAGCCTGAAGTGAAGCGAAGAACCGACTCAGGCATCGTGGTTAAGGGCATCGATAACATGTTAATTCGTTTATCTAAGTGTTGTAACCCTGTACCTGGAGATGAAATTGTTGGTTATATCACGAAAGGGCGGGGCGTTTCAGTCCATCGTAAAGATTGTGTCAACGTCCACAATGAAGATGCCCAAGTTCGGTTGCTTCCTGTTGAATGGGAAGGCAGCTTAGAACAGCCAAAGAATTATAATGTTGACATTGAGATTAACGGTTTTGACAGAAGAGGTCTTCTTAATGAAGTCCTTCATGCCGTTGCGGAAACAAAGACAAACATTACAGCTGTAAGCGGGAAGTCTGATCGAAACAAGATGGCTACGATCAGTATGTCTATCTCTATTCATAACGTAAGTCATCTGCAAAAAGTTGTAGAACGTATCAAACGGATCCCAGACATTTATGCTGTAAGGCGTATTATGCAATAGTCGTTATAGGAAGTGACCTCAATATGAAAATCGTGCTTCAGCGAGCCAAAAATGCGTCTGTTTCTGTAGACTCTGCAGTAAAAGGACATATAGACAAAGGTTTGGTGCTTTTAGTAGGCGTCACTCATGAAGATACAGAAAAAGATGCAATTTACTTGGCGGAAAAAATAATTAATTTACGTATCTTTGAAGATGAGAGCGGGAAAATGAACCTATCATTAAAAGATACAGAAGGAAGTATCCTCTCTATTTCTCAATTTACGTTATATGGGGATACCAAAAAAGGCAGGCGGCCAAATTTCATGGAAGCTGCTAAGCCAGACCATGCGAAACAAATTTATGATTATTTTAATGAAAAGATCAAGACTTTAGGAGTACATGTAGAAACAGGTGTTTTTGGTGCAATGATGGATGTTGAATTCACGAATGACGGCCCTGTTACGCTAATCATGGACTCAAGAGTTTAAGAAAACGAAATGAATGAAACCTTCGCCTTGATGGACAGACTAACCAAAAAAGGCGGAGGGTTTATATGAGACAGAATCGCAAGGGTATAGAAGGGGTATCACAGTGGAAACAGGTTTGTTTTCATGATTTTATTTCTTTAGAAAAAACAGCAAATGATATGGAACTTGCTGAAGAATTCGGATTAGATCTTCATCAGGTCAATCAGCTGAAGAAAAAAATAAAAAGAGAAAACTATTGACATGAAGCCCCTTTGAAACGTATGATAATCTACAATTCCAAAAATGATAAAACTGTTGACGGAGAAAAGTAGCTTTACCCCACAGGGTAAGAGAGGAAATGCCGCGGCTGGAAGCATTTCTCCCTGATGATAAAGTGAAAGACACTTCATAGGTTTTAATTCGAACGGTTAGATTCAACTCAGTAGAGTTACACGTGGGCAATCGTTACTTGCATAATGAGGAAGCTTTTTGGCTTCGAAGCAGGGTGGCACCGCGGGAACTCCCGTCCCTTATGAAATCGATGATTTCATGAGAGACGGGAGTTTTTTATTTGGCTTATTTGTTATAGTGCATGCTTCTAAGGCTTCTGTAACTTGCAAAAAGAAACAGAAGAATACGAGAGGATGACAAATAAAGCCCTTGATGATTATTAAAAAATCGGAGGATGAAATGAAATGAGTATTAATATTCCAAGGGGTACCAAGGATATTCTCCCGGGAGAAGTAGAAAAGTGGCAGATCATTGAGGAAAAAGCAAAGGAAGTTTCCGCAAGATTTAATTACAAGGAAATCCGCACACCTATTTTTGAACATACCGATTTATTTCAAAGAGGAGTGGGGGATTCAACGGATATCGTTCAAAAAGAAATGTATACCTTCACGGACAGAGGCGACCGGAGTTTAACGCTACGTCCAGAAGGAACAGCACCTGTTACACGTTCTTACGTTGAAAATAAAATGTTCGGTCTTCCAGGACAGCCTGTAAAGCTCTATTACATTCAGCCGATGTTCCGATACGAAAGACCACAAGCAGGACGGTACAGACAGTTCGTTCAATTTGGAATCGAGGCAATGGGTTCAGCTGATCCGGCAATTGACGCAGAGGTTATTTCTCTCGCTATGACGGTCTATCAAGAACTAGGATTGAAGAAGCTTCGCTTAGTACTCAATACGCTTGGTGATGCAGACAGCAGAAAGGCTCATAAAGATGCACTGATTGCTCACTTTGAACCTAGGATTGAAGAGTTTTGTTCGGATTGTCAAAACCGTTTGACAAAAAATCCGCTTCGGATTCTAGACTGTAAAAAAGATCGTGACCATGAACTAATGAAATCTGCTCCTTCTATTCTAGAGTATTTGAATGTGGAATCTAAAGCTTACTTTGATCAAGTGAAGACATCTTTAGATGACATGAACATTCCGTACGTTATCGATCCTACGCTTGTAAGAGGTCTCGATTA
Source organism: Fictibacillus phosphorivorans (assembly GCF_023715845.1). GTDB lineage: Bacteria > Bacillota > Bacilli > Bacillales > Fictibacillaceae > Fictibacillus > Fictibacillus phosphorivorans_D. The sequence goes on from NZ_JAMBOR010000001.1 coordinate 67,103, forward strand.
CTATAATCATACAGCCTTTGAAATTATGAGCGAAGCTGAGGGCTTTGGTGCAATTACAACATTAAGCGGTGGCGGAAGATATAATGGTCTTGTTGAAGACCTAGGCGGACCTGCCACACCAAGCATTGGGTTTGCGATGAGTCTTGAACGTCTTCTTTTGGCGCTTGAGGCGGAAGGCGTAACATTGGAAACTCATGAAGAACTTGATTGTTATGTGGTGGCACTTGGAGATGAAGCAAAGAAGAAGTCGGTTTCGATCTTAAATGACCTTCGAAACGCTGGTATTAAAAGTGATAAAGATTACTTAGATAAGAAAATGAAAGCTCAATTTAAAGCTGCGGATCGACTGAAAGCAAGATTTGTTGCCATTCTGGGAGATGAAGAACTCTCTAAAGGAATCATTAATGTGAAAAACATGGAATCTGGGGAACAAAAAGAGGTTCGAATCGAAGAATTAAGCACGTTTGTTAAGCAAGGAAAATAAGGAGGACAACATCTATGGAATATCGCACACATCAATGTGGAAAAATTACTGAACAATATATAGGTGAAAAAGTTAAAATTACAGGTTGGGTTCAAAAAAGACGTGATCTCGGCGGCTTGATCTTCATTGATCTGCGTGACCGCTCTGGGGTGGTACAGATCGTATTTTCACCTGAAGTTTCTGCGGAAGCATTAGAAACAGCTGAAAAGGTAAGAAGTGAGTATGTACTTACTGTTACAGGGACGGTTCTTGAAAGAGATCAAAGTACCGTGAATCCTTTAATGAGTACAGGTAAGATTGAAATTTCTGGTGAAGAAGTTACAATCCTTAACAGTGCAAAAACGCCTCCTTTTTCAATTAGTGAAGATATTGATATCACAGAAGATGTTCGACTTAAATATCGTTATTTAGATCTTCGCCGTCCCGTGATGCAGGATACGATGAAAATGAGACACGAAGTGACTCGTTATATCCGAAACTTCCTTGAAAAGGATGAGTTTATGGAAATGGAAACGCCGATGCTTACGAAAAGCACACCTGAAGGCGCCCGTGATTACCTTGTACCAAGCAGAGTACACCCTGGAGAATTTTATGCGTTGCCGCAATCACCACAACTATTTAAACAGCTTTTAATGGTTTCAGGATTCGAAAAATATTATCAAATCGTACGCTGCTTTAGAGATGAGGACTTGCGTGCAGACCGTCAGCCTGAATTTACTCAGGTCGATATCGAAACATCTTTCATGGGACAAGAAGAGCTTCTTGCTATGATGGAAGAAATGATGACAGGATTGGTTAAACAAGTAAAAGGTGTAGATGTTCCAAAGCCATTCCCAAGAATGACTTATAAGGAAGCGATGGACCGCTTTGGTTCAGATAAACCTGATACACGCTTTGGACTTGAACTCATCAATGTTTCTGATCTTGTAAAACAATCTGGTTTTAAAGTATTTGTGTCTGCTGTTGAGAATGGCGGAGAAGTAAAAGCGATAAATGTAAAAGGTAAAGCTGCTGATTATTCCAGAAAAGATATCGATGGCCTGACTGAATTTACAGCTCGATATGGAGCAAAAGGTCTTGCATGGATGAAAGTAGAAGCAGAAGGTCTTAAAGGACCGATCTCCAAATTTTTTAATGAAGAAGATGGTACGAATCTTCAGTCTGCATTAAATGCTGAAGAAGGAGATCTTCTGTTGTTTGTAGCGGATAAACCATCTGTAGTTGCTGACAGCTTAGGAGCACTTCGCCAAAAACTTGGAAAAGATCTTGGTTTGATCGATCAATCAAAATTCAACTTCTTATGGGTCGTGGACTTCCCGCTTGTAGAGTTTGATGAAGACGCAGAGCGCTACGTGGCCTTGCACCATCCTTTTACAATGCCAAAGACAGAAGACCTTCATCTCATGGATACAAACCCAGCTGAAGTGAGAGCACAAGCCTATGACCTCGTTCTTAACGGATATGAGTTAGGTGGAGGATCACAGCGTATTTACCAACGTGATGTACAGGAAAAAATGTTTAAAACATTAGGGTTTAGTGAGGAAGCGGCTCGTGAAGAATTTGGATTCTTACTGGATGCCTTTGAATATGGTACTCCTCCACATGGCGGTATTGCACTTGGATTAGACCGAATGGTTATGCTTCTTGCTGGAAGAACAAACTTAAGAGACACGATCGCATTCCCTAAAACCGCGTCGGCATCATGTCTATTGACGAATGCTCCTTCTCCAGTTAGCGAGAAGCAATTGGAAGAACTGCATTTAGGATTAAAAGTAAAACAAGAGTCAAATTAATGAAAATTTAGAAAAATAAGAATTGTTTTTACAAAGACACATTTTGTCTTGTAAGTTCTCATTTCCTATGATAGTATTTATTTAAACGATGGGTCCTATGATGACCGTCAACAACCCGAAAGTTTTGAGCCAACATTATTTACTAGGGAGCTTGTGTTTTCTCACGGCGTCCATGCCCTGAAAGATAGGGGACGGACAAAATGCGAAACAGGGCACCCACCTGCGAGAGCAGGTTCAAAACTAAGGGAAGACGGCATTTTTGGGGCTCATTTTTTGTGTGTCTGAATTATACCGAGTAAGCGTATTGATTTTGTATTGGAAAATGGATATGCTGATAAAGATGCATATTTTTTATCCATGTGCACGTTGAAAGGAGATTTCAAACAAGATGCTTTATCAATTTTCAAGAAATGAACTTGCGATAGGAAAAGATGGAATTAACGTTCTAAAAAACACAACGGTTGCTGTACTCGGAATTGGCGGAGTGGGTTCCTTTTCAGCAGAAGCTCTTGCTCGATCAGGTGTAGGACGCCTAATTCTTATAGATAAAGACGATGTAGACATCACAAATGTTAATCGTCAAATACACGCACTTGTTAATACAGTAGGACAACCAAAGGTAGACTTGATGAAAGAACGGATTGCGTTAATCAATCCAGATTGTGAAGTTATCGCCTTAAAGATGTTTTATACGGAAGAGACATATGAACAAATCTTTGAATACGGACTAGATTTTGTCGTTGATGCGTCAGATACGATTTCTTATAAAATTCATCTTATGAAGGAATGTTTAAACCGCAACATTCCGATTATCTCAAGTATGGGTGTTGCAAATAAGATGGATCCAACAAGGCTTCAGATCGCAGATATCTCTAAGACAAGTTACGATCCGATTGCAAAGGTTATCCGCCAACGCTTACGAAAAGAAGGAATTACAAAAGGGATTCCAGTTGTATTCTCAGATGAAAAACCGATTCAGATTCGCGAAGAGATCAGAAAAGAAATCGTTCCTGAGAATGCACCAGGGATACGTAAAGCGAAAATGCCGCCATCCTCAAACGCATTTGTTCCATCTGTCTCAGGGTTGTACATGGCTGGTTATGTAATTAATAAAATAATCGAAAAGAACAACATAACAGTGGAAAGAATCAGATAGAATCGTTTTAATTTATATGTAAAAAGGGCTGACTAACGTCAGCTTTTTTTATATTCAATAAATGTTTTACGGTACGTTTTTTTAAATCTGTTACACGTTCGCGCAAAATTTTCGAGAACCGCGCAGTATCGTCGAGCTACGCGCAAAAATATTGATCTTCGCGCAGGAATGGGGTGATTTTCGCGTAAACTTGATGATGCAAGTCTTCCTATTAACGAAAAACCGCTTGAAAGACACTCACATTTGCTTGTAATCTTTCAAATTCAGTACCCCATCTGTTTTTGATTCATCAAAACGTCCTTTTCTTCTCTTCATATGATAAAAAAAGAAGCTAGAACTCGAAAGTTTTTACACTTTTAAGTTCTAGCTCCTTATTTTACTTCGCCAGCTTCTCTAAGTTGCCGTTTTTATCCATTCTGAAACTTTGATTGGTTTCTTCATCCTGAAACAAAACCATCTTCCTTGCTCGATCCATAATCTGAATGAGAGCTTGATAATCTTCTTGAACAGTCTGATGTTCTTTCTCTAGGACGGCCAACTGTTCTTTCATTACTTTATTTTGTTGAAGTAATTCGTTCATCTGTAAACGTAATTCCATGTTTTCCTGTACAAGCTTTCCACTCGACATCCCATTTCTTTTTAAGCCGTTTAGGAAGTCTATTACTTCATCTAACGTTAATTCTTCTTGTTTACTAGGTTGTGGTGCTTGATAAGTTGAATTGGCAGATGCAGCTGGAATATTGTTCACTGTTGATGCAGCAGGCTGCGAGTCGAGCCCATTTGCAGACCCAGCTGTTCCTCTATCAAACGTATAAGGAGTTTTAAAGAATTCCTCAGGATGGTAGGTTTCATCATCATGGATCTGTGGTGATTTAATAGGCTGAATGGCTGGCTTTGATGCAGTTTTAGACTGCTGTTGAGATTTAGCCAGAGCGCGCTGCCGCTCTTTTCTTTGTTTTTTAGCAATCTTTAAAGCTTGTTCATATTTTTTTCTGACGATCGCGTTCCATCTGAAACCAACTGCAGCACTCGTCCGTTCTAATTTATCTCCAACCTCTTCAAAGGCATGAAGCTGTGTACTTCCTTCACGGACATGGCGCAATACCGTTTCGGCCAATAGCAGATCGTCTTCTTCTGACCAAGCGTCCTGTCTGATTTTTGACACGTGAATCCTCTCCTTAGCTTTTAAAAAATATCGTTTAATATTTTCATGTTTACCAAAGAGAAAGAATCCTATACGCAAAAGCATAAAAAATTTGCTAGTTTGATAAGAGTATTAAAAGAATGATAGATTTACTCACCATTTTTCTTGCGGTTATTGAAATAGTCTAATCTTTTTTTGATATTTTTCTCGTAGCCTCGTTCTGTTGGTTCATAAAATGATTTTCCAAGCATGTGTTGAGGTAAGTATTCCTGTGGTACATAGCCATCCTCGAAATTATGAGGGTATTTATAATCGGCACCATGTTTTAATTCCTTTGCCCCTTTATAATGGGCATCACGCAGATGGATCGGTATAAGCCCTGTTTTTTCTTTTTTTACAGCGTCTAAGGCTTTATCAATTCCTAAAATAACTTTATTGCTTTTTGGAGCGGTTGCTAAATACAGGGTTGCTTCTGCAAGTGGTATTCTTGCTTCAGGCATGCCGATAAAGTCTGCTGCATAACTAGCTGCTTGGGCAACAAGTAAAGCGTTTGGGTCAGCCAGACCAATATCTTCTGCAGCATGGACCATCAGACGTCGTGCTATAAAACGTGGATCTTCACCGGCATAGACCATTTTAGCAAGCCAGTAAAGGGCTGCGTCGGGATCTGAACCGCGGATACTTTTAATAAAGGCAGAGACTGTATCATAATGGTTGTCTCCTTTTTTATCATATTGCAAGACTCTTTGCTGAATGGATTCTTCTGCGATTTCGAGTGTAATGTTAATGTCACCGTTCTTATCGGGCTTTGTGGTGAGTACTGCGAGCTCCACAGCATTCAGCGCGGTACGGGCATCGCCGTTAGCAATTGAAACGATGTGATCGATTGCTTCTTTTTGCATCTTCACGGGATGCCTTCCATATCCTCTTTCATCATCATTCAATGCTTGTTCAATGATTTTAGCGATATGTTCATCTGTTAAAGGTTCAAAGCGGAATAATCTGGATCTCGACAAGAGTGCCGGGTTGATCTCAAACATCGGACTTTCCGTTGTAGCACCTATTAAGATTACGGTTCCATCTTCAACATAAGGAAGAAGGGCGTCTTGCTGATTCTTGTTAAACCGATGGATCTCATCGATAAAAAGAACGGTTTTTTTATCCTCTAATAAAAGTCGTTCTTTTGCAGCATTCATGACGGTTTTTAAATCAGCTACTCCTGAGGTTACAGCATTTAATTGTTCGAACCAGGCAGATGTTGAATTCGCAATGATCCTTGCCAGGGTAGTCTTTCCGGTACCTGGAGGACCAAAAAAGATCATCGGTGTCAGTTGATCTGCTTCGATCGCCCTCCTTAAGAGTTTGCCTTCTCCTGCAATGTGTTCCTGGCCAATAAACTCTTGGATCTTTCGAGGCCGCATCCTATTGGCTAGAGGGCGTTTTAACGAATGTGAACTTTCATCTTTATAGGAAAACAAGTCCATGTATATTCATCCTTCCGTACACGTGTTCTTAATTGTCATATGACAATACTATACATTAGTCCTTCATGCAAGATGCAACTATTTCGTGTTATAATAATCTTTAGATTTTATTTTCGGTTGCTAAAAAAAGCTTCAGCCAGGAAGGATTTGCAGAATGAAAGACCCAAAGCCATCAAGACCGGTCAAATTTCTGATTGAATGGTCTGTTTTTTTTGTGGGCTTATTTATAATGGCCTTTGGAATTGCATTAATGATAAAAGCTGAGCTCGGAAGTGCTCCATGGGACGTACTTCACATCGGCCTGTTTTCACAGTTTGGTTTAACGATAGGAACCTGGTCGATCATTATGGGTTTCTTCGTTATATTAGCAACTGCGCTTTTGACAAAGAAGTTTCCACAAATAGGAGCCTTTTTAAATATGATCTGTGTCGGTCTGTTTATTGATTTTTATTTATGGCTCCCCATTTTTCATAGCCCGATCACGCTAGCAGGTAGATGGTTTTATCTTTTAATCGGAATACTAATCTTAGGCTTTGGTATCGGTCTTTACATTTCCTCTAATCGTGGAGCAGGACCAAGGGATAGTCTGATGCTTGCCTTAACAGAAAAGTCAGGAATGAAAGTCTCAAGGATCCGATTATTTATGGAGTTAACAGTTCTGTTTTTCGGCTGGGTGTTGAATGGTCCTATTTCATATGGAACAATTTTGTTTTGTGTCACGATCGGTTTAATCGTGGGAAGAACATTGCCTTTATGTCAAAATGCAGTAAAGTTTGTCTTAGAACGGAGTGAACAATATGAAAATATCAACAAAGGGAAGATACGGATTAACCATCATGATGGCATTAGCGAAGAAATCAGGTGATGGTCCCACAGCTTTAAAACATATTGCGAAAGAACACAATCTATCAGAACATTATCTTGAGCAGCTGATCGCGCCATTAAGAAACGCAGGTTTAGTAAAAAGTATAAGAGGTGCATACGGGGGTTATATTTTAGCTAAAGAAGCCTCGACCATTACGGCAGGAGATATCATTCGTGTACTAGAAGGGCCGATTTCTCCTGTAGAGGTGATGGATGATGAAGAACCAGCAAAGCGTAACCTTTGGATTAAAATCAGAGATGCTGTAAAGGATGTTCTAGATTCAACTACGTTAGAGGATTTAGCGAACTATGAAGATGAAGGTGCACAAGACGCCTACATGTTTTATATTTAGGAAGGATTTTGATGATGAAAAACGTTTATTTGGATCACGCTGCAACATCACCCGTTCATCCTGAAGTGATTGAAGAGATGATCCCATATTTAACGGATCATTTTGGAAATCCTTCTAGCATACATCAATACGGTAGACGTGCACGTAAAGTTCTTGATGATGCGCGTACACGAATCGCTTCATCTATTAATGCCACTAGAAACGAAATTATATTTACGAGTGGTGGTACAGAAAGTGATAACCTTGCTATACTTGGAACCACTTCTGCATTAATGGAAAAAGGAAAACATGTAATCACTACAAGAGTAGAGCATCATGCTGTTCTGCATACCTTTCAAGAGCTTGAAAGAAGAGGGTTTGAAGTTACGTATTTATCAGTAGATAAAGACGGAAGAATCTCTCTTGATGAACTTAAGACGTCTATTAAAGACGAAACGATTCTTGTTTCTATCATGTATGGCAACAATGAAACAGGTACAACTCAGGACATCAAAAAGATCGGCAGCTTGTTAAAAGAGAAGGAGATCATCTTTCATACCGATGCGGTTCAGGCATATGGCCTGATTTCTATAGATGTTGAAGAATTGAACGTAGATCTATTGAGTGCTTCCGGACATAAGATCAATAGTCCAAAAGGGACAGGCTTCCTTTATGTAAAAGAATCGGTCCCCTTTCTACCACAAGGATTCGGCGGAGAGCAAGAGCGAAAACGCCGTGCCGGTACGGAGAATGTAGCAGGAATCGCAGCACTGAGTAAAGCCGCCGAATTATCGATAAAAGAACGGGAAGAACGATTCTCCAACTACATGAACTTTAGAGATACGATGAAAAAAATATGGAATGAAGAAGACATCCATTATTTAGAGAATGGCAGTAACGAATACTTTCTTCCCCATATCCTAAATGTCAGCTTTACTGGAATAAAGACGGAAGTGCTTTTAGTCAACTTGGATATAGCAGGGATTGCAGCTTCAAGCGGATCCGCTTGTACGGCTGGTTCACATGAGCCTTCGCACGTATTGGCTGCTATGTTTGGAGAAGATGAACGCACGAAATCATCTGTTCGATTTAGCTTTGGGTTAGGCAATAATATAGAAGATATCGAGTATGCTGCATGCGAGACAGCAAAAATCGTGAAACGTTTAATAAAATAAGTTACAATGTTTGTCATATGAAAGAAATGAGGTGGACAATATGCAAACTGAATCAAACAAAAAGGCACCTCAAGATACACGAGTAGTTATTGGAATGAGTGGCGGTGTGGACTCTTCAGTTGCCGCACTTTTACTAAAAGAACAAGGGTATGACGTTATCGGAATCTTTATGAAAAACTGGGATGACACCGATGAGAATGGCGTCTGTACAGCAACAGAAGATTACAACGATGTGATAGCGGTCTGCAACCAGATCGGCATTCCATATTACGCTGTGAATTTTGAAAAGGAATACTGGGATAAAGTATTCACGTACTTTTTGGAAGAATATAAAGCAGGAAGAACACCTAATCCTGATGTGATGTGCAACAAGGAGATCAAGTTTAAAGCATTCTTGGAGCATGCAATGAATTTAGGTGCAGATTTTGTAGCTACAGGTCATTATGCACGTGTAGCTGAAATAGATGGTGAAGTTAAAATGCTTCGCGGTGTTGATGAAAATAAGGATCAAACGTATTTCCTTAACCAGCTTTCACAAGAACAGCTAAAAAGGGTTCTGTTCCCGATCGGTGAGTTAAAGAAACCTGAGATCCGTAAGATCGCCGAGGAGGCAGGACTTGCTACCGCTAAGAAGAAGGACTCTACTGGTATTTGTTTTATTGGTGAAAAAGACTTTAAAGTGTTCTTAAGTCAATACTTGCCGGCAAAACCAGGAGAGATGCAAACGCTAGACGGGGAAGTCAAAGGAAAACATGACGGATTAATGTATTATACGATCGGTCAGCGGCATGGACTCGGAATTGGCGGAAGCGGAGATCCTTGGTTCGTTGTTGGTAAGAATTTAAAAGACAACATACTGTACGTTGAACAAGGTTTTCATAACGAAAAACTTTACTCAGACAGCTTGACGGCAGTAAAACCTAGTTTTGTTTCCGATAAGTCTGTCCCATCTGAATTCAAATGTACAGCAAAGTTTAGATACCGCCAGCCTGACATGGGAGTAACTGTTCATGTGTTGGAGAACGGCGCGCTTAACGTGATCTTTGATGAACCACAAAGAGCGATCACTCCTGGACAAGCGGTGGTCTTTTATGATGGTGAAGTTTGTTTAGGCGGAGCAACGATCGATACGGTTTATAAAAATGGAGAAGCGATCACATATCTATAATTATATTAAGGAAAAGCTGGCGAATCAGTTGGAATCATACTGAACGCCAGCTTTTTTTGCTAAGAAGATGCATATGCTCTATGCTTCCCGAGTTTTATGAAAGAACTCTGTGCGAATCCTAGCCTGATTTGATATACTTTGGAAGGAAATAAAGATGGGGGTATGGATATGGAACCTTCAAAAGGTCTTGAATACTTAAAAAAAGGAAAATTTGAAGAAGCGGCGAAAAGCCTCGAAGCGATGATTGAAGCCGATCCTCAAAATCCTGTTCATTATATTAATTTCGGAAATCTGCTCTCTGCGGTACATGAGCATGAAAAGGCGATAAATTTTTTTGATAAAGCATTATCACTTGATGAGAATGCTGCTGCCGCTCTATATGGTGCAGGCATTGCATGCTATCATCTTGAACAGTATTCAAAAGCAGCCAAGCTCTTTCAAGAAGCGATAACAGGCGGATTGCAAGATGCGGACACCTATTTCATGGCAGGCATGTCACTCGTCTCACTTGGTGAGAACAAATTAGCATTTCCATACATGATGAGAGCAACCGAGCTGAACCCAGATGATCATGAAGCACTTTTTCAGTTTGCCCTCTGTCAGGGGAGAATTGGTGATGTAGAATCTGCTATGCGTACATTCGAAAAAGTAACAAAGAAGGATGAAAAACATGCTGACGCCTGGTACAACTTAGGTGTCTGTTTAAGCTACTTTGATCGAAACGGTGAGGCTCTTGAAGCTTTTGATAAAGCCTTAGAAATTCAGCCGGATCATTATTTAGCAGGGAATGGCAAACGGAATATCGAAAGTAAGAATACAAAACATTAAAAGGGGATGCTTTATGGCACAGCAGCCTTCCTTTAACCTAGAGGATGAAACGTCTCTAACAAACCGTTTTATAAAAGGAAAACTGATTTCCACCATTTATCATCAATCAGAAAGTCTTTATACGGTTGCACGGGTTAGAATAAAAGAGACAAATGAAAATTATGATGAAAAAGAAGTCATGATAACTGGCATCCTCCCTCCATTAAGGGAGGATGAACGGTATCTGTTTTATGGGAAATTCAAAGATCACCCCAAATATGGGAAGCAGTACGAAGTTGAATATTTTAAAAAAGAGATACCTCAATCGAGAGAAGCGATGGTTCAATATCTATCGAGCGACCTGTTTAAAGGGATAGGGAAGAAAACGGCTGAACATATCGTGGAAGTCATGGGGGATGACGCAATTACGAAGCTCTTAGAATTTCCGGAATACATAAGCCAAATTCCAAAATTAACGGAAGAACAAGCAAAAAATCTACATGAAGCCCTGCTGCAGAACAGAGGGTTGGATCAGGTGATGATGGCCGTACGGCCTTATGGAATCGGACCTCAGCTGGCGATGAAGATCTTTCAAACGTATCAGGATCAATCCATCTCTGTAGTGAAGAATGAACCGTACCGTCTTATTGAGGATGTACCGGGTATTGGATTTCATCGGGCAGATGAAATAGCAAAAGGCAACGGTATGCAGGTAAACCATCCAGAACGTATCCAAGCGGCCTGCCAATTTCTTTTAAGAGATCAGGGGACAGAGCTAGGTCATTCGTATCTGCCTGTTGAAGAGCTTTTAACAGATGTCAGAAAGCTTTTGGCCGATGGAAAAGATACGGTTGATGAGATGAGTATTTTCAGAGAAATTCAAGATATGGAAGCTGAAAAAAGACTCATTTTAAAGGAAGATGTCGTATATTTGCCATCTCTTTATTTTGCTGAACGAGGATTCGCCCAAAAAATCAATCAGCTTTTACATAGTCAAAGTACGGATTATGATATACCTGTTGAGCAGATTGAAACGGAACTTGAACGTTTAGAAAAAAGGCTGAATATCCAATATGCAAAAAGTCAAAAGGAGGCCATAAAAAAAGCGTTAACTTCTCCCATCATGGTGCTCACCGGCGGCCCTGGAACAGGTAAGACAACAGTTATAAAAGGAATTGTAGAACTCTATAGCGAGATTCATGGTGTAAGTTTGAACATAGAAGATTATCGAGGAAAAAAGGAACCGTTTCCTGTCTTATTAGTAGCACCTACAGGTCGTGCTGCAAAGCGGATGACGGAATCCACGAATATTCCGGCTCATACCATCCACCGTCTGTTGGGTTGGAGAGGTGCAGGGCATTTTGAAAAAAATGAAGATGATCCGATCGTAGGAAAGTTGTTGATCGTGGATGAAATGTCGATGGTCGATATCTGGCTAGCATACTCACTTTCAAAGGCACTTCCACAGCATATTCAAATCATTTTTGTAGGCGATGAGGATCAGCTTCCTTCTGTAGGTCCGGGCCAAGTGCTAAAAGATCTGCTCGAATGCGACTATATTCCGCAAACGCGATTGATTGATATCTACAGACAATCTGAAGGTTCTTCAATCATCCGTTTAGCCCACGAGATGAAAAAAGGAAATCTGCCTCAGGACTTGATGATTCCACAAAAAGACAGACGATTTTTTGCATGTTCTGGAGAGCAGGTTTTTCAAGCCATCATTCAAGTGTGTGAAAATGCCATAAAAAAAGGTTATACAGCTAGAGATATTCAAGTGCTAGCTCCCATGTATAAAGGTCCAGTAGGCATAGATAGGCTAAACCGTGAACTTCAGCAATTATTCAACCCTGAAAAACAAAAACAGCGTCAGCTGCAGGTTGCTGATGTTTTTTACAGGAAAGGGGATAAGGTGCTGCAGCTTGTTAACCAGCCTGAGGATAATGTTTTTAACGGAGATATTGGTGAGATTGTAGCCATTATTTATGCAAGGGAGAACACAGACAAAGAAGATCAGATTGTTATTAGCTTCGATGAAATCGAAGTGACATACAAAAGAAGTGAGTTTAATCATTTTACACATGCTTTCTGCTGCTCGATTCATAAATCTCAGGGCAGTGAATATCCAATTGTTATCCTTCCTATTGTCAAAAGTTATTATAGAATGCTGAAACGCAACCTTATTTATACGGCTATCACAAGGAGTAAAGAATATTTAATTTTATGTGGAGAACAAGAAGCGTTCTCTTGGGCTGTACAACGGTCAGATGAATCTGAAAGATATTCTGGTCTCAAACATAGGCTTCAAGAAACCATACTGGAAAAAGAAATTACGAATGATACACTCTTTAACGAAACAAACTAGGAATGTTCTAAGGGATGATATTCATCATCTAATGGAACATTTCTTTTTTTATCTATAGGCAGGTTGCCCCTTCAAATCCAGTTCTTGCGTATATTTTGGCAAATTTCAGGACACCCTTGTAAAAGTAAATTTAAAGGAGAGAGAGCAAGTGGAATGTCCGAACTGCAGCCGAAAAGATATTGGGAAAATCGGGGTGAACCAGTACTATTGCTGGAACTGTTTTATTGAGCTTTCCATTGTAAAAGGTAGACTGTCCCTACATCAAGTGGAAGAAGACGGCTCATTAACTTCACTCGACGATTTATTCGAAGATCGTGACCTGACTTATAGAGAAAGTACTTCCTAAGTTTTTTTATAACTCTGATGTCGAGGTGATAAAGCATGAATAGGACGATGAGTTCTCTTTTCGCACTTGGTATTGGAGCGGCGGCATTTGCGGTGAGAAATAGAAGGATGTCAAGAATGTCCAGAATGAACATGAATTTTTCGGATATTGGCGACCTTTGGTCATCAAGGCGCGCCAAAAAAATTCGAAAGCGCATCGCAAAAGCCATTTATTAAAACGTACTCCCCGTCTGTTTGAAGACGGGGTTTTTTACAAAAAGGGTGAGGAAGAATGACAAAGGAAAATCAAATCAAATGGATTTACCGGCTTGTACTTCTTTTATTGCTATTTTTATGTTTATTCCTTCTCATGAAGTTAAATCCTTTATATCAGCCATTCCTTTCAGCACTCAAAGGAGTGTTCTTGCCCTTCTTTCTTGCCGCGTTGATTACATACCTGCTTCATCCTCTTGTAGAATATGTACATGAGAGAGGCGTTCCTCGATTTGTAGCGATTTTAACGATTTACCTTTTATTTTTTGGAGGAGTAGGGTATGGCATCGCAAAGGGTTTTCCGTATTTTGTTGTTCAATTAAAAGAGCTGTTAGAAAATGTACCAGCTCTTTCAAAAGATTATAAAGAGCTTTTAACGAGAGTTGACAAAGGAACGTCAGCTCTTCCATATACCCTTCACTCCAAAATTGAACAATATATTGATAAGATGGAGATCAGCGCACAGAACGTTCTAACCAATGCTATTTTTTCTTTAAGAAAGATTACTGACTACTTTTTCGTCATTATCGTCGTTCCTTTTCTTGTGTTTTATTTTTTAAACGATTTTGAAAAAATTAAAAAAGCTGCCTGGTATATTACACCACGCAGGTTTCGCCATGAAGGGAAGCACCTTTTAGAAGATATTGATGAATCGCTTGGAGGCTATATCAGAGGACAGCTATTTGTAGGAGCGATTCTTGGTGCTGCAGCCATGGTTGCCTTATGGGTTGTAGGAATGCCTTATCCGATTCTCCTAGGAATCGTGATCGCTATAACAGATATCATTCCATACTTCGGGCCCATTTTGGGTGCGGTTCCTGTGATTTTAATTGCGCTGACTATATCTTGGAAGATGGTTTGGATCACAATAGGAATCATGCTTGTTCTTCAATTTATTGAAGGCAATATTTTAGGACCGTTCATTGTCGGAAAGAATTTGCACATCCATCCTGTCTTTATCATCTTTTCCCTTCTGTTAGGGAGTGAACTTGCTGGAGTACCTGGGATGATCTTAGCTGTTCCGGTATTTAGTGTATTAAAAGTCATCATTGTCCACATTAGGGAACACCGATTAAGGAATCCGATTGACAAGGCAGAATAAATAAACGTATACTAACGCTAGAAGAACAAAAATCGTTGAAAGAGATAAGTACGTTTTAGTTCCTTTCTAAAGAGAGAAACATCCATTGGCTGAAAGGTGTTTTAGAAAGAAGGAAAGCGGAAAGCTACTCTGGAGTGCAGAAGGAAAATCTGCCGTTATGCCGCGTTAAGGCTGTAATCGAGGTGACATGCTCTCTGCATGTAACCAGGGTGGTACCGCGTGAATTCAAACTCTCGTCCCTGTTTTTTGGGATGGGAGTTTTTTTATTTTATCAAAAACGTTAGAAGGAGAATGAAAACAATGAAGACGTTGACTTCAGCTCAAGTTAGACAAATGTTCCTCGATTTTTTCCAAGAAAAAGGCCATCGTGTTGAACCGAGTGCTTCACTCGTTCCACATGAAGATCCGACTTTGCTTTGGATCAACAGTGGTGTAGCTACACTTAAGAAATACTTCGACGGTCGTGTGATTCCTGATAATCCACGCATCACAAATGCTCAAAAATCAATCCGTACAAACGATATCGAAAACGTCGGAATCACAGCAAGACATCATACTTTCTTTGAAATGCTAGGAAACTTTTCGATTGGTGATTATTTTAAAGAGGAAGCGATCCTTTGGGCATGGGAGTTCTTAACGAGTGAAAAATGGATCGGGTTTGATCCAGAGAAGCTTTCTGTTACCATCCATCCTGAAGATGATGAAGCTTTTGACATTTGGACAAAACAAGTAGGACTTCCTGAAGAGCGTATCATTCGTTTGGAGGGGAATTTCTGGGATATTGGAGAAGGCCCAAGTGGACCGAATACGGAGATCTTTTACGACCGTGGAGAGTCTTATGGAAACGATCCATCAGATCCTGAATTATATCCTGGCGGAGAGAATGAAAGATACCTTGAAGTATGGAATCTTGTATTTTCTCAGTTTAACCATAATCCAGACGGCACGTACACTCCGCTGCCAAAGAAGAACATCGATACAGGTATGGGATTAGAGAGAATGGTATCTGTTATTCAAGATACAAAGACGAACTTTGAAACGGATCTTTTTCTTCCAATCATCAAAGAAACAGAGAAACTTTCAAATACGTCTTATGGACAAAGCCCTGAAAGTGATACCGCATTTAAAGTTATCGCAGACCATATTCGTACGGTAAGCTTTGCGATTGGCGATAATGCACTTCCTTCAAATGAAGGAAGAGGTTACATCTTAAGAAGATTGATCAGAAGAGCAATTCGTTTTGCTAAAAAGATCAACATCAATAAGCCTTTCATGTATGAATTAGTACCGACTGTTTCGGATATCATGGTTGATTTCTATCCAGAAGTGAAAGAAAAAGTACCATTTATCCAAAAAGTTGTGAAAACAGAAGAAGAACGTTTCCATGAAACGATTAACGAAGGCTTAGCGATTCTAGAAGATGTCATCTCAAAAGAAAAATCAGAGAACAATCTTGTGATTTCTGGTAAAGATGCATTTAAGCTTTATGATACATTTGGATTCCCATTTGAATTAACACAAGAATATGCAGCTGAAAATGGGATGGAAGTTGATCAAGAAGGTTTTGAATCTGAAATGAAAGCTCAGCGCGAACGTGCACGTGCTGCAAGACAAGAAGTTGACAGCATGCAGGTTCAAAGCGGTGTTCTTTCAGACATCACGGTGAAAAGTGAATTTACAGGTTATGAGTCTCTGAGCGGAGAAGCAAGAATCCTTGAAGTCCTGCAAAAAGGCGAGCGAGTTTCCATGGTCTCAGAAGGGGACGAGGCACAAGTTATCCTTGATGAAACGCCATTTTATGCGGAAAGCGGAGGCCAGATCGCTGATACAGGAACGATTACAGGAAATAACCTTCAATTGCTAGTGAAAGATGTACAAAAAGCTCCGAACGGACAAAATCTGCATACGGTAAGTGTAGAAAAAGGTGTATTAGAAAATAATATGCAAGTCTCCGTAGTGGTCGATCGAGATACACGTGCCAAAGTAGTGAAAAACCATACAGCTACGCATTTGCTTCATCAGGCATTGAAAGATGTACTAGGAACACATGTCAATCAAGCGGGTTCACTTGTTGAAGAAGGCAGACTGCGTTTTGACTTTACTCACTTTGGAAGTATCTCTGCAGATGAGCTAGAGAAAATTGAAGAGATTGTAAATGAAAAAGTGTGGGCGAACATTCCTGTTGAAAAAATGGTGAAAAACATTGACGAAGCAAAAGCTATGGGAGCAATGGCCCTTTTTGGAGAAAAATACGGTGAGACCGTTCGTGTAGTCAAAGTAGGAGATTACAGCTTGGAGTTATGTGGCGGATGTCATGTGAACAACACGGCTGAGATCGGATTGTTTAAAATCGTATCAGAATCAGGAATCGGTGCTGGTACAAGACGTATTGAAGCAGTAACCGGAGAAGCAGCTTATCGATTGATGAATGGCCAAGTTCAGTTGTTAAAAAATACTGCTGCAAAACTAAAAACAAATCTTAAGGATGTTCCTCAGCGTATTGATGCTCTGAACGAACAAATTCGAGAGCTGCAAAAAGAGAAAGAATCCTTAACAGCAAAACTTGGAAACCTTGAAGCAGGAAGTCTCGTTGACGAAGTGCAAACGATTAACGGAGTATCCGTAATCGCGAAAAAAGTGAGTGCTTCTGATATGAATGGTTTACGTTCGATCGTGGATGACCTAAAGAACAAACTTCAGAGCGGAATCGTTATTTTAGGTGCTGAAAACCAAGGGAAAGTAAATATTGTTGCTGGGGTTACAAAAGATTTAGTATCAAAAGGATACCATGCAGGCAACCTTGTTAAAGAAGTCGCTGTTCGTTGCGGCGGTGGCGGTGGCGGTCGTCCGGACATGGCACAAGCAGGCGGAAAAGACCCTGCAAAGTTAGAAGAAGGCATAGATTCTGCAGTTGAATTGATTAAAACGGTTTCCTAAGCGTTCATCTATCATGTACAATAGAGAAAATAACTAATTTGTCCCTTAAGGGAGATCTTCAGAAAGAGGTGTTCGCAAGTGAGTTCAATGGACAAGACGATGAAGTTTAATTTCAACGAAGATGATGCATATAAGACAAATGTTGAAACTGTCCTGTTTTCTGTATATGACGCCCTGCAGGATAAAGGCTACAATCCGATCAACCAGATTGTTGGTTATTTGCTCTCAGGTGATCCGGCATATATTCCGCGTCACAATGATGCGAGAAGTATAATCCGTAAACTTGAGCGGGACGAGCTTATCGAAGAGCTCGTAAAATCTTACCTTTTAAACCAAAAAGAAGGAAGCAGTCGTTAATGACAAGAATACTTGGATTGGACGTCGGTACAAAAACGATTGGTGTTGCTGTATCAGACCTGCTTGGCTGGACAGCACAAGGCGTAGAAACAATCAGAAGGCGTCCTAACCATCCTGAAGAAGACTTAAAAAGAATTCAAGAACTGATTTCAGAGTATGAAATCGGCACAGTGGTGATCGGCCTGCCAAAGAATATGAACGGTTCGATCGGCCCCAGCGGTGAGGCTTGCCAAAACTTTGCGAAAGAAATTGAAAGTCTTACTGGTCTTTCGGTTATCCTATGGGATGAGAGGCTGACAACAATGGCAGCTGAACGTACTCTTATATCCGCTGATGTAAGCAGAAAGAAACGTAAGCAGGTCATTGATAAACTAGCTGCTGTTATCATTCTGCAAGGATATATGGATAGCCAAAAAAATAAAAATTGAGGTGAGCCTATAATGGCAAAAGAAGAACGCGAGCGTATTATTATTCCGGATGAGAACGGTGATGAAAACCTGTTTGAAGTACTCTTCAAATTTGATGTTGACCAGACTGGAAAATCATACATGGTAACTATTCCTGTATCTGATTCTGAAGATGACGATACGGATGAAGTAGAAGTATTCCCTTTCCGTTATGAAGAAAAGGGAGAAGCAGATGATGATCTTGCTTTATTCCCTCTTGAAACGGACGAAGAGTGGGATATGATCGAGGAAATGCTAAATACGTTCCAAGATGATGAGTACGAAACGGAATAATTGTAAGATGGCTGCCATATTATTGGCAGCTTTTTTGTGCTTTTTTCGCGATTACTTTGTGATTACATTGGAGGTTTTGGAAGTAGTTGATTTCCGCTCCAGGTTGCATGCTTTCCTCGGGGAGCCTCCTGCCGCTTTGCGCCATTAGGAGTCTCCACCTGATTGTTCGTCCCGCAGGAGTCGGCCACCTTACGCTCCAATCAACTTGCATCGATGTTCAGAAAATGCCCAATGCAGTGAACCTTTAGAAGAAATAAAATCATTTCGTAGCAATCTAAAATTTATTCTTTACTTAACTAAACATGTGTTAGGATGACTCTTCGAGGGTTATCCTATTTTTGTTATTACTGCTAATCTCGACAATTTCTGCAAGCGAAAGTATAATTAAACAGATGGAAGGGGGAAAAAGGATGATACAACTCCAGTCTTCTGGGAATTACATAGATAATAAGAAAAAGAAACGTAAAAAATCCATCATTTTAACTATAGTTGCTTTGTTTGTAACAGTGATTGTCCTTGCGGCTGGAATTCTATATTTTTACTATAATAAGAATTTGGGAGCAATGGATTCAGCGAATAAAGAGAGTGTCACTGTTGAGATTCCAATCGGCTCTAATGCTGAGAGTATCGGAGAAGAGCTAGAGGAAAAAGGAGTTATTAACAGCGGAAAGTTCTTTAAACTGTATACACGTGTTACGGGAGAAGGCAATTTTCAAGCAGGAGTTTATCAACTGTCTCCATCCATGAACCTTACCGAAATTATCGCTGCTCTTAAAGAAGGGAAGTTATTTAAAAAACCAGAACTCACTTTAACCATTCCAGAAGGGTATAATGTTCCTCAAATTGCTGGAGAAATAAGTACAAAAACAGGTTATAAAAAAGAAGAAGTTTTAAAAGTGATGAAGGGCCGAACTTTCTTAAAAGAGCTGTCTAAAAAATATAAGAATATACCAGATGATATTTACAAAGAGGGACTCTATTATCCGTTAGAAGGATTCTTGTTTCCTGCGACCTATGATTTTGACAAAAAGAAGCCTGAGTTGAAAGATATCGTAGATAAAATGGTTGAACAGTCTTCAATTGTTATTGCTAAGTATGAGAGTGACATGAAGAAAAGCGGATATTCAGTATTTGAAACCATTACGTTAGCTTCTCTTATTGAAGAAGAGTCTCAACGTGAAGAGGATCGAAAAAAAATCTCGGGTGTTTTTCATAATAGATTAGATCAAGATATGAAGTTGGATTCTGACCCAACGGTTAAATATGCTAGAAAAGATTTTGGTGTACAGGTTTTATATGAGCACCTTAAAGTCGATTCTCCTTATAATACGTACCGCTATAAAGGAATTCCTATTGGTCCTATTGCATCTCCAGGAGAAAAGTCAATTGAAGCTGCCTTAAAGCCCGTTAAGATGGAAGAACTATTCTTCTATGCAAGACCGAACGGAGAAGTGATCTATACGAAAACCCTGCAAGAACACCATGCCATTTACCAGAAATATAAAGATGAATGGAAAGTATGGCATAAAGAGCAGTAATGTTTTATGAGGATACTGACATATAGTATCCTTTTTATAATGTTTTCAATGATAGGTAATATCCTGGCCTCTCGCCTTCACAAAAAGATTATGTTACAATATACCGGGTTAGTGTGAAGGAGGCGTGTTACTTTGGTCTCAAATAGTGTGAACCAATATCTAGAAAATTTAATCCCTACACGCTCTGAACATCTTTTAAAAATGGAGCAATATGCGAAAGAGCATGATGTACCGATCATGGAATTATCAGGTATGGAGACCTTATTATCTTATATCAGGATTAAATCCCCTAAACGAATTCTCGAAGTGGGTACAGCAATCGGTTATTCTGCTATAAGGATGGCTCTTGCGAATGAGACGTCCGAAATAGTAAGTATTGAAAGAGATGAAGAACGGTACAATATAGCAAAAGAAAACGTAAACGCACTAGGACTCAATGATAGAATAACCTTATTGCTTGGTGATGCGAATGAATTACAGAGTCAAGTAGAACAATATGCATCATATGATTTTATCTTTATCGATGCAGCAAAAGGGCAGTATCAAAACTTTTTTGATCATTATTCTGCAATGCTGTCACAAGACGGTATGATCATTACAGATAACGTACTCTTTAGGGGCTATGTCGCGGATGAAAAAGGCTTAGAGAGCAGAAGGCTGCGTTCTCTCGTGAAAAAAATTAGAAGCTTTAATGAATATATCATGCAGCATCCTGATTATTATTCTTCAATCTTGCCGGTAGGAGATGGTATGATGGTGAGCATACGAAAAACCTAAAGGTAGAGTAGTTTGGAGGAGTAGTAAAATGGCACAAAAACCTATCGTAATTGGGGTTGCAGGCGGGTCCGGATCAGGTAAAACAACGGTAGCGAAAGAGATCTATAGGCAGTTTGCGAATCAGTCGATCCTTATTATTGAGCAGGATGCTTATTATAAAGACCAATCTGAGAAGTCAATGGAAGAGCGGTTGAATACGAATTATGATCATCCACTCGCTTTTGATAACGATCTATTGATCCAGCATATTCAATCACTTCTTGCCTATGAATCGATTGAAAAACCTGTGTACGACTATACAGCACATACAAGAAGTGATAAAATTATCCCAGTTGATGCTAAAGATGTCATTATATTGGAAGGTATACTTATACTCGAAGATGAGCGTTTACGTGATTTGATGGACATAAAGTTATTTGTCGACACTGATGCTGATGTACGAATCATCAGAAGAATGGTCCGTGACATACGTGACCGAGGCAGAACTTTAGAATCAGTAATCGATCAATATACTTCAGTGGTGCGACCGATGCATAATCAGTTTATCGAACCTACAAAAAGGTACGCAGACATTATTATCCCAGAAGGCGGTCAAAACCGTGTTGCAATAGATTTGATGGTTACAAAAATAAAAACCATTTTAGAAGAGAAAGCATTATTGAAAAAATGAGGAACTCTCCTCATTTTTTCGGTATACTTGGGTAATCTTTTCTTTAAACGGCATGGCATTCAACTATTGTCCTATTTTTTATACATACCCTGCCGGAATTTTCATATAACGTAACAAGGGTACTGATTATTGAAGGAGTGAATAAACATGGCAGACGAGAAAAAACACTATATGACATTAGAAGGTAAGCAAAAATTAGAAAACGAATTGGAATATTTAAAAACAGAACGCAGAAAAGAAGTTGTTGAAAGAATAAAAGTAGCAAGAAGCTTCGGTGACCTTTCTGAGAACTCTGAGTATGATGCTGCAAAGGACGAGCAAGCGTTTGTAGAGGCGCGTATTGTTCAATTAGAAAAGATGATTCGTGATTCAGTGATTATAGAAGATAATAAAGACCAATCTGATAACGTTTCCATTGGGAAATCTGTTAAGTTTAAAGAGCTTCCTGATGGGGATGAAGAGACCTATGTTATCGTTGGAAGTGCTGAAGCAGATCCGTTTGAAGGTAAAATTTCTAACGATTCTCCAATGGCTAAAAGTTTGTTAGGTAAAAAACCAGGTGACAAGGTCTCTGTTCAAACACCTGGCGGAGAAATCAACGTAGTTATTCTTGAAGTAAAATAAATGAATGAACGTGAAGAAAGGGGCTGACTCAAAAGTGTAAAAACTTTTGAGTTTAAGCCCCTTTTTTATATGAACCGAAGGGGAAAAGTGGAATGAATCAAAACCAGATACGTGCTGGTTTGTAAAATAACAGATTATAAGAACACGTACCGTGAAAACTCCATTTAGATCTTTGATCCAAAAAAGAAGGCTGACAGGGTTCACCCTCAACAGCTGTTGTTTAAGAAGGTAGAGATGAGGCGAAAATGTGGTTAGGGAGGTGACCACATTGTTATCTCGTAAAAGAACAATCGCTGCAGGTGTGATCATATTAATATCTATTATCGGTCTGATCTACCGTTTAGCAGATATACAGCTTATTTCAACCAAATCCTTTTCAAAAAACCATGTAAATTTAATTGAAGAAAGTGTAAACCAGCGGACTCACCGTTTTACGATTAATGATGGGAGAGGCTATTTTCTAGACCGCAATGGTGAACTGCTTTCTACAGATGTAGAACCTCAAGTTGTTGTGTTCCCCAGTCTCTATACAAAGGACTGGCCAGTAAACACAATATCAAATATCCTTCACATTCCCTCGGAAAGAATAGAAAATATGATTTTAAGCATGAAAAAACCTGCTGCTTTAATGCTTCCTAAAGAGCTGACTCTTCAGCAGATGAATCAGATTAATGAATTAGAAATCCCGGGCTTGTATGCACAGCTTGTCACCAAAAGAAAACCTCTTCCTTTTGCAAATCATGTGATCGGGGCTGTCGGAGAAGACCCGGATTTAATAAAGGAAAAGTATAGAGATAAATTAGAAAAAGGAACCATAAGCACATCAACCAAAACCGGTAAAAATGGTATGCAATTTACGTTTGATCCTTTTTTGATTTCTGAAGGTGAAACGCAGTTTATTTATCATGTAGACAGGCAAGGTAATCCTTTATTTGGACTGGATGTTAAATATCGTGCACAGACAAATCCGCTGTACCCTTTACATGTGACAACAACTATTGATAAAAAAATGCAAGAAGCTGTGGAAAAATATTTGAGTGAGCATGAACTTGAAGCAGGAGGCGCTGTATTGCTTGATGTAGAAACGAGTGAACTTCTTGCAATGGCGAGCCGGCCAGTATTTAATAGTGAGACGATCTATAAACACGAAAACAAGATGACTAGTCATCAAATTCCTGGTTCAATCTTTAAGATAGTAACAGCTGCCGCTTCAATTGAGAAAAACAAGGTTCAAAACGATACACTTTATGATTGTAATGTAAACATCTATGGAAAAGAAGATGAAAGAAAGTTAGGTATGTTAAATTTTGAGGATAGTTTTGCCCAAAGCTGCAATAAGACATTTGGCGATCTCGCCAATGAAATGGCTGGGGAAGATCCTGATTTTATTGAAGATTATGCTTCTAAACTAGGTCTTCTTGATCTAAATGGGTGGAGAGGACAAATCTACCACTATGATGACTTTTCACATTTTTATCAGGAAGAACGAGGACAGATCAGAAATTCTAATAAAAAGATTCAGGATTATCAATCACCACTCGCCATATCTCAGACCGCCATCGGGCAGCTGGATGTCAAAATTACTCCGCTAGCAGCTGCTAATATGATGGCTACTATTGCAAGGGGAGGTGAATGGTCGGAAGTTAAAGCTGCTAAATCAGTGAATTTTGCCAACGGTACGGAATTGGTCGCATTTAAAGACCATATGGGCCAAAAGGATTCGCTGTCGCCTTATACGATCATGAGGCTGCAATCTTTACTGGTTAAAACGGTAAGGGATGAAAAAGGGACAGGGCACACTTTGCAATCACTTCCTTTTCAAGTAGCGGGGAAGACGGGAACAGCACAGAAGGGTGATAAATCGAACGTTTTTAATAAATGGTTCGCAGGTTATTTTCCAGCGGACAAACCTAAATTTGCTTTAGTCGTAGTGGATATGAAACACGGTACACTTAACCGAACGATGTCTGTTTATGCTGATATCGCAAAGAGAGTTATGGAGATTTCAGACAGCCAAGAAGAAGATTGAGAGAATAAGAAGGAAAAAGTGTTCCAATCAGGAAGCTCATGGTAAAATAGAATGAGCTTATTTACTGGGGGAGGATAACATGAAACGAAATCAGCGCTATGAATCGAGATTAGAAAAGCGAAAACAAAATCGATTTCTGAACATAGCTATCGGGTTGGTATTTTTGCTTATTGTTGTGGTTGCGTTCAATCTTTTCTCTGGTGATGATAATAAAACGGCCTCAACATCAGATAGTGAACAAACGGAGAGCAATCAGGGAACAAAAGAAGAAGATTCTTCGATTGAAATGGAATCAGATAAAGGGGATCAGAATAGTTCTTCTGATGAGTCTGAAAATCAGAAAGAAGATACAGAAACAAATACAGAAGAAACTCCACCTGATAGTGAAACACCAGAAGGCGGAGGTCCTGAAGGTCCTTGGTCACCAATCGGAACTTCACAAACTGAACCTCATCAGAAATCATATGACTCACAGTCTCAAGACTGGAAAGAGATGGTTCAGGCACTTTCTTACGCTACAAACATCCCAGAAGATCAAATGACCATCTTCTGGCTTGGAAATGGCGGAGGTCCTGATCTATCAAAAGGAACGGTACAATCTAAAACGGAAAAGGTTAAATACGATGTGGTTCTGCAATGGATTCCTGAAAAGGGATGGCAGCCAACTAGTGTAACCCAAGTTCAATAAAGATAATTTAGACAACCTGCTCCAATAAGGTTGTCTTTTTTTCGTCTTATATTACAAACAAGCACACTTTCTCAATTCGGAATAAATCGTTTTGCTGGTGCCACTATATGGGTTATAAATTTTAACAAAAAATGAATCATTTACAGGTGTATACATTTGATAATATTACGAAATTGTGGTAATTTGGAACCTGTAATCATTTAATTCATAGTATGTTGATAGGAATAATATATTTTAATATTTGGAGTGACTAAAATGGGACGAGAGTTTATAGAGCTTTTTGATGAGTGGTCTTCTTCTTATGATGAAACAGTAGCTGGAGGGGAAGTAGAATACAAGGAAGTATTTCATAACTATGAACATATTCTAGAGACGGTGGTAAATCGATCTGGCAAGACGGTGTTAGAATTTGGCGTAGGAACAGGTAATTTAAGCGAAAAACTGCTTTCTAAAGGTAAAACGGTCATAGGGATCGAACCTTCTAAAGGGATGCGTGAAAAAGCACTTAAACGAAATCCGCAATTAGAACTACATGACGGTGACTTTTTGTCATTCCCTAAACTAGATAAAGAGATCGATACGATTGTTAGTACGTATGCTTTTCATCACCTCACAGACGATGAAAAAGACACGGCTATCAGACACTATAGCCAGCTGCTTAAAAAAGATGGTAAAATTGTATTTGCAGATACCGCATTCCTTCACGAATCAGAAAAAATAGAACGTCATGAAAAAGTAAAAAAGCAGGGTTATTTAAATCTATTAAAAGACTTACAGACGGAATACTATACAACACTAGAGGTACTCGATGACATTTTTAAAAAGCACGATTTTGAAGTCTCATTTGAAAAGCTAAATGAGTACGTCTGGTTAATGGAAGCGGTAAAAAAATAGTTATTGGAGAATTAAGATGAAGAGAATTGGAATTATTGGTGCGATGGAAGAAGAAGTTGTTCTTTTAAGAGAGCAGCTATCAGAGCTTCAGGAAAAAAAGCTTGCAGGCTGTGAATTCTATAAAGGATCTTTAAACGGTCAGGAAGTTGTACTTTTAAAATCCGGAATCGGAAAAGTTAACGCGACGATCGGAACGACACTCATGATTCAGATGTATGAGCCAGATGCTATCATAAATACAGGATCTGCAGGCGGTTTTCATGCAGATCTAAACGTTGGCGATGTTGTAATCTCCACAGATGTTCGCCATCACGATGTAGATGCAACGATCTTTGGGTACGAATACGGGCAAGTTCCTCAGATGCCTGCAAATTACATGCCGGACCAAACACTCGTAGAAGCAGCTGTAAAAGCAGGCGCTCGTGTGGAAGAGATCCAAGTTGCTAAAGGATTGATCGCATCAGGTGATTCGTTTATGAGTGATCATGAGAGGGTAGAAGACATACGTAAGAAATTCCCAACTTTGTATGCAGCGGAGATGGAAGCTGCCGCAATCGCTCAAACATGTTACCAGTTTAACGTCCCATTTGTTATTATCCGTTCGTTATCAGATATTGCCGGTAAAGATGCGCGTGTATCGTATGACCAGTTTTTAGAAACGGCATCAAAAAATTCCGCAGAACTTGTTCAAAAAATCGTAGAGGAGCTGAAATCATAATGACTAAAAAAATGAATGTTGAAAGCTTTAATCTTGATCATACTAAAGTTGTTGCCCCATACATCCGTTTAGCTGGTACGACTACTGGAGCTAACGGTGATGTCATTCATAAATATGACATCCGTTTCTGCCAGCCTAATAAAGATCACATGCCGATGGAAGGTCTTCACTCCATCGAGCACTTGATGGCAGAAAACATCCGTAATCACCACTCTACTGTTGTGGATATCAGTCCGATGGGTTGTCAAACAGGTTTCTATTTATCTGTTATCAACCATGATAACTACGATGAAATCCTAAAAGTTTTAGAAAAAACGCTTAACGATGTATTAGAAGCAACAGAAGTACCTGCGTGTAATGAAGTACAGTGCGGATGGGCAGCAAACCACAGCCTTGAAGGTGCTAAAGAGATCGCTCGTAAGATGCTTGCTAAAAAAGATGAATGGCATGTTGTATTCGCTGAATAGAGGGCTTTTAAAATGAAGTATTATAAGAATGTCCATGAACTGATCGGCAATACTCCTCTTATGGAGATCACACAGTTTTCTCTTCCAGAAGGAGTGCGCCTTTTTGCAAAATTGGAGTTCATGAACCCAGGTGGCAGTGTGAAGGACAGATTAGGTGTAGAGCTTTTAGAAAGTGCGCTCTCGTCTGGAAAACTTAAACCTGGCGGAACCGTCATTGAACCCACTGCAGGTAACACGGGGATTGGTCTCGCACTTGCTGCGATCAAAAAAGGAATCAATGTTTGTTTTGTGATCCCTGAAAAGTTCAGTATTGAAAAGCAGGAGCTTATGAAAGCTCTTGGTGCAAAGATTATTCATACTCCAACATCAGAAGGCATAAAAGGGGCAATAAAGAAAACGAAGGAACTTTTAAATGAGATTCCAAATTCGTTTTCTCCTGCACAATTCTCAAATCCAGATAACCCTAAAACGTATTACAAGACGTTAGGTCCTGAAATTTGGAGAGATCTTGATGGTAAAGTGGATGTTTTTGTGGCTGGAGCAGGAACGGGCGGAACGTTTATGGGAACTGCTCGCTATTTAAAAGAAAAAAATCCTAATGTTAAGACTGTAATTGTTGAACCAGAAGGATCAATATTAAACGGGGGAGAATCCGGCCCGCATAAGACGGAAGGAATCGGAATGGAGTTTCTTCCTGAATATATGGATACCTCCTATTTTAACAGCATACACACGGTAACAGATGCTGATGCGTTCAAACGTGTAGCAGAGCTTGCGAGAAATGAAGGACTTTTAGTTGGAAGTTCTTCCGGTGCAGCCTTGCATGCATCTTTATTAGAAGCGCAGTCAGCCAAAAAAGGTGATATTATTGTAACGATTTTCCCAGACAGCTCAGAGCGATATTTAAGCAAGAAAATTTATGAAGGAGGCGTCTGATATGAAAAGGAAAACCCAATTAATCCACGGAGGCATTCCTTCTGATAAAAATACAGGAGCGTTAGTCTATCCGATCTATCAGGTAAGCACATATCAGCAAGATGATGTTGGTGTGCATAAAGGATTCGAATATTCAAGAACAGGTAACCCAACACGTCATGCACTAGAAGAGTTGATTAAAGATCTTGAAGGTGGAAAGCGAGGTTTCGCTTTTGGTTCAGGTATGGCTGCTATAACAGCTGTTATGATGCTGTGTGATTCTGGAGACCACGTCATCCTAACGGATGATGTATATGGCGGGACTTACCGTGTCATGTCAAAAGTATTGAACCGCCTTGGCATTGAGTCTACGTTTGTAGACACAACGGATTTGGATCAAATCGAAGCGGCATTAAAGCCGAATACAAAGGCTCTTTACGTTGAAACACCAACAAACCCATTATTAAAAGTGACTGATATTGAAGCAGCGGCGAAATGGGCGAAATCTAAAGATCTTCTCTTTATGGTGGATAATACATTTAATACACCTTATTGGCAAAATCCGATCGAACTTGGTGCTGACATCGTCTTGCATTCAGCTACCAAGTATATCGGCGGCCACAGTGACGTTGTAGCAGGTCTAGTCGTTGTAAACGACGACAAGCTAGGGGAAGACTTGCACTTCGTACAGAACTCTACTGGCGGTGTATTAGGACCTCAGGATTCTTGGTTATTAATCCGAGGGATTAAAACATTAGGTTTAAGAATGGAAGCTCATGAGAGCAACACAAAAAAAATTGTTGATTTCTTAAAAGAGCATCCTTCTGTTGAAAAAATTTACTATCCAGGTCTTGAAGATCATCCTCAGCACGAGATCGCAAAAAAACAGTCAGGCGGCTTTGGCGGTATGGTATCGTTTGATGTTGGAAGCCAAGAGAACGCTGATAAACTCCTTAAAAAAGTAAAGTACTTCACTTTAGCTGAAAGCTTAGGAGCGGTTGAAAGTTTGATCTCCGTTCCAGCAAGAATGACGCATGCTTCTATTCCAGCAGAACGCAGAGCAGAACTAGGAATCACTGATGGTTTGGTTCGTATCTCTGTAGGTATTGAAGATGCAGAAGACTTGATTGAAGATTTAAAGAATGCATTAGAAAACTAAATAGGAAGAGCAGACGCTGCGTCTGCTCTTTTTTTCGCTTATTTTAAAGAGATATTAAGTCAGAAATCAATCCGTTTTTAATACCAATAATTAGGACTTAAATCGTTTTTTTTTATCACGATTTTGCCATAGTTTCTTCACGAGATTGTCAAAAAGTGCTTGGCAGGTAGCTGACTTACCTATGTTATTCTTTTTATAGAGGTTAGGAGGTAGCTGCATGACAAACAAACTAGAAAAAGAACTTCAAAAAAAGATAGCTGACTACCAGCGCTTTGGTTTTATTTTGTTGGCAGTAAGCACATTCTTCTATGTAGGATTAGTCCTTCCAGTGGAAGACAAAAACTTTACCCAATCGATGACTTTAGGTATCGCTTCACTAATGTGTTTAGGCTTTACCGCACTTATGTACAATGTAGTTAGAAAGTGCAAAGTGCAATTACAAGAAATTGCGAAATAAGTAAAACAATAATAAAATTTCACGTACCGTCCTTTAAAAAGGGCGGTATTTTTGTTTTTAGGAATTGTAAATAGGGGTATGAATACTCAATAACCGTAAAAGGTCATACTAAGTTTTAACAATTTATAGAAAGAGAGAAGTGGTTTTATTGGGTATCATATGGGCATTAATTACAGCAGTTTGCTGGGGAAGTATTGTATTAGTCAGTGAAAAACTCGGAGGTGACTTCCATAGCCAAACCTTTGGGATGACACTTGGAGCATTACTGTTTTCCCTTGTAGCATTCTTTATTGTTCAGCCTGACCTTAACATGGCTGTGTTTGCGATCGGAGTGATTTCGGGAATCTTCTGGGTAATCGGTCAGCGAAATCAATTTGCGAGTGTCGATTATTTAGGGGTTTCAAAGATTGTTCCCTTATCAACAGGTATGCAATTGTTTGGCACAACACTCTTTGGCGTACTTGTTTTTCATGAATGGAAAACAACGACGGAGATTATGATCGGACTTGCTGCCATCGTCGCGATTGTGGCTGGGGCATTGCTGACTTCCCGTAGAAGTAAGAAGGCAAATGAAAAAGAAAACCAAAATTTCAAAAAAGGAATCACGATTCTTTTAATTTCAACTGTCGGATATGTTACATACGTCGTACTGATCAGATGGTTTGAAATAAACGGGTGGGAGGCAATTCTTCCTCAAGCGATAGGTATGTTTATAGGAGCATTGGTGATGTCTTTTAAACATAAGCCGTTTAATAAGTACTCAATGAGAAACATTTTGACAGGCTTGATCTGGAGTACGGGAAACTTAACGCTATTGCTTGCATTACCTTTGATCGGAATTGCAACAAGTTTTTCTTTATCACAAACGGGGATTATTATTTCAACTCTAGGCGGGATTTTTATACTAGGTGAAAAACGGAGTAAAAAGGAAGTCATATGGGTTATCTCAGGTTGTGTACTGATCATCCTAGGCGGTGTAATGTTAGGATTTACAAAAACGTAAATAAGAGGAGTGGGTTGTATGTATCCAGATTTAGAAGGAAAAACAGTAATTATTACAGGAGCAGCTACAGGTATTGGGAAAGCTTGTGCAATTCGTTTTGGTCAAGAGGGAGCAAATGTTGTCATTAATTATCATTCAGATAAGCAATCGAAGGAATCAAATGCAATTATAGAAGAAATTAAGCAGCGCGGCGGAAATGCCATTGCAGTGCAGGGAGACGTAACCAAAGAGGGAGATATTAAGAACTTAATAAAAAAAGCGGTAGAAGAATTCGGTTCACTTCATGTGATGGTCAATAATGCAGGAATTGAAAACGAGGTACCTTCACACGAACTGACATTAGAAGATTGGAACAAAGTAATATCTACAAATTTAACTGGTCAATTTCTAGGATGCCGAGAAGCGATTGATTATTTTCTAGAACATGATATTCAGGGATCGATTGTCAATATGTCAAGTGTGCATGAAATCATCCCGTGGCCGCACTTTGTACATTATGCAGCAAGTAAGGGCGGTATCAAGCTGATGACACAAACACTTGCTTTAGAATATGCACCAAAGAAGATTAGAATCAACAGCATCGCTCCAGGTGCAATTAACACCCCGATCAATGCTGAAAAATTTTCAGATCCAAAACAGAAAGAAGGAGTTTTGAAACTCATTCCGATGGGGTATATAGGTGAGCCTGAAGAAATTGCAGCAACAGCGGTTTGGCTGGCGTCAAGCCAAGCGAGCTATGTTACAGGATTAACATTGATCGCGGATGGCGGAATGACACTGTACCCTGGATTTCAAGCTGGAAAAGGATAAAAAAAGACATCCTCCGATTATAGGAGGATGTCTTTTTTTTACAATAGGATACCTGTTAATGTTCCGATGCATAGAAGGATGCCAAAAGCCATGTGAAGCATAGCTGTTAATCCTAGTGCTTTGTTAAGCTGTTTAGCTTCCCACGTAGATACAGCAATCTGTAGTCCTTTTAACGCAATCGGCAGCGTTATTGCAGCAATAAGGCTCCATACCGGTAAGATATTTAAAAATACTAGAGCAACTAAACTAATATAAGTCCCAAGCATGAGGACATAGAACTCGATACGAGATGCTTTCCTACCGATCAATCCTGCTATCGTTGTTTTGCCAATCTGTTTATCCGTATCAAAATCTCGAAGATTGTTGGCATGTAGAATGGCCATAACAAGAAGCGCATTCGGTATAGCTGCTAAGAAGACTTCCATGTTCAGGTTAAGCGTTTGTGTATAAAAAGAACCAACCACCGCTAGAATTCCTAGCGTGCTGCCAGAAGCTACCTCGCCTAAACCGTTATATGCTAATGCATACCGTGTTGCTGTGTAAAAGTAGCCGACTAATAATGATGGAATACCAATAAAGAGAACTACTGGTCCTGTTAATGCAGTTAAAATCAGTCCCACAATAATACTTAAGCTAAAGAAAATGAGTCCGGTAATATAAACTTGTCGAGGTGTCATTTCTTTTCGATCAATAACACCAGAAGGACTTAATGAACCTGGAATATCTGCACCTTTAACATGATCAAAATAATCATTTACAAGGTTTGTCCCGCATTGTAAAAATACAGCACCTATGAGTGTGAGTAAGAATGTAGTCCAATTGATGCTTGTCCATTGTAATGCTAAAATCGTTCCAAAAAGGACAGGAATGATTGATGCTGTTAACGAATAAGGTCTTGTAGAAGCGAAAATGACCTTAGGATGTATCATTTGTGTTTCCCCCTTTACAACTATTATTATAATAAAAGTTTGTGAAAGTGTACACATAAATTACCCTTATGAAAAATTACCAATTTATTTAACTGGATTCGAATCATCACCTTCTTATACACCATCCTCTTCATCAATTTCCCGAATGAAATAAAAAAGTCCAATTGATATGTACAGACACACCCGAGCCCAGCTTCGCATAAAGTTTAAGGAGGAAGAAATGTCTTGGAGGTGCTGTTATGTCATTAGTAGGTGTGTTGGCCTATTTTTTCAAAGAAGTCATGCTTTTTGTTTCATACGTTAAAAACAATGCGTTCCCCCAGCCACTGTCTGAGAATGAAGAAAAGCAGTACTTAAAAGATATGGCAAATGGAGATGAAAGAGCAAGAGGGCTTTTGATCGAACACAATTTACGTTTGGTAGCTCATATTGTAAAAAAGTTTGAAAATACAGGTGAGGATACGGAAGATCTAATTTCTATCGGTACGATAGGATTGATTAAGGCGATTGAGAGCTATTCTAGAGGAAAAGGAACGAAGCTTGCGACTTATGCAGCACGCTGCATTGAAAATGAGATTCTAATGTCATTAGTATCGCATGATTATAACGAAGAATGTATTAGTTGATTCTTACATAAGAAAAAAGCAGACTGCTGAACATTTATAAAGGGTTCCGTTTTCGGGTGCTTAATTGATAAATGGCAAAAAGAATGACGTGAGAATTTGCACACGTCATTTTCCTTATTTATTAAGGTTTTTTAGCCACTTCCATCATTTTTGACATAGCAATTGACTTAATATTTTATATTGGACAATAAGTATTGTACCCTTAAAATGTAGTGTCAAAATAGCTGTCAATTCCAATGCCACTTGGATTCTGCCGCAATATCCTTTTCCTAATTAACTAACGGGCAGGATAGTTTAAATAGTTGGGTTTATTTGGTAAACTAAGGGAGACAAATAAGTCGTAATAAGGATGGTGATCTAACTAATGAAGCATTTAATAGGTTTATATGTTGTTATGGCAATTATGGTATTTGTTACTTTAACGAGTGAATTTGTTTTCAAAGGTGATTATGCAGCTATTGCAAGTTGGTTTATAGTTATGTTGTTTCTTTTTGGAACCATATTTTTTGCTAATTCAAGATATTATTTATCCAAGAAGTAAAGTGCTACATTACCCTATTAGTTTGCAGCGTTCCTTCTTCAACTAAAGGGGGCGTTCCTACAACAGCAGTAGGAATGCTTATTTCCCTAACGGAGAAGATTTGTATGGTGACGAAGTTGATATAAAATTCTTTAATAAAATGTTGAGCAATATAGGTTCCAATTATATTATTGAAGAATTTCTGAAAGAAATTGGATTATTTATCTCAAGATTAATAGGGTTATTTGTGAAAAATTGTACTTAAACAAAAGGGAGCTTTAGTTTAAAAAGAGCAGGAATTTATAACAAAGAAAAATCGCCCAGTTTTGGGGCGATTTTTGCTTTTATATATGCCATTTGAGATGTCATAAGAACTGTCATTCGGTGCATATTTTTAGAAAAGCACCTCCAAACGTAACCCTTTGGAACATTTATAGCAGCCTATATTATTTAGAATAAAACGTATCAAATCTTTCCCAGAATTCCTCCATTTTTTCAAGCCGATCTTCAGCATCTTTCATACGTTCCTTTCCTACTGAGGCGAGAAGTGTATTGATAAGACTCAAAGGAGCGACAAACGAATCAAAGAAAGTTGGCACTTGACTGGATGCAGTGAGTACAACATCCGCATAAGGAACGATGGGTGATAGAAGGTTATCGGTAATTGCAATCGTAGTTGCTCCACGCTCTTTAGCAAATGACATCATGTTAACAGTACTCTTGGTATAACGCGCAAAGCTTATCCCAACTACTACATCTTTCTTACTCAACCGTATTAACTGTTCCGGTTTATTTTCAACAGGTCCGAGTAAAATCGTATTCTCTAGAATAAGATCTAGATAGTAGTGCATAAATAATCCAATGGAAGCTGCACTTCGATTGGCTGAAATATATATTTCTTTTCCGGTTAGCAAGTGATTTACTGCCTCTACTAATGCTTTTGAATCTAAGTTTTCCATAGTTGATTTTAGATTCGCGATATCATCTTCAAACACTTTATAAATCGTCTGGCTTGAATCCTCGTATAGCTCGGAAGACATTTTTAATCTGTCTTTCGTTGTTAGTTGTCGCTGAACAGAGTTTTGCATCTGGGTCTGCAGTTCACGATATCCTGAATATCCTAAAAATACGGCAAAACGTACCACGGAAGCCTCACTAACTCCTGCCTGTTTTGCGAGTGTAGCTACGTTATAGAACGGAACGGTATTCGGATTATTGATGATATAAGAAGCTAGTTTTTCTTGGGCTTTGCTCATAGCCGGTTTCTTCTCAGCGATTAATTTATATACATTGATTTGATCCATATCATTACCTCTTTTGTTCATAACTTTAATTAGTATGGAATATTATAATACATAATTAAAGTGAAATAAACATTTCATAATTTCGATTTAGTGAAATCTTTTTTGTTTTTTTATTAAATATGGGTTCACAAGTCTCATCCTTTTGTCTATAATGAAATAAAAATTTCATGACTTTAAAGAAAAAACAATTTTATTTCATAAATGGAGGTCTTAAAAGTGATCAAGCAAAAAAGCAACTACTTGAATGAATTTAAGAGCAAAACTACAAAATCAAAAGAGTTTTTCTTAGAGGCAAAGGACGTTATGCCAGGTGGTGTAACAGCGAATATCAAATCATTTGACCCGTATCCCGTTATTATGGAAAAAGGGAAGGGAGCCTATTTATATGACAAAGACGGAAACGAGTATGTAGATTACCTCCTTTCATATGGTGCTTTAATGCTTGGCCATGGACATCCTCAAGTTATTCGAGCTATTCAAGAACAACTAGAAACAGATGGGACGATGTTGTTCGGTACTCCCCATCAACTAGAAATGGATATGGGCAAAAAAATAAAAGAACTGTATCCAAGTATGGATAAGGTTAGATATACCAATTCAGGAACAGAAGCAACTCTATTGGCATTGCGTTTAGCGTATGCGTATACCGGTAAATATAAGATTGCCAAGTTTGAAGGACATTATCATGGTGGGTATGATCAAGTTTTATTAAGCGTTAATCCTTCTTTAGAAGAAGCAGGAGAACAGCACGAACCAAACTCTGTATTAGAATCAAAAGGGATCGATCCTTATTATGCAGAACAAACAGTAACCCTTCCTTTTAATGACCTCGAGCACACATATAGCATCTTAAAGAAACAAAAAGATGAGATTGCAGCGGTCATCCTGGAACCTATCCAAGGAGGTTTTATTCCAGCGGAGCGTGAGTTTTTAAAAGGTCTTAGAAAAATAACAGAAGAGCTGGACATTCTTTTAATCTTTGATGAAGTGAAAACTGGTTTTCGTCTAGGACTTGGGGGAGCTCAAGGATATTACGAGATCGATCCAGATATTACAGCTCTAGGTAAGGTAGTAGGTGGCGGGTTTCCTGTAGGAATCGTTGGCGGTAAGGAAGATATTATGATGGTTAGTGCACCTACTGCCTCATCAGATGTGTTCGACAGCAGCCAAAGTAAAAGATCAAGTGCCAAAGATGTCCTTTTTCATAGCGGAACCTATAACGGGCACCCTACGATTCTAGCGGCTGGACTAAAGACAATAGAAGTTTTAGAACAAGAGATCGAACAGGTCTTTACTATAACGGAAAGATTGAAACATGGGATAGAGGATCTGTTTAAACGTCGTGGAGTTGCGATGCAATGTATCGGTCAGGGATCCATTTTTAACGTAGTCATGACAGAAAAGGAAAAAGTGATGAACTATCGAGACTTGCAAGATGCTAATTTCTCGCTAAGAAAAGAGCTCGATTTTGGATTACTTTCAAAAGGAATCTATACGAAGCCTTTAAACCGATACAGCTTGGCTACCGTTCATGGAGAAAAAGAGTTGAATCAAACTCTAGAAGCATACGATGCCGTGTTATCAGAGATGTTTTAACAACTAATTCTGAGTTCCGTATCAAATCATAATTACGAAAGGTGCATTTTCCGTTATGGGGAAGTGCATCTTTTTTTATTTTAATTTGGCAAGTGAACCGTAAACAAATATTTAAAAATAATAGAGGAATCATCTTTGAGATATAGAAACCTTTTACAGCAATACCCAACGAATAAGGAGTTGATGTTATGAAGTTTCTCCTCACATCTGCAGGCGTTAATAACAAAAGCATACACGACGCGCTAGTTGATATGTTGGACAAGCCCATTCCAGATTCCACTGCACTGTGCATCCCCACTGCAATGTATGGAGGAGGCGGACCAGGCGTGAAAGTTTGGAAGTTCATTAGCGGGAATACCGAGCACCCAATGGTTAATTTAGGTTGGAAGTCAGTTGGCGTGCTAGAACTCACTGCGTTGCCAAGCATTGACAAAGAGCGCTGGGTACCGCTCGTAAAGGAAGCGGACGTCCTGTTGGTTTCAGGAGGCGACACTCTCTACCTAAGCCATTGGATGCAAGAATCTGGGTTAGCAGAGCTCTTACCGTCTCTACGCGCAGTATATGTGGGAATGAGTGCTGGTAGTATGGTGATGGCACCTGAAATTGGTGAAATTTTTGTTGGCTGGACTCCACCAGATGGTGAGGATAAAGCGCTTGGTCTTGTTGATTTTGCCATGTTCCCACACCTTGATCACCCAATGCTGCCGGACAACACCATGGCTGCCGCAGAGAGGTGGGCAGCCGAGATAAAGGGGCCGGCATATGCCATTAACGATGATACCGCCATTAAAGTAGTCGATGAAGAAGTCGAAGTTATCTCTGAAGGGCATTGGAAGCTATTCTCGCCTTGAAAATCTCTTCAGATTAAAGGGTAAATTCATTGTATAGCAATCTAGATGTTTCATTTATGCTAATTGGTGCGTCGATCTAAGAGGAAATACATCTTCCGCATCCGGCCAGAATGTTGAAGTTTAAATAAAAAGCCGGTTTTTTATCATACCTCCTTGATTAAAGAAGATATGATACTTGGTCTATTAGTTGAAACAACTGATTCTTATGAAAATATAGAGCGAATGAGCCTTTTATTCACTTTAAAAAGGGTCATTCTTTCCGCGAAGACACCGATGAATTATGTCAGAAGGCCGGGTTTACACCAAATATTGCCTGTGAAACAGATGACTCTAAGACATTAATAGAATTGGTTAAGTCGGGGATTGGAGTTGCGTTCTGGTTAGAAACTTTATTAGAAAAAGATAACTCCTTTCACCCTTTACGTATCATAGAGCCTATTTGTCAGCGTACCTATCAGTTAGCATGGTCCGAAAAACGTTATTTATCTTTAGCAGCACGTAAGTTTCGTGACTTGCTTATCGAGCATTTCGCTAAATGATATCAAGGAGAAAGTCTGGATGCCAAAAGTTAAATGTTCATTTAAATAATTAAGCCCTAAAATCGAGTGCATTCCTGTAATAAGAAATGCACTCTTTTTAATGAAAAGGCTAGATTGTGGAGTCTCTTTAAGTTAATTTACAAGAGCTGATTTCTCCATCATATGAAACTATCCTGGGTTAAAAAGGAAGTACAAGTTATAGTTAAGTTATGATTTTCTTTCTCCGTCAAGAGATTAAGTTACTCGAGACGGATCCTGCATTTGGGAATATTAGTTAGGAAAGAATGGAAGGGATTATTTTTAGAAGTAGGAGAATGGCTAATCTTAGAGAAATGATTAAGTAGAAAATAAAGAGCAAGGGGGATAACTTCAACATGATGCCTGGGACGTTATATGAAACTCATGTAAAAACAAGGAATTTAGAAGTAGCCGTGGATTTTTATAA
The DNA here is from genome assembly GCF_023715845.1 of Fictibacillus phosphorivorans. Lineage (GTDB taxonomy): Bacteria > Bacillota > Bacilli > Bacillales > Fictibacillaceae > Fictibacillus > Fictibacillus phosphorivorans_D. Next base: position 105,167 of record NZ_JAMBOR010000001.1, read on the forward strand.
AAAGCTTGGCATGGATATCGCTTATACGATAGAGGAGAGAAGGGTAGCCTTCTTCTGGTTTGATAAAAATCAAAAAAAAGAGCAGATGTTAGGGGTATGGGAAGTGCCGGAACAAGAATTTCACACGAGTCATTTTGCCTTTAAGATTGGTTATGAGGAGATCAAGAACGCTCGGGAATGGTTATTAGAAAAAGGGATTGAACCGAGGGCGGCTTTTGGTTTGGAGCCGACAGAACCCATGGTGCAAACTTGGACACCTACCGCCAATTTGTATTTTCGTGACCCTGACGGAAACTCATTGGAGTTTCTTTGCTTATTGCCAGAAGGTAAAAAGACGGACAAAGATGTAATGCTGTTAAGCGAATGGGAGGCTTTATAGTAAGGATGTTGAGACCAGAAATTAGGGATGAAATCCAAGATCGAATAAAAAGGCAAGAAGGATGGAAATCATCAATAATCCAGTGCGGTAATCAAAAAAGAATTAACGTCTTTTTTAGGGACATTATTCAACAACGTAGCAGTTTGTTGAATAATGTCCCTTCGAATTGGTTGGAAACTTATTTAAATTAAAATCGTACAATTAGTTAAAGTAAGTGCATTCTTATGAATGAACGTATCCATATTTAGAAGAAGGAGGTGTAATGGATGAAAACAGATTGGTATTGGTTACTAATATTCATTGCGATGATGACAACTGTTGGATTTCTATTGTTTGACAATATAGCTTCAAAGCTTATTTTTGGAATTGCAGTTGGTGGTATATTTGGTTGGATATTTATTTCCAAAAAACCTAATAAAAAAGATAATCAATGATTCTTGTCTATCTGAATACAAATTCCCTTTTTTTTGTGAAGGTTGCGTTAATCTTATAGGGGTTAACGCTATTTTTATAGAATTTGTTAACGGAGCAGTTTAGTTGAACAATCATCATTAGCTTTTTTCATTTGGAGAAATTCCGATCAAAAATTTGATTTCATTAATTGGAGGTAAGCTTAGATGAATATAAAATTTGAACCAAACAACGTCGTTATTAAACTCTGTATAAGTGGGATGAACATGGAAGATGACGGAAATGTTGAAGGGGCCACCACGATGTTTCATCAAGCCTGGCACGAAGCAAAAGATGACTATGAAAGGTTTATTGCAGCTTATCATTTGGCTCGTATACAAAAAAGTATTACAGACAAATTGAAATGGATGGAAACCTCTTTACATTGTGCAAAAAATATAAATAACGAGAATGTAAAGAGTGCATACTCAACCTTATATTTAAACATTGCCAAATGCTATGAGGAGTTGGGGGATTCTGAAAATGCAAAAAAAAATTATGCATCGTCAAATTCATATCTTGGTGCACCTTCTGATCAAGGTCCATTTTATCATGGAACAAAGGCAGATTTACAGGTTGGTGATTTGCTAACACCGGGTGGAAATTCAAATTACAAAGCTGGTCTTAAAATGAATCACATTTATTTCACAGCTAATCCCAATGGTGCAGGACTCGCAGCAACATTAGCAAAAGGAGAAGGAAGAGAACGAGTTTATAAAATAGAACCAACAGGTGAATTTGAAAACGACCCAAACGTTACCGACAAAAAGTTCCCGGGTAACTTAACACGATCATATCGTTCTCAAGAACCTTTAAGAATTATTGGTGAAGAAACTGATTGGGCGAAACTGACGACTACGGAGCGAAGTGAATGGCGCAAAAATTTAGCCAAAAACAAGGGCGAAATTATTAATTGAGCATATATCAAATGGAGTAAGTTAGTTATTTTTTTTGTTTGCAACAATTACTATATTACGAAGGGTGCGTTGATCCAAGAAGGATTAATTCACTTTTTGATGAAGTTATTGAACAAATAAATGTAGCAGATCTGTTGGATTTTCTGAAAAAAGCGAAATTAAGTTTCAAACAAACCTTATGTGAATACAAGTATTGAATATATCAGAAGGGAGGTACTCGATATGAGAATCAATAGAATAGATCATGTGAGTATAAATGTAAACGATCTTTCAGCGGCGAAATCATTTTTTCTTGATTTAGGACTTGAAGTACAAGCGGAATGGGAAATGGATGGAGAACTGTTGGACAGAATAGTGGGGCTAAATGATGTTAAAACGGCTTGTGTAGGATTGGGGATGCCAGATGGTCAAGCATGGATAGAGCTAGTCAAATATTATTCGCCGTCAGATGGAAGAGATATTCAGCAACCTTTAGCAAACACACTAGGCATCAGCCATATTTGCTTAGCTGTTGAAGATATTGAAGCTATTGTTGCTAAGTTGAAAAAGAAGGGTACGGAAATCTTTAGTGATATACAGCAATATGAAGAAAGTTATAAGTTATGCTACGTTCGTGGTCCAGAGGGAATTATTTTAGAGTTGGCAGAGAAAATCAAATAAATTGAATGGCATTTTATATGATTATAAAGATTTCTTCTTAAAACTATCGGGAGCGACTGTGGAAATTAGGTGATAGTTTTTTGCGGACAGTTTGGATAATAAGATAAATTCATAAAAAGGAGTAAATAATGGAATTACTACCTTTGATTATATTGGTTACGATCGTCGTAGGAATAATTGGAATTATGGTATTTGTAATTAGCAATAAAAAGATTTTGGGAAGATGTACAACGATACTATTAGGGTTATTGGCAGGTGTTAATTTGCAAGAATGGGCATTATTTTTAACTGCCATTACCGCAACACTTGTACTTGAAATCTATTATTATAAAGCTGGACCAACTAAAAGTCATTAATAATAGACTAGAAGCGTATCCACCTAATTTGGAATACGCTTTTTTTATTTCATATATTAAACATTTGAAGGTTCATCAGTTTTGATGAAATTTCGTATTTGAAAATCCGTTATTAAATTATGACAACATGATAATCGACAAAGTGTGCTTTTCTTTAAATTGAAACCGTTTTTATGTAAACGTATTATAAATTTATAAGAGAAACAGAACCATTGATACATTTAGTTATGAGAGGAGTTATAAATATGTCGAACACAAAACCTGATGTTCGTGTACGCATACAGCGATTTGGAAGTTACTTAAGCGGTATGATTATGCCTAATATCGGTGCATTTATTGCATGGGGAATTATAACAGCGCTATTTATTCCGACAGGATGGTTACCTAATGAGGATTTTGCTAAACTTGTCGGCCCAATGATTACGTATTTGCTTCCACTGTTAATTGGTTATACAGGTGGGAAAATTGTATACGATGGCCGTGGTGGGGTAGTAGGGGCTACCGCAACGATGGGGGTCATTGTTGGATCAGATATTCCGATGTTCCTTGGTGCTATGATTATGGGACCTTTAGGCGGATGGTTGATTAAGAAAACGGACCAAGTGATCCAGCCAAGAGTTAAACAAGGTTTTGAAATGTTGGTCAACAACTTTTCAGCTGGTATCTTAGGTGGGATCCTAACTTTGGTAGCATTTAAGACGATTGGACCAGTAGTTGTTGCTTTAAACAAAACACTTGCTGCTGGTGTAGAAGTAATCGTTAATGCTGGTTTACTGCCGCTGGCAAATATTTTTATAGAACCAGCCAAAATTTTATTCTTAAACAATGCAATCAATCATGGAATCCTTAGCCCGCTCGGTGCTGATGAAGCAGCTAAAGCTGGGAAATCAATTTTATTCTTACTAGAATCCAATCCCGGACCGGGACTTGGTATCCTGTTAGCATTTATGGTATTTGGTAAGGGTACTGCTCGTCAGACATCACCAGGTGCTGCAATCATTCACTTCTTTGGTGGAATTCATGAGATTTACTTCCCGTATGTCCTGATGAAGCCGATGCTGATCTTAGCTGCGATCGCAGGAGGAATCAGTGGTGTGTTTACGTTCACATTAATGAATGTAGGACTTGTAGCACCTCCTTCTCCAGGAAGTATCTTCGCCCTTATGGCGATGACTCCAAAAGGTGGGAATCACCTTGGTGTATTACTAGGGGTACTTGTAGCAACAGCTGTTTCATTTGCGGTAGCTTCATTAATTTTAAAAACCAGCAAGAAACAAGAAGAAGACCTTTCGGATGCGACAGCTAAGATGGAAGAAATGAAAGGCAAGAAAAGCTCGGTTGGAGAAGCTCTACAAAAGGATAACGAAGAAAAAGAATTTAGCTTTGACAACGTTAATAAGATTATCTTTGCATGTGACGCAGGCATGGGTTCAAGTGCGATGGGTGCATCGATCATGAAGAACAAAGCGAAAAAAGCGGATCTTCAAATCGATATTACAAACACATCCATCAATAACATTCCAAGTGATGCCGATATTGTCATTACACATAAAGATCTGACACCACGAGCTAAAGAAAAGTTACCAACTGCCCATCATATTTCTGTTGATAATTTCTTAAACAGTCCAAAATATGATGAGCTCATTAAAAATTTAAAATAATGATTAGATTTGTTGCTCTTGCCTATTGGGTGGGAGCAACACTTTTTTTGATAAAACTACTCAATTTAGAAATGGCAACAACTAACTTGACTAAATTATATCTGGCTATTGTTGTATCAAGGGTTATAACACACTATCATTAGAAGTGTAAATAATAGTTGTCATCAACTTTTGCTCATACTAACAAAATGATCATTGATGAAGTGGAGTGAAAAGGGATGTATATATCTGCGAGAGAACGAAAAATACTCGAATTTTTAATTACAAGAGATGAAGGCGCTACCGTTAAGGTGATTGCAGAAGCGTTATCTGTCAGTGCCAGAACGATCCATCGTGATTTAAAAGGTGTGGAAGATATCTTAAAAGAGTATGGATTGCAGCTTCATAAAAAGTCAGGGATCGGGATTCAAATCACCGGAGATCAAGAAGCAAAAGAGAAGCTGGAACTGTTTATGTTCAACCTCGCACATAACGAATATACACCAGAGGAAAGGCAAATTATTATACTTTCTGAACTTCTTGAAGCAACAGAGCCAGTCAAACTCCTAGCATTAGCGAACGACATGAATGTGACGATTGCAACGATCAGCCATGATCTTGATAAGGTAGAAGAACGATTACATCCCTTTGAATTAACGGTTCTACGAAAACGTGGATATGGTGTTGAAATTATTGGATCAGAAACCGCAAAACGCAGAGCGATGAGCAAGCTGATCTATGAGAACATTAACGAGTTCGATCTTGTTTCGCTTCTCAAGGAGACCATTCAAAAGAAGGCTTCTAAAACGGTTGATACCATTACTGAACGCCTGTTAGGTCTCGTTAATAAGAAAAAAATCCTGATCATAGAGAAGCAGGTCGAACAGATCAAAAAAGACCTGCCTTACACGATCGCTGATAGTGCATATATCGGATTAGTGATCCACCTGGCACTTGCCATCGAGAGAATTGAACAGGGTGAATTGATCAAGTTTGATGATGAGCATCTTAAGAGTTTAAGTGAGTCTAAGGAATTTAAGTTAGCAGAAAAAATTGTGACCGGATTAGAAGAGGTGTTCCAGCTGGAAATCCCTCGAGGTGAAATCGGGTATATCACCATGCACCTGATGGGAGCTAAAATCCGTAAGTCACCTGATGACTTATTTGAAGAATCCGCTCTTCAAGTAGGGATGCTTGCTCAAAAGTTAATACAGTTCGTTAGTAAAGAAATCCAATTTGACTTAACCAATGACCCTTCTCTTTTTCAAGGATTAGTCGCACATTTACGGCCTGCATTATACAGGCTAAAGCAGAAGATGGGAATATCTAATCCACTGCTCTCTCGGATTGAAACGGATTACCGTGACTTATTCGTGGTCCTTGAAAAAGGCGTAAGAGAGATTTTTCCGGATATGACTGTACCGAAAGAGGAGATTGCTTATCTCGTCATGCACTTTGCTTCAGCTCTTATCAACAAAGAGGAAACCAAAGAGTTAAAAGCATTGGTGGTTTGTTCTAGCGGGATCGGAACATCTAAAATATTATCAACGAAACTAGCGCGTGAAATTCCAGGATTAAAAACAGAAAGTGCATCACTATTTGAACTTGATCGCATTGCAAAGGATGACTTTGACTTGATAATCTCGACTGTTGGCTTGAACAATTATAATCATGATTATCTTTTAGTCAGCCCATTGCTCTCAAATCATGAAATCGCAAGGGTTAAGAAGCATTTACTTGAAAAAAAGGGAATCCGAAAAATTAAACGTGATAGGGAACAAAAGGTTAATAAGAATATAAGTTCTGAAGATTTCATCTATCAAATAGACAAAATACAACGATACGCCAGTGCGATCTCAAAACTTCTAAATCAGTACAACATGTTAAAGATCACCGAACGACTTTCTGTTTCAGATGCTTTAGAGGTTTTAATAAAGCCGCTAGCAGATAAAGGATCTGTAAGTGAAATAAATGGTGTCGTCCAGACTCTTTTAGATAGGGAAAAGACGGGTGGGCTCGGAATTCCGGGAACATCACTCGCTTTGTATCATACAAAAAGCGATCTAATCAATGAGATCAGTTTTACGATAGCACGATTATCACAACCCATAACCGTTAATGGAATGGACGGATCTAAAGTTGGAATGGATACCATTCTGCTTATGTTGTCACCACTTGACACAACAGAGGAGTCATTAGAGGTCCTAAGCAACATCAGTTCCTTAATTATTAGGGACAAGCAATCCATAAATGTTTTTCAAAATGGTTCCGAAAATGAAATCCTGGACCTAATGGCTATGGAATGTAAAGAATTATATAAATCCAAATCAGAAATATAGGAGTGTTTAGAAATGGCAAAAGAAATCTTATCAGCAGAAAACATCTTATTGAATCAAAACTTTTCGAACAAAGAGGAAGCGATTAGAGGCACAGGGCAAGTTTTAGTAGACAAAGGGTATGTGGAAGCGGCATATATCGAAAAGATGCTTGAGCGTGAAGAGCTAACTTCAACATACATGGGTAACTTTGTTGCAATTCCTCATGGAACAGAAGATGCAAAGAAGTCTGTGAACGAATCAGGACTATCTATTCTACAAGTTCCAAGCGGAGTTGACTTCGGTGACGGTAATATTGTAAAAGTATTGATCGGAATCGCTGGAAAAGACAACGAACACTTAGAGATCCTATCCCAGATCGCGATTGTATGTTCAGAGGAAGAAAACATCGAAAAGCTTGTAAATGCTAAATCAGCACAAGAGATTCTTGAACTATTTTCAGAGGTGAATTAAGATGTTAGCCGTACATTTTGGAGCCGGTAATATAGGTAGAGGCTTTATCGGAAGCCTTCTTTCCGATGCTGGTTATGAAGTTTGTTTTATTGATGTTAACGAAGAGGTTGTTAATCTTCTAAATGAAAGAAAAGAATACCGCGTTGTTCTTGCTGATGAAGAGAGCAAGGAAACCCTCGTTAAAGGGGTTAGAGCGATCAACAGCATGCAGCATCCTGAAGATGTTATTAAGGCGATTGCAGAAGCTGACCTAGTTACAACAGCCGTTGGACCAAACGTTCTTCCGATCATTTCTGAATCCATCACGAACGGATTAAGAAAAAGGGTTAAATTAGATAACCCTCTTAACATTATTGCCTGTGAGAACATGATCGGTGGGAGTGTATTTCTTAAGGAAAAAGTTTATGAAAAACTGTCTGACAGCGAGGGAAAACAATTCGATAAACTTTTTGCATTTCCAAATGCAGCGGTTGATCGAATCGTGCCCAATCAGGTGAATGATGATAAGCTCATGGTTTCGGTTGAACCTTTCTTTGAATGGGCAGTTGATAGATCTAGCATGATTGGTGAGGTGCCGAGTATTGAAGGTGTTACTTGGGTGGATGACCTGACGCCATATATCGAGCGAAAGCTGTTCACAGTTAACACGGGACATGCCGTAGCAGCTTACACAGGCTACCAAGCAGGTATGAAGACGATAAAAGATGCGATGGAAAACCCGGAAGTAGTTGATATTGTTAAAAACGCTCTACAAGAAACAGGTTCTGTCTTAGTTGAAAAATATAACTTCAATAGTGATGAACACCAGCAATATATTGAAAAGATCATCGGCCGGTTTACAAATCCTTATATAAACGATGAAATTCCACGAGTGGCGCGCGGCCCATTACGTAAGTTGGGAAGAAACGACCGTCTGGTGAATCCATCTGTTCAATATTTGGAGTATCTTCAAAAAGAGCCAACCTATTTAGTGAAGGGTATTGCAGCTGCACTTAAGTATGACTATCCTGAAGATGAAGAAGCTGTAAAACTGCAAGCATTGATCGAAGAGAATGGTATGAAGGAAGCCGTTCAAGAAGTTTGTGGTCTGCAAGAAGCTGATCGTTTAGTGAAGTTGATCTTAAAAGAGTTAGAATAAGAATCGGTTTACATGAGTGGCAACTATAAAGGTTGCCACTTTTTTATGTTAAGACATTTTTTTAAAAGAAGTACTGATTTAAGGAAAATAACCTAAAACTAAATACCCATCCATTTATTGTTAATTTAAGGTAAACTTATACCATTATAGACCGTAAAGGGGAATGTTTTTATGAAAATTAATAAAGGAAGATTTACAGCAGAAGTAGAGGATGATTTCGTATTGTTTATCATAGGTATGCGTATCAATAAGTTTTTCTCTTTCCATAAATGGATTCCTGTTTTAAGAGCGATGGGCCCCATGATCAAAGAGTTATACCGAAATCCGCAATTAGGTTTTCTTCATACTGAGCTCCTTATTAGTTGGAGAACGGTTACCCTGATTCAATATTGGAGAAGTTTTGATCAACTCGAAGCCTATGCTCATGGTAAAACCCATTTGGGGGCTTGGAAAGACTTTAATAAAAAAATAGGAAACGATGGGACCGTTGGCATTTTTCATGAGAGTTATAGAATCGCAAAAAATGATACAGAATCCATATATAGTAATATGCCACGGTTCGGACTTGGAAAAGCACAGTCCTTAGCTCTAGTAACGAAAAAAACGAATTCGGCTAGAGAGAGAATTAATAAATAGTAGGTAGACATAACTACTTTAACAATCGTGGTTGCATTTCTTCATAAAGGAGAAGTGCTTTTTTTATTTAATTCATGCATCTCACGAATTTTATCTCTAGCAAATCAAAAAATCTAATTTTACTTATTTTCAAATCGATTATATTAATCTTTATTAAACATTTCTAATTATAGGAAAAAAGATTACGTTTTTGTAAAGTAAACCCTTACATTCCATCTATATGAATTTTAACCCACAGAAAAGGGTCACCTAGCTCCAAGTTATATGAACATAACGTTTAGGAACTAGGAGGTTTACCTTGGATTCTTTGCTTTTGTTTTTCTTTATATTGTCGATCGCGTTCCCTGTAATTCATTCGATTAATTGTTTACCTTTTTTACAAAAGAAGAGTAAAAAACCCTTCCAGGCGAATGCCCAGAAAGGTATCAGTATTTTAATACCATGCTTTAATGAAGAAGATATCATCGAGACATCGGTAAGCTGTATGAAACAACTAACCTATCGAGATTCAGAAGTCATTTTCATTAACGATGGTTCGTCGGACAGAACGCTAATTCTATTAAATAGTCTGTTGAAGTTTAAACCTTTTTACAAGACTGTCAAACAAGAACTCCCTTATAAAAAAGTGAAAATGGTCTACCAATCAGAACTATATCCTCATATTTATGTAGTGGATAAATATAATGGGGGTAAAGCAGATGCTTTAAATGCCGGGATTGAGTATTCGGACAAGTCTCTTGTTATTACTCTCGATGCTGATACGATTCTAAACGATGATGCATTGAGGGCTGTTAATGATACTTTTCAGGATGAGAATGTCGTGGCTGCCGGTGGTATGGTACACGTTCTGCAGACAAAACCTGCTCAACCTTTATATGGGTTATCTTTAAGTAATACAAACCTCTTGGTGCAGGCCCAAACCTTGGATTTCTTAAAAGCATTCTATGTTAACAAGGTTTCATTAGCTCGCTTTCACGCATTAGCCGTTATTTCTGGTGCTTTTGGTATTTTTACTAAAAAGGCTCTACTCGATGTGGGTGGGTACCGATCAACAATTGGTGAAGACATCGACATTACCTTGAAAATGCATCAGTATATTTCCAAAAAGAAAAACAGAAGAGTAACCTTAATTCCGGATGCAGTCTGTTATACAGAATTGCCAGAAACCGTAAATGATCTATTTAAACAGCGTGTTAGATGGCAAAAAGCTTTTGTAGATTGTTTACTTTATTTCTTGCCTTTCTTGTTAAAATCATTGTTAAAAAAACCCGTATCCTTCTTTTATTTATTTGAAGGTTTCATCTCAGGTACACTCGCCGTTTATTTTATGACTGCTGTTTTAGTTTTTAATCTATTTACTGGAGAAGTATTCTCCCTTTCTTTTTTAATCATCTACACTTTATGTATCTTTATTATGGGATACGCCTATGATGTCCTCGCTGTATTTCTATCAGATTATCACGGCTATTATTTTCAAGATAAAGATCGTAAAGTATTGCGGGCCATCTTTTTCGATCTATTCATCTATCGTTTTATTACCATAATGGCAGTGGTATACGGTACTATCGCTTATTTCTTTAACAACAAAAGTTGGAATAAAGTCGCAAGAACGGGTCGTAAATATCAAGTTGAAGAGAAAACCGCAGCATAGGTATGAAAAAGTATAGATTGCTATAGTAAAAGCCCCGGCATATGCGGGGCTTTTTATATTGATCTTCATAAATTGCTTGCATATTGCTCATAAAGCTATCCCCTAGTTCATTTATAATTCTAGAATTATCACGTTGCATTTTGGTATTTAAAACACTGTTTAACTGACTTACCCATTGTGTATAAAGGATTAAACGAAGCTAAATCGAATATATAAATTAGGATTAATAGGATGCAGTCCTTATAACAAACGTAGCAGGATTGTTGACTAAAAACCTTGTTTTTTATTTGGGATTAATCAATTTATTATGAGGTGTATTTTTATGATAGTAATGATAAATGGAGCATTTGGTGTAGGGAAAGCCAATATCTACTGAACTTCTGAATGAGATAGAAAATTGTATGTTATTTGATCCTGAAGATATCGGCTATATGCTAAGGAATGTTATCCCTAACGAAATCAAACGTATACACTTCTGGGGGGATCTATATCGATTATCAAGCTATTAATCTAAAAGAAAAACTGTCCCGATTTAGTGAACATTGGTCGCCAAAGGTCATTGGTGAAATGAATAATTATCAATTTAAGCTAGTCAAGATACTAGGTGATTTTGTATGGCACGATCATAAAGACACCGATGAGGTATTTATCGTCTTAGACGGCGAGATGGTCATCGCGTTCCGAGACGGAGATGTTAAACTCTCCGCAGGAGAGATGTATGTGATCCCAAAAGGGGTGGAGCATAAGCCATATGCAGAAAAGGAATGCCATATCATGTTGGTAGAGCCTAAAGGTGTAGTCAATACTGGTGAAACAAGTTCGGAACTAACTGCTGAAAACGATATATGGATTTAACAAAAAGAATAGACAATGGTTTGGGTTAAAGTGAGTATTAAGGCATATAAGTTACCCGAGAAACGGGTGCATTTCTGTGATAAGAAAGGCACTTTTTTATAAAAAGGGCCAGATTGTGGTTGCATTAAATAAAGGTTAGATTATAAAAACGCTCAGAGTAATTTTAACGGGTTCTCTTTTGGAGTACAAAACAGAAAAAAGTAATACAAAAATTCGCATATGAATTAACTTGCTTATTTTTGTTGTTATATCAACGTTTTTTGAGTTTTTGTGTTCGAATTAGCACCGTAATTCGCATAGCTTTTAGTAGGATGAAAATAATTTCTGTCACACTGCGTTTTGGTATGTAATTTCACCTGTTAAAAGGCTTACCTATTTTGGCGAAAAGGATTAGCCGACAGTTAAATCGAATATATAATTAGATTAAAAGTATGCTGTTCTTATTCAACAAACGTGAAGGATTGTTGAATAAATAAAAATTTTGCAGGAGGAGCAAGTGGCGATGAGAAAGACAGAAATACTTCCTTGGACAGAAGAATGGGGAAAAGTATATGTGAAAGAAGAAAATAAACTCAAAGAAATTTTTAAAGATGAGCTAATTGAGATTTACCATATAGGTAGTACATCAATACCTTCAGTAGGCTATGCAAAACCAATAATAGATATCTTAATCGTTGTAAAAGATATCGAGAAAGTAAATCTATTCAATGAGGAAATGTTGTGTTTAGGGTATGAACCAAAGAATGAACACGGAATAACAGGAAGAAGATACTTTACAAAAGGTAAACATAAAAGGTCTCATCACATTCATATCTTTCAACTTGGAAATAAAAACATTGACGCACATTTATCATTTAAAGATTACTTAATCAATAATCCAGAGGATGCAAAAAATTACGGCGATCTTAAAAAGATTTTGGCAAAACAGTTCCCTGATGATACGCATAAATATCAAGAAGTTAAAGAGAAATTTGTAGGTGAATTAATTAAGAAAGCAGTTGATTGGAAGTAAACTAAGATTCTTGTTCTTCCGCAACCGGGTGCGATTGCTAAATAAAGCACTGTCCAATTGTAATCAATAAAAATGCTAAAAGCACTGCGATTTGCAGTGCTTTTTCGTTTGATAATTTATATGCGATTTTCTACGTTTTTTAACTTTTTGTACTCCGAAAGAGAACCCGTTAGAGTAATTTCTGAGCGTTTTATTTTGCGTTTATGTGGCTAATTAGTGGTTGAATTCTATACTAATAAATATGTTAGTTACATTGTTATTCGCAATTTTCTCTCCCAAAACGGAATTCGTTAAAAAAATCAGGTCGTTTTTACATTATTTACATAATTAAGGGATTGCATATACTTCGACGGTAAAGCTCTCGCCATCGGTATTTTCAGGTCTGGCGATATAGAAATCTTCACTCCTTTGGATTTCTGTCTCAGAACCATCTTGTAGATCATAGAAGATCGTTTCATCCACACCAAAGCTGATGTCTTTCATAACGTCGAATTTCGCATCTTTAGGACCGTCGACGATTTTCCACTGTAACTTGGTCGCGTAAGGAGGGATGTTTGCGATGGTGAAGTTATCACTTGATCGGTTATCCTGTCCGTCCTGGGGTTGTCCTTCCGATCGGACCGTCGCTATTTTTTCCGGCGCTTCAACTTGGACATGGAATTGGTCTCCGTCTAGGATACGGTCATATGCGTACCATGCACCAAGCCATGTTCCTGCAGCTTGATTGGAATCCGATGAGATGAGTCTTAACGAAAAGTTGTCCAATCCATTCGTTGCAGACCCTTCCCATGTGGAAGCAAACGGATACTCGTCACAATCCTTACCGGTGCGATCCTCATCCTTGAAGAGGTTGTCACATACCCTTCTAGTCTTGTTGCGATTTTGGCTATATTCCTCGGGGTGGCGTTTCGTATACATACGAGTCAGTGCGCTCTTACCGACAGCGCCAGGTATTTTCTTTCCAACGAATTTCGGTTTCGTCTGTTCTGGATGATCCATCGCGAATTTCCAGTGTTCTCCGGCTTCCGCTAACATGGAGAATTCGGGTTTCGTTACCGGAACATTCATGATTGGTGTTGCTTTGCTAAAAACTGCACCTTGCCAGAAATGTTGGTTAGGGAATGCGAACATGTATCTGGCTGAATCGTAACGGACGGTTTGCTTGATGCCATCAATCGTTTTAACGAATTTTCTTGGTGCATGTTTAATGGTGAGTTTAGGCCAGAAATCCATGTAACCCACACGATCGGGATTGGAATCGGTCGCTGGAGGTGCATCTGAGAGAAATTCTTCTGAGCTGAAGTTTATATTTTTCCATTGGGCGATTGTTCGTTCAGTTGGTGGCTGGTCAGGATTCTCTTTACAATCACCAGGATTTAATTTGGATTCACAAACCATATCGATTTCAAGTTTTACCCCGTTCATAGATGGATCGGTCACCATGATATCATCAATTGAGTAAAAGACCCTCATTTTTCGACTTTGGTTAGAACCATATCCTATTTCGGTAAACTGGAACTGAACGCCTTCGTATAAACAAAACCCTCCAAAGCATTTTGTAGGAATTTGATAAGTCGCTACATGAGACCAACAGAACGAATACCGATTCTTGATATAGCCTGTTTCCGAACTGCTATCCGGGTTGTTTCGGCATTCCTCGACCGTTTGGATGTGATCATAATCGAATTCCGGCGGTACCCATCCAACAGCTGTTTTGATCGGTGGCGACATATTTGCATTATAGCTCGCTTTGTTTTCTTGATCTTTCTTTCTCAAGTCATCTAAAGACTGGAATCCTTGTTTTACTTGCTGCTGGTCCTGATTGACCCCGTACTCTTCGATGGACTTACCTTGCTTCATTAACTCAGTTGCCTTTTCAATCGTTTCCTTGTCGTTCTGGAGCCAATATACTCCGCCATCGGTAGATGCTTGTGCTTGTGGGGGAGTAATTAAACCGACGACCAAAAACAACAGAACTACTGAAATAAGATGTTTGTATAACCTGGACATCAAATCCCTCCCGAATTTTGGTTTAAAGTAATTACGGCTTCTCTTACAACGATTGAACTACTTCTACTATTGTCAATAGTATTAAATCGCCGACAGGGTACTACAGGAAAATGGATTTTACAATGCAAACCAAAGAAATTAATCCCAATCACCTACATATGTTTACAAATTAATACTTAAATAGGAAAAGGAAAACATTTCAAAAGACCTGTAATCTCTGCACAAAAACTAGCAGGGGATGATAAGTTTTGAGGTAAAATTAACATCTATTAACCATTAGAGATAGTAAAAGACGGATTTGGCTTAGAGGAACAGAATGGGTGGAGTATAAAAAATATCAGTGAAAAGTATCAAGCACATTCCTATCATGGAATGTGCTTGATCTTAATGATGATCATGGTATTATATGTTCACTACAATATTTATATCGCTTTTAACGCATCTATTAAATAATATTCTGGTTTTCTGTTACCTCGGAATCTTCCTTTTGCTTTCTAGTACGATATAAGATTAATAACAGTATAAACCATAAAGGAGTTAACAATAAGGCTGGACGAGTTTCTTTTGCGAACAGCATAATAATAAGAATCATAGCAAACAATGACAGGACAACGTAATTCATAAATGGTGTGAATGGTGCTTTGAATTTTGATTTTGATTGTAATTGGGGACGTGTTTTCTTATATTTTAAATGACAGACAAGAATGACACCCCAAACCCAAATAAAACAAATCGCACTAATGGTTGTCACAATCGCAAAAGCTTGTTCAGGTACAAGTTTGCTTAAAAGAGCTCCTACTGATACAACAAATGTAGAAATAAATAAAGCATTTCCTGGTACATGATTTTTATTCAGTTTTGCAAAATGGGATGAACCCTGATTATGATTACTTAAACTAAATAAGATACGGCTCGTTGAAAACAATCCACTATTACAAGCAGAAGCAGCTGAAGTTAATACTACAAAATTAATAATTCCTGCTGCGATTGGAATTCCGATTAAACCAAACGTTTTTACAAAAGGACTTTCTGCTGCATTTAGTTCTGTCCATGGGTTAATACATAATAGAACGAAAAGAGCGCCAACGTAGAAAAATAAAATCCTTAAAGGAATTTTATTAATAGCCGAAGGAATATTTTTTCGTGGATTAGATGTTTCAGCTGCAGATATACCTACTAATTCCACACCAACATAAGCAAAGATAACCATTTGGAATGAGAGTAAGAAGCCTGAGATTCCGTTTGGAAAAAACCCTCCATGTTCCCAAAGATTATTAATCGTGACCGATCCTGCATCTGTTTTTAATCCCAATACTAGTAAAACAATCCCAATACTAATTAATACGAGAATAGTTATTACTTTTATTAAAGCAAACCAAAATTCCAATTCTCCAAAAAGCTTAACAGTTAATAGATTAAGTCCTAATAATATGATCAAGCAGATAAGTGCGGGTATCCATTGGGGGATATCAAACCAGTATTTCACATATACACCAACTGCAATCACATCAGCCATCGCTGTCATGATCCAACAGAACCAATATGTCCAACCTGTTACAAACGTGGCTAAAGGTCCAAGGTAGTCTTCGGCGATGTCGGTCAATGATTCATACCCTGCTTGAGATAACAGTAGTTCTCCAAGCGCTCTCATAACAAAAAAAATAGCAATCCCTACGATTAAATAAGCAAAGATGATAGAAGGACCTGCCAATTGAATAGCTTTACCGGATCCTAAGAATAATCCCGTACCAATCGTACCGCCTATTGCGATGAGTTGAACGTGTCGATTTGATAAATCCCTTTTTAATCCTTGTTGTTGTGCCAAAATAATCCCACCTTAAAATCAATAAATAATTTAATTTGAAACCGTGAGAAATAAATTCCTCAATAAAAAAAGAGATTGGAGGTCCTCCAATCTCTAGATCATAAGAATATCAAATAATGTTTGTTGTGCTTACTTTTTCAGCATGACAAATAAATACTTGGTACTCTTCTGTCCTTTTGCCTGAGATTGTGAACCCTTCGGCGCCGCAAATTTACCGCGGTCTCTCCAGAAGCTGCTCCTGCTATAGTCTGATCCATAGCAATCATAGCTTTGCATTGATTAAATTTTCTTGTTAGGTATAACTATTGTCGAATAGTTATTAATTCTAGTATTAGTTGAATGTTATGTCAAGAATAATAATTAGGTAACGAAAGAGTACTAAAAAAGGAAGATATAGGTCATTTAATTTTCTAAATATTCAATGATTTGTAACAATTTCAAGATAATCATGGTGAAAGTTCAGGATATAATAAGCTTAAGCAAAGGAAGGTGAATATAATGAGAAAGAAGAATTTAATTTCCTTTAAAGAATTAGTAGTTAAAAATAAAAAAGAACTACTACAAGATAAAAAGATGCTTGAGCGTATTGAAAAGCGTTTAGAAACAAGACACAATTAACTAAAACCTCTTATATATTTGTGTTGGAATTTCGTATATTTTAAAAAGCAGCCGTAACTTTCGGCTGCTTTTTCTTAGTAGTAAGGGATATAAAAATAATCTAGTTGTTGTCAAGGAGTTGTGATGAGAACTTCTATTAGGATATGTATTTTAATCTCAATGATTAAGTAAGTACAGACAGTCAATATGCAATTTGTGTGTTAAGGATAAGAGAACCCTTATTCTTAACAAAGTTAACGAAAGGAGTGTACGGGATGGAAAAGGAAGTTCAGCAACAAACAGGTGAGAAATTGATGCTTATATTAATGTTTACGCTAATCATTTCATCGATGAGTGCATTAATGTTTAACATCGTACTCCCTGATAGATATTAGTAAAGAGTTTAATCTTTCTATCTCTCAAGTAAGTTGGTTCTCTTCTGCGTATGCTCTGATTTATGCAATTGGGACAGTGACTTACGGGAAGTTAGCTGATAGCTACAAGCTCAAAAATTTGCTGACGTTCGGATTGATATTTTTTGCGATCGGTTCACTGGTCGGTCTAGTTTCACAGTCATTCTGGTTAGCACTTGTCGGAAGGTGTTTGCAGGCAATAGAACTGGTGAAGAGCTTTTAAAGAAAGACAGTATAGAGGGGTTTTTATTAAAACCAATTAATTCAATATAGGGTACATTTCTTCAAGGAAAAAAATAAAAAAGTCATCAGCAGTGATCTGTTACTGTAATGTTTTCCAACCATGCATGTTTAGTTCATTAGTATGAGCATTTAGATGTCACTTAAAGGGGATTTACAGCAAAAACTATTACCAGATTCGAAGTCTCACAGTCTTACATAGGGATTAATAGTTTATACTCCTAAGATTAATATAGGAAATAATTCCTGATTTCTCCCATATCTGTAACTGAAAGGTTACTTAATGCGTCTAATCAAGAAACCAAGTGATTAAGACATGGGGTGCGATATGAAAAATTTTATTTTCCTGCTTTTATTATTGGTACTTATGTCCGCCTGTTCCATTCAAAGTAAAGGCTCGATATCAGAAGAAACAAAACCGAAAAAGAACGAAAAGGTCGTGATAATAGATAACAAAAACCGAAAACCTATAATTCCTGATCCGATAACAAATGAAGAACTGGAAGTGTATAAAGGTCCGGTTGAACATATTTTTTTTCATCCTCTTGTTATTTATCCTGAGCTGGCGTTTGATGGTGACGCCATGTCTCAAGGATACAAGGACTGGTTCATCACTATAAAAGAGTTTAATAAAATTATTGAATCACTTTACAAAAATAATTATATTTTGATCAAAATGTCTGATCTGTTTGATGTAAAAGATAAGAATGGAAAAACAATCCTCGAAAAAAAAGAACTAAAACTGCCTAAAAACAAAAAGCCACTCGTCCTTTCTGTTGATGATTTAAATTACTATCAATATATGAGAGAAAACGGAAATGCCTATAAATTAATTATAGATAATGAAGGCGAGATAGCTACGTATTCAAAGGATTTGAATGGGGTCGAGTCCATTTCAAGAGAACAGGAAATCGTACCTATCCTGGAATCTTTTATAAAGGAGCACCCTGACTTTTCCTTTAACGGTGCACGAGGCATACTAGCTTTAACCGGATATGAAGGAATCTTAGGGTACCAAACACATGAATTAACAAAAAGCAGCTATCCTCAAGAAAAGGATACTGCCTTGAAAGTTGTCAATAAATTAAAACAGGATGGCTGGGAATTTGCATCACATGGCTATGGACATTTGAACACAAGAAACATCAGTTTGGAAAAGTTACGCTCTGATACCGCTAGTTGGAAAAGAGAAGTCGAACCGTTGATAGGGAAGACATCTATCTATATTTATCCTTTCGGCTCCAGTGTCTTGCCAGAAGATGAAAAGTTCAAAGCCTTGCAGGATGAAGGGTTTTCAATTTTATGTTCTGTAGGACCAAATCCTTATCTCAAGTCGAACGATCAGTTTGCCATGATGGATCGAGTCCATATCGATGGTGTAGCTTTTGAACAACAAAAGGATATTTTAGCCCGATTTTTTAATAGTGATGAGATCATTGACCCTTTAAGATACCAATAATCATATTATTTTTAAAAAGCTTTTTAATTAAAACATAACTCTACAATGTCTTTTTCTATTGAAAAGTAAGCACATGGTTAAATCGCATCGGAATTCGTTGCGGTTTTTTCATTGATATGTACGTGTGTTTGCGAACTAACCAATACATTTCATTGGATCATAAGCTTCTATTATTGTAACTCTCCATTCCCCTCGACACTTCTATAAGTGTAAACACAATGGAATAACCGAAGTTAGCCTTTTCAAACATAATAGGGCAGGTTTCCAATAGATCTTCCCTTTATTGGTAATCCTACACTTCCCTATCGTTTGATATTGTATTTGATTGAAATTTTTAGAAAAAAGTTATTGACAACGAAAATAAAGAAATGATATTATAAAATTTTTGATAAAAAACCTAATATGTGGTATGCTGTATAAGGTTACCAAATATGGAGGTGGATTAAATGTTTCAAATTGGCGATAACATTGTTTATCCAATGCACGGAGCAGGTATAATTGAAGCCTTAGAAGAAAAAGAATTCCCAGGGGAAAAACATCAGTATTATGTCATAAAAATGTCAATCAGTAATATGCAAGTTATGATTCCTACGCATAAAATATTGAGTTCAAGTATACGACCAGTTACTAATATAGGTGCATTAAAACACATTATACACATTTTTCAGCATGGAGAATCAGATAGATTACTACCGTGGAAACAAAGGTATAAAGTAAATACAGACAAATTAAAAACAGGTAAAATACAGGAAGGTGCTGAAGTTGTACGTGATTTAATGCGTATGAAGAAAGAAAAAGCACTTAATACAAGCGAAAAAAAAATGTTGGATAATGCATATGAATTTTTGATTAGTGAACTTGAAGTAATTGAAGGAATCACTGAAAATCAAATAAAAAGTTTCTGTTAAGGTTAATTATAGATAATATAATGCTTTCCAAAAAATATCTTTACTTTTTACGGGATATTATGATTAGGTATTTCAAAGACATTCAACTCTTCAAAGTTACTTTTAGAACATTAACCTCTTTGTTTTTCTACAATTTAATCCATTTTTATTTTCTTAAACCTCTTCTACGAACATTTGAAATTTTATCAAAAAACTCGACAATATTAGTCACTTAATATTTGTAATACTGATTCACACTGGCACGGACAAGGAGCCGTAAGGATGGAAGAGAGGTAGGGCTTTCATTGTTTTAGGTATATCTAAGTGATTATTTTTCTAGAAGGAAAAAACAATCAATCTCACTTCTATCATTAAGAATTTCTTACATCCATTGTGACAGTAAATTGGAATTGTTTATCTTCTTTTTTTAAAAGATACACGAGTTGGTAGTATAACTATATGGTAAACGATAAAAATGAAGAATTTCTAGAACGATTGTTAATATTGTTCTTCAACAAAAAGGTCAACCAGAAATTCTGGCTAACCTTATATTACGAGCGGGTGCTTATTTGAAATAGATAAGTATCTTTTTTATTGGAATGAAATCAAAAGAAGTAAACATAAAATCAACAAATCATCATCCCAGCCATAATATCAGAAAAAAGCCCTTCAACCATCAGATGAAAAATGGAGTTTTGAACCAATTAATAAAACCGCCAGACTACTAAATAAAATAGAAATAGTGTGGCATACAGCAAATTATTTTTAAAGTACTTACCTAAATAAAATCCCGAGGCTAGACCCATACTCATAGTGTAAGCCATTACATATACCCTATTATTCATTAAGGAATCTTTAGCTTTATAAAAAAGAAGATCGAAAAGTACAGCAGTGCAAATCACTAAAACTTCTAAAATGTAAATTGACATTTTAGCCCTCCTTGTCCTTCCTTCATTCTAAGTTATGAGAAAATTAAATTTAGGCTTTACATAGGGTAGGGGGGTATAGTAATATTTGAATTAAATAAAGGAGGTTATCTGATGGAAATAGCTAAACCAGATGATCTAAATAATGATCAATGTTGTGATACGAATGAACGGAAGAGTCATCATTCAGATAAAATAAAGAGCAATTTGATTACACGTTTGAACCGGATAGAAGGGCAAATTCGAGGTGTTAAAGGATTGATTGATCGCGATACTTACTGTGACGATGTGATCACCCAAATTGCAGCTATACAATCAGCATTAAATAGTGTAGGTAAGATATTACTTGAAGGTCATTTGAAAAGTTGTGTTGTGGAGAGAATTCAAGAAGGTGACGAAGAAGTGCTGGATGAACTACTTGTTACTGTAAAAAAATTAATGAAATAATAGGGAGAGATTAAATTGGAAAAAATCACATTAAAAATTGAAGGCATGTCTTGCAATCACTGTGTAAATGCTATAGAAGGAAGCGTTGGGAAGTTAGACGGAGTATCACAAACAAAAGTAAATCTTAAAGAAGGTAACGTTGAGGTAGAATATGATTCTTCAAAAGTAAACCTAAATGAAATCAAAGAGACCATCGATGATCAAGGTTACGATGTAAAATAAATTGCGTGCTATCATAGCACGCTCTCTTTTCAGTTTAAATATACCCCGTATGGGTATAAGGGAGGAGTGGTGAAAACTATGAATAAAAGTGAAACAACATTGCAAATATCCGGTATGACATGCGCCGCATGCGCCATTCGAATTGAAAAAGGTTTGAACAAGTTGGAAGGGGTCGATAAAGCAAGTGTAAACCTTGCTCTTGAAAAATCCACTGTTTCTTATGACCCGAATCTCATAAAAGTCTCTGATATCGAGAAAAAAATCCAAGACCTTGGTTATGGAGTCGTAACTGAAAAGGCAGAGTTTAACCTGACAGGTATGACATGTGCTGCTTGTGCAACAAGGATTGAAAAGGGATTGAATAAACTTCCGGGCGTAGTAAAAGCCAACATCAACTTAGCTCTGGAAACAGGTGCTGTTCAATATTCCCCTTCTGAAGTGTCCGTTTCCGATATGATTAAAAAGGTAGAACAATTAGGATATGGAGCATCTCTAAAGAACGAAAGTAACAAAGAATCTGTTGATCATAGGGCAGTTGAGATCGAAAGACAAAAAGGGAAATTCATCTTTTCTGTCATTCTCTCATTCCCATTATTGTGGGCAATGGTTAGTCATTTTGAGTTTACATCTTTCATCTATCTGCCTGATATGTTCATGAATCCATGGGTTCAATTGGCACTCGCGACACCTGTACAGTTTGTTGTAGGGAAACAGTTTTATATAGGAGCATATAAAGCGCTTCGGAATAGAAGTGCAAACATGGATGTACTAGTAGCACTTGGAACGTCTGCAGCTTATTTCTATAGTCTGTATCTATCAATCCTTTCCATCGGTTCCAATCAAGGGATGGTGGAAATGTATTTTGAAACTTCGGTGGTATTAATTACGCTAATCGTGTTAGGAAAACTTTTCGAAGCCAAAGCAAAAGGGCGATCCTCAGAAGCGATTAAGAAGCTGATAGGACTGCAAGCTAAGACCGCTATCGTGGTTCGTGATGGTAAAGAGATCGAAATAGCGATAGAAGAAGTGGCAGCTGATGATATCGTATATGTAAAACCCGGTGATAAAGTACCGGTCGATGGTGAAATTATCGAAGGCCGTTCAGCTGTAGATGAATCGATGCTGACAGGCGAGAGTGTACCTGTCGATAAGACAGTGGGGGATACCGTAATCGGGGCAACCATTAATAAAAACGGGTTTTTAAAAATAAAGGCAACAAAAGTAGGAAAAGATACGGCCTTGGCTCAAATCATAAAAGTTGTTGAAGAGGCTCAAGGTTCGAAAGCACCGATTCAACGTCTAGCTGACCAAATCTCTGGTGTATTCGTGCCTATAGTTGTAGTCATAGCTATTCTTACCTTCATCATCTGGTTTGTTTGGGTGAGTCCCGGAGAATTTGCTGTTGCGCTTGAAAAATTGATTGCTGTACTTGTTATAGCTTGTCCTTGTGCACTTGGTTTAGCGACTCCAACATCAATCATGGCAGGCTCTGGCCGCTCCGCTGAGTTTGGTATTTTATTTAAAGGTGGAGAACATTTAGAAACCACTCATCGAATCGATACAATAATTTTAGATAAAACAGGTACGGTTACAAACGGTACACCAGAACTTACAGATATCATTGTGGAACCTTCATTCAGTGAAGAAGAAGTATTAAAACTCGTAGGTTCAGCAGAGAAAAACTCTGAACATCCATTAGCACAAGCGATTGTGCAAGGGATAACCAATAAAGGGATCGAGTTAACGGACTCGGAGGATTTTGATGCCATTCCTGGATTTGGAATTAAAGCCATAGTTGCAGGTAAAACACTTTTCATTGGTACAAGAAAACTAATGAAAGAAAACGACATTATCATCAATGATCCTGATAAAAAGATGGAGGAGCTTGAAAAAGCCGGTAAAACCGCGATGCTCGTATCAATAGACGGAGTATATGCAGGTATTGTTGCCGTAGCTGATACGATCAAAGAAACATCAAAAGATGCAATTTCCCGATTAAAAGAAATGAATCTTAAAGTCATCATGATTACGGGAGATAATCGGCAAACTGCTAAATACATTGCTGAACAAGTGGGAATTGAACAAGTGATAGCTGAAGTTCATCCTGAAGGAAAAGCAGACGAGGTGAAAAAGCTACAGGAGGTAGGTAATAAAGTAGCCATGGTCGGAGACGGGATAAATGACGCTCCAGCTTTAGCCGTTGCAGATATCGGGATGGCGATTGGAACCGGAACCGATGTGGCTATGGAGGCTGCTGATGTAACTCTGATTCGTGGTGATCTTAACAGTATTGCAGATGCCATCTACATGAGTAAAAAGACAATACGAAACATCAAACAAAACCTTTTCTGGGCTTTTGCTTATAACGTGTTGGGTATCCCTGTAGCAGCACTAGGTTTTCTGGCGCCGTGGCTTGCAGGAGCTGCGATGGCATTCAGCTCGGTGTCAGTTGTTCTGAATGCACTTCGATTACAAAAAGTAAAACTCTAGGAGGGGATTTTATGAAGGACAATATTGTTTTAAGGTGGGCATTGTCGGCTGTAATGATACTCGTTATAGTGATTGGGAGCTATTCGGTATATGCAAAATATGCAGAACCATCAATTAATGAACATGCAAATCATGGTGGAGAACAGAAGACAACTGATTCATCTGATACAAAAGAAAATGAAAAGCACGGTGATGGCCATGGTGACCATAGTGAGAGTCACGGTAATGTATCAAAAAATAGTGATATTACACCAACTCTGCATTACAAAAACAATCTAATTCATATTGAATTGAAAGATAAAGAGGGGAACCCAGTAGAAGAATTAGAGATCAATCATGAGAAACTGATGCACTTGATCATTGTGAATGATGATCTGCAGCAGTATTATCATCTTCATCCAGTCAATAAAGGCAAAGGTGTGTTCGTGATACAGCACCAACTTAAAGATGGTCACTATAAAGCGTTTGTTGATATCAAACCAAAAGATAAGAATTACGTAGTCCAGCCTTTGTCTTTTGAGGCTGGAAACGGTGGTACTCATGGTGGACACGCAACCATAAAACCAGATGCCGCGTTCACAAAAACAATTAATGGTCATACCGTTACAATGAATCCAGATACCTTTAAATCAAACGAAGAGATGGTTCTAGATTTTGATTTGAAGAACGTAAAACCTGAGCCATATCTCGGTGCACTTGGCCATGTTGTCATTCTAGACGAAGGTGGGGATAAATATGTTCATGTCCACCCCCTATCAGAAACAGATACAAAGTTTGCCACAAAATTCGACCGGCCAGGCATCTATAAAATTTGGGGTGAATTTAAGATAAATGGAAAAGTAAATGTGTATCCGTTTGTTGTAGAAGTAAAATGAGTTATTCGTTCGATTTCTCAGGACGAGGTGAGGTATTTTATGGAATTATCTGGCGTTTCAAAACACGTGTTATTGTGTAATGGAGCTAGCTGCATGAAAAAAGGCGCTGAGGAAATTTCGAATGCCGTCCGAAAAGAAATTAAAGATCGAGGTTTATCAAATAAAATTCATACTACAAAAACCTTATGCAACAGAAGATGGGTTAGATTGTTGAATAGCAAAAGCAAGAATGAAATGATTAGATGTGTTTTTACCCCATCTCAATTTTAAAATTGAGATGGGGTTTGTCTACGTTCTGAGGAAGAGGTAAGAACCTCTTCCTTTTTTGTTTTTTTAATATTGAATGAATATGTGCATTAAAGTGAAATACGCTTTCCATCACCGGAATCAAAAGATGCTTGTGTAAAAAGAAAAAATTATTTAGTGCTTACTTAAACAAAAAGATTGAATGTAAGGGAATATCAATCCTATTTTTGATTTCTTACATCAATTCTTAATAAAAATGGAACTAATTGTTTTTATTAAACATATTGTAACTTAAATTCTAGGCTAAGGAATATAAAAAATGGTACGCTTGATGGTTTATATTGAAATTTTTAGTACCAAATGAAAAATCAAAAATTACAAAAAGCTTGAAAGGGGAAAAATATGTCTTCACTCATTTCAAAAGGAATTAATATAAATCGGATAGCTCCCAATTCAGTAGCTTCGTTTGGAGATGCATTCACAATTTCACCCCACCATAGTTTTAAAGCCAACGGAGGTTCAGGAAGTTTGAATACTGGAAATAATAAAATAATCTGCAATGGACCCAGCTACACGGTTACAATCGATAATGATAAAAATGATAGTAATAATTCAACCAATCTCTAAAAAACAAAAGTCTTTTTAATATCGTTTTTTAATAGGGCCTTTAAGCTGTCTGGGTTTCTACCTTTTATTAAAAACCAATTAAATTTAAACATGAAAGTAAACAAGCCCACTACGCATACCTTTTAGTGAGGTGATGTGGGATGCATATCAAAATCATTGAAGGTACCTCTGCTGGGAAGATCAGGTATTCTTCCTACTCTTATCTGAAGGAAAAATACAGAAAGGAGAAGCTCAATGATTGCGATCTATGCAAGGGTGAGTACAGAGGAACAAGCGAAGAAAGGATTCAGTCTGGAAGATCAGATCAAGGAATGCCGAAAGAAAGCACAGACTGATGATGTCATCGAATATGTTGACCGGGGAGTTTCCGGGGAAATCTTGGACCGTCTTGCCTTAACAAGACTCCGAAACGATGTACGCGCAGGAATGATTACAAAAGTGATTTGCCTGGATCCTGATCGTCTCTCCAGAAAGCTGATGAACCAACTGATCATTACCGATGAGATTGAAAAACGTGGGGTAGAGCTTGTATTTGTGAATGGCGAATATAACAAAACTCCTGAAGGTAACCTTTTTTATAGCATGCGAGGTGCGATTGCGGAATTTGAGAAGTCCAAGATCAATGAACGTATGAGCCGGGGCAGAAGAGAAAAAGCAAGACAGGGGAAAGTCCTGAGAAACTTTCAGATTTATGGTTATGATTACGATAAAGAAAATGGAAAAATAATCATAAATGAAGAAGAAGCGAAAATTGTTAGGCTTATTTTTGACTTGTTCACTAAACCCAACCATATGGTAGAAGGTATTAACGGTATCGCGAAATACTTAACAAGTAAAGGAGTTCCGACAAAAAGAGGAGCTAGAGTTTGGCACCGTCAAGTGATCAGACAGTTGTTGCTAAATCGTGTTTATATCGGTGAATTTTATCAAAATCGTTGGAACACAGAAGGCATGCTTGGTAACAAGTTTAAACCCAAGGAAGATCGAGTTCCTATGACAGAGCGGCCAAAAGAGGAATGGATTAAAATTGAATGTCCAGCCATTATCGACGAAGAACTGTTTTACCATGCTCAAAAGCTTCTGGGTGAATCTAGACGCAGGTGGGCTAAAAAAGGGAAAAGAAAATACTTATTAAGCGGCTTGATTCGATGTGCGGACTGTAAAAATACAATGGTTGGTGTTACAAGTACGAATTGGGGAAGAAGAGTATTTTATTATACGGATAAGAAAAATTATGCAGGTGCAAAACATCCTGGATGTGGTCAAAGAATCCCTGTTGAAAAGTTAGAGAAAGAAGTATGGAACGCAATACTTACATGGTTAAATGAACCTAATGAAATAGTAGCAGCTACTGAAAAAGAACAAAGCGATCTTTCAATGGATTTTGAAAAGATTGAGATCGAAAGACTTGAAAATGAAATCAAAAAAGTAAAGGGTGGCCGTAAAAAACTTCTGAGCTTATTCACTCATGACTTAGATATTTCTGAAGAAGAAATTAAGCAATCGTTACAAGATCTTAAAGAAAAAGAAGCGAGAATTCTAAAAGACTTAAACGAGCTGAAAACAAGAATGAAAGTGAACAAATATCATATATATGGAAAGAACTTAATGCAAGAAGCTGCTATTTTTTATTTGTCAAAAGGGCAAGAAGAATTGACCTTTGAGGATAAAAAAGCACTCATTCGCCATGTTGTAAAAGAGATCAAAGTATTTAAAGATCACGTTCAGATTAATACGTTCTAAAAATCCAAATGAATCTTATCCTACTTAAGATTGTTTCTTAAATCAGACTCTTCATACGTTTATTGAATCCACCAATAAAACCTAAATCATTTCTCAATGTTATTGACATTAGAATCGAAATACTAATGCATCTACGAGCACTGAAGAAAACGAAGAAAGATGTATCTCTGCATGATCCGATTGGTACGGATAAAGAAGGTAATGAGATTACGCTTATTGATGTTTTGAAAGCAGAAACGGAAGATGTCGTTGATGCGATCCAATTAAAGATGCAAAAAAAGAAAATTTATGATTATATTCATGTACTGGATGACAGAGAAAAAGAAGTAATCGTCGGGCGATTTGGGTTAGACCTGCAAAAAGAAAAAACACAAAGAGAAATTGCTAAACAGCTAGGGATCTCAAGGAGTTATGTTTCACGCATTGAAAAGAGAGCGCTCATGAAATTGTTTCATGAATTTTATAGAAGCCGTCAGCAAACGGAAAGATAATACATTCAAACAAGGCTGGTAATATTTACAGCCTTTTTATTTTTGGCTACGGGCAAACTAAAGAAAAAAGGAGTTTTTAAAATGGCTAGAAGAAAAAGACAGCCTGTCGTCCCAGAAGCACGTGAAGCATTAGATAAATTAAAAGCAAAAGTAATGAAAGAAGCAGGATACAACGTCTCGGAACAATCTCCTGATGATGTGAAATATTCTGTCGCAAAAGACATGGGTGTAGAACTCGCTAAAGGCTATAATGGAACGATTACCTCAAAAGATGCAGGGCGTGTAGGAGGCGAAATCGGAGGAAGAATGGTCAAAGCACTCATTCAGCAGGCAAAAGCAAATTTAGGTAAACAAGCTCGTTAAGAAATAAAGAATATCGGGTTTAAATCATTAAAACAGGGAATAGAATAGGTAAAAAACAGGAGGCGTTGTTATGCAGGAAGCTGTTATGTATGGAGCATTTGTAGTGATGTTAGCCTATTTTATTTATGCCGCCATCGCAGAATAAATAAAAAATCTCTCCAAATCGGGGAGTTTTTTTATGCAAAAAAATAATTATTAATAAAAATAAACTTCATAGTCGATTTTTGTTTGAATATTTTTTATAATAAGAAAAGAATGTAAATACGTACATAGGGGGGGAAGATTATGTTACTACAAGATTTGAGGCAGACATGGGAACTTGATTCTGTTTTTCCTGGCGGAAGCGATTCAAAAGAACTACTAACAGAAATAAAATGGGCGGAAGAAGAAGTTAAAACCCTCTTTAAAAAAACGGAGGAGTTTACTTTTTCTACCGAGAACTTTTTAAACTTAATCTTTGACATGCAGCGTTTGTCTGAAAGGCTATCAACAACAGGATCATTTGTTGGCTGTTTGATCGCACAAGATGTTCATGATAAAAAGGCGATGGCACTTCGTGGACGTTTAGAATCTATTTATGCAGCTTTTTCTAATGTAGGTTCAGCTCTTGATAAAGAGTTGATGGAAATCTCTGAAGATACTTGGGCTGATGTAGTAAATCTACCTGAGGTTAAAGATATTGCATTCACACTAAATGAGAGAAGAATGCTCGCCAAGGAGAAATTAGGTATTTCTGAAGAATCTTTAATCAATGACCTTGCCGTTGATGGATACCATGCATGGTCTACGTTATATGATCTAGTGGTAGGAAGAATAAATATTAAAGTTGAGATCGATGGTAAAGAAGAAGAATTATCAGTAGGTCAAGCAGAAAATAAATTTTCTAATCCTGACCGCCAAATTCGAAAAGATACATTTGAAAAGTTCGTAGAGGCATGGGATAATGAAGCGGAATTTTGTGCAGCTTCACTTAATCACATTGCTGGCTTCCGAAACGAGATCTATAAACATAGAGGCTGGAAAGAAACATTAAAAGAACCTCTTGCGATAAACCGTATGAAACAAGAAACACTTACAGCCATGTGGGATGCTATTTCTTCTCAAAAAGATATATTTGTGAAATACCTAGACCGTAAAGCAGAATTACTAGGTTTAGAAAAACTGAGCTGGTACGACGTTGACGCACCTCTTTCATCTGCAAACAGCAAAATGAGTTATGATGAATCTGCGCAGTTTATTGTTGAACATTTCCGCTCGCTTGCTCCTAAAATGGCGGATTTCTCAGAGAAAGCTTTCCTTCAAGGTTGGATTGAAGCTGAAGACCGTGCTGGAAAAAGACCAGGAGGTTTCTGTACAGGATTCCCGACTAAGAAGGAAACACGTATTTTTATGACGTTCTCTGGGACACTAAACAATGTTTCTACATTAGCACATGAACTTGGCCACGCATTCCATTCAGATGTGTTAAAGGAATTACCATACTACGCAACAAATTATGCGATGAACGTTGCTGAAACGGCATCTACTTTTGCTGAAATGATCGTTGCAGACGCAGCAGTTACAAATGCAAAAACAAAAGAGGAGAAGATTGCTCTTTTAGAAGATAAAGCGCAACGTTCTGTAGCATTTTTCATGAACATTCACGCCCGTTTCTTGTTCGAAACAAGAATGTACGAAGAAAGAAAGAACGGTCAATTATCCGTAGAACGTCTGTGTGAGTTGATGGAAGAAGCTCAAAAAGAAGCATTTAATGGTGCTCTAGCGGAGTATCACCCTTATTTCTGGGCATCTAAACTTCACTTCTACATTACAGATGTACCGTTTTATAATTTTCCTTATACATTTGGATACTTATTCTCAGCTGGGATCTACGCCAAAGCGAAAGAAGAAGGACCTGCCTTTGAAGAGAAATATATCGCGCTTTTACAAGACACTGGAAAGATGGAAGTAGAAGAATTAGCACAAAAACACTTGGGAATCGATATTACGAAGCAAGATTTCTGGTTAAAAGGAATCGAATTAGCAGCTGAAGATGTTGAGGAATTCCTTGAATTAACTCAAAAATAAAAAATATCGAGCTTATCACTCTAATCGTATTAAAAAACCGCAGCTACCATGCTACGGTTTTTTATCTTTTTTCTATGGAAATCGTACTGATCATTAATATTGCGAGACCGATTGTGAGAAACATAAAAAAGAATCCGGGTAAGATGTTAATTAATAGGTAAGCTGCAGCCATTAAACAACCTGCAACCGTTATAGGTACACCCACAAATGATCCTGTAAACTCTGTAATGTTGAATCTTGCTAGTCGAATGGCTCCGCATACGATAAATATAATTGTAAATATAATGCCAGGAACACCAAACTGATGAAGTGCTGCTTGATAGATTAAAAAGGCAGGCGCAATACCAAATGAAATTAAATCACAGAGTGAATCCAGCTGTTTACCAAATTCAGATTCGATGTTTAATTTTCGCGCGATCATCCCGTCAAAACGATCAAACAAACCTGCTAAAAAAATCAAGATCAATCCAATTTTTAAATTACCATTCATCATGAATAACAAAGCCAACGCGCCAAGTGATAAGTTGATCAATGTTAAGAAGTTCGCAGTTTGTCCCTTAACTTTCTTAATGATTGAATCAATACGATCTCTTTCAATCAAAAACATCCGATCACTCCCTAAATAGAGCACGAAGCAGGATATATGAATATCCTGCTTCGTCTAGTTGCTTACAAGTATATAACTATTTTATTCATTATATGCTTATTAGAAATGGTTTAAAAGTGGAAAAATTATTTTGGATGCTTGGATTTTATTATAAATCTTCCTGATGTTGTTTTTTTTCAAGTTGATCATAAACAGTCTTTTCAGATAATGGAACGCCTGTCCGATAGGCAGCTCGAGAGATCATATGGCCAGCTACAGGTGCTGTGAGAAGGATAAACAAGATACCTAAGAGCAACTTTCCGCTGAATACATTCATATTTGAATAGACATAGATTGCAGCTCCGATAAGTACACCTGAAACACCTAATGTAGAACTCTTTGTTGCTGCATGAAGTCTTGAATATACATCTGGAAAACGAAGAACACCTATCGTTCCAGAGATTATAAAAAAGGTGCCTATGATAAGGAAGAAACTAATCACGATCTTGATCAATGATAACACCCTTTTCTAAAAATTTTGCAACTGAGACTGTTGCAATAAATGTTAATATACCGATTAACAGTATGATGTCGTTCAATTGAACGGTATCTAACAGGATAGCCATTAAACCAGTGATCGCAACTAAGTTAATGCCGATCGTATCAAGTGCAACAACTCGATCAGGGTTCGATGGGCCGACAATTGCTCTGTATAAAAGAAGTAGAATTGAGATGGTTATCACAAATACACAAGAATAAACAACCATCGAGAACCAATCTATCATCGTGTTACCTCCCTTATTGCTTTTTCGAAAGTATCTTTAATGCCGACAATCGTTTCATTTACATCAGGGAGGTCTATGGCATGAATATAAATATATCGCTGATCTCTTGAAACATCTACAGAAAGTGTTCCTGGGGTAAGAGTAATCAAGTTAGCGAGCAAAGTGATTTCCCAATTTCTTTTAACATCGATCGGCAAAGCAATAATGCCTGGCTGAAAATCAAGCTTCGGTTTGTATACCCACTTTAAAACATCTACATTGGCTAAGATTAACTCTTTTAAGAATAGAAGAATTAGATAGCCAATCGCCTTTACTTGTTTGAAGTAATAAGAATCAGGTATAAAACGATTAAGCAAATACAGCAGCGCCGCCCCAAGCACAAATCCTACCACGAAACTTGCGAATGAGTAGCTCTCAGATAAGAACATCCATATGACGGCGATCAGCAAATTTAAGATAAGTTGAAATGTCATCGAACTACTCCTTTAAAACAAAATCAATATAGATTTGAGGATCTATAAGGTTATCAGCTGCAGATTGGATATATGGATAGAACCATTCCGCCCCCACCCCAAGAAGGATTGAGATAGCGATTAATAAACCAGAAGCGACAAGTCCTGAGCGCCTAACTTTTTCCTTTGGTTCTTTAAGTTCTCCCCAGAATGCTCCGATAAAGATACGGATAACTGAAAATAAGATTAACAGACTTGATAACAGTCCGATCCCCGCCACAAAATAATGTTCCTCATCAAAAGCACCTCTCAATAGAAGATACTTACCGATAAAGCCGCTAAAAGGAGGGATCCCAGCAAGGATGAGAGCTGCGATGAAAAACATCCAGCCTAAAAGAGGGGATGTTTTTATATATCCGCCCATTTTATTTAAATTAGAGGTTCCTGCGTGCCATACTAATAAACCAGCGAGGAAGAACAACGCAGCTTTTATTGCCATATCGTGAATAAGGTAATAAATCGTCCCAGCAAGTGACTCAGCCGAAAATGTACCGATTCCAAGAAGCATGAAACCAATCGCTGGCATAATGTTATAGGCAATAATAAGCTTCACATTTGAAGTAGATAAAGCCCCTATCACACCAATCAGCATCGTAATCGCTGCAACCCATATGAAGAAAGTATGCGTTAACTCAAGTTTATGCGAGAAAATAAGTGTATAAACTCTAAGCATCGAATATACGCCGACCTTAGTCAGGAGTGCACCAAATAGAGCCGAGACAACAGGAGATGGAACGATATACGACTTCGGAAGCCAGAAGTAGAGCGGAAATAATGCTCCTTTAGTGGCAAATACCACGAACAACAAGATCGCGATTCCCGTTAGTATTCCTTGTTGCTCAACTTCAGCTACACGTTCACCAAGCTGTGCCATGTTAACTGTCCCAGTAACGGAGTAAAGGAAAGCCACTGTCGTTACAAATAGGATGGAAGAAAATAAGTTTAACAATATATATTTTACTGATTCGCGAAACTGCTGCTTAGACCCTCCAATGATGATCAGTCCGTATGAAGCCATCAAGAGTACTTCAAAAAATACAAAAAGGTTAAATAGGTCACCAGTTAAGAATGCACCGCTCACCCCAGCGATCAATATGAAGAACAGGGGATAAAAATAATGCTTCGTCATCTTGCTAGTCACAGAAGAGGATGCAAAAATTACTGAAGCTAAAGCAATCACATTTACAGAGAGTGTCATAATAACAGAGAGTTTATCCGCTACAAGGATTATGCCAAAAGGTGCTTTCCATCCTCCAGTTTCAAGAACAAGCGGATGGTGGGTAAACACAAAATAACTTAAGAATATAGATAGACCTAAATTAAGTAATACAGTCAAATATGAAATCTTTATTGTCAGTTGGTGCCGGTTCTTTAAGAAAACTAGAAGAGCACCAACGAACAAAGGAATAAAAATCGGCAAAAATACTAAATTACTCATCATCCGTTCCCCTTAGTTGATCCATCATGTCCGTCTTATTGCTCTGGTATGTCCGGTACGCTAGTACAAGCAAGAAGCTCGTGATCCCGAAACTAATTACGATCGAAGTCAGTATTAGCGCTTGAGGAAGGGGGTCCGTATACTCGGTGATTCCTTTTTCCAGAATTGGGGGAGCACCGCGGTTTAATTTCCCCATCGTCAAGATAAAAAGGTGGGCCCCATGAGAAAGCAACACTGTTCCCAGAACAATTTTTATAAGTTGTTTTTGTAGTAAAAGGTATACGCCGGCCGCAAATAAAGTTCCGGCAAGTATAGACATTACAATTTCCATTATTGATTCATGTCTCCTTTATCCCGGTATTTTATCATGGCGAAAATGCCAAGCGCAGCTAGTCCAAGAACTGTAATCTCAAACAAAGTATCCAAGCCGCGGAAATCAACTAGTATTACATTTACGATGTTATCTCCACCGCCTAGTTTATAAGAATTATCGACAAAGTATTCTGCTATACTATCGAACGTCTTAGAGCTATGTGAGGCTATAGCAACTATAGTGAGTAGAGCTCCGGTTGATACTGCAATCGTTAAATCGATCAGCTTTTCTGATGGACGTTTATCTGATTTTTTTAGTTTTGGTAAATGAGCAAAACATAATAAGAATAAAGCTACACTGATCGTTTCAACGATAAGCTGTGTTAAGGCCAAATCAGGTGCTCTAAAGAATACAAATAACAGTGAAAGTCCATAACCTACCACACCAACTACAATAATCGCAGCTATCCTTTTATTCATCCAAATAGTTGCAATTGCGGCAGCGGCCATGACGAAGCCTACCAATACTTCCGGCCATGTGATAGGAGCCAGATCATCAAACGAGAGGATAAATCCATTTGTGAGATAAATGAAAATGGCAGTTGTTAATACCAAAAATACTAAAATGATTGAAAGATACAGGCGTAATGAACCTGTCATATAAAATGAAGTAATCGATTTAGAAGACTTCAATAGTCCATTGACGATTGATTGATACCAATGGTCAGATGAAAATTTCCTAGGAATCATATTATAGACTGGCTGCCATCTTTTTAATGTATAAGCAAGCAAAGCTCCAACACCTATTACAAGTAAGGACATATAGAATGGTGCGTTTAAACCATGCCAGAAGGCCAAATGCGTATGTGGCAGATCTCCTGTCACAGCAGCAACAGCAGGTGCAAGTAACGGTTCATTAATCAGGTTCGGCAGGAGACCGACTCCAATTACAAATATAATTAGGATGATTGGTGATAAAAGCATTCCAATCGGTGCTTCATGTGGTTTCTTCTCTAATTGATCTATTTTTTGTTTACCGAGGAATGTACCAAACACCAAATACATGGAATAGACAAACGTAAATATGCTACCTAAAACGGCGAAAACAGGCATCCACTCAGCAAACGCTCCAGCAAGACCGGTGGATTGTTCCAATTTCAATGAAGAATCAAAGAACATTTCTTTACTCAAGAATCCGTTGAAGATCGGCAAAGGCACGCCAGCCATTGAAAATGCACCAATAAACGCTAAGGTAGCGGAAATGGGCATAAAGGTATATAATCCGCCTAGTCTTCGTATATCTCTCGTACCGGTTTCATGATCTACAATACCTGCAATCATAAAAAGGCTTCCTTTAAAGGTAGCATGATTAAAAATATGGAAGATTGCAGCAAGAATAGCCACACCAGTTCCAAATCCAAGCATTGCCATGATCATACCTAACTGACTGATTGTGGAATACGCCAATATCCCTTTTAAATCGGTTTGTCTTGAAGCGAGAATTGAACCTATACAAAGTGTTATCAGACCAAAACCTGAAACGATAATAAAGAACGCATCGGTTCCACTAAAGATCAACGAGAAACGTGCTACTAAGTATAATCCGGCTTTAACCATCGTTGCAGAATGCAAATAAGCACTGACTGGAGTAGGAGCTTCCATCGCATCTGGTAACCAGCTGTGAAAAGGGAACTGCGCAGATTTAGTAAACGCTCCAAGCAATAACAAAATAAGAATAGGGATGAATAGGTCACTTTCTAAAATTAGTGAGCGGTTTGCAATCATCTCCCGAATGCTATTGGTCTCTGCTGTGATAGAAAGGAGTATTAGTGCCCCAAGCATCGATAATCCGCCAAACACGGTTACAAGCATCGATTTTTGTGCGCCATATGTTGATCTTTCACGGTAGAACCAAAACCCTATCAATAAGAAAGAGGATATACTCGTAAATTCCCAAAACGTATATAAAACAAATACGTTATCCGACAAAACAACTCCGAGCATAGAACCCATAAACAAAAGTAAGTATACATAAAAATGAACGAGTTGTTCTTTTCGCGATAGATAGAAGATGGAATAAAGAACCACCAGTGAACCAATTCCAGTGATTAACAGCGAAAACAACATACTGAGTCCGTCTAAATAAAAACTTAATTGGATATCCAAAGATGGAATCCAATCTGCCGTGCTATGAACGATTTTTCCTTTCGCTAACACAGGTAATTTTGAACAAAAGATAATAAATAGAAGTGCTGGAACAGGCAATACCAGCCAGCCAGTATGTATCCGGTTCTCTTTTTTAGCAAGCAGACCGATCAAAAGTGCTGCTAAAAAAGGAAGCAGTATGTAGTAATGCAGCATAAAAACCGCTAAACCTCCTTAAAACCTAATAATCGTCATGGGTCCACTTCATTGTAAGCAAAACCATTCCGTTTTAGCAAATCATTTCACGGAAAAAACACTCTGGAAATCTCGTTTTCTTCAACTATTGAATATCCTTCCCAAAAAATACCTAACCTATTTGAGAGGTGATAATAAATGAGACTTCTCATTACATACGGAATACTAATCATAATGTTTCAACTAACTGGCTGTTTTAACGATTCTGTTTATAAAAAAGACAAAGACAGTCCAGTCTTTCAGCCGAGAGAATATTACAGAAAACATATAAGTTTCTCTGAAATAGGTTTTTTTAACGCTACCTCTCTAGCTGAAGAGATGAAAGATGAAATTACGAGAGACGCATTAGTAAAACATGCAATTGTAATCAAACAAGATAAAAATTATTTAGTAGCCATTAAAATGAAGGCCTATCATCGAAAAAAGGCACAAGTAATAAGTGAACAATATAAAAAGCAATGGGAAGAAAAATGGAAGATTCCTGTGGAGATAACCTACGACCCGAATGATTATCGAAAAGCAGAAATTATGATGAGAACAAAAAAAAGAGCGTAAATTACGCTCTCCATTCCATTTACATTAGAAGTTGCTGCAATCTATTATGCAGGGATCTTCTATCGATTTCTTTTTTTATAAGTAGAATAAAGTCTTTACTTAGTTTAAGTTCTCTTGCTTTCAGGTAAGATTCAATTAACAGGTCGTCCGAAAGTTTTTCCATACATGCAGCCGCTGAATATACGGCTTGGTCACCTCCTGTTTTTTCTTGAAAAATCTTAATTTTAAGTAGTCTAAAATGCTATGGGATTCATAAAATGATAAGTTAATGTTTTATGTAAATGAAGCTTACCATGTATTGTAAAATAGAACAATCGTTCGTTTATCCACAGTGTTTGGTGGATAAGTTGTGGGTAAAATGTTAACATCTTAAAAAAAGGCAACTAAACAGTGCGTGGATAATGTGAATAAGATTATCCACATTGTTGAGCAGGGGAACAATTTGTCGAAAACTTTTTAAGCGAAAGGCGAAAAAGAAGTTCTTTTGTCTGATTAAGATGAAAAACCGTTTGTTCTTCCTCATATTACTGGTAAAATAGAAACGTTCATAAGGAAATGTGAAGAGGTGCTAGAATGTTAAAACATTTTTTACCGGATCAACATGTTCAAAATATATTGGATATTACACCGGAAATGTTAGTAGAACGTGGAGTTAAAGGGATTATAACGGACTTAGATAATACGCTCGTGGAATGGGATCGGCCAGAAGCGACACCTGAATTGATAAAATGGTTTACTTCTATTAAAGAAAAAGGCATTTTAATAACAATTGTTTCAAATAATACTCAGCATAGAGTAAAAAGTTTTTCTGATCCAGTAGGGATCCCATTCATCTATAGTGCAAGAAAACCGATGACCAAGGCTTTCAAACGAGCATTAAAAGATATGAAATTAAAAAATGAAGAAGTAGTTGTTATAGGAGATCAGTTACTTACTGATGTTCTTGGAGGAAACAGATTAGGATTACATACGATTCTTGTCGTTCCAGTCGCTAGCAATGACGGATTCTGGACAAGGTTTAACCGTAAAATTGAACGCATTATATTGTCTTGGATGAAACGAAAAGGCATGATTCATTGGGAGGAATAGGTTTGGAACAAGTAAAATGTGTGGGCTGCGGTATTTCCATACAAACGGAGGATAAAGAAGCGCTTGGATATGCACCCCTTTCGGCATTGACGAAAGAGCTGCCTATTTGCCAGCGCTGTTTTCGTTTAAAACACTATAATGAAATCCATGATGTGAGTTTATCAGATGATGATTATCGCAAAATCGTCTCCAGTATTGGAGAGGAAGATGCGCTCGTTGTGAAGATTGTTGATATTTTTGATTTTAATGGCAGCTGGCTTCCCGGACTACACCGTTATGCAGGTAAGAATCCAATCTTACTTGTAGGGAACAAGCTCGATCTTCTTCCGAAATCCGTAAATCCGAACAAAGTGATTCATTGGATGAAAAAAGAAGCCAAGGAACTTGGACTAAAGCCTATCGATGTTCAGCTTATTTCTGCTGAAAAAGGTTATGGAATTGAAGAGTTAGCGAATAGTATTGACCATTATAGGCAAGGAAGAGATGTTTATGTAGTAGGTTGTACAAACACAGGTAAATCTACGTTCATAAACAGATTGATCAAACAATTTGGTGAGGAAACGTCGGATTTGATTACGACGTCTCATTTCCCTGGGACAACTCTGGATTTGATTGATATCCCTCTCGATGGAAGAAGTCATTTGTATGATACACCCGGAATTATTAATCATCACCAGATGGCTCATTATGTATCGAAAAAAGAATTGAACATTATTATGCCTAAAAAAGAAATTAAACCCGTTGTGTTTCAGTTGAATGAAATGCAGACTTTATTTTTTGGTGGACTAGCTAGGATGGATTATATGAAGGGTGGTAAACAATCCTTTGTTTGTCACTTTTCAAACCATTTAAACATCCATAGAACGAAGACTGAAAAAGCGGATGATCTATATGAAAAGCATCTTGGTGAAATGTTTGCTCCTCCAGAAGATGCAGCTAACTTTCCAAAGCTTAAACGTTATGAATGGATGATTAAGGAAAGCAAAACTGATGTGGTTATTTCGGGTTTAGGATGGGTTACATTCCCTGAAGCAGGAGCTAAAGTTGCTTTCTACGCTCCAGAGGGTGTATCCGTAACGGTTCGAAAATCCTTAATTTAAGGAGGCTTTTTTCTAATGATAAAAGCATTGGTTATCGGTGACCCCATAGAACATTCGTTATCGCCGGTCATGCATAACGAAGCGTTCATCCAAGCAGGAATAGAAGGTTCGTATGAAAAGAAGAGGGTGACTTCTAGTGAATTGCCTTCTTTTTTACATGACTTCAAACAGAGTGATTATGCAGGCTGTAATGTTACCATCCCGCATAAAGTAGCAGTAATTCCCTTTTTAGACGAGATTGATCCTGAAGCAAAGAAGATAGGAGCGGTTAATACTATTGTTAATAAGAAGGGGAAACTAATTGGGTATAACACGGATGGCAAAGGCTTTTTATTGGGACTGAAAGAAAAAATCAGCCGTCCAATTTCTGAGCTGAATATTCTTTTAATCGGAGCAGGTGGAGCGGCGAGGTCGATCGCTTATGCCATGTTAAAAGAAAATCCGAAAAAACTCTTTATTGCTAATCGTTCACCAGAGAGATTGGCTCTATTAGTAAAAGATTTAAATCATTCATGTATAGAACCCTTATCCTTAAAGGAAGCGGAAAATGAACTTTTCCGCTTTGATGTTTTGGTAAATACTACGAATGCAGGCATGTACCCAAATGTGGATACTGAGCCTCTTCCACTAGCTCAATTAAAAGAAGATGCGGTTGTATCTGATATTGTTTATAATCCTCTTCAGACAAAGTGGCTGCAATCAGCAGAAAATAAAGGCGCCATTATAGATAATGGTGTCTCAATGCTTGTCATGCAAGGTGCGATGGCATTTG
Source organism: Fictibacillus phosphorivorans (assembly GCF_023715845.1). Lineage (GTDB taxonomy): Bacteria > Bacillota > Bacilli > Bacillales > Fictibacillaceae > Fictibacillus > Fictibacillus phosphorivorans_D. The sequence goes on from NZ_JAMBOR010000001.1 coordinate 145,127, forward strand.
AAAAATGGACAGGAATTTTTCCGAATACAGATAAAATGAAAGAAGCAGTTATAGAACAACTCAGGAGGTAATTATGCTTACAGGAAAACAAAAAAGATTTTTACGATCAAAAGCTCATCATATTCAGCCTATTTTTCAGGTAGGAAAAGGTGGGGTGAATGAAAACCTCATTAAGCAAGTAGAGGATGCACTCGAAGCTCGAGAATTAATAAAAGTAAGCGTTCTTCAAAACTGTGAAGAAGATAAAGATACAGTCGCAGAAGAACTTTCAACAGGATCTAAAGCTGAGTTAGTACAAGTTATTGGCAGTACGATCGTGCTTTATAAAGAATCTGTTAATCAGAAACGTATTGAACTCCCATAAGGAGTGAGAAATTTGGAGAAAAATATTGGTCTCTTCGGAGGAACGTTTAATCCACCACACATTGGTCATTTAATGATTGCCCAGGAAGCATTAAAACAACTGAATTTAGATGAAGTGTGGTGGATGCCGGCTTCAAATCCTCCACATAAGAAGAAAGTCGAGGATGTTTCTGATAATCATCGTATCGAAATGGTTAAGAAGACGATTGGAAACAATAATCAATTCTCCCTTTCTTTACTTGAATTTGAGAGAAGCGGTCCATCATATACTATTGATACGGTCCGCTCTTTAAATGAGAAATTTCCAAGTGTAAAATTTACTTTTATTATTGGTGGAGATATGGTGCACTCGCTTGACAGCTGGCATCAAATCGACCAGTTGAAGGAGCTTGTCCAATTTGCTGGAGTAGGCCGAGAAGGTTTTCCAGTCGATGACCATTGGGAGAGGTTTCATGTAAAACTTGTAGAAGTACCTACTATAGGAATATCTTCTACATTTATTCGTTCTAAAGCAAAAGAGAAAAGTAATATTCGTTATTTTGTTACGGATGACGTATGGAAGTATATCGAGGAGCACCGGATTTATGGATAGAGATAAGGCGCTAGAAACAGTTAAAAAACATCTGACCGAACATCGTTATGTACACACGCTAGGTGTACTCGATACAAGTTTAAAACTTGCAAAGCTGTATGGTGCAGATTTAAAAAAAACAGAAACTGCTGCCATCTTTCATGATTATGCAAAGTTTCGTCCTAAAGATGAAATGCGTAACATCGTAAAAAATGAAAATCTTCCCCCAGATCTTTTGCATTATGGAAGTGAAGTACTTCATGCTCCGGTTGGTGCTTTCTTAGTAGAAAAGGAAATTGGGATATATGATAAAGAAGTTTTAAGTGCTATCTATTACCATACAACGGGTAAATCAAATATGAACACGTTAGAAAAAGTAATTTTTTTGGCGGATTACATTGAACCTAACAGGCAATTTCCGGGAGTAGATGAAGTAAGGGAAGAAGCTGAAAAAGATTTGAACACAGCCTGTTTAATGGCGGTAAAAAACACAATAAATTTTTTGATGAGACAAAACCAAAAAATCTATCCGTTAACCCTTGAAACGTATAATGGTCTAATGGACGAGACTCAAAATAAGAACGAGGAGGAGTGCATTTGATGAATGTTAAAAGTCTGATGGAATTAGTGGTTAAGACGGCAGACGATAAAAGAGCGGAAAACATTACCGTTTTAGACATGGAAGGAATTTCTCTAGTCGCGGATTATTTTGTGATCTGTCATGGTAATTCGGAAAAACAAGTTCAGGCAATATCAAAAGAACTCAAAGATGTAGCGCTCGAAAACAACATCCAGCTGCGGAGAATGGAAGGATATGATCATGCTCGCTGGGTATTAATTGATCTTGGCAATGTAGTGGTACATGTGTTTCATCGTGATGACCGTGGCTATTATAACTTAGAGAAATTATGGGGAGATGCAAATACAGTAGATGTCGAAGCAATTCTTGCACCCCAAGAAAACATGTAATAATGAGTTACCAGAAGTTTGCTTATCTTTATGATGAATTAATGGCAGATGCCCCATATTCAAAATGGCTGTCATTCATTCATAATGCTGTGTTTGCTTTTCGTCCGAATACTAAACGATTATTAGATATAGGCTGCGGAACAGGTTCGATGCCTATCTTGCTAGCCAAAGAAGGTTATGAAGTGACTGGTGTTGACCTCTCTTCAGATATGCTGATGGTAGCAAAAGAAAAGGCTGAAAATGAAAATATTCCACTTTCCCTTTTCCAACAGGACATGAGAGAACTAGAAGGCCTGGGAACATTTGATTGTGTGACCATTCTATGCGATTCTCTTAATTATATTTTAACGGAAGAAGACGTAAAACAAACCTTCCTTTCAGCATGGAATCATTTAGAACCAGAAGGTCTGTTTATTTTTGATGTGCATTCTATACATAAGATCAATGAAGTATTCATTGAGAGTACCTTTGGTAGCAACGATGAAGAGATCTCTTACATTTGGCATTGTTATCAAGGTGAATTTGAGAACAGTGTAGAGCACGATCTATCCTTTTTTATACGTAATCATCATCATTATGAACGGTACGATGAATTACATATACAAAGAACGTTTTCAACGGATGATTATTCCAGATGGTTAAATGAGTGCCGCTTTGAAGTTTTGAGCATAACGGCAGATTTTGAAGATCAGAAACCATCTGAACAAAGTGAAAGAATATTGTTTATTGCCCAGAAATCGTAAAGACAGCTAAGTGCTGTCTTTTTTTATGAGAAATTTTATATTGTACGGTACAATTAAAAGCACGATAGTTCTCTGGAAATGAGGTAAACGATGCATGTTGAATAATGACCCTTTATTAAAACACAATATTTTAGAGACGATTATTGACAGTGCTTACGAATGGATTGTGGTTGTGGATCATGAAGGTATCGTTCAATACATGAACAAAACCTATTGTGAGTTTTTAGGAGAAAATCCAAGTGAAGTTATTGGGAAGCATGTAACTAACGTAATTGAAAACACAAGGATGCATAAAGCTGTGCTTCAAGGGAGAGTGGAGATTGCTGATCTGCAGTTCATCAGGGGTAATTATATGATCGCAAATCGCATCCCTATTTTTCATAAAGGAAAAGTAATCGGTGCTGTAGGGACTGTAATCTTCAGAGATACTGAACAATGGAAGAAAATGAATTCTCATATAAAAGCCCTCTTGCATGAGCTTGATTTCTATAAAAAAGAATGGCAAGAACTAAACGGAGCCTCTTATACTCTTAATGATTTTATAGGAGTATCTGATGAAGTCAGAAGTATTAAAGAGCGTGTTAAAACGATAGCAAGTGGTGATTTGTCCGTACTAATCCGGGGGGAAAGCGGTACAGGGAAAGAACTATTGGCCCATAGTATTCACCAGTTGAGTGAAAGGAGCGCTAAGCCCTTTATAAAAATAAATTGCGGAGCGGTACCTGAACACTTATTTGAATCTGAGCTTTTTGGTTATGCGGAAGGAGCATTTACCGGGGCAAAAAGAGGCGGAAAGCCAGGAAAGTTTCAGATGGCAGACGGCGGCACTTTATTTTTAGATGAAATAGGTGATCTGCCTCAAAATATGCAAATAAAACTACTTCGTGTTCTTCAAGAAAAAGAAGTTGAGCCTGTTGGATCATTACGTTCCCAAAAAGTGAACGTTAGGGTAATCGCTGCGACAAACAGACCGTTAGAACAGCTAATAGAAGAAAATAAATTTAGAGAGGACTTGTTCTACCGGATCAATGTATTACAGATTCAAATTCCACCGCTTCGTGATAGAAAAGAAGATATTTGGCCATTAGCCGAAAACTTTATCAAATCTAATTGCAGGGAGACGGGAAAAAGGATCCTAAAAATTGACGATGATGTTAAAGAAGCTTTACTGTATTATTCTTGGCCAGGAAATACGAGGGAACTGAAAAATTTTGTTGAAGCTGCTATTCAGCTTACACAAAGCGATCAGATTTCTCTTGATGTTTTTCCGGACTTTCTTCGCGAACAATTAGAAGTTCAAGAAACTCATAAATCCTTAAAGGACTATGTTCATGAAACAGAGAAAAAAATCATTAGTTCCTATTTGAAAAGGATGAACGGAAATGTTAAGGCGGTAGCTAGTGCTTTGGGGATCGGAAAAACAAATTTATACGATAAAATAAAAAAATACAACATTTAAAATCGAAACTTTAAATTCCGATAAAGCGGAAGATTATTCCGTTTTATCGGAATCGATCATTTTATTAACTTTTTTATCTGCTTGTTTGGGAAGAACGTCTAAAAGGATAGAATGGATTCATTTATAAGTTATGATTTTCCGGTTTCCCGGAAAATTGTCAGTAGCGTAGTCCTTGTTCTGCCAGTTTTTAATTGGCATAGAACTTGCAATAGAAACAATAGGTGTTATTTTAGGAGAAGGGAGAAAGAGCTATAAAAATGTAAGCGCTTTTATATTCTTAGTTATTTGACCTTAGAAATGGAGGATTGAAATGGAAATTATTATTATTTTATTATCATTATTTTTCTTGATGTTTGTAGCTTATCGTGGATTTAGTGTTATCTTATTCGCTCCAATCGCTGCTTTGTTTGCTGTTTTGCTAACTGAACCGGGACATGTACTGCCGTTTTTCTCGGGTGTATTTATGGAGAAGATGGTAGGTTTTATTAAGTTGTATTTCCCAGTATTCTTACTGGGAGCGATATTTGGTAAAGTCGTTGAGATGTCTGGGTTCGCAAAGTCAATCACCCAGTTTGTGATCAAAATAATCGGACCGTCTCGTGCTATGCTGGCTATCGTACTTGTAGGGGCTATTCTTACCTACGGCGGTGTATCGCTTTTCGTAGTAGCTTTTGCGCTTTATCCATTTGCAGCGGAATTATTTAGACTTGCAAACATTCCGAAGAGGCTTATTCCTGGAACCATTGCACTCGGTGCTTTTACATTTACAATGGATGCTTTTCCCGGAAGCCCACAGATTCAAAATATTATTCCGACATCATTCTTCGGAACAACGACATGGGCTGCTCCTTGGTTAGGTTTTATAGGTGGTTTATTCGTTTTTGTAATAGGGATGATCTACTTAGAATGGAGAAGAAGGCAGGCAGCTGCTAAAGGTGAAGGATATGGTACAGGCCATAGCAATGAACCTGAAAAAATTGAATCTGAGAATCTTCCAAATGCTTTTGTCGCGATTTTGCCTCTTATATTAGTTGGTGTCTTTAATAAGTGGTTTACAGTTCTCATTCCTAAATATTATGGCAAGACATTTGATTTCTCAGCAATTGGAATGAAAGATGTACCGGCTATCCAGATTCCAGCACTTGCTGCAGTATGGGCTGTTGAAGGAGCCTTAGTGATTGGGATAATCACTGTGTTGCTATTCTCTTTTAAAAGAATTAAAGATAATTTCAATAAAGGACTCAATATATCTATAGGTGGTGCGTTGCTCGCTACTTTAAACACGGCATCTGAATATGGATTCGGTGGAGTAATTGCAGCACTACCAGGGTTTGCAGCCGTAAATAATGCCATGTCAAATACGATTAAAGACCCGTTAGTAAACGAAGCTGTAACAACAACGACGTTAGCGGGTATTACAGGTTCAGCTTCAGGGGGTATGAGTATTGCACTTGCAACGATGAGTGAAACCTATATCGAGCAAGCAAACAAGCTGGGAATCGATCCAGAGGTTCTTCATCGTGTTGCTTCTATGGCGAGTGGGGGCATGGACACACTGCCCCACAATGGAGCCGTAATAACACTGTTAGCAGTAACAGGCTTAACTCATAAGCAGGCGTATATCGATATTTTTGCCATGACTCTTATTAAAACGGTCGCAGTATTTGTTATCATCGGACTCTATTATATGGTCGGGATCGTGTAAATTAAATGATAGAAGGAGTGGAGATCAGTGGAATCGTTCGTACGGGATCGAGTTGTGTTTATTACGGGGGCAGCTAGTGGTATTGGGCTTGAGCTAGCTAAGTCTTTTGCGGAAAATGGTGCAAAGGTAGTGATCAGTGACTTAGATGCTGAAAAAGCTAAGGCCACTGCAGATAAACTTACAAATAAGGGGTTCCATTGTCTAGGCTTAGGATGTAATGTAACAGATGAAGACAATTTGAAGGTTGCACTTGATGAAACTCTTCAACATTATAATCGAATTGATGTATTGATCAATAATGCTGGACTGCAATATGTTTCCCCGCTAGAAGAATTTCCAACTGAAAAATTTCAGCAGCTGTTAAGTGTCATGCTTACAGCACCATTCATGGCAACAAAACATGTTTTTCCGATCATGAAAGAGCAGGGTTTTGGTCGTATAATAAATATGGCATCGATAAATGGGTTGGTTGGCTTTGCAGGTAAGGCCGCATACAATAGTGCTAAACACGGTGTGATCGGTTTAACAAAAGTAGCGGCTTTAGAGGGGGCGGAGCACGGAATAACGGTAAATGCTGTTTGTCCTGGATATGTAGACACCCCACTTGTAAGGGGCCAGCTTGAAGACCTTGCAAAAACTCGTAAAGTCGAACTTGAAAAAGTTTTAGAAGAAGTTATTTATCCATTAGTTCCTCAAAAACGTTTGTTAGATGTTCAGGAGATTGCAAATTATACGCTTTTTCTTTCAAGTGAAAAAGCGAAAGGTGTTACTGGGCAAGCGATCGTAATAGATGGGGGATATACCGCGCAATAAAAAGGAGTCTATGAAACTACTTTTTTATTGACAAATACTATATTTAGTGTCAAAGTTAATATCACAAACCTATATATGGAGATCTTAGGTGCCGGAATGATGCCGGCTTAAAAGGGAATTCGGTTAGATGCCGAAGCTGTCCCCGCAACTGTAATTGTGGACGAAATGGAACTGCCACTGTATATGTAAGCTATTTAAATGGCTGCTGTATGGGAAGGCCCAGAGTAGGATGAAGCATAAGCCAGTAGACCTGCCTGAATCTTCTGTTTTCTTTTCCTCGGGGATTGGGAGAAAGAACGGTATTTAACACAAGCGATCGTCTTGTATGTGTTCTAAACGTTCCTAACCCCTCTTCCCGATGAAGAGGGGTTTTTATTTTTATTAAGGAGTGGTATTGAAATGGAAAATACATTAACGACTTTAAGTCTCAGGGATTGGCTGGCAGATTGTGTGGCATCATTTCCTGAGCTTGAGGGAGAAAGATTTTTAGAGAGAGCGAAAGAATTAGAGTTAAAAAACACCAATCGGTCATCGCTTTATAAACAGTTGATCATGGAAGCTTTGAACTGCTTAAGTATGGAAGAACCACAATGGACGTTTGTAGCAGCTCGTCTTTATATAAAGCAGCTATATGAAGAAGTGCAGGAGAATAAAGGATTCGGTGAGAAACAGCCCTATTCAAATTTATATGGACTTATTGAACATTTAGTTGATCTTAAGATCTATCACCGAGATCTGCTCTCTTCTTACAGTGCTCATGAAATTAAAGAAGCGGAAAAGTGGATTGTTCCTGAAAGAGACGAACTTTTTACATATATCGGATTAAAGACTCTGGCTGATAGATACCTTGCTAAAGGATTTAACCATGAGTTATATGAACTTCCTCAGGAACGATGGATGGTGATCGCTCTATTCTTAATGAAAAATGAGGATCAGAAACATCGGATGGAGCTTGTAAAGGAAGCGTATTGGGCACTTTCAAATCAGTACATGACCGTGGCTACTCCAACTTTAGCGAATGCAGGTAAAAGTTATGGACAGCTTAGTTCATGTTTCATAGATACCGTCGATGATAGTCTTCGAGGTATTTTTGATTCAAATACAGATGCCGCGACTGTATCAAAAGGTGGGGGAGGACTAGGAGTCTATCTTGGAAAAATTCGTTCTAGAGGATCAGATATCCGAGGTTTTAAAGGCAATTCTTCCGGTGTGATCCCATGGATGAAGCAACTGAATAATACAGCCGTTTCCGTAGATCAGCTTGGACAAAGACAGGGAGCGATTGCGGTATATCTGGATGTGTGGCATAAAGATATTTTTGAGTTCTTAGACGCAAAATTAAATAATGGCGATGAACGGATGAGAACGCATGATCTTTTCACAGGAGTATGTATTCCGGATGTATTTATGGAAAAAGTAGAAAGGCGTGAAGATTGGTATTTGTTCGACCCGCATGAAGTAAGACGTTATAAAGGTTATTCGCTGGAAGATTTTTATGATGAAGAAAAAGGAAACGGAAGCTTCAGAACAAGATATGAGGAATGCATCAGCGATGAAAGACTTTCAAAGCAATGTGTGCCTGCGATCGAAATAATGAAAAGGATCATGAAATCACAGCTTGAAACGGGTACACCATTTATGTTCTACAGAGATACGGTTAACAGACTGAATCCTAACCCGCATAAAGGTATGGTTTACGCATCTAATCTTTGTACGGAAATTATGCAGAACATGTCTGCAACGACCGTTAAATCAGAAGAAACGGAAGACGGGGAGATCATTATTCGGAAAACACCGGGTGACTATGTTGTGTGTAATTTATCCTCTCTTTCTCTAGCAAGAGTGGTTGGAGATCAAGTATTAAAGAGAGTGATAGACATACAAGTCAGAATGCTCGATAACGTGATAGATCATAACTCTATAGATGTTCCGCAGGCGGTCCTTACGAACAAAAAATATAGAGCGATAGGAGTTGGAACCTTTGGTTGGCATCACCTTCTCGCAAAAGAGGGGGTAAAGTGGGAAAGTGAAGAGGCTGTCGCTTATGCAGATAAACTTTATGAAGAGATTAACTATCATGTTATTAATGCGAGCAGTGATCTCGCAAAAGAAAAAGGGAAGTACGCGGCATTTGAAGGATCAGACTGGGATTCTGGAGATTATTTCACAAAGAGAGATTACGATTCTGAAAAATGGAAGCATCTAATTGAAAAAGTAAAAGATCAAGGAATAAGAAATGGTTATCTCATTGCGGTTGCACCTAATTCATCAACGTCAATCATCGCAAATTCAACGCCAAGTGTTGATCCTATCTTTAAAAAGTTTTATTCGGAAGAAAAGAAAAACTACAAGATACCTGTAACGGCACCAGATCTGAACGCTGAGACAGCTTGGTTCTATAAATCAGCTTTTCATATTGATCAAAGATGGAGTATTTTACAGAACGCAGCAAGACAAAGACATGTTGATCAGTCGATCTCGTTTAATCTTTATGTAACTCATGATATAAAAGCAAAAGACCTGCTGGACCTTCATTTGCTTAGTTTTGAAAAAGGACTTAAAACAACTTATTACACTAGGTCAACATCAATCGAACTTGAAGGGTGTGAAAGCTGTGAAAGTTAAAGAGAACATAGAATTACAAGAAAGAAAGATATATGACACCAGTGCGCCGAACGCTTCAACAAAGATTATTAATGGAAATAGCTCAAATATCCTGAATTGGGACGACGTCCGTTTTTCTTGGGCTTATCCGCTTTATAAAAATATGCTGTCAAACTTTTGGACACCATTTGAGATCAATATGTCCAGTGACGGTAAACAATATGTGAACCTTTCTGAAAAAGAGAAGGATACATTCAATAAAATAATTGGACTGCTTGCTTTCTTAGACAGCGTCCAAACGGATTATTCGAGCCGAGTTTCTGCCTATCTAACAGACTCTAGTCTCTCAGCGCTTATGGCAACCCTATCTTTTCAAGAGGTTGTACATAATCAATCCTATTCTTACGTGTTATCTTCCCTAGTCCCTAAATGGAAACAGGATGAAATCTTTGAATACTGGAAAACGGATGAAGTATTGCGTGAAAGAAATGATTTTATTGCACGGGGCTATGAAGATTTTGTAGAGAATCCTACTCCAGAGACGTTCATTAAATCTATTATTTATGATGTGATCTTGGAAGGGTTAAACTTTTATTCAGGTTTCAGTTTCTTTTATAACTTGGCTAGAAATCAAAAAATGGTATCTACTTCTACGATGATCAATTATATAAACAGGGATGAACAATTGCACGTTTACTTGTTTTGCAATATATTCAAAGCTGTTCTGCAAGATTATTCAGAACTTAATAATGAAGAGCTTAGACAATTTGCAAAAGAAACGTTTAAAACCGCAGCGGAACTTGAAATCAAATGGAGCAACTATATTATCGGTGAATCATTCGAGGGAATTAATATCAATGACTTGGAAGACTATATTAAGTTTATGGCAAATAAACGATTAAACGAGCTAGGATTTGAAAAATTATATCCAGAATACAAGAAAAACCCTCTTCCTTGGATTAAAGCATATTCCGATGTTAATTCAGGAAAAAGTGATTTTTTTGAACAGAAATCGAGACAGTACACAAAGGTTTCTGACGATAATGGGTTTGATGAACTATAAAAAAGCCGGATTTTCATTCCGGCTTTTTTCTTTACCGTCTTTTATAATGGACTAGATAAGATTACTTTAGTTCTTCTTTTACCTCGAACTGCTGATTAACTTTTTCGCATTCTTCATGATATTTTTCATGAGTTCGCTGTATGACTTTATCAAACACTTCATCCATATCATTGCTTAAGATCTTAATTCCTTCTCCCGTAATACCGCCTTTTACACATACTTTTTGAATAAGCGTAGGCAGTGTATAAACTTCTTTCTCAAGTAATTTACCCATGCCGATGATCATGTCACTGGCTAACTGAGTAGCTTGTGCTTTCGTGATATCAGTCTGGTTAACTGCACTATTAACTAAACATTGCAGCACATAGCCGATAAAGGCCGGACCGCAGCTTGCGATATCCGAAGACACTCTAGTGATGTTCTCATCAATTTCCAAAGGGTTTGAGATGAATGACATAAGAGTAATTAATTTTTCTTTATAATCAGGATGACAGCGGCTGCCAAACGAAATAAGAGAAGACCCTGACAAAGCTCGATTATTAATACTTGGAATGGCTCTCGCTATATTGCAATCAAGTAGGTCTTCAAGCTGTTCACATGAAATAGGACTTGTAATCGATACAAGCAACTGATGTTTAGAAATATAGTTTTTATTGGTTGAAAGCAAAGAATAAAATTCATGTGGTTTCACACAAATAAATACGATATCAGCGAACCGAAATACTTCTTCTGGTTTATTCCCGATCTTAATCTTTGGATAGGCATGTTTTAGCCTTTCCGCTTTAGATAGGGTGCGGTTAGTAACCATTAACCGTGTTGGGGTAATGGCTGAAGATTCTATGAAAGAAGCTACAAGGACGCTTCCCATATTCCCGGTCCCGATAATTCCGATCTTCATACCTTAACCTCCTTCCTCTACCTTAAAATCTATGCGCTCGAAGTTTTGATTATGATTTTGTAACGTTATGCTTCAATTAAAAAAGGGGTGACTTTTGTGATTCTGTTGAAAAAGCATCTAAATTTGGTGACAGGTGTTGGTTTTTTTCTTTTCCTATTATTAGGAATATTTATTTTCAATCAGATCAATCATCCTCCTGATACAGTAACTTCCTCCGATCCCTTACCTTTGGTAAAAGATGAAACAGAAAAGGTTGACTCTGGTACTACAAAAAATGAGGAAGAAGTAGTTGGCTTAGGTCCAATAATGGTCGATGTCCAAGGCAGTGTTAATAGACCGGGTGTATATGAATTGAACAAGGGAGACCGCGTAATTGACGCAATTAAAAAAGCTGGAGGTTTTTTGGAAGAAGCAGAATGGCGATCAGTGAATCAGGCTGAGAAAGTGACGGATGAGATGATTATTTATGTTGCAGCTAAAGGCGAAGAGGTACAATCCATATCTTCTGATCCGGAAATCGAAACAGAAAAATCATTAAATATTAATGCCGCTGACTTAACTGAACTACAGACACTTAGTGGTATCGGTCCTTCTAAAGCTCAAAGCATCATTTCCTATCGTGAGGAATTTGGTCCCTTTGAATCGATCGAGGAGCTGTTAGAAGTTCGGGGGATTGGGGAGAAAACCATTGAAGAATGGAAAGATAAAATTAAATTCCGATAATGGTTTTGGTTGACCTGCTTTTTTGCTGAGTCTACACTATAGATTATAGAACAAGGAGGGATAGGAAATGAAACGTATTTCCTGGAATGAATACTTTATGGCGCAAAGCCAGCTGCTTGCTTTGCGGAGTACGTGTACCCGTTTAGCTGTAGGTGCGACGATTGTAAGAGATAAACGGATTATCGCTGGGGGTTATAATGGTTCCATATCCGGCGGTGTCCACTGTATAGATGAAGGATGTTATGTAATAGATGGCCACTGTGTAAGAACGATTCATGCTGAGATGAACGCTCTTCTTCAATGTGCGAAGTTTGGTGTTCCGACCGATGGCGCTGAAATGTATGTCACACATTTTCCATGTCTCCATTGCTGCCGATCAATCATTCAAAGCGGCATAAAGAAAATTTATTACGGGGAAGATTACAAAAATCATCCATATAGTATTGAACAGTTTAAAGAAGCTGGAGTGACTGTCGAGAAAGTAGAAATGACTATCCCTCCTTCAGCTTTTATACCAAGTTGATTGATGAACCAACGGCTTGCTGTTCTTAGTGCATTTTTTGCTCTAACAGGAGTCTGGTCTTCAAAAATGATATCGGTAACTGGGATTGTCCTTATTGTTTTCCTGGTTATCGTAATCATTTTTCAGCTAAGAAGTAAGGCGATTGTTGTTCTCCTCTTTCTTCCGCTTTTCTTTTTTTACCACCAATGGTATGAACAAAAAAACACCTCAATATATACTCCGCATATAATCGATTTCCAAGGCACGATAGAATCGATTCCTAAGAGTAACGGCAAAGTGATTACTTTTCAATACAAAACCTCACGAGAAATTCTTGTTGTCCGGTACAAAATGAGTTCAGCCGCTGAAAAACAAAGGTTAAACCACCTTGAGGTCGGCATGAACTGTACTCTGAATGGATCACTTCAAGAACCTGAACCACGGTCTCATTATTATGGTATGGATTACCGGGAATTTTTGCATAACAAAAACATCCATTGGATTCTTGAACCATCCCAATTAGATTCTAACAGTTGTATAAAAGTCGATAAGAAAAATGTAAGTATTAGAATTAAAGTTTGGAGAAGTAAAAGTATAAAGCAATTAGAAGCTCACTTTACTCAAAATACTGCAGGATTAATAAATGCTCTTGTTTTTGGATACCGTGAGAAGATTGAAACGGAGACACTGGATTCCTATCAGAAGTTAGGGTTAACACATCTATTAGCTGTTTCTGGTTTTAACGTAGGTATTGTGTCGTATTTCTTATATTTGGTGTTTGTAAGAATGGGTATGGTAAAAGAACTTGCTTTTGTATGTATCGTCATTTTTCTTCCTGTTTACATAATATTAACTGGCGGTGAAAGCTCCATTGTCCGAGCAGGAGCCATGGGGATGCTTGCATTATGTTTTATCGTCTTTCAAAAAAAGATCCATCCAGCCGTATTATTGTCTCTTGTTTTTATCGCGATGTTGTTTTGGAACCCTCTTTATGCATTTGATCTTGGTTTTCAGCTTTCTTTTTTAATGACGTTCGTTCTCATCACATCGATCTCCTTGTTTAAAACCAGGTCAAACACTCAACTTCTCTTTATCACTTCTTTTATGTGCTCGTTATTTTCATTTCCAATCATTTTGTATCATTTTTTTGAATTCTCCCTCTGGTCACTTCCGATGAACATTCTATATATTCCTTTTGTATCTGTTGTTTTATTTCCCGTTTCAGTTTTTATAGTAGCTGTTTCATGCTTTATTCCCAGTGCGTTATATTTACTGGAAATTCCGGTTCAATTTCTTTTTGAAGGTTCTGTTTCTATTTTAGAAGTGGTGCAATTGGTCAATGGGACACTTCTACTGGGACGTCCGGCTACATGGCTATTTTTCACCTATAATTTAGCTATACTCCTTGTGTTTTATGCCTGGGAAAGGAACGAACGCCTTCTGTTTCGTTTTTGTGTTCCGTTTCTATTGGTAATAGTGCTGCAAGTATGTATTCCCTATTTGAACCCTTCAGCTAGGGTATCTTTTATTAATGTTGGTCAAGGAGACAGCATTCTAATCGAGCTACCTTTTCGGAAAGGGGTGTTTCTCATTGATACTGGGGGAACGGTCTCTTTTGAGAAAGAAGAGTGGGAAGTGCCTAATGAAGAATATGATGTCACAAAAAAAGTTGTCCTCCCGTTTATAAAAGGAAGAGGAATCAGAAAGCTTGATCGAATAATATTAAGTCATGCTGATATGGATCATGCAGGAGGAGCGGAATTTTTACTAAAGAATTTTCCTGTTCAGACTTTATATCTTCCCCGGAACAAAAATGCAAGCAAACTTGAAATGGAAGTTATGCAATCAGGGAAACGAAATGGGGTTGCCATAAACCGTTTGAAAAAGGGAGTGCAGTGGGGGATTGGTAATTCTCAATTTTTTGTTCTGCATCCTAGTGAGAGAAATTCATCATCAAACAATAGATCGATTGTACTTTGGTTAAAGCTTTATCATACTTCGTTTTTATTAACTGGTGATATAGAAAAGGAAGGAGAACACGAAATCATTCAAAATTTTTCGATGTTGAGAGCAGATGTATTGAAAGTAGCACACCATGGGAGTGCTACTTCTAGTACTGAGCAATTTTTAAAGGTGGTAGAACCTGAATTTGCGGTTATAAGCTCCGGTCGGAATAACATTTATGGCCATCCCGCAAAAGATGTCATGACCCGATTGAAAAGGAAGAAGATTACGATATACCGAACCGATCAGAATGGGGATATTATTTTTGAGGTTTCCAAAAAGGACTTGGAGATTCATTCTGTTCAATAAAAAAAAGAACCGAATATAAAGATTCGGCTCTTTTTTATGTATTATGCAATTGCTTTAAGAATGACCCCGATGGCAAAAATAACTGTAAAGAATCCAAAGGAAACGACAAAGCCTACACCGGAATCAATAAGGTCGTTACGCTTGCTCTGTACATCTTTTTCAAAATGGTTCATGTGACAGCCCTCCTAATCCATCTTTAGTATACGTTATCGTTTTCAAAAAATCCATACTGAAAATGCTTTCTTTCATGCTTTTATCAAAAACTTACCAATGCTGCTATTCGTTGTCACCAATAAAAATTTTCAGCATAGGATATCCTAAATAAAGCTAGCACAGGAGCTACACAGTTCGTGTGTTAGTGTTCATCATAAATGAAGGAACAGGCAAGCGCTTGTTCCTTCTTTTGCTTGCAAAACATTTCTTTTCGCCATAGGATTAAAGAGGGGTGAAAAAGGTGCTTACAGTCGATGCATTGAAAAAAAACATAAAAAATAAAAACACATCTCCCATTTACCTAATATGGGGAACTGAGCTTTACTTAGCTGAGGAAGCCATACAAGCGATTTCCTCTTTGTTAGCTCCCGATGAAAGAGACTTCAATTTAAGTGTACATAACCTGGATGAAATAGCTGTTCAGGAAGTGATGGAAGATGCTGAAACGATGCCTTTTTTAGGTGATCGCAGGATTGTTGTTATGAAAAATGCTGCATTCCTTACTGCGGCTAAAGAAAAGGCTAAGATCGAACATGACATCAAAGTGTTTGAACAATACATACTAAATCCAGCAGAATATACAACGCTTGTAGTCGTAGTTCCCTATGAGAAGCTTGACGAAAGGAAAAAAATCGTCAAACAGTTAAAATCGCAGGCTGAGATCATACAAGTCTCTCAGTTAAGTAATGATACTGCAGAAAAGTGGCTTTATAAGGAAGCTCAATCGTTAAATGTTTCGATCGAAACAGATGCCGCTGAACTGCTCCTTTCAAGATTGGGAACCAAAATGTCAGTACTTGCGAAAGAGATGGAGAAAATGGCATTGTTCGTGGGCAATGAAGGAACCATTACGAGAGAAACTGTGGATGAGCTAGTAGCCAGAACGTTAGAAGACGATGTTTTTGCTCTCGTAGATCATGTTGTCCATAAACGTACAGAAGCGGCATTAAGAAGTTTTTATGATCTGATGAAACAAAATCAAGAACCGATCCAAATTCATGCACTCATTACACGCCAGTTTAGAATCATAAATGGAGTGAAAGAACTTCAAAAAAAAGGGTACGGAGAGAAACAGATCGCCTCGGCACTCAAATTGCATCCTTACGCTGTAAAATTAGCTAGTAAGCATGCGAGTCAATTTGATGAAAGTTTTTTAAGGAATAGCCTGGATGAATTTGCGGAAACGGATTATAAGATGAAAACAGGTCAGATGGATAAGACGCTCCTCTTAGAAATGGAGATCATTAAACTTTCTCAAGCGAAGCAAAGCAATTCCTTCGTATAAAGGGAATGGATTTATCATGTTTAAATGAAAAAAAGAAGCAAACCACCTTGTGATGGTTTGCTTCTTTTTTATAACTGCTAAAAACTGCAAAAATAAAAAAACGACCTATTGGTGTAAGGCCGTTTTTTGAGGTTTCATCCTTTTATTTATGCGTTAACACCGTTTAAAGCCTTCGCTAGACGAGACTTTTGGCGAGAAGCTGCATTTTTGTGGATAAGTCCTTTGTTTGCTGCTTTGTCAATCTTCTTAGAAGCAGTAACAAATGCCGCCTGAGCACCTTCAACATTGTTTGATGCTGCAAGTGTTTCAAAGTTTTTAATCGCAGTACGCATGCCAGACTTAAGTGAAGCGTTATGAGCACGACGCTTTTCGTTTGTTTTTACACGTTTAATTGCTGATTTAATATTAGCCAATCCATTCACCTCCCTAAATGAACCATGATGCAACAAAATTGCTTTCCGTTGCAAAAAATAGGACACAAAGTATTCTATCAAAATCGCGATTTAAATGCAATACAAGAATGAAAAGGAACAGTTGCGGCAAAAATACTTTTTAAAGGATGGTGGCAGATTATGGGTAAAGACTTAGATCTTCAAGCATATTCCGTTCGGACAGATTTAGCCATTGAAGCTCACGATATGCTATTAAAAGAAGAAGAAGTTGAAAACAAAAGCTCTATTGAAGGGGTCATAATAAAAGAAAGAGACGAAGATGGGATCAAATGTGTAAGAGTAGAGATCGATGAAAAAGGTGCTGAAGCTACAGGTAAAAAACCAGGGCTATACCTCACCTTTGAAGTACAGGGCATCCGTGAAAAAGATTCGAAGCTTCAAGAAAGAGTCCAAGAAGTCTTTGCAAGGGACTTTAATCATTTTTTAAGAGAGGAAGGTGTAAAACAAGACGATACCTGCTTAGTAGTAGGGTTAGGTAACTGGAATGTTACACCGGATTCACTTGGACCGCTTGTAGTAGAGAACTTGACGATAACGAAGCATTTATTCGAACTGGCTCCAGAGAATGTTGAAGAAGGTTTTAGACCAGTATGTGCAATATCTCCTGGTGTTATGGGAATCACAGGGATCGAAACGAGTGATATCATCGATGGAATTGTCAAAAGGGTCAGTCCGGATTTTGTTATTGCAATTGATGCATTAGCTTCTCGGTCGATCGAAAGAGTGAATTCAACCATTCAAGTTTCGAACACGGGTATTCACCCGGGATCAGGAGTCGGTAATAAACGGAAAGAATTAAGTAAAGAAACGCTCGGTATTCCTGTTATTTCAATTGGAATCCCTACAGTTGTCGATGCGGCTACCATTACAAGTGATACAATCGATTTTATCTTAAAGCACTTCGGACGAGAGATGAATGAAAAAGATAAACCTTCTAAATCACTTCTTCCTGCCGGTATGACATTTGGCGAAAAGAAAATTTTAACCGATGAAGATCTGCCTGGAGAAGAACACAGAAAGTCATTCCTAGGTATTGTGGGTGTTTTGGAGGAAGAAGAGAAGCTTAGATTAATACGGGAGGTATTAGCACCGATCGGTCATAATCTGATGGTTACCCCGAAAGAAGTGGATGTCTTTATAGAGGATATGGCAAACGTTATAGCTAATGGACTGAATACGGCGCTTCATGGACAGATCGATCAAGGAAATGCCTCTTCCTATACACATTAAAAATACTGAGTGTTTAGCGAGATTTCGCTACTGCCTAAAGGACAATATGAAGTTAAGTAGTCATGTTTGGACAAGCTGCTGCATAAATTTGAATGGTACATCCTTGTAAACAAGGAGGAAATCCAAATGACGAAATTTATGTTAAAGTGTTTTGGAATTACGGCTCTGCTTTTATTCGGTGTCTTATTTGGTATTCAAAAGGCGCATTTTGAGATGAATGAACTTAAAGGAGTTCCTTCAAAAGAGAGCATAGAATCCATGAATGATCACATTTCTTCGGATGTTAAAAAAGCATCAAACCATGATATTAAAACAAAACAAGAAACGTTAAATAAGATCGATTCGTTTAATGTCTTCTCTGCATTTGGTCAGAAACTCACTTCATGGATCTCGTCAGCTTTCAGTGTCATGATTTCGGTACTGGGTATTATCATTCAAGAAATGCTTGATGTATTCTCACCAGGGGGCTAACTCAAAAGTTTTTAAACTTTTGAGTTCTGGCCTCTTTTTATATGAAAGTAAGAGAAAAAGGACGTTTTGATGCACGAGTTACTGATTTTTTTATGATTCCAAGCAAAATATATCTCTGCGCGAAAGTGGAACAACTTACGCGAACGTGTAACAAATATAAAAACACGTACCGTAAAACTTCAATAGGACTTTTATAAAAAAAGGAAGGCTGATGTTGGTCGGTCACACTTCCATGCAAAGATTTCCTTCCATTCTAAAATCTCATGTGGGGGATGACCTAAAAGGATCGTAATTGGACCTATTGGGTCACCCCCTTTTGTTTGAATCCCTATTTTTATAGGTTGTCATTGAAAGGTGTATCTTGTATTGCTATAATCAAAGCTAGTGACTTTTCCTAAAATTGTAGGAGTGAACGTATAATGAACAGAGAAGAGAAATTAAAAAGACAATCTAAAATACGGAATTTTTCCATTATTGCACATATCGACCATGGAAAGTCTACTCTAGCTGACCGTATTCTAGAAGTAACAAGTGCCTTAACTCAGCGTGAGATGAAAGAACAACTTTTGGATTCCATGGATTTGGAACGGGAACGTGGAATTACGATCAAATTAAATGCTGTACAGCTTCAATATAAAGCAAAAGATGGAGAAGTCTATACCTTCCACCTAATCGATACGCCTGGACATGTAGATTTTACATATGAGGTATCTAGAAGCTTAGCTGCTTGTGAAGGAGCTCTATTGATTGTTGATGCTGCTCAAGGAATCGAAGCACAAACGCTTGCAAACGTTTATCTTGCTCTTGAGAACGACCTTGAGATTCTTCCAGTTATCAATAAGATTGATTTGCCTAGTGCAGAACCAGAACGAGTTCGCCAGGAAGTTGAAGATGTAATCGGGCTTGACGCATCAGATGCAGTTCTTGCCTCTGCAAAAGCAGGAATAGGTATTGAAGATATCTTAGAGCAAATTGTGGAAAAGGTACCAGCTCCACAAGGGGATCCTGAAGGTCCTCTAAAAGCGTTGATCTTTGACTCTTTATATGATCCTTATCGAGGCGTAGTAACGTATATACGTATTGCTGAGGGAACAGTTAAAATCGGAGATAAAATCAAGATGATGGCTACGGGGAAAGAGTTTGAAGTTCTTGAACTCGGAGTCTTTACACCTAAAGCCGTTCAAAAAGACTTTTTAACAGTTGGTGATGTTGGATACCTGACTGCATCGATCAAAAATGTTGGCGATACCCAAGTCGGTGATACCATCACGAGCGCTGTTAAAGGAGCAACTGAACCGCTTCCTGGATATAGAAAGATGAATCCGATGGTTTACTGTGGACTATATCCGGTAGATACGGCAAAATACAATGATCTGCGTGAAGCGTTAGAACGACTTGTTCTGAATGATTCTGCACTTCAATATGAGCCGGAAACATCTCAGGCGCTTGGGTTTGGTTTCAGATGCGGGTTCCTTGGATTACTTCACATGGAGATCATCCAAGAACGTATCGAGCGTGAATTTAACATTGACCTGATCGCTACTGCACCGAGTGTTATCTATAACGTTACGATGACTGATGGTGAGAAGATTGTTGTTGATAATCCGGCTAACATGCCAGACGCACAGAAGATCAGTGTAGTTGAAGAACCTTATGTAAAAGCATCTATTATGACACCGAATGATTATGTAGGTGCGATCATGGAGATCTGTCAAAAGAAACGTGGGATTTTCCTGACGATGGATTATTTGGAGAACAATCGAGTTAACGTATTGTATGAGATCCCTCTATCTGAGATCGTTTATGATTTCTTTGATCAGTTAAAATCCAGTACAAAAGGATATGCATCCCTTGACTACGAGCTGATTGGTTATAAGCCTTCAAAACTGGTTAAGATGGAAATACTTCTAAATGCAGAAAAGATTGATGCTTTATCTGTAATCGTTCATAAAGACTTTGCCTATGAGCGCGGGAAAGTAGTCGTTGAAAAGTTAAAAGAGCTTATTCCTAGACAGCAGTTTGAGGTACCTATCCAAGCGGCTATCGGTCAGAAGATTGTTGCCCGGTCTAACATTAAGGCGTTGCGTAAGAACGTATTAGCAAAATGTTATGGCGGAGACATTTCCCGAAAGCGTAAATTGCTTGATAAGCAAAAAGAAGGTAAGAAGCGTATGAAAACGATCGGTCGTGTTGACGTTCCTCAAGAAGCTTTCATGGCAGTGCTTCGTATGGATGACACGAATAATAACAAATAAAAGCAGTGAAAAGACCGCAAAGGGAATTCTGCGGTCTTTCCTCATTTTTTGAGAAAAGGCGGTGAATCGGTTGCTTAAAGCTGTATATCTCCATATTCCGTTTTGTGTTCAGATTTGTAACTATTGCGATTTCAATAAAATTTTCATACATCAGCAGCCTGTAGATGAATATCTTATTTCGATGAAGAAAGAAATGATCAACACGACTGCCCGTTTTCCGAACTATAGTATGGAAACGATCTTTGTAGGAGGAGGTACTCCGACCTCTTTAAGTGAGAGTCAGCTCAATACGTTTTTACAAGATGTGAATCACGTATTCTCAAGTGAAAATCTTAAAGAATTCACCGTCGAAGCAAATCCTGAACAAACAACAAAAGAGAAAATAAGAGTGTTAAAAGAGAATGGTGTTAACAGACTGAGTATTGGTGTACAGGCCTTTCAATCATCCCTATTAAAAAAACTCGGAAGAACACATGATAAAGAGGATGTTTATCGAACAGTTTCAGAGGCGAAAAGAGCAGGGATTGATAACATGTCTATCGATTTGATGTTTGGTCTACCCGGACAGACGATGGAGATGTTCAAAGAATCAGTAGACAAGGCTCTGGAGCTTGATGTTCCTCACATTTCGTCCTATTCTTTACAGATTGAAAAGAAAACGGTATTTTACAACCTGGCTCAAAAAGGGAAACTTGTTCTTCCTGAACACGAGCTTGAAGCAGAGATGTATGATTACTTAATCGAATCTTTGGATAAGAAGGGATACCGTCAATATGAGATTAGTAATTTCGCCATTCCAGGGTTTGAAAGCAAACACAATCTGCAATACTGGAACAATAACGAATATTTCGGAATTGGAGCAGGCGCTCACAGCTATGTTGAAGGGACAAGAAGAAGGAACGCGGGTCCATTAAAACCGTATATGAACTTAATAGAGGACCATGGATTTCCTTATATTGAAGAGCATCCGGTGACACTTACAGAAAAAATGGAAGAGGAAATGTTTATGGGTCTTCGTAAACAAGAAGGTGTCTCAGACCATGTCTTTATCGATCGGTACGGTTATTCCATGTTTGAAGTATATAAGGAGCCTATCCAAAGAATGATACAAAAAGGCTGGCTTGGAACGCGGGATGGAAGACTGTTCCTTACTGAAGATGGACGGCCGCTAGGAAACGAAGTATTCCAAGAATTTATTGGGGTAGTTTTAGATTGACAACAAAGACTACCTTTTGGTACCTTATATTATAGATTTAGCACTCGCTTCTGTTGAGTGCTAACAAACGAGGTGATGGGATGTTAACGGAACGCCAACTCTATATCTTACGTGTATTAATTGACGATTACATTAAGCATGTTGAGCCTGTAGGTTCCCGTACACTCTCTAAAAGAGAAGACATTACCTACAGTCCTGCTACGATTCGAAATGAACTGGCAGACCTTGAGGATCTTGGATTCTTAGAGAAAACCCATACTTCTTCTGGAAGAATACCTTCGGAGAAAGGCTATCGTTTCTATGTGGATCACCTGCTGCCTTCCATCTTTGTTTCACCGAACGAAATGGAGACAACTGAACTTTTATCAACTGCAAAAGTTCAAGAAGCTGAAGTGCTATTCGACCAATCTGCAAAAATCTTATCAGATTTAACAAACTATACATCTGTTGTTCTTGGTCCGAACGCTCTTGATATGAAACTTCGTCATATGCAGATCATTCCGTTGTCATCACAAATGGCCGTTGCGATATTTGTAACAAACACCGGTCATGTTGAAAACAGACAGATCGTACTACCGAATTCTATCGAGCCGTCCGATTTGGAGAAGCTTGTTAATATTCTAAACGAAAGACTTGCAGGTGTACGGTTAGTAGAGCTGAACAGCAGAATTCAGATGGAACTAACGGCTGTGTTTAAAAAACATCTGAAAGATTATCAAAATGTTAGTGTATTCCTAGATCAGCTTCTCCTTTGGAGCAAAAAGGAAAAGCTGTTTTATGGCGGGAAAACGAATATGCTCTCCCAGCCAGAATTTAGAGATCTTGATAAGGTACGACCACTGTTAGACTTTTTGGAAACAAGAGACTTGATGGAAAAGCTCGTTTCTTCGACTGAAGAAGGTGTAACGGTAAAAATCGGAACTGAGAACCAGCATGAAGCGATGAAGGATTGCAGTGTCATCAATGCTTCTTACACAATGCATGGTAAACATATCGGAACAATTTCTTTAATCGGACCTACAAGGATGGAATACAGAAAAGTAATATCTCTTCTAGATTCCTTGTCAAAAGAAATGACGAATCGATTAAATAATTTTTCTGAGTAATGAATTTTTTAGGGAGGTGAAAGCATGAACAAAGAGGAGACACAAAATCAAACAGAGACTGAACAAAATGATGAAACAGTAGCTGTAGAAGCAGAAGAAGTTCTAGAAGATAACGTGACTGAAGAAAAAGCTGAAGAAACTGTAGAAGAACCACTGACAGAAGAGCAGCAGCGAATTCAGGAGCTTGAAGCAAAGATTGAAGAACTTGGCCAAAAGAACCTTCGTCTGCAAGCGGATTATGATAATTTCCGCCGTCGCACAAGAGAAGAACAGGCAGCTAGCCTAAAATATAAATCTCAAAGTCTGATCGAACAACTATTACCAGCTCTAGATAACTTTGAGCGTGCTTTGAAGACAGAAGCTGCAAACGAACAAGTAAAGACCTTGATCCAAGGGATGGATATGGTGTATCGCCAGTTAACGGATGCACTAAAGCAAGAAGGTCTTACAGAAGTACCGGCAGTCGGTGAGAAATTCGATCCAAATTTGCACCAGGCTGTTATGCAAGTGGAAGATTCTGAGTACGAATCAAACACGGTTATTGAAGAATTGCAAAAAGGTTATATGCTAAAGGATCGTGTCATTCGACCTGCAATGGTTAAAGTAAACGCATAAAAATTACATATTACAATGGAGGGAAAAACATGAGTAAAATCATCGGTATTGACTTAGGTACAACAAACTCTTGTGTAGCAGTTATGGAAGGTGGAGAAGCGGTAGTCATTCCTAACCCGGAAGGTAACCGTACAACACCATCTGTTGTTGCTTTTAAAGATGGAGACCGTTTAGTTGGGGAAGTAGCGAAGCGTCAAGCTGTTACAAACCCAAACACAATTATGTCCATTAAACGATACATGGGTACTGACCATAAAGAAAAAGTTGAAGGAAAAGAGTACACTCCTCAAGAGATTTCAGCTATTATTTTGCAGAAATTAAAATCTCATGCTGAAGAATATCTTGGAGAAAAGGTTGAAAGAGCTGTAATTACAGTTCCGGCTTATTTCAACGATGCACAACGCCAAGCAACTAAAGATGCTGGACAGATTGCTGGCCTTACAGTAGAACGTATCGTTAACGAGCCAACTGCGGCAGCACTTGCTTATGGATTAGAAAAAGATGAAGACCAAACGATTCTTGTATTTGACCTTGGAGGAGGTACGTTCGACGTTTCCATCCTTGAACTAGGTGACGGTTTCTTCGAAGTTAAATCAACTTCTGGGGATAACAAGCTTGGTGGAGATGATTTTGACCAAGTTATCATTGATTATCTAGTAAGTGAATTTAAGAAAGAGAACGGAATCGATCTTTCTCAAGATAAAATGGCACTTCAACGTTTGAAAGATGCAGCTGAAAAAGCGAAGAAAGATCTTTCAGGAGTAACCACAACTCAAATTTCTTTACCGTTTATTACAGCTGACGCATCTGGACCTAAGCACTTAGAGGTAAACTTATCTCGTGCTAAATTTGAAGAATTATCTGCAGATCTTGTTGAACGTACGATGGGACCTACACGCCAAGCACTAAACGACGCTGGTATGTCTCCATCCGATATTGATAAAGTTATTCTTGTAGGTGGATCAACACGTATTCCAGCTGTTCAAGAAGCAATCAAAAAGTTCACTGGCAAAGAACCTCATAAAGGTGTTAACCCTGATGAAGTAGTAGCACTTGGAGCTGCGATTCAAGGTGGAGTTCTAGCTGGGGATGTAAAAGATGTTGTTCTTCTTGACGTTACACCACTTTCACTAGGTATCGAAACCATGGGTGGCGTATTTACAAGATTGATCGACAGAAACACAACGATTCCAACATCTAAATCTCAAGTATTCTCGACAGCTGCTGATAACCAGACTTCTGTAGATATCCATGTTCTACAAGGTGAGCGTGAGATGGCTGCACACAACAAGACTTTAGGACGATTCCAGTTAACAGACATTCCTCCGGCACCACGTGGCGTACCACAAATCGAAGTTAGCTTCGATATCGATGCAAATGGTATCGTAAACGTGCGTGCGAAAGATCTTGGTACAAACAAAGAGCAATCTATCACGATTAAATCTTCTACTGGTCTTTCTGATGAAGAGATCGAACGTATGGTAAAAGACGCAGAAGAAAATGCGGAAGCAGACAAGAAGAAACGTGAAGAGATCGATACTAGAAATGAAGCCGATCAACTTGTATTCACTGTTGATAAAACGTTGAAAGACCTTGAAGGCAAAGTAGACGAAGCAGAAGTTAAAAAAGCTGAGGAAGCTAAAGAGAACTTGAAGAAAGCACTCGAAGGCAACGACATCGAACAGATTAAGAAAGAAAAAGAAGCATTAAGCGAAATCGTACAGCAACTATCTGTTAAACTTTATGAGCAAGCTTCACAACAAGCACAAGCTCAACAAGGTGATGCAGAAGGAAAAGCAAAAGATGATAATATCGTAGATGCTGATTATGAAGAAGTAAACGACGATAAAAAATAAGAACGAGCAGTAAAAGTCAAAGTCAGGATATCTTGACTTTGACTTTTTTTCTGAAGCAAGTGGATCGAATGAAAGAGAAGAATCCGGAGGGATGAGTTTGATTTCGTATCCCTTCGTTGAAAAAGTGATTGGAGTGTAAGATGCGAGACTCCTGGGGGACGAGTGGGACAGGTGAGACTCCTAAACAGCGCAAAGCGGCAGGAGGCTCACCGCCCGCCACAGGAAAGCGAGTATCTGGAACAAAAATCACGTTACTTCCAAGGTTTTAAAAAATCTTCAAATTAAGAAAAGTTTTATTACAGACTCACGACTCCTCAGTGTTTGCAGTTTCGTCTTGAGTCAGGTGATATTCAATGGTAAGATAATTTTTATGTGAGAATTCGGGAGTGTCCTAATATGAGTAAAAGAGATTATTATGAAGTACTTGGATTGGATAAGAACGCCTCTACTGATGAGGTGAAAAAAGCATACCGTAAGCTTGCCAGACAGTATCACCCCGATGTGAACAAAGAGGCAGATGCGGAAGCTAAGTTTAAAGAAGTAAAAGAAGCCTATGAAACGCTAAACGATCCACAGAAAAAAGCACACTATGACCAGTTTGGACATACTGATCCAAATCAAGGTTTCGGTGGGGCTGGAGCTGGATTTGAAGGGTTTGGCGATATTTTTGATATGTTCTTTGGTGGAGGCGGTGGAAGACGTAATCCAAATGCTCCGCGCCAAGGTAACGATCTTCAATATGGTCTTCGCCTTTCATTTGAAGAAGCAGTGTTCGGAAAAGAAACGGAGATCCAGATTCCAACAGAAGAAACATGTGGTACATGTCACGGTTCAGGAGCTAAACCTGGAACGAAACCCGAAACATGTTCACATTGTAATGGAAGCGGTCAGCTGAACGTTGAGCAGAACACCCCATTTGGACGCATTGTGAATAGAAGAGTTTGTCATTATTGTAGCGGTAAAGGAAAAATTATTAAGGAAAAATGCAAAACTTGTCACGGAGCAGGTAAAGTACGCAAGAATAAAACACTATCCGTAAAAGTTCCTGCTGGTGTGGATAATGGGCAGCAGATCCGTATGTCAGGACATGGTGAACCAGGTGTGAACGGTGGTCCTGCGGGAGACCTTTATGTTGTTTTCCAAGTGGCTGAGCACGAATTTTTCGAGCGTGATGGAGATGATATCTATTGCGAGATGCCATTAACATTTGTTCAAGCAGCACTTGGTGATGAAATAGAAGTTCCGACCCTCTACGGTAAAGTTAAGCTGAAGATTCCTGCAGGAACGCAGACTGGAACAAACTTCAGGCTGAGAGGAAAAGGCGTGAAGAATGTTCACGGACGCGGCCAGGGTGATCAGCATATTCAAGTGAAAGTGGTTACACCGAAAAACTTAACCGAAAAACAAAAGCAGCTGCTTCGAGACTTCTCTGAAATAAGCGGAAGTCTTCCAGATGAACAGCAAGGTGGATTTTTTGATAAAGTAAAACGTGCTTTTAAAGGTGAGTAAACAAAGCCTTCTTAATCTTAAAAACGGAGTTGATATGATGAAATGGTCAGAAATTAGCATCCACACTACGCAGGAAGCTGTCGAACCAGTATCAAATATTTTGCATGAAGCAGGAGCAAGCGGAGTTGTGATCGAGGATGTGGATGACCTCTCAAAAGAGCGCCAATCCGTATTTGGTGAAATCTATCAGCTTAATCCTTCTGACTATCCCTCTGAAGGTGTTATTTTAAAAGCATACCTTCCCGTAAATAGTTTTTTAGGAGAAACCGTTGAGGAGATTAAGCAGGCTATTTCTAACCTTGTTAAATATGATATTGATATTGGTGCGAATACCATCTCAATATCCGAAGTGAATGAAGAAGAATGGGCAACTGCTTGGAAAAAATATTATAAACCAGTCAAGATTTCTAAACGGATTACAATTACACCGACTTGGGAGGAGTACGTTCCAGTCAACTCTGATGAGTTAATTATTGAACTAGATCCAGGGATGGCGTTCGGAACGGGGACTCATCCTACAACGGTCATGAGTCTGCAAGCCATTGAGAAATATATTCAAGAAGGCGATACCGTAGTTGACGTTGGTACAGGCTCTGGAGTATTGAGTATTGCATCTGCAATGCTTGGAGCAGGCAAGGTAGATGCCTATGACCTGGATGATGTGGCTGTGACCAGTGCTCGATTAAATGTAAAGCTGAATAAAGTGCATAATAAAGTTCATGTTGATCAAAATGATTTACTAAAAGATATATCAGGTCCTGTTGATCTTATCGTAGGGAATCTTCTCGCAGAAATTATTCTGTTGTTCGTGGATGATGCGGCTAAAGTTTTAAAACCAGGCGGCTATTTCATTACGTCTGGAATCATACAAGGGAAAAAGCGTGAGGTTAAAGCGAAGCTGGAGGAGCAAGGTTTCCATATCGTTGAGATCTTAGAAATGGAAGACTGGGTGGCGATTGTTGCTCAAAATCAGAAATAGAATAGGAAGTGCTTTACATGCAAAGGTATTTTGTTCCTGCTGGAAGCTGGGAGGATAACCGGGTTTTCTTAAAAGATGATGATGCGAAACATATTTCAAAAGTCATGAGAATGCAGCCAGGAGACAACATTATATGCTGTGACAACAATGGCAGGTCAGCTGTTTGTGAAATTCATGACCTTAGCGGAAACGTTGTTGAAGCCCATGTTTTGAATGACCTAGAATCAGATTCTGAGATGCCCGTCTCTGTTACCATTGCACAAGGCCTTCCTAAAGCAGATAAACTTGAATACATTGTTCAAAAAGGAACAGAACTTGGCGCATCAACTTTCTTCCCTTTTTCTGCTGATCGATCCGTTGTAAAATGGGATGAAAAAAAAGCAGCAAAAAAGAAAGAACGTTTAGAAAAAATCGCGAAAGAAGCAGCTGAACAATCGCAAAGAAGCAAGATTCCAGAGATTTTAAATCCTGGGTCTTTTTCTGATTTGCTAAATGTCGCAAATCAGTATAATATAAAAATCGTTGCATATGAAGAGGAAGCGAAACAGCATGAGTATAGCCGTTTTTCTTCTGCTTTGAAAAAGCTTGCAATCGGAGACAACCTTCTTTGCGTTATAGGTCCAGAAGGCGGTTTAAGCGAAAATGAAGCTAGGATCCTAAAGGAACATGGATTTGAATTATGCGGACTGGGTCCTAGGATATTAAGGACCGAAACAGCTCCATTATATATTTTATCTGCTATTTCTTATCATTTTGAATTAAAGGGGTGACGAAAATGCCATCTGTTGCTTTTCATACTTTAGGTTGTAAAGTTAATCATTACGAAACAGAAGCAATCTGGCAGCTGTTTCAGTCAGAAGGCTACGAACGAACTGACTTTGACAGTACTGCAGATGTTTATGTTATAAATACATGTACCGTTACGAATACGGGGGATAAGAAGAGCCGTCAAGTTATTCGCCGTGCCATTCGAAAGAATCCTGATGCTGTTATTTGTGTTACAGGGTGTTATGCCCAAACTTCACCAGCTGAGATCATGGCGATACCTGGAGTAGATGTTGTCGTCGGCACACAAGATCGATCCAAGATGCTGACGTACATTAAACAATATCAAGAGGAAAGAATGCCTATTAATGGTGTATCCAACATCATGAAGGCTAGAGTTTATGAAGAATTAGACGTTCCTGCATTTACAGATAGAACGAGAGCATCTTTAAAGATTCAAGAAGGCTGCAATAACTTCTGTACGTTCTGTATCATTCCATGGGCGAGAGGTTTGCTGCGTTCAAGAAAACCAGAAGATGTCCTGACTCAAGCTCAGCAATTGGTGGATTCAGGCTATAAGGAGATTGTTCTGACAGGTATTCACACTGCAGGATATGGCGAAGATATGAAAGATTACTCTTTCGCTAAATTACTCCGCGATCTCGATGAAAAAGTTACAGGACTTAAAAGAATTCGTATTTCTTCCATAGAAGCAAGCCAAATTACAGATGAAGTGATCCAGGTTATGGGAAAATCAGATAAGATTGTCCCTCACTTGCATATTCCATTACAATCAGGGTCCAATACTGTTCTTCAGCGTATGAGAAGAAAGTATACTATGGAAATGTTCGGTGAACGTCTTGACCGGTTAAAAGAGGCTCTACCGGGACTAGCTATTACATCTGATGTGATTGTAGGCTTTCCTGGAGAAACTGAAGAAGAATTTATGGAAACGTATAATTTTATAGAAAAACATAAATTTATGGAACTGCATGTGTTTCCTTATTCAAAACGCACAGGTACACCTGCTGCTAAAATGGAAAATCAGGTTCCAGAGGACATTAAGAACGAACGTGTTCATAAATTAATTTCGTTATCCGATCAATTAGCTAAAGAGTATGCTTCTCTTTATGAAGATACAGTCGTTGAAGTGATTCCGGAAGAAGAGTTTAAGGATGAACCAGGTAAAAATTTATTTGTAGGATACACGCCAAATTATCTAAAAGTTGTCTTCAAAGGAAATGAAGATATGATTGGCAAATTAGTAAAAGTGAAAATCACCGAAGCTGGATATCCTTATAACAAAGGTATATTTGTAAAACAAGAAATGGAAGAAGTTTTAAAACAAGCTGTATCAAGCTAACATCCTGGAATTTTTTTCAGGATGTTTTTTAGCGGGAGATTTAAATCCTGCTCGATTTATTTCAAAGGTTTTGGTATGATTACTACGGTAATTTAATATTTTTAGTTCAGAAAGGATTGTTTTTATGAGCAATTTAAACGTTGCAAGAATGATTGATCACACAGCATTAAAAGCTGAAACTACAAAGAAGGAGATTTTAACTCTTTGTGAAGAAGCTAAAAAATATAATTTCTTTTCTGTATGTGTTAACCCTACTTGGGTTTATACAGCTTTCGAACAATTAAAAGGTTCTGATGTAGCTGTTTGTACGGTTATTGGGTTCCCATTAGGTGCAAACACTCCTGAAGTCAAAGCGTTTGAAACTAAAAATGCAATTGAAAATGGCGCAACTGAAGTAGATATGGTTATTAATATCGGTGCTTTAAAAGACGGCAACTATGAGCTTGTTGAACAAGACGTTCGTGCTGTTGTAGAAGCTGCAAAAGGCAAGGCACTTACAAAAGCAATCATCGAAACGGCTCTATTAACGGACGAAGAAAAAGTGAAAGCATGTGAAATCGCTGTTAAAGCCGGAATTGACTTTGTAAAAACTTCAACAGGATTCTCAACTGGAGGAGCTACAGTAGAAGATATTAAACTAATGCGTGAGACTGTCGGTCCTAATATTGGTGTAAAAGCTTCAGGTGCTGTTCGTGATCGTGAAACAGCCTTGGCAATGATCGAAGCAGGTGCTACACGTATTGGAGCAAGTGCAGGAATTGCGATTGTTGAAGGCGGAACTTCTACTTCAGATTATTAAGCCGAGACGAAAAATTTGTTAATTTGACTCTCCTAAAACAGCCTGTTCAAATTAAGTTGACCGCATGACATGGATATATTATAATGGCAAAAGATATGTGACGCATTCTTACGATTTTTGTAAGAGTGGTCTGGAGGGAGGGAAATACAAATGGCAGAAACACGTGTTCGCAAGAACGAATCCATTGATGATGCTCTTCGTCGTTTTAAAAGATCCGTTTCCAAAGATGGAACATTGGCTGAAGTTAAAAAGCGCAAGCATTATGAAAAGCCAAGCGTAAAGCGAAAGAAGAAGGCTGAGGCAGCAAGAAAGCGTAAGTTCTAAGAGAGGTGTAAGAAATGAGTCTTCTTGATACATTAAATCAAGACATGAAGCAAGCGATGAAGAACAAAGATAAGCAAAAGCTTTCTGTAATTCGTATGTTGAAGGCATCTCTTCAAAATGAGGCCATCAAACATGGACGCGAATTAAATGAGGAAGAAGAGCTCACTGTGCTTGCACGCGAGATGAAACAAAGAAAAGACTCCCTCCAAGAATTCGAAAAAGCTGGCCGCGAAGATTTAGTCGCTGGTCTTCAAGATGAAATTGCTGTTCTTACGCCCTATCTTCCTAAACAGCTGACTGAAGATGAACTTCATGAAATTGTTGCTCAAACCATTTCAGAGATTGGAGCAACTTCTAAAGCAGACATGGGTAAAGTAATGGGTGCGCTTATGCCTAAAGTTAAAGGGAAAGCCGATGGCGGTCTCGTTAATCGCATAGTGCAACAACAATTATCATAATTGAAATTGACAAACGCTCTGTATTTATACAGAGCGTTTTCTAAATTTACGGCTATTAAATTCCCTATCCAACTTTTTATTGAAACTTTTCCCACAATTTAACGTAAAATAGAAGGAGAGGGGGGATGAATATGAAGAGGACCCGATTGCTGATCTACGCCTTGTGTTTTATATGGGGAATTTACGGTTTGTTAGCTAACCAGGAAGTTTTTTCAGCAGGTAAAGGAAAAACGGTAACCTTTATCCCTGTAGAGCATGAAGTAGAAAGAGGTCTTGAGGCTTTTTTAGAAAGAAATATCAAAAAAGCTGAAACAGATGGCACTGACCATATCGTACTAGAAATTTATACTCCCGGCGGCCGTGTAGATGCAGCGATACATATAGCAAAATTGATGAGGGAAACAGACATACCTATTACTGCTTACATTGTAAAGAACGCGTTTTCTGCAGGTGCCTATATTGCACTGAATGCAGATGAAATCGTTATGAAGCCTTCAACTACGATTGGTTCAGCAGCTGTTATAGACAGTCAGGGAAATACGGCGGGTCAAAAAGCAGAATCAGCCTGGAAAGCTGAGATGCTGGCTGCGGCAGAGCTCAATGATCGTGATCCATTATATGCAGAGGCAATGGTCGATCCTGATGTTGAAATACCAGCACTTGGTTTGAAAAAAGAAAAACTCCTGACATTAACGGCAAGCGAAGCTGTAAAAGTGGGGTATGCAGAAAAAATTGTAGAAGACCGGCAAGAACTATTAGCCTATTTAAATCTAGAAGAGGCTAAGGTGGTAGAATCTGAACCAACTTTTGCCGATAAGATTGCGCGATTTGTTACCAATCCCGTGATCGTGCCGATATTGTTATCTCTTGGCAGTTTAGGCCTTGTACTCGAATTATATACACCAGGGTTCGGTATTGCAGGATCTATCGGTGCACTGTCTTTATTTTTATTTTTCTACGGTCATATGATTGCGGGATTAGCAGGATGGGAAGCCATCATCTTATTCGTCATAGGTTTTATATTGATTATTTTGGAACTATTTTTGCCCGGTGGTATCATAGGCATAATTGGGGTGATAGCCATGTTAACTGGTTTAATACTTGCAGGAGGTTCAGGAATTCTGCTCGCGATTGCTATAGCCATTATTATAACAATCATAGGCTCTTACTTCTTCATCCGTTCGTTTGGCTATAATGGTCCGCTAAAACGGTTAGTGCTCTTCGATTCAACTAGTTCTGAAAAAGGGTACCTTTCGCACAGTGAGCGTATAGACCTTACTGGAAAAACAGGCATTTCTGCTACACCATTAAGGCCAGCTGGCAGTGTGAAGATTGACGACGAGTATATAGATGTCGTATCTGAAGGGTCTTTTATTGGAAAAGGTGAAAAAGTTAAAATTGTAAAAGTAAGTGGCGGTCGTGTTGTAGTAAGACTGGCCGAAAATAATGAATGAATGGAGTGTTGTTTATGTTAGAACTTAGTTCGATTGCAACGATTGCCATTATTGGTCTAATCGTTATTGCTTTAGCCATATTGTTTACGTTTGTTCCGGTTATGCTTTGGATTTCGGCCTTAGCTGCAGGAGTAAGAGTAGGGATCTTTACATTAGTAGGGATGAGATTGAGAAGGGTTATTCCAAACCGCGTAATTAATCCGTTGATCAAAGCTGTAAAAGCGGGATTAAACTTAAGTACGAATCAACTTGAGAGTCATTACCTTGCAGGCGGAAACGTTGACCGTGTAGTTAATGCTTTGATTGCTGCACACCGTGCCAACATCGAGCTTAGCTTTGAAAGAGCAGCCGCGATCGATTTGGCTGGACGTGATGTGCTTGAAGCGGTACAGATGAGTGTAAACCCTAAAGTTATTGAAACACCATTTATCGCCGGTGTAGCCCTGGATGGTATTGAAGTGAAAGCGAAAGCAAGAATCACAGTAAGAGCTAATATCGACCGCCTCGTGGGTGGTGCCGGTGAAGAAACTATTATCGCACGTGTCGGTGAAGGGATTGTAAGTACAATCGGTTCATCTGATACACATAAAAAAGTTCTTGAGAATCCGGATATGATTTCTCAAACTGTCCTTGCAAAAGGATTGGATGCAGGTACAGCATTTGAGATCCTTTCGATTGATATCGCGGATATTGACATCGGTAAGAATATCGGTGCAGAATTGCAGACGGATCAAGCGATGGCTGATAAGAATATTGCACAAGCGAAAGCTGAAGAAAGACGTGCGATGGCAGTAGCTAATGAACAAGAGATGAAAGCAAGAGTACAGGAAATGAGAGCAAAAGTTGTGGAAGCGGAAGCTGAGGTACCGATGGCTTTAGCAGAAGCGCTTCGTTCGGGGAATATGGGCTTTATGGATTACATGAACATGAAAAACATCATGGCAGATACGACCATGAGAGAATCGATCAGTAAGTCTTCTAATCCAGATAAAGAGAACGATGATAAAGGACGGAAAATGTAAGTATGAATATCATAGAAGCGATTATTGATGTTCTGTTAGCTAATATCGCTTTTGTTATTATTATCGCTGGGGGATTATACAGCTTCTTTAAAAGATTGGCCGATTCTAATCAAACAAACAAACCTGCACCGGCTCGTGGGGATACTAAGCGTCCAAAACAACAAGCATCCCCATTTGGAGTTCCGAATGCACCGGTTGATCAGTCTAAAAGAGCGATAACGATTACGCCGGAAAAGAAACGCGACAGTAAAGAAGCAATCAGTAAGCGATATGAGGATTTGAAGCGAAAAAACGACTCCCCTCGTTATCAGGATAAAGAAGAAGCTATTCTAGGTACTTTTAAAGCGGATCAGCGAGAACTTCAACGAGCAGTGATTTGGTCAGAAATTCTCTCGAAGCCAAAAGCATTGCAGAAATGATTCTGACGAAAAGCAACTAAAGAAAAGTGATAGTTTCCCCCCCTCTCTCATAAAAATGGAGAGAGGGGGTTTTTTTATGGGAAAATTGCGCCAGCAAGTAAGCAAATGGATGATGCAGAATCTTGATTTACCAGCAGACGTAGTAATGGATTTACCCCGGATAACCATGATTGGACAACTACACATTTATATAGAGAATCATAGAGGCGTTAAAGCTTTTTCCAATGAGCAGCTTAAGCTCAAATTGAAACAAGGCACTCTCGTCATCTCCGGAAGAGAATTTGTCATTAAAACCATTCTGCCAGAAGAGATTCTTTTAGAAGGTAGCATCTCTTCAGTTGAATTTGAGAACGAGTAACAGATTGAAGGATATGGAGGGAGAAAATGAAAAACAAATGGAACAATCACTTAAAAGGGTATGTGAGGATCGAAATTGTTGGACAAGAGTCCAGTTCTTTCATCAATACTTGTCTACAGTCGGGAATTCAAATATGGGATATTAAACCGATCGATGGGAAACGAGTAGAAGTATCCATTTCCGTTCCTGATGTCCAAAGAGCAAAAGCCTTATTAAAACAAAACAAGCTCAAAATTAGAATTAAGGATAAAAAGGGGACACCCTTTTTATTGAAAAAAATGTGGAAAAGAAATGGTTTCATAATGGGTATGGTTTCGTTTGTTTTCATTCTGTTCTTATTATCTAATATGATTTGGAATATAAATGTCGTCGGCGCAAATCCTAAAACTGAATACGAGCTAAGAAAAGCTGCATTCGAAATTGGGGTGAAAAAGGGGAAGTTTATCTTCTTATTGCCTAACGTAAGAGAGATCCAAAGACAGCTGACTGAAAAAATGGGTAACGTCACCTGGATCGGTGTGACACAGCACGGTACCTCCTATCGTTTTGAGGTCGTTGAAAAAGAGATCCCAAAGGAAAAAAAGGTTACAGGGCCGAGGCATCTTGTTGCTACAAAGCAAGCGGTTATCCATTCTTTATTCGTAGAAAAAGGACAACCAGTTGTGGCGGCAAACGATTATGTTAAAAAGGGAACGTTGTTGGTGTCTGGCTATATCGGGAAAGAAAAAAAACCCGAATTAGTAAGTGCAAAAGGCAAGGTGTTTGGGGAAGTCTGGTATGAATCCAAAGTCGAAATCCCTTTAAATACTTCTTTTCAAACATACACAGGAAAGTTTAAAAATAGGCATTATGTCTCTTTGTTTGGATTAAATATTCCGATTTACGGATTTTCTGATGGAGAATTTCAGGATAAAACGGAAACACTAAACGAAAGTCCTCTTTACCTGGCGAAGTGGAAGATGCCGTTTTCTTATATTAAGAAAGAAATCCGAGAAACCGACGGGGTTAAACGGTCTTACACGAAAAAAGAGGCCATACAAGTCGGGAAAAAGATGGCTAAAAAAGAATTGCTGAAAAAACTGCCTGTAGATGCAAAAATTAAAGGTGAAAAAGTTTGGCAACAAAAGGTTTCCAATGGTAAAGTAAAATTAACGATGCTCTACCAAGTTATTGAAAATATTGCATCTGAACAACCTATACCTATCCAACAAGGAGAATGAGTAGTTTGTCAGAAACGAAAAGACTTAATTCATTACAACTGGAAAATACAACAGAAGCCGCATCACTTTTTGGGCCGAACGATGCCTTTTTAAAGGTTATTGAACATAAGCTCAACGTAGGGATTGTTACCCGGGGAGAGGAAATTTTAGTAACAGGAGAGCTTGCCAAAGCTGAGATGGTCGAAGAAACACTATCCGTGTTATTAAAATTAGTGCGAAAAGGCATAAAAATATCTGAGAGGGACATTGTTTATGCCGTTCAGCTCGCAGAAAAGAACATGCTTGATGAATTAAGTGAGTTATATGAAGAAGAAATAGCAGTGACTGCAAAAGGAAAACCGATTCGTGTTAAAACCCTAGGTCAGAGGCATTACGTTCAATCCATGAGAAAACGTGACCTTGTATTTGGCATTGGACCAGCAGGGACGGGCAAGACTTATCTTGCAGTCGTTATGGCAGTGAATGCATTGAAAGATGGCCGGATTAAAAAGATTGTTCTTACCCGTCCTGCAGTGGAAGCAGGTGAGAGCTTAGGCTTTTTACCAGGAGATTTAAAAGAGAAAGTTGACCCATACTTACGCCCGCTTTATGATGCGCTGCACGATCTTCTCGGGTCCGAACATACTGAGAGGCTCATCGAACGGGGAACGATTGAAATTGCACCGTTAGCATACATGAGAGGCCGAACCTTGGATGAATCCTTCGTAATTCTAGATGAAGCACAAAATACATCTCCTGAACAAATGAAAATGTTTTTAACTCGTCTTGGATTCGGATCGAAAATGGTGATTACGGGAGACCTTACACAAATTGATCTGCCTAGAGGAAAAGAGTCCGGGTTAAAAGTTACAGAAAAAAGACTTGAAGGCGTTAATGGAATTGATTTTATATACTTAAAACAGCTAGATGTTGTAAGACATCCGCTCGTTCAACGGATTATAGAAGCATACGAAACATATAATAAATAAGGACTCCTGTCTCAAGGAGCCCTTTTTTACTTTATATAAGTACCATATTTGTCCAACATTTGCTAAGATTAGTACAGGATTCAAAGTTTAGGGAGTGGTAGCGTTTGGTCAACTTGAAGCACGTACTATCAAATTACTTACGTTTAAGCGTCTCAACGGTATCTTTTATACTTATGGGATTGATTTTATTTGCGATCTTAGTAAGCAATGTCATTCCTAATGTTGTAGATGTTAACGTTTATGACCGTGCGCCTAGAGATATTCAGTCACCGATAACGATTCCTTTAGAAGAGCAGACGGAAGCTAGGAAAAGAATGGCTGAAGAAAATGTAAAGAATGAATATACCTTTAATAAAGAGATTGCTTTAGCACAAGCAGAAGGTATTGAATCTTTAATTAATACGATTATTACAATTAACGAAACAGAAGAAAAAAAGAAAGGAGATGAACCTCCTTTAACCTACGAACAAAAAGTTGAGCAGCTTAAGGATTACATAGATACCACTGAGATTTCTAAGGAAACATTTCAGGCTTTGTTTAGAGCGAGTGAAGTGGAATTGGCAAATGTGAAAAGCCTTTCAATCCGAGTGCTTGAGAGTGTGCTCGAAGATCCGATCATGGTAGAAGAAGTTGAAGGTAAAAGAGATGAAGCCGTTCGATTAATTCGTGAAAATGGAAATTTATCTTACTCTCTCAGGAACGCGACAGAAGAATTAACAAGAACGTTTATCATCGCGAACCGCACACTCGATACTGAAAAAACAAGACAAAAACGTAAAGAAGCCAGTGAAAAAGTGGAAGAAGTTTTTATTAGAGAAGGGGAAGTTTTGGTTAAAAGCGGTTCAGTGATCACGCCTGAAATCTATGAAAGATTAAAAAAGGTTGGCCTCCTTGACCAAGAAATGAAAACATATCCATACTACGGTCTCTTCTTGTTTGTCATACTTGTAATGGCAGGACTTTACTACTTTATGAAAGAAGAACGGAAGAAAGAGCACTTCAGGAAGTATGTAACGATTTATGCTCTGCTTTTTACACTTACACTTGTAGTGATGAAGCTGTTAAGCCTTAGTACTGATATTGGTTTGAACAGTTTGATGTATCTTGTTCCGGTAGCTGCTGGTGCGATGATGATTAAAATGCTGTTTAACGAAGAGCTCGCTGTCGTTACTTCAGTCATTTTTGCACTTAGTGCAGCATTAATATTTAATGAACAGACCACAGGGAACTTTAATTTTATCATGAGTTTGTATGTTTTATTTAACGCCCTTGCAGGAATCTTGTTCTTAGGAAAAACACAGCAGCGTTCAAAAATACTTCAAGCCGGATTTTTCGTTTCTTTTATAGCGATTCTAACAGTAGCAAGTGTACTGTTGCTTCAAAACGGGAAATTCACCTCTTGGCAGATTGGACTTGACCTTGGCTGTGCTGCTTTATCCGGATTTATTTCAGCGGTACTTACTTTAGGACTGCTACCGGTGATCGAATCATCTTTTAATATTTTATCAGTGACGAAATTGATCGAGCTCTCTAATCCGAATCATCCGATTTTAAGGAAAGTCCTCATGGAAGCCCCTGGGACTTATCATCATAGTATTATGGTGGCAAACTTATCTGAAGCTGCATGTGAATCGATCGGTGCCAATGGACTTCTAGCACGTGTAGGTTCTTATTATCATGATGTAGGCAAGACAAAACGGCCGCATTTTTTCATAGAAAATCAGATGAACATGGAAAATCCACATGATAAGATTGCTCCTCAGTTAAGCAAAACGATCATAACAGCACATCCATATGATGGAGCGGATATGCTTCGAGCGGAAAAAATACCGAAAGAGATCATTGATATAGCGGAACAGCATCATGGGACTACCCTGTTAAAATATTTCTATCATAAGGCTACCCAGTTAACGGAAAAAGAAGTATCCGAATCCGATTTCCGTTATCCTGGACCGAAAGCTCAAACGAAGGAAGTTGCGATTATAGGTATCTCAGATGCAGTTGAAGCAGCAGTTAGATCTTTAGCAAAGCCTACACCAGTAAAGATCGATCAGATCATTCGAAAGATTATAAAGGAAAGACTCGAAGATGGGCAGTTTGATGAATGTGACCTTACATTAAAAGAATTAGATATCGTAGCAAAAACGCTAACACAAACACTTCAAGGAATCTTTCATTCCCGAATCGAGTATCCAGAAGAAACGAAAAAGGTGGATTAATGATGACATTACATGTTGAGTATTTAAATGAAATTGATGAAAATAGTGTTGAGTTCCAAGAGTTATTAACCAATGTATTGCAAAAAGCCTCAGAGATGGAAGAAACGGGGCCAGCAGAAGTCTCAGTGACAATCGTTACGAAAGAAAGAATTAAGGAAATTAACAGCGAATACAGACAGAAAGATGCTGTTACTGATGTTATCTCTTTTGCCATGGAAGAAATGGGAGAAGATGAAACAGAGATTATTGGCGGTGAAGAAACAAGGTTTTTAGGAGACATCATTATCTGTTTAGACGTTGCAAAAGAACAAGCGGAAGAATATGGACATTCGATCGAGAGAGAAATGGGGTTCCTTGCCGTTCATGGATTCCTTCATCTTTTAGGATATGACCATATGACTGAAGCAGATGAGAAGGCGATGTTTGGCAGACAAGAGGAAATATTGGAGCAGTATGGATTGAAAAGATGATCGTATGGGATAAGTTATTAAAAAGCTTTCAATATGCTTATGCAGGTATTATACAAACCTATAGAAGTGAACAGAATTTTAAAATACACTTGTTTATAAGTGTAACCGTAATCATAATAGCTGTTATCCTTAATTTCTCTGCCTTACGTATGACCGTTTTACTGATTGTAATCGGCATTGTACTCGCATTAGAACTCATGAATACTGCGGTTGAAAAAACAGTCGATCTAATCACGCTAAAACGCCATCCGTTGGCAAAGGAAGCGAAAGATGCTGCAGCAGGTGCAGTTTTGGTTTTTTCCATATTTGCTGTTATAATCGGTATACTGCTATTTATAGAACCTTTATTAAAAAGCATAGAAAGTTAAGAAAAGGTGAAACGTCTTATGAACAAAAATCAATTAATGGAACAAGCTAAAGAAGCCAGAGAAAGAGCGTATGTCCCTTATTCAAAATTCAAGGTAGGCGCGGCATTGCTTTCGAGTGAAGGAAACGTTTATCATGGCGCTAATATTGAGAATGCAGCTTACAGCTTAACTTGCTGTGCTGAAAGAACAGCTTTATTTAAAGCGTATACAGAAGGCGATACTAAATTTACTGCAATGGCTGTCGTTGCTGATACAAAACGTCCGGTTCCCCCTTGTGGTGCATGCCGTCAGGTTATTTCAGAATTGTGTCCTCCTGATATGTCGGTTTACTTAACAAACCTTCATGGTGATGTTCAGGAACTTGTAGTAAAAGAGTTGCTTCCAGGAGCTTTTTCAGCGGAGGATTTAAATGATTAAACCTGGGTATAAATCGGGATTTGTAACGATAATCGGCCGTCCAAATGTGGGCAAGTCCACCTTATTAAATCAGGTGATCGGGCAAAAAATAGCGATTATGAGTGATAAACCGCAGACCACAAGAAATAAGATACAAGCTGTTTACACAACAGATGAATCACAGGTTATTTTTATTGATACACCTGGCATCCATAAGCCTAAGCATAAGCTCGGGGACTTTATGACAAGAACGGCGCAGCAGACATTAAACGAAGTGGACCTTATTTTGTTCGTGATCAATGCGGAAGAAGGATATGGCCGTGGTGACCAATTTATCATAGACCGATTGCAGAATGTGAAAAATCCTGTTTTCTTAGTGGTAAATAAAATCGACAAAGTCCATCCAGATGAATTGCTGCCATTAATAGATATGTATAGAAATAAGCTGGATGTTGCTGAAGTTGTTCCGATTTCTGCTTTAAAAGGAAATAATGTGGATACGTTATTGAACCAGATCGTTTCTTATTTGGAAGAGGGACCACAGTATTACCCGGAAGATCAAGTAACAGATCATCCTGAGCGATTCATAACAGCGGAATTAATTCGCGAGAAAGTTCTTCATTTAACACGAGAAGAAATTCCTCATTCTGTTGCTGTAGTCATTGAGGAAATGAAGGTACGCGAAGAGAAAAACGTTGTTTTTGTTAACGCTACTATCATCGTTGAAAGAGCGTCTCAAAAAGGGATTGTTATTGGTAAGCAAGGGAAGATGCTTAAAGAGATCGGAAAAAGAGCGAGAGTGGATATCGAAACCCTATTAGGATCCAAAGTCTTCTTAGAACTTTATGTTAAAGTGCAGAATGACTGGAGAAATCGTCAGAAACAGCTGGCTGAGTTTGGTTTTAATGAGGATGATTATTAATAGTAAAAACTGTTAATTTTTCTTTCACATGAAAACGATGTTTAAGGTGAACCTAGTTAATATCAGGAGTAAAAACAAATAGAAAGGTGTGTCCAACGATGAAAGAATTTACTTGGAAAGTATTCTGTGAAACGGGCAATATTGATACCTATTTGTTATACAAAGAGCTTGACCAAGAAATAACAGCGCTATCAGCAGTTATTCCCTCTGAAGAGTCTCTAGAAGAACCTCCGTTGCAATAATTAACTTGGTGCCTTCTTCATGAGAGGGTGGTGAAATACCTTGCTTTATAAAGTGGAAGGAATAGTCATTAAAACCGTTCCGTATGGTGAATCAAATTTGATTATCACTCTATACACGAAGGAACTTGGAAAAATTGGCGTAATGGCAAGAGGAGCGAAAAAGCCTAAAAGCCGCTTTACTTCCATTACGCAGCTTTTTACATATGGAATATTTGTGTTTCAAAAAGGAAGGGGTCTAGGAACTTTGCAGCAAGGGGAAGCATTGTCCTCTTTTCGGCATATTCGTGAAGACCTTGTTAAAACAGCCTATGCAGCTTACTTGTCGGAGCTTCTCGATCGTTTTACATCTGAAGATGACATGAAGCCTGACTTATTTGGGTGGATGAAGCAAGCATTAGAGTATATTAATCATGGAATTGACCCAGAAGTCATCACCTTTTTATTTGAGATAAAAATGATGAAAACAGCGGGTATCGTACCTGAACTCTCCAGATGTGTCTCTTGTCACCGGAAAGAAGGGGATTTTTCTTTTTCGATTCGAGAAGGCGGATTTCTCTGTGAAAGATGTGCTTACAAAGATCCTTATAGGTTGAAAATCTCGAAAGGAGTGGCGAGGCTCTTAAATATGTTTTATCATCTTGATCTTGCCAGACTCGGAAACGTGTCCTTAAAAAAGGAAACTAAAAGAGAATTAAGGATGCTTTTTGATGCCTACATGGAAGAATATTCGGGTGTGTTCTTAAAGTCAAAAAAGTTTTTAAAACAACTGGATGACCTAACGTAACGACTGTAAAGAGATCTTTGCAGTTTTTTTGTTCGCATTTCTCCTTTAATGAGTTATAATAATGAAAATAAGTATAACACATTGGGTGCAGCAAAAGGTGGTGTACAAAATCGAACTAAACAAAAGACAGCAGAAGATTATTGAGATCGTTAAAGATCATGGACCTATTACAGGCGAACAGATTGCTGACCAGCTTGATTTAACCCGGGCAACCCTTCGACCTGATCTAGCTATTTTAACGATGGCAGGCTATTTGGATGCTAGACCAAGAGTAGGTTATTTTTACACGGGTAAAACGGGTTCACAATTACTGACAGAAAAAGTGAAGAAAATTAAAGTAGCTGAGTTTACTTCAATGCCGGTTGTCGTTCAAGACTCGGCGACAGTATACGAAGCGATCTGTACCATGTTCTTAGAAGATGTAGGGACTTTGTTCGTTATTAATAAAAACGGACATCTTGTAGGAGTCGCTTCACGAAAAGATTTATTGAGAGCAAGTATGGGGAAACAAGAGATCAATAGGATTCCGATTAATATTATCATGACAAGAATGCCTAATATTACGTATTGTTTTAAAGAAGATTTCTTATTAGACATCGCTCATATTTTGATTGAAAAACAAATAGACGGACTTCCAGTAGTGAAGCGTACTGAAAACGAGAACGGGCTAGAGGTAGTTGGGAGAATTACGAAAACAAATGTTACAAAGGCTTTTGTAGAACTAGCTCACGACGAAATACTTTAATAATTGGGGAGGTCAATATGACAGGACGTCCAATCGTATATGTCGTTTCAGATTCAGTTGGAGAAACGGCAGAACTGGTTGTAAAAGCGGCTGCTAGCCAATTTAATTCAAATGGGATCGAGATAAAAAGGGTTCCTTATGTCGAAGATAAAGAAACGATTGATGAAGTG
This sequence comes from Fictibacillus phosphorivorans, assembly GCF_023715845.1. Lineage (GTDB taxonomy): Bacteria > Bacillota > Bacilli > Bacillales > Fictibacillaceae > Fictibacillus > Fictibacillus phosphorivorans_D. The sequence goes on from NZ_JAMBOR010000001.1 coordinate 188,506, forward strand.
ATTTCTTTAGCAAAGGATCACAATGGTATCATTGCCTATACCTTGGTTGTTCCCGAGATTAGTGAGTACGTGGCTAAGCAAGCTGCAGCAAACGGAATACCAACTGTGGATATTATGGGACCTATTATGAATCAGCTTCAATCCAGGCTTAATCAGGTACCTAGATATGAACCTGGAGTGGTACATAAACTAGACGATGAATACTTCAGAAAAGTTGAGGCTATAGAATTTGCCGTTAAGTATGATGATGGGAGAGATCCAAGAGGGATATTAAAAGCGGATGTTGTGCTCATAGGTGTTTCAAGAACTTCGAAGACACCACTTTCTCAATATCTCGCACACAAGCGCCTAAAGGTGGCTAACGTACCGATTGTCCCTGAAGTGGAACCGCCAGAAGAATTGTTTAAAGTTTCTCCTAATAAGTGTTTTGGGCTAAAGATTTCTCCTGAAAAGTTAAATGATATTCGCAGAGAACGATTAAAAGCATTAGGGTTGAATTCAGAAGCAAACTACGCAAATATGGAAAGAATCAAACAAGAACTGATCTATTTTAATAAGGTTGTAGACAAAATCGGCTGTAGAGTTGTCGAGGTATCGAACAAGGCTGTTGAGGAATCAGCTAACGTTATTTATAATCTTTTTCAAGGGAAATCCTATAAATAAAAGCGCAAATTTTTGCGCTTTTTTATTTCGAGCATTTTACTGGTAAATTCATTCCGTTTTTATTATAATATTACATTGTGATTAAAAATAAAAACTTTGACTAAAATAGTGATACATTCAGAATGCATTTTTATGTAAATGCCAACAAATAAAGGAGAATCACTGGAAAAGTAGAACATAAAAATATGGAAAACTTAAAAGCTGATATATATGTTGATGCAGATGCGTGCCCTGTAGTAATAAAAGAAGAGATTAATAAATATTCAAAAGTGTATCGGTTCGAACCTATTTTTGTGACTTCTTTTGCACATGCAAGCCTTACAGACCAACCAGGGCGCTGGATTCTTGTAGATGCCCGTCCAGAGGAAGTTGACATGTACATACATAATCATTCTAAAAAAAATGACATTGTAGTAACCCAAGATCATGCTCTTGCAAGTTTGCTTATTCCAAAAGGGGTTTATGTTATCACTCCTAGAGGGAAACATTTTCAAGAGAATGAAATGGAAAGAGTGCTTCATGAACGCTATTTGTCAGCTAAAGCAAGACGTTCTGGAAAACATTCTAAAGGGCCTGCTAAATTCACAAAGGAGGATGCAGAAAGATTCAGTTCAGTTTTTTGCGAAATCCTGTCGAATGTTGAAGGAAAATAGAATTGCGGGACGAATATATATCTAGTGTCAAAAGAAACAGAGTTTTGTGGTGGTAATATGGAACGTATACCAGAAGATTTAATCGAAAAAGTTAGGTCATCAAACGATATTGTAGATGTGATAAGTGATTATGTTCCTCTAAAAAAACAAGGACGAAATTATTTTGGTTTATGTCCATTTCATGGCGAGAAATCACCTTCATTTTCTGTATCACCGGAAAAACAGATCTACCACTGCTTCGGATGTGGAGCAGGCGGAAATGTTTTTTCATTTTTGATGAATTATGAAGGATATTCATTTATTGAAGCCGTAACACAACTCGGTAAAAAAAGTTCAATCGAACTGCCTCAAATGCATCAGCAGAACTATTCCTTAAAAAGTACTGACGAAAAAAGAAAAATGATTGATATTCATGAGCTGCTGGCTAAGCTTTATCATCATTGTCTTCTTCATACTAAACAGGGAAGACCAGCACTTGACTACCTGGAAAACAGAGGTTTTACAAGAGAGTCTATCGAACGCTTTCAAATCGGCTTCGCTCCTGATTCATGGGAAACTGCTTCACAATTCATTCAGAAACGTGAACTGGATATTAATCTTGCTGAGAAAGCAGGTTTGATTGGAAGGCGGCAATCAGACGGAAAACCTTACGATCGTTTCCGAAACAGAATCATGTTTCCGATCTGGGATCGAACGGGTTCAGTTGTTGCTTTTGGAGGAAGAGTTTTAGATGGGAATGATGAACCGAAGTACTTAAACAGCCCAGAATCAAAGATCTTTCAAAAAGGGAAGACACTTTACGGTTTAAACCTTTCTAGAGCAGATATCAGACAGAAACAACACGCTGTTATTTTTGAAGGTTATGTCGATACGATCGCTGCTTACAGAGCAGATGTTACGAATGGGGTTGCAACACTGGGAACGTCATTAACAGAGGATCATGCTTCTATATTGAGGAGAAATGTTCAATCTGTCACAATCTGTTATGATTCGGACCGAGCAGGTGTTGAAGCCGCATTTCGTGCCGCTGAAATTCTGACTAAACAAGGCTGTACAGTAAAAATTTCGCAGATGCCAGACGGGATGGACCCTGATGACTATATTTCTAAATTTGGAGGCGAAACCTTCCAAAAGGATATAATAGGGGCTAGCCTTACCGTTATGGCATTTAAAATACAATACTATAGACGCGGCAAAAACCTTCGTGATGAAGGAGAACGGATGATCTATATCGAAGAGATTATCAGCGAAATAGCCCGTCTGCCAAAAGCGGTTGAAAGAGATCATTATCTCCGGCAGATCGCTTCAGAATTTAATTTGTCATTAGAGGCATTAAAACAACAGCAAATACAGACTTTCAAGCAACAGCAAAAGTCAAAGGATAACGGCCCAAAAAAGCGGGATAATAATTTTAGAATACAAACACTTTTGCAGAAGTCTTTATTGCCAAAAAATTTAAATGCCGAAAGAATACTTCTAGCTCACATGCTTAAAAGTGAAGAAACCGCATTTCTTATTCAGGAAAAGCTTGTAACAGGCTTTAATGTGGAAGAGCATAATGCGATTGCTGCCTATCTGTATGCCTTTTATGAAGAAGGAAATAAACCCAATGTAGGGTTATTCATGCAGCGGATCGACGATGACAAATTAAGAAAACTAGCATCAGAGTTAGCAATGCTCACCATAAGTGATGAAATGAATGAAGTTGAGCTTGCAGATTATATTCGGATTATTTCTAGCTATCCATTATTGCGAGAGATAAAAGAAAAAGAAAAACAGCAAGAAGACGCAATAAGAAGGAATGAAATAAAACTGGCAGCCCAAATTGCCCAAGAAATTATGAGAATGAAAAGATCTCTAAAATAATCGGGACGCAGGATGGTTGAAGTTTTGGAAGGAGGGGATCGAATGGCTGAGAAACCAAACCGTCAAGGGACGGAAGGCGAATTAACCATCGATCAAGTAAAAGAACAATTAGTAGAAGCCGGTAAAAAGCGAGGTCGGCTGACATATACGGAAATTACAGGCAAACTTGCTCCATTTGAACAAGATTCAGATCAAATGGATGAATTCTATCATTATCTAGAAGAGCAAGGTGTTGAGGTAGCAGAAGCCTCAGAAGATTCCGATGATGAAGATGATCCAAAGTTCGAAATGGAAAAAGACGAGGAAGAGTTTGATTTAAATGATCTTAGTGTTCCTCCTGGTGTTAAAATTAATGACCCAGTTCGTATGTACCTCAAAGAAATCGGACGGGTTGACCTGCTTTCTGCAGATGAAGAAATTGAACTCGCAAAAAGAATTGAAAATGGCGATGAAGAAGCAAAACGTCGATTGGCAGAAGCAAACTTACGACTTGTTGTAAGTATTGCTAAACGTTATGTCGGACGAGGAATGCTGTTCCTGGACCTTATCCAAGAAGGAAACATGGGATTGATCAAAGCCGTTGAAAAATTCGATTACGACAAAGGGTTTAAATTTAGTACGTATGCGACATGGTGGATTAGACAAGCGATTACTCGTGCAATTGCCGACCAAGCTCGTACCATTCGAATTCCCGTTCACATGGTCGAGACAATCAACAAACTTATTCGTGTCCAGCGCCAACTTCTCCAAGACTTAGGCCGTGAACCTACTCCTGAAGAAATTGGAGCAGAAATGGAACTTACACCAGAAAAAGTTCGTGAGATCTTAAAAATCGCACAAGAACCAGTATCATTAGAAACACCGATCGGTGAAGAAGACGATTCTCACTTAGGTGATTTTATTGAAGATCAGGACGCACTTGCTCCATCTGAAGCTGCAGCGTATGAATTATTAAAAGAACAACTAGAAGATGTTCTAGATACTTTAACGGACCGTGAAGAAAACGTTCTTCGTCTGCGTTTTGGTCTAGATGATGGACGAACACGCACGCTTGAAGAAGTAGGTAAAGTTTTCGGAGTTACGCGTGAGCGTATCCGTCAGATCGAGGCTAAAGCCCTTCGCAAGCTCCGTCATCCAAGCAGAAGCAAACGTCTAAAAGATTTTCTAGAATAGAAAGCTTGCCTTTTATGGCAGGCTTTTTTTTATTTGATTTTATTTTACTGATTATTCCACTTGAATGCAAACTTCCCAAAATTTCTATTCCTACATCGTTTTACTTACGATTCCTAGTATTTTCTAATGTATTCTTCTTATTTTTAAATTTAAAATCGTTTAAATCTTGTAAAAATTCAGCCTTTATATCTATAATAAATATGAAAGCGTATACATTAGAGAAGTAATTAATTCAAAAGGGTGGGAAACAACCATGAATTTTACATTAACTGAAGAGCAATCCATGATTCAAAAGATGATGCGGGAATTTGCGGATGAAGTGGTAGCACCGGGTGCAGAAGCAAGAGATAAAAATAAGGAATTCCCAGTCGAGATTTTCCAAAAACTTTCTAAGCTTGGTATGATGGGACTGCCATTTCCTGAGGAGTATGGCGGCGGCGGTGCTGATACGATTAGTTTTGCGATTGCCGTTGAAGAATTAAGCCGAGCTTGTGGTTCTACTGGAATTACATATTCCGCACACGTATCATTAGGTGGAGCACCTTTAAACTTATTTGGTACTCATGAGCAGAAAGAAAAATATTTAACACCGATCTGTACAGGTGAATCTTTTGGTGCATTCGGACTGACTGAACCAAATGCTGGATCTGATGCAGGAGGTACTGAAACTTCAGCTGTCATAGAAAATGGCGAATGGGTGATTAACGGAAGCAAGTGTTATATAACGAACGCCAGTTATGCTAAACATTTGGCATTAACTGCTGTTACGAATAGAAACGGAAATGATAAAGAGATTTCTGCTATTATCGTTCCTACTGATGCGAAAGGTTTTAAAGTGATAGATAACTACGAAAAAATGGGTCTTCATTCTTCTAACACTACAGAACTTTTTATGGAGGATGTAAGAGTTCCTGAAGAAAACTTGTTAGGAAAACGCGGAGATGGATTTAAACAGTTCTTGGTAACTCTTGATGGAGGAAGAATCGGAATTGGTGCTATGGCCGTAGGAATCGCTCAAGCAGCCTATGAAAAAGCACTTGCATATGCTCAGGAACGTAAGCAATTTGGTAGATCGATCTCAAAATTTCAGGCGATTCAATTTAAGCTCGCTGATATGGCTATGAAAATTGAACTGGCAAGAATGATGGTGTATAAAGCTGCATGGCTGAAAGATCAAGGTAAAAAGTTTTCAAAAGAAGCCTCCATGGCTAAATTGTATGCTTCTGAAGCATGTATGCAAATTTGTTCCGAATCCGTACAAATTCATGGCGGAAATGGGTATATGAGAGATTACCATGTTGAACGCTACTTTAGGGATGCGAAGCTTCTTGAGATCGGAGAAGGAACATCAGAAGTTCAACGTATCGTAATCGCTAGAGAGATCGGCTGCTGATTTTTCATATTATTATATGGATGGGGTGAATTATGGCTGAGTTAATGAAAGTAACTGTTGGGAATTGTTTAAAGGAACAAGCACAAAAGAACATGGCACAAGAAGCCATTGTTTACAGTAAACTTGGAATTCGCTATACCTATCAGGAATTTTATGAACTTACAACTAAAGTGGCAAAAGGCTTAATGGCGATGGGAATCAACAAGGGAGATCACATTGCTGTTTGGGCTACTAATGTTCCGGAATGGCTGCTGTTGCAATTTGGTTCTGCAAGGGCAGGTGCCGTTTTAGTTACGGTGAATACGAATTATCAAAGTGCAGAACTGGATTATCTGCTTAAGCAGTCGGATACAAAAGCTTTATTTTTCATAGAAGAATTCCGATCAACTCCTTACAGAAAAATTATTGATTCCGTAAAGCAAAGAATCGATGAGTTTCCGCATTTGAAACACTTTGTTCAAATCGATCACAATCATTCTACAACGTATGATACTTTTCAAGGAATGTTAGCAGCAGGTGAAGTGATCTCTGATGAAGAGCTTCAGAAAAGGGAAGATTCTCTGCACTATCATGATGTTATTAATATGCAATATACCTCTGGTACAACAGGATTTCCCAAAGGTGTAATGCTTACACATCACAACATTGTCAACAATGCGCGCCAGATTGCTGAGAGCATGAATCTAACGAATGCTGATAGGTTGTGTATACCTGTTCCTTTCTTCCATTGCTTTGGATGTGTACTAGGAACTCTTGCAGCCGTTTCAGTTGGAGCTACGATGGTGCCTATCGTACAATTTGACCCAATAGAAGTTTTAGAGACTGTAGAAAAAGAGAAATGTACGGGGCTACATGGTGTTCCTACGATGTTCATAGCCGAACTGAATCTCCCTGACTTTGATCGTTATGATTTGAGTACACTAAGGACAGGAATAATGGCGGGGTCTCCTTGTCCGATTGAAGTGATGAAGAAAGTAATCAATCAAATGGGTATGAGTGAGATTACCATTGCCTATGGTCAAACAGAATCATCCCCTGTAATCACTCAAACAAGAACGGATGACCCTATCGAAAGAAGGGTAGAGACAGTAGGGAAAAAACATGCGATGGTAGAAACAAAAATTGTGAATCCGATAACGAATGAAGAAGTTAAAACAGGTGAACAAGGAGAGCTCTGCACAAGAGGTTACCATGTGATGAAAGGGTATTACAAGATGCCTGAAGCGACAAAAGAAGCCATAGACAATGAGGGTTGGCTGCATACAGGCGATTTAGCTACGGTAGATGAAGATGGCTATTACAGAATAACTGGCCGCTTAAAAGATATGATTATCCGTGGAGGAGAAAATGTCTATCCAAGGGAAGTAGAAGAATTTCTTTATTCTCACCCTGCCATTTTAGATGTGCAAGTCGTCGGAGTTCCTGATAAGAAGTTTGGTGAAAGAGTAGCTGCCTTTTTACAGTTAAAAGAAGGGGAATCACTATCGTCTGATGAACTAAAAAACTATTGCGAAGGTAAAATCTCTAAATTTAAGATACCAGAATACTTTTTATTTGTTGATGAGTATCCAATGACGGCTTCAGGAAAAATACAAAAGTATAAACTTAGAGAACAAGCATTAGAGGCTCTATCTGTAATCCATGAATAGCCACCATTTGTGTGGCTATTTTTACTTGGTGGCTGCTTAAATAGATCGTGCATTTATGATCGTTTCGTTTACTCGTAAATTCTGTAATATCTTGTGACAAAACTGGGAAAAATATAGTTTGCCCTTCCCAAGTAAACGCTTTTAAAGTACAATAGGTTATGGATTGTAAACCAATACATAGTAGTTTTAAAAAACCAAACAACAAATGTGCTGTACAGAAGAAGGAGGAATTTGAATGAAACGTAATCCACTCATTCCTTTTGCCATTATAGGAGTTATTGGAATTGTTCTTATGCTAACAATGGGCGGATATGGTATCAACAAGGTTCATCAAGCAAGCCAAGATAAAGAAAAGGCTGCTATGGATCCTGAAGCTATTTTCAAACAGAACTGTGCTTCATGTCACGGACAAAATCTTGAAGGCGCAACAGGCCCGGCACTTGATAAAATCGGCGGAAAATACTCCGAAAAAGAGATCGCTGATATCGTGAAAAATGGTAAGCCTGGTGGAATGCCTGCAGGTGTTGTAAAAGGTGAAGAAGCAAAAATAGTAGTAAAATGGCTCTCAGAAAAAAAATAAAATAAAAAAGAGCTTCTTGTTTTTTGGACAAGAAGCTTTTTTTCATTCAGCTTGCAATAAATGCAGAAGAAGACAAATACTATACTATTGAAAAATAAAGCGGTGATTAACATGAATTCTGAAAAACTGTCACAAAGACTAGAGAAAGTTTCACATTATGTTTTAGAAGGGTCTGTACTGGCTGATATAGGATCAGACCACGCCTATTTACCTTGTCACTTAGGGTTAAAAGGGAAGATAAAAAAAGGGATAGCGGGCGAGATTACAGAAGGTCCCTATCTATCTGCAAAAGAACAAGTAGAGTTAGACGGATTGTCGGAAATAATTGAAGTAAGAAAAGGGGATGGCCTTTCCGTACTAAAAGAGAATGAAGCTGAAGTTATAACCATCTGCGGCATGGGAGGTTCTCTTATTACGTCTATCCTCGAGAGTGGAAAAGAGAAACTTGGAAGTGCAAAAAGGTTAGTGCTTCAACCAAACATAGGCGCTCAGAACGTTAGAAAATGGCTTTTAAACGAGAATTGGGTGCTCTCAGCTGAAGAGATTTTAAAAGAAGACGGAAAAATCTATGAAGTACTAGTGGCTGATAAGTCGGGTGAACAGCCTTACACAAGTAATACAGAAGCGGAACTTTTATTTGGTCCATTCCTATTAAAGTCTCAAAATGATGCGTTTAAGGAAAAATGGGCAGGGGAAGTGAAGCAGTGGAAAGCCATCTTGACTCAAATGGAACGAAGTCAGGGAATCGTAGCTGATCAAAAACGAAAAGAACTAGTAAAACATATTAATCTTGCAGAGGAGTGGATCGATTGAAAAAGGCAGCTAACGGGCAGTTTGTTATCTCGCTTTTAGAAAGCTTTGCACCTAAAAAGATGGCCGTCGAAGGTGACCCGATCGGATTACAGGTAGGTTCATTGAACCGTCCCGTCAAAAAAGTAATGATCGCGCTGGATGTGCTTGAACCTGTTGTAGATGAAGCGATAGAAAAGGAAGTGGATTTGATTATTGCTCATCATCCACTTCTGTATCGTCCGCTTAAGAAGATTGATACGAATACGTCAAAAGGAAGAGTCATTGAGAAACTGATCAAGAACGAAATAACGGTTTATGCCGCACATACGAACCTTGATGTAACGGCACGAGGAGTCAACGAGTGGCTCTCTAAAGGACTAGAACTTCAACAAACTGAAGTTTTAGCTCCTACCTATGAGGAACAACTCATCAAATTATCCGTTTTTGTACCGGTTTCACATGAAGAAGCTGTAAGACAAGCGTTAGGTGATGCGGGTGCAGGCCATATCGGAAATTACAGTCATTGCAGCTTTTCGACAAACGGATGGGGATCTTTCAAACCACTTGAAGGAACAAATCCATACATTGGTGAGCAAGGGAAAATTGAACGTACAGAAGAAGTAAGGCTTGAATCTATCTTCCCAGCTACGATCCAGAATTCTGTTTTATCTGCGATGAAAAAGGCTCATCCATACGAAGAAGTGGCTTTTGATCTTTATCCGCTACTCAATAAAGGAACCGAACTTGGAATTGGAAAGATCGGAAAATTGGATAAAGAGATGACGATCGATGAGTTTGTTCAGCATGTTAAAGATGCTTTTGGAATCTCTGGTGTTCGAGTGATCAAAGGGCACGATCATCTTATTAAAAAAGTTGCCGTGGTAGGTGGAGATGGAAACAAATACATCTATCCTGCTGTCAGAAAAGGAGCTGATGTGCTAGTAACGGGGGATATATATTACCACAATGCTCATGACGCACAAGAAGAGGGTCTTACTATAATTGACGCAGGGCATCATATTGAGGAAATCATGAAAACAGAACTAAAAGATGTGCTTGAGAAGGAACTTTCTGAAAGAAAGTATGATACAACGGTTATCGAATCCACTATTCGAACAGAGCCATTTACGTTTATGTAGTAACTTCTCCATACAACCATATAAAAAGCAAAGCTGGACGAACCAGCTTTGCTTTTTTGTTTTTTTTATTTTTTCTCTTTTACTTTAGGAAGAATACGGTTTATTTGTACTTTACGTTTTTTTGTCCATGTCTCTGGATTGTTTTCATCATAATTATTAAGGAAATCGATGACTTCTTTCGTAATCGGAGTTGGTGTAGAGGCACCGGAGGTAACTCCCACTTTATTAACGCCTTTTAACCACTCCAGATCAATCTCTGATACATCAGAAATCCGATATGCTTTAGTTCCGGCAATCTCTTCTGATACTTGTGCGAGACGGTTAGAGTTATTGCTTCGAGGGTCTCCGACTACAAGCACTAAATCACAGTCTCCAGCCTGATTCGCAACTGCTTCTTGACGTACTTGTGTAGCTAAACAGATTTCTTTATGCACTTCAGCTTTTGGATAACGAATCAACAATTGCTTAATCAGTTCAGCTACATCCCATTGGCTCATTGTTGTTTGATTGGTAATAAGGATCTTATCACTTTTAACATCCAATGACTCCAAGTCTTCCTGATTCTCAACAAGATGAACGATATGAGGCGCGATTCCAATCGCTCCTTCAGGCTCAGGATGGCCTTTTTTTCCAATATAAATGATCTCATAGCCTTCTTTTTCTTTCTCTCTAATCAGATCATGCGTTTTTGTAACATCCGGACATGTTGCGTCTATTTCGTACAGCCCTTTTTCATGAGCGAGGCGTCTAACTTCTGGAGAGACTCCATGTGCTGTATAAATGACTGTTCCTGATTCTATGTTACGAATGATATCTAATCGATTGTTTCCATCAAGTGTAATGATTCCTTCGTCTTCAAAGGCATCTGTTACATGTTTGTTATGGACAATCATCCCAAGGATATAAATGGGTCTAGGCAGCGTTGGATCATTTGCGGCTTGACGTGCCATAACCATTGCATCTACGACACCATAACAATACCCACGGGGGGATATTTTAATAACTTCCATATTGACCTCTCCTTTATTCATATAAAAGACAGCACAGATGTCTATGCTGTCTTGGGAGATTTACTTCTGTATGTCTTTATTATAAAGGAGAGAACATAAGAACTCAAACACTATACTTATACGTACAGCTTCGGTCCTGAGAGGTGATACCCTTTAGGCATATTCGTTTTAGGTGCTGCAGGTACTAATTTGGTATTTGCAGGTGCTTTTTTTAATTGTTGAACCTGTTCTTTTGCCGTTTTTGTTTTTGCCTTTTTGGACGATTTTTTACCTGTTACTTTTACTTTTTCTTCTACCTCTTTTTTATTTTTTCCCTTCTTTTTTGGACCTTTATTTTCTTTTACTTCAGCATTTTCAGAATTGTTTTCATTCGTTTCATTTGTTTCATCCGTTTTATTCGCTTCAGTCGTTTCTACTTTCTTGGAGGTGTCTGCCTCAGGGCTGTTTTCGGCTTTAGTACCTGAACCTAAACCGCCGTTTTGAAATTCTTTAAATGCTGTCATTATGGATGGCAGGTTTTTCATCGCCGGACCGTATTGTTTGATCATAGGACCCATCGTTTCAGCAACTTTTAAAACCTTTTGTACATTATTTAACATAGTAAAAATACTAGTTCCACCCGTTACACTTCCTCCGCTCCCAATAGTCCCTAAGAAACGGTCAACAGACCCCGCATGACGTGGCATTCCTTGCATGCCATTCATATTCTGCATATGAGGATGTACTTGAAATGGCTGCATTGGATGCTGAGGCTGAGTTGGATATCTGTAAAATGGCTGCATAATTCCCCCTCCTTTCCAAAATAATACGCTCATAAACAGAATATGAATTCAAGAAAATATGTGTGATATTTATCCCAGCTTTCTTAAAGAAAAGACAAGGATAATTGGCTTAAATCCAAAACATACTCTATAATACTAAAAGTGAAAGATTATATTTGAAAGAGAAAAGGTGAGCGTATGAAATCTCCGTTTGAACGGTTAAAAATAAATGAATCGCTCCAAACTGCATTAAGTAGTATTGGATTTGAAAGACCAACTGAAATTCAAGAACGTGTCATTCCTGGAATCATTAATGGACAAGACATGATCGGGCAATCCCAAACGGGCTCCGGAAAAACTTTAGCCTTCTTGCTACCTCTCATGCATCGGATCGATATCCAAAAAGATGAGGTTCAAGCCGTTATCACAGCCCCTACAAGGGAATTAGCACAGCAGATCTACAATGAATTCTTGAAAGTCTCCGAGAAAATGCCTGAAGATAAACAAATTCGAGCAAAAGCAATAGTCGGTGGGACAGATAGAAAAAGAATGGCTGAAAAACTAAAGAATGTCCCTCAGCTTGTTATCGGAACTCCAGGGCGTATTAAAGACTTAGTGAATGCTCAAGAGCTCGTTGTTTATACAGCAGGCATGCTAGTCGTTGACGAGGCTGATCAGATGTTGGACATGGGCTTTATTGAGGATGTGGACATGATTGCATCCCGCATGGCCAATGAACTTCAGATGATGGTTTTCTCAGCAACTGTTCCAGAGAAACTTCAACCTTTCTTAAAAAAATACATGAAGAACCCGAAGCATGTTCATGTTGAACCCCAACATATTACAGCTAAAGCAATAAAACATGTTCTTATTCAGACAAAACATAATGATAAGCTTCCTATGCTTATTAAAACGGCTAAGAACTTTAATCCGTTCTTTGCTATTATCTTTGCAAACACCAAAAAAACAGTTGATGAAATTGCAGATGCAATGGCAGCTGAAGGCATGAACGTAGAACGTTTACATGGAGATATACCTCCTCGAACGAGAAAAAACATCATGAAGCGCGTACAAAAAGCTGAATTTCAATATTTAGTCGCAACGGACTTGGCTGCACGAGGCATTGATATAAAAGGAGTCAGCCACATTATTAACTATGAGTTTCCAAAAGATCTGGATTTTTATATCCATAGAGCAGGCCGGACAGGCCGTGCAGGCATGTCAGGAATCTGTGCTTCTTTGGTTGAACAGACCGATCAGCATGCTGTACAAAAACTGAAAGAGAAAAAAATCACCTTTACCTATGAACAATATAAGAATGGGGAATGGGTAGCTGTGAAACAAAAAGAAAAGAGTCCAGCTTCCAAAGAGAAAGAAGAAGTTTATGTTCCAAAACCTCGTAAAGTTAAACCAGGTTATAAAAAGAAGATGGATGAGCAAAAGAAAAAACTGATGAAAAAGAAGAGAAGAAATCAAAGATAAAGCTTGATAACTGTGTGGAGAAGAGGGGAAAATATGGTTAAAATCGGTTCGCATGTTTCAATGAGCGGCAAGAAAATGCTTTTAGCTGCCAGTGAAGAGGCTGTTTCTTATGGTTCAAACACGTTTATGGTTTATACAGGAGCACCTCAAAACACGAGACGAAAAAAGATTGAAGATCTGAATATCGAAGCTGGGACAAAGCACATGGAGGAGAACGGAATTACTGATATTATCGTTCATGCACCTTATATCATCAATATTGGTAATGCGGTGAAGCCGGAAACCTTTGAACTTGGTGTAGACTTCTTACGAAGAGAGATTGAACGAACAGAAGCGCTAGGTGCAAGACAGATTGTGCTACATCCAGGTGCACACGTAGGAGAAGGCCCAGAAATCGGTATCAAAAAGATTATTGAAGGTCTGAATGAAGTGTTAACGAAAGAACAAAATGTACAAATCGCATTGGAAACAATGGCAGGTAAAGGTTCTGAATGCGGAAGATCATTTGAAGAATTAGCACAAATCATTAACGGCGTTACTCTTAACGATAAACTTTCTGTTTGTTTTGATACGTGTCACACGCATGATGCGGGATACGATATCGTGAACGACTTTGATGGGGTTATGGAACAATTTGATAAGATTATCGGCAAGGATCGAATTAAAGTGTTCCACATTAACGACAGCAAAAATATTTGTGGGGCAGCTAAAGACAGACATGAGAACATAGGGTTTGGCCATATTGGATTTGAGGCATTGAACTATATTGTTCACCATGAGGCGTTTAAGGATATTCCAAAAATTCTTGAAACACCATATGTAGGGACAGATAAAAATAATAAGAAACCACCTTATCAGCTAGAGATTGAGATGATAAAAGCAAAAGCGTTCGATCCAGAACTTCAAAACAAACTTTTAGCTCAATAAATCGCAACAAACAAGAGCTTCGCATGGCATTCACCAGCGAAGCTCTTGTTTTTTTATCTGTCAATGTATGTCTGGATTAAGTACTGAATGTAATTTGCTTTTTCAGGGCTTACTTCTTTTGCAATCGTTGCAATAATTTGCTTACGCTGGCTTAAGTTTTTGATATCAATGGTCTGCCGGCGTAATATATTTACGATTTGAACGGCTTCTGATTGCGAAATGGGAAGTTGATATTGTGCTGCAAGAGATATTAATTCGTTTGGACTGATTGTATTCAGTTTTTGGTTGACGAAATGCACAATAATTGGATTCATAAGGAACTCCCTCCTGACTTTTTTATTGTATGAGTCAAAATCGGAGAAAGTGCTAAAAAAGACTCTAGGAAAATCCAGAGTCTTAAAAATGAATCATTATATAATCGTGTGAAGCACAAAATTCATAAAAAATAAGAACGCAATTACATACATTGTAGCTGGAACTTGCTTCTTCTGGCCAGACATCCATTTAATCAATGGATAAGCAATAAAGCCAAAAGCAAGACCATCAACAATACTGTATGTTAAAGGAATCAAAGCAATGATTAAGAATGATGGAAACATCTCAGTGAAGTCCGATAAAGGAATATGCTGAATCTGCTGAACCATCAAGCCGCCAATAATGATTAACACAGGGGCAATGGCACCATTAGGAATATAAGCAATGTATGGAGCGGCAAAAATAGATCCAATAAATAGGCCTGCAACAGTAATGCTTGTTATTCCAGTTCTTCCGCCTTCCGTGATACCCGAGGCACTTTCTACGGTTGAAATAGTCGGACTTGTTCCGAATAATCCAGATACGATAGAAGAAGCAGCATTGGCTTGGAACGCTTTAGGGAACTTTTTCTGATCAGGAAGCAAACCATATAACAAGCCCATGTTTTCAAATGTAATGATCATGGTCAGTGAAAAGGTTGCAATCCAGAAAGATAATTCAGTGATACCCGAGAAATCAAACGCGAACAGCATTTCTCCAAATGGCTTGAATGAAAATCCTTCAGACATTCTTTTCACTTCTTGGGTATGTCCCATCATAAAACCAATGAAGGTCGTGATCGCAATACCGATCAGGAAGCTGCCTTTAACGTTCTTCAGAAATAAAGCAAGTGTTAATGCCAGACCAATCATCGTTAGGATGGCATCTGGATGATCTAAATGACCTAATTTAACAAAGGTATCAGAGCTAGCTTCAATGATTCCGCCTTTTTGAAGTCCGATAAAAGTCAAGAATAAACCAATACCCACGGTGATGCTATGCTTCAAAGAATCAGGAATACTTTTAGAAAGTATGTCCTTTAAAGGAGTCGAAGCAACAATTAAAAAGAAAACTCCAGATAGGACGACAGCAGCGAGTGCTTCTTGCCAGCTTAAGTTCATCGCTTGAACAATCGTATAGGTGAAAAAAGCATTTACACCCATCCCAGGTGTCAGAATAATAGGAGCATTTGCATAGAGCCCCATAATTAAACACCCAACTACAGAAGTAAGAATTGTCGCTAATACAACACCCTCATAAGGCATTCCTGCATCGGCTAATATTAATGGATTTACAATGATAATATAGGCGATCGTGAAAAAGGAAGTTATACCCGCGAGTATCTCTTTTTTAATAGAAACTTGTTCTTGTTTCATGTATTCCTCTCTTAAAGCTAAAAAACAAACCCTCTCCCACCCAGCAGTTGCCTGCCAGAAATGATTATATAGCAAATGTAGAAATATGGCTAGAAAAAATCATTTACAATCTTGTGTCCACACTATATAATTTGTCATAAGTAAAAAAGTTGCCTAAAGGAAACATTTACTTTATATAGACTAGTCACTTTCATTCATTTCAGCACATACATTGTGAAGGGATTATTTTTTTAATTAAAAGTTGCACGGAGGCAAAAGAAGTTGCCAAGCGAAAAAGGAGGTTTTTTTCGATGAAACATGCATTGGAGATCGAGCGATTGTTCGTCTCATATTTAGGAAATCAAGTTGTAAAAGACATTACGTTTTCAGTGGAAAAAGGAAGTCTTGTTGGAATTATCGGGCCAAACGGGGCAGGTAAATCCACATTAATGAAGGCAGCTTTAAACTTAATTTCCAAAGATAAAGGCGTTGTGAAAATATTTGGTGAACCGCTAAAGAATTGGAAAAAGAATATTGCTTATGTTCCTCAGCGTTCAAATATTGACTGGGATTTTCCTATTACTGTAATTGATGTGGTACTGCTTGGTACTTATCCAAAACTAGGCCTTTTCAAACGGCCTTCTAAAAGTGATAAAGAGTGGGCCGAAGAGTGTTTAAAGAAGGTCGGAATGGAGAATTTCAGCAGCCGGCAGATCGGAGAACTTTCAGGCGGACAGCAGCAAAGGGTTTTCCTAGCGAGAGCTCTTGCTCAAAAAGCGGAATTGTTCTTCCTCGATGAACCTTTTGTTGGTATTGATGTAGCTAGTGAGGAAACCATTATTCAAATTCTTAGAGAATTAAAAAAGGAAGGGAAAACGATTCTTGTCGTTCACCATGATTTAAGCAAAGCTGAATCTTATTTTGATCATCTTCTTTTATTAAATCAGCACATGATTCGCTATGGTGCATCTGAAGAAGTGCTTCAGCCGGAAGTGATTACGAAAGCTTACGCCAATCAGTTTTCATTTCTACAGCCAAAAGGAGTGGAAGTTACATCATGAAAATGAATATGATCGATTTTTTTGAGGCTTTGTTTCAATATGAATTCCTTCAAAAAGCGTTGTTTACTTCCGTAATGGTGGGTATCATTTGCGGAATCGTAGGATGTTTTATCATTTTAAGAGGAATGTCATTAATGGGAGACGCTATCTCTCATGCTGTTTTACCAGGAGTTGCGATCAGTTATATGCTAGGTATCAGCTTTTTCCTAGGGGCAGTAATTACAGGCGTATTAACCGCCATTGGAATTGGTTATGTCAGTCAGAACAGCCGAATAAAGCATGATATGGCAATCGGTATCATGTTCACAAGTATGTTCGCAGTAGGAATTGTAATCATTACCTTAATGAAGAGTAGTGCGGACTTGTATCATATCTTGTTTGGGAACGTTCTAGCAGTGCGGATGAGTGATATGTGGATCACTGTTGGAATCGGTGTTCTGGTCATAGGGCTCGTTACGCTATTTTATAAGGAACTTCTTGTTTCTACATTTGATCCGACGATGGCTCAAAGCTACGGACTTCCGAATAAATGGATTCATTATGCACTTATGGTTGTTCTTACGATGGTTACCGTAGCATCACTTCAAACAGTTGGGATTGTTTTGGTTGTAGCCATGTTGATTACTCCGGCAGCAACCGCTTACCTGCTTACAAATAGATTATCAGTCATGATCTATTTAGCTGCTCTTTTCGGGATAATCGCATCTTTGTTTGGGTTGTACTTTAGTTTTATTTATAATCTTGCATCAGGTGCTACGATTGTATTGGTTTCGGCCTTTTTGTTTGCAATGGCATTCTTTTTCTCTCCTTCTCAAGGATTGCTATGGAAAGCATTGAAAGCGAGAAAGAACAGAGCCGAGTTAATGCAGTAAAAGGGAGGGATACATTTAAATGTTAAAAAAAATGACAAGTATTATGTTAGCTGGTGCTTTAATGTTGGCATTGGCAGGATGCAGTTCAGGAAAAAGTGACTCTGAAAAGGTAGAGGTAGTTACGACCTATTCTATTATTTATGATTTAGTCAAAACCATTGGCGGAGATAAAGTTGATGTACACAGTATGGTACCAGTTGGTTCCAATCCGCATGAATATGATCCGCTGCCTGAAGATGTTTTAAAAACCACTGATGCAGATGTTGTGTTCTATAACGGGCTGAACCTTGAAGAAGGTAACTCGTGGTTTAAGAAGCTTTTAAAGACTGCAGACAAAGACGGTAAAGATGCACCTGTCTATCGAGTGAGTGAGGGTGTAAAAGCAATACACCTTGAATCAAAAGGATTAGAGAAAGAGCCTGATCCTCATGCATGGATGGATATCAATAATGGGATCATCTATGTTGAAAATATAAGAGATGCACTTATTAAAGAAGATCCAGATAACAAGACGTATTATGAACAAAATGCAGAAAAGTATATATCAGAATTAAAGAAACTACACGATGATACGGTTAAAGAAATTGCTAACATTCCAGAAGAAAAGCGAGTACTCATTACAAGCGAGGGTGCTTTTAAGTATTTTGGAGAAGCCTATAACATGGATACAGCCTATGTTTGGGAGATAAACTCTGAAAACCAAGGTACTCCGCAACAAATCAAGACGCTAGTTGATTTTATTAAGCAAAGAGATATTCCTGCTTTATTTGTTGAAACAAGTGTGGATCCAAGAAGTATGGAAACCGTATCAAAAGAAACTGGTGTACCGATAAAAGGAAAAGTCTTTACAGATTCAATAGGCAAACCAGGTGAAGACGGAGATTCATACAAAAAAATGATGGAATGGAACACGAAAACGGTTATTGAAGGATTAAAATAAATAATAAAAAAACAGAAGCTGAATATAGGTATCTGCTTCTGTTTTTTTATTATCCATTCAATTTGTTCTATAATAATGAAACATGTGTTATAAAATGAAGGATTTTTTACATAAAAGGCAGGTTTACAATCATGAAATTTAAAGCAGTTTGTTTTGATATGGATGGGGTTGTCGTTGATACGATGCATCATCACGTAGAAGCATGGCGTTATGCGTTTAATCAAAAAGGATATGATCGTAACGATCTGGAGTTTTACTTAAGAGAAGGGATGCCTGGCCGGAAGACGATCATGGATGTTTTCAATTCATCTCAACTGACTGTATCTGAGGAAGACATTGAAGATATATATATACAAAAAAGAAAGTATTTTAAGGAAAATGCTAATTATACATTTATTAAAGAGACCTTATGTGTTTTAAAATACCTTTACACCGAAGGAATACCGCTTTCGTTAGTAACAGGAAGCAGGAAAGAATTTGTTGATGAAGTACTTGAAAAGCTACCTGTTTCATTTGATTCAGTGATAACAGGTGATGATGTAAAAGAAGGGAAGCCTTTACCAGAACCCTATTTGAAAGCCATAAGTAATCATTCGTATAGCCCTTCAGAATGGCTTGTCATTGAAAATGCTCCGCTTGGCATAGAGTCAGCTAAACAAGCCGGCGCGTTTTGTCTGGCTGTTGAAACTACACTTGAAAAAGAATATTTAGCAAGTGCAGATGAGATAGTGCCACCGTCACAATTAGAACAGACAGTAAAAAGTTATTTTAAGTGAAATAAGCGTTACCTAAAAGAAAGTGATACAGCATAGGCATGTTGTTTTACTTTCTATTTTTTTCGTGTATACTATGATACAGTTTTAAATCGTACTCATTACTACTTATATTTTTTATTGGGGAGGATTATTGTGGAGAAAAAGTTAAATAATCCAGCTATTTTTGTGGATGATTTATCCTTCCATTATGGTGAGAAAAACGTTCTTGAACATGTAACAATGGAAGTTAAACAAGGTTCTTTTTTAGGGCTAGTAGGTCCCAACGGATCAGGAAAATCAACCCTCATAAAGTGTATTTTAGGATTATTAAAACCCCAGCAAGGAAGTGTGTCTCTTTTTGGAGAAAAGGTACAAAAATTTCATCAGTGGGATAAAGTAGGTTATGTCTCTCAAAAGGCAAATAGCTTTAATACTGCTTTTCCAGCAACTGCATTCGAAGTGGTTTCGATGGGGTTGTTCGGGAAGGTTGGATTGTTCCGATTCTTAAAATCATCTGATAAGGAGAAAGTATGGTCTGCATTAAAAGCAGTTAATATGAAAGATTTCGCTTCCCGTAATATAGGGGAACTCTCAGGTGGGCAGCAGCAGCGGATCTTTATCGCACGAGCTTTAGTCAGTGAACCGGAGCTTTTGATCCTAGATGAGCCAACGGTAGGGGTTGACGTTGAATCTTCGGAGTCATTCTACAAGATGCTGAAAGATCTGCATCGCGAGAAAAAGATGACACTCGTATTGGTTACACATGATGTAGGGGTAATGACGAACTATGTTACTGATGTAGCGTGTTTAAATAAGCAAATACATTTTCATGGGAATACAAAAGAATTTGAAGAAAGTTCTTCAGAAAACATGTCTGCTTTTTATGGGCATCATGTTCATGTCATTCATCATGACCATGATCACAAGTAAGGGGATGAGCGGATGTTGCCATTTTTAAAATATGAATTTTTGCAAAATGCTTTTTTAACAGGAATTATGGTCGGCCTGTTAGCACCTATATTAGGCGTATTTATTGTTGTTAGACGTCAAGCACTTATTGCAGATGCGCTTTCTCATATAACCCTTGCAGGTATTGCGGCGAATCTGTTGCTTGCAAAATGGTTTGCGTTATTTGCTGGAGCGAATCCGATCTATATGGGTATGGCTTTCTCAGTCGGTGGAGCCGTCTTTATCGAACAGCTTCGTAAAGTCTATAAGCATTATGAAGAATTAGCCATTCCGATTATTATGTCAGCTGGAATCGGGTTAAGTGTGATCTTTATTTCAATGGCAGATGGATTTAATACGGATCTATTTAATTATTTATTCGGCAGTATTATAGCTGTAAAACAATCCGATGTTTGGACTGTACTGGCTATATTAGTGGTTGTATTGTTATTTGTTTTCTTTATGTATAAAGAATTGTTTGTTCTTTCTTTCGATGAAGAACAAGGAAAGCTTTCAGGAATCAGAAGCAATTGGATATTGATTGCATTTATGGCGATTACAGCTTTAGTCATTGCTGCTTCAATGAAAATTGTTGGAATCCTTTTAGTTTCTTCGCTTATGACTCTGCCCGTAGCAGCAAGTATTAGAATAGCTACAGGATTTAAACAGACCATATGGCTTTCCGTGCTTTTTGGGGAAACAGCAGTCATTGCGGGTATGTTTCTATCCTATTATTTGGACCTTGCTTCTGGAGGTACAATTGTTGTTTGCCTGATTATTATTTTGAGCTTTTCTATACTGTATAAGAAGCTTATGAGTTCACGGAAGGCGGGATAACTGTGAAATTTTCTATAACGATTGAAGAGGCAATGGATTTGTTAAAAGAAAAAGGCTACAAATATACAGACAAACGAAAAGACCTTCTTTCCCTCTTTGCACATGAAAAAAGGTATCTTTCTGCAAAAGATGTACAAGAATCCTTAAAGCATAAATACCCTGGTCTAAGTTTCGATACCATATACAGAAACTTAACCACTTTCGCGGAAATTGGACTGTTAGAGGAGACAGAATGGGAGGGTGAACGAAAATTCCGGTTCACATGTTCCCGCAATGAGCACCATCATCATTTGATTTGTTTATCATGCGGAAGCACGAAATCCATTCATACCTGTCCAATGGAAGTGTTGAACAGTGAATTAAATGGCTTTAATGTCACTGGGCATAAGTTTGAAGTTTATGGATACTGCACGGACTGCAAAAAATTAAATTAATTTATTTAAGTATGCTCCTCCTTTATATGAGCCAAGCTATAAATAAAGGAGGATTTTATTATGCCTGATGTTAAATGTAATGTATCAAATTGCACCTATTGGGGTGAAGGGAACAACTGCGTAGCGGATGCCATCCTTGTTGAGATTGACAAGCACGCAAATAATTCGTATGGGATGAGTGCTGATGGCAACCTTATAGGTGATGCTGCCCATAAAGATCATGCACATGATCCAGCAGAAACGTGCTGTCATACTTTTAAATCAAAGCATTAAGGAAGAGGCCTGTAATAGGCCTTTTTCTTATAAAAACAATCCCCATAACTTAACATCTATGAAATGTCTCAATTAATGCCATAATAAGAACGCTCCTTAAGACTAAAAGAGGGGGAAACATGATGGCAGATGACATCAAACGTAATAACAATGAGGCTGACTATTTTGAAGAGATGGCAGCTGAAGCTGTACCAGTAAAGAACGGCATGGTTTATCCTGAAAGCGAACGGCCGCGTTCAGTGGACAGGGACCATAGACACGAGCATAAAGAAGGAAGAGAAAGAGAAGGTGGAAAAGCAGCAGGGGTCATCGCTTTAATTCTCTCTGTTCTTTCTTTGTTTATTGCTCCAGTTTTATTCGGGGCAGCAGGTATTATCGTTGGATTTGTGGCCAGAAGACAAGGATCAGAAACGCTTGGGAACTGGGCAATTGGACTCGGTATCGTTTCCATAATTATTTCCTTGTTTTTCGCACCATTCTTTTAACGCAACGAGGAGCAAAGAAGAAGCTGAGGCTTCTTCTTTTTAAGTGGAATTACATGTGGTGACCACGCACCAAATAAAAAACATTCAAAAGCATCTAAAAAAAAGCCCCCATGAATGGGAGCTTTTATTTACACTTGCTGTGCTTTTAATTTTTCTTCATGAGCTTTGGCCAAAAGATCGACTTCTTTCTTTAATTCATCCAAAAGCTGATCTTCAGGTATCTTCCGAACGATCTCCCCATGTCTGAAAAGCAAACCTTCTCCGCGAGCACCGGCAATACCGATATCCGCTTCTCTTGCTTCTCCTGGTCCGTTAACAGCGCAACCTAAAACAGCTACTTTTATAGGTGCACGGACTTTTGAAATATATTCTTCAACCTCATTAGCGATTGAAATAAGATCGATTTCAATACGTCCGCATGTGGGACACGAAATTAAAGTGGCAGCATCTGAAAGTAAACCAAAGGATTTTAATAATTCCCGGGCTACTTTTACCTCTTCCACAGGATCAGCACTCAGTGAAATACGAAGTGTGTTTCCGATGCCTTTATGAAGGATTACACCAAGACCGGCTGCACTTTTTACAGTTCCTGCGAAAAGAGTCCCTGATTCAGTAATGCCAAGATGCAATGGGTAATTGAAAGCTTTAGAAGCCTTTTCATATGCTTCTATCGCTAAATTAACATCAGATGCCTTCATGGAAACGATTATATCGTGAAAGTCTAGTTCCTCTAAGATACGAATGTGTTCAAGAGCACTTTCCACCATACCATCTGCGGTTGGATAGCTGTATTTTTCGAGATATTTCTTTTCTAATGAACCCGCATTTACACCAATACGAATTGGAATGCCTTTTTCTTTTGCAGCTTTAACAACGGCTTCAACTTTCTCGCGTCTTCCGATATTCCCTGGATTGATTCTGATTTTATCTGCTCCGCCTTCGATTGCTTTTAAGGCAAGCTTGTAATCAAAATGTATATCAACTACCAAAGGTATGCTGATTTGTTTTTTAATATCTGCGATCGCCTCAGCCGCACGCATATCTGGACAGGCAACGCGGACGATCTGACATCCAGCTTCTTCTAAACGTTTTATCTCAGCCACTGTAGCTTCAACATCATGTGTTTTTGTAGTCGTCATACTTTGGACGATGACCTGATCAGTGCCTCCAATCGTCAATGGCCCGACTTTTACAGGTCTTGTTTTAGAACGGTGGGTGATTTCACTCATTTGGTGAATCGCTCCTTTTATCAAATTGACAGTATTATTATTCTGTCCTATCATCAGTTCATTTTAGCAGGGATTATTTTGTTTTGACAAGTATTGTTACCTTTCTGCTTTTTTGTATAAAGGAAATTTATATGTTTTTCCGGATTGAATGTTTTCAGGATTGACACCTGGGTTCAGTTCTGTAAAGTCTTTAATCATCGATGAAATCGTATAACCACCTTCAGGATTGATTTTTTCAACAACGGAAATTAAAGTATCTCCAGGACCAGCTTCATATCTTTTATAAGTATTATTCTTTTTACTTTTTTGTATTTCAGCATTCACAGGTTGTGCCTGAGGGAGTGTTCCAATTTTTAGATCGTAAGCAACCACATATAGAATTAAAAGAATTGTACAGCCTGTTAAAAAACGCTTCATGGTTCCCTCTCCTTTCTCATATTGAACTATATGCTTGTCCCATCTTTTTATGACAAGATAAAAGTGACTTCCGCACATGTATTGGTGTAAAATGGAAAGGTCCCATGGACAGAAAATAAAAATTGTAACGTATCAATGTAGTTGTACCGAGGGGAGAGGTGAAATTGTATGAAAAAGGCAAAGATATTTGCATTGCTGTCAATCATGGCTGCAGCACTATTTATTGCACCATTGAAGATGTTTGCAGATGCAGCGCCAGGAGATATCATTGTTACACTAGGGCAAAACCTTACAGAAGAACAGAAGAATACTGTCTTAAAAGAGATGGACGTACCTGCTGATGTCCAAACGGTAACGGTAACAAATGAAGAAGAGCATAAGTATTTAGGTGATTATATATCGAAAGCTCAAATTGGCTCGAAAGCGATATCGTCTTCTAAAATTACAATAGGTGAAAAAGATCAGGGACTTTCAGTTGAAACAAACAATATCAACTGGGTAACTGAAGAAATGTATATGAATGCATTGACTACAGCAGGAGTTACAGATGCTGAAATCTATGTAACAGCTCCTTTTGAGGTTTCAGGGACAGCGGCATTAACGGGAATCCTTAAAGCCTACGAAACAACTGCCCAGATTGAAATTCCTGAAGCTCAAAAACAGGTAGCCAATGAAGAAATGGTTAAAACGGCAGAGCTTGGGGAAAGAATTGGGACAAAAGAAGCAACTGAACTTATGACACGAGTTAAAGAAGAAATTGCAAAAAACCCGGTACAATCTGAGGAAGATCTCAGAGCTCTAATTGAAAAAGTTGCGAAGGATATGGGAATTAAACTTACCCAAGAAGAGTTAAACGGACTGATCGCTCTATTTAACAAAATGAAAGACCTGAATATTGATTGGGATCAACTTCAAAGCGACTTAAAGAACATTAGTGAAAACTTAGGAGATTTTTTAAATAAGGAAGAGACTCAATCTTTTATTCAAAAGATTCTTGAATTCTTAAGTGCTATAATCGAAGCGATTAAATCTCTATTTAAATAATGACATCAAAAAAGCGGCCCTAGAGCCGCTTTTTATTTTTTGGTGGAGACTTATAGATCGCCGTAGCAAAGATGATAAAGGTGAGAATCCAGAATAAGAAAAAAGAATGAGAGACATGAACGTTCAAAACAAAGACGATGGTTAATAAAACGACAGGGAGTGTAATGGAATAGCAAGACATCACCCATAAATGCCGGTAAGACAATTTTTTGTTTAAAGCCTTTGAAAGAAAAAGACCTAAACCTGACAATATGGATGTGCCAGAAAACAAGATTCCAGAAAATAGAATATACATCGCTATATAAATGACAATAATGATAAAAGGTAAAACAGCATCTACAGAAGAAGCAAACTCCTGCATCTGACTCGGTTCTAAGCCGTATTTTTGGGAATTTTGAAGTGGTTTATCTTCCGGTGAAGATGGATTAAACAAAAAAACCAAAAGGACAGGAAGTATACATAAGAATGTTAGGGACAAAACATATATAATGGTGCTGCCAACACCAAATAATCGGAAGTTTGAAATCGCTTTTGCTGAAAATAAACTTCGGTAGAATCTGATATGTAGTTTCATTAAAAAAGCTCCTTTGCAGTTTCGCATTTTTAGTGTACATGATGTATGAAATTCCGACAATAACTAATTAATTGTAAAGTAAATGTTACAAAATGCGAGTTTTGGTTTACATAAAGTACTCGAATCGAGATAATGACGAAGGTCGATAAAGATTGAATATAAGGAGCTGTAAACATTGAATTATCAGGACATGCTGTTTCAATTTATCGGAGGACTGGGGATTTTCTTATTCGGGATTAAGTATATGGGAGAAGGCCTTCAAAACTCTGCTGGGGACCGTTTAAGGGATATACTTGATAAACTAACGACAAATCCTTTTATGGGAGTTTTAGCGGGAATATTTGTAACCGTATTGATTCAGAGCAGTTCTGGTACAACAGTGCTAACTGTTGGACTAGTAAATGCTGGGTTTTTAACATTGCGTCAAGCCATTGGGATCATTATGGGGGCGAATATCGGTACAACGGTGACTTCATTCATAATTGGTTTTGATGTTGGTGCTTACGCGTTGCCGATTATCGCAATTGGATCAATATTAATTTTCTTCTTTAAAAATCCTAAGTTTAATTATTTCGGACAGATCACATTTGGTTTTGGAGCACTATTCCTAGGTCTTGAACTCATGGGAGACGGAATGAAGCCACTTCGAGGTCTTCAAGCATTTCATGATTTAACTGTTTCAATGAGTGATAATCCGATTCTCGGAGTAGTGATTGGTACTTTATTTACAGTTATTGTTCAATCTTCAAGTGCAACGATTGGTATCTTGCAAGAACTTTATGCTCAAAATATGATTGACTTAAAAGCAGCTTTACCTGTTTTGTTCGGTGATAATATAGGTACGACGATCACAGCTATTCTTGCCGCTATCGGAACAACTGTTGCTGCAAGACGTGCTGCATTAATGCATGTTATCTTTAACTTGTTGGGAACGGTCGTATTCTTAATCCTTCTTGTTCCGTTCGGTAATTATGTTGAGTTCCTATCAGGAAAACTAGATTTAGAACCAGCCATGCAGATCGCTTTTGCACATGGAACTTTTAACGTAGCAAACGTGTTGATACAGTTCTGGTTTATCGGATTACTTGCATTGATTGTTACCAAACTCATTAAAGGCGAAGACACTCTTATAGAGTATAAGGCCAAACATCTTGATGAGATCGTTCTAGAAACCTCACCAGGTATGGCGATCAGCCAGGCGAAACAAGAAATCATCAGAATGGCTAACTATTCTCAAGCTGGTTTAAAAGAAGCGATTACTTATCTAAATGATAAAGATAAAAAGAATTCTGATTTAGCTCTTCAATATGAAGAGGCTATAAACAACTTAGACCGTCAGATCACTTCGTATCTAGTAAAACTCTCAGCGCATCCTTTAACACCACAAGAATCAAATGAACATTCCATGCTTCTTGACACGTCACGTGATATTGAACGTATTGGAGATCATATGGAAAACATTATCGAGCTGGTGGATTATCAGCTTCGTAATAATGTGCGCCTTACAGATACGGCTAAAGAAGATTTAAATGAAATGTTTACACTAACGGTATCTACCGTTGATAAAGCGGTAAAAGCTTTGGAAAAAAGTGATATAGAACTTGCAAAAGAAGTGTTAAATCAAGAAGATAAGATAGATAAAATGGAGCGTACGCTACGAAAACAGCATATAATCCGAATGAATGAAAGAACCTGCGATGGAGATGCTGGTATCGTATTCGTTGATATTATCAGTAATCTAGAGCGGATAGGTGATCATGCAGTGAATATTGCGGAAGCTGTATTAGAGAAGTAAAATATAAACCAGGAAAGTTTTTTCCTGGTTTTTTTGTATGTATTGTATGTATTCGTTTATTTTCGAGGAGTCTCGCACTTACGCTCCAATCAACATTCATTAGAAGAAAAACAAAAACACCAGAAAGGAGTACGATATGGAAACTATTTATTGGGTATTAATTGCTGTTGTATTTGCTATCAGTTTTTTTTTCATTGATCTATCCTATCCTGCCGGGGGTATTATTTTTAGCTGCAGGATTTCTGATTTATGGATTTGCTTTTTCATTTGAGCCTTTTTCACTTGTTTTTATCACGATCCAAGTCTTACTGTTTATCAGCTTATTTGTAGTTGATTATGTAGGTAATGCATATGCAGTAAAAAAGAAGGGCGGATCTAAAGCAGCATTATGGGGAAGTACAATAGGGCTTTTAGTTGGTCCATTCGTTATACCTGTAGCTGGAATACTTATAGGACCATTTTTAGGTGCTGTTCTAGCTGAGCTGCTTTTCCGTAAAACAAATTTTAAATCTGCTGTTTCCGTTGGCATAGGGACAGTTCTTGCTTTCGTAGGAACAACGATCATTAAAATAGTCACTCAAGCGTTGATGATTGGTTATTTTTATTACCAAGTGCTATAAATCTTCCTTGCTTAATCCTCAATCGCATGCTATATTATTTTTGTTCTAAAAAGTACATTTGTTCGTTTCAAATACTTTTAAAATGTTATTGACATTAGTAACTGCGGCATGCTATAGTAGTTCTTGTCCTTAATTAATGTTAATTCATTATTCCACAGTAGCTCAGTGGTAGAGCTATCGGCTGTTAACCGATCGGTCGTAGGTTCGAGTCCTACCTGTGGAGCCATTTTGGCGGTGTAGCTCAGCTGGCTAGAGCGTACGGTTCATACCCGTGAGGTCGTGGGTTCGACTCCCTCCGCCGCTACCAAAATGTTTTCTTTATTCACGATGGCGGTCGTGGCGAAGTGGTTAACGCATCGGATTGTGGTTCCGACATTCGGGGGTTCGATTCCCCTCGTCCGCCCCATTTCTCATTTACATAACCTATATTTATCACATGGACCCTTAGCTCAGTTGGTCAGAGCGGTCGGCTCATAACCGATTGGTCGTAGGTTCGAGTCCTACAGGGTCCACCAAAAGTCGAGGAGGTATACCCAAGTCCGGCTGAAGGGATCGGTCTTGAAAACCGACAGGGGTGTAACAGCCCGCGGGGGTTCGAATCCCTCTACCTCCTCCATAAAATTGTGGCTCGATAGCTCAGTCGGTAGAGCAGAGGACTGAAAATCCTCGTGTCGGCGGTTCGATTCCGTCTCGAGCCACCATATACATACATACTAAAACCTTACGATATCGTGAGGTTTTTTTATTTTATAAAAGGTACAGTGTTTAAGAATTGAAAGTTTAGATTAAATTTGTTAAGGTAAAATTGTTAAATCACTTTTTAAACAAGTAAGTTGAGTAAATGGTTTCACTTTTCAAGATTATCCTTGAAAATGAAAATAAAAAACACTACATATTATAAGGAGGAAATGAACATGGCTAAATTTGAACTGCCTGCATTACCTTATGAAACAAGCGCACTTGAACCACATATTGACAAAGAAACAATGGAGATCCACCACGGTCGCCACCACAAAACATATGTTGATAACTTAAACGCTGCTCTTGAAGGTCAAACTGAATTTGAAAGTAAGTCTCTTAATGATCTTCTTTCAAATCTTGATGCTCTTCCACAAAACATTCAAACTGCCGTAAGAAACAATGGTGGTGGACATGCAAACCACAGCCTTTTCTGGGAAGTTATCGCTCCAGGCGGAGCGAACGCACCATCTGGAGAGCTTGCTGACAAAATCAACAGTAAGTTCGGAAGCTTCGAAGCGTTTAAAGAAGAGTTTGCAAACGCTGGTAAAACAAGATTTGGTTCTGGCTGGGCTTGGTTAGTTGTAAACAATGGCGAGCTTGAAGTAACAAGCACTCCAAACCAAGATAACCCGGTTATGGAAGGTAAGACACCTATCCTTGGTCTAGATGTTTGGGAGCATGCTTATTATTTGAAGTATCAAAACAAACGTCCTGATTACATTGCTGCGTTCTGGAACGTAGTAAACTGGGATGAAGTTGAAAAGCGTTATAACGAAGCAAAATAAGTGATGAAAGCTGCTGGTTACCAGCAGCTTTTTATTATGCCTTTATCATGTATTTCAAACCTCTTTGCTAATTTTATTAGCAAATCATCAAGGATTAAGTTTCCATCCCCAAAAGGAGCATTTGATTGAATCACCAATAGGTTTTTTGCATGGAAAAGCCATATTCGATCTCCATTTTCCTTTGTAGATTCTGCCATTTCCCTCAAATCATGATCCTCATGTATTTCTAAGTTTTGATCATGGAAAATCCAATATTCAAACATATTTCTGTCTCCTTATACAATAAAATCCAATTAAGTAAATGATGAATAGCCCTTTTACTTCTGAAAGACACTAACCACGATATGTAAAGGGGCGAATAACATGATATGGAAAAAATTCATGGAGGACGACCAATACCCTAGAGATCTTTTTTTACTTCTTTTTGTAGGCGGTTTATTTACCTTAAGCACAGCATTATCAAACACATTTGTTAACATTTTTTTGTGGAAGCAATCAGGTGAACTGACAGATATCGCTTATTATAATCTTTCGATTGTCGTCATGCAGCCAGTTGCCTTTTATTTAGCAGGCTGGTTGGCTAAAAAAGTAGACCGGGTTATTGTGTTAAGGATTGGTGTTGTCATCTTAGCGTTGTTTTATATAGGTGTTTTATTAATGGGTTCCCTTGCGAGTCATTTTTTGTTTGCGTTAGGGGCAATGTTAGGACTCGGTCTGGGATTTTATTGGCTAGCCTTTAATGTTCTGACGTTGGAAGTAACGGAACCTGAGACGAGAGATTTTTTTAATGGCTACCTAGGTGTATTGAATTCGTTATCTGGTATGATCGGTCCTTTAAGTGCCGGATTTATTATTACAAGGATGGACAAACATTTAGGATATGAAACCATTTTTACGATTTCGATGGTTTTATTCGTGGTTGCTGTCGTGATCAGCTTCTTTTTAAAAAGAAGAAAAGCAGACGGGTATTTTGGTTTAAAAGAAGTTTTTCAAGAAAGAAGGGAAAACAAAGCTTGGTTTCAATTATTAAACGCGCATTTCTTTCAAGGTTTGAGGGAAGGGACCTTTGTTTTCTTAATTGTTATCTGGGTTTATACAACTTCACAAAGTGAATTTGCTCTTGGTACGTTCGGATTTGTTCAATCCCTTGTATCTTTTATTGGTTACTACGTTGTTTCTCATTATCTAAAGCCGTGGCATAGGAAAAAAGGAATCTTTGCTGGAGGTTTATTATTGTTTATCTCTCCATTTATTCTTCTTATACCTGTGACATTCACATTGTTGATTATATATGGAATATCTGTATCTATAGCGTATCCGCTTCTTCTTGTTCCTTTCGTGTCATTAACGTATGACATTATTGGTAAGTGTCGAGGAATTTACGAAAAAAGAATTGAATATATCATTGTTCGCGAATTTTTCCTTAATATAGGAAGAATCGTTTCAATCCTTATCTTTCTGCTGGTGATCCATGTTCTTCCAGAAGATAAGGGGATACCGCTTTTATTGCCAATATTGGGTGCGGGACATTTCATTATCTATTTTTGCTTAAGAAATGTAGTAGTACCATCTAATACGATTGATCCAACGATCGAACTTGTTGAAACTCAGCATGATGGCAATAATCCAAATAAACAATAATAAACTTTTGACATACTCCTAGAGTAAGGATACTATTGTTATGTGAAGATAATACCGGTTGGCGCTAAAGACACCTTAACAAAGGTGTCTCTGCTGTTTTTTAAGGGAGATTTACAATATTATGAAAACAAAATCAAATAAAAAGAGAAACCATGTACCGATTCGAATGAATGCTTTGTTTTTATCGGTATTTTTTCTCTTTTCAGTGCTTGTCTTAAGATTAGGTTACATACAAATTGTTAAGGGTGAAGAGTACAAACGGACTGCTTATCTGACGGAAAATGTTACGACTAAACTAGATGCACCAAGAGGGAAGATGTTTGATTCAAATTATCGAGTAGTGGTAGATAATGAGCCAGTGTTTTCAATTACTTACACAAGAACACGGGAAGCGGATGCTGAAAAAAGACACAACATCGCTATTAAGTTGGCTGAACTAATCGATAAGGACACAGAAGAACTGGCAGAACGGGATAAAAAGGATTATTTTATATTTCTAAATGAAAAAGAAGTGAAAAGCAGATTATCCGCAGCTGAAAAGAAAAACACTCCTCCAGAAGAGCTCTATGATGTAATGCTCGAAAAAGTGACTCAAAAAGACATTGAATCATTAACGGAACAGCAGCTTGAAGTGCTGGCGATTAAGAGTGAGATGGATCGAGGGTATACACTTTCCCCGCAGAGAATTAAGATTGGGGCAACCAAGGAAGAAATGGCTTTAATCAGTGAGCACCTTCCTGAGCTAGAGGGAATCGATATAAAGCCTGATGCTGAGCGATCATATCCTTTTAAAGAATCTTTTAGAGACATATTCGGTCAAGTAAAACAAATACCGAAATCAAGAATGGATTATTACACATCGAGAGGTAATGATCGAAATGATTTGGTCGGAACAAGCTTCTTAGAAGAACAATACGAAGCGGTTCTTCGTGGAAAGAAAACAAAAATTAAATATGTTACTGATAAAGTAGGAAATCCGGTGGGTGATCCTGTTGAAGAAGATGGTTCTAGAGGTAGTGACCTTGTACTAACTGTAGACATGGAATTGCAGCAAAAAGTAGAAAAGGTTATTGAAGAAAAATTAACAGACGCCATCAGAGGTAAAAATGCCTATGATAATAAAGAATTAAGCAAGGCTTATGTGGTCATGATGGATCCGAATACAGGTGAGGTCATATCCATGGCTGGAAAAGAATACAATCGCCAAACAGGCAAATTTAAGGATATGCCATTTGGTAACATTTATCATTCGTATGCGATGGGATCAACGGTAAAAGGAGCAACGGTTTTAACTGGATTACATGAAGGGGTAATCGACCGAAATACACTCATTCTTGATGCTCCTCTAACATTTGGTGACGGCAGAAAATTGAAGTCACATTCCAATATGGGACCTGTTGATGCAGTAGATGCACTTGAAGGTTCTTCGAATGTTTATATGTGGCACATTGCGATGCGTCTTGCTGGCTATGATTATGCTAACAAACGATTTAATGATCATAAGGTGAAAGAAGCATTTGAAATTCTAAGGAATTCATACAGTGAATTTGGTCTTGGCGTGCCTACTGGTATCGACTTGCCTTCTGAGGCTACAGGCTATAATACAGGAATGAGTAATGAATTGTTCCAAGCTATGTTTTTTGCGATTGGGCAATTTGACACCTATACACCAATGCAGCTGGCACAATATGTTTCAACAATCGCCAATGGTGGTTTAAGAATGCAACCTCATTTACTAAAAGAGATCAGAGAACCATCCGCAGATCCAAATAAACTTGGCAAACTTCTTTATCGCTTTGAACCGAACGTTATGAATAAGATTGAAATGAGTCCACGTGATATTGAAGTTGTTCAAAAAGGATTTTATGAAGTTATGCATGGATCCCAAGGGACAGCTGCTTGGATCTTTAAGAACAAAGATTATAATCCTGCAGGAAAGACCGGAACGGCAGAAGTCGATAAAGAAACAGGTTTAGTGAATAAAACACTGATCGGCTATGCTCCTTATGAAAATCCGGAAGTTGCGTTTGCAGTAGTAGTGCCGGATATTCGAGAAGGGTCTACGAACAATGAAATTGCTGAAGGTGTGCTCGACGCATATTTTTCAATGAAAAAAGAAGGAATTCCAACTGAAGCTGAGTCGCAACAAAAGAATGAGAAGAAAGAATCGCGCTAAGGAGTGCGGTTCTTTTTTTGTATGTTTTTAATGAATGAGTAAGACAATAAGAAAAGTAGTAAGCTTTTACAATCCTTTTACGATTCGTTAATACGTCATTAATAATCCAAGTTTATTGTTAGACGTGTAAGTAAGGGATTACGGGTTCATGACCGGAGTGATGCTCAAACATGAAACGTCTTTAAAATGACATTTAGGGGGCAAACGAAGTGAAAAAAATGAAGTCTGTGTACCTATTCCTTATGTTATCACTGATTTTAATTTTCGCAGCAGCCTGTGGAAAGAGTGGAGAAGGAGTACCTGGCGGTGGCCATCTGAGTGGAAAGATTAAAATTGATGGATCTTCCACCGTATTTCCGATCATGGAAGCTGTCTCTGAAGAGTTCCAAGCTTCTAATCCAAATGTACAAGCTCCCGTTGGAGTATCGGGTTCTGGCGGTGGGTTTGAAAAATTTACACGCGGTGAATTAGATCTTGCAAATGCATCACGACCCATTAAGGAAGAAGAGAAAACAGCCGCAAAAGCAAAAGGAATTGATTATACAGAATTTGAACTTGCAAAAGACGGAATATCTATCGTAGTAAGTAAAGAAAACGATTTTATCGATCACTTAACAGTTGAAGAACTCAAAAAGATTTACTTAGAAAAAGATACAGCAAAAAGGTGGGATGATGTTCGTGAAGGATGGCCTAAGAAAAAAATTGATGTGTTCTCTCCAGGAACAGATTCTGGAACGTTTGATTATTTTGATGAGGTCATCCTAGAGAAAAAGCCCATGCGTCGTGATGCTCAGCTTTCTGAAGATGATAACGTTCTGGTACAAGGTGTATCTGGTTCGAAACATGCCATTGGATTCTTCGGGTATGCTTATTATCAAGCCAACAAAGATAAATTAAAAGCTGTTCCGATTGATGGAGGCAATGGGCCGGTTGAGCCGAATCCTAAAACCATTGAATCAGGGGAATACGCTCCACTCTCTCGCCCCTTATTCACATATGTAAATAATAAATCGTTAAAAGAGAACGAAGCGGTTTATGAATACATGAAATTTACTTTAGAAAACGCAGGTGAACTTGCGTCATCTGATATGATCGGATATGTCTCTCTTCCAAAAGAAAAATATGAAGAGCAGATGAAAAAGCTCGATGAGCTTGCAGGTAAATAAGAATTGAATATGGAATAACTTAACAAAATGATAAAAGGTGAGGAGAAATACTGCTCCTCACCTTTACCTGTTTAGTGAAAGTCGAATTATAGGAGGGCTGTTGGTGTCAAAAGATCCTATCAACGATAAATCGATCCGCTCTATGATTCAAGAGAAGAAATATGCAAGAAGTCAATCGGCGGTTATGGAAAAATTAGCTCCAAAGATATTTTTAATCTGTGCAGTAATTTCTATTTTTACTACATTAGGTATTATTTTTACTTTATTAACAGAAACATTCACTTTTTTTAATAGAGTTTCTATCGTTGAATTTCTTACTAATACGCGATGGTTTCCGTTTACATCTGATAAAAATGCAGACTACGGAATCCTTGCATTGGTGATGGGTACCCTGACGATAACTGCCATCGCTATGGTAGTTGCGATTCCTGTTGGTCTTGCTGCAGCCATATATTTAAGTGAATATGCATCAGCGAAGACAAGAAAGTTTATTAAACCTATTTTAGAAGTCTTAGCTGGGGTTCCTACCATCGTTTACGGATTCTTTGCTCTCACGTTTGTCACACCATTGTTAGACAAAATCATTCCAGGTGGTATATCTACTTTTAATGCCTTAAGTCCTGGAATCGTTGTAGGGATCATGATTATCCCTATGATTGCTTCTTTATCAGAAGATGCAATGAATGCTGTTCCGAATTCAATGCGAGAAGCTGCTCTAGCACTAGGGGCAACACGTTTCGAAGTTGCTGTGACAGTCGTACTGCCAGCTGCACTTTCTGGTGTAATCGCATCATTCGTATTAGGGATTTCCCGCGCCATTGGTGAAACAATGATTGTTACGATTGCCGGAGGATCTAGACCTACAACAGATATTAATGTTACGGAATCTATTCAAACCATGACCGCATATATTGTCCAAGTTAGTCAAGGTGATACAGGGTATGGTACGACGATTTATTACAGTATTTATGCGGTAGGGATGACATTGTTTTTGTTCACTTTAATGATGAATTTACTTGCTCAGTTTATTTCCCGAAAGTTTAGGGAGGAATATTAATGAGTTTAATAAATAAAGAGATTGTTCATAAAAGATTGATTAAGAGAATGACTGCTAACAGGTTTGCCAAGTTCGGTTTTATACTAGCAACAAGTTTTTCTTTAATGGTTTTAGGTGTATTGATCTATAGGATATTAGTAGAAGGTTTACACTATTTAAGTTTCGAATTCATTACTAATTTTGCTTCAAGAATACCTGAAAGGGCTGGTATATGGGCGGCTCTATTAGGTACGTTATGGATCATGGCTGTTACGGCACCTGTTTCTTTTATTCTCGGAGTCGGTACGGCTATATATCTCGAAGAATATGCCAAAAAAAATGCGTTTACAAAATTTATCCAGATTAATATAGCAAACTTAGCAGGCGTGCCATCCATTGTTTTTGGACTGTTGGGACTAACCATTTTCGTCAGGTTAGCAGGTTTGGGTTCAAGTGTACTTGCAGGTGGATTGACCATGAGTTTATTAATCCTTCCAGTCATCGTGGTTGCATCACAAGAGGCAATCCGAACGGTACCAAGAGAAATCAGGGAAGCTTCATTCGGAATGGGAGCAACTAAATGGCAAACCATTAGAAGAATTGTATTTCCCGCTGCACTCCCTGGAATCCTTACAGGTACCATCTTGGCATTATCACGAGCTGTTGGGGAGACAGCTCCATTATTGGTACTGGGGGCATTGGCTTATGTAGCGTTTGTGCCCGAAAATTTATTTTCGCAGTTTACCGTGCTGCCGATTCAGCTTTATAACTGGACGAGCAGACCGCAAGAAGAATTCCATATGCTTGCTGCAAGTGGCATTATCATCTTGATGGTCATCTTGCTTATTATGAATTCAATCGCTGTTTTCATAAGAAATAAATTTCACAAACGTTCTTAAAAGGAAAAAGGAGGACAAAATCTGTGGAGCTTACGATTAATAGACAAGTAGTGGAGAAGTATCAAACCCCATCAGAACAGCTTAAACCGGTTTTCACGGTAAATCATTTAAATCTCTGGTATGGACAAGATCATGCTTTAAAAGATTTAAAATTTGATATACCTGAAAAACAAGTGACTGCAATCATTGGGCCATCAGGATGCGGTAAATCTACTTTTATCAAAACTCTGAACAGAATGGTAGAAATGGTCCAAGGTGTTCGGATATCAGGTGAGATTAAATATCGAGAAAAAAATATCTTCGATCCGAAGTACAGAGTAGAAGAACTTCGTACACTAGTTGGCATGGTATTTCAAAAGCCAAATCCGTTTCCTAAATCAATCTATGAGAATATCGCTTATGGCCCTCGAATCCATGGCATAAAAAATAAAAAGGTTTTAGATCAAGTTGTGGAAAAAAGTTTAAGGGGTGCTGCAATCTGGGACGAAGTGAAAGACAGATTAAATGAAAATGCTTACGGCCTCTCAGGCGGCCAGCAGCAACGTCTATGTATTGCACGCTGCCTTGCTATCGAACCAGACGTCATATTGATGGATGAACCAACATCTGCTCTGGATCCTGTATCTACATTAAAAGTGGAAGAGCTTATTCAAGAGTTGAAAAAAGAGTATAGCATTGTTATTGTTACACATAACATGCAGCAAGCAGCACGGATTTCTGACTGTACAGCATTCTTTCTAAATGGAGAAGTTATAGAATACACAAATACTAGCAAATTGTTCTCTCATCCTTCTGATAAACGGACAGAAGATTATATTACTGGACGTTTTGGATAATCAACAAGAATTGGAGTGAGATTAATGGTTGTTCGTGAAAGTTTTCAGCTTCAACTTGAAGAAATGAAGAAAGCTGTTATTGGAATTTCAAAGTTAACGGAAGAAGCTTTGCTACAATCGGTAGAAGCTCTAAAGAACCAAGATCTTGATAAAGCATTAGAAGTCATTGAAAATGATAGCAGGATCAATGCATTAGAAGATGAGATCAATGATATGGCTATCCTCTTAATCGCAAAACAAGCTCCTGTAGCATCGGATTTGAGACGAGTAATCGCAGCGATTAAGATCTCATCTGATATGGAAAGAATGGCTGACTTTGCAGTAAACATCGCAAAGTCTACGATTCGAATCGGTAAACAGGAATTTGTAAAACCTCTAGAAGAACTTCCTAAAATGGCCTATCTCGCCATTGAGATGCTGACAGCTGCTACGAAAGCATATGAGGAAGAAGAGGTAGGACGAGCAAAAGAATTAGCTGATATGGATGATGATGTGGATGAGACATACGGAAAAATAATTAAAGAACTTTTAGAACTAATGGCCAAAAATCCGGACCATCTATCACAGATCAACCAACTGCTTTTTGTGTGCAGATATATAGAACGTACGGCAGACCATGCCACGAACATTGCCGAACATATTATTTTCTTAGTTAACGGGAAGAGGCATGGGTTAAATGATTAAAAAAAGAGAGCAGGTGTGATGCACCTGCTCTCTCTATGTAGTCAATTATGAACTTGTAATTTCTTTAGCCAGTTCATCAAAGCTCATTTTGCTGTTTACCTGATGAGATTCAGCTCTAACAGCACCTTCTAAGTTATTGGACCTTAAATATTTTAAGAACTCTTTACTATCCTTAATGATGTTTCCTTTTTGAAGAAGGTCACAAACCTCGCCAGTACTCATTCCCTGCGTGATCGTTAAAGTCATTTGATAGACTTTCTCTTCTTCCTTTTCTGGCTCAGTCTTGGCTTCTTCATTTGAAGTAGAAGGAGCAGCGGCTACACTCTCAGTTTCTGTTAAAGAAGTATACTCTTCTTTTGTAATTGCCAACTCACCTTTTTCAGAAAGATATTGTTCCACTGCAGCATCCGTTAATTCAGCACGGTTTTCTGTATCCGCTGTGTAGTATACACCAGCTAATATTCCAGTAGAAATTATAATACCAGCTGAAAATCCCCGAAGGTTTTTGCTCGTCATCCTAATTTCCCCTCACAAACTTAGTTCTTATCGTCTACCATCATTTCATCTTCAAGAACTTTTAACTTCTTTTTAATTTGATAAATTTCTTTCATTAATTGAATCGTGAAATTTTCAAGCTGTGTTTCTACTGAATTTTCACGATTTTTCCGAAAGGAAAGAATCAAAAGAATAATACCGACTAGCAATAATCCAAAAATTGCAAACTCCATAAATATCCTCCCTAATTATAAAGCTATACCCTTTACTTTTATAACATAGTATCTATTTACGGTATAGTTTTTTTCACAAAAGTTTACACAAAATACTACCTTTCGACTATTTTCGAGTTATTCCACCGTCAATAATCCCATAAATTATAATTAATACCATGTTTTTGTACATATTTGTCTTAATGTCAGAATAATCTGATCAAGCAACCGGTTACAAAATCTTTACATAAACTGTAACCTCACGCGGGATAAAGAACCGCCATTTTTCGACTTTTTTGACACATTGTACATAAAAATATCTAATGATACGATTATTTAAAATCTTAAGAATAAATATAAGTTTACTAGAATAATTGAATAAGATGAGGTGATGAACTTGATCGAAGATATTGTAAAACTAAAGAAAAGAGGACTTACTTTGCAAGAGATCGCAGAAAAGATGAATATGTCTTTAGGAAAGGTTCAATATCGCTGGAACAAGTACCGCCAGCAACAAGTAACATCAAAAGAGGTTTCTGCTACAAAAGAGATTCCTGCTCAGCCAAAAGAAACAAAAAAGGAAAAATGGTCGATGCCGTTTGAGTATAAAGAGGCAAGTGCATGTCTTATGCCGCATACTCCTGAGAGTTTATATGTCTATTGGAGCTTTTCAGAATCGATCAAGAATATGGCTGAACATCATTTCCGCACTAAGTGGGAGGACCTGCCAGGCGTATTAAAAGTTTATGATGTCACGGATATTATCTTTTACGGACATAACGCACATCGAACATTCGAAATCGATCTTCCTCCTATGACGAACAACTGGTTCCTGAACTCGTTAGAACCTGACCGCACATACATTGTAGATATTGGCACCCGTACATTTGATGGCAGCTTCTTTACATTATTGCGCTCGAATCCAGCTGAAACGGGTTCAGCAGAAACAAACAGTTCTTACGATGAAAAGATAGAACGATGGAAGCATCAGGATATCACACAGCCTGAATGGCTTGAGAATTTTTCTACTTATTCATACTATCAAAAAATCAGATAGGAGAGAGAGTATATAATGTCTAACGGGTATTTCGCATTAATTTTGCACGCTCACCTTCCTTACGTGAGACATAAAGAAGCAAATAGATTAGAGGAAAGATGGGTATTTGAGGCACTTACTGAGTCTTATATCCCGTTATTATGGGTTCTAGAAGAGCAGCCTGAATCTATCTCTTGGACCTTATCGTTTTCCCCTCCTTTACTAGAACTATTGAATGATCCAGTTATTCAAAAACGATACCTAGAACATATCGATTCCACATTAAAACTCATTAAAAAAGAAAAGAACTTCTCAAAAGACAAACAAGAAAAAGAAATCATTAGCTTTTACGAAAAACGCTTTAAAAAGATTATGGATACGTATCAATCTCATGACTGTAAGATTATTCAAGCGTTTAAAACTTATATGGATGAAGGAAAAATCTCATGCATTACATCCGCTGCCACTCATGCCTTCTTGCCGTATGTGCAGACAGAGCAAGGAGTTCATGCACAAATTGCTGCTGGTATACGTACGTTCGAGAAATACTTCGGAAGTAAACCAACAGGGTTTTGGCTACCGGAATGTGCTTATTCACCCGGAGTCGATAAACTGTTAGCTGATGCGGGTATTCGTTACACATTTGTTGATGAACAAACCCTTCTTAAGAGTAAGCCCGTTCCAAGTAAAGGAATTGAAGCGCCGGTTTATTCTCCTCATGGAGTAGCCTTATTCCCTAGAAATCAGTTTATTTCTGAAACGATTTGGAATTCTTCTGTAGGGTATCCAGGAGATTTTGATTACAGGGAGTTTTATCGCGACGTCGCTTATGAACGCGACTTTGATTATATAAAAGGATTTATTCATCCTGATGGCATCAGAGTAGATACTTCTCTTAAATATTGGCGAATTACAGGTGAAACTGAGCATAAGGACTGGTACAACAGGTCTTATGCTAATGAAAAAGTAAAGCAGCACTCTACTGATTTTAACAATCGTATCAAGGACTACCTACATAACAACAAACAAACATTTCCTCCTACACTTATCACGGCACCATTTGACGCAGAACTTTTTGGACATTGGTGGTTTGAAGGACCAGAATTTTTATTAGAATCTATGAATGTTTCAAATGAACAAAATACGGAATGGATCACACCACAGGAATTCTTGCACAGACATTATCGAGACCTTGAAACGGTCAGACCTAGTTTTTCAACATGGGGAAGAAATGGGACTGGTGAAGTTTGGCTGAATCAAGAAAATGCATGGATGTATCGTCATCTTCATCATTGTGAGAGGAAATTAGTTGAACTCGCAGCTAAACTCTCAAAAGAAAAAGTGAATATCGTGATCGATCGATATGCGAATCAAATGGTAAGAGAATGGATGCTTGCTGCAAGTTCTGATTGGGCTTTTATCGTTGAAGGAAACAGCGCTGTTCAATATGCAAAAGAAAGATTTCAAGAGCATATTGAAAGGTTCCATACATTGTACGAAGCGGTTCAAGATGAAAGCTATAACGTTAACGAAATATCAGAATATGAAAATGAGTATCCGTTTATCATGCTGGATTTATGGCATTACTTCAAAAATCAGCATGACTTATATGTGAACACGCAGTATGAGAAGAAAAATCATAAAGGCAAAAAAATACTGATGCTTTCATGGGAATTTCCGCCTATGGTAGTCGGTGGGCTGTCGAGACATGTTTTTGATCTATCAAGAAAACTAACTGAGCTCGGACATGAAGTGTACGTGCTTACTTCGGCAGTAGAAGGTTATCCAGACTATGAGATAAACAATGGAGTTCATGTGTACAGAATTAAAGGTAACCAGCCATCTTTTGAATCTTTCTTTCATTGGACTGGCAGCTTGAATATAGCAATGGCTGATTATGCTGTTGAACTTTCCAAGAAAATTAAGTTTGATTGTATTCATGCTCACGATTGGCTCGTATCTGTTTCAGCACTAGCTATAAAAAAAGAATTGAAACTTCCTTTACTTACGACCATCCATGCTACCGAACATGGCAGAAACAATGGAATTACTTCACCTCTTCAGTATGAAATCAATCAAAAAGAATGGGAGCTGATGGATGGTTCGGATCGTCTCATTGTCTGCAGCACTTACATGAAAAAAGAACTTACGGATGTTTTTCGAATTCCTGAGAATAAAATATCGATCTTACCTAATGGGATAGATCCACAGCAAATATTAGCTGAACCAAATGAAAAAGGTGATGAAATCAATCGTCCGGATGATGAACTGTTGCTATTTTCTGTAGGGAGGCTCGTTAAAGAAAAAGGCTTCCAAACGATTGTAGAAGCTGCAGATATTATTAGACATAAAAGCCTTAAAGTAAGGTTTGTAATTGCTGGAAAGGGACCGTTATTTGAAGAACTAAATGCAATGATAAGGCAAAAACAATTAGAAAACTTTGTTCACTTAGCTGGCTTTATCAGTGATGAAGAAAGAAACATGTGGTTCGCACAAGCAGACGCGGCTCTTTTCCCAAGTCATTATGAACCTTTTGGTATCGTTGCACTTGAAGGAATGGCTGCAGGGAAATTAACAATTGTTTCAGACACCGGGGGATTGAGAGAAATTATTGATCATGAGGAAACGGGTTTAAAAATTTATCCGAATGACCCTCACAGCATCGTTTGGGCAGTAGAGTACATGTTGAGCAACCGTGAACGTTGTAAAGAGATGGCTAGGAAAGGTGAACAAACGGCTAGAACCGTTTTCAGCTGGGATTCAATTGCTGAGAGAACTGTCGACCTATATAACCAAATTCAAAATAAAACAGCAAAAGTAGGAGGAATGGTGTAATGAAAGGTGTAATCATGGCTGGCGGAAAAGGGACACGTTTAAGACCTCTTACATGTAACATGCCTAAACCTATGGTGCCTATGCTTCACAAACCGGTTATGGAATACGGGATCGAGCTATTAAAAAGGTATGGAATAACAGATATTGCTGTTACTGTTCACTATCTTCCAGATGCCATCAAGAACTACTTCGGAGATGGTCGGGATTTTGGTGTGAATCTTCATTATTTTGAAGAAGATAGCCCTCTTGGAACAGCAGGTTCCATAAAAAATGCTGAAGATTTTCTAGACGAACGCTTTATCGTGATCAGCGGGGACGCTTTAACTGATTTTGACCTTGAAAAAGGGATTGATTTTCATGAAGAAAAAGGTTCCCTGGTTACTATCTTAATGAAACAAGTAGAGTCTCCTTTGGAATATGGCGTGATCATGACGAATCAGGATGGGAAGATCATCCGTTTCTTAGAAAAGCCAAGTTGGAATGAAGTTTTCAGTGATACAGTAAATACCGGTATATATGTTCTTGAACCTGAGATTTTCCAATATATCGAAAAAGATGTACCAGTTGATTTTAGTAAAGATCTGTTCCCTTTACTCATGAAAGAAAATAAGAAATTGTTCGGCTATCAAGCGGAAGGTTACTGGTCAGATATCGGAAGTTTACAGCAGTATCGCCAGTCCCACTATGATATGTTGAACGGCCTTGTTAATCTTCCATTTGCGGGTAAAGAGCAAGAACCAGGAATTTGGATTGGTGAGAACGTGGTAATTGAAGAAGGATCAATGATTGAGGGTCCTGTAAGTATTGCAGATGGAGCGGTAATACGAAAGGGAGCACACGTTGGCAAGCTGTCTGTTGTCGGAAAAAACAGTGTTGTAAGTTCGGGAAGCTCTCTGAAAAAAACAGTTTTATGGAATGATGTTTTTGTTGGTGATCAATGTGAGTTGAGGGGAGCTACGATTGCTAACGGGACCAAAGTTGAGAAAGATGCCTCTGTATTTGAGCATGCTGTGATTGGTAATCATTGTACGATCGGCAAGAGTGCTACTATAAAACCAGATGTGAAGATCTGGCCGGAAAAAGAGATATTCGAAGAGGCACTTGTTCATACTTCTATCGTATGGGGCAAAAAGGCGACCAAGTCATTGTTTGGTTCAAGGGGCGTTTCAGGGATCGCGAATGTAGAAATCACTCCTGATTACATCGCGAGACTAGCATCTGCATATGGAGCAGTGCTTCCGTATGGTTCACAGATTCTGATCGCAAGTGATTCCCATGATTTTTCGGTAATGATCAAGCAATCTTTTATCCAAGGACTTCATTCATCAGGTGTACATACACTTGATATCAGCCCTACAGTTGCACCAGTGGTTAGATTTTCGATCGAAGATGAGCGTTTGCAAGGCGGGGTTTACGTCCGTTTCTCTAACCCTACTGGCGAAAAACAATTAATGATCGACTTTTATGATAACAAAGGCTTGCCGATTCACACGGATTTAGAACGAAAGATTGAAAATGCCTACTGGCAGGAAGATTATCGTCGAGCTTCATTCGATCGAATTGGAAAAGGTGCAATTCAGGTGAATAAGCATGAAGATTATACTTCTGCATTGCTCGAAGGTATTCAGGAAATCCAAATCCAAGAAGCTAAATTCAGAGTAGTTGTAAATTATAATCATCAGCCTTATTTGAATTTTATTCCAAATCTCTATAACAGACTGAACTGCGAGATTCTAACTGCTCCATATCAGACAAAGCCGGAAGAGATGGCTTCATTTGTTAGGGTAACAAATGCCAATATTGGTGTATTAATCGGTGAATCAGGAGAAACGCTGCGATTGATCACAGAAACCGGTGAAGTGTTAGATGAAGAAACGATGCTTGCTCTTTACGTATTTACAGCCTTTTCTCAAGGCAAACATAAGGAAATGGCGATTCCTGTCTATGGGTCATCGGCTTTAGATTCAATAGCAGAACGGCTAAAAGGGAAACTTATCCGTACAAAGGCTAACCCTAGGTCGATCATGGAAGTCGGAGAAGGGGTATTAAACTACCAATACGATGCTCAATACGCATTCGTTCATATTTTAGAAATGATGGCGATGCAACAGATCACACTTTCCGAACTCGTGAAAATGCTTCCTGATGTACACATGTTGAGAGA
This sequence comes from Fictibacillus phosphorivorans, assembly GCF_023715845.1. Lineage (GTDB taxonomy): Bacteria > Bacillota > Bacilli > Bacillales > Fictibacillaceae > Fictibacillus > Fictibacillus phosphorivorans_D. The sequence goes on from NZ_JAMBOR010000001.1 coordinate 233,233, forward strand.
ATATGTACCTTGTCCAAAAGATAAAAAAGGACGCGTGATGAGAAGGTTGATGGAAGATATAAGAGATAACAATGTAGAGTTGCTCGACGGAATCAAAGTCTTTCATCCAGAAGGCGGCTGGACTTTAATTTTACCTGATGTAGAACAACCTGTTTTTACGGTTTATTCACAAAATACGAATCCTGAACAAGCAAAGCAGGCAGCATCACAATACATTGAAAAAATCCAACGATATCAGCAGGTGTAAAGTATGCCAAGACATTTAGCTTTAGGCAATGGGAATTTACTTATTAACTTAGACCAATTTTTGCAGATCAGAGATATATATTTTCCCTATGTAGGTCAGCAAAATCATGTACAAGGTCATGTAAACCGTTTGGGAGCCAGTATCAATGGCTCCTTTTCTTGGCTTTCTTCAAGAGATTGGATAGTAGAACCCGGCTATCATACCGATTCGTTAGTCACCCAGTCCTTTGCAAGGAACAAAAAAGAAGGCGTATGCTTAAAGATTGAAGATGCTGTACATCAAAGAGAGAACATGTTCATGCGCAAGATTAGTATTATGAATGAGACCAATGAAGAGAAGAAGATTAAACTTTTCTTTCACCAGGATCTCTCCATTTACGAAACAGAAGTTGGAGATACGGCATATTACGATCCCCATAAATCAGTCATCATCCATTATAAAAAGAACCGGTATTTTTTATTTCATGCTTCACTAGATGGAAAAGGAATAGATGAATATACGACAGGTATTAAACGATTTCTTAGTGCAGAAGGGACATGGAAAGATGCCGAAGATGGCCATCTACATGTGAATCCCATTGCTCAAGGATCAGTAGACAGCACGTTTTCGATCACCGGCGTCTTGCCACCTCATGAAAAAAAGGAAGCCTATTATTCCTTGACTGTTGGGAAAAGCAGAGAAGAAGTTTTCTCTCTTTTTGATTACTTGATAGAGATCGGCCCGTCATTAACGCTGGACAAAATCGATGTTTATTGGCGAAGGTGGGTAAACAAAACGAAGATCAACCCATGCAACCTCTCAGATGAACTCCTGGATCTGTACAACCGAAGTCTATTAATTCTTCGTACGCAAACGAATCAGAACGGCTACATTATTGCCGCTAACGATTCTGATATCCAGCAGTATAACCGTGATCATTACAGTTATATGTGGCCACGAGACGGAGCGTTGATCGCTGCTGCTGCAGCAAAAGCAGGATTTCACGGCATGGTTAAAAATTTTTACAGAAGATGCGCAGAAGTTCTTACGAAAGAAGGGTACTTGCATCATAAATATAACCCAGACGGCTCGATAGGATCCTCGTGGCATCCGATGGTCGATAAAAATGGTGAGAACCAGCTTCCGATCCAAGAAGATGAAACAGCACTTGTTTTGTGGGCATTCTGGGAGCACTATAAAGAAACCGGCGATATAGAATTTGCCCAATCTCTGTATCGTTCCCTTGTTAGGCCGAGTGCCAGATTTTTGCTCCACTATATGAATGATGAACTAGACCTTCCACTTCCTTCTTATGATCTTTGGGAGGAGAGGAGAGGCATATTTACTTTTACAGCAAGCAGTGTATATGGCGGACTGATGGCTGCTTATTCCTTTGCTACATTATTTGGTGAAGACGATCGGGCAGAACGATACAAAAAAGGTGCTGAACGCATAAGAGCAGGTATGGAAAAACATCTGTATGATGAGGATGCGGGGAGATTTATCAGGGGTATCTACCTATTAGATGATCAGGCTTATAAAAAGGATTTTACAATGGAATCCAGCATGTATGCTTTATTCGCTTTTGGTGTGTTTCCTGCAGATGATGAAAGAGTCGTCCGGACAATGCAGCAGATGGAAAGAGAGTTAAGCATCAAAACGAACGTTGGTGGAATCGCGAGGTACACAAATGATTACTATTTTCAGCAAACACATGAAGTGGCAAAGGTCCCGGGTAATCCTTGGCTGATATGTACTCTCTGGGTAGCTAAATGGTACATTCAAAAAGCAAATTCTTTGCAGGATTTAGAGCGGCCGCACGAAATTTTACGTTGGATTCAAGAACATAGCTTTTCAACCGGCGTATTGCCAGAACAGCTTCATCCCTTTACTGGCGAAGCTTTATCCGTAGCTCCTCTGACTTGGTCTCATGCTACTTATGTCGATGTTTTAAAAGAATACACGACCGTGTATCAGAAACTTTCACAAAACTCTCTTGCCCGATAGATAAGAATTTGGTATCATGTTAAAGTATGGTTTAATAGAGAATAATGACTGTTAGTAACCATTAATATGTACTTTGGTAAAGATGTGGAGGGAAACAACAATGCGTGTAAACATTACTTTAGCTTGTACTGAAACTGGTGATCGTAACTACATCACTACTAAAAACAAGCGTACGAATCCGGACCGTTTAGAGCTTAAAAAATACAGCCCACGTTTAAAGAAATACACAATTCACCGTGAAACGAAGTAATTTCACTTAAAAACGCCTGATCCCCATGTATATGAGGAATCAGGCGTTTTTTCGTGCACAAAATTTGCTTAAAAGAATACATCGCTTGTTGTAATGCTATAGGGAACTTAAACACAAACTTAATCAGCGTTTCTGTTGTCTCTTCCAAGACACATGCTATGATTAAGACAACATTCAATTCATAAGAGGTGTTCTAAATGACGAAATCAGAATGGCGAAAAAAGATAAAGAATGAATTGCTTTCTTTAGAACCACGAGATCGTAAGGTTCTAAGTGAAAAAGCAGCTGCGCAGTTATTTACAACTGAACGCTGGATGAACGCGAACATTATTGGGATTACTGTATCTAGAAAATTTGAATTAGACACGACTATGATTATTAAAAAAGCATGGGATGAAGGAAAAACAGTTTGTGTACCAAAATGCTATTCTTCTAATAAACAAATGGAGTTTAGAGAGTTAAACTCATTTCATGAATTAGAAAATGTATATATGGATCTCTACGAACCGATTGAAGAAAAAACAACGGTAATCGAGAAGGAAAACATCGACTTATTAATCGTACCAGGTCTGATTTTTGATAAAAAGGGATATAGAATCGGTTACGGCGGGGGCTATTATGACCGTTACTTACAGAACTATCAAGGATCGACCATATCGATTTGTTACTCCTTTCAAACAGCAGAAACACTGCCATTTGAGGAATTTGATGTCCCAGTAGACCGGATCATTACTGAAGAAGGGCGCTATAAATAAAATGGAAGCTTTTCTTTATGTGGGGATCGCTCTCTTTTGTATGGTCTTTTTCCGCTTAAATCTCCTCACACTTATGGGAAGTTCTGCAGCATTCATAATGGGCGCCCTAACCTTTTACTCTTTTCAATGGCAAGGATTAGTCCTATTAGCAGTATTTTTTTTAACATCGTCGTTTTTAACAAAATGGAAAAGAGAAGTGAAGATGGATGAGCGTGCAGAACCTTTTGAAGACAAGAAGGGGCGGACAGCTGGTCAAGTGTTTGCGAATGGCGGGGCATCTACAGTTGCTGCAGTAGGGGCTATTTACACGGCAGACCCTATCTGGTTACTCATGTTTGCTGGCGCAATTGCGACCGCTACAGCAGATACCTGGGCGTCTGAGGTCGGAATCCTTTCAAAAGCGAAACCCTTTCACGTTAAAGAGTGGAGAAAGGTGGAAGCAGGACTTTCAGGAGCGGTTACTTGGTTAGGAACATCTGCTGCGATATTAGGAGCTGCCGCGATTGGGGGGAGTTATTATCTCCTTTATAATGAAGGTTCTGGTTCTTTAACTCTAACAGGTAGTTTGATCATTATTTTCGCAGGTTTTGCTGGAAATCTGGCAGATACGTTTTTTGGAGCTTGGTTTGAACAAAAGTATTATTGCCAACTTTGTAAAACAGAAACGGAGAGTATGTGGCATTGTAAAAAGAAAACAGTGAGAATTTTTGGTTTACCATGGGTAACAAATAACCTGGTTAACTTTAGTTCTACGATTATTGGTGCATTTATTGCAGGGGGATTATACATATGGATAGTCAAGTGACTTGTGCAGGTATCGTGTTGGCAGGTGGAGAATCCCGGAGATTTGGAAGTCCAAAAGCAATCGCAAAATGGAATAACAAAACATTTATAGAGTATTCAATTGCATCACTAAAAGCTCACACAGATAAGATCCTAATAATCACCCGTGAGGAACTACTAGCAAATCTAATGGGGTTCAGTTCAAGGTCTGTACGCGTCCTAAAAGATGTACCGCGCTATCAAGGGAAAGGTCCATTAGCAGGATTATATACCGGGATGATCAGCCAAAGAGCAGATTATTATCTTGTCATTCCGTGTGATATGCCTTTAATGAGCTGCATTATGTATCGAAAATGGTTAGCAGTGGCACAAGAAGGAAATTACGATTGCGTGATTCCTGTATTAAACGGAAAGATCTTTCCATTAAACGGCGTATATAAAATAACATGTTTACCGGATATCACTTCCTGCCTGCATGAAAATACCTTTAAAGTGTTAAAACTTCTTCAAAGAAAAAATACTAGCTATTTAGAAGTAGAAAAAGACGAAGAACACTTTTTCAAGAATGTGAACACAACAGAAGAGCTTGAAAAGATGATTGAGGGGAAATAGCTGTTTGAATTTTCAAAGATGGTCCAATCCAATAAAAAAATGCCCAAGAAATTTCATCATATGATCTGAAACGAATAAAAAAACCTCCAAACACAGAAAGTAAAGACAAGGAGGTTTTTTTATGAAAGGATTAATGATTAAAGGGTTTTTGATATTCCTTGCTGTAATACTTGGTTATAGAATGCGTTACCGCCTGATCAATATGGCTCTTGGACAACCGATCCTTCGACGTTTTGTTGTAGGGAGTGCTATGTCTTTTCCGGGATTGCGTTCCAAGATGATGGATGAATTGATCTAAAAATGAACAACTCAACTTCTAAAGCTTTCTTTTTTGATCTAGATAATACATTATTTGACTATGAAGCCTCCTTTAAGCAGGCTTCTTTATTTGCCTTTATATCCATTTTACACCCAGTTTTGAATAAACCTATAAATCCTGAAAAATGGTTTAAAGTATATAAGACCTTTTGTGATTTGTACTGGCCGGCATATGAGAAAAAGATGTTAACACGTGAAGAATATCAAAGAAATAGGCTTGTTTCTTCCTTGTTATCATTTAATATTCAATTATTTGATCAAAGGCAGATGGATGCTTTTCGAAAACGGTTTGAAGAGGAGATTCCCTCCTTTGTGCAACCTTATCCATGGGTCGAGGAAATGATTAATTTTATAAAGATGCACGGATATGTGGCAGGAATCATTTCAAACGGAGAATCTGTACTGCAAAGAAAAAAGCTCAGTATGCTTGGATTGAGTTTTTCTGAAAGTCATACTTATATTTCTTCTGAACTTTCTTTTGCTAAACCTAGTATTGAGCTATTCAACTATGTAAAAAGCAAAATATGTGCGGAACAATTTTATTATGTTGGGGATTCATTTAGCCTTGATATCCACCCAGCCATAAAAGCTGGATGGACAGGCATTTGGTGGAATCCTTCTAAACAGATACCAGAACTGCTTCATCCAAATCTCTATAACTGCCAATCTGCAGATGAATTAAACCATGTCATCAAGAAATGTATTGAATGAGCTGGATATTTTCTCCCGTTGAGGTTTTCAGCAAAACAAATAGGTGGGTTTTGTCTTTGCTTAACAAAATATACGGCATACTGCTTCCGATGGGGCTGATCTTTTGGCCAGTTTTTGTAGTGATGTTTATAAAGTAATTTTTATAAAGACCTTCCCAAAGTTTTCCGATGATTTCTTGACTTTTATTCTTATTGAACCCGGGAAGTGGTTTTTCGTTATAGTCTGTTAAAGACAAAAGCGAAATCACATAATAACTGTCTCTGTTTATTTGATAATGATTCAGAAGTTCTGCCAACGTTTCTTGAAGATATTTGTTTGTTTCCTGAACCACTGCATTTTTTTGACGCCTTTCTGTTGCCGTAGATGGATTTTTAAATCCTGTGAAGGTGGTATCGGGTTTCACTGTGTATAGATAATCGCTGCTCATTTTTTGTATGGACCGGTATGTTTCTTCATTAAGATGAATTTCACCTTGGTGATAAGAGATGGCTTCCCATAACCCAGGGGTACTTCCATCAATCTCTTTTTCGAGATCGATCGATTTAGCTTTTGTTTTCCATTCAGTCATCTTATTCGCAAGTTTTCCGTTTTCAAAAATCATAGCAATATCTTGTCTCAAATAAACATTCTCTGAGGATTCTGATTCAACGTCCCATTCAAATTCATAGTTGGACGTTGTTCCTTTTATAAATTTTAAAGAAGTTACAGCTTTTTTAAATGAGAAAGAAGTGTCGATCGGGAAAAATGTAATACTTTCACGAGCCTCTTTTTTAATAAACGGCTGGTAGATGATACCTATTACAAGTATAATTATCAACGTGAATATAGAAATTTTCCACTTCATGACTTGTACCTCCTCTAGGACAAACTCGTTCCTAAATTGTATGCACAACCATGTAAATTAGAAGTTGGAAAATGAACATATCACGATAATTCACATTAAGGGGGAGAAGAAATGGAAATTCAAACGAATGAAATTGTAAGATTTATTAAAGAATTAGTACATATACCGAGCCCTTCTGGGAATACAGAATCTGCTATTCATTACATGAAAGAATTTTTTGAAAAAAACGAAGTGCCTTTTATAATCACAAATAAAGGCGCGCTCCTAGCAACAATAAAAGGGGAAGATGATACTAAACATCGTTTACTTACCGCACATGTGGATACTTTAGGTGCGATGGTCAAAGAAATAAAAAGTGACGGTCGTTTAAAATTAGATAAAATCGGCGGATATTATTGGAACACAGTTGAAGGGGAATATTGTACGATACATACCTCAAAAGGCGATCGTTTTTCTGGGACGGTGTTGATGCATCAGACTTCTGCTCATGTGTATAAAGGGATGGATGACCTGAAGAGGGATGAAAAGAATATTGAGGTAAGGGTCGATCAACCGTTCCGTTCAAAGAAGGATGCTGAAGAAGCAGGGATTTCCGTTGGTGATTTTGTTTCATTTAATCCCCGTTTTGAAGAGACGGAGAGTGGTTTTGTAAAGTCTCGACATCTAGATGATAAGGCAAGTGTAGCTATCATGATGCATCTGGTGGATAAAATTACAAAAACATCAACAACATTACCTTTTACGACACACTTCTTAATTAGTAATAATGAAGAGATCGGATTTGGAGGTAATTCCAACATACCTGAGCAGACTGTCGAATATTTAGCAGTAGACATGGGTGCGATCGGTGATGGTCAAGCAACCGATGAGTTTACGGTTAGTATCTGTGCGAAGGATTCTGGAGGACCTTATCATTTTGGATTACGAAAGCATTTGGTCGAATTAGCCCAGAAAAATGGAATTGAATATAAAGTAGACATCTATCCATACTATGGTTCAGACGCTACTGCTGCCATTAGAGCGGGTGCTGATGTCGTACATGGCTTGATCGGACCTGGAATCGATGCTTCACATGCCTATGAGCGTACACATATTAAATCATTGGAACATACTGCAAATCTTATTAAATCATACTTACAATCAGATCTTACATAATGACCCAAATCCCAGTCATAGCTGCTGGGATTTTATTTAGGTATGAAAAGTTATGAGAAAGTTAAGGATGATAGGCAGAGGAGTGATGAAAAATGTCATATCTGCCAAAAAAACAACCTCTTTCACGTGATTTTGACGAAAACGTTCAATATATGAAAAAACAACTAGGTGTTGATATTAGTTTCGACTGCATCCATTTGGACTTGGAATATGCTGGAAGAAGAATGGCGCTGTTCATGGTGGATGGCTTTGTAAAAGATGAAATTCTTCACTTCTTAATGAAGCTTTTAGCTGACCTAGAACCCGATCAACTGGATCCTGATCCACTTTTAAAATTAATGAAAACTTATATTCCGTATGTGGAACTTTCTAAATCAGATGATCTTAACCAGGGAATAGATTGGGTATTAAGTGGTCCTGCCGTTCTGATCGTTGAAGGCGAAACTGAGATTATACAAATTGATGCTAGAACTTACCCGGTCCGCGGACCAGAAGAACCAGATGTGGAACGAGTAGTAAGAGGAGCAAGAGATGGATTTGTAGAAACGATTATTTTTAATACAGCCTTAACGAGAAGACGTGTACGTGATCGATCTTTACGCATGGAATATATGAGTATAGGAAGACGTTCTAAAACAGATATATGTATTTCTTATATCGAGGATATAGCGGATCCGCAAATCGTGGAACGAATCAAAGACTCACTGAAAAAAATTGATACCGATGGTCTTCCTATGGGAGAGAAAACGGTGGAGGAGTTTATATGTGGAAGACACTTAAATCCATATCCGTTAGTAAGGTATACAGAACGTCCTGATACGGCTGCTGTGCATCTTTTTGAAGGACATGTTCTTGTATATGTTGACGGTTCACCTTCTGTTCTTATTACACCAACTACCTTCTGGCACCACCTTCAGCACGCAGAAGAGTACAGGCAGAAACCGGTCGTAGGTGCTTATTTAAGGCTTGTTCGTTTTCTTGCGGTATGGATTTCTATTTTTCTTCTGCCGCTTTGGTATTTGTTTTCTGTTCAAAAAGATCTGTTGCCGGTTGGTCTTAGTTTTATTGGGCCTGAAGTGGTTGGTGTCGTTCCGCTTTTTTTACAGTTCATTATTGTTGAGCTTGGTATGGACATGCTTAAGATGGCAACCATCCATACCCCAACATCTGTATCGACAGGATTAGGTCTCGTTTCAGCGATAGTCATTGGACAGGTCGCGATCGAGGCTGGTCTGTTTGTGAATGAGGTCGTATTGTACATAGCGATAGCGGCGATTGGAACGTTTGCTACTCCTACTTACGAACTAAGTCTTGCTAATCGTTTATTAAGGCTCTTATTGTTGACACTTACAGCTCTTTTAGGAGTGCCAGGCTATGTAGCAGGATTTACGTTAGCTATCTTATTTTTTGTTTCTTTTAAATCTTTTCATATTCCTTATTTATGGCCGTTCATTCCTTTTAACTATAAAGCCATCAGAGATGTATTATTAAGAGTTCCTATGCCTTTAAAAAATAGAAGGCCTGTGGTCCTCCATCCTAAGGATCCAGATCGTTGACATAACATGTTTCCTACAAAAAAGGATTAAACCGTGATTGGTTTGATCCTTTTTTGTTTAACTTTTGAAATCTTATCAAAAATTGCCTGAATTTTTGATAAGATTATTATGCAAAGGCTTGCATTCGTGCCCGGGATTTTTGTTATAATGACGTAGGTGATAGTAATGAAAACAATGTATGATGTACAGCAGTTATTGAAAAGATTTGGAACCATTATTTATACGGGGAACGCATCTGCAGATTTAGAATTGATGCAAGAAGAAATTAGAGAGCTGTACCATCAAAACCTTATAGGCTTAGACGAATACAAGACAGCGATACTTATTATTCGTGCAGCAAACAATAAATTACAATAGAGGATGAAGCGAAATGGACAAATGGCTGGTTGGCGTAGATTTAGGCGGAACAACAATAAAGATTGCTTTTATTACATTTGATGGGCACATCGTAGAAAAGTGGGAAATTCCTACTAATAAAGCGGAAGACGGTAAAAATATTGTTAACGACATTGCAGATTCGATAAGTGCCAAGTTAGATCAACTTTCTGAAAAACGTGAAAAACTTGCTGCGATCGGAATGGGAGCACCAGGATTTATTGATATGAAGACTGGATTTATCTACCATGCCGTTAATATTGGATGGCGCAATTATGCCTTGAAAGATGAGCTTGAAAAAGCGACAGGTCTTCCTGTCACGATCGATAATGATGCGAACATTGCAGCAATAGGTGAGATGTGGCGCGGTGCAGGAGATGGCGAAGGCAATCTGCTTATGGTGACACTTGGAACGGGTGTCGGCGGCGGAATTATTGTGAATGGCCATATCATGCACGGAACGAATGGAATGGCTGGGGAGATTGGACATATTACGTCTATTCCTGAAGGCGGAGCACATTGTAATTGTGGAAAAACAGGGTGTATTGAGACCATTGCATCTGCTACCGGTATAGCAAGAATCGCGAAATTAAAAGCTTCTGCGGAGAAATCCTCCACTTTAAATAAAGTTTTAAAGGATAAAGGCGAACTAAAAGCAAAAGACGTGGCAGAAGCTGCTGAGAAAGGCGATGCTGCTGCTATAGCTACGCTAGATGAAGTAGCCTTTCATTTAGGACTTGTGATTGCTAATATTTCCAATAGCATTAACCCAGGAAAAATTGTTATCGGCGGAGGTGTATCAAAAGCGGGCAACATCCTAATGTCTAGACTTGAAAAAGAATTTAAACGTTTTGCGCTTCCGCGAGTTGCGGAAGGAGCAACGCTCACTGTAGCAACTTTAGGTAACGATGCGGGTATTATAGGGGGAGCTTGGTTAGCAAAACATAACCTATCAAATACTATATAAAAATAAAGAACCACAGCGTGTGGTTCTTTATTTTTTTGAAACTTTTTCGTCAAAGGTTCGTCTAATTGTTTATGGATGAAAAAAAGGGGTAAAACTAATATAGTTTTGTTGTCCTATTTGTCAGAATCTTGAAATAGTACGTTAGGGTATTGAATTCTTGTGCAAAACCATTTATTATACTCTTTATGTAATCCTTTAGTTAAGGTTTTGTAAATGGTGATTTACATTTCCATTGGATACAGCCGATTAATATAAAAAGAATATATCAAGTATTTTAAAACTAACTGCACAAGTTCTTTTTGATTGAGGAGGTCAGAGAACATATGAAAGAAAAAATGAAACAAGCTTTTGCTGATTATAAGTTTTTGTTTATAGCAATTGCTTTATTATGGGTTAAAACCTATGTCGTTTATAAAACTGCGTTTGAACTGCCAATGGACAACAAAATTCAGGAACTGATCCTATTTATTAACCCAATCAGTTCGGTCATCTTATTCTTAGGTATTACCCTTTATTTTAAAGGTAAAGCGCATAGAAGAATGATCATCGCCATTAGTGCGATCATGAGTTTTATTATGTATGCAAACATGGTATTCTACAGATTCTTTAATGATTTTATTACCATTCCTGTCCTATTTCAGACAAGTAATATGGGGGATCTAGGTAATAGTGTTTTTGAATTAATTCAGCCAACAGACGTTTTAGTGTTTGTTGACATCGTGATCTTAGCTTACTTTATGAGACGTGCGGATTATCGTCCTGCTAATCGTGCTTCACGCAAACAGATCACATTGACTTTTGCAGCTGCAATCGTGTTATTCATTGTCAATGTTGGAATTGCGGAAACAGAGCGTCCACAGTTATTAACTCGTACGTTTGACCGTGAGATGCTTATTAAAAATATTGGTTCATACAATTATCATATTTACGATTCGATCATTCAGTCTAAAGCAAAGGCCCAGCGTGCATTTGCAGATGGCAGTGAGATCACAGATATTGAAAACTATTCACGTGCCAATTATAAAGAGCCAAACCCTGAAATGTTTGGTAAGGCTAAAGGCAAGAATGTTTTCGTTATCTCAGTAGAATCTACTCAAAACTTTGTTATTAATGAATCAGTAAACGGAAAAGAAATCACACCGTTTATGAATGATTTGATTGAAGACAGTTATTACTTCCCGAACTTTTATCACCAAACAGGGCAAGGGAAAACATCTGATTCAGAGTTCTTGCTAGATAACTCACTATATCCACTTCCAAGTGGAGCAGTATTCTTTACACATTCACAAAATCAGTACAACGCGACACCAGAAATCTTGAAAGAGCAAGGTTATTACACTTCAGTACAACATGCGAACAACAAGAGTTTCTGGAACCGTGATATTATGTATGATAATTTCGGTTATGACCGTTATTATTCATTAAAGGATTTTGAAGTTACACCTGAAAATTCAATCGGATGGGGATTAAAGGATAAAGACTTCTTTAAACAATCTATTCCTCACTTGAAAGAAATGCAGGCTATGAATAAGCCGTTCTATACGAAATATATTACGTTAACAAATCACTTCCCTTTCACTTTGGAAGAAGATGATGAATTGATTCCGGAATGGACATCAAAAGACGGAACAGTTAACAGATACTTTACAACGGTACGCTACACGGATGAAGCATTAAAAGAATTCTTTGCTGATGTAAAAGAAGCTGGATTATATGAAGATTCGATCTTCATCATGTATGGTGACCACTATGGTATTTCTGAGAACCACAATGATGCTATGGGTCAATTCTTAGGTAAAGAAATTACGCCATTTGAATCAACACAGCTTCAGAAAGTACCATTGATCATTCATATCCCAGGAGAAAAAGGAAAGCAAATGGATACAGTCGGCGGACAGATTGACTTGAAGCCAACCATCTTGCATTTATTAGGGATTGACACTAAGGGTGACATTGAGTTAGGTTCTGACCTATTCTCTAAAGATCGTGATGATTTCGCAGTCCTTCGTGATAATTCCTATATTACGAAAAACAATGTCTTTACAGATGGAAAGTGTTATGACAAAGCAACAGGAAAGCCTATTGAAGGCAAAGAAAATCCATGTGAACCTTATGCAGAACGTGCAAAAACGGAGCTGGATATTTCAGACCGAATCATCTACGGTGATTTGCTGCGTTTCTATGATAAAGACAAAGCAAAAGATAAAGCAAAACAAAAGAAATAAAGAAATTAAGCACTTAGCTTCGGCTAAGTGCTTTTTTTTGCATATATGTACATAGCAATCATACATCTTTAAGAGAACGTTTTTAGGGAGGGCTTTGATTGGAGATTCAAGTTAGAAACGGAGACTCACTTTGGTACTATTCCAGACTCTTGTCTATCCCTTACGCATTAATTAAAGATTCAAACCCAACTGTTCATCCAGGAAATATTGAAGCAGGTACAAACGTGTATTTACCAGGAATCGATGTTCAGCGTTATAAGATAAAAAATGGTGACTCGTTTTTTAAAATCGCTGAGGAGAAGGATCTGCCCATCGACGCTCTTTACTTATTCAATCCGGATGTACATCCTAAGAAGATATTTGTTAAAGATGAAATAAAAATTCCATATGTTATTCCGTTTCCTTGTATTCAAGGTAAACGTAAATATGACAGCAACGTACTTAAGAAAGACATAGATCATTTAATAAAGACGTATCCTTTTATCAAAAAACAAACGATCGGACATTCTGTACAGGGGAAACCCATTGATATGCTTATTATCGGAAAGGGTAAGAAAAAAGTACACATCAATGGTTCATTCCATGGGAATGAATGGATCACATCAGGAGTCCTGATGAAGTTTATTAACGAATATGCTCGAGCCTTAACCACCGAAGAACCTTTGAATGATGTCTCATCATATGATCTTTACAAAACTACGACTTTGTTTGCTGTCCCAATGGTTGACCCCGATGGAGTTGACCTTGTGTTGCAAGGTCCTCCAGAAGACCTAGAAATAAAAGAATTTGTATTAAAGCTTAACAAAGGAAAAAGAGACTTTTCTGCTTGGAAAGCCAATATAAGAGGAGTAGATTTAAACAATCAGTTCCCTGCAAGATGGGAACTTGAACAGCCTAGGAAACCAAAAGAACCGGCACCTAGAGATTACCCTGGAAAGGCACCTTTAACAGAACCAGAAGCGATTGCTATGGCTGAGGCTGCATATAAATATGATTTTGACAGGATAGTTGCACTTCACACGCAAGGAAAAGAGCTCTATTGGGGTTTTGAAGGGGAAGAACCTATGCCTATCTCTCAGCATATAGCAGAGGAATTTGAACGTCTCAGCGGTTATAAAGCCATCAGGTATGTTGACAGCTATGCAGGTTATAAAGATTGGTTCATACAGGAGTTCCGAAGGCCGGGCTTTACAATTGAGCTTGGAATTGGAGTAAACCCATTGCCATTGAGACAGTTTGATAAAATTTATGAAGAAACAAGAGGCATATTGATAGCTAGTTTGTATATGTAAGTTTTTGTGTATAGAAAAACCATCAGAATCAAACATCTGATGGTTTTTCGGGTTTTAATGGCCTGTTGAACCGCCGCTGCCAACTATTACGTCTAGTACAGTCATGACTGTAAACCAGCCAAATACAGCAAACGTTAAGAAAGCAAATCCTGCTGCTAATAAGTTTTTAATTTTCAACGAACGTAATAGTCCTAATGCAGCTAGAATAGCTACTAAGCCGAATATAATGGCTAATCCCATTATTCTGTGCCCCCTTGCTTTGGAGTAATACCAATCCTATGTATAACGCTTTCACACAGGTATAACCTTGTATTATTTTACTTGTTTTATCTTTATTTGTCGAGTGAACATTTACAACAATATGAATTCGAGCGTAACTTCATAGGCCGATGCCCATTTCTGAATCAGCGGCTTATTATAGCCGCTGAAAAAATAAACAGGATTTGTTTCATTTTCTACAGCTATTAATTCTTCTTTCGCCTGAAGGAGAAATAGGTCGATTTGATTTTGATTCCCGTCTTTAATTGAAACGGCACAAATCATATCATGATATAAATAACATTTCCCACTTTCCGAAAAGAATCCATAATCCTCGAAAAGAGAAGAGGTTTTAAAGGGCTTTATTAAAAGCAAGGGAATCGCTTCAATTGTTTCAGGTGGACACTGATCGGTAATGATGAGGTCATCATCCCAATCGAAAACAGATAAACCTTCAAAAGAAATGTTTTCCAATCCATAGTAAACGTTCATGCATATCCTCCGTATGTTTGATTATTTTAGTGTAAGATAGAGAGAAAGAGCTTGCAAACAAAATTGGAGGTATAATTATGAAATGGAAAAAGCTAACTGTAGGGCCAGTGCAGGAAAATACATATATTCTTTTTGATACAAAGAATGAAGCGATTATTATAGACCCTGGCAGTGAGGGATCTAAGATTATAAAATACGTTGAATCCCTAAAATTAAAACCACTTGCAGTTCTTTTAACACACGCACATTTCGATCACATTGGTGCCGTCGATCAAATGCGGGAAAAATATCAGCTCCCGTTATATATTCATAAAAAAGAGAAAGATTGGCTAACAGATCCCTCAAAGAACGGCTCTAAGTACTTCGGGCAGAATATTGTAGCAAAGCCAGCGAGTCACATGATAACGGATGCTGATAGTACTTTAAGGATCGGCTCATTCTCTTTTGAAATCCTACATACGCCTGGACATTCACCTGGAAGTGTTTCCTTTTATTTAAAAAACGCAGGAACTGTTTTTTCTGGGGATGCTTTGTTTGCTGGAAGTATTGGGAGAACCGATCTTAACGGAGGCAATCAGGAAATCTTACTCAAGAGTATTCATGAGCAATTATTACAGCTTCCTGAAGAGACGGTTGTGCTTTCTGGTCATGGTCCAGAAACAACCATCGGAATGGAAATGGATTCGAATCCTTTCTTAGGCGGGTTTTAAAATTGAGCCTGAAAGATTTGATAAAAAGTTATTTTGACCAAAACTCCTGGATGACGATGGAACAATTTATGCAATGGGCTTTATACCATCCGGAGTATGGTTACTACATGAATGGGCAAAAAAAAATTGGCAAAAACGGGGATTTTTATACATCTAGTTCGGTTTCAGATGTATTCGGTAAGGTTTGGGCTGATACATTTGTTAAAACAATCAAAGACCAAGATTTAGATCCTGCTGTAATAGAATTTGGAGCAGGATCTGGTCGATTCGCAAAACATGTTTTAGAAGCTTGGAAAGAAAAAGGTTTAGGGGAGCGGTTTTCCTATAACATTATAGAAAAAAGTCCTTATCACAGTCAGCTTCTGCAAAATGAATTAGCAGGTTTCAAATCAATCGCCATTTTTCGTTCATTTGAAGAACTGAGAGAAGCTTGCCCGAATTATAAAGGTATTATTTTTGCCAATGAAGTATTAGATGCCTTTCCATTACGGATTTTTCGAAAGCAGGATAACATCTGGTTTGAAAAAGTAGTTTCTTTTGATGATGTTCAACAAGAGATTCGATATCACTATATAAAAGCATCTGACGGCTCATTATTAGATCAGCTATTTGCCAAAAGGAAAAGTGAGTTTGATCTTGAAGTATCATTTCAGATGGTAGATTGGCTGAAGAATATCTATGAATGGACAGCAGAGGATAGTGTCTATTTCTTTGTTGACTATGGTTATAAAGGAGAAGAGTGGAACAGAGATGCTTTAAAAGAAGGAAGCATACGAGGTTATCATAAGCATAGCATTGAAAATCATGCTCTTGATAAACCGGGTAAAATGGATATCACTTATCATGTTGACTGGGACCAGGTTGAAAATATCGCAAAAGAACAAGGGGTTGAAACCATTCAATTTAGCATGCAAGGTGAATTTCTCCTACAAGAGGGTTTGTTAGCACTTCTTAATGATACCCAGAGTAGAGACCCCTTTTCTCTTGAACACAAAAGGAACAGGGCGATCAGGTCATTCCTTTTAGACAGTACACTAGCTAACGGATTTCAAGTTATGATGCAACAAAAAAAACGGACGATTACATGAACGTCCGTTTTTTTTATGCACTTATTAATGTCCTCCGCCAGCACCAGGTGTCATCATAAATGTTGACCAGTATGTAAATCCGACAAAGAAAACCGTTAAATAAGCACCAAAGATATAAATATACATACGTTCAGATAAGTTCAAATAACCTAATGAAACGAACATGATCGTTTGTCCTAGAAACAATAACGCCATGTCCTGCATATCGCCAAGATAAGCCATGACACCAATGATCCCTGTCCAAAAGCCCAATACCTTATACATTCTTGACATATGTATCCCTCCTTTTTTCGCCAATACTTGTATCCTTTAGTATTATATATGAGTTTCCACTCTCTTGTAAATGACAATTGTAAGCGTATAAAAAGACTAATCTAAATAATTACGCAAAGTAGGTTAATTTTGGTTTATTATGCCTCTTTTAAAGGTAATGTAAACCAAAAGGAGTGAAGTCATATGAATTCAATTACGTTTTATACCTATCCCAGCTGCACTTCATGTCGGAAAGCGAAAATGTGGCTTAAACAAAATAAAGTTTCATTCGAAGAAAGACACCTATTTAAAGAAACCCCTTCCGTAGAAGAACTACGAGAGCTGCTAAAGCTGACCAAGGCGGGAACAGAGGATATTCTAGCTAAAAGAAGCCAATCTTTTAAATCGCTCGATGTGGATATTTACGATCTCTCTACAAACGAACTGCTTGAACTTTTAACGAAGAATCCTAAGCTGCTCAAACGTCCGCTCGTAACGGATGGAGAACTGTTGATTGCCGGATATAGTCCTGGTGATATGAAAAAATTAAGCCGCAAAAAAGAAAAAGAACACATGTCAAGTCATGTGTCCTAGTATCAAGCACTCTTATCATTTTAAGAGTGTTTATTTTTTTATTGGCTGGGCTAGCAGGATTCGAACCTACGCATGACGGAGTCAAAGTCCGTTGCCTTACCGCTTGGCTATAGCCCAATGCAATAATAGTATGAGCCGTGTCGAAATTTATATGCGTTTATTTCTAAAAAAATAAAGGGAATTTAACTCGAGTGAAGTATTATAATAACACTAAACAAAAAGGAGGCCGATAATGCTTGCCAATAAAAATTCTAGGTAGTTCTATTTTGCATGATGCGGTAATACAAAACGCATCAGACATTCATTTCATTCCACATAAAAAAGGAGGAGTCGTACAATTTCGTATTGATGAAAGATTACTCGAATACCGATCACTTAATTTCGAAGAGTACGTACGTGTTATTTCACATTTTAAATATTCAGCCAGAATGGATATCGGTGAACACCGTAAACCACAAAGTGGTGCTATGGATGCATTCATTGATAATAATAACGTACATCTTCGGCTATCTTCTATTCCTTCTGCAATGAATGAATCTCTTGTAATCCGCATACTTCCTCAGCAGGAATCCTTTTCGATCCATGAACTTTCACTCTTCCCACATACTCTTCAGAAACTCATTTTTCTTCTTAAACGTTCAAGCGGTTTACTTTTGTTCACTGGCCCAACTGGTTCAGGAAAAACAACTATGCTCTATTCTTTGCTTCAATATCTCCAAAAGCATTATAAGCGGCAGGTAGTTACTTTAGAAGACCCTGTCGAACGAAAAGTTGATACATTTCTTCAAATGGAAATTAACGAAAAAGCTGGTGTTACCTATGGAGAAGGTTTTAAATCACTTCTGCGTCACGATCCTGATGTCATCATGATAGGGGAAATCCGGGATGAAGCAGCAGCCAGGCTAGTGATCCGTGCATCATTGACAGGCCATTTAGTTCTCTCGACCATGCATGCTTCTGATTGTATAGGCTGTTTAGAACGCCTGAGGGAATTTGGCATCGGCGTGGCAGAATTGAAGCAAACCTTGATGGGTGTCGTGTCACAAAGGCTGATTTCCGTACCGTGCCGTTTTTGCGTCGATACGTGCAGTGACTATTGTTTTAAATCCAGAACTTTTAGAAGAGCTGGGATTTATGAAATTTTAAGTAATCAAGAGCTGGAATCAGCCTTTAAGCATAATAATTCTTTCCCGCCATTCTATAAAAACCTTGCTTATTATTTTAATCACGCATATGCAGCTGGTTTTGTAACGAAAGAGAGTTATGAAAGATGGATGGGATGGAAGGGGAATGTTTAAGAAAAAGTGGAAGAGAGCTTCTCAAGGCATTTTCTTGTATAAATTAGGCCTTTTATTAAGCAAAGGCTATTCAATTAATAAAAGTATAGAGCTTGTAAAATCTCATTTACCTGATAAAGAACAAGATTTAATCGAAGATTTACTGGAAACATTGTCTAATGGTAATTCTGTTCTGGATGTCTTCTCAAGACTCAATCTGCCGGATGAAGTCATAAGTTCGTTGTCCATAAACAGTGTCAACGGTAACTTAACGAATAGTCTACTGGAAAACGGTAATTTCATGAAGAAGAAAACTGAATGGCAGGAACGGTTAAATAAAGCGATTCGATATCCTTTGTTTTTGCTGTTTCTTACCGTCTGGATCGGTATACTCTTTTACTATTTTTTATTTCCTCAATTTTCTCTTCTCTTTTCTTCATTAGAGGTTAAGACACCCGCGTTCACCTCAATAATGCTGTCATTCCTCTCCTTGTTTCCTTACCTTCTTGTTACTGTCTTATTACTATCACTAGTCGGATGGGTTGCTGTTTACTATGCAAGGAGAAACACAAGCTGTTCTTATCGAATGAGAGTATTAACATCTATACCGTTTATGAGGTCATTTCTTTTACTGATGAACTCCCATTATTTCAGTATGAATTTTGGTTCGATGCTAAAAAGCGGCTTGTCGGTAACAGATGCATTAATCATCATGGAAAAACATATGAAAAAAGGTTTTTTTCAAGAAGAGAGTATGAGGCTGCAAAAAGGTTTATTGGATGGAAAAACATTGCCTGAACTTTTACTTGAGACCCCTTTTTATCTACAAGGAATGAGCGATATTATACGTTTCGGACAGGCAAACGGAGAACTAGGTCGTGAACTCGTTCAATACGGGGAATGGATTTTAATCGAATTGGAGGAGAAAATTTTATCGAATCTGCAAAAAATACAGCCCATTCTTTTTTCTGTAATTGGTGGTTTTGTCTTGCTTATGTTCGCTTCTATGCTTTTACCGATGTTTCAACTAATGGAGGCATTATAGGAGGGGGAATCTTTTTATGAGAGATGAAAGTGGTTTTACACTGATTGAAATGATGATCGTCTTACTGATTATTTCTGTTTTGATGCTGATTGCATTGCCTAGTATGACTAAGAATAACACGATTGTAAAATCACTTGGCTGTGAAGCAACAATCGATCTTGTACAAGGGCAAGTAGGCGCGTATGAAGTGGAAAAAAATGAGTTGCCAACAATTGAAAGGTTATATGAAGGTAAATATATTGATACAAAAGAATGTCCAGACAAAACGCCATTACTCATTGATAGTGAAGGTAAAGTGTACGTGAATAAAGAGGATGAACCATCCTGAAGAAAGAAAAACAGTCCGCTTATTTATTGATTGAAATGATGATCATTCTTTTGATCGTCGGAATAATAGGTTCTGTTGCTTTTCCGAAATTCCAATCTTTCATAAAAAACCGAAAGACAGAGTATTTTTTAAATACTCTTGAAAAGGAACTTATGATGACTCAGCAGAAAGCGATAAATGAAACCAGTGTGTACCGACTGACCTTTAATAACGAGAAAGAAATATACCAGATTGGAACGTATGGTTCAAATAAGGTTTTAAAACGGGAAATCCCTAAACATATTACCGTTGAAGGACAAGCTCTTGAAATGGCGATTCAATTTAATCAGAACGGAAACATCAGTCGCGCTGGAACCATTTATATTCATTCTGACGATGATGTGTATAAAATGGTGTTTCAGATAGGTAAAGGTAAATTTTATGTTACGAAACAATAAAGGATACTTGCTTCTTGAATCCATGCTAGGTCTATTGCTATTTTCGGCTATCGCTTCCATTTGTCTACCCTATGTTTATCAATTGAATCAAGAGCAAAAGACGACAAGACAACTTTTATATGCCATCGAAGAAGTGGATCGTCTCTCATTATTGAAATTTCAAGATGCTAAGGAGTGGATACAAAATAGAACAACCTACTCATTAACAACGATAAAGGGAGTTACAGATGAATATGAGATCTGTATTACTTTTAAAGGGGCTAACCGAAAAGAGTATAAGGCGTGTTCAAGCTATTATTAAGTATGCTGATTCTCAGAAAGGCTATAGCTTAATGGAAGCGTTCATTGCACTGACAGTACTTCTTATGCTTTCTTCACTTATTCCACTATTGTTTGTCCCTATTCAAAAAAAGCCTTCCGTTCCACAGATGGAAGAAACCTCATTATTTTTCTCCATGCTAGGTAAAGAAATCAGAGAAGGAAAGTTTTTTGACGTTAATAACCACTCGTTGTTTATCACCCTTTCTAACGGTGATGTTGCGGAGTTCTCCAAATACCATTCATTGGTCCGTAAGCAAGTTAATGGGCTAGGACATGAAGTGTGGGTGCAGAATATTAGGCAGATGATTCTAAAAAAGCATTCGAACGAATTGTTAACCGTAAAGCTCATAGATACACAAGGAAATGAATATGAGCGATATTTTTGGAGGATCGAGTAATGAATAATGAAAAGGGGATCATTTATCCACTGGCTATAACAGTGTGTTTAATCATCCTTATCTTTTTGGGATACTTAACTGGGAAGATTTCAACAGAAAGACAATTTGTTTATATGCAGGAAGAACAATACAAACAAACTAGGCTTCTTAAGCAAGGAGTAGAGCGTGCGATCAATGATATAAAGGATGCTTCTGTGTTGTATCCACTAGAGAAGAATATCGTTTTGAATGAAGGAAGCGTTCATTTGTTGATTGAAAAAACGACAGATGAAGAGAGATTAATTGTGATTGAGGCATTAACTGATAAGAGCCATACAAAAAGTGTGAAAGTATATTATAATGTAACCCAGAACAGCGTTACAAAATGGGTGGAGGGTTAAAGGTGAACACCATATACTTAGTAGGCTTCATGGGATGCGGCAAAACATCAGTTGGAAAACATCTTTCTAAACAGCTGGAAGTTCCGCCATATGATGTGGATGCTGCCATTGAGAAGCAAAGAGGGCAATCGATAAAAGAAATTTTTCATAATGAAGGAGAAGAGGCTTTTCGAAACTATGAATCTCTAGCTATTCGTCAGCTTCCTATCGAACATGCAGTGGTCATGACAGGTGGAGGGGCAGTTGTCCGGGAAGAAAACCTTACTTATATGAAAAGTAAGGGGACTGTTGTCTATCTAAAAACAAGCTTTCCTGTATTGTGGAGCCGTTTGATGAAAGAAGAGGAACGAAAGAAACGACCACTATTGCTGACAAATTCAAAAGAAGATATCTTTCAGCTTTATAACGAGCGGAGAAAGCATTATGAAAAGTGTGACATTACGATATTAACGGATAATTTGACGGCACAAGAGGTATCTGAGCAAATAATTGATGAGTTGAGACGGTTTAATTCCTGAGCAAATAGACAAGACTAGAAGACGAATGTGAATTAAAGGAGTTTTGTTTATGGCCTCCGGAAATGATGTCGTAAAATATCTCACTCAAAAAATAGTGAAATATCTTGATGAACCTAAATCGGTCCGAAAAGAAAGAAGACAAACAAGGAAAAGCGAAAAAGAACCGTTGCTAACCTATCTTTTTGGAGCTTTACCGATGAGTTTAGGTCTTATGTTCAAGAAGAAAAGAAAGCGATAAGCTATTGGCTGGAAAAAGGAAAAAGCCGGGTGCCTAACCCGGCTTTTTGTTTTGGTCAAGTTGAACTTTTTCATATTAAACCACTTTTCATGGCAATGAAGCATGTGTACATTTATGAAAGATAAAAGAGCCCTCCGTTTATGATTTCTACCAGAATCTTAGGTTCATATTGAGTTCGAAGTGCTTCTTTTTCTACATGATAGGATTCAGGTTTTGTTAAAAGATCTTCATAGAAGCTTTCTAAAAGATCTTGATCTTCTTTCCACCGTTTCATTGCATCCTCTGCCCAAGTATGATCATCATGGTCGATCACTTCCTGTATTTTAGATTCAAGCCTTTTTATTGCGCTCTCTAACTTAATAAAAGGACTGAGCGTATAGCAAAAATCAGGTATTCTTTTCGTTAATAAAAGCTTCTGAAGCCGGCTATGAAATTGATCTTCTATCGTACCGTTGATTAACTGAATGCCATACGATAGCAATTGATCTTTCTTTTGATCGCTTTGATAGGTAACTTTTACGTTTAAACATAGCCAAGGTTGAAGAGGTACTTGTGAACCTTGCTGCGGTACAGATTCGTATAACCGGATGAAAGAAGCGAGTTTTTTAGTAGATGCAAAAATCTGATGAAGGCGGGGAGAGCCGAAATGGATAAACTCTCCTTTGCCATCTGGTGCCTGCTGCTGTCCTGTTACGAGTGTTAATGTCATAGGATTAGGTGTTCCACCGGTTTTTTCAAGGTAATGCCAATAGAATGGGCGATTCATTAGTAATTTATCTAGCTCAGTCGTTAGTTGAACTTTCATATAACTGAAGTTTTTCTCTAGAATGCGGCATTCGTTCGCATCAAAATACCTTTCAAGAAATCGATGAATCTCGTGCTGCTGCATGCTCTTCCCATCCTTTCTGTTTGATTCCTCCATCTAAATTAATTAACGAAGCAAGATTATCCATCTTTATCCTAATTTCGCCTTCACTGTCTGAAGTGTTCAAGATATCCGTAATATGTCGCTCGATATTCTTGATTTCAAATTTCGTTAAGATCTCATCAAGTTCCCCAATGACACTCTCAAACAAGTTAATCTTGTTATAAAGCAAGTTTAGGATATGTTCTTCGATGGTGTTCTGAGTAGCAAAGTTATAGATATGAACATCTCCATGCTGTCCGATTCTATGGATCCGTCCGATGCGCTGTTCGATCCTCATCGGGTTCCACGGCAAGTCATAGTTGATAATGTGCTGACAGAATTGAAGGTTTATTCCTTCGCCTCCTGCTTCTGTCGCGATTAAAACTTGAGCGCGAGTCTTAAACAGATGAGTCATCCAGTCTTTCTTGCTCCGTTTAAATCCACCTCTAAAAGGTACAGAGGTGATGCCGTGTTGTTGAAGGAACCATTGTAAATATAATTGTGTGGCTCGATATTCCGTAAAAATAATAACCTTTGAATTAATAGACTGAATCAGCTCTAGTGCTTTTAATGCTTTAGAGTTTTGATCTACCAATTCAATCTTCTTCATTAACTCCACGATGCGGTTTTCCATCATGGTTGAGGGTATCTCTTTTTGAAGCATGTTTTTAAGTGTTAAAAAAACCGCTTCTCTTGAACTGCAGGCTTCACGCTGTAAGGTCACGACAGAGAACTTACTTCTGTCAAAATAAGGTTCCCGTTTAAGTTTGGATATTTCATCATATAGATCCCGCTCTGTTTTTGATAATGTAATAGGGATGGTCTTTACTAATCGTTTGGGCCATTTTAAGCCCGTTTCTTCTCTTCTGTTTCGTACCATTACTTTATTGACAAGCTGTTTTAGTTTTTCTTCGTTTTTCAATGAATACTTGTCTTCTTTAAAGTCTTTATCAAAATTTTCTCTGTTGCCAAGGTGACCCGGCTTCAATAAAGAAACGAGATTAAAGATTTCCTCCACTCTATTCTGTACAGGAGTAGCCGTTAACAATAAACAAAACTTCTTTTTTAGAAGCTGCACAAACTCATAGTTTTTCGTTTTCTTATTCTTTAATTTATGGGCTTCGTCGATAATGATAAGATCGTATTCCTGGTTCAAAACGATATCGCGGTGTGGTGCCCGTTTAGCCGTATCGATAGAAGAAACAACCACATCACATGCTTCCCAAACGTAAGACTTCTTTTGTGCAACCGCAGGGATAAAGAATTTTTGATTAAGCTCGTTCGTCCATTGGATAACTAAAGAAGCTGGAACGAGGATCAAAATTTTCTTAGCGAGGCGTCGTATCATGTATTCTTTTAAAATTAATCCAGCTTCAATCGTTTTTCCTAAACCGACTTCATCTGCTAGGATTGCTTTACCGTTCATTTGTTCAATAACGGTTTTTGCAACGTCCAGCTGATGAGGCAGAAATGTCATCTGTGGGAGATGAGCTGGAGCTTGAAGCCCCAAAAACTCAGGTATGGCAAGGTGATGCTCGGCTTCAAGTGCTAAGTTATATAACTCCCAGTTGGCCCAAGGTCCATCTTCTTCCACACGCTTTAAAAAATCATCATGCCATTCTCGCTGAAACTGAACGTCGATTTTCATACCGGATTTCCTTTCTATAAAAAAGTTCATTGCCATTCCATTTATAAAAATGATAGGATAATAATGTAGTAAACATAGTAATAGTATGTGCGACCTTGGACAATAACATACTCGCGAATGAAAGTAAGAGGAGAGACTGCGTGATGCAGCGCCGAAGGAGCAAACAATCGTGAAACTCTCAGGCAAAAAGACTCTTGCTCGACGCATCTCTGGAGAGAGCTTTTATATAGATGAAAGCCACCAACGAAGAAACTCATACGTTTATGAGAAACTTACCGGTTGCAGGACAGAGGATTCCTATTTAAAGGGGTCTCTCTGTCCTTTTTTTGTCCTGAATTGATTGAAAATTTTAAAGTATGAAAAAGGAGGAATTCACATGGCTACACTGTTGCGCACACCGTTATTTAACACGTATAAAGAACACGGTGGAAAAGTTATTGATTTCGGTGGCTGGGAATTGCCAGTTCAGTTTTCAAGTATCAAAGAAGAACATGAGGCTGTACGTACGAAAGCAGGTTTGTTTGATGTCTCCCACATGGGTGAGTTCGAGGTAAAAGGACCAAACGCACTATCCTTCTTGCAATATACAATGACGAATGATGTTTCTAAACTTCAAAACGGACAAGCTCAATATACTGCGATGTGCTACGAAAACGGCGGAACTGTAGATGATCTTTTGATTTATAAGCGTGATGACAATGACTATCTATTAGTTGTGAATGCCTCAAATATAGAAAAAGACTTCGATTGGCTGAGCAGCCACAAAACAGAAGGTGTAGAGCTAGTCAACGTATCAGACGTATATGCTCAGCTTGCCATTCAAGGACCAAAGGCTGAAGCGATCCTTCAAAAGCTAACAGATACTGACCTTTCTGAAATCGGTTTCTTCCGTTTTAAAGAGAACGTATGGCTAGCTGGAATTTCTTCTTTAGTCTCTCGAACAGGCTACACCGGTGAAGATGGATTTGAGATCTACTTCCATGCAGCTGATGCTGAAAAACTATGGAACTCTATTCTAGAAGCGGGAAGCGAAGATGGATTACGGCCTGCTGGACTTGGAGCTCGTGATACGCTTCGTTTTGAAGCAAAACTTGCACTTTACGGGCAAGAGCTGACAAAGGATATTACACCGATTGAAGCTGGTATCGGTTTTGCTGTGAAGACGGACAAAGAAGCTGACTTTATCGGTAAAGACGTGCTCGCGGATCAGAAGAAAAACGGAGCCCCTCGTAAGCTTGTGGGTATTGAGATGATTGATAAAGGTATTCCTCGCTCTCATTATGAAGTGTTTAAAGGGGATAAGAAGATCGGAGAAGTAACAACTGGTACACAATCTCCTACACTTAAGAAGAACCTGGGACTTGTCCTTATTGATAAGGAATATAGCGATCTAGGAACAGAAGTTGAAGTGCAGATCAGACAAAAACGCTTAAAAGCGAAAGTGGTAGCATCACCATTTTATAAGCGTGGAAAATAAACCGTTCTAATAAGGAGGAGAAATCATGACGTTCCGTTACTTGCCAATGACAGATCAAGATAAAAAGGAAATGCTTGAAACGATTGGAATTGAAACGACAGAAGAACTTTTTAAAGATATCCCTGAAGAGGTGCGTTTTAAAGGACGCCTTGACATTGAAGAAGCATTACCTGAACCACAGCTTGTAAAAGAAATGGGCAGACTTGCAGCCATGAATAAGAACACTAAGGATTACGCTTCCTTCTTAGGTGCAGGTGTCTACGATCATTACACACCATCCATCGTTAACCATATGCTTTTACGTTCAGAGTTCTATACGGCGTACACGCCATATCAGCCGGAGATCTCTCAAGGTGAACTGCAGGCTATCTTTGAGTTCCAGACAATGATCTGTGAATTAACAGGAATGGATGTAGCCAACTCATCTATGTATGATGGCGGTACTTCACTAGCGGAAGCGGGATTATTATCTGCTGCACAAACACGTAGAAAGAAGATCGTTGTTTCAAAATCCGTACATCCTGAATCTCGAGATGTTTTGAAGACATACGCAAAAGGGCAGCATCTTGAAGTAGTAGAAGTAGATGTTGAAAACGGCCTGACTTCATTAAACGGTTTGCGTTCTGCAGTGGATGAGGAAACAGCTTGTGTGATCGTACAATATCCTAACTTCTTTGGTCAGATCGAACCGTTAAAAGAGATTGAAGAAATCGTTCATGAAAATAAAGGAATGTTCGTGGTCTCATCAAATCCACTAGCATTAGGAGCATTAACACCTCCTGGTAAATTTAATGCAGACATCGTTGTTGGAGATGCTCAGCCATTTGGTATTGCTCAAGGCTTCGGTGGACCTCACTGTGGATATTTTGCGGTAACAAAAAAGTTGATGCGTAAGGTGCCAGGCCGATTAGTGGGTCAAACAGTAGATGAAGACGGCAAACGTGGATTTGTATTGACTCTTCAAGCAAGAGAGCAGCACATCCGACGTGATAAGGCGACGAGTAACATCTGTTCGAACCAAGCGCTAAATGCACTTGCAGCTTCCATTGCTATGACTGCTCTAGGGAAAAAGGGTGTAAAAGAAGTAGCGCTCCAAAATATACAAAAAGCTCACTATGCAAAGAAAGTTCTTGAAGATAAAGGGTTGAAGGCAGCCTTTACAGGACCATTCTTCAATGAATTTGTTATTGAACTTAAATGTTCTGCGAAGGAAGTAAACCAAAAGTTATTAGAATCCGGTATTATCGGAGGATACGATCTTGGTCTTTCTTATCCAGAATTAAAAAATCATATGCTTATTGCTGTAACTGAGATGAGAACGAAAGAAGAAATCGATCAGCTTGCAAATGTATTGGAGGGGTTGTCATGCGTACAGAACATCAGTCACTAATATTCGAATTATCAAAACCGGGCCGTGTAGGCTATAGTATACCTGAACTTGATGTACCAGAAGTGAACGTAGAATCAGTGATTCCTTCCGATTATTTGCGTTCAGAAGAACCAGAACTCCCTGAAGTTTCTGAACTTCAGATCGTCCGCCACTATACGGCATTATCAAATCGTAACCATGGCGTAGACTCTGGTTTTTATCCTTTAGGATCTTGTACGATGAAATACAACCCGAAAATTAACGAGGATGTTGCTCGTTTCCCTGGATTTTCTCATATCCATCCACTTCAAGAAGAGGAGACTGTACAAGGTGCAATGGAAATGATGTACCGATTACAAACTTCTCTAGCTGAAATTACAGGAATGGATGAAGTTACATTGCAACCAGCGGCTGGAGCTCATGGTGAGTGGACAGGTTTGATGATGATCCGTGCGTATCACGAAGCAAACGGAGATTTTAACCGAACAAAGGTAATTGTACCGGATTCTGCTCATGGAACGAACCCTGCTTCTGCAACAGTTGCTGGATTTGATTCCATCACAGTAAAATCAGACGAGCGTGGTCTTGTTGATCTCGAAGACTTGAAACGTGTTGTCGATCAGGATGTTGCAGCCTTGATGTTAACGAATCCAAATACTCTTGGTCTATTTGAAGAGCATATTTTAGAAATGGCAAAAATCGTACACGAAGCTGGCGGAAAACTCTATTACGACGGTGCAAACGCAAATGCTATCTTAGGTTTTGCAAGACCTGGAGATATGGGCTTTGACGTAGTCCATCTTAATCTGCATAAAACGTTTACTGGACCACATGGAGGCGGTGGCCCTGGTTCTGGCCCAGTAGGTGTAAAAGCAGATCTTATCCCGTTCTTACCGAAGCCTGTTCTGGTAAAAGAAGATAAGTATAAGTTTGAATACAACAGACCGCAATCTATCGGACGAGTGAAACCGTTCTATGGAAACTTCGGTATCAATGTTCGTGCATTCACGTACATCATGACGATGGGTCCTGATGGCCTGCGTCAAGTTTCTGAGAATGCCGTTCTGAACGCAAACTACATGATGCGCAGACTAGAGCCTCATTTCGATCTTCCTTTTACACAGCACTGTAAGCATGAGTTCGTATTGTCTGGACGCCGTCAGAAGAAACTTGGGGTAAGAACACTTGATATTGCTAAGCGCTTACTAGACTTTGGCTATCATCCGCCAACAATCTATTTCCCTCTCAGTGTGGAAGAGGCGATTATGATCGAGCCAACAGAAACGGAATCTAAAGAGACGCTTGATGAATTCATTGAAAAGATGATTCAAATTGCAAAAGAAGCTGAAGAAACTCCAGAAATGGTTCAAGAGGCACCTCATACTACGGTTGTAAAACGACTGGATGAAGCAACTGCCGCAAGAAAACCAATCTTAAAGTATACGAAACAAGCTTAAATAACCAAATGAAAAAGCAGCCTCTAGCGGGCTGCTTTGTTTTGTTCTATGCGTTTGATTTTACACGGCCAGTCCATTTGCGGAATCCGCCTTGGAGGTGATTCAGATTCGTATATTTCTTCTTCTTTAAGAAATTCGCTGCACGGGCACTTCTAAAACCGCTCTCGCAGTATAGATAAATTGGCTGGTCGTTTCTAATTTCCTTTAATCGCTGTCTCATCTGAGATAACGGGATATTTCTAGCTCCAAGAATATGACCTTTTTTATATTCTTCAGGTTCCCGCACATCGATTAACTGCGCTTTTCGATAACCTGCTTTAAACTCTTCTTCATTAAGAGTTTTTAAGAATCTCTTTTGATAAATCCCCATCGTAACAACATAAGCTATTATTGCTACAACAATACCGATTAAAACAATCCATCCCATAATGCTAGCACTCCTTTAAACAATCTACCCCAATTATAGCGGTGCTTGACCTGATAGGCAAAGAAAATAATAGGAATCAGTCGATTGTTTTTGACACAACCGCCGAATTTGGTACACTAGTTACGATAGAATTGCAGGGAGACGAAAACATGGAAAAAGAAAATTGGTATTTCATTGATTCAGGGGAATGTGAACCAGCCATCAATATGGCCATGGACGAAGCTTTATTGACATGGCATAGTGAAGGGAAGATCCCGCCTGTCATTCGTTTTTACGGCTGGGATCCAGCAACATTGTCCATAGGATATTTTCAAAAAGTAGAAAAAGAGATTAATCTCGAAGCTGTAAAAGAATATAAACTAGGCTTTGTAAGACGGCCAACAGGCGGTAGAGGGGTTCTTCATGATCAAGAACTTACATATAGTGTGATCGTTTCAGAAGATCATAAAGATATGCCTCAGTCTGTTACAGAGGCTTACAGAGTGATCTCTGAGGGGATTAAGGAAGGGTTTCAAGGATTAGGATTGGATGCATACTTTGCTGTTCCAAAGACAGACGAAGAACGCGAAGGGTTAAAAAACCCTCGTTCAGCCGTTTGCTTTGATGCACCATCATGGTATGAGTTGGTTGTTGAAGGAAGAAAAGTGGCCGGCAGCGCTCAAACCAGGCAGAAAGGTGTTATCTTGCAGCATGGTTCCATATTGTTAGATCTGGACGAAGATAAGCTCTTTAGTTTATTTAAGTATTCAAGTGATCGTCTGCGTGAACGAATGCAGGAAGCCTTTAAGAAAAAGGCGGTGGCGATCAACGAGCTGCTAGATTCACCTGTTACGATTGATGATGCAAAAACGGCGTTTAAAAAAGGGTTTGAAGATGGTTTAAATATTAATCTTATTCCTTATACATTAACCGATGAACAATGGGCCGAAGTAGAACGTATTGCAGATACCAGATATCGAAATGACGAATGGACGTTTAGAAGGTAAAAACAGAAAATCGAAGCCTCAAATGAGGTCTCGATTTTTCTTTTTGGAAGAAAAATAAATTGAAAAAAAGGAAGTCAAGATATTAATTTTTTTTGGAAAAAAGAAGGATTTTGGTAAACTCTATGTCTCATATAGGGTTATAAAATTTCCAAGCAATTCAAATCGAGTATGAAGCCAAATAATAAATAAAATCATGGTAATTATTCTTTTCTCTTTCATATTCGACTAATTGCTCTTGATTTCAAGTTTGACAATATTTTTTCTTTGACATGAGGTTTACGTATATATAGTATAGGGGTAGAAGAACTACATACAAGATATAGACATTCCTTGTAAAAGAGAGAATTTGTAATAGGAGGAGAATTATGGACACGGTTGCCACTGTTAAAAAGGGTATCGACTATGAAGCACTTAATCGCGATATAGCACAATTTCCACAAGTACATCCCGTATCATCCACAATGAAGACAACACATAAAGGTGTTTCAAGACTGGTGATGCTCGATCGATATAGTTTTAAAGACACAGAAAAGAAAACACTCAAACCGGGTGATTTTGTGGTTTTGACGGTAAAAGAAGACCCGAAATTCCCGGCAAGAGGGCTTGGATACATTCAATCAGTAAACTGGGATGATAAAAATGCAGTGGTTTTAGTCGAAGATGAATTCAAAGCCGTGCTTGAAAACCCTGAAGAGGCAGAAACAGGACTTATTACGCGTTCACTTGATGTGATGGACAAGCCTCTCGAAGTATTTTACGAGCAGATCGCACTTCGGAATGCCACAGGTCTAGCATCCGTTGAAACGACTGAAGAAAAGCGCCAGGAGTCATTCGAGAAGTTTTATAAAGAACTGTCCGAAATGAACTTTGTACCGGCTGGACGAGTCCTTTACGGTGCTGGAGCAGAAACGGATGTAACGTATTTTAACTGTTACGTGATGCCTTATGTAAAAGACTCCCGTGAAGGGATTTCAGATCATCGTAAACAAGTTATGGAAATCATGAGCCGTGGCGGCGGTGTTGGAACGAACGGTTCAACACTTAGACCAAAAAATGCTCTAGCACGGGGCGTAAACGGAAAATCATCAGGATCTGTATCCTGGCTGGATGATATAGCGAAACTTACACATCTTGTTGAGCAGGGCGGGTCACGCAGAGGTGCCCAAATGATCATGCTCGCGGACTGGCATCCAGACATTATTGACTTCATTATTTCTAAAATGCAAAATCCGCGTATTTTGCGTTATTTAATTGAAAATACAAACGACGAGAAAATTAAACAAGTTGCACAAGATAAGCTAAAATTCACGCCGTTAACACCAGCTCAAAAAGCCATGTATGAAGGAATTCTACGATATAAAGATATTCCTGGAACGGGTGGGTTTGACTCAGATGTATTGCGTGATGCCGAAACGATGCTTCGCGATGGCGGTACTTATAGTGTTCACAATCCAGAATTCCTGACAGGGGCAAATATTTCCGTTACGATTACGAAAGAATTCATGGAAGCAGTTGAGAACGATGGAGAATATACATTGCGTTTTCCAAGTGTAGAAAGCTACTCTTCTGAAGAAATGGAAGCATATAATAACGAGTGGCATAAAGTTGGAGATGTTCGTGAATGGGAGGAAAAAGGTTACGGAATTCGCGTTTATAAACGTATAAAAGCCCGTGAGCTTTGGAACCTGATCAACATTTGCGCAACATACTCTGCTGAACCCGGCATCTTCTTTATCGATAATGCCAATGACATGACGAACGCTACAGCTTATGGACAAAAAGTAGTCGCTACTAATCCTTGTGGAGAGCAACCACTCGCACCTTATTCTGTTTGTAATTTAGCTGCTGTAAACCTTGGGAATATGGCAGATAAAGAAAATAAGAAGGTTGATTTTGAGAAGTTGAAACGTACGGTAGAGGTCGGAGTACGTATGCAAGACAACGTAATTGACGCCACACCATATTTCTTAGAACCAAACCGTGTTCAGGCATTAGGTGAGCGCCGTGTTGGTCTGGGAGTAATGGGGCTTCACGATTTGCTCATCTACTGTGAGACTGTATACGGTTCTGAAGAGGGCAATAAGCTGGTTGATCAAATTTTTGAAACGATTGCGGTTACAGCCTATAAAACGTCTATCGAACTTGCGAAAGAAAAGGGAAGCTTCCCGTTCTTAGATGGTGAGACAGAAGAGACTACTCAAGAACTTCGAAATCGTTTTATTGAAACAGGTTATATGAAAAAACTACCTGAAGAAGTACGTACAGATATTTTACAATTCGGAATTCGTAATTCACATTTGTTGACAGTGGCTCCTACAGGAAGCACAGGAACTATGGTTGGAGTTTCAACTGGACTTGAACCTTACTTCTCATTCTCGTACTTCCGCAGCGGTCGTCTTGGGAAGTTTATCGAAGTAAAAGCTGATATTGTAAAAGAATATCTGGATAATCATCCGGAAGCGAATGAAAATGAACTGCCTGAATGGTTTGTTGCAGCAATGGATCTTACTCCAGAAGCACATGCGGATACACAATGTGTGATTCAGCGCTGGGTAGATAGTTCAATCTCTAAAACAGTAAATGCACCAAAAGGATATACGGTTGATCAAGTTCAAAAAGTCTATGAGCGCTTATATAAAGGCGGAGCAAAAGGCGGAACCGTTTATGTTGACGGAAGCCGTGATGCACAAGTTCTGACTCTTAAAGCTGAAGAGACTTTCGAACAAACTGAGATCGATCTTGGAATGGAAGAAGAAAAGAAGAAAGTCGTCATCCTGGATACGATTACGGACCTTCGTTCAACTGATGTTACAATCGGAAACGAAGTAGGTAACACCTGTCCGGTATGCCGAAAAGGAAAAGTAAAAGAAATCGGCGGCTGCAATACTTGCACAAACTGTAACGCTCAATTAAAGTGCGGCCTATAAGCAAAAAAAGGGAACTAGTTGTTGTCTTGAAGTAAAGTTGCGAGGTTTGTAAAAAAGTCGCAAAGAAATGCCTCTTTGGATATTATTGTCTAAAGAGGTGTTTTTTTATGTCTAAAAGACCAAGAACATCTTAAATTGACAAAAAGGTTGTTAAAAATAAAGGAGAGATGATAAAGAAGCTTTTCGTGATTACCATTATTGAGGTAGTGAATAGTAGCAGAATAAAATTAATTATACTAAAGTATTAGATTGAAATAGGAAAGAAGAGGAGGCATATTTATGGAAAAAATTATGATTGTAGAAGATAATGACGACCTTCGTTCTCTATTAACAGAACATCTAAAGAAATTTGGATATAAAACCGTATCGTTGGAGAAGTTTGATGCGATTTTAGATATGTTTTTAGCAAAAGAACCTGATTTAGTCTTATTAGATATTAACCTGCCTTCTTTTGACGGTTTTTATTGGTGCAGGCAGATTCGCAAGCATTCTACCTGTCCGATCATTTTTATATCTGCACGGGAAGGCACGATGGATCAAATTATGGCATTAGAAAATGGTGGAGATGATTATATCACTAAACCATTTTCATATGAAATGGTAATTGCTAAGGTTAAGAGTCATCTGCGCAGAGCTTATGGGGAATATGCTCGGTCTCAAAGTGAACGAGTGGTAGATTTTCATGGGTTAACCTATTTACCAGAAAGAATGGAACTTAGATTTCGTTCACATTCCATCGAGGTTTCAAAAAAAGAAGCGATGCTTTTAGAGGTATTATTAGACCGCGGAGACAAAGTTACGAGTAGAGACCGTCTTATAGAAAAAATGTGGGATACTGATATGTTTGTCGATGAAAATACGTTAAATGTATATATTACACGAGTTAGAAAACGGCTTTGTGAACTTGGAATTCAAGATGCGATTGAAACTGTTCGTGGTGCAGGGTATAGAATGAAGAATACGTGGGAGGGTACTGAATGAGATTGTTTTTAAGTTCACATTTGTCCCTTTTTTTTATCACTTTTATACAGGGAATATTTGTTTTTTGCTATTACTGGTTTTTAGGCTTTCAAGAGTTAGATCATTTGTTTTATGTTTTTATAATACAGATCCTATCTATCTGTCTCTATCTTGTATATCGGTGGATACAAGATTTTAAACTGTATCGTTGGTTACAAGAACCTCAACAGGAAGAATTACATATTCCGTATATGGGAAAAAGCGCACTAGGCGAATCCCTTCATGAAAGGCAGTGTATAATTACACAGTTATATGAAAACAAATTACATAAAGTACAATCAGACTTAAATGAGAGAATCACTTTTATAGATCAATGGGTTCATCAAATGAAAACACCTTTATCTGTTATCCATTTGATGATTCAGGATCATGACGAAGAATTATTTCAACAAATTCGGAAAGAATTATATCGATTAGAAGATGGATTGAAAACCGTTTTGTATTCGTCAAGGTTATCTCTTTTTGAAAAGGACTACACGATTGGAAAAATTCCTCTTCAGAGCTTTATGAATGAAATCATTATGGAAAATAAACGATTGTATATTCAATATAAAATCCTCCCTAAAACGTTGTTCCCAGAAGAAACTCTGTTTGTGTATTCAGACAAGAAATGGTTACATTTTGCAATCGGCCAAATTATTTCGAATGCAGTAAAATATTCGGCTAATAAAAGTGATAAATTAATATTTCGCATAGAAAAACAAGGCAAGCGCATTTTACTCGTAATTCAGGACTTCGGAGTTGGGATCCCTTCACAAGACATTAGAAGAGTTTTTGATCCTTATTTTACTGGAATAAATGGAAGACTGTATCATGAGTCAACTGGAATGGGGCTTTATTTTGTAAAAGAAATAATGAACAAGCTCCAGCATGAAATAAAACTGGAATCGGTGGCAGGGGAAGGGACTACATTTAAGATCTACTTTTCGTAATATATCTCCGAATAGACCTTTAATTGAAATGGATAATAAGAAGGCCTTACCTACAGCATACAGGTAAGGTCTTTTGTATTTCTTTTCCTTACAAAAGTGTAAGGCTAGTTTAAGGCAATCGCATTTTTTCATGTTTATATTTTTTATACAATGAATCCATGATCAACCGATAGGAGGCAATCAAATGACAGACGTACTACAAGTTAAGAATATAAATAAAATTTATGATGGAAAAGCACCCTTTCAAGCTTTAACGAATGTTTCATATCAAGTAGAAAAGGGAGAGTTCATTGGAATAATGGGTCCTTCGGGATCAGGGAAAACGACTCTATTAAATCTAATCTCGACCATTGATAGTCCATCATCGGGGGAAATCCTTATAAATGGTCAAGAACCTCACAAATTAAAAAAGGCTAAGCTAGCAAAGTTTCGCCGAAAAGAATTAGGATTTGTTTTTCAAGACTTTAATTTGTTAGACACATTAACATTGGAGGAAAATATCATATTACCTCTTACACTAGAAAAAACAGATTCAGCTATTATGGATGAAAGGGTACAAAGTATTTCAAAAAAATTAGGTATTGATGAGATATTAAAAAAACGAACGTATGAAGTTTCTGGCGGACAAAAGCAACGTACTGCAATCGCAAGAGCGATTATTCATCAACCTTCACTCCTGTTAGCGGACGAACCTACAGGAAATTTAGATTCCAAATCTTCTAAAGACGTAATGGAAACGATGCAATCGATTAATGAAAAAGATCAAACTACAATGTTAATGGTGACACATGATCCGTATGCTGCAAGTTATTGTCACCGTGTCATTTTCATTAAAGATGGAAAGCTGTATAACGAAATCTATAGAGGCGTGAATCAAAAGGTATTTTACCAACAGATCATGGATGTTCTTTCTATGCTAGGAGGAGATGCAGATGACCTTTCCACAGTTCGCCTTTAGAAATGTAACACGTAATCTACGGTCTTACCTTGCTTTTTATTTAAGCAGCTCGTTTGCTGTTATGATTTTCTTTATGTTTGCGATGTTTATCTTTCATCCTACACTCAAGACGGGATATATGATGAATAAAAAAGGCATGGTATTTGCTGAATGGACAATTTTCATCTTTTCAATTTTATTTATCCTTTATTCTGTTAGTGCATTTTTAAAAGTAAGAAAAAAAGAGTTTGGAATTCTCACGATTCAAGGTGCATCGCCACAACAAATTCGCCTGCTGATTACATTGGAGAATGTTTTTATAGGACTAGCTTCTATTCTTACAGGAATAATCGGTGGAACGGTACTTGCCAAACTGTTTTTTACTGCAGGAACATATATTGTTGAGATGGAACCCATGCAGTTATATTTCCCTTGGGAAGCGCTAGGCTTAACGGTAGGCGTATTTTTTGGTCTGTTTGTAGTCATCTCTCAATTTACATTATTCATTATTCGTACAGAACAAACGATTTCCTTACTAAAAGGATCTCAAAAACCAAAAAAAGAACCGAAGCCATCTATCTTATTTTCTATTCTGGGCGTTGCTTTTTTAGGAGCAGGATTTGGAATGGCACTAGTTGCAGGGATTGATACGGGCAGTGCAGTAATTATTATGGTTTGTACAGTAATTGGTACGTACTTGTTCTATAGTCAGTTAAGCATTTGGGCGCTAAAACTACTAAAAAGAAATAAAAGATTCTATAGAAAAGGTATAAATCTGTTGTGGGTATCTGATTTAACGTATCGTGTCAGAGATAATGCCCGTTTATTTTTTATAG
The DNA here is from genome assembly GCF_023715845.1 of Fictibacillus phosphorivorans. Classification (GTDB taxonomy): domain Bacteria; phylum Bacillota; class Bacilli; order Bacillales; family Fictibacillaceae; genus Fictibacillus; species Fictibacillus phosphorivorans_D. Next base: position 270,568 of record NZ_JAMBOR010000001.1, read on the forward strand.
TAAGTATCGTTTCAGCTGTTGCCTTTACTGCAACAGGTACATTGGCTACGTATAAATCTATATTTTCAGTAGAGGACACCCCATATGAAATGGAGTTTCTTTCTTTATCAACTAACAAAGATGAAAGCGAGCAGCTGACTTTTATTCAACAACAACTTGTTCAAAATAATATAGATTACAAAGAATCTAAAATCGCCATGATAGAAGCTCAACAAGGACCTTTTAACTACCCTGTTTTGGTACTTTCTCATAAAGATTGGATTAAAAATTTCCCCAAGTCAAAATTCTCCCATCTTGAGAAAGGAGTAGGGATTTACTTTGGGGAGACGAAGCGAGGGGAACGCACCATTCTCCCAAGGAACAAAACGAAATTACAATTGGACAACCAACAAATGCCGATAAAATTACAATCGATTGAAAAACCGATTTCCTCGCTTTCCGATGTAATAGTTATCAATGAAGAAAATTTTAATCAATTAAAACGAAAGGCTGAAGTATCTACTTGGTATGGTTTCGGGTTCTCGAATTGGAAAGACACCCTCGATATAAGTCACAAGATACAGAACAATATCGTTGGAGAAACTTACAATCCGAACGCCAGATATTTTTCGAAAGCCATTGGTTATTTGTATAGCGTCCAAGTACCAAGTTTGAGCTTATTTATAGGACTATTTATTGCGATTGTCTTTTTCTTAGCTGCTGGAAGCTTCTTGTATTTCCGCCTATTTACAGACCTATATGAAGAAAGAGAAAAGTATAGATCACTAGCGAAAATAGGACTAAGTGAGAAAGAAATGATAAAAAGTGCCACACTTCAAACGGCTATTCTGTTCTTCCTGCCATTCCTATTAGCTGTCATTGACACAGGGTTTGCATTACATGTGTTGCAAAGGGAAGGAGGCTTCCCCAATGTATTACAATCGGGAATCCTTACGATTTTAGGTTTTTTTCTATTACAACTACTTTACTTTATGATCATTAGGTCTAGTTATATTAAGAATTTAAAAGAGTATGCATATCGACAATGAGAAATAGAAAAAGGAGAAGATGAAATCATGAAAAAGTTACTGGGAGTTTTACTTGTGTTAGTTGTTTTGCTTGTTGGATTTTTCACTGTTGTTCCCAAAGAAGATAGAGATCATATCAACCCATTTGTCCTTAAAGAAGATGTATATGTGCAAATAAATGAAGAAGCTGTTCCTAAGGATGGCAGATATGAATATGCTCTGAATGGATATAATGAAAAAGGTGAAGAAAAGGAAGTTACTTTTGACTCAGGGAAAGTTTTAAAGGAAGATGCTTACTTAAAAATTACTGTAAAAGGTGATTTTGTCGAGGGATGGGAAGAAGTACAGGGTGAAGATATTCCTGAGAGTGTAAAAGCTAAGCTGAATTAGTCTTTATCTAATCCCTGCTAAACCTAATATTTAGTTCTTCCATAATCGTTTGTTGCAGATCGAATTGAGAGGGGTATTTTATAGAACTGGAAATGGTTCCTTCTTTTTATATGTGCATCTTCGGACATACTATCCTTATCTTGTTTGAATGGTAGGGGGTATATAAAAATGGCCGGTGCAAATAAACCGTTTATGCCGCAGCTCATATATTTTGAACCGCGAGCACTTGAATATTCCTTAGGTAAAGTGCTTTTCGATAAGTTCAGTAAGCTTGAGGTAGAGATTAGAGAGACAACATCACATAACCAGATACGTGACTTGCCTGGAGATAACGATTTCCAAAAGTATAGGACAGCTAAATCAACACTTGTTGTCGGGATTCGAAAAACATTAAAATTTGATACTTCTAAACCCTCCGCTGAATATGCGATCCCGCTTGCTACTGGATGTATGGGACATTGTCACTATTGTTATCTCCAGACCACCCTTGGATCAAAGCCTTATTTAAGAACGTATGTAAATACAGACGAGATCTTTGCGCAGGCACAAAAGTATATGGAGGAAAGAGCTCCTGAGATTACGAGGTTTGAGGCTTCATGTACATCAGATATCGTTGGAATTGATCATCTTACCCACTCTTTAAAAAAAGCGATCGAATTTTTTGGGAAAACCGATTTAGGAAGGCTGCGTTTCACTACGAAGTATCATCATGTTGATCATCTGTTGGATGCTGATCATCAAGGACGGACAAGGTTTCGATTCAGTATTAATTCACAGTATGTGATTAAAAACTTTGAACTTGGCACAAGCCCGCTTGAGGATAGAATTAATGCAGCTATAAAAGTAGCTGAAGCGGGATATCCATTGGGTTTCATTGTGGCACCGCTATACCTTCACAAGGATTGGGAGGGAGGGTATAAGGAGCTTTTTGAAATTTTAGAGGGTAGTATGCCAAAGCATCTAACGAACGATTTGACTTTTGAACTGATCCAACATCGATTTACAAAGCCTGCAAAAAAAGTAATCGAAAAAAACTATCCGAAATCGAAGCTACAAATGAAAGAGGAAGAACGTAAATACAAATGGGGGAAATATGGGATAGGCAAGTATGTATATCAGGACGAACAAGCCCAAAAGCTTCGAGGAACGGTAGAGAATTATATTCATACTATGTTTCCAAAAGCCAAGATTGAGTATTTTACTTAATTTTCAGGTAAAGGATATTCCCTTGTCACTCAAACATTTCTATAGTATCCTTTTTATAGAGACCATCGGTTTAAGTATAGGGAGGGAACATTTTGCCGCCAACCCCGAGTATGGAAGACTATATCGAACGCATCTATGCCCTAATAGAAGAGAAAGGATATGCAAGGGTTTCAGATCTTGCAGAAAACCTTGAGGTACATCCCTCTTCTGTAACAAAAATGATTCAGAAACTCGACAAAGGTAAGTATGTCGTCTATGAAAAATACAGAGGCTTTGTTTTAACCCCTAATGGTAAAAAACTAGGTAAGCGTTTAGTATACAGACATGAATTGTTAGAAGAGTTTTTAAAGGTAATCGGGGTAAACGAGGAAAATATCTTTCATGATGTTGAAGGAATCGAGCACCACTTAAGCTGGAACGCTATCGATCGAATCGGAGACCTCGTGCAATTCTTTGAAGAAGACAAAGGCCGGTTAGCTGACTTAAGAGAAATACAAGCTAAAAATGAAGAACAAGGACAATCATAATATATTTATGGTTGTTTTTTATTTGTTCTTTTTTGAAAAATAAAAACAAGCTGAACATTTCCTTTGAAAAAATAGGGAATAAAGGACATCTTCTTGCGATTAGGATAGTAGTGGAGGAGATGGTCAATGCGAATAGACGGCGTATTTTCAGGTGGTGGAATTAAAGCCCTTTCGCTGATTGGGGCAGTTGAAGCGGCGGAGCATAGAGGTCTGTCTTTTGAAAGGGTAGCGGGTACAAGTGCAGGTGCTTTAATGGCTGCTCTTGTAAAAGCAGGTTATAAAGCTGATGAGATGAAGGCTATAATCGATCAACTTGATTTTAAAAAGTTTTTGGACACGAGCAAAGTCCCCATACCGTTTATGAACTGGATAAAACTTTATTGGAAACTAGGGTTGTTTAAAGGAGATTATTTAGAGAATTGGGTGGCAAAACTTCTTGCAGACCGGGGAATTTTCACATTTGCTGATATTCCTTATGGAAGTTTAAAAATTATTGCGTCCGATATAACACGTGGACGACTCATCGTTCTGCCCGATGATCTTGAGGAATACGGTTTGCTTCCCGAACGGTTTCCGATAGCCAGGGCGGTACGGATGAGCTGCAGTCTTCCTTACTTCTTTTATCCAATCAAACTGTTTAATCGTGTAGGTCAAAAAAGTTATATTGTAGATGGCGGTGTTCTGAGTAATTTTCCCATGTGGCTATTTCAAAGGAAAGACCGGGTACCTGTACGTCCTGTACTAGGATTTCAGCTTAGTTCCTATATCAATGAACACATCCCGACCCACCAAGTTAAAAATGCCATCCAGCTTTTTAGGGCCTTGTTCGAAACGATGATGCAAGCTCATGATAATCGTTATATTGATGCACACGATGCTAGAGATATTATTTTCATGCCAGTCAAACATATATCTGTTATTGATTTTCAGTTGTCTACTGAAGCGAAAAGTGAGCTTTATCAGTTCGGTTATGACCGAGCAGAAAATTTTTTGCAAACTTGGATCGCAGGGAAATCCTATCCACATCCTTCATACAAAAATCGAGCCTGATCCTAAAAGGAGGCTCGATTTTTTTTCTTGTTCTTTTTTCCTTCAATAACGGTTAAGTGATGTTCTCTTGAGCGTTTTTTCTGAGCTGTGCTTTTTACTTTTTTGTTTGAAAATAACGGTGAAGTTTTTGAAGACTTCTGATTGGAACCATAACGTTTTTTTGATTGTTTTACTGCTTTTCTATATTTGCCGTTTACTCCTGATGAAGTTCTGCGAAATATAAAGTAAAAAACGGCGACCACTGCTGCTCCGATCAGAAGGGTTGTAAATAGTTGGCGAGGTGAAGTGATCAATTGATATAGGATTCCGACAACAGCCAGTGAAATGACAAACCAAATGATAGGATGCAATCTTCTGCTATTCTGTTGCAACAGGTTCACCTCCTTAAAGTTAAACAATTTGATTTTGTTGTTTCTCACTTTCATAGGATGCGTCACGTTTAAGCATTTCATTAAAAGATAGTATAGAAACTTCTATTTGTTTTGCGTCAGGTTCTTTCGTGGTTAGTAATTGCAGCCAAAGTCCCGGATAACCTAAATATCGGAGAACGGGAACGTCTCGTAATTTATTGGTTAGCTGTAATACTTCAAAAGATACCCCTAAAACGACTGGTATAAGCGCAAGTCTGGATAAAATTCTTTGCCAAAGTACATCAGAAGGTACAAAATAATAGATGATCATCCCAACTAGTACTGTAAATAGGATAAAACTGCTGCCGCAGCGGTAATGGAGCCGCGAGTGCTTTTTAACGTTTTCGACCGTCAGTTCATCGCCCGCTTCAAATGTGTTGATCACTTTGTGTTCAGCACCGTGATACATGAACACTCTCTTAATCGCGGGAGTTAATGATACAAAATAGATATAGCTTAATAAAAAGATAAATTTAAATAATCCTTCTAAGAGGTTTTGCCCGAGATGTCCGGGAACAACGAATCGAAATGCTTCAGCTAGGAACACTGGAACAAGGGTAAACACAAATTTTCCGAACAGAAAAGACAATACACCGACTATTGCCAGACTAAAGAAAAAAGTAAACTTTGAAGGTTTTTCTTCTTCTTCAGCCTGTTCTTCACCAGGGTTCACCCCGAATCGTTCAGCTGAAAAATTCAGATGCTGTGTACCGTTCATACTTGCTTCTATAATAGCGATAAAGCCCCTTAAGAAAGGTATCTTTTTAAGTGTAGCTAATACGGGAGCAGGTTTCTTTTTAAGTTCAAAATATTCTATTGAATCATCGTTTCTTCTAATTGCCGTTACATAAGTGTGTCTTCCGGCAAACATAACCCCTTCTAGTACGGCTTGACCGCCATAAACGGGTTTTTTCTCTTTTGTCATGTTGAACCCCCAGCCTAAAATTTTGTAGGTACTACTATTCTACAGTAAAGCTGGATATTCCTCCAGAAGGTAAGGTTTATTTGTATTTTTCCCATTTTATACATATTTTACACGGTTTATGAATGAATACGCTTTATATCGTTTGACATGGTATTTAATGGACATACTATTAGCTGTTGGAGGTGTATTTAATGGATGAAAAAGAATTAGAGCAAAACAAACGAGAATCGCAATCTTCTTTTATGAGCCGCGTTGTGGGAGTAGGTTTTTTTGGAGGTTTGATTTGGGCTTCTTTTGGATTCATTGCTTATTATTTAAATTTTTCTAAGGTAGGACCAGCTCTTGTGTTGGCACCATGGGCATTAGGAAAATGGAAGTCGCAATGGATCGGACAGCTGATCAGTATTGTTATTATTGCGTTGCTTTCCATTTTAGTGGCAATTGGTTATCGTTATGCCTTTGCAAAAATTAAGTCCATGTGGGGCGGAATCTTTTTTGGAGTTCTACTTTGGGGTATTGTCTTTTATTTGCTCCATCCGATCTTTCCGGGTTTGGAGCCAATGAATACGATAGGCAAGAATACAATTACAACAACACTCTGTATATATATATTATATGGTGTTTTTATCGGGTATTCGATTTCATTTGAATACAGAGAACGTTACGGTGAGGCACATGAAAAGAAAGGATCCATACAAAGTTCGTAACTATTCAAAAGATCAAACGCTATGATAGAATGTTATAAGAACATTCTATTTTTTTTGTTAAAGAGGCGAGGTGGCGTTTGTGGGTTTTAAAAAGTCTATTCTTGTAATTAATGGTCCTAACCTAAATCGTTTAGGGAAACGGGAACCAGGAATCTATGGTGCGAAAACATTAGATGATCTTCAGTTAGAATTGGAACGAACCGCTTCCGAGCTTTCCTTTCATCTTTCGTTTTATCAGAGTAATTCAGAAGGAGACATTATAGATCGAATTCATGAATCACCTGGTAAATTTGAAGGGATCGTTTTAAATGCAGGAGCTTATACTCATTATAGTTATGCAATTAGAGATGCGATTGCTAGTGTGGATGTCCCTGTTATTGAAGTTCATATATCAAACGTTCATGCCCGGGAAGAATTTCGCCGTGAATCTGTAATTGCTCCTGTTACGATCGGACAAATCTCAGGCTTTGGGTTCGCTAGCTATAAACTTGCGCTTCAAGTTTTCAGTCAAGAAGTTTAATGGGGGGGATGATCATGGAACGTGTTGAAAAAGCGAGACAATTATTTGAGAACTTTGATATTGATGCACTATTAGTAACATCTTCTTCAAACCGGTTCTATTTAAGCGGTTTTAAAGGAAGTGCGGGGGTCCTGCTCATTACTAAAAATGACGCTGTTTTGATAACGGATTTCAGATATAAAACACAAGCCGTAGAACAAGCAAAAGGATACCGAGTGGTCATGCACACTGGTCCAATTCCTGAAGAGGTTGCTAAGTTAGTAAAAGACTTATCGATAAAAAAACTAGGATTTGAACAAGATGATGTTACATACTCTACATATCGTACATATGACAAACATTTAGATGAAGCCGAAACGAAGCTCATACCTGTTACAGGATTAGTGGAAAAGTTGCGCTTGATAAAGGATGAATCAGAGATTAAGATAGTAAAGGATGCCGCGTCTATTGCTGATGCCGCTTTTTCACATATTATCGAATTCATACGTCCTGGAATGACTGAACGGGAAGTTTCTAATGAACTAGAATTTTTCATGAGGAAAAACGGAGCAACTTCTTCATCCTTTGATATTATCGTAGCTTCGGGATATCGTTCTGCTCTTCCACATGGTGTAGCTTCAGATAAAAAGATTGAGACTGGTGAATTAGTCACTTTGGATTTTGGTGCATACTACAAAGGTTATTGTTCAGATATTACACGAACGGTGGCCATCGGTAATGTCTCTGATGAACTTAAAGAAATTTACCAAGTTGTATATGATGCGCAAATGCAGGGCATGAAAGGGATCAAACCAGGAATGACAGGTAAAGAGGCAGACGCGATAACAAGAGATTATATAGTTTCTAAAGGTTATGGAGATTATTTTGGACATTCGACAGGTCATGGAATCGGGTTAGATGTTCACGAAGGTCCTGCTTTGTCAGTTAAATCTGATACAGTTTTAGAACCTGGTATGCTAGTAACCGTGGAACCTGGTATCTATATTTCAGGTCTTGGGGGAGTAAGAATTGAAGATGATGCCCTCATTACAAAAGACGGCAATGAATCACTTACCCACTCTACAAAGTCTCTTATAACGATAAGTTAACCAATCAGGAGGAAAAAACATGATTTCAGTAAACGATTTTAAAACAGGCTTAACGATTGAAGTTGACGGAGGAATTTGGCAAGTACTTGAATTCCAGCATGTAAAACCAGGAAAAGGTGCTGCTTTCGTACGCTCAAAACTACGCAACTTGCGAACTGGCGGAATCCAGGAGAAAACGTTCCGTGGAGGAGAAAAAGTATCTAAAGCGCATATCGAAAACCGCAAAATGCAATATCTTTATGCTTCAGGTGACACACACACATTCATGGACAACGAAACATACGAGCAGATCGAACTGCCTGCATCTCAAATTCAGTACGAATTAAAATACTTACTAGAGAACATGACGGTTCATATCATGACGTACCAAGGCGAAACACTTGGAGTTGAGCTTCCGAACACGGTTGAATTAGTGGTCACCGAAACTGAACCAGGGATTAAAGGGGACACCGCGTCAGGCGGAACAAAACCAGCTACTCTTGAAACTGGTCTGACTGTTCAAGTTCCTTTCTTCGTTAACGAAGGAGACAAACTTGTGATCGATACTAGAAATGGAGCTTATGTTTCACGCGCATAATAATAATTTTTATAGCCTTATTCCGTTTATTCGGAATAAGGCTTTTTTATTGAATTAGTATTGTCGAAGTTTGTCAAAACATCCCTCCCCATCATTTCCCCGATCATAATGAAAGCTTCCTTTATTGGCATAAAGCTTAGAGATTGGCCATAGCTTTATAGTACGAGCCTTTAAAAGGAGACTCAGGCTATGGATAAAATATTTAGATTGTTTCCAGAAGAAATTCAGCAGTTACTCCACAATCTTCCTGCAAACGTTATTCAATCCATGGAAGAAATAAGAATCAGGATTGAACAGCCGTTGGAAATCGTATGTTCAAACAATCCGATCTATCCATCGGATAAGCCAGTTTCTGCTGAAGAGGCACAAATTCTACTTAATCGATTGAGTCAACATTCACTATATGCATTAGAAGAAGAACTTAAGCGCGGGTATATTACAATCTCTGGCGGTCATCGTGTTGGACTCGCTGGAAAAGTAGTCACTGAACGGGGATTTGTAAAAGCGATTAAAGAGATAAGTTCTTTTAATATCAGGATCGCCAGAGAAAAAATCGGTATTGCTGATCCGCTGATTCCCTACCTTTTTCAAAAAAAATGGCACAATACGTTGCTGATCGGACCTCCTCAAACAGGAAAAACAACACTGTTACGTGATATCGCAAGACTCGTCAGCTGCGGTGTGAAACATAGAAACATCCCATCGTTTAAAGTGGGGATCGTGGACGAGCGTTCTGAGATAGCAGGATCTATTAAAGGGGTGCCACAACATTCGCTTGGTAAACGAGTGGATGTACTTGATGCTTGTCCAAAAGCGGAAGGAATGATGATGCTTATCCGTTCAATGAGCCCTCAAGTCTTAATCGTCGATGAGATCGGAAGGAAAGAGGATGGTGAAGCTATCCTGGAAGCTATGCATGCTGGGGTTCAGATGATATTCACCGCTCACGGCAGCACTTTGAAAGATGCTCTAAATAGACCGGTGATGAAACCTTTATCGGGTCTTTCATTATTTCAACGATACGTGATATTGAGCCGAGAAAAAGGCCCGGGTACGATTCAGCGGATTTATGACGGCTCATTTAATGAAATTTTTCGGTCGTCAGGTGGTGAAGCATGATGAGCTGGTTCGGTGCTATTGCTATATTATCAGCTACAACCATATTCGGATTTGAATGGGCGAAACGGGTGAGAGAACGGCCGAAGCGGCTGAGAGAATTGAAAGTTACCCTGCAGGCGCTAGAAGCAGAGATCATGTATGGCTCAACCCCGCTTAGTGAAGCATTCCAGCATATAGGAAAACCGTTAAAAGAGCCGTTAGCTTCTTTTTTTCTAACGATTTCAGACATGTTAAACAGTGGAGAACATACTGTTCAAGAAGCTTGGGAAAATCAGCTGGAGCTTTTAGCCGAAGAATCATTGTTTAAAAGCGGGGAGATCGAAGTGCTGCGACAGTTTGGATCAACTCTAGGCAGACATGATAAAGAACATCAGCAGAAACAGATTCAATTGACCCTTGCTCATCTGAATCGTGAGGAAAAAGAAGCAAGGGATATACAGGAGCGTTATGAAAAAATGTGCAAAAGTCTTGGTGTACTGATGGGACTTTTAATCGTAATCCTTTTAATGTAAAAGGGGGAACTTTACATGGGACTAGATGTTAACGCAGTATTTCAAATCGCTGGTCTAGGCATAATCGTGGCTATGCTGCATACGGTCTTAAAGATGATCGGAAAAGAAGATTATGCACATTGGGTGACGTTATTAGGTTTTGTGGTTGCTTTATTCATGGTGATCACCTTGCTTGATGACCTGTTCCAGAAAGTAAAAGGAGTATTTTTGTTCCAGAACTAAGGAGGGAGACCAATTGGAAATCATCCAAATCGTAGGTTTTGGACTGGTCGCAGCTTTCTTAGCCTTAGTCCTGAAAGAGCAAAAAGCGAATTTTGCTTTTTTAATTACCTTAATGGTAGGCGCGGGAATTTTTTTATTTCTGATCGATAAGATCGGACAGGTTATTGCCATGCTTCAAAGACTGGCGATTAACGCAAATGTAAACATGATTTATGTAGAAACACTTTTAAAGATCATAGGGATTGCTTATATTGCCGAATTTGGAGCTCAGATTACGAGGGATGCTGGTCAAGGTGCTATTGCATCCAAGATAGAACTCGGAGGAAAGATACTCATTATCGTTATGGCAATCCCCATTTTAACGGTCATTATTGAAACCGTGCTGACGCTTATTCCTAAATAAGAAAGCGGGTCGTAAAGATGAGAAGAAATAGGACGCGGACAAGCTTTTTTGTACTCATATTCGTACTAATGATAACGTTCTTTAGCCAAGCTTCCGTTTCAGCCGAGTCAATCACGTCCGAGATCGTAGAGCATCAGGTCTCATCTATGCAGCTTGACGAAATTAAAAAGTTTTGGGATAGCGTCTCACAAGAATATGGCGGGTTCTTGCCAGAGAGCCAAAAAGGTACTTTTATTGAGTTTGTAAAAGGTGATAAAGAATTTTCGATAAAAGCATATTTGATCGGTCTGATGAAATATATGTTCCATGAAATGGCTGTTCACGGAAAACTTCTAGGAACCTTGATCTTGCTCACCGTGTTTAGCATGCTTTTGCAGTCCATACAAAACGCGTTTGATAAATCAGCGATCTCTAAAATTGCCTATGCGATTATCTATATGGTGTTGATCATCTTGGCACTCAATAGCTTTCACGTTGCGGTTTCCTATGCTGTTGAAGCGATTGATACCATGCTCAGTTTTATGATTGCTTTGATCCCTCTTCTTCTAGCTCTGATGGCGACTGTGGGAAGTATAGCTTCAGTTGCTTTTTTTCATCCCGTCATTTTGTTTTTAGTTAACACGAGCGGTCTGCTCATTAAAAATTTTGTACTGCCTCTGCTTTTTTTATCAGCTTTATTAAGTATCGTCTCAACCATGTCAGAACATCACAAGGTTACTCATTTAGCCAAACTGCTGAAGAATATCAGCATTGGAGCACTCGCCTTCTTCTTTACGGTTTTTCTTGGTGTCATGAGTGTTCAAGGTGCAACAGCAGCAGTAGCTGATGGAATAACGATTAAAACTGCAAAATTTATCACGGGTAATTTTATCCCAGTAGTAGGAAGAATGTTTACTGATGCGACCGACACCGTGATGAGTGCTTCGATACTTCTGAAGAATTCTATAGGAATAATTGGCGCGGCACTTATATTGACGATCGCCATCTTCCCAGCTATTAAAGTATTAATCTTAGCTTTCATTTACAGCATGGCTTCAGCCTTGCTGCAGCCTCTTGGTGGAGGACCGATCGTAGAGTGTTTAGGAATTATCGGCAAAAGTGTCATGTTTATTTTCGCAGCTCTCATGACAGTGTCTATCATGTTTTTTCTTGCGATAACCATCATAATAGCTGCTGGCAATGTCACACTGATGGTTCGGTAGGAGGCGTTTTAAAATGGGATTCTTAACTGACTGGGTCACAAACATCATCGTACTCGTTCTGCTTGCAGGGGTAATCGAACTTTTATTACCTGGCAATCAATTTCAAAGTTATATCAAGATGGTGATTGGGCTTCTTATCTTGCTCGCCATGTTGTCTCCGCTATTCAAACTATTAAACTCTGACATCAACCAAGTGTTCCAAGCGATGGATGTACCCGCTGCTGCGAAAGAAAATGAAATAAAAAATTCGATAGAAAAAAATAAAAGTGAAATACAAGGCGCACAACGTGCATATATATTAGAGCAAATGGCTGTCCCAATGAAAGAGAAAGTTCAGGAGGAGTTGAAAAAGACGTATGAATTAGAAATAGTCGATCTTCAAATCCAAACGAAAAGCGGTACAGAAACTTTAAACCCTAATGATATAACAGGTCTAAAAGTTGTACTAGCTAAACATCATGAATCAGCGGGCATCTCAGAAGTATCGGAAGTGGAAGTGAGTATTGCTGATCATAGAGAGCAAGCTGATAAAGATGAAGTTCCTGAGAAGATTATAGAGTTCTTGGCCAGCCAATGGCAACTAGACAAGGCGCAACTTGAGGTCGAAATGGAAGGGGGAGAGGAGTCATCCCAATGAAACATTCATTTTGGGAACAGATAAAAAAATGGCTGCAGCTTAGTGATAAAGCAGGGAATAAACAAAAATACTTACTTGTACTGCTTCTATTGGGAATCGCTCTTATGTTTATAAGCAAAATGATCGACTCCCCTGCTAAAAATGTTTCCATGTCAACACTTTCGACTAAAAAACAATCAAATGAATCAGAAGCTGTATTCAAGGATACAAAAGGAGTTACGAGCAAGAACATTCGATCGTATGAAGACAGATATGCGAACCAGCTGAAAGATCTGTTGGAACAGATCCAAGGGGTGGAGAGTGCTACTGTTTTTGTAGAGCTTGATACTACGGAGAGAAAAGAAATTGCAAGAGACGACAGTGTTCAAAGACAAACAACATCAGAGAACGATAAAAGTGGAGGTAAAAGAACGATTGAAGATCAAAAGACAGAAGAAAAGGTCGTGATCGTTCAAAACGATGGACGAGAGGAACCTATAGTCATTACCACTGAAAAGCCTAAAATAAGGGGTATTGCAGTAGTTGCTCAAGGAGCAGAGAATCTGCAAACAAAAGCAATGATCATCGATGTGATAACAAAAGTATTTGATATCGGCAGCCACAATGTATCTGTGGTTCCCAAAAAATACGAGGGGGATTAAAATGTTACTAAAAAAACAAACAGTTTGGCTTTTAACAATGCTTAGTCTGATTATTGTCTTGTCTGTCTATTACATTACAGCACCAGGCGGGACAGATGATCTCGCTTACTTGGAGGCAGGTAAAAAATCTGGGAAGGATGCCACCGTTTCTGGAGTTGCCAACGATGACATGTTCACAGCTCTTCGCTTAGAGCGTGATGAAGTTCGTGACGAGATGAGTGCTGATTATGTAGCTGTAGCAGGATCAGAAGATGCGTCTGCGGAAGTACAAGCAGAAGCATGGGCAAAAATGACTGAACTTCAATCTCTGACAATGAAGGAAGCTACCCTTGAAACCTTAATCAAATCAATGGGCTTTAAAGATGCGCTTGTCAGCACAATGAATAATGAGATCAAGGTCATTGTAAAAGCAGATAAATTATCCAAAAAAGACGTTGTAGAGATTATGAATTTAGCAAACGAACATCTGGGTAAAAGCAAGACTGTAGCCGTTGAATATCATGCAGCAAAGTAAAGGGAAGCCGGAGTGACTCCGGCTTTTTTTATTTATGAGAATTCGTGGTATATTTTGACTACACTAAGAAAGTGGAGCAGGGGTGTGTTGATTATGTCTATACTGAGTAGTTTCATAGGAGTATTGTTTTTTCTTTTTTTCTCATCATGTTTGAATGGAAGATGATTAAAAGGGGAAGAGTCTTTTCAATAAAGCCTATATACTATAGTGGTTCAAGTCATAATTATGACAACTCTCATTTACTTTACGAGTAAATTTTACGGATAATCAACCCTTCCATAACTCTGATACATAAAAACTTCTATTTTCAAAGTTTGTATTCGTTATTTAAAGGCAAAAATAGAATAATCAATCATTCATAACGGTAATCGCTTACAATCTATTGAGGATTCGTGTACTATTAGATTGTACATGAAACTAATGTATCCATAAAAAAAGAAATGTGGTATATTACTTTTGTTAAGACCTAGTCACAATAGAAGGTGCTAAATAACCAAAATAAACCTGGATAGGATTGTTTAAAGGAGTCGAGATTTATGCTAAAAATACAAGAGATCCGAGAACTAATTAAACTTATCGACAAATCAAGTATTAATGAATTCAAATATGAAAATGACGGTTCAAAAATCGTTCTTAAGAAGAATGAGGCAGCAACTGTTACATACCGAACAGAAGAAGCACCGGTTCAACCTGTTGTAACTCAAGCACCACCTGCACGTGAGTCAGCTCCTGCTGCAGAACCTGTAAAGGATAGCCCGGAAGTTCAGCAAGAGCCAAAGGCTGAGGAAGATGATTCAAATTTACATAAAGTAGTGTCACCGATGGTGGGTACTTTTTATGCGGCATCATCTCCTGAAGATCCTCCTTTTGTAAAGCCTGGTGACAAAGTATCTAAAGACAGCGTCGTTTGTATCATCGAAGCGATGAAATTGTTTAATGAAATCGAGGCTGAAGTAAATGGTGAAATTGTAAAAGTATTGGTGGAGAACGGACAACTAGTAGAATATGGACAACCTCTGTTCCTCGTGAAAGCAGAATAGGAGGGTATGTTTATGATTAATAAGCTATTAGTAGCAAACCGTGGTGAAATTGCAGTACGGATTATTCGAGCATGCAAAGAACTAGGTGTTGAAACGGTAGCCGTTTATTCAGAAGCTGACAAAGATGCACTGCATGTTCGTTTAGCAGATGAAGCTTATTGTATTGGACCAACTGCTTCAAAAGACAGTTATTTGAATTTCACCAATATTATGAGTGTCGCTACATTGACAGGTTCAGATGCGATCCATCCAGGCTATGGATTTTTAGCTGAGAACGCTGATTTTGCAGAACTTTGCAGAGAATGTAACGTAACCTTCGTAGGTCCTAGTGCTGAAGCGATCAACAAGATGGGAATTAAGGATGTTGCCAGAGCTACAATGGCAGATGCAGGGGTGCCGATCGTTCCCGGTTCTGAAGGAATTATCCAGGATAAAGAAGAAGCTGTTGAACTCAGTAATAAAATTGGCTATCCTGTCATTATTAAAGCAACTGCCGGCGGTGGAGGAAAAGGTATCCGTGTTGCAAGAAATGAAGCTGAACTGCTGAAGGGTATAGCGATCACTCAGCAAGAAGCGGCTACCGCTTTCGGAAATCCTGGCGTCTATATCGAAAAATACATCGAAGATTTCCGTCATGTGGAAATCCAAGTCCTTGCAGATAATTATGGACATGTCATTCATCTAGGTGAAAGAGACTGTAGTATTCAAAGACGTTTACAGAAGCTTTTAGAGGAAACACCATCTCCTGCGATTAGTCCGGAAAAGCGTAAAGAAATGGGTGAAGCAGCTGTTAAAGCAGCGGAAGCTGTTCAATATTCTGGTGCAGGAACTGTGGAATTTATTTTTGATCATAATACTGGTGAGTTTTATTTCATGGAAATGAACACACGTATTCAAGTTGAGCATCCTGTAACGGAAATGGTAACTGGGATCGACCTTATAAAAGAACAAATCAAAGTAGCTTCTGGGGAAAAGTTACGATATACACAGGATGATGTTGAATTTAACGGTTGGTCGATCGAATGCCGTATTAATGCTGAAAATCCAGAAAAGAATTTTATGCCGTCTGCTGGAAAGATTGACATGTATCTGCCTCCAGGAGGACTAGGTGTCCGTGTTGACTCAGCCGTCTATCCTGGCTACACAATACCGCCATACTATGACTCTATGATCGCTAAAGTAATCACTTACGGAAATACGAGACAAGAAGCGATCAATCGTATGAAGCGGGCATTAAGTGAATTCGTTATTGAAGGCGTACACACGACCATTCCGTTCCATCTTCGTCTTTTAAACCATGAAACATTTGTGAATGGCGATTTTAATACTAAGTTTTTAGAAAACCATGACTTAACATCAAAAAGTGAATAACAATGGAGGTGCAAAAAATGAATGAACTTTCGTTTGAGATGGAGAGCTATTCATCAGAGTTAGGAAAAGTTGAAATCTCACCTGAAGTAATTGAAGTTATTGCAAGTATTGCAGCTTCAGATGTTGATGGTGTGGCTTCAATGAGAGGAAGCTTTGCAAGTGGAGTCGTTGAACGGCTCGGTAAAAAAACGCACGGTAAGGGCGTTAAAGTTGAGCTTTCAGAAGCAGGTATTTCGATTGATATTTATGTATCTATGAAATATGGAGTTTCGATTCCAGACGTAGCTCAAAAAATTCAAGATCATGTTAGACAAGCGTTGTTGGACATGACTGCTCTTGAAGCAACAGACATCAATGTTTTTGTTGTAGGCGTTCAATTTGACTCCAAAGAAAAACCGTATGAAGCACCTGAAGTAGATTGAAACAGAAATCAAAGGGGGATTCCCCCTTTGATTTTTTTCTTTCTTGGCCATTGTTCCAATAGACTCTTTTAACTATTTAAAAGGCAGTCTCTTAAATGCAAAAAAACTGAATGTTTTGAAGGGTTTTAGTATTAAATGTTCGGATTGTAACCCCTCCTATGAATATGTTATTATGCTAGGTAGAAATTGTTCGCATATAGAAAGGAAGTCGAATTATGAAACGTAGACTTGCTCGAGAAAAAGCCTTTCAATCACTTTTTCAAATTGAAGTGAGTGACACAGGTGTTGAAGAAGCAATGGAGCACGTATTAGAAGGAGAACCATCAGATGATTTTCTTGATGAAATCGTGTATGGAACTGTAAAAAATAAAGCAGACATCGAGAAATTTTTAACTCCTTATCTAGAAAAATGGAGCTTTTCAAGACTTGCTAATGTAGAACGTGTTGTTCTGCAGATGGCTGCTTATGAATGGCTGTATATGGATGAAGTCCCTAAGAACGTTACGCTGAATGAGGCGATAGAAACAGCGAAAATTTTCGGCGGAGAAGAAGCAGGACGCTTTGTTAATGGTGTATTAGGTAAGATCATTTCAGATATCCAGAAAAAATAAATCATTTTTGAGGGGGAACTAGAATGACTGTACTAGATGGAAAGCAAATTGCAAAAGAGATAAGAGAACAGCTGGCTAGGGAAATTCAAGAGCTTAAGCTAGAAGGTAATGTACCTGGGCTGGCTGTTATTCTAGTAGGTGACCACCCTGCTTCACGCTCATATGTTCTTGCAAAAGAGAGAACATGTAAAGAGTTAGGGATGCACTCCGTGTTGACCGAATTGCCTGAGTCTATTTCCGAAACTGATTTATTAGACTGCATTCAATCCTTTAATCAAGATGAACAAATCGATGGAATTCTTGTTCAGCTCCCCTTACCCTCACATATAAGTGAATCAAAAGTTATTGAGACAATCCTGCCTGAAAAAGATGTTGATGGCTTCCACCCTATAAATATAGGTAGAATGCATGCTGGAGATGAGCATGCCTTTATTCCATGTACGCCTCTTGGAATAGTAGAAATGGTTAAACAAACAGGTGAAGAGATTGCGGGCAAGCATGTGGTTGTGGTTGGTAGAAGCAACCTAGTTGGGAAACCTGCTGGACAGCTGTTCTTGCAAGAGAATGCAACGGTAACGTTTTGTCATTCCAGAACAAAAGATCTGGCAGCACAAACACAGCAAGCCGACATTTTAATTGCCGCAGTAGGAAAACCGAACATTATCACCGAAGATATGGTTAAACCAGGTGCTGTGGTTATTGATGTTGGGGTAAATCGTCTTGAGAACGGTAAATTATGCGGAGATGTTGATTTTGATGCGATCAAGGAAAAAGCAAAGCATATTACTCCTGTTCCAGGCGGAGTAGGTCCTATGACGATTACGATGCTTATGAATAACACTGTGCTTGCATCAAAATGGAGAAAGAAGACAAAGGAAGTTCACTAATGCAAAACGCGCGATATGTACCTATATCTGCTGTGACGCGATATATTAAGCGATTATTTGAAAATGACGGCAACCTTCAGGACGTATGGGTTAAAGGTGAGCTGTCTAATGTAAAGATGCATAGCAGAGGCCACCTGTATTTTACTTTAAAAGACGCAAATAGCAGAGTAAGTGCGGTTATGTTCGCAGGAAACAACAAATATTTAAACTTCAAGCCGGAAGAAGGCATGAATGTTTTGATTCAAGGTTCGTTTTCGGTTTATGAACCACAAGGACAATATCAGCTTTATGTACGAACGATGCAGCAAGACGGTGTTGGAAATCTCTTTTTAGCCTATGAATCATTAAAGAATAAGCTTGAACAAGAGGGGCTTTTTGATCCTTCACGTAAACAGGGATTGCCTAAATTCCCAAGACGGATAGGTGTTATCACATCACCCACAGGAGCTGCGGTAAGGGATATCATTACTACGATAAAACGCCGCTTTCCACTATCGATTGTTACGCTTTTTCCTGTACTGGTCCAAGGTCCTGGTGCTGCTCCGTCCATTGTTCGTGCGATCGAACAAGCAAACGCAATACATGAAGCCGACGTGTTGATTGTAGGCCGGGGCGGAGGTTCCATCGAAGAGTTATGGGCATTTAACGAGGAGATTGTTGCACGAGCCATTTCTTCATCAAGAATTCCGGTTATTTCTGCAGTGGGGCACGAGACAGACTATACGATTGCAGATTTTGTAGCGGATTTACGAGCGCCTACACCAACAGCAGCGGCAGAGTTAGCTGTACCGCATTTGGATGAACTTGGAGACAGGCTGCATCAAAGAAATGTAAGGCTGAAACGAGTGATGAAAGAATATTTAGCTGGACAACAGCAACATTTAAACCGACTTCAGAAATCATATGCTTTTAAATATCCAACTCAACTCGTGAAGCAAAAGGAACAGGAACTGGACAGACATATTGATAAACTGAAAAGAACGGCAGAAATCTTCCTTGGAGAGCACCAGAGAGAGTTAACTCAACTGCAGCGTCAGCTTGGACTGTTTTCACCAGCTGATCAGCTTCAAAAGGCGAATGAAAAAGTGAATGTGCTTCATAAGAATTTAGTTAAAGAAACAAACAGGCATATTAGACAGTACCAAATGAATTTTTCCAATAAGATTTCAAGGCTGACTGCACTTAATCCATTAGCTATAATGGATAGGGGATACAGTCTTACTTATAAAAAAGGAAAAAAAGAACTCGTCAAGTCCGTAGAACAAGTTCATTCGGGTGATTCCTTAACGATAAAACTTAAAGACGGACAGATTGATTGTCACGTCACTGGAACGGAGGTTCTATAATCATGGCTGAAAAAGCAGAAAAGAAAATCACATTTGAAGATGCGATGCTACAGCTTGAAGAAATTGTTGAGAAGCTTGAACAAGGTGATGTTCCATTAGAAGAAAGTATTGATCTTTATCAGCAGGGAATGAAGCTTTCCAAGGTATGTCATACAAAGCTTAAAAATGTAGAAAGAAAAATGGATACAATCATGCATGAAGATGGGAAAGAAGAACCATTAGTGATTCAGGAGGAAAATCATTGATCGATTTTGAACAATATCTTCAAGATAAGAAACAATTAGTAGAAGATAGAATGATTGATTATCTGAATGGGCTCAATGCACCAGCTACTTTAAAAGAATCTATGCTGTATTCCATTTCGGCAGGAGGAAAACGACTCCGTCCCATTTTAGCTCTTGCTGTCATGGAATGTTTTGAAAAAGATCCTGAGTTTGTTGTAGATGCTGCTTGTGCGATTGAGTTTGTACATACGTATTCTCTTATACATGATGACCTCCCATCGATGGATAATGATGATTATCGAAGAGGAAAGCTTACATCTCATAAAGTGTTTGGTGAGGCACAGGCGATATTAGCTGGAGATGCCTTATTAACGGAAAGTTTTTCTTTGGTCACAGACAATGTATTCCTGGGTGCAGATCAAAAGGTCAAGCTGCTTTCTGTTCTTTCTCGTGCAGCGGGTGCAGAAGGGATGGTGGGTGGCCAGGTAGAAGATCTTGAAGGAGAAAATAAAGAGTTAACGCTAAAAGATCTTGAGAGTATTCATGAAAAGAAAACGGGGAAAATGCTAGAGTGCTCTGTATTAACTGGTGGAATTGCAGCGGATGCGACTGAAGGAGAGCTTCTCGCTTTACAGTTTTACGCGAGACATATCGGAATCGCTTTTCAAATCCAGGATGATATTTTGGATATCACGGGTAATCAAGTTGATCTTGGTAAGCCGATCGGTAGTGATGAAGCTAACTTAAAGACGACATACCCGAAGTTGCTAGGCCTTGAAGGCGCACGAAAAGAAATGGAAAATCATGTTCAAACTTCATTGGAACATTTAGGGAAAATCAACAGAAATACAGGCATATTAGCATCCATTGCAGACTACATTATAAAAAGAAATCACTAAGAGATTGTTGATAAAATGGAAGTATGATATGATATTATTTGCTTTGGAGTGGTGCAGTATTCTAGTCAGCCCCCCGTTCCTGAAGGCGGGCCTAAAAATCCGCCAAAGGGCACATCGATGAAGTTCCTTGTGTTGGCTTGAGGCGCCCAGCCTTGGGTTAATGCTGGGAGTTAAGGTTGAAGGGCGATCCACAATGGCATGTGGGCGATGACCCTTCTTCCGCGGAGGCCCCCATATTTGCGGTTCGTGTTCAAAAGACCTTACTGTGAAATGGGGTTTGAACCTGCCTTGCCGCTTTTCTTGATTTTCAGGAAAAGTAAAGGCGAGCAGCGTAGCCTGCCTTGAGTGGTGTTAGAGGGGATTATGGCGTGAAAAGTCATTAATCGGTTGGCCGCTGATTTTGAACTTTATGCCGTATGAAATCTACTCTGCAAAAGAGGCTAGGGAATGTGCTAAGGGCTGTTGAGGAAAACTCCTAGACTGTTCTGCTATTTCGGACACCTGTTAAGGATTATAGTGCGGACTAAGTGGTAATCTAGTCTAACGCTTGGCGACAACGTTAAGGAGAGAGTAAAGGGAAACCGCGAATATGGCGACATTTCGTACTCTTCTGGGAAAACCTACTGGACCTAAGCCGCAGTCTTTACTTAATAAGGTGACCACTCCTTGTTACATAAAGTTACCAAAAAAAGAAGGAGTTATGCATGAAGCATTCCTTTTCTAAAACACTAAAATGGAGTACAAGTATTGCCGTTATCACTCTGGTGTTAGCGGCTATTTTTACAGTTGTTTCTTCTGCCCTTCTGAATGGTGTTTCGTGGGGCATCGGGATGGGAATCGTTTTTTTAATCGTATTAACGGGGGTTATTTTTGACATTGTCGGAGTAGCATCCACTGCAGCTCAAGAAGTTCCGTTTCATGCGATGGCTTCAGAACGAGTACCTGGAGCAAGGCATGCCATCTTGATAACCAGAAACGCTGACCGTGTAGCGAACTTTTGTAATGATGTAATTGGAGATATTTCTGGTATAGTTAGTGGTACAGCATCTGCTGCTGTAGTAGTAGAACTCACACTATCAATAGGTCAGCAAAATTCTTCAAAGCTAGAGTATTTGATAACGATCATTTTCACAAGTATCGTTGCTGCACTTACAGTAGGCGGGAAAGCATTAGGAAAATCTTATGCGATCAACCACTCAACCTTTATTATTTTTCAGGTTGGGCGTTTATTATATTTTATAGAGGAAAAATTAAGAATTAAACTGCTATCGCCTGCTAAGAAAGAGAAAAAAAGGCGTTAATGGAAAGAGAGGCATATTCCATGAACCTGGAAGACATTCAGAATCCTCATTTTTTAAAATCATATGAGACTGAACAATTAAATAAATTAGCCGGTGATATCCGTTCTTTTTTAATTGAGAAACTTTCTGTAAGAGGTGGGCACTTAGGACCTAACCTAGGAGTTGTTGAACTAACACTTGCTATGCATAAAGTGTTTGACAGCCCGAAAGATAAATTCATTTGGGATGTCGGGCATCAGGCGTATGTGCATAAAATCTTGACAGGAAGATCTTCACAGTTCGATACACTGCGCCAATATAAAGGGTTGTGCGGATTTCCTAAAAGAATTGAAAGTGAACACGATGTTTGGGAAACGGGCCATAGTTCGACTTCTCTTTCCGCTGCGATGGGAATGGCCATTGCACGTGATCTTAAAAAAACGGATGATAAAGTCATTGCTGTTATCGGTGATGGGGCTTTAACTGGAGGAATGGCTCTAGAAGCGCTGAATCATATTGGCCATGAACAGAAAGATCTTATTGTCATCCTTAATGATAACGAAATGTCTATCGCACCAAATGTCGGTGCACTGCACAACGTTCTGGGACGCATGCGTACAGCCAGAAAGTATAACAAAGCTAAAGATGAACTGGAAGCATTAATCCGAAAGATACCAGCTTTTGGCGGGAAACTTGCCGCTACAGCTGAGCGTGTTAAAGACAGCTTGAAATATTTATTGGTGTCTGGCATGTTCTTTGAAGAACTTGGATATACGTATCTAGGTCCTGTGGATGGTCATGACGTGGAAGACTTGATTGAAAATCTTACTTATGCAAAGAAAACACAAGGTCCAGTTATCATTCATGTTCTCACCAAAAAAGGCAAGGGGTACGAACCTGCCGAGAGTGATAAAAAGGACAGCTGGCATGGTGTCGGACCATATAAGATCGAGTCCGGAGAACAGATCAAGCCGGAGCAATCGGGTCCCTCTTACAGTGGGGTTGTTAGTAAAACATTAGAAAAGCTCTCACACAAAGATGAGCGAATCACCGTTATTACACCGGCAATGACCATTGGTTCTAAACTTGTTGATTATGGTAAAGCATTTCCTCATCGTCTATTTGATGTAGGTATTGCAGAACAGCATGCAACCACTATGGCTGCAGGACTCGCTACCCAAAACATGAAACCGGTGCTATCTATCTACTCAACATTCTTACAGCGAGGATACGATCAAGTGGTTCATGATGTTGCTAGACAGAACTTGAACGTCTTATTTACGATTGATCGCTCAGGTTTAGTTGGAGCAGATGGAGAAACACATCAAGGTGTATTTGATATTGCCTTTTTACGCCATATACCAAACATGGTGTTAATGATGGGTAAGGATGAGAACGAGCTTCAGCATATGGTTTATTCTGCATTAAAATATGACGATGGTCCAATCGCTATCCGTTTCCCAAGAGGAAATGGAACGGGTGTTCAAATGGACGATGAGTTTGAAGATATTCCGATCGGCTCTTGGGAAGTCTTAAAAGAAGGCGACGATGTTGCCATTCTTACATTTGGAACAACGATACCAATGGCGCTTGAAGCTTGGGAAATTCTCGCGAAATCGGGAATATCTGCCCGCGTGATCAACGCACGATTCATAAAGCCGCTTGATTACGAGATGCTCAACGAATTGTACAGTCAGAACATGCCGATCCTTACGATAGAAGAAGCTGTTTTACAAGGCGGGTTCGGAAGTGCTGTGCTAGAACACGCTTCAGACAATCATGCGAATGTCATTATTGACCGAATGGGGATCCCTGACTGCTTTATTGAACACGGAAGTGTAACTAAACTTCTTGAAGAGATCGGTCTAACCACTCCTGATCTCGTTGAACGTGTTAAAAAACTGGTTAAGAGAAAAGCTGAAAAGGGCCTTTATACATGAAAAAAGAACGGGTAGATGTATTGCTTGTGAATCGCGGGTTGTGCGAAACAAGAGAAAAAGCTAAAAGGTCTGTTATGGCAGGCCTTGTTTATTCTGGTACAACCCGGATGGACAAGCCTGGAGAAAAGATTGAGACAGATGCACCTCTAACCGTTAAGGGTGATGTTATCCCTTATGTTGGAAGAGGGGGTTTAAAGTTAGAGAAAGCATTAAAAGTCTTTTCTTTTGATGTAAAAAATAAAACGGGAATGGATATTGGTGCTTCCACAGGAGGCTTTACTGATTGTGCTTTACAGAATGGGGCTAAATTTATCTATGCGATCGATGTAGGGTATAACCAGTTAGCCTGGAAGCTTCGGAATGATTCACGTGTTGCTGTAATGGAAAGAACAAACTTCCGTTATGTAACTCCGGATCAGCTTGAACATGGAGTTCCTGAATTTGCTACGATTGATGTTTCCTTTATCTCACTGAGAATTATCCTTCCAGTCCTTACTCAGCTTATGAAAGAAGGGGAAGTCATTGCCCTGATTAAGCCTCAATTTGAAGCCGGCAGGGAAGAAGTAGGGAAAAAAGGGATTGTCAGAGATCCGAAAGTACATGAGAGGGTTATTGTTGAAATTACTGAATTTGCCAATAAGACAGGCATCAACCCTGTTGATCTGTCTTATTCTCCAATAACCGGCGGAGACGGTAATATTGAATTTCTTCTTCATGGAGAAGTAAATAAAGGGGAAAGACCAACGATTTCTGAAGAAAGAATTAAGGAAGTCGTTGTGGAAGCGCATAATACCTTTAAAAAAGAGCGGGAGTAACATTCCTGCTCTTTTTGTTTACATGATTCTAGATGCTTATTCCTTATGCTTCATTTACTCCTATAGAAGAAATAAAACACATTTAAAGCATCTATCTTTTTGAGAAAAAAGCGTTTTCTATTCATGATAAATTTACATCCTATGCACAATAGTATAAGATAAAGTCAGAATGTGACAGTGTAAAAATTGAGGTGTAATAACTAGTGAATAAGGGACAGCGACATATTAAAATTCGGGAAATGATCAGCAATCATGATATTGAAACACAAGATGAGCTTGTCGAACTTTTAAAGAAAGCGAACTTTAATGTTACACAAGCAACGGTTTCACGTGATATTAAAGAGCTTCACCTTGTAAAAGTTCCAATGAATGATGGGCGTTATAAATACAGTCTTCCAGCTGATCAAAGGTTCAATCCTCTTCAAAAGCTTCGTAGGACATTAACTGACAGCTTTATTAGCATTGATTATGCAGATCATCTAATTATTATGAAGACTCTGCCAGGTAATGCGAATGCGATAGGTGCTTTGATCGATAAACTGGATTGGGAAGATTTAATGGGTACTATTTGCGGTGATGATACAATCTTAATTATTTGCCGTTCAAAAGAGGTAAGTGCAGAAATTTCGCAGCGCTTTTTAGATATGCTGTAAATCTTTTAATAAGGTGTGATGTACTTGTTAGCAGAATTAAGTATTCGTAATTTTGCTATTATCGATTCTTTAAGTGTCTCCTTTAAAAAAGGGCTGACCGTTCTAACCGGAGAGACGGGTGCGGGAAAATCCATCATCATTGATGCGATCGGCCTTTTGATCGGAGGTCGAGGCTCAACGGAATTTGTTCGTTATGGAACACCAAAAGCAGAAATCGAAGGATTATTCCATATTCATGAAGGGCATCGTGTTTATGAAAAATGCGAAGAAGTTGGGATATCGATCACTGATGAAATGGTTGTCCTCAAACGTGATATTACGGATAGTGGAAAAAGCATCTGCCGTGTGAACGGTAAGCTCGTTACACTTTCTGTATTAAAGGAAATTGGTCAAGCTTTAGTGGATATCCATGGACAGCATGAGACCCAATACTTAATGCAGCCGGACAAGCACTTATTCTTATTAGACAGCTTTGGTGACAAAAGTTTTAAAAAAGAACTTATGACTTATGAAGAAGCATTTAAAGAATATAAAGATATTAGCAAACAGCTTTCCGAACTCTCAAGGAATGAACAAGAGATCGCGCAGCGGATTGACTTATTAGAGTACCAATACGAAGAGATTTCAGGTGCCAACTTACTTGAGGATGAGGATATTAAGCTCGAAGAAGAGAAGCGGATGCTCGGCAATTTCGAAAAAATTCACCAGCATCTGCAGGACGCCTACCACAGTTTATATGGTGAGGGTAAAGGTCTTGAACTAATTTCCCGTGCTATGGACGATTTTTCACAGGTAGCAGCACTGGATGAATCACTTAAAGCAGACGAGGAGCAGTTCGGCAGCAGTTTTTATGTACTTGAAGAACTGACATATAAGATTCGTGATATGTTTGATTCACTGGAATATAACCCGGAAAGATTAAACGCGATTGAAATGCGTCTTGATGAGATCAGTAAATTAAAACGTAAGTATGGTTCAACAGTAAAGGAAATTTTGCGTTATGGAGAAAAGATTAAAAAAGAACTGGAACTCATTCAAAACAAAGATAACCATATTGAAGAGTTAAAGGCGAAGCAATCTAAAGTTATCTCTGAGTTGGAGACTTCAGGCAAAAAACTTAGAAAAAAGCGTTCAGAGACAGCAAAAACGTTAAAAAAAGCGATTCAGCAGCAGCTTAAAGAGCTTTATATGGATAAAACCGAATTTGAGGTTGTGATGGAAAAAACCGAAGAAAATCAATTCCTCAAAACAGGTATGGATACCGTAGAATTCTTTATTTCGCCTAACCAAGGCGAACCTTTAAAGCCTTTATCTAAAGTTGCTTCTGGCGGAGAGCTATCTAGAATCATCCTGGCTCTTAAAACCATATTTTCTGAAAATCAAGGCATAACCGCCATCATTTTTGATGAAGTGGACACAGGGGTATCAGGACGGGTAGCTCAGGCTATTGCGGAGAAGATCTATCGGGTATCTGTTGGTTCGCAAGTGTTATGCATCAGCCATCTTCCTCAAGTGGCTGCAATGGCTGATACTCATCTGCATATTTCAAAATCAACGCTTCAAGGAAGAACAGTAACAAAAGTGCTATCATTAAAAACAGACGAAAAAGTTCATGAAATCGGCAGGATGATTTCTGGTGTTGAAATGACCGATTTAACCAAACAGCACGCACAGGAATTGCTCCACCTTGCAGAGTCCATAAAAAAATCATCATAAAGCAATTATGCATGAAAAAGCTATCCATTTAAGGAATAGCTTTTTCTTTTTTGCTGGTTATAATCTTATGGTCCGTAGGCAAAATTAAAGGTACAGCCATGGTGAGGGTGTGAGCTTGGAGCGAGGAGAGTGAAAGATGTTTAAGGATTTACTTCGGCGAATGATCGGCGTTATTCTCCTTGGAAGTTTAGTGGGAATCGGTTTTTTGTCTCCTGTGCGTGATTATGTGAAACTGCCTGATTCGGTAACAATTTTTGAAGGGCAAAACTCAGTTCAGTCACTTCCTGCAGGTACATCTATTCAACAGGAAGAAAATGAAATTTATACAACGGCAATGGAAAGTGAAAAGATCGTTTCGATAAAAGCCAAAACAAATGGTGATCATATGGCAACTCTCGAAGCAGCAAGTTTTCCCATTAAGAAAATGGATGTAAAAGTGCTTTCCGATTTAAAGGTTGTACCTGGAGGCCAATCAATAGGTGTAAAATTAAATACACTTGGGGTTCTTATTGTTGGTCATCATCTTGTAAATACGAATACTGGTAAGCAGTCTCCAGGAGAAATTGCCGATATTCAGGTAGGAGATATTATTACCAAAATCAATGGAAAAGATATAAAAAAGATGGGCGATGTGAGTCCTTTTGTAAAAGAGTCTGGGGAAACGAACAAACCGATGGATGTAACCATCATCAGAGACGGCAAATCGATGCATAAAACGCTAAAACCTCTTCAGGACAAAAATGATCAGTCCTATCGAATAGGGTTGTACATTAGAGACTCTGCTGCTGGAGTTGGTACCCTTACTTTTTATGATCCTGCATCATATAAATATGGTGCTTTAGGACATGTGATTTCAGACATGGATACAAAAAAACCGATTAAAGTAAACAATGGTGAGATCTTGGGTTCTACTGTAACCTCCATTGAAAAAGGCTCAAATGGTCACCCAGGAGAAAAACTAGCACGTTTCTCAAACGATCAGCGAGTATTAGGCAATATTTCAAAAAATAGTCCTTTTGGCATATTTGGAAAATTAAATGATAAAATATCTAACGGCAGCTGGAATAAGCCTCTGCCTATAGCATTGTCAGATCAAGTAAAAGAAGGTCCTGCAAAAATCCTTACCGTCGTAGATGGATCCAAGGTAAGAGAGTTTGATGTGGAAGTTATCAGTTCAGTTCCTCAAAAGTTTCCTGCAACAAAAGGGATGGTCATTAAAATTACAGATCCCGAACTGCTAAAGATCACAGGTGGAATCGTTCAAGGTATGAGTGGAAGTCCAATCATTCAAGACGGAAGAATTATTGGAGCAGTTACACATGTGTTTGTAAATGATCCGACTTCAGGATATGGTGTTCATATTGAATGGATGCTTGATGAAGCTGGTATAAATATATACGAAGAAAGAAAACAGGCGAGCTGATACAGTTGCCTGTTTTTACTTTTATGGTGAGTGAATTGTAGAAAACTGAAGACAGTTATTTGTGCATTAACTCATCTTTATGAAAAGGTTTTCTTTATTGTTTAGACATCTCCATGAAAATTTTGTATAATAAAGGTTATAAAGAAAATTCGACATATACATAGGTGGAAATACTAATATCTGTCGAAATTCAAAGTAAAATGAAGAAAAACACACTTTTTACATCAAGAATAAAATAATTCTAAAAAATTTAATACAAAATAAAGGGATTTAAGATTAATTGTTGAAATCTTAACATGGGAAAAACAAGAAATTGTTGGATGGGGAGGAATTAATGGTGCAAAAAGTTAAAGTGTGTCTAGCTGATGATAATCGTGAACTAATTAGTCTTTTGAGGGAATACCTTTCAAGTCAAGATGACATGGAAGTAATTGGGGTAGCTTATAACGGACAAGAATGTCTTTCCGTTTTAGAAAATAAAAATCCTGATGTACTTGTACTTGATATTATCATGCCGCATTTAGACGGATTAGCAGTTTTAGAAAAAATCAGATCAAGCGATGTTTTGCCACAGCCTAATGTAATTATGCTAACTGCTTTTGGACAAGAAGACGTTACGAAAAAAGCTGTTGATCTAGGTGCTTCATATTTTATATTGAAACCATTTGATATGGAAAACCTGGCAAATCAGATTCGTCAAATCTGTGGTTCTGAAAAATCAACCGTTCAGCGTGCATCCGGAAATAACCGCAGCAATTTCCAATCCGTAAGCAAACCGCGTAATCTAGACGCAAGCATAACTAGCATCATTCATGAAATCGGAGTTCCTGCTCACATCAAAGGATATATGTATTTGAGAGAAGCGATTTCGATGGTTTATAACGACATTGAACTATTAGGATCCATTACCAAAGTGTTGTATCCTGATATCGCTAAAAAATTTAACACGACATCAAGCCGTGTAGCAGAGGGAACATCGATAGCATTTCATCTCTCTTCGGATATACCGTGTCCATGTCGAAAGCGAAACCGACCAACTCAGAGTTCATCGCCATGGTCGCTGATAAGCTGAGAATTGAACATAAAGCTGGATAATACCAAAAAGGGTTAACTCGTTTGAGTTAGCCCTTTTTTCATTTTAACAATGATTTTAGTTAAATAAAAATAACCAGCCAACTGTTATAGGTGGACTGGTTATTTTTTCTTGAATTTTAACTGCACTTTATTTCTTTTACGATCTCGGTAAAAGATAAATCCTCCCACAAAGGCCAACCCAGCAGAAAAACTAATAAGTCCAACTATAAACTGAAGCCAAAGTACAGGGAACGGGAATTGTAAGACGCCAAATAAGGTGTCCCTCATCCACTTAATGCCCATTACGGCCAAGATACCCGGTATTAAAACAATTATTAATGCTGCATATCTGCTCATGATCCTGCTCACTCCTCTTTCTGTATTGTACATAAAGTTTAATTTATTGTCGATGAAATTACAGTTTGCAAACCCTTTCATACTAAGGTATGATAATTGTGTGAAAAAAATTGCACATCTATTTTACATAGAGAGTTTGGAGGGGTAGTGTTGCAGACTGTTTTGTTAATGACCGCTCCTGAAGTAACACAAAAAATTCTTCGCTTTATCAAATCATCCGGATATTTTAAAGCAGTCGGAGTTTTTGTGGAGGAAACAGGTGCAGAAAGAACGCATGATGATGTGCCGGTTTTTTCATATTCATCACCACCTAAGCTTGAGGCAGATTATGTGATCTATTCATCTTCAACCAAAAAAATGGCCTATCGGCTTCAGGAAGATGTTTATCTTAAATCAGACATTATTTCAGATACACAATTTTTTAAGATCACTGATTACCTGAAACGTTCTAAGGATGCAGAAGCAAATCTTCAACAGCTTAAAACCATATTAGATAATACACATGACGGTATGATCGTAATTGATGACAAGCTTAACATTACGATATTTAACAAAAGTGCTGAAAGAATGACAGGGCTTCCTGCCCAAGAGGCGATTGGAAGATCGATTCTGGAAGTGATGCCAAACAGCCAGCTTCCGAGAGTGCTGGATTCTGGAATTGAGGAAGTAAATCAGGAACAAATCCTTCCGAACGGTACAAAGATTTATACAACTAGAACGCCCATATTAGATCAAAATGGACGAAAACTTGGTGCTTTTGCCGTTTTTAAAGATATTACGGAAATCGTTGATCTTGCAGAAGAAGTCACGAACTTAAAAAGTATTCAAATTATGCTTAGTTCGATCATTCAATCATCGGAAGAAGCGATATCTGTTGTTGATGAAGAAGGTAAGGGGATCATGATAAATCCTGCTTACACAAAACTTACTGGGTACACTGCAGAGCAAGTGATTGGTAAACCGGCAACAACAGATATTTCCGAAGGTGAAAGTATCCATATGCAAGTTTTAAAAACGAGGAAACCAGTCAGAGGAGCAAGACTGCGGGTTGGGCCTAAAAGAAAAGATGTAATCGTTAATGTTGCACCGATTATCGTTGATGGAATACTGAAAGGCAGCGTAGGTGTGATACATGATGTATCGGAGATTAAAGGCTTGACTGAGGAATTAAACCGGGCCAGACAGATCATCCGTACACTTGAAGCGAAATATTCTTTTGAAGACATTATCGGTGAATCAGATGAGATGAAGTTTGCTATTGATCAGGCGAGGCTTGCAGCTTCAACCCCTGCTACTGTTCTTTTGCGCGGTGAGTCGGGTACGGGAAAAGAGCTATTTGCCCATGCGATCCATAACGCGAGCGATCGAAAATTCAACAAATTTATAAGGGTGAATTGTGCAGCGCTCTCTGAATCACTCTTAGAAAGTGAACTCTTTGGCTATGTAGAAGGTGCATTTTCGGGTGCATTAAGAGGTGGTAAAAGAGGGCTTTTTGAAGAAGCTAATGGAGGAAGCATCTTTTTAGATGAAGTAGGGGAGCTTTCACAGAATACGCAGGCAAAACTTCTTAGGGTCTTACAAGAAAGTGAAATTAGACGAGTGGGAGGCACAAAAGCGATTCCCATTAATGTCAGAGTTATTGCAGCGACAAATGTAAACCTTGAAAAGATGATAGCGGGAGGTACGTTCAGGCAGGATTTATATTATCGGTTAAATCGAATGCCCATCTATATTCCCCCATTAAGAGCAAGAAATGGTGACATTTTATTACTCGCAAATCATCTTTTACAAAAACTCAATCAGGATTATGGACGTAATATTGAAGTGATCAGCAGCGATGCGGAAGACTTTCTCCTTAAATATCATTGGCCGGGAAATGTTAGAGAGCTTGAAAATGTTTTAGGCCGGGCGATTATTCATATGAGTCATACAGACTCAGTCATTAATCGAGAACATATTTCTTTACTTCAACAGAATGATCCGAAAAAGCCGGATCATAATCAGAGCAGTTCTTGTGCCGAAATTACGGATGAAATTACGTTATCGGAACAAATGGACAAGTTTGAAAAGAAAATCTTAACAGAAGCTATTAACAAATACAAAGGCAATAAGACAAAAACAGCAAAAGCTTTAGGAATTTCATTACGTAACTTTTATTATAAGCTTGAAAAGTATGGGTTAGACGATAAAGTACGCAAATAATTTCATGCAACTCTTTGCATATAACGTGCAAAGAGTTGCGTAATCATCTATACACAATAAAGATTCTTAGTAAATAAAATTTGGCATGAAACTTGCATACGTAATAGAGGTGTTTAACAAGGGGGGATTACATGCTTTTGGAAGACTTGGTCAGCCAGGCCAAAAATCAGCAAGTGAAACCAGTCATCGCAGTGGCAGAAGCAGGCGATCAAGAAGTGATGGAAAGTGTTTTACGGGCTTATAAAGAGGGCATCGCCCATTTTATACTATTTGGAAATGCAGTTTTCATTTCTGACTGGCTAGAAAAGAATACAAGGGATTCTACAACGGGAATCGAAATCGTTTCATCACAAACAGCAGCAATCGATGCTGTAAAAGCGGTACACAGTGGAAAAGCGGATATCTTAATGAAGGGGCTCGTTTCCACTTCTGTCCTTTTAAAAGCGGTATTAAATAAAGAATGTGGTTTAAGAACTGGGAAAGTTTTGTCCCACGTAGCCGCATTTGAGGTCTCTGGCTATGACAGGCTGATCTTTGTTACTGATGCAGCGATGAATATTCATCCTGATCTAAACCAAAAGAGCCAAATCTTGCAAAATGCCATTGATTTTGTTCAGCAAACGGGTGTTGCTCAACCTAAAACAGCGGTACTAGCTGCAGTAGAAAATGTTAATCCTGCCATGCAGGCTACTTTAGATGCTGCCAACCTTACCGTCATGAATCTTAGAAATCAAATTACCGGCGGAATTGTAGAAGGACCTTTGGCTCTCGATAATGCCGTCTCAACAGAAGCGGCTGCTCATAAAGGAATTAAAGGAGAAGTAGCCGGAAAAGCAGATATCTTGCTTGTTCCTACTATTGAAACAGGCAACATTTTATACAAATCACTAATATACTTTGCTCGTGCAAAAGTTGGAGCGGTTATATGCGGTGCAAAAGCACCGATCGTTTTAACGTCTCGAGCTGATTCTTCGGAGAGTAAATACCTCTCAATTGCATTAGCTGTTAAATCTGTCATCACTGATAAGAAACTTTAGGAGGAATACAAAATGGAAATTTTCAAATATATGGAGACTTACGATTACGAACAAATGGTGATCTGCCAAGATAAACAATCTGGATTAAAAGCAATTATCTGTATCCATGACACAACATTAGGTCCTGCACTAGGCGGTACAAGAATGTGGACATATGATTCAGAGGACGCAGCCATTGAAGATGCACTAAGACTTGCAAGAGGAATGACATACAAAAATGCTGCAGCTGGATTAAATCTTGGCGGCGGTAAAACGGTTATTATCGGCGATCCTAAAAAAGATAAGAACGAAGAGATGTTCCGTGCTTTCGGCCGTTACATCCAAGGTCTTAACGGCCGCTATATTACAGCAGAAGATGTTGGTACTACAGTTGAAGACATGGACTTAATCTATCAGGAGACACCATTTGTAACAGGTGTATCACCTGCGTTTGGTTCAAGCGGAAATCCTTCGCCAGTAACAGCTTATGGTGTATACCGCGGTATGAAAGCAGCTGCTATGGAAGCTTTTGGAACAGATTCTTTAGAGGGAAAAGTGATTGCTGTTCAAGGTGTAGGACATGTTGCTTACACACTTTGTAAACACCTTCACGAAGAGGGAGCTTCCCTTATCGTAACGGATATCAACAAGGAAGCTGTACAGCGTGCTGTAGAAGATTTCGGTGCTAAAGCTGTAGACATCGACGATATTTACAGTGTGGACTGTGATATCTTTGCTCCATGTGCACTTGGTGCAATCATTAATGATAACACGATCTCAAAAATCAAAGCAAAGGTTATTGCAGGTGCTGCAAACAACCAGCTAAAAGAAACGAGACATGGTGATGCGCTTCATGAAATGGGTATTGTCTATGCACCGGATTATGTGATCAATGCTGGTGGAGTAATCAATGTGGCTGACGAACTTAGTGGCTACAACAGAGATAGAGCACTTAAGAAAGTTGAAACTATCTATGACAATATTGCAAGTGTTATTGAAATCTCTAAGCGCGATAACATCCCAACTTACCTTGCAGCTGACCGTCTTGCCGAAGAGCGTATCGAACGAATGAGAAAATCAAGAAGTCAGTTTTTATTAAATGAACGACACATTCTATCGAGCCGAACTCGTTAAGGGTTTAAATTAATGGAGGTTTGAAACGTGCATCAAAAAGAATATCGCATACTAGTGATCAATCCGGGCTCAACCTCTACTAAGATAGGTATTTATGATAATGAACGGCCTGTTTTTGAAAAATCAATAAGACATGATATTGAAACCATTAACCAGTTCGATACCGTTATTGACCAATACAGCTTTAGAAAAGAAACCATTCTGGAAGCATTGGATTATGAAGGTATAAACATTTCCAAATTAAGCTGTGTAGTTGGCCGCGGAGGATTGTTAAGACCGATCGAAGGTGGAACCTATAGCGTTAACGAACAGATGCTTCATGATTTAAAAACCGGTTTTAATGGAGAACATGCTTCAAATCTAGGTGGTATCCTTGCTTATGAGATTGCAGAAGGATTAAATATCCCATCATTTATTGTAGATCCTGTTGTAGTTGATGAAATGGATGAGATTGCTCGTATATCAGGTGTTCCGGACATTGAACGAAAAAGTATATTTCATGCATTAAATCAAAAAGCAGTAGCAAGAAGAGTATCAAAAATGCTCGATAAATCCTATGAATCACTCCGTCTTATCGTTGTTCATATGGGCGGAGGGATTACAGTAGGAGTTCATAAGAATGGCCGGGTAATCGATGTTAACAATGGGCTTCATGGTGAAGGGCCGTTTTCCCCTGAACGTGCAGGCACCGTTCCAATCGGTGATTTAGTTTCTCTTTGCTTCTCTGGAGAGTATTACGCGGATGAAGTCATGAAAAAACTTGTAGGACAAGGTGGACTTGTTGCTTATCTAGGAACTAACGATGCAAGAACAGTGGAAGAGAAGATCGAGAACGGTGATGAAAGAGCAGCACTGATCTACGATGCAATGGCTTATCAAGTCGCTAAAGAAATAGGATCAGCTAGTGCGGTCCTCCATGGTCAAGTAGATGCGATTATTTTAACTGGCGGTCTTGCATTTGGAAAAGAATTCGTCAAAAAAATAACAGATCGTGTTGAGTGGATTTCAGATTGTATCATTCAGCCTGGAGAAAATGAGCTTCAAGCATTAGCGGAAGGTGGACTTCGCGTTTTAAGGAATGAAGAGAATGCGAAGGAATATCCAGGAGGTAAGACTCCTGCAGAATTGCCGATGGATTAACAGCAAAAGGAGATATGAGCGATGTCAAAAGATTTTGATTTGGTCATAATGGGCGGAGGAACAGGCGGCTATGTAGCCGCCATCCGTGCAGCCCAGTTAGGTAAGACGGTTGCAGTTGTTGAAAAAGGTAAGCTTGGCGGTACATGCTTACATAGAGGATGTATTCCGAGTAAGGCGTTGTTAAGAAGTGCAGAAGTCTACAAAACAGCAAAAAAAGCTGCGGATTTTGGTGTAGATATAGAAGGATTAGGTCTTAATTTTTCAAAAATGCAGGAACGTAAACAATCGATCGTCAATCAACTTCACATGGGTGTTCAAAGCCTCATGAAAAAAGGAAAGATTGAAGTTTACGAGGGAACAGGACGTATATTAGGGCCTTCTATCTTTTCTCCGATGCCAGGTACTGTTTCAGTAGAATTTAATGACGGCACAGAAAACGAGATCTTAATCCCGCAAAATGTAATCGTTGCTACAGGATCTAGACCGCGTTCGCTTCCTGGCCTAGAGATTGACGGGAATTTCGTGATGTCAAGTGATGAGGCGCTTGAGATGGAAACCCTTCCTGAATCCATTATCATAGTTGGAGGCGGGGTTATCGGTATTGAATGGGCTTCTATGCTTAATGATCTTGGGGTGGAAGTAACCGTATTAGAATATGCAGACAGAATCGTGCCAACTGAGGATGAAGAGATCTCTAAGGAAGCGGCACGTGTATTAAAGAAAAAAGGTATTAAACTTGTTACATCTGCAAAAGTACTTCCTGATACGTTAGAAACCGGAAGTGGCGTAATGATTTCTGCAGAACATAAAGGTGAAACAAAACAGTTTTCAGCTGAAAAAATGCTAGTTTCGGTTGGACGTCAGGCGAATACAGAAGGTATCGGCCTGGAGAACACAACGATAAAAGTTGAAAACGGATACATTCAGACAAACGAGTATTTCCAAACAGCGGAGAGCCATATTTATGCCATTGGTGATGTAATTGGAGGTCTTCAACTGGCACATGTCGCTTCTCACGAAGGGATTACTGCTGTAGAACATCTTTGCAATCTAAGTCCTGAACCGATTAATTATGATAATATCTCTAAATGTATCTATTCAAGCCCGGAAATGGCTAGTGTAGGTCTTACAGAGAAGCAAGCAAAAGATAAGGGCTTCAATGTAAAAATCGGGAAATTTCCATTTAAAGCGATTGGAAAAGCACTTGTATACGGGGAAAGTGACGGTTTTGTAAAAATCGTAGCAGATAAAGATACGGACGATCTTCTTGGAGTACATATGATTGGGCCGCACGTAACAGATATGATTTCTGAAGCGGGACTGGCGAAAGTACTTGATGCTACACCTTGGGAGATCGCTCATACGATTCACCCGCATCCTTCTCTTTCAGAAGTTTTTGGTGAAGCAGGATTAGCAGTGGAAGGAAAAGCAATTCATTTTTAAGGAGGTAAAAACAATGGCAGAAACACGTCATGAACAATTAGGTTTAACAAATGAAGATGTTATCCATATGTTTAAAACAATGCTTTTAGCAAGAAAGATCGACGAGCGCATGTGGTTATTAAACCGTGCAGGAAAAATTCCTTTCGTCATCTCTTGCCAAGGTCAGGAAGCAGCACAAGTAGGTGCTGCGATGGCACTTGATAACGAAAAAGACTATGTCCTTCCTTATTATCGTGATATGGGTGTTGTATTGCAGTTTGGAATGACTGCAAAAGATCTTATGCTTTCCGGATTTGCTAAAGCGGAAGATCCGAACAGCGGCGGACGCCAGATGCCAGGCCATTTTGGATCAAAAAAGCTTCGTATTGCTACAGGTTCTTCTCCTGTTACAACACAAGTTCCTCATGCTGTAGGTATAGCATTAGCCGGACGAATGGAAGGCAAGGATATCGTAACGTTTACTACGTTTGGAGAAGGTTCTTCAAACCAAGGAGATTTTCACGAAGGAGCAAACTTTGCCTCTGTTCACAAGCTGCCAGTAATCTTTATGTGTGAGAACAACAAGTATGCGATTTCGGTTCCAATTTCTAAACAACTGGCTTGTGCTAACGTTTCTGACCGTGCGATCGGTTATGGCATGCCAGGTGTAACGGTTGACGGTAACGATCCTTTAGCTGTTTATGAGGCTGTAAAAGAAGCAGCTGATCGAGGAAGAAGAGGAGAAGGTCCTTCGCTTATTGAAACAGTTGCTTATCGCCTGACACCTCACTCTTCTGATGACGATGATCGTGCATACAGAACGCGTGAGGAAGTAGAAGAAGCAAAATCAAAAGATCCTATTCATACGTTTGCTGCATACTTGAGAGAGAATGGAATCTTAACGGAAGAATTAGAGAAACAGATCACAGAAGATATCCAAAAAGAAGTAGATGAAGCGACAGAATACGCAGAGAACGCAAAATACGCTGATGCTGAAAGTGCGCTTCTACATGTATACGCAGAGTAAAGGGGGAAAACGAGATGCCGGTAATTTCATATATTGATGCTGTAACGCAAGCCATTCGTGAAGAGATGCAGCGTGATAAAAGAGTTTTCGTTGTAGGAGAAGATGTTGGGGTACGTGGAGGAGTTTTCCGCGCAACGGCTGGTTTGATTGAAGAATTTGGCGAAGAAAGAGTAATCGATGCACCGCTTGCAGAATCTGCAATCGCTGGCGTAGGAGTTGGTACAGCGATGTATGGCATGCGTCCGATTGCTGAGATGCAATTTGCAGACTTTATCATGCCAGCAGTAAACCAGATTATTTCGGAAGCTGCTAAGATCCGTTATCGTTCAAATAATGACTG
Source organism: Fictibacillus phosphorivorans (assembly GCF_023715845.1). Classification (GTDB taxonomy): domain Bacteria; phylum Bacillota; class Bacilli; order Bacillales; family Fictibacillaceae; genus Fictibacillus; species Fictibacillus phosphorivorans_D. Next base: position 308,564 of record NZ_JAMBOR010000001.1, read on the forward strand.
GTCTTGCCCGATTACGATTCGTGCCCCATATGGCGGAGGTGTACACGGCGCACTTTATCATTCTCAGTCAGTAGAAGCATTGTTTGCCAATGTTCCAGGGTTAAAGATCGTTATGCCTTCTACTCCTTATGATGTAAAAGGTCTGCTGAAGGCTGCTATTCGTGATGAGGATCCTGTATTATTCTTTGAGCATAAGCGTGCATATCGCTTAATTAAAGGTGAAGTTCCAGAAGAAGAATACACATTGGAAATTGGAAAAGCCGATGTGAAACGTGAAGGTGAAGATATTACGGTTATTACATATGGCCTTTGTGTCCACTTTGCATTACAGGCTGCAGAGAAGTTGGAAAAGGACGGAATCTCTGCTCATGTTCTAGATCTTCGTACTGTGTATCCATTGGATAAAGAAGCGATCATTGAAGCTGCTTCTAAGACAGGTAAAGTCCTTCTTGTTACAGAAGATAACAAAGAAGGAAGCATTATGAGTGAAGTTGCAGCCATTATTGCTGAAAATTGTTTGTTTGAACTAGATGCTCCGATTCAGCGTCTTGCTGGTCCTGATGTCCCAGCTATGCCATATGCGCCGACAATGGAAAAACACTTTATGGTGAATCCAGATAAAGTAGAAAAAGCCATGAGAGATCTTGCGGCATTTTAATAGAAGGAGGGAACTTAAATGGCTACTCAACAAATTACCATGCCTCAATTAGGGGAAAGCGTAACAGAAGGAACGATCAGTAAATGGCTAGTACAGCCAGGTGATACAGTTAAAAAGTATGATCCGTTAGCAGAAGTGATGACAGATAAAGTAAACGCGGAAGTCCCATCGTCATTTAGCGGCACAATCAAAGAACTTGTTGCTGGAGAAGGAGATACTTTATCTGTAGGTGAGCTGATCTGTTATATCGATACAGAAGAAGGCAGCAGTTCTGCAGAACCTGCTCAAAAAGAAGAAAAGACTGCTGAAGCACCTGCTCAAACAGGTAACACAACAGCTGCTCCGAAAAAAGATACAGCTGCGAGAGGCCGTTATTCACCAGCTGTTGTCCGCATGGCATCTGAACACGGAATTGACTTGAGCCAAGTAGAAGGAACGGGCCAAAGCGGAAGGATTACAAGAAAAGATCTGCAGAAGATCATTGATTCTGGTCAGATTCCAACTGCAGATAGCAAACCAGCAGCTGTGTCAGCTCCGGCTGCTTCTGAAACAAAACAAGAAGCTGCTCCACAGTCAAAAGAAACAACATCCGGCCTAAAACCGATCCAGGTTGAATCGATGCCTGGGGATGTAGAAATTCCTGTTTCAGGCATCCGTAAAGCGATCGCCCAAAACATGGTTCGTTCTAAACATGAAGCACCGCATGCTTGGACGATGGTTGAAGTAGATGTTACGAACCTTGTAGAATATCGTAATTCTGTAAAAGGTGATTTTAAATCAAAAGAAGGCTACAACCTTACGTTCTTGCCTTTCTTCATCAAAGCAGTCGTTGAGTCGTTAAAAGAATTCCCGCAATTAAATTCAATGTGGGCGGGAGATAAGATTATTCAGAAGAAAGATATTAATATCTCCATCGCGGTAGCTACTGATGATGCGCTTTATGTGCCAGTTATTAAGCATGCAGATGAAAAGTCGATCAAAGGAATCGCTCGAGATGTTAAAGAGCTTGCAGATAAAGTAAGAACGAATAAACTTTCAGGCGATGATATGAAGGGTGGCACATTTACAGTAAACAATACAGGTTCATTTGGATCTGTGATGTCTACACCAATCATTAACTACCCTCAAGCAGCGATTCTTTCGGTGGAATCTATTGTGAAGCGTCCAGTAGTGATGAATAATGGGATGATTGCAGTACGTGATATGGTTAACCTTTGCTTATCATTGGATCATCGTGTGCTTGACGGACTTGTTTGTGGTCGTTTCTTAGCACGTGTAAAAGAACGTCTTGAAAACATGACGAAAGAAAACACATCTATTTATTAAAAATCATCAAAAATATGGTTTACACAGGTTAAAAAGGGGGTAGAGTTTAACATCAACACCTCCAAACCCCATAACCCCCTAAGAAAAGTGCCGTACATGTACGGCATTTTTCTTTTTTATATTGCTTTTATTGAGTACAATAAGAAGGAAAGGAGCTGAAGAAATGAACTTTCAATTCAATTTATTCAATGATGTAGTAGAGACGGCTCGTAAAGAAATGGTTGAAGCTGGCTATACACAGCTTTTTAAACCTGAAGAAGTAGAAGATGCATTTAACAAAAAAGGCACAACACTTGTGATGATTAATTCCGTTTGCGGATGTGCAGGTGGAATCGCACGTCCAGCGGCTGCATATTCAGTAAAACAAGATGTTCGTCCAGATCATCTCGTTACTGTTTTTGCCGGTCAGGATAAAGAAGCCACTGAGAAGGCACGTTCTTATTTTACTGGTTATCCTCCTTCCTCGCCTTCATTTGCTCTCTTAAAAGATGGAGAGATTCAAACGATGGTAGAACGTCATGAGATCGAAGGGCACGAACCAATGGAAGTCGTAAATAAATTAAGAAGTGCTTTTAAAGAGTATTGCAAAAAAGAAGATTAATTATGGAATAAGCTGCCTCTATCACACTCTGGGGCAGCTTATTTTTATAGGATGCCTATGAAATTTCTATAGACTTCTATACCTTATCATCGGAAATGGAATACTTGCTCGACTGCCCAGACATGTGAAACATGAAAAAGCGTTCTTTTTGCCTCTTCAAGTCCCATCCACACTAGTTCGTGATCTACTTAAATTGGAGGTTTTATATATTTTTCGGGCTCTTCTGCATAAAAATACCCATTATTCATTATGTGCTCTTTTTGTCTGAATACCCATTTCCTCTAAGCATTCTCTCAATAGGCTGCCCTTGATCTTCTCGTTCGTTTATACCTCCATCTGGCAGAAAGTCTTTTCCATTCTGAATCAAAATCATTTAAGATTACAGCGTAAACGGTATCTCTTTTTTCGATACTTGCCCCCTGAACCACTTCCCCAAATTCCAGATTGGATCTCCCTCTTTTGTATAAAAATACATTCAGAATTATTAAAATACTTAGTTTTGAGTATTTATGTGTTAATATTCATTTTAACGAATAATTATAACAACATGTATAAGGGGATATGCACGATGAAACGTAATTTGTTAAGTATTTATTTTATCATAGTTATCGCTATTCTAGCCGGGTGTGGAGCAGTTGAAGAAAAAAGCTCCTCGGAAACAGGTAGTGATGCTTCCGGGAAAAAGTTAATTATGGCTACTTCAGCTGATTATCCGCCGTATGAATATGTAGATACAGCAAAAGGCGGAGATACCGTAGGGTTTGATATAGATGTAGCTAATCATATTGCAAAAGAGCTAGGTTATGAAATAGAAATTAAGGATATGGATTTTAACGGCCTCATCCCTGCATTAGACAGTGGAAAAGCAGATTTTGTTATCTCAGGAATGACACCAAATGAAGAGCGTAAAAAAACGGTTGATTTCTCAGATGAATATTATGCAGCACAACAATTGATCGTAACGAAAGACAAATCAATCAAAACGGTTGGGGATCTTGAAGGGAAGACACTAGGCGTTCAACTTGCTTCTATCCAAGAAAAAGAAGCGGACAAGCTGTTAAAAGATCATAAATTTGAAGTTGTTCAGCGCAACAAAGTAACTGAATTGGTCCAAGAAATGAAATCTAACCGCGTTGATGCAGCGATTATTGAAGATGCAGTTGCGTTTGAGTTCTTAAAGAAGAATAAAGAACTTTCATCATTTGCTTTGCCGAATACCGATGCAGCAGGTTCAGCAATTGCATTTCCGAAAAACAGTGAATTGACTAGCGAATTTAATAAAGAGGTTAAGAAGATGAAAGAAGATGGCACGTTAGACAAACTCGTTGAAAAATGGTTCGGAGTACAAAAATAGAAAATAAATAGAAAAGAAAGAGAGTGATAGGCATGAACTTGGATTTTGCCCAGCTCGTGCCTTCTATTCCTTATATTTTGTATGGAATATGGGTTACGTTGCAGTTTGTGGCGGTTTCATTAGTACTTGGCTTCTTATGGGGAACCGTACTTGCCTTATTTAAGATTGGAAGAGTTACCATCCTACGGTGGTTTGCAGATGCTTATACATCTGTTTTTAGAGGAACACCATTAATTTTACAGATGCTGATCATCTATTATGCAGTCCCGCAGCTGACTGGGATGGATATCGGTGCATTTTCAGCAGGGGTACTTACATTTGCTCTAAATTCAGCAGCTTATATCTCAGAAATCATTCGAGCAGGGATCAATGCGGTTGATAAGGGGCAGAAAGAAGCAGCTGTCGCTTTAGGTGTACCATATCGTACGATGATGCTGAAAATCATTTTGCCTCAGGCGATGAAAAATATTTTACCTGCCCTTATGAATGAGTTCATAACGCTTACGAAAGAATCTGCGATTGTATCTGTCATTGGGGCACTCGATATTATGAGACGTGCTCAAATCGTTGGAGCAAGCAACTATCGATTTTTTGAACCATTGCTGCTCGCAGGATTGATCTATTATCTACTTGTGATGTTGTTAACCATGGCAGGACGTGTGATGGAGAGGAGGCTCGCCAAAAGTGATTGATGTTAATGGATTAAGAAAAAGCTTTGGGTACAATGAAGTTTTAAAAGGTATTACGACTACCATCAACAAAGGTGAAGTGATTGCTGTAATTGGCCCTTCTGGATCAGGTAAATCTACGTTTCTACGTTGCTTGAACCTCTTGGAGACTCATAATGCCGGTTCGATCAAAATAGAAGGAAAAGAGATAAAACAGCTAGAAAATCATCTTCGTAAAAAGATTGGAATGGTATTTCAGCATTTTAACCTTTTTCCTCATCTGACGGTCTTAGAGAATATCACTTTTGCTCCTCAGCAGGTTTTAAAAACGAGCAAAAAGGACGCAGTGAAAAATGCGCTAGACTTGCTGAAAGCTGTTGGACTTTCCGACAAAGCCGATGCCTATCCATCAAGGTTGTCTGGCGGCCAGAAACAGCGTGTTGCAATTGCACGAGCTTTAGCGATGAAACCTGATATTATGCTCTTTGATGAACCGACTTCAGCTTTGGACCCTGAGATGGTTAAAGAAGTGCTGCAAGTTATGAAGAACCTAGTGAAAACAGGGATGACGATGATTATCGTAACCCATGAGATGGGATTCGCTAAAGAGGTAGCTGATCGTGTTCTATTCATGGATGACGGTAAGTTGGTAGAAGATGAACATCCTGCTGTATTTTTTGAGAATCCGAAGACAGAGAGAGCTCAAGCTTTCTTAGAAAAAGTGCTATAATGACGAAAGGACTTCAAGCTGAGGTCCTTTTTTGTTTTAAACATAATTAGAAATTTTGAATGTGGGAAAAGATGAAGAAAGTAGCATGAAAGGATGTCTATTGGATGAAATTTACAATCGGATACCGGACTTTAAAGACCGCTATAGGAGCAGGCCTTGCAATAGGTATTGCAGAATGGCTAAAGCTTGATTTTTATACGTCAGCCGGTATATTAACGATTCTTTGTATCAAAATCACAAAAAAACGCTCGGTGATCAGTTCATGGGAGCGGTTTGCAGCATGCCTATTAGGAATCTTGTTCGGTGCGGCTATTTTTACGTTAGTCGGCTATCATTTTTATGCGTTAACTTTATTGTTGATCTTGTTCATACCAACTATAGTTGCCTTAAACCTAAAAGAAGGTATCATTACTTCTTCGGTTATCGTTTTGCATCTGTATACACTGCAGAAAATCTCCTGGTCCATCGTTCTTAACGAAGTAAGTATCATAATCATTGGAATCGGAATAGGCCTCATAATGAATCTATACATGCCATCGATGGAAAAGACACTACAAGACATGCAGAAAGAGCTGGAGATTAAATACAAGAAAATTTTTCATGAATTTCACCTTTACCTCGCTCACAACAATCACGCATGGGATGGAAAAGAAATTACAGAATGTGCAGATCTGATCTCTCGTGCGAAGAGTCTTGCGTTTCGTGATATTGAAAATCACTTTATCCGTTATGAAAACCAGTATTATTACTATTTTAAAATGAGAGAAAAGCAGTTTGAGATCATTCAGCGGATGTTGCCTATTCTATCTTCCATTGATAAATCCTATATTCAAGGAGAAAAATTGGGCGAGTTCTTCGAGCGGTTGGGCGCAGCGGTGCACCCGGGAAATACAGCAGCTTTGTTCTTGGATGACTTGGAAAGAATGAGGCAGGAGTTTCGGGATATGCACTTGCCGAAAGACAGACAGGAATTCGAAACACGGTCAAAACTGTATCGATTGCTTCAAGATATAGAGGATTATTTGCTAATTAAAAAAAGATTTAAACCACATTCATGAGAACCCCTGTCTTGACAAATACTAAATGAAAAAGAGACAGGGTGAATGCCATGATAAACATCAAAATTGTTTTTCTATTGTTTTTATCACCTTTGTGGCCGTTAGGAAATGCCGAAGCCCTCGGAGACCCCTATATCATTGTTAACAAAACGAGCAACAAACTCGCCCTTATAGAAGAAGGGAAAATAACCGAAGTCTATAAGGTGGCGACTGGTAAATCAAGTGAATTAACACCAGAGGGACAATTTACAATTACAGTCAAGGCAGTAGATCCTTATTATCGAAAAAAAGATATACCAGGAGGAGACAAATCAAATCCGCTTGGAACTCGTTGGATTGGGTTTGATGCAAATAACACAGACGGACGTACATTTGGAATTCACGGAAACAACAATCCTTCTTCGATTGGAAGGTTTGTAACGGCAGGTTGCATCAGGATGTATGAAAAAGATGTACAAAAGATTTACAGCAAAATAAAAATAGGTACAAAGATTAAAGTTGTTTCAACGGATAAGAGCTTTGAGGAATATATGAAAGATCAATCGGAATAAACGAAATAGGGCTGACACTAAAAAGGCACGTAAGGAGACCTTTTTAGTGTCAGCCTTTTCTTTATTGGTATTAGAAGGACGCAAGCAATTTTTACGGTACGTGTTCTTTTATCTGTTACACGTTCGCTCAAAATGACTCTCGTTTCGCTCAAAATCTTCGAGCTACGCTCAGAATTATCGTTCCACGCTCAAAGATTCTTATCTTCGCTCAGAATGAGTGGATTTTTTAAATTAGTCTTAAAAGTGGAGACATCCTTGTGAGAATTCTTTATACTTAAACAAAACTAATTTAGGGGACGTGTCCACATGAAAAGAAAGTCTTTAGAGTACCGAGAATATGTCGCGAAGCTTGT